>BTUI01000001.1:0-479993 GCA_045863195.1 Chloroflexota bacterium
ATCAGTTCCACCGCGGTGATGCCGAGCGACGCGAGCCCGGCGAGGCGGTCCGCCGCCGCGGCGAACGTGCCCTCGGGAGTGAAGGTGCCGACGTGGATCTCGCAGGTCACCGCCTCGTGCCCCGGCCGGCCGCGCCACCCCCCCGATGGGGCCGCGCTGCAAAAGCAGCGGGCCCGCCCTCTCGGGCGGCCCTTCCGTTGTACCTCGTGAGAGGTGGGCTACTCGGCCTTGGCGACCGGGCGGCCCGGGAGGTCCAGGTCAGCCGGCGGCGGGGCCGGGTTGCGGAGGCCCTGCATCAGCTGGCCCGGGACCAGGACGCGGAGCTCGTCCACCGTCCACTTGCCCGGCTTGGCGATGGTCCGGTACGGCGTCTCGTCGTGCGCCAGCGACACCTGGCCGCCGGACACGTAGAAGATCTTGCCGTTGATGTTCCACGCCTGGTCGGTCATGAGGTACGTGGTCATGGGGGCCACGTACTTCGCGTCGCGGAGCTGGTTGACGATGCTCGGGGCGCGCTGCTGGACGGCGATGCCGGCGCGGGCGCGGAGCTGCGTGGCGCTGTCCGGCACGGTCGCCGTCATGCGCGTGGCAGCACCCGGCGAGATGCCGTTGGACGTGATGCCGTAGCGGCCCAGGTCACGCGCGGCGCAGCGGACGCCACCGGCGATACCGGCCTTCGCGGCACCGTAGTTGGACTGACCGGCGTTGCCGTTCAGGCCGGAGCCGGAGGAGAAGCCGATGATCCGGCCGTAGCGCTGCTGGCGCATGATGATCGCGGCCGGCTTCACCACGTTGAAGAAGCCGGTCATGTGGACCGCGACGACCTCGTCCCACTCCTGCTCGGCGAGGTTGAAGATCATGCGGTCGCGCAGGATGCCGGCGACGTGGATGACGCCGTCAATGCGGCCCCACGTGTCGACCGCCTGCTTGATCATGTTCTCGCCGCCGGCCTCGGTGGCCACGGTGTCGAAGTTGGCGACGGCGTTGCCGCCGGCAGCCTTGATCTCGTTGGCGATGGTGTCCGCGGGACCCTTGTCGCCGCCGGTGCCGTCCACGTTGACGCCGGGGTCGTTGACGACCACGTTGCCGCCCTGGGCGGCGATGAGCTTCGCGACCTCCGAGCCGATACCACGGCCCGAACCGGTCACGACGTAGGTTCGACCCTCAAGGGGCTTTGCCATCTGAGTGTCCTTCTCTCTGTCTGTCCGGTTAGGCCAGCGGCCGGGCGGCCACGTCGCGGCCCGGGATCTCCAGGTCGGCCGGCGGCGGCGCCGGGTTGTTGACGTCCTTCATCAGGACGTTCTGCACGGCGTCGTCCAGCTCGGAGAGCTCCCACAGGCCCGGCTTGAAGACCGTGCGCCACGCGACCGGGTGGTTGGCCACGGAAACCGTGCCGCCGGAGACGTTGAACACGTAGCCGTTGATGTCCCACGCGTCGTCGGAGGCCAGGTAGGCCACCATCGGCGCGACGAACTCCGGCTCGCGGAGACCGGCGTACACGCTCTGCTGCACGGGGGCAGCGGTGCCGCCGGTCTGGATGCCGGCCGCAGCGCGGAGCTGGCGGGAGGCCTCCGGGACGGACTGCGTCATGCGGGTCGCGGCGCCGGGGGCGATCGCGTTGCAGGTGACGCCGTAGCGGCCCAGGTCCTTGGCGATCACGCGGGTCATGCCTGCGATGGCCGACTTCGCGGAGCCGTAGTTGAACTGGCCCGTGTTGCCGATGATGCCGGACGTGGACGAGAAGTTGATGATGCGGCCGTAGCGCTGCTGGCGCATGATCACGGACGCCGGCTTGATGGTGTTGTAGTGACCCTTGAGGTGGACCGCGACGACCGAGTCCCACTCCTCCTTGGTCATGTTGAACAGCATCCGGTCGCGCAGGTTGCCGGCCACGTTCACGACAATGTCCAGCTTGCCGTACGTGTCGATCGCCTGCTTGATCATGTTCTCGCCGCCGGACAGCTCGGCGACCGAGTCAAAGTTCGCCGTGGCGGTACCGCCGGCGGCCTTGATCTCGTCCACCACCTGCTGCGCGGGGCCGGCGTCGTGGCCGCTGCCGTCCACGTTCACACCGGGGTCGTTCACCACGACCTTCGCGCCCTCGGCCGCGAAGAGCATCGCGATGCCCCGGCCGATGCCGCGGCCCGACCCGGTGACGACGGCTACTTTGCCGTCCAATGCACCCATTGCCTGGTCCTCTCCCGCCCTTTCGGGCACTGTTTACCTGCCGGCCCTCGCGGTCCGGGGGTTCTCCGGCTACCCCCGGCTGGGCAGTGTGACCCGCGCCGTTCCCGGCGAGGTCCGCTGACCGCTGGGGTTCTCCGTCCACACGTCGAGCTCGACCACGTGACGGTCTCCCTCGTCGTATTTCCTCGTCACGACACCCTTGCAGAGGATGTCCTGGTTCGGGTAGTCCATCCCGCGGTACTGGCAGCCGAACCGCTCGATGCGCCCGCCGGGGGCTACCCAGTCATGCAGCAGTTGTCCCAGGAACGCGTTCTTCAACGCCCCGTGGACGATGATGTTGGAGAGCCCCGTCCGCCGGGCGAACTCCACGTCATAGTGGATCTGGTAGAAGTCGCCAGAGGCGCCAGCCCAGGCCACCAACTGCACGCTGGAGCAGTTCTTGCGGAGGACGGGGATGGGATCACCCACCTGGACGTCCTCGTAGTAGACCTGCCCAGCCATTCAGTCCCGCTCCCCAACCGGACGACCCGCTAGTAGTGGATCGTGTTTCCGAACATCCTCGCGACCATCTTGCCGTCCGACTCCCGGCAGTACCGGGTCTCGCGGAAGACGATGAGCATGGGGCCAATGCTGCCCGTCCGCTCCTGATACTCCGTGGTCCGCGTGCGCGAGGTGATGACGTCGCCCGCGCAGACCGGCTCGATGTATTCGTATGTCGTCCCGCCGTTGAGCACTCGGCGGTACGGGATGTCCAGGTCGTTGCCGGGTCGCGTTTCGCCCGTCTGGCGGGGGAGGTAGACCGGGGTCCCGAGGTAGCCGGGCGGCGCGAGGATATCGCGGTAGCCACGGTTGCGGGCGGTGTCCCGGTCGTAGAAGACGAGATCCGTGTGGCCCACGGCGCGCGCGAACATCCGACATCCGGTGGACGTCACTTCCTGGACCGTAACCGGCCCATCGACGCCCAGCTGCGCGCGCAGCGCTTCGGTCACCACGGATTCCGCCATCGACTACCTCCTCGTTTCGAGTGAAATGTCGATACGGCGTGGCTGGGAATCGCCGGGGGAGGTCGCCCTCCTCTGGCGCGGGCGCACGATATCGGTGGCCTTCTGCGGTGTCAAACCAGCGCCGGATGGCGGGGGAGACGTGCAGATCGAGTCGGTCGTGGCGCGCATCCCGGCCTAGTCTCGCCGGTGCAGCGGGTGCGTCTCGATGTACTCGCGGCGACGCTCGGCCAGGTCGGCCCAGCGGTCGTGGAGGTCATCCGGGACGGTGTAGAAGTCCGGGTTGGAGGAGACCGTGCCGCCGGTCCGGTCGATCGGCCAGCAGCGGCCGGCGCGCAGTTCCTCGATCAGGTCCTGCTCGCCCGTGATGTCTCGCTCGAAGTAGGTGGCCGCCTTGCCGATGTCGGCGACGGCGTGGGAGTCACTCCCGGCGGTGCCGGGGAAGCCCATGAGCATCTGGAGGCGGTTGGAGAAGGAGTTCTCGTTTGGCTTGCCGCGGCCGTTGCCGACCTCCAGCGCCACCGGGAAGCGGAACCCGCCGTTGCGCTCCGCGCGCTCCAGTGCGTCCGCCCACTCCTTCTCGCTCTCCCAGTTCCACGGGTGCTGCCGGCGGGAGGGGTGGGCGGCGACCATGACGCCGCCGGCCTCCCGAACGTGCTCGTGCAGTTCGTGAGAGCGGTGCATGCCGTAAACGTACTTGTGCATGCCGTAGACGAGGAAGTGGCCATCCTCGGTGTTCAGTTCCATGGCGGGGATGACCAGGAAGTTGTGGCGCTTCGCGAGGCGTGCGGCCTCTTCCAGATTCCAGGCCCAGTCGTGCTCGGACAGCACCATGCCGTCCAGGCCGGCAGCCTTGGTGCGCTCAACCATCTCGTCCGGCTTCAGGAAGGAGTCCCAGGAGCCGGGATGCGTGTGCGTGTGGAGGTCGATCAGCATCCGGAGGCCATCCCAGGCGGCAGCGTAACGCAGGCGGCGGAAGTACCGAGGGCGGCCCTCCCGGGGGAGGGGCCGCCCTCGGCGTGACTACCTCGAGAGGCTAGTCGTCCGCGACCAGCACCAGGGTGCTGGTGACGGACAGGGTGCCGCCGGTGCCGTTGACCACGGCGGACTTGGCGGACGTCTGCTTGCCCGGGAGGCCGTGGACGCCGTCCTCGGCCGTGCCGGACAGCTGCCGCCACGCCTCGACGAGCAGCATCATGCCGTACATGCCGGAGTGACTGAACGACAGGCCGCCGCCGTTGGTGTTCACCGGGATGCCAGAGCCGCCGGGGCCGGCCTTGCCGCCCTCCCACAGGCTCGGGCCCTCACCGCGCTTGGTCAGGCCGAGCATCTCGGCCGTGATCCCGGCGGTGACGGTGAACGAGTCGTAGATCATCGCCAGTTCCATGTCGCGCGGGCCCATGCCGGCCATCTTGTAGGCGGCAGCGGCCGAGCGGCCGGCGGAGGTGGCGGTGAAGTCGTCCATCTCCAGCATCATGGAGTGGCTCTGGCTCTCGCCAGCACCGGCCACCCAGACCGGCTTGGTCTTGAAGGACCGAGCGCGCTCCGCGGAAGCCAGGATGACGGCTCCACCGTGGTCGGTGACCAGGCAGCAGTCGAGCAGCTTCAGCGGCCAGGAGATCAGGCGGCTGTTCATCACGTCTTCGACCGTGATCTTGCCACCGGCCGGGTGCGTCTCCTTGGAGTGCATCACGGCGCGGGGGTTGAGCATGGCCCAGTCACGCGTGGTGACGGCGATCTGCGCGAAGTCCTCCTGCGTGGAGCCGTACTGGCGCATGTGCCGCGTGAAGGCGTGCGAGTAGAACGACGGCGGGCCGGCGACGCCGTACGGCGCCTCGAACCAGGAGCGCGGGTTCCACGGGTCGCCCTCGCCGGCGCGCAGGGTGCCGCGGTTGCGGTTCTTGCGCGCGGAGTAGCCCGACTCACCGTGGGAGACCACGGCGATGTCGATGATGCCGGCGTTGATCGCCGCCAGCGCGTGGTGGATGTGCATCAGGAACGAGCAGCCACCGACGGCGGTGGTGTCGATCCACTTCGGGTGGATCCCGAGGTACTCCGCCAGGAAGGAGGCCTGGCCCGGGGCGCCGATGCCTTCGATCTCAGAGGGCTTGATGCCCACAAGGTCGCAGACGTTCTTGATCGCCTCGATGTGGAGGTTGATCGCGGTGGTGCCTTCTTCGATGTAGCCGATCTTGTTGGATTCGGCCGCACCAACGATGGCAGCGGACATGGACGGGTTCGTCGGCATTGGTTGTGTTCCCCCTTAGCCCACGACGCGCCAGAACGGGATGGACACGTCGTCCGTGGCCTTCTCCCATTCGACCTTGACGGGGGCACCGAGCTTGATGTCCTCCGGCTTGTTCGGGTCAACGCCCCGCAGCACGGAGAAGATGCGGTCGCCCTCCTTGAGGTCGATGTAGGCGGTCACGAACGGCACCTCGTCGGCGTAGCCGCCGAAGGCGCGGTGCTGCACGGCGAAGGTGTGGATGAAGCCCTCGCCGGACGCCTCGAACCACTCGATGCGGCTCGAGTGGCAGAACGGGCAGAGAATGCGGGGGTAGAAGTGCGCACGGTTGCATTCCGTGCAGCGGGGCAACATGAACTTGCCCTGCTTGCCGCCCTCCCAGAACGGGCCCGTCGTATACGGGTCCGGATCCGGGATTGGCTTGTTGTAGTCGGCCAACGTCCGCTCCTTAATACTCGGTTCCTCAGTTGGCCGGACGGCGGGAGCGGCTGCCACGCACCCCCGGACACACACAGGCTGGACGCGCTGGTGGGCAAGGCGGCATGGGAGCAGGACCGGTTCGCGCGCCGGTCGCGACCGCGCCGCACTGTAACGACGTGCGGAGTAGGCGGTCAACCGCGCGCGGCGCGGAGCGTGACACGCGAGGCGTGCCGGGCCGCCTCCGCCGCAGCGGGAGAGCGCCGTGCGCTCCGCTTCATTGCACCTGTGCAGGGCAGGTGTTACGTTCCCGGCGCTGTTGGGGGCGCCTCCACGGGGCGCAAGGATGGCCGTGCGGAAGGGACGCGCAGGTGATCCCCGAGGATTTCGGCCGAGTCGGCGCATTGCTCGCGCTTGCCATCACCTTTCCCCTGATCCCGCTGGGCGTCTCCTACCTCTTCTACATCACGAAGATCCGCCCGCATCACCCTGACCCGGTGAAGAACGCCACCTACGAGTGCGGCGTGGAGTCGGAAGGCTCCTCCTGGGGCCAGTTCAACGCTCGCTACTACGTCTTCGCATTGGGCTTCGTGATCTTCGATGTGGACGTGATCTTCCTCTACCCGTGGGCGGTGCAGCACGCTGAACTGCCGCTGGGGACGTTGCTAAAGGCGGCGGTGTTCATGGGCATCCTGGCCTTTGGCCTGGCCTACGCGTGGCGTAAGCGCGCCCTGGAGTGGCGCTAACCTTGGCGCGCGCCCCTCGCCAGATCGACGCACGACCGGTCGCCGCCGCGCTGCAGAGCGCGCTGCCCGGCATCGTCACCGCCTCCAACGAGGAGTGGCTGGAGGTCGCCTCCGACCGCGTGGACGAGGCGCTCCGCTGGCTGCGCGACTCCGCGGAGTGGGACGCGGCGCAACTGAGCAACCTCACGAGCGTCGACCGGCACACCCACTTCGAAGTCGTCTACCACCTCCAGTCGCTGGACCTGAACCACCAGATCGCCGTGAAGGCGCTGGTGGAGGATCACGAGAATCCGGTCCTGCCGAGCGCGTACCCCGTCTACAAGGGCGCGCTGCTCCAGGAGCGCGAGGTCTACGACCTGATGGGCATCCGCTTCCAGGGCCACCCGGACCTCCGCCGGCTGCTGCTGTGGGAGGGCTACCCGGGCCACCCCCTGCGGAAGGACTTCCTCGGCATCGGGGACGGGCGCACGGCGGGCCTCCAGCGCTTCCCGTTCGAGGACAAGGCGCAGCCTGACCGGCTGCTCAACGAGGGCAACCTGATCACCGGCGAGCGCAAGCCGGCCGCCGAGGCCGGACACGGCGGAGGTCACCACTAATGCCGGCCTCCACCGAACCGTACGTCCTGAACATCGGCCCCCAGCACCCCTCCACGCACGGCGTGTTCCGCCTGCGCGTGGTGATGGACGGCGAGGTTATCCGCGACCTCGACATGATCGTGGGCTACCTCCACCGCTCCATGGAGAAACTGGCGGAGGAGCGCACCTACACCCAGAACATCCCGTTTACGGACCGCGCCGACTACCTGGCCGCGATGTCCTCGAACCTCGGGCTGGCGCTGGCGGTGGAGCGGCTGGCCGGCGTGGTGCCGACGGAGCGCGCGCAGTACCTGCGCGTGATCTTCGCGGAACTCCAGCGCATCGCGAGCCACGCGATGGCGAACGGCACGCTGATCTCGGACGCCGGGGCGTGGCAGACGCCGCTGCTCTACATGTTCCGCGAGCGCGAGAAGATCCTCGACCTGTTCGAGATGACCTGCGGCGCGCGGCTGACCACGAACTACATGCGCATCGGCGGGGTTTCCTTCGACCCGCCGGCGGAGTTCTGGCCGGCGCTGCGCGAACTGGTGGACGAGCTGCCCGAGCGGATCGAGGAGTACTTCGATCTGCTCACGGACAACGAGATCTTCCTGGGCCGCACGCGCAACGTGGGCATCATCAGCGCCGCGGACGCGATCAACGGGTCGCTGACCGGCCCGGCGCTGCGAGGCTCCGGCGTGCCGTGGGACCTGCGCAAGGCGGAGCCGTACTGCGTGTACGACCGCATGGACTTCGACGTGCCCGTGGGCACCGTGGGCGATGTCTACGACCGCTTCATGGTGCGCATGGAAGAGACGAAGCAGTCCGCCCGCATCCTCCGCCAGGCGATGGAGCAAATCCCGTCCGGCCCGCACAAGAACGATGTACCGCTGGCGCTGCGCCCGGAGCCGGGAGAGATCTACTCGCGCGTCGAAAGCCCGCGCGGCGAGATCGGCTTCTACCTCGTGTCGGACGGCACCCCGGCTCCGTACCGCTTCCACCTGCGCGCTCCCTCGATGATCAACCTCTCGCTGCTGCGCGAACTCGGTGTCGGTGCGGCGCTGCCGGACGCGGTCGTCACGCTCGGCTCGCTGGACATCGTGGTCGGGGAGATCGACCGATGAGTGAGCAGCCGCTGCGCCGTCCCGCCACGCCCATGCTGCGCCAGATCGCGGAGCGCCCGACGCTGCGCGGTGCGCTGCTGGGCGTCCCCCTCTCCGTCAAGATCCTCGGCGCGCTGTTCGGCCTGGTGTTCCTCGCGCTGAACGCGGCGATCGCCTACGCGGTGATCGATGGCCGCCTGGACGGGAAGTGGTACGACTTCCGCGACCTCGGCAACGCCACGCAGGCGCTGCGCGAGTGGACGGTCGACCAGGGCTGGCACCCCGGCATCATCTACGGCATCACGGCGATCCTCGGCGCGACGGGCGTGCTCTCGCTCGTCGGGGTCTGGCTGATCATCGGCCCGTGGGTGGAGCGGCGGGCGATCGCCAAGTTCCAGATCCGCGTCGGCCCGAACCGGAACGGCCCGTTCGGCCTGTTCCAGTCGCTGGCCGACGCCGTGAAGCTGATGCAGAAGGAAGTGATCATCCCGCGCGGCGCGGACAAGTGGCTTTACTTTGTGCCGCCGGTGTTCATCTTCATCCCGGCACTCCTCGGCTGGGGGCCGGTGCCGTGGGCGCCGAAGATGGCGTTCATCGACCTCCACGTCGGTGTGCTCTTCACGATCGCGATCTCGTCGCTGGGCGTCCTCGCCGTGTTCGTCGCCGGCTGGTCCTCCAACAACCACTACTCGCTCCTGGGGGCGATGCGCACCGTGGCGATGATGGTGTCGTACGAGATCCCGATCAGCCTCGCGCTGCTCTCGGTGGTCATGCTCACCGGCTCGATGCGCCTCTCCGAGATCGTCGAGTGGCAGGCGCACTACCACGTCTGGATCATCGCGATCATCCCGTTCGCGGCGTTCGCCTTCCTCTTCGCGAGCACCGCCGAGATCAACCGCACGCCGAACGACATCGGTGAGGCGGAGTCGGAGATCGTCGCGGGCTTCTACACGGAGTACTCCGGCATGAAGGGCGGCCTGTTCATGGCCGTCGAACTGGGCAACGCGATCCTCGTGGGCGCGATGATGGCCACGTTCTTCCTGGGCGGGTACACGCTGTTCGGCCTGGAGGAGTGGATCCCGGGCTACGTGATCCTGCTCACCAAGATCATCCTGGTGTACTTCCTCTTTGTGTGGCTTCGTGCCACCCTGCCTCGGTTCCGCCTGGATCAGCTGATGGGCTTCGCCTGGAAGTTCCTGATCCCGATCGCGATGGTGCAGGTGTTCGTGGTGGCGATTCAGGCCTCGGTGTTCGCGCGGGTGGATGCGCCGGCGCTCTTCACGCTTGGCGCGTTCGCCATCGTGAACACGTCGATCGCGATCCTGCTGGTGCGGCTGTGGGCTGACCGGCTGGGCTACTCCGTGGTCCAGCACGCCACGCGGCCGGTACTGACCAAGACCGTGGGCGGCTTGAAGGCCGCCGAGCAGATTCGGAAGCCGGCCTAGTGGACTCCCCGGGCATCATCCTGGCGTTCTGGCTGCTCAGCGGGATCACCGTGGGCTCCGCGCTGCTCGTGTTCGCGGCGCGCAACCTGCTGCACGCGCTCGCCTTCCTCGTGCTGTCCTTCCTGGGGATGGCGGGCCTGTTCATGACGCTGAGCGCGGACTTCATCGCCGTCGCCCAGATCCTCATCTACGCCGGCTCGATCTCCGTCCTCATGGTGTTCGCGGTGATGCTCACCCCGCTCGCCTCGAGGAATAACGGCAACTCGCTCTACGTCCTGCCGGCGCTCGCCGCGGGCGCCGGCATCGCCGGCCTCGTCGGCCTCGTGGCGATCGAGACGGACTGGGCGGAGCACACCGGCGACGCGCTGAAGGCGGCCGACTTCCCGGAGACGGTGCCGGTGATCGGCGACCTGCTCCTCGGCCGGTACGTGCTGGCGTTCGAGATCGCCTCGGTGATGCTCTTCATCGCGCTGATCGGCGCGATCCTGCTGGTGCACGAGCGCCGCGACGACCCGCGAGGTGAGTCGTAATGCCGCCCATCCCCGCGATCGAGGATCTGAGCGTCACGCTCGCGCACTACCTCGCCGTCTCCGGCGTGATCTTCGGCATCGGCGTGGTGATCGCGCTGTCCAAGCGCAACGCCGTGGCGGTGCTGATGGGCGTCGAGCTGATGCTGAACGCCGTGAACCTGACGCTGGTGGCCTTCTCGCGCTTCTCCTCCGCCTTTCCGGCGGGCGAGGAGCCGCTCACCGGCCATGCCTTCGTGGTCTTCGTGCTCACCGTGGCGGCCGCAGAAGCGGCGATCGCCCTCGCGCTGGCGGTGCTGGTGTACCGCCGCCGGGAGACGGTGGACCTGGACCGCGTCAACCTGATGCGCTGGTAGGGGCGGGGACAGCCGATGTGGGTGAAGTTCATGGATGTCCCGGACGGCTACGCCGCGCTGATGTGGCGTGAGCTGTTCAACCAGGAGGCGCTGTCCGTCCGGATCGTGCCGCCGGTCGAGGTTGGTGGAATGAAGGACGCCCGGGAGATCTGGGTGCCTGACGGCAAGACACACGTGGCCCGCGAAGTGCTGAACAAGATCTAGATGATGCTTCCAGACATCCCGCAGGCTGCCGTCTGGGCGATCTACTTCGCCCCGATCACCTCGTTCCTGGTGATCGTCGGCCTACTGCGCTCTCGCCCGCTCCTCGCCGGCCGCTTCACGATCGCGGCGATCGGCGTCGCGTGGCTGCTCGCCGTCTGGGCGCTCGACACCGTGATCGGCCACGACGGCGAGAACGTGGGCTTCGACCCGGTCCACTGGTTTTCGCTCTTCAACCTCGAGGTCGAGTTCGGCATCCGGCTGGACGGCCTGAGCGCGGTGATGATCTTCGTCGTCACCTCCATCTCGCTCCTCGTGCAGATCTACTCGACGGGCTACATGGCGGGCGACGGCGGCTACGCGCGGTTCTTCGCGTTCATGTCGCTCTTCACCGCGGCCATGCTCGGCCTGGTCATGTCCTCCAGCCTGCTCCAGCTGTTCATCCACTGGGAGTTAGTGGGCCTCACGTCCTACCTGCTGATCGGCTTCTGGTTCCACCGCCCGAGCGCCGCCGCCGCCGCGAAGAAGGCGTTCATCGTCACTCGTTTCGGGGACTTCGGGTTCATGCTCGCGGTCGTGCTGATCTGGACCCAGACCAACACCTTCGACATCGCCGAGATCAACCACCTGGCGCACGACGGGCTCTCGGCGTCCGTCCTGACCGGCTTCGTGCTCGGCCTCTTCGCCGGTGCCGCGGGCAAGTCCGCGCAGTTCCCGCTGCACTTCTGGCTCCCGGACGCGATGGAGGGCCCCACCCCGGTCTCCTCGATCGTCCACTCGGCGACGATGGTGGCGGCCGGCGTCTACCTGCTCCTGCGCTTCTTCCCGACCGTCGAGGCCGCTCCGGCCGAGGTGCGCGACGTGATCGCCTACGTGGGCGCGTTCACGGCGATCTTCGCCGCGACGATGGGCGTGGTCGCGACCGACATCAAGCGCGTGCTCGCCTACTCGACGATCTCGCAACTGGGCTACATGGTGATGGCGATCGGCCTCGGCGGGTACGTGGCGGCGATCTTCCACCTGTTCACGCACGCGTTCTTCAAGAGCCTGCTCTTCCAGGGCGCAGGCTCGGTGAGCCACGCGACCAACACCTTCGAGATGCCGCTGATGGGCGGCCTCCGGAAGGCGATGCCGGTCACGTTCATCACCTTCCTGATCGGCTCGCTGTCGCTGGCCGGCGTCTTCCCGCTCGCCGGGTTCTGGTCGAAGGACGAGATCCTGCTCGACGCCTGGAAGTACGACAAGGTCCTCTGGGTGCTCGGCACGGCCGTGGCGTTCCTGACCGCGCTGTACATGTTCCGCGCGATCTTCATGACCTTCTTCGGGGAGTACAAAGGCGGCGCGGCCCCCGAGCACGGCGGGCACGACTCGCATGACTCCCACGCCGCGCAGGACGCTCACGGCGACACGCACGGCGGCCACGGCGGGCTGCACGAGTCGCCCCGCTCCATGCTCTTCCCGCTGATCGTGCTGTCGGTACCGGCGATCTTCTTCGGCCTCGTCGCACCTTCTGGCTTCTTCGGCGAACTGGTGGAAGGCGCACTCCCTGAGGAACTGCGGCACTTCCACTTCCACGCGGAGATCATCGTGGTGGCCCCCACCACGGTGGCCGGCCTCGCTGGTATCGCGGTCGCCGCGGCGATCTACTACGCGCAGCGCCCGTCCTCCTCGGTCATTCGAGGCGCGCTCGGCCCGCTGCCGCGGGTGGTGGAGCGGCTCTACTACGTGAACGAGATCGCGGAGATCGGCATCGTGCGCGGCTTCCTCTACAACGGGGTGGCGCGCGGCGCGGCGCTGTTCGACAAGTACGTGGTGGACATGGCCGTCAACATGGCCGGGCTGGCGACGAAGTTCGCGGGTGACATCCTGCGCCGAAGCGAGACGGGCCAGCTGCAGGCGTACACCTCGGTCTACGTGCTCGGCGTGGTCGGCGCGGCCGGGGCGCTGCTGGTGCTGGCCGGCGGCCTGCTGGATCGGCTGGTGCCGTAAATGCTGACCGCATTCCTGCTGATCCCGCTCGGTGGCGCCGTCATGTCCGCGTTCCTGCCGAAGGATCGCGAGCGCGACGCGCGATGGATCGCGCTCGCCTTCTCGCTGCTGGCGTTCGCCGTCTCCGTCGTCATGTTCGCGCGCTTCGACCGCTCGGCGGAGGGCTACCAGTTCGTCGACTCGTTCGATTGGATCGCCGCCGGCGACTTCACGGTGCAGTACATCGTGGGCGTCGATGGCCTGTCGGCGCCCCTCGTGCTGCTGCTCGGGCTGCTGTCGGTCGTGGCCGTGCTCGTCTCCTGGAACATCGAGGTCAAGCCGAAGCAGTACTTCGCGTGGCTGCTGATGCTGGAGAGCGCCGTCGCCGGCGTCTTCATCTCGCTCGACCTGATCCAGTTCTTCCTGTTCTGGGAGCTCGAACTCATCCCGATGTTCCTGCTGATCAGCCAGTGGGGATCGGGCCGCCGTCTCTACAGCGCGACGAAGTTCCTGATCTACACGCTCGCCGGCTCCGCCCTGATGCTCGCGGGCTTCCTCGTGCTGGGCTTCGAGGCGGGGACGTTCAACATCGAGCGCCTGACCGCGAACCCGCCGACCGAGGCGATCGTGCCGATGGCTGCGGTGTTCTGGGCGATCATGCTGGCGTTCCTCGTGAAACTGCCGGTGTTCCCGCTGCACACCTGGCTGCCGGACGCCCACACCGACGCGCCGACGGCGGTGTCGGTGATGCTGGCCGGCGTCCTGCTGAAGATGGGTGGCTACGGCATCCTGCGCATCGCGATCCCGCTGATGCCGGAGCAGGCCGTCGAGTTCCAGACCGTCCTCGCCACGATCGCCGGCTTCTCGGTGATCTGGGGTGCCGTGATCACGCTCCGCCAGACGGACCTGAAGCGCCTTGTGGCGTACTCCTCGGTCTCGCACATGGGGTACGTGTTGCTCGGCGTCTCGGCGATGGGGTCCGTCGGCTACGCGGGGGCCGCGCTGCAAATGTTCACGCACGGCACCATCACGGGCCTCCTCTTCGTGATGGTGGGCCTGGTCTACGAGCGCACCCACACCCGCGAGATCGCCCGCATGTCCGGCCTGATGCACCGCGTCCCGGTGCTCGGCATCGGCATGATGATCGCCGGCCTCGCCTCGCTCGGCCTCCCCGGGATGTCCGGCTTCGTCGCCGAACTCACGACGTTCCTCGGTTCGCTCGAGGCGCACCCGACGGCCACGTTCTTCGCCATCTTCGGCGTGGTGCTCTCCGCCGGGTACATCCTCTGGATGGTGCAGCGCGTCTTCCACGGCCCGCCGACCGAAGAGTGGAAGCACCTGGAGGACGCCAAGGAGTGGTGGGAGTACGCCGCGATCGTGGCGCTGGTCGTGACCATCATCGGCGTCGGCATCTACCCGGCGATCCTGACTGACGTGGTGGAGGTTGGCGTCGCGCCGATCGCCGCGATCGTGGAGGCAGTCGCGTGAGCCTGGCGGAGCACATCCACTACATCGGCCCCGCGCTCGCGCTCTTCGTCGGCGCCGGCCTCGTGCTGCTCGTTGACCTGATCCAGGGCCGCAAGGCGGCGACCTGGGGCATCTCGCTCACGGTGATCGCGGTCGGCCTCGGCTGGACCGCGGCGCAGGCGCTGGACGGCACCTCCGGGGAGGCGCTCAGCGGCTCCGTGGTGGTCGACCGCTTCTCGATCTTCGTGACGTTCATCATCCTCTTCGCCGCGCTCGCCGTGGTGGCTGCCGCACGGGAGTGGCTGTCGAGGCTGGACGGGGACGCCGAGTTCCTCGCGCTGCTGCTCGTCTCCGCCGGTTCCATGGCGCTGCTGGTGCAGTCCAACGACCTGATCACGCTGTTCGTGGCGCTGGAGACGACCTCGATCGCCCAGTTCATCATGGCTGCCATCGCCCGGAACGATAAGTCCGCCGAGGCGGGCCTGAAGTACCTGCTCACCGGCGCCGTGGCGGCGGCCGTGATGCTGTACGGCTTCGCGTTCCTCTTCGGCATCTCCGGCACCGTCTCGCTGCCCGGCATCGCCGAGCTCGTGCTCTCCGCGCCGGAGAGCCAGCGCCTGCCCCTGATCCTCGCGTTCGTCTTCATCGCGGCCGGCTTCGGCTACAAGATGGCGATCGCGCCGTTCCACGCCTGGGCGCCGGACGTGTACGAGGGCGCCCCCGCGCACGTCGCGTCGTTCCTCTCGGTCGCATCGAAGGCGGCCGGCTTCGCGATCGCGCTGCGCGTCTTCTATACCGGCCTCGGCGGCGGCGACACCTTCATCGCGCAGGACTGGGCGAAGCTCTTCGGCGCGCTCGCCGTCCTCTCGATGCTGTTCGGCAACACCGGCGCGATCCTCCAGACGAACGCGCGCCGGCTGCTCGGGTACTCCTCGATCGCGCAGGCCGGCAACATCGCCGTCGGCCTGGCGGCGGTCGCCGCTGGCAGCACGATGGGCCCGAGCGGCGTGCTGTTCTTCCTTGGCACCTACCTTGCGACCAACCTCGGCGCGTTCATCGCGGTGACGGCGGTCGCGGAGCGCCTCGGCACCGAGCAGATCGAGGACTACGCAGGCCTGATGAAGCGGTCGCCGCTCACGGCCGGCGTGCTGTCGATCTGTCTGCTTTCGCTCACCGGCATCCCGCCGACGGCTGGCTTCATCGCGAAGGTGTACGTCTTCAACAGCGCGATCCAGGCGGACCAGATCTGGCTCGTGGGCGTCGTCGCCATCGCGGTCCTCAACACGGCGATCTCGGCCTTCTACTACCTGCGCTGGGTGCGCACGATGTGGCTGGACGAGCCGAAGGACGCGGCCACGTTCCGGCCGTCCGGGCCCACGCAGGCCGTGCTGCTCGCCTCGGTCGCCGGTGTGCTGTTCTTCGGCACGGCGCCGACCTGGCTCATCACCGCCGCGCAGCGCGCCGCCGCCTCGCTCCTGTAGCGGCTGCTCGCCGTGCCTGAGCCGCGCTACGACATCTCGATCGAGGTCGAGGATGGCTTTGAGGGCCGTGCGAACGTCGTCGCACTCGAAGCGCTGATCGCGCAGGCGCTCGCGGACGAGGAGATCGAGGACGGCACCGGCCTCGCGCTCGTGATCGCCGGCGACGAACTCCTGCACTCGCTCAACCGCGAGCATCGCGGCGTGGACGCCCCCACGGACGTGCTCTCCTTCGGCGCCGAGGAGGGCGAGGAGATCCCGCTGGGCGAGGATCAGCCCCGCTACGTGGGCGACATCGTGATCTCCGTGGAGACGGCCGCCCGCCAGGCCTCGGAGGCCGGCATCGCGCTGGACGCGGAACTCGCGCACATCGTCCTCCACGGGGTGCTGCACCTCCTCGGCTGGGACCACGAGACGCCCGAGGACGACGCGGAGATGAAGGCGCGCGAGGAGCGGGTACTCGGCCCGGAGATCCACGCGCGCGGGGCGAGCCACGACCACGACTGATCCCACCGGGGGGCGTTGATACACTGCCCTCAGCGCCGCCGGACTCCCCCCGGCGATGCGGGGGTGCGCGTGGCCCAGGAAGTCCTCTACCGGAAGTGGCGTCCCCGCCGCTTCGCGGACGTGGTTGGACAGGACCCGGTCGTCCAGACGCTGCGGAACGCGGTCGCCGCGGGCACGCCGGCGCACGCCTACCTGCTGTCCGGCCCCCGTGGCACCGGCAAAACCACGACCGGTCGCATCCTGGCGAAGGCGCTGAACTGCGCCGCGCCAGTCGACGGCGAGCCGTGCGACGCCTGCCAGTCCTGCCGAGACTACGACGACGGCCGCGCGCTCGACCTCGTGGAGATGGACGCGGCCTCCAACCGTGGCATCGACGAGATGCGCGGGCTGCGCGAGAGCGCGGGTTACGCCCCGTCCTCCGGCCGCTACAAGGTGTACCTCATCGACGAGGTGCACATGCTCACCGACCAGGCGTTCAACGCGCTCCTCAAGACGCTGGAGGAGCCGCCGCCGCACATCGTCTTCATCCTCGCGACGACCGAGCCGCACAAACTGCCGGCGACCATCCTCAGCCGATGCCAGCGCTTCGACCTGCGCCGCGCCACGATCGAGGGGCTGGTGTACCGCCTCCGCATCATCGGCGAGGGCGAGGGCTTCGAGGTCGCCGAGGGTGGCTATGAGCTGATCGCGCGGCAGGCGAACGGCGCGTGGCGTGATGCGGTCAACCTGCTCGACCAGCTGGTGGCCTACCACGGTTCGCGCCTCACCATCGAGGACGTGCGGAGCGGCCTCGGCCTCGTCGTCGACCGCCGGTCGACCGACCTTGCGCGGGCGGCGATCGCGAAGGACCTGAAGGCGGGGCTGGCGCTGCTGGCCGAGGCGCGCGACAACGGCATCGAGATGAAGGCGTTCGTGAAGTCGGTCGTCGACCTGCTTCGCACGGTCCTGCTGCTCAAAGCGGGCGCCGCCGACCCGGCCGCGCTCTCGGACGCCGAACTCGAGGAACTGAACCAGATCGCCGCGCAGGCGGCACTGCCGGACATCGTGGCGGCGCTACAGGCGTTCGGCGACGTGGACTTCCAGGGTGACGCTTACGACTCGCTGCCTGCGGAGATCGCCTTCGCCTCGCTGGCCACCGGCCTGAGCTCGGCGGCTGCGGTTCCGGCGCCCGCGCCGGCCGTGGCCGCGCCAGCGCAGCGAGGCGCGCCGATCCGCCCCGGTGGCGGCGCGCAGGCCGCGGCCCGCGCCGGTGCCTCGCCCGTGGGCACGCAGGGCCGTCCCACCACCTCTCCGCAGCGTCCCGCCGGCTCGGCGGCCCCGCCGGAGGAGGCTCCGGCTGCCCCGGCGGTGCCGTTCGCTCCGCCGGACGCCGGGAGCGTGTCCGGGGACCTCCAGCGGCTGCGCGACGCCTGGCCGGACGTGCAGGCGAAGGCGCGCAAGATCCGCGTGCCGGCGGGTGCGCTCCTCGGCACGGCCAACAACGCCTTCCCGAAGGCGGTGGACGGCGACACCGTCACCATCGGCTTCCAGTTCGAGGCGCACATTGCGCGAGCGCAGGCACCGGACAACCACGCCGCGCTGACGCAGGCGGTGTCGGAGGTGATGGGCCGGGCGATGAAGGTGGTGGCCGCGCACTGGCCGGAACTCGGCGCGGCCGGCACTGCCGCCCCGCAGCGGAGTAGCGGCGGCCACCTCGTCGAGGAAGCCCTGAAGCAGGGCGCCCGCCGGATCGACGGGTAACGGGCCCGCGTGAACGACGGCTTCGATCCCCCCTCGGCGGCCGGCTCACCGATCGCGCGGCTGGTGGACGCGTTCCACCGGCTGCCCGGCATCGGCCCCAAGTCGGCGCAGCGGCTCGCCTACCACATCCTCCGCGCTCCGGAGCAGGAGGCGCGCGACCTCGCGGAGGCGCTGATCGAGGTGAAGCAGTCGGTCGTCCTCTGCAGCCGCTGCCAGAACGTCACCGACCGCGACCCGTGCCGCATCTGCGCGGACGGTGGCCGTGACCGCACCATCATCTGCGTCGTCGAGGAGCCGCTCGATGTGGTGGCGATCGAGCGCACCGGCGGTTTCCGTGGCCTCTACCACGTCCTGCACGGCGTCATCTCCCCCTCGGATGGGGTGGGGCCGGAGGACCTGAAGATCAATGAACTGCTGGCGCGCCTGCGCGACCACGACCGCGACGTCGCCGAGATCGTCGTCGCGACGAACCCCAACCTGGAGGGCGAGGCGACCTCCATGTACCTCGCGCGGCTGTTGCGGCCGCTGGGGCTGCGCGTCACGCGGCTCGCGCGCGGCCTGCCTGCGGGCGCCGACCTGGAGTACGCTGACGATGTCACGCTCGGCCGCGCGCTGGAGTTCCGCCAGGAGGCCTAGCGGCTGCGTCCCGCTCGATCCAGCCGGGGAGCCCGCACCATGACCGGCCGCGCCCCGCGCGTCACCAAGACCGAGGCGATCGTCCTCCGCTATCGCCGCCTCGGCGAAGCGGACCGCATCGTCACGCTGCTCACCCCGCACCGCGGCAAGATCGACGTCGTGGCGAAGGGCGTGCTTCGCTCGCGGAGCCGCCTCGCCGGGCACCTGGAGCCGATGACGCTGCTGGAGGTCGTGCTCGCACACGGCCGCTCGATGGACGTGATCACGCAGGCGCAGGCGCTCGAATCCTGGCGACCGGTGCACGAGGACCTCGACCGCCTCAGCGCGGGCATGTACCTCCTCGAACTCGCGGATCGGCTCACGGTGGAGCATGCGGAGGCCGAAGCGGTCTACCGGCTGCTCCACGTGGCGCTCGTACGCCTCGCGCGGGGCGACGGCCAGCAGGTCGTCACGCGCACGTTCGAACTCGGCCTGCTGGACGTGACCGGCTTCCGCCCGGAACTCACGGTCTGCCTCGGCTGCGGCCAGCCCGTGGTCGCCGACCGCGCCGCCTGGTCGGCCGTGGAGGGCGGCGTCTACTGCGCGACCTGCGCCGCGAAGCGCGACGACGTGTTCGTGATCGACGCGACCGTGCTGCGCGTCCTCCGCGCGTTCCAGTCCCAGCCGTACGAGGAGGCCGGGCGCATCCGCCTCTCGGACGACCTTGCGGCACGCCTCGAAGGCGTCATGCACTCGGTGATGCACGCCGTCGCCGAGCGTGAACTGCGGAGCGCGCGCTTCGTCAGCGCGGCGCGGCGTGCGCGGGTGCAGGCGGAGGCAGCGACCGTCGCGCAGGGCGGGGCGGCCGAGGCGGACGCGGAGGACTAGGCGCTAGTTCTTCCGAGAGAAGACATAATCGACGATGCCGTCGAGCGTGTCACGCACCTCGCCGGCCGGGATCGCCGTCAGCGCCTCGCGCGCTTCGTCGCCGAACTGGCGGGCGGTGCGCATCGACTCGTCGATGACGCCCGAGTCGAGGATCTCCCGGATCGCGCGGTCGAAGTTCGCCTTCTGGCGGATGCCCTCGAACGCCTTCTTGATCGGGTTGTCGTCCGGCCGCTGCTGCATGTAGAGGATCGCGGGCAGGGTGAGCGTGCCACCCTGGAGGTCGGAGCCGACGGGCTTGCCCATCACGGCGGGGTCGCCGGTGAAGTCCAGGATGTCGTCCACGATCTGGAACGCGATGCCGAGCCGCAGCCCGTACACGCGCATCGCCTCCACCTGCGCCGGCGTGGCCCCCGCGACCATCGCGCCGCCCTCGGCCGCGGTCCCGAAGAGGGACGCCGTCTT
This sequence comes from Chloroflexota bacterium, assembly GCA_045863195.1. Classification (GTDB taxonomy): domain Bacteria; phylum Chloroflexota; class Dehalococcoidia; order UBA2979; family UBA2979; genus W-Chloroflexi-9. The sequence goes on from BTUI01000001.1 coordinate 19,929, forward strand.
GCCGATGATGCGGTCGAGGTAGCGCGTCACGTCCTCGGAGTACTGGAAGACGGTGATGTCCTGCGTCAGTTCGCCCTTCGCCATGGTCATCAGCGTGCGGGCGAAGACGCGCACCACCTGGGTGTCGTCGGTCTGGGCGATGAAGTCGGCCGCGTGGGCGAACATGTAGTCGCCGAGCATCACCGACGCGGCGTTGCCGAACAGCGCGTTCGGCGTCGGTTCGCCTCGGCGCGCGTCGGCCGCGTCGATCACGTCGTCATGCACCAGCGTGGCGGTGTGGAGGAGTTCGACGCTCGCCGCGAGCGGAACGAGCCGGTCGAGGTCGTACGTGCCGAGGCGGCCCGCCAGCAGGGCGATCGCCGGGCGCATCATTTTGCCGGACCCGGCCAGGGCGCTTTCCAGCATCTGCTGGAGGAACGGGAAGTCCGCCTGCTTCGCGATCGACTGGATCGTGTCACGCACGCGCGGCAGGTCGTCCGCGACCGGGCCGTACAGGCGTCGGGTGTCGGTGCTCGTCGTCATGAGGGCGCGCTCCGCGCTTACAGCGTGAACCCGAAGAGCCGTGCCGCGTTGGCTGCCGTCTCACGCGCGACCTCGGCGGGATCGCATCCCCGCAGCGAGGCCACGTACCGCGCGGTATGCGCCACGTACGCCGGCTCGTTGCGGCGGCCGCGGTGCGGGACCGGCGTGAGGTACGGGCAATCCGTCTCCACCAGCATACCGGCGAGCGGCATCAGGCGCGCCACCTCCTGACCGCGGGCGTTACCCGGGTAGGTGACCGTGCCCGGCACCGAGATCAGGAGCCCGAGGTCGGCGTAGCGGTGGGCCAGCCCCAAGTCGCCCGCGTAGCAGTGCATCATCCCGATCTCGCGGTCACGTCCCAGGTAGCGGCCGACGCGCCCGGCCCACCGCTCGAGGACCGCGAAGCACTCTTCGTCCGCGTTGCGGGAGTGGATCACCACCGGCAGGTCGTGCTCCCGCGCGAGGTCGAGTTGCCACTCCAGCGCGGCGTACTGCGCCTCCGGTGGCGAGATGTTCCGGTAGAAGTCCAGCCCGATCTCGCCAACTGCCACGAAGCCGCCGCCCGCTACGGCGGCACGCAGCCCCTCGCGCTCGCGTTCCAGGTGCTGCGCCTCGTGCGGGTGGAGGCCGGCGACGGCGTGGACGCGCGGGTCGCGCCGAGCGAGGGCGAGCGAGGCGAGGCTCGTCTCCGTGTCCACGCCGACCTCAACGAGGTGCGTCAGGCCCGCATGCCACGCGCGCTGCAGCACAGCGGCGTGGTCGTGCTGTAGTTCGCGCGACCAGGTGTGCGCATGCGCATCGATCAGGCCGGGGAGCGGCTCGGGCGGGACGCCCTCGGGCGGTGCGGTAGGGCGCGGCGAGGTCACCGGCCCAGCCGCTCCTCCTCGTCGGCGACCAGGACGTCGTCGAGCTTCTTGAACAGCGGCCCGGGCTCCGGGAGGGCCGCCCCCGCGGTGACCGGCGTGCGCTGCCAGCCGGCCGCCTGCACCTCGCCGGGATGCCCGAGGAACGTCCACGCGCGCTGGCAGGTGAACGGCAGCACCGGGTTGAGGAGCGTGACGAGGCCGGAGATCACGTTGATCGCGACGAAGAGCGTCTCGGCGGCGTGGTCGCGGTCGGCCTTCACCGCCTGCCAGGGCGCGCGGGCGTCCAGGTACTGATTCGCCGCGCTTGCGACCTCCATCGCGCCGTTCAGGGCGCGCCGGAGTTGCACGGCGTTGAAGTCCGCGCCGACCGACTCGAACGCCGCGTCGACGCGCTCCAGCAGTTCCACCGACTCCGGCGCCAGCGTCGCGGGCGGGGCGGGGACGGTCGCGTCGAAGTTACGGCGGGTGATCGTCAGCACGCGGTTCACGAGGTTGCCCCACCGCGCGACCAGTTCGTCGTTGTTGCGGCGCACGTACTCCGTCCAGGAGAAGTCGGCGTCGGACGTCTCGGGCGCGCTCGCCGTCAGCAGGTAGCGGAGCGGGTCGGGGTCGTGCCGCTCGAGGTAGTCGGGCATCCAGACCACGCCGCCACGGCTCTTGGAGGCCTTCGTGCCGCCCATCGTCAGGTACTGGTTCGCCGGCACGTCGTAGGGCAGGTTCAGGTCGCCGTAGCCCATGAGCATGGCGGGCCAGATCACCGTATGGAACGGGATGTTGTCCTTGCCCTGGAAGTAGACGGAGCGCGCCGCCGGGTCCTGCCACCAGTCCCGCCACGCCTCCGCGTTGCCGGACGGGTTGAGGCTGCTCGCCGCCCACTCCTTGGAGGCGCTCAGGTAGCCGATCACCGCCTCGAACCAGACGTAGATGCGCTTGGAGGCGTACTGCTCGCCCTCGAGGGGGATCGGGACGCCCCAGGTCAGGTCGCGTGTGATCGCGCGGTCGGGGAGCGGCTCGCGGAGCATGCCGAGCGTGAAGTTGCGGACGTGCGGGCGCCAGTGCGCCTGTGGCTCCACCCAGGCGCGGAGACGGTCGGTGAAGGCGGAGAGGCGCAGGAAGAAGTGCGTGGTCTTGCGGAGTTCCGGCGTCGCGTCGGACAACCTCGAACGCGGCGACTTCAGCTCGACGGCATCGAGGGTGGCGCCGCAGTTGTCGCACTGGTCGCCACGCGCGCCGTCGAAGCCACAGCGCGGGCAGATGCCCTCCACGTACCGATCGGGAAGGAAGCGCGCGACCTTCGGGTCGTATAGCTGCTCCTGCTCGGCCTCGAAGAGGTACCCGCGCTCCAGCAGCCGGAGGAAGATGTCCTGCGTGACCTCGCGGTGGTTCGCCGTGTCCGTGGAGGTGAAGAGGTCGAACGAAATCCCCATCCCCTCGAACGTGGCGAGGAAGGACTGGTGGTAGCGCTGGAAGATCGCCTCGGGCGTGGTGCCCTCGTCCTCAGCGCGGACGGTGACCGGCGTGCCGTGGGAGTCCGACCCGGACACCATGAGGACGCGGTTGCCGCGCATGCGGTGGTAGCGCGCGTAGATGTCCGCCGGCAGGTAGGAGCCCGCCATGTGGCCCAGGTGCAGGTGGTTGTTGGCGTACGGCCACGCGACCGCGACGAGGATGGTCTCCGGGGAGGCGGGAGAGGTGGCGTTGGTCATCGGGGCGGCATCGTAGCATGGGCCCCCGGCAGGGTCGCCCGCGTGACCGGCGCGTGGTGCGTGACGATTGGATCACCGCCTTCATCGGTTCTTATTGACCCTGCCGCACGCTGAGGCGTACCCTATCGGGAAACCCTCTTGCGACTCCCCGCGACAGGGATCGACGATGCCAGTACCGACCTCCCGTCAGTTCAACCCGCTCCCGAGCGGGCCAGTGTGTGCCTAAAGACGACCCCCTCCGCCGGAGGGGGTTGCGCGTTATCAGGGTGGGGTGAATCCGATGGTCACGAGCGAGCGAGCGCAATCCAACACCGACCTCTCCGCCTCCTCGGTGCGGCCGAAGAGCCTGGATCAGGCATACGGCTTTGACGATGTGGCGATCGTGCCGGGGGCGGTCACAACCAACCCGGAACTGGTCGACACCTCCTTCACCCTGGGGGAGCAGACCTTCCCGGTCCCGATCATCGCTTCCGCCATGGATGGCGTGGTCGACCCGAAGTTCGCCGTCCGCATCTCGAAGATGGGCGGCCTCGCCGTCCTGAACCTGGACGGCCTGTGGGCGAAGTACGACGACGCTGACGGCATCCTCCAGCAGATCGCCGCCGCAGACCTGGAGGAGTCCACGCGCATCATCCAGCGCGTCTACCAGGAGCCCTCCAAGGACCACCTGGTCGGCCAGCGCATCGAGGAGATCAAGCGCGCCGGCGGCATCGCCATGGTCGCGACGAACCCGCAGACTACGAAGCGCTTCGCCCCCATCGCGAAGGAAGCCGGCGTCGACTTCTTCGTCGTCGCCTCCACCGTCACCACCGCCCGCCACGTCTCCCGCTCGCTGAAGGGCCTCCAGCTGGACGAGCTGGTCGAGCAGATGGCCGGCGTGCCGATCCTGGTCGGCAACACCGTCGACTTCACCGCCACGATCGAGCTGATGGAGACCGGCATCCACGGCGTCCTCGTCGGCGTCGGCCCGGGCGCCGCCTGCACCTCGCGCGAGGTCCTCGGCATCGGCATGCCGCAGGTCACCGCCACCATCGAGACCGCGTACGCGCGCAACGTCTACTTCGAGCGCACCGGCCGCTACGTCCCGATCATCACGGACGGTGGCCTCCGTACCGGTGGCGATGTCTCCAAGTCGATCTGCGCCGGCGCGGACGCCGTCATGATTGGCTCGCCGTTCGCGGCCACCGAGGGCGCCCCGGGCCGTGGCTACCACTGGGGCATGGCGACCCCGCACGCGGAACTCCCGCGCGGCGTCCGTGTCCACGTGGGTCAGAAGCACTCGCTCGAGACGCTGCTCTTCGGCCCCACGTCCAAGACGGACGGCACCGAGAACCTGGTCGGGGCGCTCCGCACCTCCATGGCGACGTGTGGCGCGCAGACCATCCAGGAGTTCCACGACGCCCGGATGATCATCGCCCCGGCCATCAAGACCGAGGGCAAGATCTACCAGATGGCGCAGACGCGCCCCGCTGGCATTTAGTCCGCAGGGAAGGTCGACCTCGATGGAGACGCTGGGCCAGAGCCGCATGACCTGGGTGAGCCGCATTGGCGGGCGGGTGTCGCTCGCCGTCGGCAAGGCGTACCACACCGCCGACCCGATGAACCCGGACCACATCTTCGTCCCGTTCCGCGAACTGGCGCCGGGCCGCTACGAGTTGAAGTTCGGGCGCTACCGGAAGCACTACCCGGTGAACCTCACCCGCGCCGAGGGCCACCCCGACCCGCGCGCGATGATCGTGAAGGGCCACCTGCCGCTCTAACGGGCGCACCCACGCTCACACACGAACCGGGACGCCGCGAGGCGTCCCGGTTCTGCGTCATCGCCTCGCGTGGGGGCGTCAGGCGCCTGGCCACGCCCCCACGCGTACCTCCAGCACCCGGCGGATGCCGCGGAGGTCGCGGTGCTGCCGCGCGTCGAGGGGTGTGCGGCCGGCTTCGCGCAGCGCGGTGAGGACCAGGTCCTCCACCCAGCCCATCTGGCCGGCGCCCATCTCCAGGATCACCGCCGCCGTGTCCGGCGCCAGGTGCTGCGGCAACTGCCGGGCGAGGCGCGCGATCAGCTCGACGCCAGTCTCGCCGCCCTCGACGGCGATGCGCGGCTCGCGCAGGCGGATCTGGTCCGGCAGCGATTCGAACTCCTCGGTCGGGACGTACGGGAGGTTGGCGCAGAGGATGTCCACGGGCTCCTGCAGCGGCTCGCAGAGGTCGCCGGCGAGGAGCACCACGCGCTCCTGCAGCCCGAAGCGGCGCATGTTGCGCCCGGCCCACTGCAGCGCCTCCGTGGAGATGTCCACGCAGGTCACGCGCGCCTGCGGGGCGTGCTGCGCGATGCTCAGGCCGATGATCCCCGAGCCCGTGCCGATGTCCGCGACCCGCACGAGGCGGCCCGATCGCGGGTGGTCGCGGATCGCGGCCAGCGCCGCCTCGACCACGCCCTCCGTCTCCGGACGCGGGACGAGGCAGCCCGGCCCGACCTCGAAGGTCAGGCCGAAGAACTCTCGCCGCCCGAGGATGTAGGCGAGCGGCTCGTGGCCCTCGCGGCGGGCGATAAGCGCCTCGAACTGCTCGGCGGCGGCAGGGTCGGCGGGACGGTCGCCCGCGGCGATCACCTGCGGGCGGTCGAGGCCGGACGCCTCCCCGAACAGCACCTCCGCCTGCAGCCGCGCATCGTCCACGTCCTCCGCGGCGCGGGCCGCGAGGAGGCGCTGCGAGGCCGCCTGCACGAGCGCACGCACGCCCTCGGGCGCGGCGGTCACGCGAGGCCGGCCCGGCGGCGGTGCTCCAGCACCTCGTACAGCACGAGGCCGGTCGCCACGGCCAGGTTGAGCGAGTCGACCCGACCGAGCATGGGGATTGAGACCATGCGGTCGCACTGGCGCTGGCGCTCCGGCGGCAGCCCCGCGCGCTCGCTGCCCATGAGGATCACCGTGCGCTCGCCGTAGTCGGCGGTGCGGTAGTCGTCGGCCGCGTCGCCGGCGGTGCCGATCACGATCACCTCCTGCGCGCGCGCCCAGTCGATGAACTGGTCGAAGGTGGCGCGGATCAGGCGCGTGGTGAACACGGCGCCGGTGCTCGCGCGCATCGCCACGGGGTCATACGGGTCGGCGGTGTGGTCGAGGAGGATCACCCCGTCCGAGCCCGCCGCGTCGCAGGTGCGGACGATCGTGCCGATGTTCCCGGCGTCGGCGGCCTCCTCGAGGGCGACCCAGCGCTCGCCGCGCGCGAGCCGGAGATCTTGCAGCCGCTCCCACTCCTGGCGCACCACGGCGGCGATCCCCTGCGGCCCCTCGCGCTTCGAGAGCGTCCGGAACACCACCTCGGAGACCTCGACCACCTCGATGCCCGCGGCACGGGCGGAGTCGACGAGGTCGCGGCCGAAGTTCGAGCGGAGGAGTTCGGGGCAGTCGATCAGCGTCTCGACCGGCGCGCCCAGCTGGATCGCCTCCGCGACCGTGCGGATGCCCTCCACGAACGCCACGCCCGCCTCGTCGCGCTCCTTGCGGAGGCGCAGCGAGCGGATGCGCTTGATGCGCGCGTTCGCGGTGGAGGTGATGCGCTCGGGTTCGGCGGGAGGGCGTGGGGCCATGAGGGGCGGCCGAGGCCTACGCGACGGTCGCGAGGAGGCGCGCCTGGTCCTCGGCGCTCACGGCCTCGATCAGTGGATCCAGGTCGCCGTCCATGACGCGCGGGATGCCGTGGACGGTCAGGCCGATGCGGTGGTCGGTGATGCGGTCCTGCGGGTAGTTGTACGTGCGGATCTTCTCGGAGCGGTCGCCGGAGCCCACCTGGCTGCGGCGCAGCGCCGCCTGCTCCGAGTCCTGCTTCTCCCGCTCCAGCGTGTACAGCTTGGCGCGCAGGTGCGCCTCCGCCTTTGCGCGGTTCTTTGCCTGGGAGCGCTCGTCCTGGCAGACCACCACGATCCCGGTCGGGTTGTGCGTCATGCGCACGGCGGTGGCGACCTTGTTCACGTTCTGGCCGCCGGCGCCGCCCGAGTGGTAGATGTCGATGCGGACGTCGTCCCAGTTGATGTCCACGTCCACCTCGTCCACCTCGGGCATCACGGCCACGGTGGCGGTGGAGGTGTGGATGCGGCCCTGCTGCTCCGTGGCGGGCACGCGCTGGACGCGGTGCACGCCGGACTCGAACTTCAGGCGCGAGTAGGCGCCCTGGCCCTGCAACTCGAAGACGATCTCGCGGTAGCCCCCGGCCTCGTTGGCGCTGGAGTCCATGATCTCGACCTTCCAGCCGCGACGCTCCGCGTAGCGCTGGTACATGCCGAAGAGGTCGGCCGCGAACAGCCCCGCCTCGTCCCCGCCGGTGCCGGCGCGGATCTCCACGATCACGTTGCGGGCGTCCGCCGGGTCCTTCGGCAGCAGCGCGAGCTTCAACTCCTGCTCCAGCCGGGCCATGTCCGCCTCCGCCTGGACGGACTCCTCGTGCGCCATGTCGCGGACATCGCTGTCGGCGTCGTTGGCGAGGCTGCGCGCCTCCTCCAGCGCCTGCTGCGCGGCGAGGTAGTCGCGGTAGATCGCCACGATCGGCTCCAGCTGCGAGCGTTCCTGCGCGATCTCCTGCATCCGGCGGTGGTCCGCCAGCACGTCAGGGTCGGCGAGGAGCCTCGTCAGCTCGTCAAAGCGGGCGTCCAGTTCGGCAACACGTTCCAGCATGAGGTCAGGATATCAGCGGCCCGTGTTAGGGTCGGCGCATGCTCGATCCCGCGAACCCGGTCGTCGCGCTCATCCTCCAGGCGAACGGGGCGGAGGTCGCCCGGGACGCCGTGCGGCAGCGCGCGCTGCTGCGCGAGGCGCGGGACGCCGCCTCGACGCCATTCGAGCGCGCGGTCGCCGCGCACTACGTCGCCCGCATCCAGGCGACGCCAGCCGGGGCGCACCACTGGCACCGCGACGCGCTCGACCACGCCCGGCAGGCGCCGCCCGAGGCGGCTCGTGACCTCCTGCCCTCGTTGCTGCTCGCCTTCGCCGAGTCGCTGGAGCGGGTCGGTTCCCTCGACCGGGCCGCCGCCACCTACGCCGAAGCGGTCGAGGCGGCTACCGCCCTCGGTGAGGAAGGCGAGGGGTACGCCCGCGCGGCGCGAGAGGGGATCAGGCGGGTGGGAGGGCTGTGCGAAGCCCCGATGCCTTGAATTGCGCCTGAAGAACGGGCCACGCTCGCTTCCCGAGCGCACGCCGTCGGTGCTGCGCCACGGTCTCGCGCCGGATCCCGAAATGCAGGGCGATTTCATGCTCCGAGTGGCCGAGGGCGAATAGGGTGACACACTCAGATTCCCGAGGTGTCAGAGTCTGCACTGCTTTCCGCAAACGCTCGATCTCGGATGCGAACCAGGGTTCGCCGACAGGCAAGCGGCCGACTATGACGTTGGGCAAGGATGCCCACGGCAGCGTGCGCTGCTCCGCGTCGCCGCGGAGCGGCTTGAGCGTGGCGACGCCCTCGGCGGCCTCGCGGTCACCGATGATCACGGCGAAGCCGGCGCCGGCCGCGTCCGCGCCCCGGAGCGCCGCCTTCATCGAGCGGCCGGGGACGCCCGCACGCACCGTGATGCCGGCCGCGCGGAGCAGGGCCGCGACGCGCAGCGCCGCCGCCGCGCCCGCCTCGCCGAGGGGCACCGTGACCACCTCAACCGGCTCTTCGATCAGCGGGCCCAGCCCGCGCTCGCGCAGGTTCAGCGCGATGCGCTCGATGCCGGTCGCGAAGCCGACGCCCGGGGTGTGCGGCCCGCCGAGGAGTTCGATCAGCCCGTCGTAGCGCCCGCCGGCGCCCACGGTGGACTGTCCGCCGGCGCTCTTCGGCTCGAACTCCCACACGGTGCGCGTGTAGTAGTCCAGCCCGCGCACGATGAACGGGTCGACGAGGTACTCGATCCCGGCCGCTTCCAGCGTGCGCTTCACCTCGGCGAAGTGCTCGGTGTCGGCGTCGTCGAGGAACTCGAGGATGCTCGGCGCGGACTCCACGGCGGCGCGGTCCTGCGCCTCCTTCGAGTCGAGGATGCGGAGCACGTTCGTCTCGAACCGGCGCTGGGAGTCCTTCGAGAGCGTCGCGAGGTGCGGGCGGAAGTGCTCGCGCAGCGCCTCGATGTAGCGGGCGCGGCTCTCGGCGGTGCCGATGGAGTTGATGCGCAGCACGAGGTCGGTGAGGCCGAGTTCCCGGTAGAGCGTCGCCTGCAACTCGATCAGTTCGGCGTCCACGGCCGGGGAGTCCGAGCCGATCGCCTCCGCGCCGAACTGCCACAACTGGCGGTAGCGGCCCGCCTGGGGCCGGTCGTAGCGGAAGAACGGGCCGATGTAGAAGAGGCGCACCGGCTGCGGGCGGCTGCCCATGCCGTGCTCCAGGTAGGCGCGGCAGACCGCCGCCGTCCCCTCCGGCCGCAGCGCGAGCCGGTCGCCACCGCGGTCCTCGAAGACGTACATCTCCTTCTGGACGATGTCCGACTCGTCGCCGACGGAGCGGAGGAAGACGCCTGCGTCCTCCACGATCGGCGTCGTGACCTGGCGGTAGTCGAAGAGCCGCGCGACGCGCTCCGCGGTGTCGCGGATGAAGCGCCAGAGGTCCGCGTCCTCCGGCAGGGTGTCGTTCATCCCTCGGGGGGCCTGGTAGTTCGGCATCGGCTGATCCTACGAGGCCACCGGGGGAGGGGCGAGGGCTACAGGCCCGGCTTGGCGACCATGAGGTAGATGAACACGGGGTACATGAGCAGCAGGAACGCGCCGCCGGCCTTCGTGATGGGCGCGTTCCAGTCGGCGAGCAGCGCCGCGCTCGGGCGGTCGCCGCGGGGGGCCTCGGCGCTCGCCTGCGCCTCGAGCTTCTTCGCATGGCGGGCCATGATGCCGCCGCCGACGCCCATCGCGACGAACCAGAGGGTGTAGGAGGCGCTGATCCACGCCTGGGAGAACTCGATCCCCTCGGTCTCGATGACGAGCCAGGTACCGAAGATCAGGACGACGATCGCGGAGAACGAGGTCACCCGTCCGCCGAGGGTCTCCAGGCGCGCGGAGCGGATCATCGTCGGGATGTCGGGGGAGGAGCCGGCGGACATCATCGCCAGCATCCCGGTGCCGCTCCCGAACGCCATCGCCACCACGCCCAGGATGTGCCCGATCAGCAGCAACTCACGCAGGTCCACGTTGCATCCCCTTCGCCAGCCCGTCTCGTGAGGGCGAGTGTAACGGCCTCGGTCGCGGCGCTACACTGCGCTCAGGATGGTCGTATCGACGCCACGTCCCGCCGGCGCGCGTGAACTGCTCGCCGAGGTCGCTGAGTATTTGCCACCCGACCGGGTGACCGCGATTGAGCGCGTCCTGGAGTTCGCCATCGAGGCCCACGAGGGCCAGATGCGCCGCTCCGGTGAGCCGTACATCACCCACCCGATCGCCGTCGCCCGCCTCGTCACGTCGCTCCACATGGACCCGGCCTCCGTCTCCGCCGCGCTCCTGCACGACGTGATCGAGGACTGCGGGGTGAGCGCGGAGACGCTCCGGCAGCGCTTCGGCGCGGATGTCTCGCTCCTCGTGGAGGGGGCGACCAAGATCGACCACCTCCCGGACCGCGCGCTGGACGTCGCGCAGCAGGACGCGGAGACGCTCCGCAAGATGTTCCTGGCGATGGCGGAGGACGTGCGCGTTGTCATCATCAAGATGGCGGACCGCCTCCACAACATGCGGACGCTCGAGTACCTCTCGGACGACCGCCGCCGCGCCCTCGCCCGCGAGACCATGGACATCTACGCCCCGCTCGCGTCACGCCTGGGCGTGTGGCAGTTCAAGTGGGAACTCGAAGACCTCGCCTTCCGCTGGCTCCAGCCGGAGGAGTACCGGCGCATCGCCAGCCTCATCGCCGCCAAGCGCAGCGAGCGCGAGAAGTACCTGCGTCAGATGGAGGCGGACCTGAAGGCCGCGCTGGACGCCGCCGGCATCCGCGCGGACGTCACCGGCCGGGTGAAGCACCTCTACTCCATCTACGGTAAGACCCGCCGCTACGCCGAGCAGGGCCGGGGGTTCGACGAGATCCGCGACCTGGTCGCCGTCCGCGTCCTCGTGGACAGCGTGGCCGACTGCTACAACGCGCTCGGCGTGGTCCACCAGCAGTGGCACCCGATCCCCGGCACGTTCGACGACTACATCGCCTCGCCGAAGGAGTCGCTCTACCAGTCGCTCCACACCTCGATCCTCGGCCCGGGCATGCGGGTGTTCGAGGTGCAGATCCGCACGCACGAGATGCACCAGATCGCGGAGTACGGTGTCGCGGCGCACTGGCAGTACAAGGAAGAGCGCGCCAAGCGCGACCAGCAGTACGAAGAGCGGATGTCCTGGCTGCGCCACCTGATCGAGTGGCAGCAGGAGGCCTCCGGCACGGACGACTTCCTGGACTCGATCAAGACGGACGTCTTCCGCGACCAGGTCTTCGTCTACACGCCAAAGGGGGACGTACGCGTCCTGCCGGCCGGCTGCACGCCGATCGACTTCGCCTACCGCATCCACACCGACCTGGGCCACAACATCGTCGGCGCGAAGGTGAACGGGCGGATGGTGCCGCTGAACACCATCCTGAAGAACGGCGACGTCGTCGAGATCTCCCGCTCCAAAACGCCCCGAGGCCCCTCGCGCGACTGGCTGCTGCCGTCGCAGGGCTACCTCGGGTCCAGTCACTCGCGCCAGAAGGTGCGCCAGTGGTTCCGCCGCCAGCACCGCGACGACAACGTGGACCGCGGGCGGGAGCAGCTCGAGCGCGAGATGAAGCGCCTCGGCATCCGCGAACTGCCCTCCGACTTCCACAAGTCGCTCGGCTTCGCGGACGCGAAGGACCTCCACGCGGCGATCGGCGCGGCCGACCTCACCCCGCAGCGCCTCGTGAACCGGCTCGTGGAACTCGCACCCACGCCCGAGGCGCCCGCACCGGCCCCCGTCCACGAACCGAAGACGCCGGCCTACGGCACCTCCGGCGTCCGCGTCCTCGGTGCCTCCGGCATGCTCGCGCAGGTCGCGCGCTGCTGCCGGCCGCTGCCGGGCGACTCGATCATCGGCTACGTGACCCGCGCCCGAGGCGTGACCGTGCACCGCGCCGACTGCCGCAACGTCGTGAACGGCGAGGCGGCCCGCCTGGTGGACTGCGACTGGGGCCCGAAGGGCGACATCTACACCGCCTCGGTGGAGGTCGTCGCGTGGGACCGCGTGGGCCTGCTCCGCGACCTGTCGACGGTCATCGCCTCGTACGGCGTGAACATGATCGGCGTCCGCACGCTGGAGCAGGCCGACCGCACGACGATCGTGCAGATCACGCTCGAGACGGAGGGCGGCCGCCAGTTCGCCCGCCTCCTCACCCACCTGGACTCGATCCGGGGAGTGATCTCCGTCCGCCGCACCCAGGCCTAGCGCGGGGCTGCTCCCGGTACCAGTTCGACCGCATCGCGATAGGCCTCGAAGAGCCCGCGGTCGAACGTCGCGAGCCGGGCGTCGTGCGCGCGTGCCAGCGCCACCAGGTAGGCATCGGTCACCTGTCCGTGGCCGATCACCCCGTCCAGTCCAACCTCGGTATAGGGCAGGCTGTCGATCCAGAAGACGTGCGATGGGTGACGGCTCACCGCCTGCAGGAGCACGGTCGCCGTCCGTGGGGATTCGCCTCCCCGGAGGACGTGGCGGACCAGGCTTCCCTCGGTGATCGGGCACGTCGCGAACGGCTCAGCGAGCCCTGCGAACCATTCCCGCGCGGCGGCGTGGTGTACGTGGCCCGCCGACAGGAGGGCGATCAGGACGTTGGAGTCGAGGAGAAGCGCCATCGTCCCTCGTCCTCCTCCTCCTCGAGACGTCGCACATCCTCGGTGGTGACCACCTGCCCGAGATCGATGACCGGGAGGCCGGTCAAGGCGTCAACGGTGATCTCCGGCTCGCCTCCCGGCGCCAGGCCGCGCCGCATGAGATCGGCGACGATCTCGCTGAGCGTGCGGCCTGTGTCACGGGCGATGGCGCGTGCGCGTCGGTGCAGATCCTCCGGGAGGTCGATGGTCGTTCGCATCAACGCATCATAGCATCATGATGCACACATACGAGTGTGCCGCCGGATCCCCGAGGCGGGGCGCCCGCTCCGCTACGATGCCGCCGTGAGCCTCGCGAAGGTCCGCAGCGTCGCCCTCAAGGGCATCGAGGGCATCCCGGTCGATGTCGAGGTCGACATCGGCAGCGGGCTCCCCGCGTTCAACATCGTCGGGCTGCCGGATGCCGCCGTGCAGGAGGCGCGCGAGCGCGTCCGCTCCGCGATCCGCAACGCGGGCTTCGAGTTCCCCCTCAAGCGAATTACGGTGAACCTTGCCCCGGCGGACGTTCGCAAGGAGGGGCCCGTCTACGACCTCCCTATCGCCGTCGCCGTCCTCGTGGCGTCCGGGCAGGTGGTGGACCAGTTCCAGGACGCGGCGCTCGTGGGGGAACTGTCGCTGGACGGCCGGCTCCGGCACGTCGCCGGCGTGCTCCCGGTGGTGGCGATGTGCCGGCAGGAGGGCATCGGCGCGGTCGTCGTGCCGCAGGAGGACACCGCGGAGGCGGGCCTCGTGGGTGGGGTGCGCGTCATTGGCGTCGAAACACTCACTCAACTGAAGCGCCCACCCGAGGAGTGGCCGCAGCCGCAGCCGCCCGCGGCGGCGGAGTCCGGCGTCACGCTGAACGACCTGTCGATGGTGCAGGGTCAAGAGCATGTGAAGCGCGCGCTCGAGGTCGCCGCCGCGGGTGGACATAACGTACTCATGCAGGGGCCGCCCGGCGCCGGTAAGACGCTCCTGGCGCGCACGCTCCCGGGCCTCCTCGCGCCGCTGTCGCCGGTCGAAGCGATCGAGGTGTCGAAGGTCTACTCCGTCTCGGGCCTCCTCAGCCGGGAGCAGCCGCTGCTGCGCGAGCGGCCGTTCCGCGCGCCGCACCACACGATCTCGCACGCAGGCCTCGTCGGTGGCGGGTCGCAGATCCGGCCGGGGGAGGTATCCCTGGCCCATCGAGGCGTGCTGTTCCTGGACGAGTTCCCGGAGTTCTCCACGAACGCCCTCGAATCGATGCGCGAGCCGCTGGAGTCGGGGGCCGTCACGATCTCCCGTGCGCGCGGCTCGGTGACGTTCCCGGCGCGCTTCCTCCTCGTCGCCGCGATGAACCCGTGCCCGTGCGGTTACTACGGCGACACGGCGAAGGCCTGTTCCTGCCCGGAGGCCTCCGTCTCGCGCTACCAGCGGCGCATCTCCGGGCCGCTCCTCGACCGGATCGACCTGTTCGCGGACGTGCCGCGCGTCGCCTTCGCCGAACTCGCGGGAGCGACGACGGGCGAGCGTTCCGAGGCAGTGCGCGCCCGGGTGATCGAGGCGCGCGAGCGGCAGGCGGCGCGCCTGCGCGGCACGCCGTACGTCACGAACTCGGAGATGGGCCCGCTGGAGGTGCGGGCGTTCTGCCAGGACGCGCTCGCCCCCGCCGCGCAGCCGCTCCTTGCCGGGGCGATGCAGCAACTCGGGCTCTCCGCCCGCGCCTTCCACCGCGTCCTGAAGGTCGCGCGCACCGTGGCCGACCTCGCCGGTTCCGATAGCATCGAGGCCGTCCACCTGGCGGAGGCGATCCAGTACCGCCGTCGTGGCGTCGACTGAGCGAGGCGTCCGTGGCCCTGCGTCCGTTCCGCATCGAGTTCACGCACCGCGCCATCGATGACCTGCGCGCGCGGCTGGACCTCGCCCGCTGGCCCTCGCCGCTTGCCGGCGAGGAGGCGTTCGACGGTGCGCTCCGGCTGCTGGCGCGCGACTGGGCCGCGTTCGACTGGACGCCGTGGCAGACGCGCCTCAACGCCCTCTCGCACCTCCGGGGCGTGGTCGAGGGCGGCGAGGTCCACACGGCCGTCCTCGGTGTCCCGTGGACGCAGCGTCGGGCGACGGTGCTGCTGCTGCATGACGCGGCCGGCACCTTCTTCGACCGGCTTCCCCTCGCCGACCGGCTCCGCGCGGCCGGGAACGACGTCGTCCTCGCCTCGCTGCCGGGCACCGGCTACTCGGAGCGGCTGACTGCGGCCGCGACGCCCGAGGCAGCCGCTCGGCGCATTCATGCGGCGATGCAGGTGCTGGGGTACACCTCCTACGCGGTCCACGGAGACGGATACGGGGGCACGGTGGCGAAGGCGCTCGCCGCAGCCTCGGAGGGCGCCGCGACTGATCTCGGGCTGGGGCGTGCTGCCGAGGGCGCGCCGCTTCCGCCCGCCAGCGCCTACGCGCTCCACGACTCGCCGCTCGGGGTGCTCGCGTGGCGCCTCGCCGCGACCGGGATGCCGGGCGAGGCCGATCGAGACCTCTGGCTGGCGGCCACCACGTGGTGCTGGCTGACGGGCACCGCCTCGTACGCTGCGACGCTCGCGGGCGGGCGGGTGAGGCCGGCCTCCGACGAGGCGGTCGTGGAGGCGGTCTCGGCGTCGGCGGGGTAGCGCTCAGATTGCCCCCACGGATGGGCGCTGCTTACACTTCCAAGCAGCGCCCCCGTAGCTCAGGGGATAGAGCACTGGCCTCCGGAGCCAGGTGCGCAGGTTCGAATCCTGCCGGGGGTACCATCAGGCTCTCATCACGCCTCGTCCGCCGCCCGCCCGGGCGGTCGCCCATTTCTGGGGCGGGTGACGACGCGTGCAGTCGGAGGACGCGGTGAGCGACGACCGTCGCGAACGGGAACGGCGAGAGCGGCGCGAGCGGCGGCGAGCGCAGCAGCAGCGGCGGGAGCAGCAGCGCCCGCAACGCCGCAAGGAACGCCGGCAGCCGCGTGCCGCAGGGGGCTTCGAGGCCGCCGGCCCCGTGGAGTTCCCGGGCCTGATGGGCTGGATGCAGCGCAATACCCGCTGGATGTTCCTCGCGGGCATTGTCGTCCTCGTGCTGTCGCTCGGCGCCGGCGTGTTCGCGCTCGACTCGGGCACGACCGACCCGGCGACCCCAACGCCGATGCCGACGACCACCGCCACCCTCGAGCCGACGTCCACCGCCGAGGCGACCCCGACCGAGGAGCCGATCCAGCGCACGTTCGCGGCCGCACCGGAGATGTCGATCGACCCCGCGAAGACCTACGAGGCGGTCTTCACCACCTCGAAGGGGTCGTTCACGGTCACGCTCGACCCCGTGAACGCGCCGTCATACACGAACAACTTCGTGTTCCTGGCGCAGAACCGGTTCTATGACGGGCTGACGTTCCACCGCGTGCTGCAGGGCTTCGTCGCCCAGGGCGGTGACCCGGAGGGGACCGGCTTTGGTGGCCCTGGCTACGTGCTGCCCGAGGAGACGAACAGCCTGCCGTTCGAGCAGGGGGTCATCTCCATGGCGACCTCCGCCAACGGCGTGAGCGGCTCCCAGTTCTTCATCACGCTCGCCCCGCAGCCTGGCCTGCAGGGAGACTTCACGGTCTTTGGCCGCGTCACGGCGGGCATGGACGTGGTGGAAGCGCTCACCCTCCGCGACCCGTCGCAACCCAACCAGCCCGCACCGGACGTGATCGAACGCGTCCTCATCGTCGAGAGGTAGGCCCCCGTGGCGAAGCAGTACGAAGCGCCCCCGGCCATGGTGACGTCCCCCGAGAAGCGCTACACGGCCGTGGTGACCACGAACCGCGGCGAGTTCCGCATCGAACTCCTGCGGGACGTGGCGCCGGTGACGGTCAACAACTTCGTCTTCCTCGCGCGCGAGGGGTTCTACGACGGCACCACGTTCCACCGGGTGATCCCCGGCTTCGTGGCGCAGGGCGGCGACCCGACCGGCACCGGCCGAGGCGGCCCGGGCTACCGGTTCCAGGATGAGCTGTCGGACACCCCGTTCGTGGAGGGGATCGTGGGCATGGCGAACGCCGGCCCGCACACCAACGGATCGCAGTTCTACATCATGGTCGGTGACGCCCCGCATCTCACCGGGCGCTACACCGCATTCGGCCGCATCTCCGCCGGCATGGACGTGGTCCACGCCATCCGCCAGCGAGATCCGGAGCGCGACCCGAACCCGGGCGACCAGATGCTGAAGGTCGAGATCATCGAGGAGTAGCCCGAGACGGCCCTCCCCGGTACGGAACCCCAGCACCTCCGCCGATACTCACGGCGGAGGTGCTGCGTTTCATGACATTCCTCGGCCGCCCGCGCTTCTCCGTCCTGCTCGCCGGCGACGCCGAGGCGGACCTCGACGCGCTCGAAGTGACGCTCGCGCCCAGCCGGGGGCGATTGCTGCAGGCCCGGGGCATCGGCCTCGCGTGCGCGGCGCTCCGCCGCCAGGAGTACGCGGCCGCGGTCGCGGACGTGGTGACGGTGGACGAGGCGCTCGCCGTGATCCGGGCGGCCGGACGCACCCGGCCGGTCACGCCCGTCGTGTGCCTGCTCCCGGCGGACCTCGATGTGACACGGGCCGTCGGGGCGGACGCGCTGCATCACCTTGCCTTCGCGGTTCGCCAGCACCCCATTGCCGCGGCGGAACTCCTCGACCTGGTCGTGGATGCGGTGGAATCGCCCCGGCTGATCGCGGGCGTGGTCGCGGACGACGAGTGGGAGACGGAGGCGGGCGTCGCCTAGTGGCTGCTGGAGGCCTGCCGTGCCGCTCGGTCGCGGCTCGCCTTGCGTTCGACGTACGCCATGAGGCCGAACGACGGGATGAACGCCGCGAACGCGATCAGCGACGGCACGATGATTCCGCCCAGCAAGAAGAGCAGCCCGATCGCGAGGGAAAAGGACATTCCCAGGATCGAGCCGATGCGGGCAACCAGGACGTAGGGGGGGATTCCTTCAGGCATGGTACTGCGAAGGATCGTAGCATCGGCCGCTGCTGACAGCGACGCCCCGGACACAGAGGTCCGGGCGCGCCTGGCCGCCGCGCGTTCCGCGTGGGCCGTGCGACGCGTCTTCTCGATCGCCGTGTTGCTGGTCGTGGGCGCGGTGTTCCTCCGTACCGGACACGCCTTCCCCACCGTCATCATCCCCGCACTGCTGTTCGTGCTGCTGTCGGAAGCGGAAACCCGCGTGGTGCCGCGCCTGTCCACGGCGCGAGCGATCGACCTCACCGGTGTCGTGTTTCGCCTGACGTTCGCGGCACTCGCCGGATTCGCCATCGAGGCGGCGGCCGTCTGGCCGTGGGTGATCCCCGGCGCGCTGTTCCTCATGACCGTGAACTCAGCGACAGTGCTGCCGCACTGGGGGCTTGCGACCGTCGTGCTCGCGTCCGGGGTCGCGAACCTCGCCGCCTCCTGGGCGGCGCACCACTACGCGGCCACGCTGCTCGCCCCCATGGGGCTCGAGCCCTCACCCGTCCCCCTCGGCGAGGCGGTCGCGATCTCGTTCGTCCTGCTCCCGGTGATCGCGCTGTTCCTCTTCGCCCGCTCCCGGCACGTGGTGCGGATCCAGGGGCGCCTGCAGGGGACGATCGCCGAACTCCAGCGTGCCCAGGCGGACCTGCAACAGTCGCGGGACGACCTCCGCCGCCTCAACGACCAGCTCCACGCGGACATCCAGCGCCAGACCGGGGAGCTGGAGGAGCGCAACCGCTCCCTCTCGATCCTGAACGCCGTCTCGTTCGCCCTCGCGGAGCCGATGGACGACCAGCAGGCGTTGGAGCGCGCCGCGCGGCTCGTTGCCCGGCTCCTCGGCGTGCGGGCGGCGCAGGCGTACCATCGCGCCTCGGCGGAGGAGGCCGGCCACCTCTTCGTCACCGTGGCCCCCGAGGACATCCACGCCCCGCGCCTGCCGGAGGTGCTGTTGCGTGCCGTCGCGAGCACCGGCCGGCCGCTGTCCTCCGAACGCGTCGACTGGGAGCCCGGCGTGGAGGTGCCCGACCTCGGTGAGCCGTACGCCGTCGTCCCGCTCGTCGCGAAGGGCCGCGTTCTCGGTGCGCTCGCGCTGATCGGCGCGGGGTCGCTCCGCTGGGACGACGACGGCCGCCACCTGCTCCTGCTGATCGGCCGCGAGATGGGCGTGGCGCTGGAGAATGCGCGCCTGTTCGGCGACGCCGTGGAGCGCGCTGCACGCGAGGAGTTCCTCTCCGAGGTCTCCCGCCTCCTGAACGGTGAGGCGCGCGTCGAGCGCAGCCTGAACCACACGCTCACGTACGTCGCGGACTATCTCGGCGCGCGCGAGGCACTCCTGGTATCCGTCGGCGACGAGGGCCGGGACGTCCGGCCCATGGAGCACGTATTGCGCTCCGGCTCGACCGGCTGGCTGCCGCCCGTCGCGCGCGCCTTGCCGGGCCTGGTCGCCGACCGCTACCTGCCACTCGTGCTTGGCTCCGGGGGGGAGGCGCCGCTCTCGGCGACCCTCGCGGCGGTGGGCGCCGGCACGCTGGTGCTGGCGCCGGTGATCGCGACGCGTGGCCGGCCGATCGTGAAAGCGGACCTCGCGTACATGGAGGAGGGGGTCGACATCCCGCGGACCACGCCGGCACTCTGCGGCCTCCTTGCCGTCGCGCTCGAGGCTGGCTCGCCGTGGTCGTCCGAATCCGAGGAACTCGTGCGGCGGGTGAGCGACCTGATTGCGCGGCGGCTGGAGGCGGACGAGCTGGTCGCCGTGCAGCAGCAGCGCATCCAGGAGCTCACCGGCCTGGCTGAGGTGGCGAGGAGCATCCAATCGACCGCGGACCTCGACCGGCTGTTCGCCGGCTTCGCGACCGCCCTCTACCGGCTGGTGCCGTACCAGCGGGTGTACGTGGCGCAACTCGACCAGTTCGGCGACCTCCTGCGTGTGCCGGTGTTCGCGCCGCGTGGACGTTACCTGCACGACGTGGCCGAGGTGGCGACATCCTCCGACCACCCGTGGTTCGCGCTCCGGGCCCCGGCGCGCTGGCGCGCGACCGACGGCGGGGCGCCCGCGCTGTTCGAGGAGTCACTCGCGCACGCGGTGATCCTGCCGATGCGGCCGAAGGGGCAGATGCTCGGCTGCATCGTGGTGGGGCTCGACCAGCAGGCGGGGGAGGATCAGCTCCACATCCTGGAACAAGCCGTCGAGCAACTCTCCCTCGCGCTGGACGGGACGCTCCTCTACCAGCAGGCCACGGCGCGTGCCTCGCACATCCAGGCGCTGAGCAATCTGGCGCGCATCGTCGCCTCGGTCGTCGATCTCCGCGAGGCGTTCGCCGCGTTCGCGGAGGAGATGCGCTGGCTCATTCCCTTCGACCGCGCGGTGATGCTGCTGGTCGATGACGGGGAGGCGGTCGTACACCCGTACGCGACCTACCCGGACGCGGGGGTGGACGTGGCCCCGGTGCCGATGTCCGGCTCGATTGCCTCGGTCCCGCTCCACGCCGGCACCGCCGTGGTCGTGCGTCGCGACGACCCGAACTACGCCTGGCTGGACTGGGACGTGCTCGGTCCGGACGTGGCGGAGGTGGCTGCCGTCCCGGTGAAGCAGGGCGTCCGCACTGCCGCCGTGTTCGCGCTCATCCACTCCACCACGCCCGCCAGCGCCGCGGCGGAGTCGGCCGGCTACGCCCTGGCCGACCTCGACGCGCTGGACGAGGTCGGTGGCCTCCTCGGCGTCACGATCGAGCGGCTGCGGCTGTACGAGCAGGCGGAGTACGGCGCGCGGCACGACCTGCTCACCGGTCTCCCGAACTACCGATTCCTCCAGGAGCGCCTCGCTGACCTCCGCGCCGGGGTGGACGGGCCGGGGGACAGCGCGGTGCTCGTGGTGGACATGGACAACCTGAAGCTGTTCAACGACTCGCTGGGGCACGAGACCGGCGACCGGGTGATCCAGATCGTGGCTCACCAGATCCGGGAAGCGTGTCGCGCGCAGGACTTCGTCGCGCGCACCGGCGGCGACGAGTTCGTCGTCCTGATGGAGGGCGCGAACGCGGATGCGGCCCTGGCGGTGGCCGAGCGGGTGCACGCCGCGCTGGAGGTCGCCCACCAGGAGATCCCCGGGGTCGCCGTCCGCATCTCCGTCTCGATCGGCATCGCCTCCGCGCCGTCCGACACGAGCGTCGCGACCGAGCTGATCCCGCTCGCCGACCAGGCGATGTACGAGGCGAAGTTCGCCGGCGGCCACCGGACGGCGCTCGTTCGCGACCGAGGCGAGGTGGTGCGCGGGCCGCTCCGCGTGACCAGCCGCCGGCTCGCCGACACGCTGGTGCGCGCGGCGCTCGCGGGTGCCGACGCAGCGGAGACAGCGGCCGCGGCGCTCGCCCAGCGATGGGTCACGGCCGCCGTCATGGAGATGGGCGGACGGCCGCAGTTCACCACCAACCTCCGGCTCCTCGTGGCGCTGGAGGCCTCGCAGCGCCTGGAGGCGCGCCGGGACGACGAGGACACGCGGCTGGCGCGCTACTTCCTGGGCGAGTTGAAGCGGGACTGGGAGGGCTACCACGAGCCGGGCGCGCGCGAAGTGGTGGAGCGGATGATCCCGAACCTCGTTTCCATCGCCTGGCGTGTGACCGGGGCGCGCGGCGAAGCGATGAGCGTGGAGGCCGCGCTCGATCACTTCCACCAGAAGCACCCCAACGCCCACGCCAGCGAGACGTGGGGCCGGGTGGAACGGGTGATCCGGGAGGTGGAGGCGGACCGCAGGCGGCACGCGGAGGCCGCCTGATCGGAAGGTGGTCGGGGCGCGCGGATTCGAACCGCGGGCCTCTGCGTCCCAAACGCAGCGCTCTGCCAGGCTGAGCTACGCCCCGATGGATTGGACGCTACGGAGCCCCGGGGCCCGCGTCAACGTCCGGCGGCCGGCTCCGTGATCTCCAGCCGCTGTGGGGCCGGTCGGCGGGCCGCCCCGCGGATCTCCTCCACGTTGCGCACGCCCTCGGCCTCGCACCAGGCGGTGAACTCGTCCAGGATGCGCCAGGGCGCCGCCGGATCGAGGAAGGTGGCGGTGCCGATCTGGACTGCGGTCGCCCCGGCCATGATGAATTCCACCACGTCCGTGCCGCTCATCGCGCCACCAGAGGCGGCGATCGGGATGTCCACCACGCCCGCCGCCAGGTAGACGTTCCGCAGCGTCACCGGCTTCACGGCCGGCCCGGACAGGCCGCCAAAGACGTTCGCCAGCACCGGGCGGCGCTTCTTCACGTCAATGGCGATCGCCGGGATGGTGTTGCTCACGGTCAGCGCCTGCGCACCCGCCTCGGCGACCGCCACGGCAATCGGGCGGATGTCGGCGACGCTCGGCGTCAGTTTCACGAGCATGGGGAGCGAGGAGTGCGCGGCGACCTCGCGGACCACCGCGGCCGCCTGTCGCGGGTCCTGCCCGAACTCCAGGCCTCCGGCCGCCACGTTCGGGCAGGAGATGTTCACCTCCAGTGCCGCAACGCCCTCGACGCCTTCGAGGCGCCGCGCGAGCTCGCCGTACTCCTGCAGCGTCTCGCCCATGATGTTCACGATCGCCGGGACGCTCCAGCGCGCCCAGATCGGCGCGACCTCCCGCACGAGGGCGCCCACGCCGATGTTCTGGAAGCCGATGGAGTTGATCATCCCGGCCGGGGTCTCGACCGTCCTCGGTGTGTCGTTGCCGCGACGAGGGCGGAGCGTGGTGCCCTTCGAGACGATGGCCCCGAGCGCCTCCACGTCGTAGTGGCGGGACATCTCGATGCCGTTGGAGAAGGTGCCGGAGGCGGTCATGATCGGGTTGCGGAGGCGCAACTCGGTCTTGTGGTGGGGGGCCAGGTCGACGGCCAGGTCCATGCGCGGGTGCTCTCCAGCCGTCGGGCGGCTCTCGACGACGGCCGGGAGGGCCGTCGCCGGGCCATCATACCGCCGGTGGCGGATGGCCGCCCTCGCGCGGGAATGAGACGGGCGGCGTCCCGAAGGACGCCGCCCGCGAATGTCCCAGGCCGGGACGGGCCGTGAGCCCGCTAGGACTCGTCCGCCAGCGCCACGTCGTCGATCTTCGACGAGCGGTAGCCGGTGCGCCCGAACTCGTTGCGCAGGGAGTTGCTCTGCTCCCACATCACCTGCTCCGTGGAGTTGGTGAACGCCTTCTTCGCGCCGCAGCGCTTGCAGACGCCGTGGCTCTCGCGCCCGTTCGGGGTCTCGATGAGCCAGTGGTGGACGCAGGACGCGGCCGTGCGGGTCACCGGGGTGCCCTCAGCCTCGCGCGTGGTGGTCGTGGTCGTGGTTTCCATCTTCATTCGGTCCTTTGCCGCAGGGACGACACCCCGTCGTGTGTAGCCTGTCGTCCGTGCCGCTCCACCAGGCCCCGTTTCCCTCCGGGCCTGTCCGCCGGGCCTACACGCCCGACTTGCGAGGGATCATCGGCCCCATCTGCCCCGTGGTCAACGTTGTTCTGCAAAATAAGTGCTAAACTGCGTTAATCCCGGGTAAACGGAACCTGAATGCTGTCTGGCTGCCCGGTCGTGGGGCGTTCCGGGCCGCCATTCCTGCCGGCGGGCTCCGTCCCTATACTCGGAACCAGCACACAGTGGCGTCGCCGGCGCGTAGCGGGCAGTCCCGCCTGTCACCAGCGTTGTGAACCTAGAACGCTGTGGAACGCCAGAAGTTCCCAGCATCGCGCCGCACGCCTGCAAGACGTAAGGATCCCGCCTTGGCTGACCAGAACGCGGTCCTCACGGCCCTCCGGTCCGTGAACGACCCTGAACTGCATCGCGACATCGTGTCGCTCAACATGGTGCGTGACCTGAAGGTGGAGGGCGGCCAGGTTGCCTTCTCCGTGGTCCTCACCACCCCCGCCTGCCCCCTCCGCGAGACCATCGACACCGATGTCCGCGCCGCCCTGTCGAAGGTGCCGGGCGTGGAGTCCGTGGAGATCGACTGGGGCGCGGAGGTGCGCAGCACCCGCCGCGAGGGCGGCCCGAAGCCCGTGGAGGGCGTCCGCAACGTGATCGCGGTCGCCTCCAACAAGGGCGGCGTCGGGAAGTCCACGGTCTCCGTGAACCTCGCGGTGGCGCTCGCCCGCCTCGGCGCTCGAGTTGGCCTGCTGGACGCCGACATCACCGGCCCGAACATCCCGACGATGCTGGGCATCGAGGGTGGCCTGCAGGCCTCCGGCCAGCAGGGCCTCCGCCCCGTGGAGGCGTATGGCGTCCACGCCGTGTCCCTGGGCTTCGTCTTGCCCGCCGGCACCCCGGTGGTCTGGCGCGGCCCCATGATCGGCTCCGGCGTCCGCCAGTTGATGCATGACGTGGACTGGGGCGACCTGGACTACCTGATCATCGACCTGCCGCCGGGAACCTCGGACGCATCCATGAGCATGGCGCAGGACGCGCTGATCGCCGGTGCGGTGATCGTCTCGACGCCGGCGAAGGTGTCGATCGAGGACGCCCGCAAGGCGGTCGGCATGTTCGACCGGCTCGGGGTGCCGATCTTCGGGGTGGTCGAGAACATGACGAGCGACATCTTCGGCCGGGGCGGCGCCCGCGAGGCGGCGGATGAACTCGGCCTGGAGTTCCTCGGCGAGATCCCGCTGGACGCGACCGTCCGCGTCGGCGGAGACGAGGGCGTCCCGGTCGTGGTCGCCCACCCGGAGTCGCCGATCGCGGAGGCGTTCATCCACCTCGCCGAACAGGTGGCGGCCCGGTGTTCCGTCCTGCAGTTCGCCGGTGAAGGGGCAGCCCTGTGACGCTCAATGGCCCGTTGCTCGATGAGTCCGATGAAGGCAGCGCACCGCGCCCGCGCCGCGTCGACTCCCTGATCGCCTCCCGCCGCAAGCCCGGCGAGGCGCCGGCGACCGACGACGGCCGCCCGAAGGTGACCCGGCGCTCGGCGGCGCGCCCGGAGCCGGAGGCGTCGCCTGCGGCCGCCGGTGCGGAGGAGCGGAAGCCCTCGCGCCGCGGCCGTCGCGGCGGCATCGGACGCCGCAAGCCCGGTGAGGGCGCCACGCCCGAGGTGATGGACACCGCTGACGAGCCGGAGGCCCCCGCGGCACCGGTCGTCCGCCGCACCCGCGCGGCGCGCGCGGCCGAGCCGGAGGCCGCACCCGCACCCACACCGACGCCGGCCCCCATGCCGACGCTGGCCGCCCCCG
Source organism: Chloroflexota bacterium (assembly GCA_045863195.1). GTDB lineage: Bacteria > Chloroflexota > Dehalococcoidia > UBA2979 > UBA2979 > W-Chloroflexi-9. The sequence continues at coordinate 44,953 of BTUI01000001.1, forward strand.
TTGCGACGACTGCCGCCTTGCCCTCCGCGCTCGCCGCGGAGGTTGCGAACCTGCGTCGAGCCGTGGACGACCAGCGGCTCGTGCTGCGCGAACTGCGCGCCGGCATGGAGGTGCTCGCCGAGCACATGGGGCGCACCGGCGGGGGGACGCGCGCCCGCCTCGGCATCTTCGTGGACGTGCCGAACCTGCTGTACGGCTACGAGGGCAACGGCTCGCTCAACATGGGCAAGCTGCTGGACATGCTCCGCTTCGGCCGCGAACTCGTGCGCGCCACGGCCTACTCGCCTGTCTCGGACGACCCGCGGGAGCCGGTGGAGCAGCAGCGGTTCGTCGCGCCGTTCGTGCCGTACGAGTACCGGATCGTGACGAAGCCGCTGAAGCGGTTCGCGGACGGCTCGATCAAGGGCAACTTCGACGTCGAGATGGCGATCGACATGCTCCTGATGGCCGACCGTGTCGACGTGATGGCGATCGTCTCGGGCGACGCAGACTTCGCTCGCGCCGTCGAGGCCGTCCAGCAGAAGGGCGTACGGGTGGAGGTCGTCGCGTTCGGTGGCAGCACCTCCGTCGAGATGCGCGCGCTGGCGGACCACTACATGGAGTTGAACGCGGTCGTCGACCGGATCCTGAACTAGCGCGACCTAGCGGGCAGCGCCGCCCGCCGCGGGGCCGTCGTCATCGTCCTCCAGCCACGGAGCGGCGCTGCGGCGGCCCCGTCGCGATCGAGGCCCCTCGCCGCTCCCGGCGATCGCCTCGCCAGAGGTGACCGCGGCGATGAACGCGCCGCCGAGCAGCCCCATCCCAAGGCCGAAGACCCAGCCCAGGACGGCTGGATCGGTCTGGAAGACGAACACGCCGAACAACACACCGGCGATCACGCTGACGCCGATGATGACGTGGTGGCGGCCCAGTCTCATCCGGGCCTCACGCGTACAGTTCGCGCAGGTCGAACATCGGCCCGTCGTGGCAGACGAGGCGTGCGCCGCCCCGGCGAGGGAAGACGGCGCACGAGTAGCAGATGCCCAGGCCGCAGGCCATGCGTGCCTCCAGGAGCGCCTGCACCGGCTTGTTCAGCCCGGACGCCTCCAGCACGCGGTAGAGGGCCTCGAACATCGGGTCGGGGCCGCAGGTGAACGCCTGATCGCACCACGAGAGCAGCCGCTCGAACGGCGCGGTGACGCGGCCGGTCTCCCCGAGCGACCCGTCCTCCGTCGTCACGATCAGTTCGACCTCGGGCGGCAGGAGTTCGCGCGGGAAGATCTGCGCGGCGGAGCGGCCACCGAGGATCATCGTGACCTCGCGACCGTCGGCGACCAGCGTGTCGGCCAGCCAGACGAGCGGGGCCGAACCGATACCACCGCCGATCAGCAGCATCTTCTGGACGCGCTCGCGTGGCTCGAAGCCGCGTCCAAGCGGGCCGACGAGGCGGACCCGGTCGCCCTCGCGCTGGCGGGCCAGCCACTCGGTGCCTCGGCCGACCACGTCGTACAGCAGCGCGAACTCCTGGCCGGCGGCACCGCGGCGGACGCGGTGGACGGAGATCGCACGGCCGAGCAGCGGATCCCAGGATTCGCCCCAGCCGTCCGAGGCGTATGCCATGACGAACTGGCCGGGGGTGACGGACTGGAAATGGTCGGGGCTGCGGAACCAGGCGATGTGGGTGTTGCCGTAGAGGCGGGCCGCCTCCACCACCTCGGCGTCGAACGACTTCACGCGCGCGCCTCCGCCCCCAGCAGGATGCCGGCGACCTCGTCCAGGTGGTGCACCACGTGCGTCGCGCCAGAGGCGCGGAGGTCCGCGACGGAGCGCGACCCGGTGATGCCGATGGTCATGCCGAGGCCCGCCGCGCGGCCGCAGCGCATGTCGAACTCCGTGTCGCCGACCAGCACCGCCTCACGCGGGGTGACGCCCAGCGCTCGCAACACGTGGAGCGCGGCCTCCGGGTGCGGCTTCGGTTCCGAGGTGTCCCGGCCCGCGACGAACGCGAAGCGATCCCCCCACCCCTGCACCGCGAGCATCCGGTGCGCGCCCTCCTCGATCTTGTTCGTGAGGACGGCGAGCGTTATGCCGTCCGCCTGCAGCCGGCGGAGCAGGGCGTCCGCGCCCGCTCGCGGCGGGGTCAGGTGGATGAACTCGTCGTGGTAAATGCGCAGGTAGTCCGCGTTGATCGCCTCGGCCGCCGCCTCCGTGACGCGGGTGATGTCCCGTGCCATCACGTTCATGGGTGGCCCCACGAGCGGGACGATCGAGGCAGGTGCTACCTCGTGGCCGTGCAGGCGAAGCGCCGCCGACATCGCCTCCGCGATCGTCGGCAGCGAGTCGACGAGCGTGCCGTCCAGGTCGAACAGCGCCGCCCGAGGCGTCTGTCCCGCCTGGCTCACGGACGCGTCCCGTCGCGGTACTCCAGCAGCGGCCGCACCTCGTACCGGTCGGGGTGGGCGAGCGCCTGGATCGCGGCGCGTGCCGTGTCGATCGAGGTGAAGCAGGGGATGCGCATCTCCGTGGCGTTGCGGCGGATATGGAACCCGTCGCGCTGGACGGCGGCGCGTCCCCCTTCGATGGTGTTGATCACGGCCTTCACGGTGCCGTCGCGGATCACGTCCACCACGTTCGGATGGCCCTCGCTCAGCCGCTTGGTCACCATCTCCACCGGGATGCCGAGGCCCTCGATCAGCCCGGCCGTGCCCTCCGTGGCGTAGAGGCGGCAGCCCGCCTCGTGCAGGTCACGGATGAGCGCGACCGCCTCCGCCTTCGACTGGTTCGAGAGCGACAGCAGGAACGGCGTGCCCGGCGCCACGTCCAGGCCGGAAGCGATGAGCGCCTTCCGGACGGCCGGGCCGAACGTGTAGTCCACGCCCATCACCTCGCCGGTCGACTTCATCTCCGGCCCGAGGAACGTGTCGACGTCGACCAGTTTCGACATCGAGAAGACCGGCGCCTTGACGGCGACGAGCGACCGCTCCGGCCACAGGCCCGGCTCGTACCCCTGCTCGCGGAGCGACTGGCCGAGCATGATGTTGACCGCCAGTTGCACCATCGGCACGCCCGTCACCTTCGAGAGGAAGGGGACAGTGCGCGAAGAGCGCGGGTTCACCTCGATCACGAACACGCCGGAACCGTTGGGGTCGGCGGCCGGTGCGATCACGAACTGTACGTTCATGAGCCCGCGCACTTCGAGGGCCAGCGCCATGCGCGTCGTGTAGTCCACGATCGCGTCGCGCTGCGCCTGCGTCAGGCGCTGCGGCGGGTAGACCGCCATCGAGTCGCCCGAGTGCACCCCGGCCCGCTCGATGTGCTCCATGATGCCGGGGATCAGCACCGTCTCGCCGTCGCAGATCGCGTCCACCTCGACCTCGGGGCCGACGAGGTACTTGTCGATCAGCACGGAGCCGGTGTTCTCCGCGAGCGCCGCGCCAAAGAAGCGCACGAGTTCGTTCGCGTCCTGCACGACCTCCATCGCGCGCCCGCCGAGGACGTAGGACGGGCGGACCAGCACCGGATAGCCGATGGCGGCGGCGGTGCTGAGCGCATCCTCCAGGTTGGTTACGGCGGAGCCCGGCGGCTGGGGGATATCCAGCTCGGCGAGGATCTGGCCGAACCGCCCGCGGTCCTCGGCGATGTCGATGCTGTCGGCGGAGGAGCCGGCGATCGGGAGCGCCGCGTTGTTCAGCGGCTTCGCCATGTTGATCGCGGTCTGGCCGCCGAACTGCACGATGGTGCGGGGCGCCTCGCCGCTGTCACCGGCCTCGTTATCCAGCAGGTCGCGGATCGACTCCTCGTCCAGCGGCTCGAAGTAGAGCCGGTCGGAGGTGTCAAAGTCGGTGGAGACGGTCTCCGGGTTGGAGTTCGCCATGATCGCCTCCACGCCCGCGGCCTGCAGGGCACGCGCGGCGCGGACGGAGCAGTAGTCGAACTCGATCCCCTGGCCGATGCGGATCGGCCCGGAGCCCAGCACCAGCACGGACTCCCGAGGCGTGGGGGGCGCCTCGTTCTCGTGCTCGTAGGTGGAGTAGAAGTACGGCGTCACCGCGTCGAACTCCGCGGCGCAGGTGTCGACCATCTTGTAGACGGGGCGGATGTCCCATTCCTCGCGGAGGCCGCGCACCTGCTCCGGCAGGTGGTCCGCCAGCGTGGCGATGTCGCGGTCGGCGAAGCCCAGCCGCTTCGCCTCGCGCAGGAGGTTCGGCGTCAGTTCTTCCGAGAGGAGCGTGCGCTCCATCTCCACGATCCGCGCGAGGCGCTCCACGAACCAGGGGTCGATGCCCGAGCGGCGCGAGATCTCATCGAGCGGGATGCGCCGCCGGATCGAGGAGAGGACGGCCCAGATGCGCTCGTCCGTGGCGTTCATCGGCGGGTCGCCGGTCCAGTCCGGCTTTTCCCAGAGGATCGAGCGGCCGCCGAACTCGAGCGAACGGATGGCCTTCTGCAGGGCGCCCTCGAAGGTGCGGTCGATCGCCATCACCTCGCCGGTCGCCTTCATCTGCGTGCCGAGCGAGCGGTCGCCGGTGCCGAACTTGTCGAACGGCCAGCGCGGGATCTTCACGACCACGTAGTCCAGCGCCGGCTCGAACGCGGCGGTGGTGCGGCGCGTGACCGCGTTCTCCACCTCGTGCAGCCGCTTGCCGACCGCGATCTTCGCGGCGACGCGGGCGATCGGGTAGCCCGTCGCTTTCGACGCCAGCGCCGACGAGCGGGAGACACGCGGGTTCACCTCGATCACGTGGTAGGGGAGGCGTTCCGATTCGTCCGAGCCGGCCCACGGGACCACGTCCGGGCGCGGGGCAAGCGCGAACTGCACGTTGCAGCCGCCCTCGATGCCGAGCGCGCGGATGATCTTCAGCGCGCTGTTCCGGAGCATGTGGTACTCGCGGTCGGTCAGGGTCTGCGACGGCGCGACGACGATGGAGTCACCGGTGTGGACGCCCATGGGGTCCAGGTTCTCCATGTTGCAGATCGTGATGCAGGTGTCGTTGCCGTCCCGCATCACCTCGTACTCGAGTTCCTTCCACCCGAGCAGCGACTGCTCCACGAGGACCTGCGAGATCGGCGAGGCGGCCAGTCCGCTCTTCGTGATCCGCTCGTACTCCTCGGGCGTGTGGGCGATGCCGCCACCGGTGCCGCCGAGCGTGTAGGCGGGGCGGATGACCGCGGGCAGACCGATCGTGTCGAGGGCGGCCTGCGCCTGCTCCCAGGTCTCGACGATCGCGCTCGCGGGGGTCGGCTCGCCGATCTCGGTGAGGAGGTCGCGGAAGAGCTGGCGGTCCTCGGCGAGTTTGATGGTGCGGACGCTGCTGCCGAGCAGCCGCACGTTGTACTTCTCCAGGATGCCGGCCTCGTGCAGTTCGACGGCCAGGTTCAGGCCGGTCTGCCCGCCGAGCGTCGGCAGGAGGGCTTCCGGCTGCTCACGCGCGATGATGCGCTCCAGCACCTCCACGGTCAGCGGTTCGATGTAGGTGACGTCTGCCACCTCTTCGTCCGTCATGATCGTGGCCGGGTTGGAGTTCACGAGGATGGAGCGGATCCCCTCCTCGCGCATCGCCTTGCAGGCCTGGGTGCCGGCGTAATCGAACTCAGCCGCCTGGCCGATGATGATCGGCCCGCTCCCGATGATCAGGACGGATTTCGGCTTCGGCGGGCGCGTGGAGTCGGCCGCCGCAGATGCGGCGGCGGTGGGAGACGTGTCAGTGCTCAGTTGTGGTACCCCCCGCGGTGCGACGCGCCCAGCATCGGGATCTCCGCGACGACATCGATGTCTTCGTAGTGACTGTGCGGCTGGATCGGCACGCGCGCCAGCTTCAGGTGCGTGAGGGGAACCTCGCCCACCACCAGGTCGCGGAACGGTTCCAGCGCCTCGATCACCCGCTCGCGGCTGCCACGGCCCGTGAAGTAGCCCAGGTCGATGCGCGGCACGTAGGTGTCGCCCGCCGCCGTGACCAGCGGGTCGTTCTTCAGCACCTCGAACACCTTCGGGACGCCGAGCTTCGCGTGGCGGCGAGCCTCGCGGAACGCGCCACCATCGTCGGCGCCGAGGTAGATGCGCTCGCCGTCGGCGACGGAGACGCCCTCCACCTTGAGGGTGAACGGCTCCACCCGACGCAGCCGCGGGGCGGCGTTCACGTAGAACGTCTCCACCTGCGACCACATGATGTCCGTGGACATCAGGAAGCCCACGCGCACCCAGGTGATGTGCAGCCAGGGCACCGGGGCCAGTTCGACCTCCGGCATGTCGCGCAAACGCTCCAGCAGCGGCTCGAGCGCCTCAAACACCGTGGGTGCCTCCTGGCCGACCGGCTGCAGGAACTCCACCGGCACGCGCCAGCCGAAGGAGCGGGCGTCCCAGAGCCCCCAGTAGTCCGGCAGCGGGTCGCGCGAGGTCGCGAAGTCGTTCCAGTCGCGCTCGCGCTGCTCCCGGTACGCCTCGGTGATCGCTGAGGTGTCAGTGGCCGGCATCAGGCGTCCCCCCCGCGGTCGGTCTCCTGGTAGATCGGCAGTTCAAACGACGAGCCAGGATTGGTCAGCGGCACCAGCGCGCCGACCGACGAGAGGTAGGACAGCGCCGGCTCGTTGTTGGCGGGCAGGCGGCCCTTGATGCGCTTGTAGCCGCGCTCTCGGGCGAACGCCATGCACTCCTCGGCCAGTGCGGCGCCGTGGCCCTGGCGGCGGTTCTGTGCGCGCACGTAGGCGCCGAAGGTGGCCGCGTCCGGCTCGTCGGAGGCGAAGTCCACCGTCGCGAAGGCGAGGATGTGGGCACGGTCCTCGACGACGATGAACGTGCCGTCGTCGCCCTGGCGGTCCATCCACTGCTCCACTTCGGCGGTGGTCCACTCGCGCTGGAAGCCGCCCTGGTGCGGCTCGCGCACGAGTTCGGCGATGATCTCGGCGATCTGGGCGGCGTCGGCCTTCGAGGCTTTGCGGACGATCCCGGGCATGTCTGTCTCCGTCTCCCTAGCGTCCACCGCGCGCGGACTCGCGCAAGGATCGCACGCTCGTCATGAACCGGTCGAACAGGAATTCCGTGTCGTTCGGACCGGGTGAGGCCTCCGAGTGGTACTGGATGGTGAACACCGGCTCGGTGCGGTGCTCCAAGCCCTCTACCGTCCCGTCGTTCAGGTGGCGCTGCGTCACGCGGACGGCGTCCTGCAGGCCGTCCCCGTCCACGGCAAACCCGTGGTTCTGGGAGGTGATGTACACCTTCCCGCTGATCTCGTCGCGCACGGGGTGGTTCGCGCCGCGGTGGCCGAACTTCAGCTTATAGGTGCTGGCGCCGAACACCCGCCCGATCACCTGGTGGCCCAGGCAGATGCCCATGATTGGGGTCCGCCCGATGAGCCCGCGCGCCGTCGTCGCGACGTGGTCGAGGAGCATCGGGTCGCCGGGGCCGGGGGAGAGCAGCACGCCGTCCGGCTTCAGCGACAGGATCGTCTCGGCGTCCGTCAGGTGGGGGACAGCGGTCACCCGGCAGCCACGGTCGCGCAGGATGCGCATGATATTCCGCTTCACGCCGAGGTCCAGGACCACCACGTGAGGCGCCGCGCCGTCAGCGCTCGCGGCCGTTGGGTGCGCCGGGTCGCTGAACTCGTACACGGAACGCGTCGAGACCTCAGCGACATAATCGAGCGAGGCGTACTCCGGCGCCGCGTGTAGCCGCGCGAGCGCCTCGTCCGCCGTCTCGTCGCGGGTGATCGTCCCCATCACCACACCGCGCGAGCGGAGGTGGCGGGTGAGGGCGCGCGTGTCCACCTCGGCAATGCCCGGGACGCCACGGCGGAGCAGGTACTCGTGCAGGGTCGCCGTGGTGCGCCAGTGGGAGGGGAGGTCGGTCATCTCCCGCACGACGAAGCCGCGCACCTGGACCTCGCCGCTCTCCTCCATGGTCGCGTTCGTGCCGTAGTTCCCCTGGATGGGGAACGTCATCGTCAGGATTTGGCCGCGGAACGAGGGGTCGGTGAGCGCCTCCTGGTAGCCGGTCATCGAGGTGGTGAAGACGACCTCGCCGGTGGTGCGGACGTCCGCACCCACGGCCACGCCAGGGAAGACGCGCCCGTCCGCGAGGACGAGCAGCGCCGGCGGGCGCTCGGTCGTGTGCAACAGGCTCACTGGGTCCCTTTCCATCTCCCCGGCGGCGGTGTCCTCCACACACTGTCGGGGCCCGTGGTCAGTCTTTGGCGGGGGCTGCCCCCGCTGCTCAGTACGCGCCCACGCGCTCCGTCTGGTGCACCAGCCGCCCGCCGTACACCGTGGCGAGCACACGCCCGCGCAGCGTCCGGCCGCCGAGCGGCGTATTCTTGCCCTTCGACGCGAAGCCGGCCGGCTCCACCGTCCACTCCGCGTTCGGGTCGAGGATGGCGACGTCCGCCGGTGCGCCCGGCGCGAGCGTGCCGAGGCCCGCGATGCCGGTGCGGGCATCCAGCCCCCACGCGCGCACGGGGCCGATCGTCATGCGCTCGATCAGCAGCGGGAGCGTCAGCGCGCCGTCGTGCACGAGCCGCATGCACAGGCCGAAGGCCGTCTCCAGCATCGTCAGACCCGGCGCGGCGAGGTTGAACTCGACTTCCTTGTCGCTCGTGGCGTGCGGTGCGTGGTCCGTGCCGATGGCGTCGATCACCCCGTCGCGCAGCGCGGCGGCGAGCGCCACGAGGTCGGCCTCCTCGCGCAGCGGCGGGTTCACCTTCGCCGTGGTGTTGTAGCGGATGCGGCGGTAGTCCTCGCCGAACGCGACCTCCTCGTGCGTGAGCGTGAGGTGGTGCGGCGTGACCTCGGCGGTGACGTGCGTGCCCCGCGCGCGGGCGGCGGCGACGAGGGCGACCGAGCCGGCGGTGGAGATGTGGCAGATGTGCAGGTGCGCCCCGGACAACTCGGCGAGCGCGATGTCGCGCGCCACCATCGTCTCCTCGGCGCTCGCCGGGCGACCGCGCAGGCCGAGGCGGGTCGCCACCCAGCCCTCGTGCATCTGGCCGTCGCGCACCAGGCTCGGGTCTTCGCAGTGCTGGGCGACGGGCAGGTTGAAGCGTGTCGAGTAGGCGAGGGCGTGTCGCATGAGGCTCGGGTCCGCGACGGCGTCGCCATCGTCCGAGATCGCGACCACGCCTGCCTCGACGAGTTCGCCGTGCGGCGCGAGTTCCTGGCCGTTCCGCCCGACGGTGATGCAGCCGATCGGCAACACCCGGACGCGGCCGGAGGACTCCGCCTCGCGTAGCACCGACTCGATGGCGGAGCGGCTGTCGAGGGCCGGCGAGGTGTTCGGCATCGCGCAGACGGTCGTGTAGCCGCCGCGCGCCGCTGCCTCCGTGCCGGTCGCGATCGTCTCCTTGTACTCGAAGCCCGGCTCGCGCAGATGGGTGTGCAGGTCGACGAAGCCGGGCGTCACCACCAGCCCGGTGGCGTCGATGCGTTCTGCCTCCACGACCATGTCGCCCTCGTTCGGGCCGACCCGCGCGATGCGGCCGTCCACGATCACGACATCCGCGATGCCGTCACGCCCGAGGGCGGGGTCGATGACCCGGCCGTTGTGGATCGCCAGCGTGGGCATCAGCGCGCCTCTCCGGGAGCGTCGCCGGGCAACTCGGAGCGCCCGGACAGCAGGTAGAGCAGCGCCATGCGGACGGCCACGCCGTTCGTCACCTGCTCCTCGATGATGGAGTTCCGTCCGGCCGCCACGGTGGCGCCGATCTCGATGCCCTCGTTCTTGGGACCGGGGTGCATGAGCAGGTAGTTCGGGTTCGCCCGCGCCAGCCGCTCCTCGGTGACCTGGTAGAGGCGTGCGTACTCGTGGAGGGAGGGGAGCAGGCCGCCCTGCTGGCGCTCGCTCTGGAGGCGCAGGGCCATCACCACGTCCGCGCCCTCGATCGCCCGGTCGATGTCGGTCTCCACGGTCACGGTGGGGAGGGCGCTCTCCGCGTGCGCGGGGCGGTCGCCCGGGCGCAGACCGCGGGGCAGGAGCGTCGGCGGGCCGCAGACCACGACCTGCGCGCCCATCGCCGTCAGCCCCCACATGTCGGAGCGGGCCACGCGCGAGTGGGCGATGTCACCGACCATCACCACCTGCTTGCCGCGCAGGTCGCCGAGGCGGCTCCGGATGGTGTAGAGGTCGAGCAGCGCCTGCGTCGGGTGCGCGTGCGCGCCGTCGCCGGCGTTGATGATCGAGGCGTCCGTGTGTTCTGCGACGAGGTACGGCGCGCCGGAGATCGAGTGCCGGATCACCATCGCGTCTACCCGCATCGCGCGGAGCGTGCGCACCGTGTCGATCAGGGACTCGCCCTTCACGGCGGAGGAGGTGCTGGCCTGCACGCTGATCACGTCGGCGCCCAGCACCTTGCCCGCGAGTTCGAAGGAGGCGCGGGTGCGCGTGGAGGGCTCGTAGAACAGGTTGACCACCGTATAGCCGCGCAGCGCCGGCACGCGCGCGATGCGGCGATCCAGCACCTCCCGCATCCGGTCCGCGAGGTTCAGGACCGTCTCGATCTCCGCAAGCGAGAAGTCGTCCAGGTCCAGGACGTGGTGGTGCTCCCACGCGCCGGCGCGGGAGGCAGCGGCAGCCGGTGGGGTGGCCGAGGCGGACGTGGTGGTGGTCATACCTGCACCCTCCCGGGCACCACGACGACGGCGTCGCGCCCGTCCTCCTCCTCCAGCAGCACGCGGACGTTATCCACGCGGGCCGTGGGGATGTTCTTGCCGACCATGTCCGGCCGGATCGGGAGTTCTCGGTGGCCGCGGTCCACGAGGACGGCGAGCCGGATGACGCGCGGGCGGCCGAAGTCGTTGAGGGCGTCCATCGCCGCGCGGACGGAGCGGCCGGTCATCAGCACGTCGTCCACCAGCACCACCACGCGCCCTTCGATGTCCGGGAGGTGGGTGGGCTGCGGCGTGGCGCTCAGCCCGCGCTGCGCCAGGTCGTCGCGGTGCAGGGTGATGTCGATCGCGCCGAGGGCGGGTCGGGAGCCCTCGAACGCCTCGATCTGGTCGGCGATGCGGCCGGCCAGTACGGCGCCACCGCTCTGGATGCCGACGAGGACGAGGTCGGCCGTGCCCTGGTTCGCCTCCACGATCTCGTGGGCGAGCCGGCGGAGGGTGCGGCGGACGCCGTCCGCGTCCAGGATGGGGGCGGTGTCACGCATGTGGCACCGGCCGTTGGACATAAAAAATCCCGCCGGGTCGGCGGGAGGAAACAACAAACCGGGGTCGCGGGGTGTGCAGGCGCGCGCGACTGGTCGCGTGGGTCATCCGGGCGTTCCTTTCCGGCCTCACGGGACCGGCTTAAAGACAACGCTGATGCGTTCCGAAAAGGATACGCCTGGAGGGCCGTATCGCTCAAGTGGGTGAGCGATACGCGATGTGATGCGGCCGGCGGTCGGCTAGGCGCCGCCGCTCTGGTTGCCGCGCTGCTCGCGGAGGAAGCGCTCGAGTTCGTCCACCATGGAGGCGGCGTCAGGGAGTTCGGCATCGGCGCCGGCGTCCGCGGCCTCGTCGATCTCGTCTCGGAGGTCGTCGTCCACGATCTCCTCCGCCTCGTCGTCCTCGTCCATCACGCGGCGGGCGTACTCCGCCACCTCCGGGTTCGTCTCGATGTCGGCGGCGACCTGCGCCTCGAACCGCGCGGCGAAGACCTCCAGGTCGTGGAGGGTCAGGCCGAAGTCGAGGCCGGTGTTGATCCGCTCGAGGAGCGCGAGCGACCCCTTCGGGTTGGGCGAGCGCTGGATGTAGAACGGGATGTTCGCCCACATGGAGGCCATGGGGATGCCGGCCTCGCGCACGGCCTGCGAGAGGATGCCGACGATGCCGGTGGGGCCCTGGTAGGTGGAGCGGCTCTGCTCGTCCAGGCCGAGCATGCGCGCGAGTTCCGGCTCCGTCGCCGAGCCGCTGATGCGCACCGGCCGCGTGTGACTCGCCTCCGACAGCAGCGCGCCGAGGATCAGCACGCCCGATACGTCGAACGTGCGGCACACCTCGAGGATCGTCTCCACGTAGGTGCGCCACTGGAGGTGCGGCTCGATCCCCTGGAACAGGATCACGTCACGGTCGAGGTGGTCAACGCGCTTGAAGGAGAACGTGTTCGGCGGCCACTCGATGAAGCGCTCGCCGTTGCGAAGGCGGACCTGCGGCCGCACCTGCGTGAAGTCGTAGAACTGCTCCGGATCGATCTCCCCGATCGCTTCGCAGCGCCATCGCCGGTGGATGAAGCGCACCGCGCTGCTCGCCGCCTCGCCGGCGTCGTTCCAGCCGGCGAAGCCCGCGATCAGCAGGGGGCGTCGCAATTGCGGGTGCTGGGTGATGCGCAGCTCGCTCACGGGGCGGTGCCTTCCCGGTACGCGGAAAGGATACGACCTTCGCGCACCGCGCGGCGCGGTCGCGCGTGGCACGCCTCAGCGGTTACGGTTCCCGGACGCCCGCCGCGGGCAGCCGGGCATGGAGGCGACGATGTTCGACGGCATTCGAGGTATGGCGGTGAAGGCGCTGGTCGCCGTGGGCGTGCTGGCGCCGGCGAGCGTGATCGCGGTGGACACCGCCGTTGAGCACGGGTTCGTCCCGCCAGCCGCCGCGCAACGCTACTTCGAATGGGAGGCGGGGTCGCTGAGCGATGACGAGCGCGGCGTCTTCGGTGGGCGCTGGACGGGCACCGTTGCCTCGGACACGCCGGTGCTCGCGGACGGCACCGAGTGCGGCGGCGGCCCGGTGGAGATGCTGATCGCGCGCGAACGCCTCGTCGGATCGTTTTCGCACGCGACCGAGGGATACCGACTGCAGGTGCACGGCACGCTGGACGCGGCGGGCGTGGCGCGCGGCGGTCTCGCCGAGGGCTCCGAGAACCGCGCGACGTGGGATGGGACGTTCGATGCCTACCAGGGCGCGGGACGTTGGACGGACGCCTACGGCTGCGCCGGGAGCCTCTCCGTACAGCGCGAGGGGATCGGTCGAGTAGAGTCCGTGTCCGGTCGCGTGTTCATCGTCCGCGGGATCCGCACGATCCCTGCGGCCCCCGGACTCCAGCTGCATGGGGGAGATGTCGTCGCCGTCGAGGAGGCCTCGAGCTCCACGATCTCGCTCGCCGGAGAGGCGCTGCGCCTATCCGAGCGGTCGAAGTTCGAGATCCCCGTCCCGCAGGCGGATGCACCGCCCGGCGGCGTGGTCGGCCGGCTCTTCGATGGCGGCTGGACGCGCCTGAAGCGCCTGGTGCAGGGCGAGCCCTTCGAGATCAAGACGCCGACTGCCGTGGCTGGTGTCCGCGGCTGACCGCTGCCCCGGACGCGCAGCGAGGAGGCCGTGTAACGCTGGCCACCACCGTCCCCGACTATCCTCTCGGCAGCACGTGACCCCGCTCCCACCGGTGGTCAGGGAGGGTGATATGGCAGCAGGCGTTTCCACGGAGGCCCCGGGGGTCAGGCGTGTGCTGCTACTCGCCTCGGTGATGGCGCTCGGAGCGGGCTCGGCGTACCTCACGATCGGGCTCGGCTTCGTGGCGGACGGATTCCAGTCGCCCCCCCGCCCGGTGATGCTCACTGCGGCCGTGATCTACCTCGCCGGAAGCCTCGCGTTGCACCGAGTCAGCCCCCGACTGCTGCTCCTCGGCGCGTTGGCCAACGGCGGCGTCCTGGCCCTGTTCCTCCTGTCTGCCGCGACCGACCGGGCGACGGTCGATGCGCTGAGCGTGGGAGGAAAGGCGGCGCAGGCGCTCCTCAGCCTCCTCCTCCTCCTCGCGTGGAGAAGCGCGGGGACGAGACCCCGCTAACCACCCGCGCGACGAGGCACCCGGCCGCCGCGACTCACCCGCCGCATCGTCGCCCTCGGTCCTCACGCGCAGCCATCGTCACGCCTCGCGTCGCGAGACGCAGGAGGGGCGGGCATTGCTGCCCGCCCCTCCGTGTCGCCGTCCCTCGGTGTCTGCTAGCGCAGCGCGACGAGGATCGAGTGGGTGGTGCCGTCGTCCAGCGTCACCGAAATGGTGAGCGGGCCGGTGGCGAGGGTGTTGGTGCGCAGGTTCCAGTGGTAGTGGTCACCGGTCCACTTCGCCACACCCTGGAAGACGCCGTTGGCGTACACCTGGGCGACCGCCGTGGTGACGTAGGCGCCGGAGGCGTCCGCGAGGCAGAACTTCACCGGGACGGTGGAGCCCTTCTTGAACGTCTGGACCGGTGCCAGGAGCGGCTGCTTGAAGCCGCAGAAGTCGTACACCACGGAGTAGGAGACGGCGGTGGCGGCCGCGGTGTTGCCCGCGAGGTCCTCCGCGCCGTCGCACGTCACGGTGAACGTCCCGACGGAGCCGCCGGAGACGGACGCCGAGGCGGCCGTGGCGACGCCGGAGAGGGCGTCCGCGGTGTCACAGCCGGCCGCCGGGACATCGCCCAGCGTGTAGGTGCCGCCGTCCGCCACCCCGGTCACCGTCACGACTGGCGCGGTCTTGTCGACGTTGATGTCGGAGACCGAGGCCGGGGCGCTGACGTTGCCGGCGAGGTCGGTGCAGGTGCCGCTGGCCGACTGGCCCGCGCCCTCACCCAGGACCACCGGAGCCTCACACGAATCGATGCCGGAGAGGCCGTCCGTGCCGGTGAAGGTCACCGTCACGTCCGTGTTGTTCCAGCCGTTCGCGTTGGCGTCCGGCGCACGCGTCGCCGTCGCCTCGGGCGCGGTCTTGTCGACGTTGATGTCGGAGACCGAGGCCGGGGCGCTGACGTTGCCGGCGAGGTCGGTGCAGGTGCCGCTGGCCGACTGGCCCGCGCCCTCACCGAGGACGACCGGAGCGTCACACGAGGCAAGCCCCGAGAGGTTGTCGGTGCCGGTGAAGGTCACCGTCACGTCCGTGTTGTTCCAGCCGTTCGCATTGGCGTCCGGCGCACGCGTCGCCGTCGCCTCGGGCGCGGTGGCGTCACGCTTGATCGTTACGCTCTCGGTGACGGAGCCACCGGGGGAGGTCGCCGTGCAGGTGAACGTGACCCCAGCGGTGTCATTGACGATGTTCTGGGTGTAGCAGCCCGGGACCGACAGGGAGACCGACTCCTCGCCGGACTCGGGCTCCGAAACCAGCCATTGCAGCAACACGTCGGAGGTGTACCAGCCGTTGTTGCCGAGCGTCCCGGTGATCACGGGCGTCAGCACCGGCGGGGTGGTGTCCGGCGGCGTCGGCGGGATCACCGTGCCGTTCAGGTTGACCTGGGCGCTCTGCAGGTTGTTGCCGACCGCGCAGTCGTCCATCTGGGTGATCAGCACGCGGTTCGTCTCGCCCGCCACCACGTAGGGCGCGAGGTTGGACGTACCGGAGCCGCCGAGATAGACGTACGACCCAGGGACCACGAGTCCACTTGGATACGACGAGTTGAAGATCGTGATCCGCGCCCCGTCGTCCATGCCGCTCATGGCGACTGTGAACGTGGTCAGCGTGGTTCCGAGCGGGATGTCGACGAACGTCTGGAACAGCGTGAAGTCCACGTTCGTCATGCAGCCCGGGAGACGGGAACCGACCACCATGCCAATGGTGGCGGGGTCGGGGCAGAGCGGCGCGGGGGCCGCGTACGGGCTGGTCCGGATCGGCGAGTTCGGGCCGCAGTCCGACCAGTTCACGTGGTTCGCCGACGGGTACGCCGGCAGGTGCGAGTAGTACGAGATGTGACCGTGCGACCCGTAGTTCGGGGTGCCGGTGATGTAGTTCGCGATCGGGATGACCTGCCACGGCGTCCGTGAGAGCGTCGTCGGGCCGGATGCTTCCGCGGTCGTGCTCGGGAGCAACGAGGCTGCCGTGAGCGCGACCACACTGACCGCCATCATGGCGAAGAGGCGTACGGTCCACCTGGACCGCTTCAATCGACCTACTTGACCTGTACTCACCGAGGGTTGCCGCCCTTCTACCGGGAGACCACCTCCCGGCGAGGCGCAAGATATAACAGTCGGCGGCGCGCCACCACAGTGAGCCCGGTGCCCTCAAGGCCCCGGGAGGGCCGGGGCCGCCCCTGGCGTTCCCTCAGGCCTCCGGCCGCGCATCGAGGCGGCCGTGGGGGCCGATTGGTCGCTTGCGATGGCCCGCGGAGTTCGCTCAGCATCTCGGGCGGGCGCGGGGGCCTGCCCGCGTGGCCACGGCCAGTGCCGTGCGCGCCTCGGCCCGGTTCTGGAAGTACAGCGCGTTGATGGCGATGAAGCGGCGCTCCTCCGGTGGGACTGTCGCTTCCGGATAGATCGCCGTCTCCGGGCACGCCGGCACACACGCACCGCAGTCAATGCAGCCCTCCGGGTCGATGAAGCACATCGAGTCCACGCCATCCTCGAAGGAAACGCACTGAACGGGGCAGATGTCGAAGCACATCAGGTTCAGGTCGCCGACGCAGCGGGACGTGATCACGTACGTCACCCGCCATCACCCGCTCTCCGCGGAACGCCGCCGGCGGGAGCGGCTGGCGCGGCGCGACGGCGTTCGCGCTCAACGGCATAGAGGTCCGCGTAGGCGCCGCCGTACCGGGTGACCTTCCTCGCCCGGGTCGACTCGATGGCGAAGCGCTCGTGCCGCTCGGTGAACGCCGCCTGCTCCTCCGGCCCGCACGGGACAAGTGCAGGGCGCTCCCGCGGGACGAAGATCGCCTGCCCGATCGGGCCGCTCCCGATCATGCTGACGACGTCGCCCTTCTCCAGGAGCACACGGAACTCGGTCTCGAAGGGGAACCAGTCGGTCTCCACACGCAGCGCCAGCGTGGCGACGGCGGGCCTCTGTGGCTCATTCAGCACGGGGAGGAAGACCGTGTCCCACCCCGGCTCCGTCATCAGGTTGTGGGCGCCACGGAGGCCCACCGTCCCCGGCGGCGAATTGGGCGCGCTGGTCACGGACGCGATGAGGTCGAGCGCCTGCTGTTCAGTGTACCCGCACGCCGGCTCGACGATGGCGACATCCGTCGCGTCGATCCCGCCGGGGCCGCCTGAGCGGTGGACCGTGGCGACGAACGCGACCGCGCGCTGGCCGGCCTCGACATTCGTGAACCACGACACGCGCATGGCACCGTTCCCGAGCGATTCGATGCGGACTGACTCGTGGTCGTGCAATGGCGGGTAGAGGAGGACACCGAGGCGGTTCGCCTCCTCGACGGGGGGGAGCATCCGGGCGTGTTGCGGGAGCAGCGCCCGACGGTTCTCTTGCGCCGGGTACCGGCCGACCCCGGGCCGGAACCGGTTGGGAATCACTCGCACATCCATTGCATCGCCCCTCTCATCCCTGGCTCCGGTGACCGTCACCGGCGGCGGCGACGGCCCGCGGACGTGCCCGGGCCGGCCGCAGGCGGAGGGCGGGGCCCGGGGTCCATGGCGGCGTCCTGGAGCGCTGGCAGCGCGCCATCAGTGCCGTCACGTCGCGCCTTCTGGTGGTCGCGGTAGTGATACGTGAACGTCGCGCCGTAGTTCGTCGTCTGCTCCTTCGCGCCCCGCGCCGTCCAGTAGCGTTCCTGCGTCGTGGCGAACCGCTCCTCCTCCAGCGGTGAAGCCTCTTTGGTGAGGAGCGGCTCGTTCGAGAGGAAGATCGCCTGTCCAATCGGGGCGTCCCCGACCAGGCTGAAGACCATGCCTGGCTGCAGGTGGTACCAGCACGCCACCTCGCGAGGTGCTCCTGCGGTCTCGATCCTCGTGGTCAGCGGAGCGACATAGGGACGGGTGACCTCGTTGAAGACGGCGGTGACGAGGGTGTCAAAGCCGTCCGGCGTCGCGAGGCGGTGGGATGCCCGCAGGCCGACCGTGCCGGGTGGGGTGTTGAGTTCGGTGAACACGGCATCGAGCAAGGCCCGCGCCTCGTCCACCTCCACGCCGTCCGCCGCGGCGGCGACATGTGCACCTGCGACACCCTCGCCCGGTCGTACGTGCGCGACGAAGGTTGGACGCCAGGCGCCCACGTCATCGCTGCGGTACGCGGTGACGGCGAGCTCACCGTCTGGCCCCATGCGCAACTGGATGCCTTCGTTTGTGTGCAGCGGTGGATAGAGCAGGAGGCCCAGGTGATGGAGGTCCTCCAGCACCGGGCAGAACCGCGCCTGCTGCGGCAGCCACGCACGTCGGTTCTCGTGCGTCGGCGTCCGGCCGGCGCCATCGCGATACCCGCCACGCACGGCGACGACGTCGATCTCGGTGCCCGATTCCGTCTCACGGCTCTCGAGAACACCCGATCCGGAGGGCAGCGCGTCCAGCAGGTGAACTGCCGTCCGGGGCAGGAACAGCACCTGCCCGAGGGGCGTATCGCGGGTGAGGAGGATCGCCTCACCATGCTCGTAGACGGATCTAAACTCCGTGTTCTGCGGATACCAGTCCGTCTCCACGAAGCAGCTCATCGAGGGAATGCCATCTGGACGCGGCCGGTTCAGCGGCATCATGCACAGCGAGTTCCAGCCCTGCGGCGTGATGAAGTTGTATGCCGCGAGCAGCCCGAACTGCCCGACGCTCCCCGGCATGACGTTCGTCGTGATCGCGCCGACCAGGAGTTCGGCATCGGCCGCGCCCACGGACGCCCGCGGGTCGAGGTAGACGAGTTCCTGCTTCCCCAGCCCGCCCCACCCGGCGGATCCGCCGATCTTCATCCGGAACATCGGGTGGGCGCGGTGATCCGGCCCGAGCGACAGCATCGTGAAGATGAAGTCGCCCGTGTCCAGGAACCGGACCTCGATCGCCTCCTCCGGATGCAACGGTGGATAAACGAGCACCCCGGTTCGAGTGGCAGCCTCCATCGCGGACTGGAGATACGCCGGCCCCAGATGATGCTCCAGCACCGGAGCCCGTTCCGGCCGACGCCCGACACCTCGCCTGCGATACGTGGGTACGATCTTGAGGTCCATCGCCGCCACCTCCGGTGGGCCGGGACATTACACACGTCATTAGCACTCGCCTCCTGGCGCGGCAAGGCTGGGCGTGTAACGCTGCAAGGCGCGACCTGCGCGGGCACGGCCTCTGCAGGACCACCCGCGGTATCCGGACCCAGCCGTCAGTCGGATGGGGCCGCGCATTCCGTCCCGAGCAGACACGCAGGCACCGCAGCGAGGCGAATCGAGGGGAATGGGGCGCGGTGCAGGTGGACGCCGGCGGCGCGTCGGGCGGGAGCGAGGTCCCGGACCGTCAACGACTGCGCGGGCGATTGGAGTGGCTCCCCGACGTGGATTCGAACCACGAACCTAACGATTAACAGTCGTTTGCTCTACCGTTGAGCTATCGGGGAACGACGTCTCCGAAGTGTGACGCCTCCGCCCGCCTCGGGCAAGAGTCGTACCCCTCGGTCGGTGGCTGGCGGACCAGGATTCGAACCTGGGCTAAGGGATCCAAAGTCCCCTGTGCTACCGCTACACCATCCGCCACCGGTCCGCCCATCGTCTCAATCCGCGCCTGACCGCGCTACCCTGACCGCACAGCCGCGTCGCTCCCGGGGGTGCCTTCGTGCCGGAGTCCTACTACATCGAGCCCGTCCAGCCGGTCCTCCGGCGGTTCGTGGAGGACTTCCGCAACATCGTCGCCCGTGAGCGCGGGAAGCCCGGCCTCCTCGACGCGTTGAGGGCGCCCACCGAAGGGCTGCTCTACGACCCCTCCTGGATCACGGAGGAGTTCCGGCAGCCGGTGCCGGACACTACCGCCTCCTGGGCGATCTACCGCTCGCAGGAGCCGGACCTCTGCATCTTCGCGATGGTGGTCCCGGCGCACTCGATGACCCGCGTCCACAACCACCTCACGGACGGCTGGGTGGGGCTGGTGCAGGGCGCGCAGGTGGAACGGAAGTACGTCCGTCGCGACGACGGCAGCCGCCCCGGCTACGCGGAACTGGAACTCATCTCCGCCGACCCGATCCACCTGGGCGCACTGACCTGGCTGAAGCACCCGGACGAGGACATCCACCAGGTGATCACCGCCTCCGACGTGCCGTCCGTGTCGCTCCACGTGCTGTGTAACGACCTCGGTTCGGTGGAGCGGCAGTCGTTCGAGCCGGAGGCGCACCGGGTGGAGAACTTCATCTCCGGCTTCACCAACGTGCAGCCCGGCATGGGCATCGGCCGGCCGTAGGTGGCGGCACCCGCGCCGCAGGCGCCCGCCGTCCGGTTCTTCGTCTCCCCGCTCCGTCGTACGCTCCCTCGATGAACCTCGCAGAGAGCGCGCGTCACTACGTCCGCGGCCTGCTCATGGGCACCGCCGACATCATCCCCGGTGTCAGCGGCGGCACCATGGCGCTGGTCATGGGGATCTACGAGCGGCTGCTCGCCGCCATCAGCGGAGCCGCCTCCGCCGCCTTCCGGCTGCTCCGAGGCGACCCCGGCGGTGCCTGGCGCGCGCTGCGGGCGATCGACTTCGCGCTGTTGCTCCCGCTCGGCGCGGGGATCGGCACGGCGCTGCTGGCGGGCGCGGCCGTCATCCCCGGCCTGCTGGAGGACCACCCCGTCCCGACGCGGGCGCTGTTCTTCGGCCTCATCGCCGGGTCGATCCTGATCCCGTGGCGGGCAATTCGCGAGCGATCAGCCGCACAATTCGGCCTGCTGCTGGCGGCGGCGGTGGCCGCGTTCCTCTTCACCGGCCTGCCGGACCGCGCCGTCGCTGAGCCTGCGCTGCCGGTCGTCTTCGCCTCGGCCGCGCTCGCGATCTGCGCGATGATCCTGCCGGGCGTCTCCGGTGCGTTCCTGCTGGTCGTGCTCGGGATGTACGAGGTCACGCTGGACGCCGTCCACGACCGAGACGTGGTGTATGTGGGTGTCTTCCTCGCCGGCGCGGCGACGGGCATCACCTCGTTCGCCTGGTTCCTGCGCCGGCTGCTCAACCGTGCGCATGACCTGACGATGGCAGCGCTGGTCGGCCTGATGGCGGGTTCACTGCGCGCCCTGTGGCCGTTCATCGAGGACGACCGGTCGCTGCGCGGCCCCGTGGCCGGGGAGCCGGTCGCGCTCGCGGTGGCGCTGGGCCTCGGCGGGTTCGTCTTCGTCCTGGTGCTCGCACGGCTGGGCACACTGGCCGAGGTGCGCAACGGGCGGCCGTCCGGTGAATAGGGACGGTGGTACCGGGGGCGGGACTCGAACCCGCACGGGAGTTACCCGGCGCATTTTGAGTGCGCTGCGTCTGCCATTTCGCCACCCCGGCACGGACGGCACGCTCAGGGTACCGCGCGTGGCCGTTAGCCCTCCAGCAGCGCCTCTTCTTCCTCGCCCGGAAGGTCGTCCGGCAGGTCCGGATGCTGCGCACCCGGCTCCGTCAGGTAGGTGACGACCTGTGTCGCCGCATCCAGGAAGGGCAGCAGCACCAGATCCGCGCCGGCGAGGGTGAGGCGGCGGGCGACGGCCATGCTGTGCGCGGTCACGGCGATCCGCCCGCGGAAGCCGCGTCCGTGCAGCGTGCGCAGCAACTCCTCGGACAGTTCTGGCTGTGGCAGCGTGGAGACGACCCAGCGCGCGCCGGAGGGGATCATGGCGCCGAGTTCCGGGTCGTCCACGTCGCCGTAGAAGACCTCCAGGCCACGCGCCTCCCAGGCTCGGATGACCTCCGGGTCGAAGTCGATCCCCATGACCCGGCGGTCCAGGTCCACCAGTTGCTGCGCGATCGCCCCACCGAACCGGCCCAGGCCAATGAGGACCACGTCCACCTGGCCGCGCATCTCGGGTGTCGCCTCTTCGCGGTAGGGGTGCTTCCGTTCGAATACGTCCAGCAGATGCTGGATGCGGTCGTAGATCTGGTGCGAGTAGATGATCAGGTACGTGGAGAGCGTGATCGTCACGATCCCGACCAGCGTGATGAGGCCGAGCGTGTCGTCCTCGATGTGTCCGACGGAGACGCCGAGCGCGGCGAGGATCAACGAGAACTCGCTGATCTGCGCCACCGCGAGGCCGGAGAGGAACCCGGTGCGCTTCCGGTAGCCCATCACGCCCATGATCACCATGACGATGAGCGGGTTCCCCACCAGCACGAACGCGGACAGCACCAGCGCCGGGACGATCTGCTCCCCGAGCAGCGACAGGTCGAGGCCCGCGCCCAGCACCACGAAGAAGAACACGAGCAGGAAGTCGCGGAGGCTCATCAGCCGCCCGCCCAGCGCGTCCCGGAACGGCGTGGAGGCGAGCGAGACGCCGGCCATGAACGCGCCGACCTCGCGGCTGAACCCGAGCTCCTCGCCCCCCACGGCCAGGAACATCGCCCACGCGATGGAGCCGAGCACGAGGAGTTCCGGGACGCGCGCGAGGACCCGGAAGACCAGCGGGATCAGGAAGCGCATCGCGAACAGCACCCCGCCGACGAACCCGGCCCCCTTGAGGGCGATACTCAGCGCCTCCGCCACCGGGTCGGCACCGCTCGCCCCGCCGAAGGCGGAGATGCCGATCATCGCCAGCACCACCACGATGTCCTGCACGATCAGGAAGCCGACGGCGATGCGGCCGTGCAGGGAGTCGATCTCGCGCTTATCTGAGAGCAGCTTGACGATGATGATCGTGCTGGAGAACGTCAGCGCGATCGCGACGTAGATCGAGGGCGTCACGCCGAAGCCGAGCGCCAGCGTGATGCCAAACCCCACGATCGACGTGAACAGCACCTGCCCGAGGCCGGTGATCAGCGCCACGACGCCCGTCGCGCGGATCTCGTCCGTGTCCAGGCGCAGCCCCACCACGAACAGCAGCAGCGAGATGCCGACGGCGGATAGCAGCTCCCACGCCTCGCTGTCGCTGATCAGATCCAGCCCCGCGGGGCCGGCGCCGATGCCGACGGCGATGAACGAGACGATGAGCGGTTGCTTCAGGAGCGTGCCGAGGGCGCCCGCGGCCGCCGCCAGCAGCAGAAGGGCTGTGAACTCGACGAGCAGGTCGTGATGCAACAGGGCTCACAGTCGTTGGGCGGGCGGCGCACGACATGCGCACCGGTGGGAGTCCGCGCGGCTGGGTGGCGACAGGATACCGGCTGCGGCGGCTCACGGTCGTAGACTGCGCCGATGCCGCTGCTCCCCTTCGCCCTGCGTCGACGTCCACCGCCCGAGGCACTTGCCTGGGTCGCGCGCGAGGTCGGCGGCGGGGTGCGCGTGAGTTCGGTCGAGCGGCTCCGGGCCGGAACATCGTCGGCGGTCCACCTCGTGCGGCTGCGCGACCGGCACGGCCGACCGCTGGCGGTCGTCCTGCGGCGCTTCGTCCGCGCCGACTGGCTCGCGGAAGAGCCGGACGCCGCCGCGCGCGAGGCGCACGTGCTGCGCGCGGTAGAGGCGTCGGCGCTGCGCGCACCCCGCCTGATCGCGGTCGACCCGGACGGCGCCGCGTGCGACGTGCCCGCGGTGCTGATGTCACGGCTACCGGGCCGGATCGACCTCGCGCCGCGGAACGTCGAGGCGTACGTCGACGCCGCAGTCACACCGCTGCTGGCACTCCATGCGATCGGCCCGGTAGCGGGGGTGCCCTCGTACTACCCGTACGTGTTAGGCCGGACGCAGGAGTGGCGACCACCCCGGTGGGCGCACCGTCCGAGGCTCTGGCGGGCGGCCGCCTGCGTCCTCCACCAGCCGTGGCCGGAAGCGGAGCCGGTGCTCATCCATCGCGACTACCACCCGGGAAACCTGCTCTGGTCGCGCGGGCGCCTCTCGGGCGTCACCGACTGGGTGAACGCCTCGAACGGGCCGCCGGCAATGGACGTGGCGCACATGCGCTGGAACCTGGCCCAGTTGTTCGGCATCGACGCGGCCGAGGCGTTCCGGCAGGCCTACGAGTCGGCGACGGGCAGGCCGCACCACCCGTACTGGGATGTCCTGGGCGCGTTGGACGGGGGCGACCCCGTCGCCGCCCAGTGGCAGGATGCGGGACGCCTCGACCTGACCGAGGCGCTGCTCATCGAACGGCGGGAGGCGTACCTCGACGGGCTGATGAAGCGGCTGGGGTAGCGGGGCGGGGACGCACAACGGCCCGCCGGGTGGCGGGCCGTCTGCAGGTCGATGGAGCGGAAGACGAGGGTCGAACTCGCGACCTCCTCCTTGGCAAGGAGGCGCTCTGCCACTGAGCTACTTCCGCATCGGTCGCCGCTGATCATAGCGCGGAGACCGTTCGAGGCAACCCGTCGCCCTCGATCAGACCGGGACCGGCCCGGAGATGCCCTCGGCGCGCAGCCGCTCCACATCCGCCGCGGTCAGGCCCAGCGTCTCCCCGAGCACCTCCGCCGTGTGCTCCCCGAGGAGCGGGCTACGGCCCTGCGGCACGGCGCCACGCATCCGCAGCGGGTTCGCCATCAGGCGGACGGGGCCGTTGACGGGGTGATCGACCTCGCGGATGAAGCCACGCGCCTGGAGATGCGGGTCCGTGAACAGGTCGAGCGTGTCGAAGACGTAGGAACACGGCACCCCGGCCGCGCCGAGGATCTGCATCGCCTCCTGCTTCGTCCGCTGGATCGCCCAGTCCGCGATCGCCTCGCGGATCGCGTCCAGGTGCTGGAGCCGTGCCTCTTGCGTCGCGAAGCGCGGGTCGGACAGCAGGTCCTCGCGGCCCATCGCCGCGAACATCGCATCGAGCATCCTCGTGGTGACGGGGTAAATGAAGACGTAGTCGTTCGGGCCGCCGCCCCGGCTGCGGTAGAGGCCGCCGCCGGCACGCCCGCGGAACGATCCGTGGCGCGGCACCGCCGCCTTCCCCCAGAGCGCGAGGTCGAGTGTGCGGAGGAACATGGTGGCAGCCTCCTGCATGGAGACCTCAATCACCTGTCCCTGGCCGGTGCGTTGCTGCTCCACGTAGGCGGCGGTGATCCCGAGCGCGGTCTGCATGCCGGTGCCGGAGTCGCCCATGGTGGGGCCGATCACCTGCGGCGGGCCGTCCGGGTCGCCGGTGGTGGAGAAGGTGCCGGCGGCCGCCTGCGCGACCCAGTCGTAGACCTTGAAGTCGCAGTACGGGCCGCTCAGGCCGAAGCCCTTGATCCGGGCGTAGATCAGCCGCGGGTTGATGGCGCACAACACCTCGGGCGTGATCCGAAGCGACTCGATGACGCCCGGTCCGTAGTTCTCCACGAACACGTCGAAGTGCGGCACCAGCTGCAGGAAGACGTCACGCCCGCGCTCGCTCTTCAGGTCGAGGACGACCGAGCGCTTGTTGCCGTTGTAGTTCATGAAGTACTGCGGGTCGCCCGGGTGGCCGTCCAGCCCTCGGCCGGTGGACCGTCCGGGATCCCCGGATGGCCCCTCGACCTTCACGACGTCCGCACCGAGCCAGGCGAGGTACTGGGTACAGGAGGTACCCGCCTCGTACTGCGTCATGTCGAGGACGCGCATCCCCGTGAGTGCAGCCATGGCACATGCTCCGTGCCGGGGAGATATCCACAGACTATCACGAACGTGAAGCCCTTGTGATCGGGCCAGACCGCGCGCGCTACAGGCCGAAGATGCCCGCGTCCCGCTCCGCGATCGCGGCGGCCAGGCGCTCCAGGCCCACCTCGTGCACCGCGCGCATCCGCTCCTCGGCGGGCGGACCGGCGGCGCCGATGGCGAACACGGCGAACGAGAGCAGCAGCGAGGTCGCGTAATCGCGGTGGCAGGCGTCCAGCGGATAGCCGGTGACGCCCGCCTCCCGGAGCCGTTCGTAGTAGCGGAGGATCAGTGCCTCCTCGTGCTGCCGGCGCAACTCTGGGGTGAGGTCCAGGCCGATGAAGTAGGCGAGGTCGTAAGGCCCGCGGCCGCGGCAGGCGAACTGCCAGTCGAACGCGACGACGCCCGGCTGCCCCTCAGAGCCGTCGAAGAAGAGGTTGTCGAGGCGGTAGTCGCCGTGGAGGACGGTGAGCGGCCCCGTCGAGATCCGCTCGAGCAGCGCCGGGTACGCCTCCACGGCGCGGTCGAGGCGGTCATGCGCCGCCGCGTCGATGCGCGGACGCACGGCCTCCCACGCGCGCCGGAAGGCGTTGTGCACGGGGGCCGCGTGGTGCAGTCCCACCGTCGTGAGCGGCAGCCAGTCGTGCTCGGCGAGCAGGTCGTCGCCCCACCAGCGGGCGTGCATCTCCGCCACGCCGTCCACGGCGGCCTCCGCCTCCGCCAGCGTGCAGCCCGACAACTGGTCGACCTGCCTCAGCCGCCCGAGGTCTTCGAGCAGGAGCAGGATGCGGTCGCCCTCGGCCGCGGCGAAGTACGGTTCGGGCACGCGGAGCGGGCTGTCCGGTGCGAGTTCGAGGTAGAACCGGGCCTCGCGTTCATACCAGTGCTGGAAGGCCGCCACGCCCCGCGCACCGGCCTGTTCCGCCGGGAGTTTCGCGATCAACGTGGCCGGCCCGGCCGGTCCGGAGTACCGCAGGCGCAGCCGGTAGGTCAGCCCGTTCACCCCGGCGCGCGCCGCGAGGCGCTCCGAGTGCACGCCGAAGATTCGCGTTTGCTCCCCGATCACCCCCCAGTCCCGGAGTGTGTCGGTCAGCCAGGCCGCGGTGATCGCTTCGAGGTTGCCGGGGATGGTGGGGCCGTCTGACATGCCCAGCATCATAAGGATCGAGTCAGTCCTGCGCCGATAGCAACGCATCGGCACGGTCGAGGGCGTCGCGCGCCGCGCGGATCGCCGCCCTCAACGCCTCGCTGCCGGCGTCCGGTCCGACCAGCCACGCCCGAAGGTGGCGACCCGGACACGCCGTCGCCTGCGGCGTCGCGCGCCCGGCCGCGTCCACGGTCGGCGCGCTGCCGTGCGCGACGACCGGGAGCGGTGCGCCTGCCGTCCGGCGGATCTCGTCGAGCGCGTCGCGCAGGGCCCGGAGCGTGCCCGCAGCCGGCGGGCCGGCCTCGAAGTCGCCGAACGCGCACACGCCGATCGCGACCACGTTCCACCGCTCACCGCTGGCCGGGTCGCGCCCGGCGGTGTGGGCGCGGTGCGTCCCCCATTTGCCCGCGGCGTACAGCCGCCCCGAGGGGAACGCGAGGTAGTGGTAGCCGGGCCCGATGCCGAACCGCGCCCGGTGGTCGCGCGCCAGCGCATCGATCTGCGCCCGCTCCGCCTCCGGCGTTGCGTCCGCGCCGAGCGTCGGGCCGTACCAGCCGGCCGTGTGGTGCAGGACGACCGCGCGCACCGGCGTCCGATCGCGGTCGACGAGCCAGCGCGCGGGGCCGCCCTCCAGGTAGGTCGCAGTGAAGTACCGCTCGGTCAGGTCGATTGTCGCCATCGTCGCCCTCCACCGTGGACGATGGCGACGCAAGGGCGGAGCGAGAAGCGTGACCTGGCAGCGTCAGCGCGCGAGCAGCGCCTCGATGCGGGCGGCGACCTCGATCAGCGCCTCGTCGCCACCGAAGCGGCCCGCGAGCTGCAGGCCGACGGGCATCCCGTCCACCGTACCGGCGGGGAGGGTGATCGCCGGCAGCCCGGCGTGCGTCCACGGCAGGTTCATCGCCGGGTCCCCGGTCGAACGCAGGCCCAATGGCGCCGGCCCGGTCGCGGCCGGCATCGCCCACGCATCGATCCCCGCCGCACGCGCTGCATCGTCCAGCCGGGCGCGGAGTTCGAGGCGTCCTGCCAGCCCCTCGGCGCGCTGCGGGGCGGTGATCGTCAGCGAAGCGTCGTAGAGCGCCGCGCTCGCGGCACGGAAGAGCGACCCGTAGCGCGCGAAGCGCTCGGCATGCACCTCGCCGAACTCGACGGCGGCGAGCCAGCCGTGGCGCTGGTTGATCGCGACGATGTCGTCCAGCACCGGCAGGCGCACGACCTGGACCCCGGTGTGTCCGAGTTCCACGAGCGTCGCCGCGAACGCCTCGAACGCGGCGGGTTCCGCCTGGTCGAGGTATGGCCCCGCCGGCACCCCCAGCACGAGCGGCCGCGTCGGGGCGCTGACCTCGTGCCACCCGTCGAGCAGCACCGACGCGCCGAGGCGGATCCCCGCGACGTCCTGCGCGAAGCACCCCACGTGGTCGACGGAGGGCGAGTAGTAGAGGACGCCGTCCGTCGGAATACGTCCGTAGGTCGGCTTGAAGCCGGCGATGCCGCAGAACGCCGCCGGCCGGATCACGGAGCCGACCGTCTGCGAACCGAGCGCGAACGGCACGATGCCCGCCGCCACGGCGGCCGCCGAGCCGCTGCTGGAGCCCCCGGGCGTCCTCGACGGGTCGTGCGGGTTCACCGTCGCGCCAGGATCGAAGTAGGCGAACTCGGTCGTGACGGTCTTTCCGAGGACGAGCGCCCCCGCCTCCCGCAGCCGGCGGACCGCCGCACCCTCCGGCATCTCGAACTCCTCGGGCGGCAGGGCGGAGCCGGCACGCGTGGGGAGACCCTCGACCGCGAAGATGTCCTTCACCCCCACCGGCACGCCGTACAGCGGCGGGCGGGCCGAGGCGTCCGGCCACCGGGCGGCGATCTCCGCAGCATCGCGCCGGAGCCGGTCCGCCCGACCCGGCTCCGGGAGCAGCGACCGGACGCGCGGCTCGACCGCCGCCGCCCACGCCAGCGCGTCGTCAAGGTGCGCCTGCACCGTCAGACGGCCCGCACGGAGCGCCTCGGCGAGCGGCGGGAGGGGCGCGGGACGCAGGAGGGGGTCAGCCATCGCCCGATGATACGGGTCGGGCGTCAGGCGGCGAGGCGCGGCACGGCGAACCCGCCGGCGAGCAGGTGGATCACCTGGCCGGCGGGCACGGCAGGCGCGAAGAAGTAGCCCTGCACCAGGTCACAGCCAATAGCGCGCACCACGTCCAACTGCCCGGAGTCCTCCACGCCCTCGGCGACGACGTTCAGGCCGAGCGCGTGGCCGAGCGCGACGACCGCCTCCACGATCGCGAGGTCGTTCGTGGAGCCGGCCATGCCCGCGACGAAGGATCGGTCCACCTTCAGCGTCCGCACCGGCAGCCGCTGCAACCGGCCGAGCCAGGAATGGCCGATGCCGAAGTCATCGATCGCCGTCGTCACGCCGATCGCGTCCAGCCGTTCCAGCACATCCACGACCGCATCCAGGTTGAGCGTGCCCGCGCTCTCCGTGAGTTCGAGTTCCAGCGCGGCCGGCGGCAGACCGGTCTCCTCCAGCACGCGGCGGACGCGCTGCTCGAGGTCGGACACCAGGAACTGGCGCGGTGACAGGTTCACGGCCACGCGGATGCGCGGGAACCCTCGGCTGCGCCAGACCTGCGCATCCTCGCAGGCACGCCGCAGGACGTAGTCGCCGACCTCCACGATCAGGCCGGTCTCCTCCAGCAACGGGACGAACTCCGCCGGGCTGACCGGCCCGCGGTCCGGGTGATTCCAGCGGAGCAGCGCTTCCAGCCCCAGCACCTCCCCGGAGGCCGGCATCACCTGGGGCTGGTAGTAGACCTCGAACTCCCCGCGCTCCACGGCACGGCGGAGGTCCGCCTCCAGCGCCAGGCGTCGCAGCGCGGGGTCGTCCGCATCGGTCGAACCGAGGCGATAGCGCGCGCCACCCTCCGCCTTTCCCGCGTGGACCGCGGCGTCGGCGATGCGGATGAGGGTCTCCGCGTCGTCGGCGTGGGCGGGGAACACGGCGACGCCGGCGGTGGCGCTCACCTGCAACTGGTGGCCGTCATGGTCGAAGGGCTCAGCGAAGGCGCCGAGGAGCCGCTGCGCGATCCCCTCAGCCGCCGGCACGCCACCGAGGTCGGGCGCCAGCACCAGGAATTCGTCGCCGCTGAACCGCGCGAGGATGTGGCGCGAGGGAAGCGACCGCGACAGCCGCTCCGCGACCGACTTCAGCAGCCGGTCGCCGGACGGATGTCCCAGCGTGTCGTTGATCAACTTGAACCGGTCGAGGTCAAAGAGGATCACCGCGACATGAACCCCGTTCGCGCGCGCGTCGATCACCGCGCGCTGGAGATGGCGGTCGAAGAGTTCGCGGTTCGGCAGGCCGGTCAGGCGGTCGTAGTCCGCCATGCGGCGGATCGTCTCGGAGGCCCGGCGCGCCTCGGTCAGATCACGCACCTCCATGAGCGCGCCGGTCGGCTTCCCGGACTCGCGGAAGGCAGAGAGCGAGATCTCGACCTCGATGCGGTTGCCCTCGCGGCCGACGAGCGCGATCTCGTAGTGCCCCGGCGCGGAGTCTGACCACAGTCGGGACGCCATGAGCGCCGCGACCTGGTCGACGTACACCGGGTGGACAAGGTCGTTCAGGGTGAGCCGCGACATCTCCGCCGGCTGGTAGCCGAGCAGGTTGCGGAGCGCGTCGTTCGTGAGCAGCAGCCGCCCATCGTGCGCGACGAGGAGCACCCCGTTGTGGGCGGTGTCCAGCACGCGCCGGAACCGCTCCTCGCTGTCGCGGAGGGCCTCCTCCGCCGCGAGGCGTTCCCGATGGTCGCGCACGAGGCCCTGGATCGCCGAGATTCGCCCGGAGGCGTCCCGCCGGGTGCGGAGCATGGTGGTCAGGGGGATGCGCTCCCCGCGTGCGTGGATCCAGGAGGTGTTCCACGCGACCGAGGTGCCCGGAGCGACATGCGCGAGGTTTGGGAGCGGGTCCGTGGTGACCGCCGCCACGGGGCGGCCGATCAGGGCCTGCGGGTCGTATCCGAGGAGCGACTGGCTCGCCGCGGAGACGGTACGGAACGTCCCGTCCGCGCGCGCCTCGAAGATGATGTCGGGCAGGTTCTCTGCCACCACGCGCGCCCACGAGCGCTGGGCGCGCACGCCCCGCCGCTCCTGGACCGCCGCAACCAGGCCGGCCAGCGACCCGCACACCGCCAGCAGCGCGAACCCTTCGATCACGAACCAGCCGGGACCGCGCAGGATGGCCGCGAGCAGCGACACCCCAACCGCCGAGGCGGCGGCGAGCGTCCAGCAGGCGACCTCCAGCCAGCGCGTGACGGTGCGGATCGCACACCTCCCTCGGTGGAGCACGCACTGCTCCCGCCGGGATCATCGGCAGGGGACGGGCCTCCCGTAGCCGGGAGGCCCCGCGGGTAGGGCGGTGCGCCTCCCGAGGGGCGGCCGTAGCATGGCGCGCATGTCTTCCGCCGCGCCGCCGCCGTTCCGCATCCGTTCGCTCGGACTGTCGGTCTACCTGCCGACGTTCCTCTTTGCCGTGGGGCAGGGCGCGGTCATCCCGATCCTGCCCCTCCATGCCACGAACATCGGCGCGACCGTCGCGATCGCGAGCCTGATCGTCGCGCTCAAGAACTACGGCACGATGTTGTTCGATATCCCCGCCGGGATGATGGTCTCCCGGTTCGGGGAGCGCACGGCGATGGCGCTGGGCACCGTGGCACTGGTACTCGTGTCCGTGGGCGCGGCGCTCACCCAGTCACTCTGGGCGCTCGCCGGCCTCGTCTTCGTCATGGGCTGTACCTGGTCTGTGTGGCTGCTCGCGCGCCTCGCCTACGTGAGCGATGCGGCCCCGCTGGAACAGCGAGGGCGCGCGCTCTCGCTCCTGGGCGGCACGAACCGCATGGGGAACTTCGTCGGGCCGTTCATCGGCGGCGTCGCCGCGACGGTCTGGGGCTTCGAGAGCGCGTTCTACCTCCAGGCGCTCCTCTCGGCCGCGGGCGCCGGGGCGATGTTCCTGCTCATGGACGCCGGCGTGGGGCGCGAGGAGACGCACGGCGAGTCCGCCCAGCATCGGTTCGCCTCCGTCCTCCGCGAGCATCGAGGCGTCTTCGCGACGGCCGGCGTGGCGATGATGGCGGTCCAGGCGCTGCGCGCCGCACGGCAGGTGATCCTGCCGCTGTGGGGCGCGCGGATCGGCCTCGACCCGGCGGCGATCGGCGCGATCGTCGGGATCTCGTTCGCGATCGACATGACGCTGTTCTACCCGGTGGGGGTGGTGATGGACCGCTGGGGGCGCAAGTGGGTCGCGATCCCCTGCCTCACGATCATGGCGATCGGGACGATCATGATCCCGCTCACGGATTCGTTCGTCGGGCTCATGCTCGCCGGGCTGATCAGCGGCTTCGGCAACGGCCTCGGGAGCGGCATCGTCATGACGCTCGGCGCGGACTTCTCGCCCCCGACCGGCCGGGGCGAGTTCCTGGGCGTCTGGCGTCTGATCAGCGACGTGGGCACGGCCGGCGGACCGACGTTGATCGGCGCGCTCACCGCCGCCGTCTCGCTTGGGGCGGCCTCCGTCGTCACGGGCGGGCTCGGGCTCGCCGGCGCCGCGGTGATGTACTTCCTCGTTGCGGAGCCGCTCAAACGGAAGCCCGCGGCCGCCTCTACCTGACCTACCGCGCGATGCGGAGCGTGACGCGGTAATCGCCGGCGGCGATCGGCCGGGCGCTGTGCGGCTCCGGCTCCACTGCCACCACCTCGACCCGCCAGCCGTCGACCTCGACCGCGCCGGGCGCGCCGGCACCCGTCACGATGTCGTGCGTCCCGCGCGCACCGAGGTGGACGCGCACCGTCGCCTGGCCGGCCCAGACGCACGTCACGTCCACGGGGCAGCGGGAATCCTCCACCACCGCGGCGAACTGGAGATCGAGGCGCTCGGTGCCGTCGCGCGCCGTGACGCCCTCGCCCGGGGCAAGCGTGACCGGCGTGCCGGGGGCGTACGGGGCCGCCGGCGTCTGCGTGACCGTGTCGATGCCGGTCATGAGCGACCAGAACAGCACCAGCAGCGCGACCAGCCCGGCGAATGAAAGCGTCATGGCGGTCAGACGCCGCAGCCGCCCACCGGGTTCCCGGCGGTCAGCCGAAGATCGACCCGTACGGCGTGACCTGCGCCTCGACGGCCGCGCGGTCGCCGACGAGCGCGATCGCCATCGCCTCCGGACGCAGGTGCGTCGCCGTGAGCCGCTGCACGTCCGCCGGCGTCACCGCCTGCACGCGCGCGAGGTAGGAGGCGGAGTAGCCGCCGTCCAGCCCGTGCCGGTCGAGGAACTCGAGGTGGTCGAGCAGGGCGGACGGGGAGGATTGCCGGAGCACGAACGACCCGGCGACGTAGTTGATCACGCCGCGCAGCTCCTCCTCGGGCGGTGCTTCGCCCCGGAGCCGGTCGATCTCGCCGAAGATCTCGTGGAGCGAGGCGCCGGTCACGGCAGTGGTGACGTCCGCGACCTCCACCCAGTAGGTCCCGTGCGGACGCGCCGAGATCACCGAGCGCGGCGAGTAGGTGTACCCCTTGTCCTCCCGGATGTTCAGCGTGATCCGCGAGGCGAACGCGCCGCCGAGGAGGGCGTTCGTCACTTCCAATGCGACATAATCATCGTGCGGTGGATCGATGACCGGCAGGCCGATCTGGAGCGTCGACTGCTCCGCGCCGGGACGGTCCACGAGGTGGATCGCGCGGCCCTCACGCGCGGAGGCGGAAAGCGGCGTCGGCTCGACGCCGGGCGACCAACCGTCCGAGGCGCGCCGGGCCGCCTCGACCACGGCGTCCGGTGCGAAGCGGCCCGCGACCATCAGGTGGGCGCGACGCGCGCCGGTCGACCGTGCCCAGAACTCCGCCGCGCGGGCGGTCGTGAACGACTCGATCGCCTCGGGAGCCGGCATCACGCGGCCGTACGGCTGATCGCCGAACAGCGCGCGGCGCATCGCCACGTACGCCAGCCAGGAGGGCTGCGCCTGCGCCATGTCGAGTGTGCGCCGGAGGTCGGTGAGCAGGCGCTCCGCCGCATCCTCCGGGAAGCGCGGCGCACGCGCCAGTTCGATCAGCAGCGCCGCGGCGGCCGGCGCGTGCTCGGCGAGCACTTCCGTGCTGAGGGTGGTCGACAGCTCGTCGACATCCACCTCCAGCCGCCCGCCCATCGCCGCGAGGGTGCCGGCGAAGGCGGCGGCATCCCGGTCCTGCGTGCCCTCGCGCAGGTAGTCGGTGACGAAACGGTCCAGCCACGTCGCATCCTCGGCCAGGTCGACAGCCCCGGCGCGCAGCACGAGGCGGATCGAGGCGAGCGGCACCGTCCCCACCTCGACCAGTGTGAGCCGGCCACCGCCGGGCAGCGCCTCGTGGCGTCGAGGGGGCAGCGTGAACGCGGCGAGCGGGGGGACGGCGGGGCGAGGCGGCAGGCTCACGAGGCGGCTCCGGCTTCCAGCACCAGCACGTTGCGGTTGGTCGGGCGCAGGTACTCCCGCGCCGTCTCGCGGATGAGTTCCGGGGTGACGGCGGCGAACCGCGCGTCGATCTCGTTCACCCCGTTCGCGTCCCCTTCGAGCAGTTCGAAGGAAGCGAGGAGGTCGGCGAGGCCGAAGCGCGGGTAGTTGGAGTCGCCGGCGGTGCGCAGCAGGCTGGCGCGCGCCTTCGTGCGGGCTCGCTCGATCACCGCCGCGTCCATCGTCGCGTCACGCAGGGGGGCGATCACGCCCTCGACCGCGTCGACGATGGCGTCCGCGCTCACGTCGTCGTCGTGGACGGCGACGACCGTCCACAGGAGTGGCGTCTGCGCGTTATGCATGTGGCCGAGGAAGTTGATGCTCGCATCCACCTCGCCGGTCAGGGCGCGCTTCTGGACGATCTCCTGGTGCAGGAGCGAATCGTCGCCGGACGCCAGCAACTGGTGGAGCAGGCCCAGCGCGTAGAACTGCGGCGTGCCGCGCTCCGGGACGTGGTACGAGATGGCGACCGCGGGTCGGTTCGCGAGCGGGTCGGTGCGGCTGAACCGGCGCTCCTCCGCCTGGCGCGGCTCGGAGATGTCAGCCGGCGCGGGCGCCGGTGCCGCCGGGATCGGCTCGAAGTAGCGGCGAGCGAGGTCGAGCGCGTGCGCCGCCTCGAAGTCGCCGACGACCACCAGCACGGCGTTCGCCGGCGAGTAGTACGAGTCGAAGAACGCCTGCACGTCCGCGAGGCTCGCGGCGTCCAGGTCCGCCATGTCGCCGTAGCCGTTGTGGCTGTTGTGCCAGTTGGTGTAGGCCCGCTCCTGCATGTCGATCCACGGGAACGAGCCGTACGGCTGGTTCAGCACGTTCACACGGATCTCGTTCTTCACTACGTCCCGCTGGTTATCGAGTTCCGCCTGCGTGATGACCGGCCCGCGCATGCGGTCCGCCTCCATCCACAGGGCGAGGTCCAGCGCGTTCGCCGGCATCACCTCGAAGTAGTTCGTGAAGTCGTAGCGCGTGGAGCCGTTCAGCGTGCCGCCGTTCTGCTGCACGAGGCGGACGAGTTCCATCTTCCCGAGGCTCGGGGATCCCTGGAACATCAGGTGCTCGAACAGGTGCGCAAAGCCGGTGCGGCCCTGCGGCTCCAGCCGCATGCCCACGTGGTAGTAGACCGCCACGCACACCACGGGCGCGGAACGGTCGGGGCTGAGCACCACGCGCAGGCCGTTGGCCAGCCGGTGGCGCTCCACCGGTACCTGCAGCGCGAACGGGGACGTCGAAGCGGCCATCTCCACCTCCATCCGATCGAGGATAACCGCCACGGCCGCCTCGGACGGGCTATGGTGCCCACGTCGGCCGCACCGCGGCCCCCCGTGGAGGTGTGACGAGATGTTCAACGCGTCCGAGTTCCGCGCGTTCCTGCTGCGCGGCAACGTGGTGGACCTCGCCGTCGGCGTGATGATCGGCGCGGCCTTCAAGGGCGTGGTCGACTCGCTGCTGGCGGACATCCTCAACCCGCTGATCGCGGCGGTGGGCGGCAAGACGGACTTCAGCGAATACGCCTTCACCGTGAATGGCTCGTCCGTCACCTACGGCAACTTCGCGAGCGTGCTGGTGTCGTTCCTGATCACCGCCGCGGTGATCTTCTACTTCATCATCCAGCCGATGAACCGCCTGCAGGCGCGCCGCACGAGCGCCCCGCCGCCGCCCGAGGCGACCACGCGGCCGTGCCCGCGCTGCCTGACGGAGATCCCGAAGGCCGCGACGCGCTGCGCCGCGTGCACCTCGGACGTGCCGGCCGCGGCCTGACCGGCCGCCCGAGGCGTTACTTGAGCGCGGCCTGCAGCGCCGCCTCCAGTTCCTCGCGCGCGACGAACGACTCGAAGCGAGCGGCGATCCGGCCGTCCCGCCCGACGACGAACGTCCACTGGTCGGACTGCACGCCCCACTCCTCCAGGAGCGGGGAACGGCGTGCGCGGCCCAGGTCGCCCTTGATCTCGTGCGGGTTCTCGTACAGGTCGACGTGGATGAACGAGAACGCCGCGCCCCAGTCGGGGACCAGTTCGCTCAGTGTCTCCACCTGCGGCCCGCAGAGCGCCGTGGTGCAGAACGCCGGCGAGGCGAACGTGACCACGAACGGGCGACCACGGTCGAGTGCGTGGGTGATCCGTTCCCCATAGAGCGCCGGGTCGGGCTCGCTCGAGGTCGTGAGTTCCGCCAGCGCGGCGACGTCCGAGGCGATGCGGTTCTCACTGCGCGGCGCGGACGCTCCCACCGCCGGTGCCCTCGGTCGCTCGCGCACGGTGACCGGGAAGAGCAGCGACTCGATGCTCCCGTCCGGCCGGGGGACGGCGACTTCGATCCCCCAGACGCCCGCCTCGGCGAGGTCGACGGTGCCGCTGAAGGTGCCCCGCCCGCCGAGCGGGAACTGGTGGTAGTCCACCACGGTCTGCTCCAGCGGCCCGTGCCGCATGGCTTCGGGTCCGTCGGGGTAGTAGTAGGTTTGCACCAGCAGCCCGGGGTACTCGATCAGCCCGTGATCGTCGAACAGCGCGAACGCGATCCTCGACGGCCCGGCCCCGAGGTCGGGCGTACCGAGGATCACGCGGAGCCCGGCGGAGTCATCGCGGTACATCGGGTAGCCGCCGGAGAACGGGTCGTCCACCAGCCGGGCGGAGCCGGGCATGCGTTCGGAGACGTCGCGCTCCTCGCCGCGTGCGCATCCGGCGAGGACGGCGGCACCGAGGCAGAGCGCAAGGATGGCGACAACGCGCGGCATGCTACGGCCCGTCCGTGTAGGCACCGAAGGTGACGGCGTACATGTTCGCGCCGTCCGCATCCATGCGCAGGATCAACTCGTGCTCGCTCAGCACCGGCAGCGCCACCACCTGGTACATCCGAGGTTGGTCGACACGCACCACGCTTCGGCCCGCCTCGTCGAACGTCACGTCCGGCCCGGCCTCTTCCGGCGTCAGTGGCCGGCGGTCGATCTCCACGACGACGTCGTAGGCGCCTGTCCGCTCACTCGGGTGCATGACCACGTTGGCGGAGCGTGCCACGAACTGGAAGGCGAGGTAGTCCTGCCCGTCTGACGTCGCCCGTGCGTGGACGATCGCCTGCGCCTCGTTGCGCCACTCGCCCTGCGCGTACCAGCGGTGATGCTCCCGGGGCGGCCCCGGGTCGAAGTACGAGGAGACACGGTCCGGCCCCAGGTAGAACTCCTGCTGGGCGGCGTACGCCCCGCCCGGGAAGTAGTTGCGCTCGTAGCCGCCGTACAGCTCCCGGGTGATGCCCACCACCGCCCCGTCCAGGCGCGGCTCCGGGACGCCGCCCGGCTCCACCTCGGAGACGTCGTACCCGGCGTCCGTGAGCGCCGCGCGGATCGCCGTCTCGGTCGCGGCGTAGTCGCCCTCGCCGAAATGGCGGTAGAGGACCACGCCGTCCGGGGCGATGAGGTACTTCGCCGGCCAGACGGAGTTGTGGAACGCCGCCCACGTCTGCTTCCCGTTGTCCTGCGCCACCGGGTAGGGGATGCGTTGCTCCCGCACGGCGCGGGCGACGTTCTCCGGTCGCTCCTCGAAGTCGAACTCAGGCGCGTGCACCCCGACGATCGTGAGCCCGTACGCCGTGTACTTTTCGTGCCAGTCGATGAGGAACGGCAACGTCCGCAGGCAGTTGACGCAGGTGTACGTCCAGAAGTCGACGAGCACGACACGGTTCTGCGCGCGCAACGCCTCCAGGGTGAGCGGTCCGCTGTTCAGCCAGTGGTCGAGGCCCGCGAACTCCACGCCGGCGCTGCCCGGCGCCAGCCCGCCGAAGCGGCCCTCGCTCACCACCACCACCGGCGCCTCGGGCGTCCCGTCGCCATCGGCCGTGCCGCACGCGACGCCCGCGAGCAGCGTCACCGCAGCGACGAGGAGGCCGAGGAGGGGACGGCGCACCGGGCGAGACCTTCCGGGGTGGGGTGCATCCATGCTACGTCGTACGGACGGATGGGGGAGAATGCCGCGCATGGCCGTTCTCGCCCCGCCTGCCGTCCTCGCCGCCGACATCGGCGCGACCTCCATGCGCGCGGCCGTCGTGGACGCCGGCGGCCGCCTGCTCGCGCGGCGACAGGTGCCGACCGAGGCGGCCCGCGGGATCGAGGACGCCACGGCACGCCTCGCGACGCTGCTGGCGGCGGTGCGGTGGGAGGCGCGCGTACCGGTGGTCGCGGCCGGCATCTCCACGGCCGGGCCGGTCGACCCCTCGGACGGGACCTACCGGCACCCGCCGAATCTGCCGGGCTGGGACGGCCAGTCGATGCAGTCCGGCCTCGCGGACGCCCTCGGCGTCCCCGTCCGCGTCGGGCATGACGCGACGCTGGCGGCGCTGGCGGAGAC
This sequence comes from Chloroflexota bacterium, assembly GCA_045863195.1. GTDB lineage: Bacteria > Chloroflexota > Dehalococcoidia > UBA2979 > UBA2979 > W-Chloroflexi-9. The sequence goes on from BTUI01000001.1 coordinate 83,171, forward strand.
GCGCCACGGCCAGCATCGAGGCTCGCGCCACCTCATCTACCTCACGGTCAGCACCGGCATCGGCGCGGGGATCGTCGCCGGTGGCCAGATGGTGACCGGCGCCTCCGGTGGCGCGGGCGAGGCCGGGCACCTCATCGTCGCGCCGGGCGCGCGCTCCTGGTGCGGTGCCGGCTGCCCGGGCTGCCTCGAAGGCGTCGCCTCCGGCTCCGCGATCGCCGCCGAGGTGCGTGCGCGGCTCGCGGAGGGTGCGCCCAGCGTGCTCGCGCCGGACGCGGACGCCGCCGCTGTCTTCGCCGCGGCCGAGGCGGGCGATGCCCTCGCCGGCGAGGTCGTGGAGGCGACGCTCTCCCACCTCGGGGCGGGCATCGCCGGGCTGCTCGCGGTGTTCGATCCGGAGGCGGTCGTCCTCGGGGGCGGCGTGGCGGCCGGGCTGGAGCGGCGGTGGGACGACCTCGTGCGGGCAGTCCAGGCGCGGGCGCTCCCGCGGTACGCCTCCGGCGTCCCGCTCTCGCTCACCAGGCTCGGGGACGACGCGAGCCTCCTCGGGGCGGCCGCGCTGGCGCTCGGTTCGACGCACGGCGGCCAGCCCGTATCCTGAACACATGATCTACGCCGAGCATGTCGCCCGTTCCTACGGCCAGGACGATGTCCTGGTCGACGTCACGTTCTCCATCGGCGACGGGGAGCGTGTGGGCCTCGTCGGCCCGAACGGCGCCGGCAAGTCGACGCTGATGGAGATCATCGCCGGCAAGGAGCCGCTCGATGGCGGCCGCGCGGGCGCCCGAGGCGGCGACCTGGGCTTCCTGCAGCAGGAGGCCGGGCTTGATCCCGATCGCCCGCTGCAGGACGAACTGTGGACCGCCTTCCCGGAGGCGCACTCCATCGAGGCCGAACTGGCGCAGGTCGCGCACGACATCGAGAGCGGCAACGGCGACCTGGACGCGCTGATCGAGCGCCAGTCCGCGCTGTTCGAGCGGTTCGAGGCGCTGGACGGCTACCGCATCGACCAGCGGATCGGCCGCGTGCTCTCCGGCCTCGGCTTCCAGCCGACGGACCGGCACAAGTTGTGCGGCGCCTTCTCCGGTGGCTGGCAGATGCGCGCGGCGCTGGCGAAGGTGCTGGTGCACCGCCCGCCGAACCTGATGCTGGACGAGCCGACGAACCACCTGGACGTGGCCGCGCGGGACTGGCTCGCCCTCGAGCTGTCTGAGTACCGCGGCTGCATCCTGCTGGTCACCCACGACACCGAGTTCCATGACGTGGTGGTGAACCGCATCCTGGAACTGAAGGATGGCCGGGTGGAGTCCTACACCGGCAACTACAGCGACTACCAGCGCCAGAAGGCGGAGAAGATCAGCGCGCTCGACCGCGCCGCCGCCCGCCAGGAGCGCGAGATCGCCCGCCAGACGAAGTTCATCGAGCGCTTCCGTGCCAAGGCGACGAAGGCCACGGCCGTGAAGTCTCGTGAGAAGGCGTTGGCCCGCATGGACCGCGTGGAGCGCATCCAGGAAGACCGCGGTGTCTCCTTCCAGCTACGCGCCGCCGGACGCACGGAGCGGGATGTCCTGACCGTCTCCCAACTGGGCCACGAGTACGGGGACCACGTGGTGCTCGCGGGCGTGGACCTGGAGGTCGAACGTGGCCAGAAGGTCGTGCTGATCGGCCCCAACGGACAGGGCAAGTCCACGCTCCTCAAGATCATCGCCGGCCGCCTCCAGCAGACCGAGGGCCGCGTCCGCTGGGCGGACCGCGCACGCATCGGTTACTACGACCAGCACCAGGACGAGGCGCTGGAGGCAGGGCGCACCGTCCTCGAGGAGGTCCGGACCGTCGCCGGCGACCAGCCGGACACGGCGCTGCGCGCGATCCTCGGGCGGTTCCTCTTCACCGGGGACGACGTGTTCAAGCCGATCTCGGTGCTCTCGGGCGGCGAGCGGAGCCGCGTCGCGCTGGCGAAGTTCCTGATCGAGCCCTCGAACGTCCTGCTCCTGGACGAGCCGACGAACCACCTGGACGTGACGACCCGCCGTCGCCTCGTCGATGCGCTCGAGGGGTACGACGGCACCGTCATCATCGCGAGCCACGACCCCGCGATCCTCGAACGGGTCGCCACCCGCGTGTACCACGTGGAAGACGGCGCCTGCGTCGAACTCGAGGAGTACCGGAAGGACTGGGTCGCCGCCGACTAGGTGGACGGTTCAGTCGAGGGAGCGCACGAAGGCGGCGACCGCCGCGCTCGCGTCCGCCAGGTGGCCCTCCAGCGTTTCGCCCGAGGCCTTCCGAGGTTTGAACGAGTGGTCGCCGTCCGCGAGCCAGTGCAGCCGGATCGCTGTCGACAGCCGGTAGCCCTCGACCTCCGCGCGCGTGCCCATCGGGTCGCGCTCGCCCTGCACGATCAGCGCCGGCGTCCGCAGCGCTTCGAGGTGCGCCACCCGCAACACGCCGGGCCGCCCGGTCGGGTGGAACGGGTAGCCAAGGCACACCAACCCGGCGACGCCCAGCCCGTCCGCCACCATCGAGGCGATGCGGCCGCCCATCGACTTCCCGCCGATCACCAGCCGCTCCGGCCGGCCGAGAGCGCCGGCGACGTCCTCCCACGACCGGCGGAGCACCGGCTCCCGGTCCGGAGGCGGACGCCGGCCCTCGCGGCGCGCGGCCATGTAGGGGAACTCGAAACGGACGACTCGGATGCCGGAGGCGGCGACGCCCGTGGCGATGGCGTCCATGAACGGCGTGTCCATCGCCGCGCCGGCGCCGTGCGCCAGCACCAGCGTCCGGCGGGCGCGGGCGGGGCCCGCGATCAGCACGGGCAGCCCCGCGAGCGTCGAGGGCGTCTCCGGGGTCAGTCCAGGATCACGATCTCGGCCCACTGGCCGACCTGTTGCCGCCACGCGTAGCCGTCGTCGCTGACCTCGAACCAGATGTCGCGGTGGTTTTCGCCCACGCCACCGCCGGTGTCCTCGCACACGTAGGTGCGGCCGGTCGGGTCGCCGACGATCTGGAAGCGCTGGCCGAGGTAACCCGGCGAGCACGACGCCGCACCGGCGTACACGGTCTTGCCGCTGGCCATGCCGCCGCAGAACCCACCGCCATCGCCGATGCTGAGCGGGTTCGTGCCGGGCGTGCAGAAGTAGTACGTGATGTGCGCGAGGCCACCGGGCCGCCCCGCCGGTTCCGCGACGCGCGGCGGCGGGTCGGGCTGCGTGAGGCTGCGGCGCATGAACACCGGCTGCCCGGCGCGGAGCGTCTCGGCGGTGAGCGAGTTCACGATCGACGGGGCACCGGCCACGTGCGTGAGCCAGCGCTGCTGGGGCACATCCCACGCCATCACGGACTCCACCGCGAACGGCTGCGCCTCGATCAGCGCCGCGAGGTCGGACGTCCCGGCGAGGCCGTGCGTGAGCCCGCCCTTCGGTGGGACGCGGAAGGGGAGCGCGACGCCCTCCACGGCCGGGACGAGCGCGGCGCCCTCCACGGCTGGTTCCGGCGAGGCAAGCCCGGCACGACGGATCAGCACCACGTCCGCCGCCTCGAGGCTCGTGCTGGTCAGCGTGTTCACGAACGCCGGCGCGCCCGGCATGTAGGTGAGGAACCGCTGCGTCTCGATGTCCAGGACGGAGATCGTCGCCACTTCGAACGGCTGGGCGGCGGCGAGGGTTTCCGGGGAGGTCGTCCCGGCCAGCCCGGCGGTCATGCCGCCCGGCGGCGGGGGTTCGAGCGCGACCGGGCCGGTGCCGGGCGTGGCGGTGTGGACGAGGAAGGTGGCGGCGACCCAGCCGGTCAGGCCAGACGCCGTCTGCACGCGCCGCCAGGCGTAGCCGTCCGCCTCGGCCTGGCCGTCCAGCGGGGTGACGGCGGAGCCGTCAGGGATGCAGGTGAGGACGGCGGAGCCGGTGCCGGGGGTCGCGCGGAGACGCAGACATTGACCGTCCGCGCGCACGGTCGCGGAAGGCGCTGCTTCCAGCAGTCCAACGGTCGCCAACAGGAACGCAACCGCAACCAGGACGGCCAGGAGCCGAGTCTGAATCCCCTCTGCCTCGGCTGGCATGACCGTAGGGTATCCACCACCGGGCCGTTCAGGCGACCCCCGCCACCCCTTCCGCTTCAAGCGGCGTACCGCTAGGCTTGGCCGTCGGGTACCTGCCGAGGTAGCTCAGCTGGTAGAGCACACGACTGAAAATCGTGGTGTCGCCGGTTCGATCCCGGCCCTCGGCACCACCCGACCCGTACCGCCGGTGGCGGTTGCGAGGGAGACGGATCCGCCATGAGCCGCATCCTGGTGGCAGCCGCCCAGCCGAACGCCGGCGCGACCACGGTCGCCGTCGGCCTCGCGGATCGCCTCGCCCACGCTGGACGCGCCGTGCGCCTGGAGCGCCTCGCGGGCGACGCCCGAGCCGAGGCGGATGCCCGCACCTTCAGCCTCCTCGAGTTCGCGAACGCCACCGGGCGTCCGCTGGACGAGGCGGCGCTGCCCGCGGACACCTCCGCCGTCACGGTCATCGAGGCCCCCGCGGGGGCGGACGCCGCCGCGCTCGCCCAACGCCTGGGCGCCCGGCTCGTGGTCGTCGCCACCACCCCCATCGAGGCATCGGGTGCCACGGTCATCCTCAACCACCAGACCCGGGCCGGTGCGCTGGCGCTCCCGGAGGACCGGCTGCTCGCCGCGCCCACCGTCGCCAGCCTGATCGAGGCAAGCGGCGCACAGGTCATCTCCCGCTCCGAGGACGGGGACGATGCGATCTGCGAGCACCTGGTCGTGGCGGCGATCTCCCACGACTCCGCGGACACCTATTACCAGCGCTTCCCGCGCCGTGCCGTGGTCTGCCGGGCAGAGCGCGTCGACCTGGCGCTCGCGGCGATGCTCACCCGCTCGCCCGTGCTGATCCTCACCGGCGGCGTCGAGCCGAGCCCCTACCTCCTGGACCGCGCCGCTGCGAGCCGGGACACGACCGTCCTGCTCGCCCCCGAGCGGACGGTGGAGACCGTGCGCGACATCGAGGGCGTCTTCGCGGCCTCGCCGTTCTCGAACGAGGCGAAGGTGGAGCGCGCCGGGGCGCTGGTGGCGGCGGCGGTCGACGACGCAACGCTCGCCGCGCTGGCCGGGTAGCCCCGCTTCACACCTCGTTCACGGGTCAGGCCGGGGCACCCTCGTATGATGGGGTCATGGACCTGACGTCTGGCCTGCTGCTCGGCCGCATCCGTGGCATCGAGATCCGCGTCCACTGGTCGTGGCTCTTCATCTTCACCCTGGTCGCGTGGAGCCTCTCCGGGTACTACGGCGAGGAGTATCCCCAGTGGTCGGAGGCGGCCCGCTACGCGGGCGGGGTCGGCACGGCGGTGCTGTTCTTCCTCTCCGTCCTCTTCCACGAACTGTCGCACGCGCTGGTGGCGCAGCACTTCAAGATGAAGGTGCCCTCCATCACGCTGTTCATCTTCGGCGGCGTCTCGAACATCCTCGGCGAGATGAACACGGCGAAGCAGGAGTTCCTGATCGCGGTCGCCGGGCCGGCGTCGTCGTTCCTCGTCGGCGGCGCGTTCACGCTGGCTGCGGTGATCGTCGGGGGGCCCGCCGGGGACATCCTGGGCTATCTGGGCTTCGTGAACGTGATCCTGGGCGTGTTCAACATGCTGCCAGGCTTCCCGCTGGACGGCGGGCGGGTGTTCCGCTCGATCGTCTGGGGGCGCACCCGGGACCAGGCGAAGGCGACCCGGATCGCTTCCTACGTGGGGTCCGCCATCGGCTGGATCATGATCGTGGGCGGCATCCTGTTCGTCCTCACGGTCAGCGTGTTCGGCCTCTGGTACGTGATGATCGGCTTCTTCCTGAAGTCGGCCGCCGAATCCGCCTACAGCCAGTTGATCGTGGAACGCACCCTCGGCCGCATCCGGGCGTCCGAGGTGATGCGGGCGCCCTCTGACCCGCTGCACGAGGACACCCTCATCCAGCGCATCGTGGACGACCACATCCTCGCCACCGGTGAACGCTGCCTCCTGCTGGAGCGCGATGGCCGCGTGACCGGGCTCCTGACCACGACCGACATCGCCAAGGTGCCGCGCGAACGCTGGCCCCTCACCCGCGCGCGCGAGGCGATGGTGCCGGCGGAGTCCGTCGCCGTGTGCGAGCCCTCCACGCCCGTCGTGGAGGCGATGCAGGTGATGGCGCAGCGTGACGTCCACCAGTTGCCGGTGATCGAGGCGGGCCGCCTCGTGGGGCTGCTGACGCGCGGCGACGTGCTGAACCAGCTGGAGACGCGCATGCGCCTCGAGGGGATGGGGAGCCGCCGCTAGCCGGCGGGCTCCAGGCGCGCGAACGACTGCAGCAGCTTCTTGATCCCCTTGCCGGGGAACGCCACCACCACCTGCTGGTCGCCCGGCACGATCTCGCACGAGACCACGGTGCCAGCGCCGAACGTGTTGTGGTGGACGCGCTGTCCGGCGCGGAACAGCGGCGTCTCCTGGTCCACCTCCACGCGCACGGCCGCGGCGGCGGCACGCAGGCCACCGCCCGGGCGCACCTGCTCCCAGGCATCCGCGCGCGGGGCCGCGCCGAGCGGCGCGACGATGTCCTCGGCGGGGATGTCGCGCAGGAAGCGTGACGGCGGGTTGGAGCGGATCGAGCCGAAGATCATCCGGCGCTTCGCGCGCGTCAGGTAGAGCCGCTCACGGGCGCGCGTCATCCCCACGTAGCAGACGCGGCGCTCCTCCTCCATCTGCTTCGGGTCGTCCAGCGCGCGAATGTGTGGGAGCAGCCCCTCCTCCATCCCGGCGAGGAAGACCACGGGGTACTCGAGGCCCTTCGCGGCGTGGAGCGTGATCAGCGTGACCGCGTCCGGCTGGTCGGCGCTCGGGTCGTCGACGTCGGAGACCAGCGCGACCTCCTCCAGGAACGAGGCGAGCGAGGAGTCCTGCTCCACCTCCTGGTACTCGGCGGCGACGGCGCGGAGCTCCTGCACGTTCTCCCACCGCACCTCGGCGTGCTCGCCCTCCGCCTTCTGCAGGTACTGGCGGTAGTCGATCTCCGCGAGCACGCGGTCGAGGAGGTCCGCGACGTTCAGCCGCTCTCGCGCCTCGATCAGGCGGTCGTAGATCTGGACGAACGCCATGAGCGCACCCCGAGCGCGCCCCGCCAGCGCCGGCACGCCCGGGCTGGCGTCGCCGGCCGCGGCGCGGTGCGCCAGTGCCACCGGCGACAGGCCGAGGTCGCCCGCCGCGGCGAGGATCGTCGCGACGGTGGTCGCGCCGATGCCGCGCGTGGGGACGTTCACGATCCGCTCAAAGGCCACGGTGTCGTACTCGTTCTGGATCAGCCGCAGGTAGGCGATCAGGTCGCGGATCTCCTTGCGGTCGTAAAAGCGCGTGCCCCCCACGATCCGGTAGCGGATCCCGGAGGCGAGGAACGCCTCCTCGACCGCGCGGGACTGGGCGTTCGTCCGGTACATCACCGCGAAGTCCGCCGGGCTGCGGCCGTCCACCCGGATCTGGCGGCGGATCTCGCCGGAGATGAACTGGCCCTCCTCCTCGGAGTAAGACGCCTCGAACTCGATCACCGGTTCGCCGTCCGGGTTCTCCGTCCACAGCGCCTTCTCCGGCCGGCCCTCGGCGCGCTGGATGACCGCGTGCGCGGCGCGGAGGATGTGGCCCGTCGAGCGGTAGTTCTGCTCCAGCAGCACCACCTGCGCGTCCGGGAAGTCGGACTCGAAGTTGAGGATGTTGCGGATGTCCGCGGCGCGCCACGAGTAGATCGACTGGTCGGGATCGCCGACCACCGTGAGATTGCGGTGGACCGAGGACAGCTCGCGGGCCAGCCGGTACTGCACCAGGTTCGTGTCCTGGAACTCGTCGATCAGCGTGTGCAGGTAGCGGTCCGCGTACCGCTGCTGCACCTCCGGGCGCGTCTCGAACATCTCGAGCGTGCGGCCGAGGAGGTCGTCGAAGTCGACCGCGCCGGAGCGGCGCAGCGCCGCCTCGTACTCCTCGTAGACCCGCGCGACCGTCTCCTCGAAGTAGGAGTCGACGCTGCGCTGGTAGGCGGCGGGGTCGCGGCGTTCGTTCTTCGCGGAGGAGATCGCGGAGAGGACCGCCCGAGGCTGGAAGCGCTTCGGGTCGATCTGCAGTTCCGCCTCGATCGTCCGCACGAGCGACATCTGGTCGTCCGTGTCGTAGATCACGAAGTCTCGTGCGAGGCCGACCGACTCGCCGTCGCGGCGGAGGATGCGCGCACAGACCGAGTGGAACGTCCCCATCGACAGGTCGTGCGCCAGCGGCCCGAGCAGCCCCTCGACGCGCTCGCGCATCTCACGGGCGGCCTTGTTGGTGAAGGTGACCGCGAGGATGCGCCACGGGGCGACGCCCGCCTCCTGGACGAGCCAGGCGATGCGGTGGGCGATGACGCGCGTCTTCCCGGAGCCGGGCCCCGCGAGGATCATTAGCGGCCCGCCGGGGGTCTCCACGGCGCGCCGCTGCGCGGGGTTCAGGATGTCATGCGTGGAGGTGGTCACTGCCCGATTGTAGGTGCGCCCCTCGGTGTGGGCGTCCACCGCGTGTCCACGTGCCTGGCCCAGCCACACGGACGTGATGGGCGATCCTCCGGGGACTGCGTGTTAGCCTGATCCACGGTGGCACAGGAACCGGAGGCGCCTCCTTGGACATGCTGATCTCCTGGCCCGGCGGTGACTGGCAGGCGACCGCGCGCCTCTTCGGCGTGCTCCTGACCGGCTACGTGCTGGTGCTGTGGTTCGCGTCCGTGCTGTGGGTCTACCGCGACATCCGCGCGCGCACGAGCGACCCGGTGACGCAGGCGATCGCCGTGGGCATCGCCGTCGTGTTCCCGGTCGTGGGCCTCCCCGTCTACATGGTGCTGCGCCCCGCGGAGACCGTGCAGCAGGCGTACGAGCGCCAGCTGGAGCAGGAGGCGATCCTCTCCGAACTGCACGCCATCGCCGCATGCCCCTCCTGCCGCCGCCCCACCGAGGGCGAATGGGTCGTCTGCGCCCACTGCGGCAGCCAGTTGCGGACGCCGTGCACCAGCTGTGGCCGCCCGATGAACTTCGCCTGGCGCCACTGCCCGCACTGCGCGACGCCCCGCCCGCGCCCGGCCGCCGAGGCCGCCCCGCGCCGCGAGCCCGCCCGCGAGGTCGCGGAGGAGCCGGCACGCCGCACCGTGGGCAGCGCCGAGCCTCGCAGCCCCCGCGCCACGCGCTCGCAGGCGACCGAGGATCAGCCCTCGATGCGCCCGCGCACGCCGCGCCCACGCCGCGAGGACGACGCCGGCGACCGGTAGCCGCCACCGCCGCACACCACGACACGGGCCGCCCTCTCGGGCGGCCCGTTCGGTTCAACCGGGATGGGAGCGCTAGTTGAGCGCTTCCTCCAGCAGGGCGCGGATCTCGGAGACCTGCGCGTCACGCCAGCCCTCGGCGTGCTCCCACGTCTTCGCGGTGTAGCGCTTCCGCGCCTCCTCGAACTCCGGGGTGTCGCGCTCGATGCCGGCGAGGATCTTGCGGATCTCGGGCATCTCGGCGTTCGCCTGGTCGGCGCGCTCGATCCAGTGGCCCAGGTAGCGGTGGTCGCGGTCGTAGAGGACCACCACCGGGATGGACTCGAACTCCCCGTCCTTGAGGAACTCGGCCATGATGTCCTTGTTCTCGTCGCGCTTGAAGTAGCGGGCCTCCATGCCGGTCAGTTCGGCCAGCCGCGCCGTCACCGGCAGGCCGCGCCAGACGTCCGGGCACCAGTCCTCGCCGAGCACGAGCGCCTTTACGCCGTGGCTCGCCACGAGCGCCTTGATCGCCGCCACGTCCGAGTCGTTCGGCACCCACTCGGTGTAGTGGCGCTGGAAGTTGTCCTTGTTCAGTTCGATCGCGTCCATCCACGCCTGGAAGGACGGCAGGCCCTGCGCGTAACGCTCCGGCGTGACCACCGAGTCAGCCTTCGGCGCCTGCTTGCGCGTGATCGTCGAGGTCGCGGTCATCGGTCCTCCTCCATCGCCCGGGACGGGCGTGTGCCATGTGTCAACGAGCGGCGCCCGGCCCGGTGAGGGGAGCGCCGAGGGATACCCGGGGTGGGTACCCGCAGACACTGTAGCACGGCGGACGCTGCGCTGTAGAAACTACTGCGTCGGTGTCGTGGCGACGCTGGCCCAGGCCGCGAGCCGTTCCGCCTCCGGCAGCGCCGCGACCTCCACGCCGGCGGTACGGGCGGCATCCTCCAGCGCCTGGAACGCCGAGGTGAACCGGCCGGCGGCCTCGCGCAGGGTCTCCTCTGCGTCCGCGTCCTGCTCCGCGGCCAGCCGGGCCACGGCGAACAGCAGCAACGCGAGGTCGTCCGCTTCGAGGGCGGCGACCACCGCCTCGCGCGCCGGGGTGGGCGCATCGCCCAGGCCGTGGCGGACGGCGCGGCGGGCGAGCATCTGCGCGCGCTGGAGCGCGGGAGCGGCGCGCGGCACCGAGTCCAGCGCGCCCTCCGGGCGCGCCTCGGCGACCTCGCCCTTTGCGGCGCGCTCGGCGGCCTTGATCGCCTCCCAGCGGTCGAGCAGGTCCTCCGGCGAGCCGCTCTCCTCCTCGCCGAAGACGTGCGGGTGACGGCGCACGAACTTCGCGTTCGCGTACTCGACCGCATCCTCCAGCGTGAACGCGCCGGACTGCTGGGCGAGCGCCGTCTGCATGAACATGTGGGCAAGGACGTCGCCGACCTCCTCGCGCAGGCCGGCCGCATCCTCGCGGTCGATCGCGTCGACGAGTTCGTAGACCTCTTCGATCAGGTAGCGACGCAGGGTCTGCGGGGTCTGCTCGCGGTCCCACGGGCAGCCGTCCGGCGCGAACAGCCGCTCCGTCACCCGACGCAGCCCGTCGATCGAGCGGCGGTCCTCCTCGGGCGGCAGCGCCGGCAGCAGCCACGCCGACGCATCGAACGGGAGCGCCGCCACGGGCGCTTCCGTCGCGACGCCGTCCAGCACCACGCGCGCGGGCTTCGAGGCGGGGTAGCGCCGGCGCACGAGCGGTCGCGCGGCCTCGAACTGGGCGGGGAGCACGAGCAGCGGCCGCTGCGCGTCGAAGTCGGGGTGGTCGGGGTCGAACGCCTGCACGCGGTAGGGCGGCAGCGCCAGGGCGTCCAGCACCGCCGAGAAGGTCGCGAGGTCGTCCGTCATGCGCCGAGTATACTTTGGCGGTGATTGCCCTCCGCTGGATCGCCGCCGCCGTCTTCGTCGCCTGCATCCCGGTGGCGTTGCTGCTGACCAACGTCCGCATCGCCGGGACGTGGGATCGGGTGTACGGCTACTCCTACGCCCAGTACGACGTCCCTGCGGTCACGGGCATCGACCGGTCCGAACTCGATCGTGCCTCGCGGGTGATCTCGCGCTACTTCCAGTCCGGGCGCTCCGGCGAACTCCTCGACATCCGCGTGCAGCAGGGGGAGCGCACGATCCCGCTGTTCAACGAGCGCGAGATCCTGCACATGGCGGACGTGAAGGACCTCTTCCAGGCGTTCTTCCGGCTGCATGACTTCGCGCTCATGTACATCGTGGTCTACGTGGCGGCGATCTACCTCTGGAGCCGCGAGCGCTCCATGCGCATCCTGGCGAGACAGGCGGTGTGGGCCGGCGTCGGCACCGTCGCGGTGCTGGGTGCGGTGGCCATCGCGATGCTCATCGGCTTCGACGAGCTCTTCTATCGCTTCCACGTCCTGTCGTTCTCCAACGACTTCTGGCAACTCGACCCGGCCACAGACCGCCTGGTCCGGATGTTCCCGCAGGGGTTCTGGTTCGACGTGTCGTTGGCCGTGGGTGCGTTCACCGTGATGCAGGGCGGCCTCGTCGCCCTCGCGGGCGTCGGCTACATCGTCTGGCTGGACCGCCGCGCGGAGCAGCGCCGCCTCCAGCGCCGCCGCCGCCTCGCGGCCGCCGAGGTGACGGCAACCCTCCCGTAAACGCGCGACCGCCCCGAGGTCCTCGGGGCGGTCGTTGAGTGCGTGTCGGCTCGCGTGCGGACGCTAGTCGAAGTCCGACATATCGAAGTCATCCCCACCGAAGTCGTCGTCACCGAAGCCGAACTCCTCGGGCGAGGCGTCGTCCGACATGATGTCGGGCGAGGCGCCGGTGAGGACGGCGACACGCTGGAACTGGATGCGCGTGGCGCCCGCGGCGTTGCAGTGCGGGCACTTGGCCGCGTCGTCTCGCGCCGCCAGGCGCCGGAGCAACTCGAACTTCTTGCTGCACTTCTGGCAGCGGTACTCGTAGATCGGCATGCGAACTGCGCTCCCTCTGCTCGAACGTCCGTCCCGAAGGGATGCGGGCTAGTCCAGGTAGTCCTTCAACTTGCGCGACCGGGTGGGGTGGCGCAACTTCCGCAGCGCCTTCGCCTCGATCTGGCGGATGCGCTCGCGCGTCACGTTGAACTCGCGGCCGACCTCCTCCAGCGTGCGAGAGCGGCCGTCCTCCAGCCCGAAGCGCAGCTCCAGCACCTTCCGTTCGCGCGGGGTGAGGGTGGAGAGCACGTCCATCACCTGCTCCTTCAGGAGCTGGTGGGAGGCGGCGTCCTGCGGCGCCAGCGCGGTCGGGTCCTCGATGAAGTCGCCGAGGTGGGAGTCCTCCTCCTCGCCGATCGGCGTCTCCAGCGAGACCGGCTCCTGCGAGACCTTCAGGATCTCGCGGACGCGGTCCGGCGGGAGCTCCAGCTCCTTGCCGATCTCCTCGGGCGTCGGCTCGCGGCCGAACTCCTGGACAAGGCGGCGCTGGATGCGCACGAGCTTGTTGATCGTCTCCACCATGTGCACGGGGATGCGGATCGTGCGCGCCTGGTCCGCGATCGCGCGGGTGATCGCCTGCCGGATCCACCACGTGGCGTAGGTGGAGAACTTGAACCCCTTGCGGTAGTCGAACTTCTCCACGGCGCGGATCAGGCCGATGTTGCCCTCCTGGATCAGGTCCAGCAGCGACATCCCGCGGCCGATGTACTTCTTCGCGACGGAGACGACCAGGCGCAGGTTCGCCTCGGTCAGCTGGCGCTCGGAACGCTTGCCGTCGTAGATGATCTTCTCGAAGTAGTACTGCAACCCGCCGCCGTGCTCGGCCTGCAATTTCTCCGCGAGGCCCTTCGGGGGCGGGAAGACCTTCGACTCCGTGCCGGCGACCTCCGCCGCCCAGCGCACGTGGTCGGGGCGCATGATGTGGGTGATGGTCGAGTGGCGGATCAGCGCCTCGCGCGCCCGCTCCTCGTCCCACTTCATCTCGCTCATCAGGAGCCGTTGCAGCCCCTCGTCCATCTCACCGTCGAGCGCGGCCCGGAAACGCGGGTCGCGGATGCGCTCGGAGACGGACTGGCGCGGCAGGTCCAAGTGGCGGCTGACCGCCTGGTAGACGTTCCGGTCGGCGTGGAACTGACGGAGCAGTTCCACCAGCACCTCCGCCCAGGACGGCTCCTCGCCGTGCTCGTCCCGGTAGTCATCGATGATGTCCTCGATGTGGAGCCACTCTTCGATGGCCCGGGAGAGGCGCTTCTCGTCGTCCGCGGTGAGCAGCGAGACCTTGCCGATCTCGCGCAGGTACATGCGGACCGGGTCGTCGATGCCCGACACCTCGTCGACGATGCGACGGGCGGCCTCCACCACGCCGCCGGCCTCGCGCGCGGCGGGGTCGATGCGGACGGTGATGCCGTTCTCCGACAACTGCGAAATGATCGAGTACAACTTGTCGGCGCTCTGCTCAGCGTCCGGCATCGCCTCGAACACGTCCTCGGCGGTGACGTGGCCGCTGCGCCGGCCCTTGGAGAGCAGCGCATCGAGGCCGGCGTCCGCCAGCGTCGTGTCTTCAAATGCCTGGGTCATGCCACGCTCCCATCCCGCGGGTCGCCCGCCTCTACCGGTCGGCGCCCGGTCGCTACCTGATACTCGCGCGCGAGCGCCCGCTGGCGCTGCGCCGTCTCCGTGAACTCGTCTGACACCTCGCCGACGACCGCCACTGGGCCGCCGTCACCGTCCGCACGACGGGCGGCACGCAGCGCCTCCGCCTGCTCCCGCGCGACGGCGAGGAGCCGCGCGGCCTGCCGGCGGGCGCGGAGTTCGCGCGCCATCGCCGTCACCATGTCCGCCACATGTCGGGGCTCATACGCCGGCAGGGAGGCCGCCCGAAGCGCCTCGTAGCGCTCGCGGGTGTCCGTCTCCAACCCGGCGACGTGTTCCGGGAGGTCGACATCCGCCACCCATGCCTCGAACACGAGGCGGTTGAGGCTGTCCTCGAACGTGGCGGGGTCAAGGCCGACCGCCGCGCCGCGAGACTCGTGGCGCTGGACGATCAGTTCCAGCAACTGGGTCTCGCCGTCACGGGGCGCCGCCGTGGCCTTCTTCGCCGCCTTCACCTCGGCCGGCGTCGGCACGGGGCGGGGCGTGGCCGCCGGGCGCAGCGCCTGCTGGCGGTGCGCGGCGAGCATCCGGTTCACCGTCGCTTCGTCCACCGAGGCGAAGCGGGCGACCTTCTGGACATAACTCGCACGCACGACCTCGTCGCCGATCCGCGCGAGGTAGGGCAGCAACTGCTCCACGGCGTGCGACCGCGCGCGGGCGTCCGCGGGGTCAATGCCGGCCGTGGTCACCTCGAACAGGTGGTCCAGCACCGGCTTCGCACCGCCGAGGAGCGCGCGGAAGCGGTCGGCGTCCTTGCGGACGAGCGAGTCCGGGTCCTCGCCGGCCGGCAGGGCGACGACGCGGATATCGGCGTCCAGCACCTCCTGGTAGGAGACGAGCCCACCGAACCCGAGCGAGACGGTGTCGCGCCGGTCGGCGACGCCCGCCGCGACCTCCACGCCACGGAGCGTGGCGGCGGAGCCGGCGTTGTCGGCGTCCAGCGCGAGCACCACGTTGTGGGTGTAGCGCTTCAGTAGTTCCATCTGCTTCTCGGTGATCGCGGTGCCGTTGGAGGCGACCACGTTGGTCACCCCGAACTGGTGCGCGGCGATCACGTCCATGTACCCCTCCACCACCACGGCGCGGTCCTGGCGGCGGATGTCGTCCGCGGCGCGGTCGAGGCCGTAGAGGTTCGCGCTCTTCTCGAAGAGCGGCGTCTGGGGCGTGTTCAGGTACTTCGGCTCGTCGCCCGGACGCATGGCGCGCGCGCCGAAGCCGATCAGGCGGCGGCGCGCGTCCCGGGTCGGGAACATCAGCCGCGCCCGGAAGCGGTCGTACGCTCCTCGATCACCCTCGATCGCGAGGCCGGCCTCCACGAGGTCGGCGGGCTTGAAGCCGCGCGTGACGAGGTGGTCGATGAGGCCGCTCCAGCCGTCCGGGGCGTAGCCCAACTGCCACGTCTCGATGGTGGCCGTGTCCAGCCCGCGGCTCTCGCAGTAGGCACGTGCCTCCGCGCCCTCCGGCCCGGCGAGGGCGGCCTCGAAGTAGACGGCGGCGGCCTCGTTCGCGGCGAGCAGCCGCTCGTGCACTTCACGCTCGGCGACTTCACGCAGGCTCGGGGCGCGGAGCTCGATGCCGGCGCGCTCCGCACAGAGGCGCAGGGCCTCCTTGAAGTCGAGCCCTTCCTGACGCCGGACGAACTCGATCACGTCGCCACCGGTGGAGCAGGAGCCGAAGCAGTGCCAGGTCTGGCGCTCCTGGTCGACGACGAACGACGGCGTCCGCTCGCTGTGGAACGGGCACCGGGCCTTCCAGGAACGCCCCATCTTCTTCAGTTCGGGGACGTAGCCGGACACGACATCCACGATGTCGAGGCGCGCCTTGATGTCGTCGATCTGGGTCATGTGTCTATGTAGACACCGGACCCGCCGGATCGTTACGCCCAGATCGTCAGGCCGCGCCCCCGGGCGGCTGGATCACGGGGATCACCGGCGGCGGGGTCGCCACCGGGCGATTCCGCACACGCTCCGCCGCCGCCTCCCGCGCCTCGATGCCGGCGACCAGCGCCTCCGCCGCATCCGCGCCGAGGCCGGGGAGGTCGAGCGCCTGCAGCGCCTGGTAGCGCGCGCCGGCGAGGGCGTGGACGACCTGGGGCGGCAGCGGGCGCTCCGGCACGGCCACCTCGGCCGCCTCGCCGCGCAGCCGGGCGGCGTCCGCCCGCTCCTCCGCGGCCAGCCGCGCGAGCAGCCGAACCACGGTCACCCCGTCCCCGAGGTTGGTCGCGAAGTCGCGCTCCGTCACGCCCTCGAGCGCCGCGAGTAGCGCGGCGCGGGACGCCTCCAGGCGCGCCCGGAGGTGGGCGCGGGCGTCGGCGTCGAGCGGGGTGGGGGCGCCTTCGGTCATGGCCGGGAGGCTATCGCGGGTAGGTGTTGTTGGCGATCACGGCGTCGTCCACGCCGTCCGAGGAGAGCCGGATGGAGATCTGCGCCAGGCTGAGCCCGCGCAGCTCCGCGAACGACACCTCCAGCGTGGCGCCCGCCTCGATCGTCCCGCTCGTCGTCTGGCGTCCGAGGAGCGCGGTGCTGGGCAACGCCTCCCGCACGCTGACCGTGAAGGAGCCGCGCACCGGGATCGGCGAGTTGTTGCGGATCACGACGACCAGGTGGCCGTCCACACCGGCGGTGTCCGCACTCAGCACCTCCAGGTCGTTCGGGACGTCCGGCTCCACGATGCCGTCCCAGGCGTTGTTGTCCGGGTCCTCCTCCGCGACCGGCGGGTCGACGATCAGGTGGATGCGGATCGCGCTGCGGATCTGCACCGTCTGGCCCGGCACTTCCCCCTCCACGCGCTCGCCCGCGCGCAGCGGCTCACCCGGCCGCGCCACGCGCAGCGGCACCGCCTCGCCCTCGTTCACGGAGACGAGGATCGTGCCGGGCGCGTCGCCGGCGCCCTGGTTGCGGACCGTCAGGTGCAACCGGTTCTCGCGCGCGAAGGCGGCTTCCACGATCAGGTCGGGGAGGTCAGGGGTGAACGTGGGGGCGCCCACCGCGCCGCCCGCGCGCGGGTCGGCGAGCACCGGCAGCGTCGCCGCGTCGACGCCCTCGACCTGCGTGGCGAGCACCCAGCCGATCACCGTCGGCCGCGCGGAGGGGCCGAGGGCGATCCACTGGCCGTCCGCGGAGCGGCCCAGCACGCGGATCGGTTCGGTCTGGAGCAGCCGCGCGACAATCGCCACCTGGTCGCTCGGCGCGGAACGCAGGTCGACCGTCCCGATCAGGTGTGGCGCGCCCGCCTCACCCGCGACCGAGGTCGGCGTGACGGCCGGCACAGGATCGTCGCCGCCACGGTTGAGCACGACGAACAGGAACGATGCGACGGTCACCACGATCACCACGCCGATGACCGCGCCGGCCGCCTCGAAGCGCCGCCGCTCCTCGATCACCTCTTCCAGGCGCTCGTCGTCGGCGTTCATTCGTCCGTCCCCACCAGCAGCACACGCCGGGTGTTGTTGAACTCGTTGCTCTCTTCGACCTCGTTGCCGGGGTCGACCTCGATCACGTACAGCCCGGTCGCCGTCACCACCGTGCCCGTGTTGATCGAGGCGCTCCGTCCCGCCCCCAGCGGCGATCCACTGAGGTCCACGTCCAGCACACCCACGATCTCACCATCGGCGGTCGTGATGCGCAGGCCGACCTGCCCGTCAAACGGGGCCCGGCCGATGTTCGTGATGCGGACGGCCAGTTGCCCGGTGGGCTGGACGTCCGCGCTGCTCACGGTCAGATCGGGCAGGGCGGACGGGTCGTCCGTGCCGCCGGCCCCGGTGCCGCCCTCGGACCCGGAGGCGCCGGCCAGCGCCGGCACCGCGGCGAGGTCCGGCAGGCGGTCCGCCACCAGGTGCGCCTTCGGGATCCAGCCCTCCAGCGAGGAGGTCACGGGGTAGATCACCCGCAGCCACTCGTCGTCCTCGGTGCGTCCGGTGACGCGCACGGTGCGTCCCTCCGGGATGATCGCGACGAGGTCGGCGGAGCGCGTCGGTCGGCCGTACATGTTGGAGGTGAGCGCGACGACGGCGAGCGTCCGGGCGTCCGGCGCTTCCGTGCCGGTCACCTCAGGCGTGGAGGGCGCCCCTTCCGAGGCATCGACGAACCAGATCGCCGCCATGGCGACACCCGCGATAAGGACGATCAACAGCCCGGCGATGGTAGGTGCGCGCAGCGGTGCCCTCCGACCGTCCGTGTCATCCGTGAACGCGACCATCCTACCGCCGTGGCGACGGGCGGCTACGGGATGAGCCGCAGCGCCCGCGCGCGCGCCAGTGCGTAGCCGTCCGTCATGCCGGACACGTAGTCCGCCGCCCGACGCCACGGCGGGTCCTCCGGGAGCGAGAAGCCCGAGATCTCGTCCGGGTGCGCCTCGTAGTGGCGGTAGAGCGCCTCCACGATCTGCTGGCCCCGGCGCGCCTCGGTCAGCGTCGACTCGTGCAGGTAGACGCGCGTGAACATGAACTCGCGCAGCGCGTCCGTCGCCGCCAGCACGTCGTCGCCGAGGCGGATGCGCGGCTGGTCGCCTTCGAACGTCTCGGTGGAGGCGACCACGCAGTCGACGACGAGCGCGGCGATACGGTCGGAGTGTGTCCGCCCGAGGACCGCGTGTACCTCGCGAGGGAGGTCGGATTCGGTGATCAACTCGGCGCGGATCGCATCCTCGATGTCGTGGTTCAGGTAGGCGATGGAATCGGCGAGCTTCACGATCTGGCCTTCGAGGGTGGACGCGAAGCCCCACGCCTCCGCCGCGACCGATTCGCGCGTCTTCGAATGCTTCAGGATGCCCTCGCGGGTCTCGGGCATCAGGTTCAGCCCGACGCCGCGGTGCTCCAGCACCTCCACGATGCGGAGCGACTGCTCGTTGTGGCGAAATCCACCGGGCAGCAACGCCGCCAGCGTCTCCTCGCCCGCGTGCCCGAACGGGGTGTGGCCCAGGTCGTGGCCGAGGCCGATCGCCTCCGTCAGGTCCTCGTTCAGGTTGAGGGCGCGGGCGATCGTGCGGGCGACCTGCTGCACCTCGATGGTGTGGGTCATGCGCGTGACCACGTGGTCCGAGTCCGGGTGCACGAAGACCTGCGTCTTGTGCTTCAGCCGGCGGAACGCCCGCGTGTGGATGATGCGGTCGCGGTCGACCTGGAACGCGCCGCGCAGCGGGTCGGGCGGCTCCGGCCGTGCCCGGCCGGGGCTCGATGCCTCGTGTGCGGCGAACGGGGAGAGCGAGGCCTCCCGGGCCTCGAGGAGCGTGCGGACGCGGTGGATGGCGAGGCGAGGGTCGTACGTCATGCCGGGGAGCATCGCCTCCAAACGATAAGACGAGTATACGGTACAACCGCACGGCGGCATCTCCGGGGTGCTTCAGGTAGGTCACAACGGGCTCCCGGCGTATACTCGATGGCAAGAGACCGCGCCGGGGCGGGGAGAACCAGCCGGCGCCGGACCAACCCCCCACGTACGCACCACGCCGGGACACCACGCCCATGCGTGGCCATGTGCGTTGGCAGACACCCCTGTCCCGCCCGGAACACCGGCGCGGACGGCATGGAAGGCAGCCCTGAATGACCATCGCATCCCGGGAGACCGACGCTACGCGGCCGCTGGAGCAGATGGTCCATTTCTTCGGTGACGGCCAGGCCTCCGCGGTCGACCGCACGCTCCTGGGCGGCAAGGGCGCCGGCCTCGCCGAGATGAGCAGCCTCGGCATCCCGGTGCCGCCCGGCATCACCATCACCACCGAGGTGTGCAACGCCTACTACGCGCTCGGCGCGAAGTTCCCGGACGGCCTCGCCGCGCAGGTGGAGGACGGCCTCCGCCGCATCGAGGAACGCGTCGGGGCCCGCTTCGGCGACCCGGCGAACCCGCTGCTCCTCTCCGTGCGGTCCGGCGCGCGCGTCTCCATGCCCGGCATGATGGACACGATCCTCAACCTGGGCCTGAACGACACCACCGCCGCCGGCCTCGCCGAGCGCTCCGGCAACGCCCGCTTCGCGTACGACTCCTACCGCCGGTTCGTGCAGATGTACGGCGACGTGGTGATGGGCGTCGCCAAGCAGTCCGAGACCGACCACGACCCGTTCGAGGTGCTGCTGAACGCCAAGAAGCGCGCCCGCAACGTGAAGGACGACACCCAACTGGACGCGGACGCCCTCCGCGAACTGGTCGCCGAGTACAAGGCGCTGGTGCTGGAGCGCACCGGCCGCCCGTTCCCGGAGGACCCGAAGGAGCAGTTGTGGGGCGCCATCGGCGCGGTGTTCTCCTCGTGGGAGACGCCTCGCGCCGTCGTCTACCGCCAGATGCACGGGTACCCGGACTGGTGGGGCACCGCCGTCAACGTGCAGGCGATGGTCTTCGGCAACCTGGGCGAGGACTGCGCCACCGGCGTGCTCTTCACGCGGAACCCCTCCACCGGCGGCCGGCTCATCTTCGGCGAGTTCCTGGTGAACGCGCAGGGTGAGGACGTGGTCGCCGGCATCCGCACGCCGAGCCCGATCACGAAGGCCGCGCGCGGCTCGGACGACCCGCCGTCCCTCGAAGAGCAGATGCCGGAGGTCTACGCGCAGATCGCGGAGGCCTGCGAGCGGCTGGAGTCGCACTTCCGCGACATGCAGGACATCGAGTTTACGGTCCAGCAGGGCAAGCTCTGGATCCTCCAGACGCGCTCCGGCAAGCGCTCCGGCCAGGCGATGGTGAAGATCGCCGTGGACATGGTGCACGAGGGCCGGCTGACCCAGAAGGAGGCGCTCGCGCGGCTCGACCCGGAGCAGTTGAACGAGTTGCTGCACCCGGTCTTCCGCCGCGACGCGAAGCGCGACGTCATCACCACCGGCCTGGCGGCCTCGCCGGGCGCAGCCGTCGGCAAGGTCGTGTTCACGCCCGGCGACGCCGTGCAGTGGGCCGCCCGCGGTGAGGACGTCATCCTCGTGCGCGACGAGACCAGCCCCGAGGACATCGAGGGCATGAAGGACGCGCGCGCGATCGTGACGGCGCGCGGCGGCATGACCTCGCACGCCGCGGTGGTGGCGCGCGGCATGGGCAAGTGCTGCGTCTCCGGCTGCGCCGGCCTGCAGATCGATTACGCGCACCGCGAGTTCCATGTGGAGGTGCCCGGCCGCGGCACCGTCATCGTCCGGGAGGGCGACGTGGTGTCCGTGGACGGCACCACCGGCGAGGTGATGCTTGGCGCGCTGCCGCTGGCGGAGGCGATCTTCCCCCCGGAGTACGACGAGCTGATGGGCTGGGTGGACACGGTCCGCACGCTGCGCGTGCGCGCCAACGCCGACACACCCGAGGACGCGGAGCGCGCCCGCTCGTTCGGCGCGGAGGGCATCGGCCTCTGCCGCACGGAGCACATGTTCTTCGGCGCCGACCGCATCCTGGCGATGCGCCAGATGATCCTGTCGCAGACGGAGGAGGAGCGCCGCGCGGCGCTCGAGAAGATCCTCCCGTACCAGCGTGAGGACTTCGTCGGCATCCTGCGGGCGATGGCCGGGTTCCCGGTGACCATCCGCCTGCTGGACCCGCCGCTGCACGAGTTCCTCCCGCACACCTCGATCGAGATCACGGAACTGGCCGCGGCGCTCAACCTGCGCGCCGCGGACGTGGAGCAGCGCGTCGAGAGCCTGCGCGAGTTCAACCCGATGCTCGGCCACCGCGGCGTCCGCCTGGCGGTCACGTACCCGGAGATCTACGAGATCCAGACGCGCGCGATCATCGAGGCCGCCTGCACCCTCCAGCAGGAGGGCGTGGAGGTGCACCCCGAGATCATGATCCCGCTCGTCGGCCTGGAGGCAGAACTGGAGTTGCTCCGCAGCACCACCATCGCCACCGCCGAGCAGGTGCTGAAGGAACGCGGCCAGAGCCTGGAGTACACGGTCGGGACGATGATCGAACTCCCGCGCGCCTGCGTGGTGGCGGACCGGATCGCGGAGCACGCCGACTTCTTCTCGTTCGGCACGAACGACCTGACGCAGACCACGTTCGGCCTCTCGCGTGACGATGCCGGGCGGTTCCTGCCGTCCTACATCAAGCAGCACATCGTGGAGCGCGACCCGTTCGTCGAGCTCGACCGCGAGGGTGTCGGCGGGCTGATCCAGATGGCGATCGCGAAGGGGCGCGGCGTGAAGCCGGGCCTGAAGGTGGGCATCTGTGGCGAGCACGGCGGCAACCCGCCGAGCGTCGCCTTCTGCCACGAGGCTGGTCTGAACTACGTCTCGTGCTCACCGTACCGCGTGCCGATCGCCCGCCTCGCCGCGGCGCAGGCGGCGCTCGGCGGCGGCATCGAGGGCAACGGGTAGCCGGTTCACCCGGACGGACTGACGCGAAGGCGGCCTCAGGGCCGCCTTTGCTGCTTCTTCCGCCGCCGTTCGGCCGCACGCCGCTCCTCGCCCCGGGCGCTGCGAGGTGGCCTCGGCTCCGCGACGACGGGCGCGCGGCGCGGTCCCCACGCCACGAGGCCGGTGAGGATCGCCAGCACCCCCGCCGCGGGCGTCATCACCACGCGCTCGGCGTTGCTCTGCGAGACGAGGTTCCCGGCGGCGTTGAGGAGCAGGAGGAACGCCAGCACCCCCGCGAGGCGTCGCGCGAGCGCCACCCGGCCGTCGCCCTCCGCCAGTGGTCTCGCGGCGACCGTGACCAGCACGGCGGCGCCGAGGAGGAAGACCACGGCGGCAGCACTCGCGAGCCGGAGGCCGACGGGCAGCACGCCCTCGTGCCGCCCGCCCCAGGCGAGGTGCGCCCACGGCGCGCCAACGGCGAGCGCCGCCTGGAACGCCGACAGCGCGAGGAACCCCACGGCGGCGGCGCGCGCGACCAGGCGGACGGGCATCGGCGACTCCTCGGTGCGGCGGGAATCGTAGCCCGCGGGCGGGTGGCGATCCCGCACCGACTTCCGGTAGGCTCCGCGAACTTCGTTCAGGGGGTGTGAACCATGTCCGACGACGACCGCCCCGGGCCGCTCAGCGGCATCCGCGTGCTGGCCGCCACGCAGATCGTGGCCGGGCCGTACGCCGGCATCGTGCTGTCCGATTTCGGCGCGGACGTGGTGAAGCTCGAACCGCTGGAGGGCGAGGGGTACCGCTCGTCGGGCGCCCTCGTGGCGGGCGAGGGGAAGCGCTTTCAGTCGCTGAACCGGGGTGCGAAGTCGCTTGCCCTCGACACCTCCACCGAGGCGGGGCGCGCGGCGCTACACCGGATCATCCCCTCGTTCGATGTGGTGCTGACGAACTACCGGCCAGGCGTGCCGGAGCGGATGGGCCTCGGCTACGAAACGCTGCGGGCGCTCCACCCGGGCCTCATCTACTGCTCGATCACCGGCTTCGGCGACCGCGGCCCGCTCGCCGACAAGGGGGCGACGGACTTCGTCGCCGCCGCCTTCACCGGCCTGATCGCCGGCGACGAGAAGGTCACGCCGGAGGGCAGCCCGGCGCAGATGACCCCGGCGATCGCGGACTACACGACCGGCCTCGCCTGTGTCGCCTCGATCAACGCGGCGCTCTACCACCGCGAGCGCACCGGCGAGGGCCAGCGCATCGACGCCTCGCTACTCGCCTCGGCGCTCTCGATCCAGGACGTGTACGTGATGCGCCAGGCGGTGACAGACGCCAGCCAGCGCGACCCGATGATGGAACGCGTGCGCGCGCTCCGGGCGCGGGGCGGGACGTACGAGGAGATCCTGGAGGAGCGCGCCGCCTACCGCTGGGCGAGCGCCGGCCCGCCGCGCCTCTACTACAACGGCTACAACGCGAAGGACGGCCAGATCGTCCTCGGCTGCCTCACGAAGGCGACGCGCGCCGGCGCCCGCCGCGTCCTTGGCATGCAGCACGACCGGTCGGACGAGCAGGACTTCGACGCCTACGACCCGGAGACGCGCGCGCTGGTCCTACGCTGGCGCGCCGAGATCGCGGAGAAGGTGCGACAGCGCACCGTCGCCGAGTGGGTCGCGGCGTTCGAGGCAGAAGGTGTGCCGGTAGCCCCGGTCCACCTGCCCGAGGAAGTTGCCGACCATCCCCAGGTGCAGGCGATGGGCCTGATGGTGGACTTCGACCACCCGGTGACCGGCCCACAGAGCGTCGTCGGCCCGATCACGCGCATGTCCGCCACGCCAACGCGCGCCTCCCGCCCCTCGCCCGCCCTCGGCCAGCACACGGACGAGGTCCTCCGCCTCGGTGGCCTCTCCGACGACGAGGTCGCCGCGCTACGCGCGCAGGGCGTGGTGCGGTAGGGCTCAGGCTCTGCTACAGAGATACTCCGATGCCGGAAGTGACGCCTGAGCAGTTCGACGCGATTCTCGACCTCCTCGACGAGTTGCCCCCGCGTATCAGTCCGTTATCCCTGGCCTTCAACGGGGTTCCGGCCCCGGGGTCACCAGGCGATCAGGAACTAAAACTGACGCGCCACGTGGCCGAGCCGTTTAGCATCTCGCTTCAGGCAATCGTCTTCGCCGGTGACCACGCATTCGCCCTTCGACGACTGCTCACAAGCCCGGTGATGACGTTCGCCCCATGGACGGTCACCCGGGGGGTCATCGAAGCCTGCAGTCAGAGACTGTGGTTTCTCGATCCTGCGCTAACCGTGAGCGGTCGTGTCGCGAGGGGATTGAATGCACGGCTCACAAGCATTAACGACGGCGACAAGTTCGTGCGTGGATCGACCCGGACGGAGGCGAAGGCAGAATCGGAGCGTCTCCAGCATCGGCGAGAACACCTCACTGAGGTTGCCGCAGCGGAAGGCATCGAAGTAATCAGCGCCAGGGGCCGCGTGATTGGCTTCGGAGAGCGCGTGCCTCAGATTTCACAGGTCGTGGCCGCCGCGGGCTACGCATCGCCTTACCGGCTCTTCTCCGCTATCTCGCATCAACGCACTTGGGCCACAATCGGAACCGGATTCACGGTTGTGGACGACGAGGCCGACCATGGAATGGGGATCAAGCGACTCGAACAGCGGATGACCCCGGAAATCGCAACCTACCTGACAACCACGTCCCTGCAGGCCATCGTCGCGGCGATGTACCGGCTGGTCGTGTACGCCGGATGGGAACCATCGCTGTTCGCGGCCGACCTCGATGCAATTCTTGACCGGACAATCTTGAACCCACGTCTGCGACCGTGGAGGTGATGAGTCCGCCGAATCACGGCGCCCGGAATTGCGAAGGGCGCCGATCGCTCGGCGCCCTTCCAATTACCCCTGCCGCACGACCTGGGGAGCGTCGGCGGAAGAAACAGTCTGTGTCAGCGGCCTCGAATACTACTCCACCGTGACCGTCTTGGCGAGGTTCCTCGGCTGGTCGACGTCCGCGCCTCGGCGGGTGGCGATGTAGTAGGAGAACAGCTGGAGGGGCACCACCGCCACGATCGGCGTGAGCAGCGGGTCGACCTCCGGCATCTCCAGGATGTCGGTCGCGACACCCTCGAGCGAGCGGTCGCCCTCCGATACGAGCGCGATCACGAGGCCGCGCCGCGCCCGCAGTTGCTCGATGTTCGAGCGCATCTTGTCGAACACCTCGTCGCGCGGGGCGATCGCGACCGTCGGGAAGTCCTCTTCGATGAGGGCGATGGGGCCGTGCTTCATCTCACCGGCGGCGTATCCCTCCGCGTGGATGTAGGAGACCTCCTTGAGCTTCAGGGCGCCCTCCAGCGCGGCGGGGTAGCCCAACCCGCGGCCGAGGAAGAGGAAGTCGTCGTAGACGGCGTACCGGTCCGCCAGCGCCTCGATCTGCGGCGCGAGGTCGAGCGCCGCGCCGATCGCTGCCGGGAGGTGGAGCGCGGCGTGCACCTGCTGCGCCTCCACCACCGGGTCGAGCGTGCCGCGCAGGCGGCCGAGGTACAGCGCGAGGCCGTGCAGCAGCGCCATCGACGCGACCATCGTCTTCGTGGAGGCGACGGCGATCTCCGGGCCGGTGCGCATCAGGAGCGTGCCGTCCGCGACCCGCGTGGTCTGCGCGCCGGGGGTGTTGCAGAGCGTGATCTGCGGGCAGCCCGCCCGCTTCGCCTCGTCCATCGCGGCGAGGGTGTCCACGGTCTCGCCGGACTGCGCGACAGAGATCACCAGCGTGTGCTCGTCCAGCACCGGCTGGCGGTAGCGGAACTCGGCGGAGTTATCGACCTCGGCGGGGAGGCGCGCGAAGCGCTCGAAGTAGTGCCGGCCGACCATCGCCGAGTGCATGGAGGTGCCCATGCCCACCAGCACCACACGGGTGAGCGCCTTCGCCCACGACGCATCGAACGGCACGGCGTCCGAGAAGTCCACGCGCGGCGGCGCGGTGAGGTAGCGGCCACGCATCGCGTTCAGCACGGCGTCCGGCTGCTCGTGGATCTCCTTCAGCATGAAGTGCTTGTACGGGCCCTTCACGGCGGAGACCGGATCGTACGGCAGCACCTCGACCGCCTTCGCAATCGGGCGGCCCTCGATGTCCACGTAGCGCACGGCGGCGGCGGTCATGTCCACGAACTCGCCCGGCTCCAGGAAGGAGACACGGCGGGTGTGCGGCAACAGCGCGCCGAGGTCGGACGCAAGCAGGTGCTCGCCCTCGCCGGTACCGACGACGATGCCCCCGGCGTTGCCGACGCGCGCCGCGACCATGCGGCCCGGCTCATGCACGGCGGCCGCGACGAGCGAGTAGGCCCCGTGCGCCTCCGCGACGACGTGGCGCAGCGCGTCCAGCAGGTCGACGCCGCGCTCCACCTCGCCAGCGAGCATGTGGGCGAGGACCTCGGTGTCAGTCTCGGAACGGAACGGGCCGCGTCCGAAGCGGGCGCGGAGGTCCTCGAAGTTTTCGATGATGCCGTTGTGGATGACGGCGATCACGCCGTCCGGGTCGAGCTGCGGGTGGGCGTTGCGGTCGCTGGGCTCACCGTGCGTCGCCCAGCGGGTGTGGCCGATGCCGGCGGTCGCGGGCGGCAGGACGCCCTCCACGCGCTGCACGAGGGCATCGAGCTTGCCGGTGGCGTGCGCCACGTAGAAGCGCTCGTCGGCGTCGAACAGCGCGATGCCCGCGGAGTCATAGCCGCGGTATTCGAGGCGTCGCAGACCGTCGAGGAGGATGGGGCCGGCGGGTCGCTGGCCGGTGTATCCGACAATGCCGCACATGGGCGTTCGCTCCCGGGTGCCCCCGCGCCCGCTTCGATCATTCTAGCGCACGCGCCCGGTTAGTCCGCGCCGCCGTCCACATCGACCGACGTGTCCGGATCGGGCGACTTGCGTGACGCATCGTCCGCCCCGGCGGTGTCGGTGGCGGTCAGGGCACCGGCGTCACGGGCGGGAGTGGTGCGCTTGGCGTCACGCGCGCGCGCGGCGACCACGGCACCGTTCGTCTCCTCGCCGTACACGCCACGCAGATCCTCGGGCAACATCGCCGCGATGGCGCGCATCATGCGGTCGGTGCCGGCCTCGGCGGCGTCGGCGCCGGGCACCTTCGCATCGAGCGTGAACGGCTCGCCGAAGGTGACCGTGATGCTCGGGCGGCGGCGGAGCAGGCCCGCCCAGAAGACGTGCGGCTTCTTCACGCGCGATCCGGTGATGGCGACCGGCACCACCGGCGCCTTCGCGAGCAGCGCCACCATCGCCGCGCCGGGGAGGGCGGCGCGCATCCCCTCGCCACGCGAGCGGGTGCCCTCCGGGAACATCAGCACGACCTCGCCGTTGCGCAGGTAGTTCCGCGCGACGCGCAGCGCCCCCATGTCGCTGGAGAAGCGCCGCACCGGGAAGGCCCCGTACGCCCAGAACCACCAGCCGATCAGCGGCACCTCGAACAGCTCGCGCTTCGCCATCGGGTGGACGCGCCTCGGGCGGGCGGAGGCGGCGACGAGCGGCGGGTCGAGGTTGTCGAGGTGGTTCGCAACGAGGACCAGCGGGCCCTCCGCTGGCAGGTGCTCCCGCCCGTAGACCTCCCACCGCGCGAAGGTGAACAGCACGAGGCGGGTGAGCGTCGTGGAGGCGGCGTAGGGAAGCCAGAGGAGCAGGCGCTTGATCGCGGTCATCGCGCGTTCAGCCTACGCCGTCGCACCGTTCATGGCGCGGTAGTGGAGGAGCGTCTGCTCCACGACCTGGTCGATGCCAAGCGCGTCGGTGTCGATCACCAGCGCGTCGTCCGCGGCCTGCTCGCGCTTGATCGCGCGGTGGCCGGTGTTGTCGAGTTCGTCGCGCCGCCGGGTCTGCGTGAGCACCTGGTCGAAGTTCGTGGACCGGCCCGCGTCGAGTTCCTCGCCGAGCCGGCGACGTGCGCGCACCTCGGTGGAGGCATCCAGGAAGACCTTGGTACGCGCCTCCACGAGCACGCGCGTGCCAATGTCGCGCCCCGCCATGACGACCGGCTCGCGCGTGGCAATGGTGCGCTGGCGGCGGACCAGTTCGTCACGGACCTCCGCGATGCGTGAGACCAGGGAGACGTTCCGCTCAACCTCCGGGTCGCGCAGGAGGGCGTTCACATCCTTGCCGTCCAGGATGATGCGCGGGTCGGTCGGCTCCTCCCAGCGCATGTCCAGGTCGAGTGATTTCACGAGGGCGGTCACCGCGGCCTCGTCCTCGGTGTTGGTGCCGGTGCGAAGCACGGCCAGCGTGCAGGCGCGGTACATGAGGCCGGTGTCGAAGAAGCCGATCTTGAGCGCCTCGGCGACGGCGCGGCCAACGACGCTCTTCCCGGAGGCGGTGGGGCCGTCGATGGCGACGCTGCGGGCGATGGACTCTGGCGCGTCGACTGGCATCCGCTCCCTCTTCACCCGCTGGTTCAGGTTCCGGGAATCATAGGCAGCGGTCGATCTCAGGCGCTAGCCGCGTCCCCGAGCCCCACGAGCACACGCAGCGCCGCGACCTCGTCCGGCGTCAGTGGACGGGACTCACCGGGGGCGAGCCCACCGAGCTCGATCGGCCCGAAGGCGGTCCGGCGGAGCACCATCACACGGTGGCCCAGCGTCTCCAGCATCCGGCGCACCTGGCGGTTGCGTCCCTCGCGGATCACGAGGCGGAGCATCGTGTCGCGGCCGGTGCCGCCGATGCGCTCGACCTCCGCCGGGGCAGTGCGCCCGTCCTCGAGGTCGATCCCGCGCCGGAGCATCTCGATCGACCGATCTGACACAACGCCTTCCACGTAGGCCTCGTACGTCTTCGCCACGTGGTAACGCGGGTGGGTGAGGCGGTGGACCAGTTCGCCGTCCGTCGACATGAGGAGGAGACCAGAGGTGTCGATGTCCAGGCGTCCCGCGTATCGAAGGCCGGCGGGAGGCTCTGGCAGCAGGTCGTACACGGTGGGGCGGCCCTGCTCGTCGGAGGCCGTGACCACGTAGTCGACCGGCTTGTGCAGGGCAAGCGTCGTGTCGGTTAGGCGAATCTCGACTGGTGCGCCGTCGAGCGCGATCGCATCGACCTCCGGATCAGCGCGGGTGCCGAGGGTGGCGACCTGGCCGTTCACCGTGACGCGTCCGGCGGCGATCAATGCCTCCGCCGAGCGGCGGCTGCCGAAGCCGGCACGCGCGAGGACCTTCTGGAGGCGTTCGGGACCGGCGCTAGCGTCGACGGGTGGTGATCCGTTCCACCACGGTCGCCTCAGTGACGACCGCGCGCAGCAGGGCCGCCTCCGCGCGCTGAGACGGGGCGAGGACGGTGCTGGCACCCAGGCCGGCCGCCGCGCGCAGCGCCAGGCTGCTCACGGCGCGCTCGACAGCGAGCGTGGCCACCACGGCGCTGGCGATGGTCGCCACCACCGGCACGGCACGACGTGCCACGGCGGTGCGCAGCGGCAGCGCCGGTGACACGGCGACTCCGTGCGCGGGATGCGGAATGACGGCCATCTGGTCCCCCTCCTGCCGCCCGGCAGGATGCTCAGGCTACCGCGCGTCCGTGCGCACGGCTAGAGACGCGCGCGCACGTCCTCGGTCAGGTCGAGCGCGAACGGGGCGCCTCCCGACCCGGCGACGAGGCGACCGGCGGCGAGACGCAGCCGCCCGTCCGCGAACGCCTGCAGCGCGCTCACGAGGAACGGCGCCTCGTGGCGCACCATCTCCTCACGGATGCGCGCGAACAACGGCGACGTCTCGAGCGCCGCATCGTCATCGAGGTTCGCCGGGAGCGCCGCCCAGAGCGGGTCGAACGCCGCGCCGGTCAGCGGGTAGCGGCAGAACGCCGCGACGGGCCCCTCATCCACCTCGGGGATCGCGAGGTGCACCATGACGCCGCTCTCGGCGGCGCGGTCACGGATCAGGCGACGGATGACCTCGCGCCACGTCCCCACGGGGCCGCCGGGCAGCGCCGGATGCAGGTTCAGGAGCGGGTGCCCCGCGACGAAGCCCGGCGTGAAGATCAGCATGTACCCGGCGAGCACCCCGAGGTCGGATGGGTAGCCATCCACGAGCGCCGCGACCGCCGCGTCGTACTCCTCCCGCCACGCGGGGAGCGGGGCGCCGCTCTGCGACCGCTGGCCGCCGCGTTCGCGACGGAAGCGGACGGAGGAGAGCGACAGCAGCGGCAGCCCCTCCGACTGTACGAGGTCGAAGAACGCGTCGGTGACGCCCTCCTCACCGCGTTCGCGGTTGGAGAAGACGCAGGCGATCTCGGCGTCCAGCGTGCCGGCGCGGATTGCGCCAAGTACGACCTCGAACATCGCGCGCGAAGATGCGCCGCGCGTGGTGTACCAGGTGATGCGGAGCGTCATCGGCGGCGAGGGCTACTGCGCGCCGTTGGCGCGCTGGCGGAGCGTCTCGATGCGCTGCTCGACGTCGCCGAGGAGCGCCTGGCAGCGCTCGGCGAGGCGCATGCCCTCCTCATAGAGCGACACGGACTCCTCCAGCGTCAGGCCTCCGGCCTCGAGGCGCTGCGCGACCTCCTCCAGGCGCTGGTAGGCCGCCTCGAACGACTCGGCTTCGAGGTCGAGCGTCGACTGGGCAGGCGCGTCCGGGTCGGGGCGGGAGGCGGGCGTGGTCATGCGTCCGACTCTACACGCGCCCGCCGCGTACCGTCCCGCCACGTGACAGCGAGCACGTCGCCGGCGGCCACGCCGGTCGCCGCCGGGACGGGGGTGCCATCCGCGCGCACCACGAGGGCGTAGCCACGCTCCAGCGTGGCGAGCGGCGAGAGCGTGCGGAGGCGCGCCGCGACGCCGGTAGTGCGCTCGCGCGCCTCGGCCACGGTGCGGATGGTGCCGTGCTTCATGCGGTCGGCCTGTGCGGCCACCCGGCGGTGCAACGGCGCGGTGTCGGGCAGGCGTCGCTCCATCCTCGAGAGCGCGCGGTCGACCGACTGGCGGCCCTCCGCGATCCGTCGGGCGACGCGCACGGTGTTCCGGTCCTGCATCATCGCCACGGCGCGCAGCACCTCGGCGCGGTCGGGGGCGACGATCTCCGCGGCCGCCGAGGGAGTGGGTGCCCGCACGTCAGCGACGAGGTCGGCGAGCGAGGTGTCGGTCTCGTGGCCCACGGCGGAGACGATCGGGATCGGCGACCCGAAGATGGCGCGCACCACCGGCTCCTCGTTGAAGGCCCACAGGTCCTCGGCCGAGCCGCCACCGCGGCCGACGATGATCACGTCGGGACGCTTCGATGCTGGCCGCATCGCGCCGAGCGCGCGCACCGCCTCAGCCACGGAGACGGCGGCCTCCTCGCCCTGGACGATCGCCGGCTGGAAGACGATCGTCGCCATCGGCCAGCGGCGGGCAAGCACCGTCTGGATGTCATGGAAGGCCGCGCCCTGCGGGCTGGTCACCACGCCGATGCGACGTGGGAAGCGGGGCAGCGCGCGCTTGCGTGCCGCCTCGAACAGCCCTTCTTCCTCGAACCGCGCGCGACGGCGCTCGAACTCCGCCTGCAGCGCGCCGACGCCGGCGGGCTGGACGAAGTCGATGATCAGTTGCAGGTCGCCGCGCTGCTCGTAGAACGAGATGGCGCCGTGGACGATCAGCGACGCGCCGTTCTGCAGGCGGTGGCGCTGGTTCGCGTTCTGGCTGCGGAAGAAGGCGCAGCGGAGCGACCCGCCCGCGTCCTTGATCGTGAAGTAGGCGTGCCCGGACGAGGCGAGCGTGAGGTTGGAGATCTCACCGCCCACCCAGAGGTCACGGAGCTGCGGGTCCTGCTCGACGCGGTCGCGCAGGTAGCGCGCGACCTGCCAGACCGTCCGGACCTCCGGGCGCGCCGTCACAGGGCTTACTTGCCCTTCGTGCGCTCGAGGTACTTCCCGTCGGACGTGGAGACCTTGATCACGTCGCCGACCTCCAGGAAGAGCGGGACGCTCACGACGAGCCCGGTCTCCAGCGTGGCCGGCTTCGTGGCGCCGGTGGCGGTGTCGCCCTTCACGCCGGGGTCGGAGTCGGTGATGGCGAGTTCCACGGCGGCCGGGAGTTCGATCCCCAGCGCCTCGTCCCCGTAGAGCACCATCTGCACGTCGTCGCTCTCCTTGATGTAAGGGAGGGCGTCCTCGATGGTCGCGCGGCCGACGGTGATCTGGTCGAACGTCTCGGCGTTCATGAACGTGTACGTGTCGCCATCACCGTAGAGGTACTGCATCTTGCGGCGCTCCACGCGCGCGGCCGGCACCTTGTCACCGGCGTTGAACGTGCGCTCCGTGATGTGGCCGGCGCGCAGGTCGCGCAGCTTCACGCGGTAGACGGCGGACTTCTTCGTCTTGACGTGCTGGACCTCTTCCATCCGGTAGAGGTTGCCGTCCACCTCCACGCACGCGCCGCGCTTGAAATCAGAGGTCGAGATCACGTCGTTGCTCCTCAATCCGAGGCGTCCCGCGGGGACGCCGGTACTAGCGGTTCAGTTTCGGCGCGGTGGAGATGCGCCGCAGGCGGCCGCCCTCCATCACGCACTGGTCCTCGATGCGTACGCCACCCCAGCCCGGCAGGTAGATGCCCGGCTCCACGGTCACCACGTGGCCGTCCTCCAGCGG
Source organism: Chloroflexota bacterium (assembly GCA_045863195.1). Classification (GTDB taxonomy): domain Bacteria; phylum Chloroflexota; class Dehalococcoidia; order UBA2979; family UBA2979; genus W-Chloroflexi-9. The sequence goes on from BTUI01000001.1 coordinate 115,918, forward strand.
GATCTCCCCGGACGGCGCCAGTCGTGGATCCTCGTGGATGTCGAGCCCGACGCCGTGGCCCAGGCCGTGGCCGAAGGCGTCGCCGTGGCCTGCCTGGCGGATGATCGCGTGCGCGATCTCGTGGCCCTGCTTGCCGAGCATGCCCGCCTCGATCCGTTCCTCGGCGGTCTCCTGCGCGGTGAGGACAATGTCATAGATGCGCCGGAACTGCTCGTCCGGCTCGCGATCACCGACCCAGATCGTGCGCGTGAGGTCGGAGCAGTAGCCGTCCACGATCACGCCCATGTCGATCACCACGCCGGTGTTCGCCTCGATCGGCGCGTCGCTCGCGCGCCAGTGCGGCAGCGAGCCGTGCGCGCCGCCCGCGATGATCGTGCCGAACGACATCTCCTCCGCACCGTGGTTCAGTGCGTACTCCTGGATCATCCAGGCGACCTGGCGCTCCGTCATCCCCGGCTCGATACGCTCAGAGGCGTGCCGGAACGCAGCGTCACCGAGGAGCACGGCACGCGTCAGCGCGTCGATCTCGTCGGCGTCCTTCACCATGCGCAGGTCTTCGATTGCGCGGGGCGCGGAGACGAGCATCGGCCGCGAGTGCGCCGGCAGGTCCTGCAGCGCGCGCGTCCACTGCTCGTAGGAGGCGACGCTCACGTTCGCCGGCTCAAAGCCCACACGCTGCCCGCCGAGGCCCTCGAGGATGCCGGGGGCGATGCCGGTCGTCGCTCCGGCGACCTGGATGAGGCGGTAGCCGGGGCATTGCTGGCCGAGCTGCTCCCAGTAGCGGGAGTCCGTCGCGAAGCGCGCCTCGTCACGGGTGATGAGCGCGACCCCGGCGCTGCCGGTGAAGCCACTCACCCAGCGGCGGTTGGAGGGCGTGGTGACGAGGAGCGCATCGATGCCCAGCACCTCGAAGCGGGCGCGGAGCCGGTCGAGCCGGTGGGCGATGCGCTCCGCCACCGGCATCAGGCGAGGCCCTCCGTCAGGCGTCCGTGGATCATGTCCAGCGCGGCGATGTAGCCCCGCCACCCGAACCCGGTGATCTGGCCCCACGACACGGCGGCGATGTAGGAATGGTGCCGGTACGCCTCGCGCCGGTGGATGTTGGAGAGGTGGACCTCCACGCACAGGAGTTGCGACCCGGCGACCGCGTCCGCCAGGGCGATCGAGGTGTGCGTGAGGCCGCCTGCGTTCAGGATGACCGCGTCCCAGGTCCGGTACTCGTGGAGGGTGTCGATCAGGACGCCCTCGTGGTTGGACTGGACGAACGCGACCTCCAGGCCGAGTTCGTCCGCGCGCCGGGCCACGAGCGCCTCGATGTCCGCCAGCGTCTCGCGGCCGTAGATCTCCGGCTCGCGCGTGCCGAGTAGGTTCAGGTTCGGGCCGTTCAGGACGAGGACGCGGTGAGACATGGGCACTCCCGATGGTCAGCGCACGCCTCCGGGCGGCGTTTCGCTGGCCCTCGATGGTACCGGCGGGGCGGCTCGGCGTCAGCGCCCGGCCGTCAGTCCGCCGGGCGGGGACGCGGCGCGCGCCGCTGTTCCAGTTCACGGGCGCGCTGGAGCGCCTCCACCGCGAGGCTCGCCTTCATGCGGTGCCCGACGGCGGTGTAGACCTGCGTGGTGTCCGGGGAGGAGTGCCCCAGGAGGTGCTGGACGACCCGCAGGTCGGCGCTGCCCTCCAGGAGGTGGGTCGCGAACGAGTGGCGCAGGAGGTGCGGGTGGACGGGCTGACGCACGCCGGCCTGCATCCCCGCGTTCCGCACGAGCGTCTGCACAGAGCGAGCGCTCAGGCGTCCGCCCGAACGGTTGAGGAACAACGCCGTCTGCGCGCCCGTGGCGAGCGCGGGGCGGCCCTCCTCCAGGTACGCGACCAGCGCGTCGCGTGCGGGCTCGCCGAAGAGGGAGATGCGCGTCTTGCCGCCCTTGCCGGTGACGCGCGCCTGCCGGTTCGTCAGGTCCAGGTCGCGCACGTCCAGTCCCACCGCCTCGCTGACACGCAGGCCTGCGCCATACAGCAGTTCGAGGATCGCACGGTCACGCAGCCCCGAGGGGCCGTCCGTGTCCGGCGCCGAGACGATCGCGTCCACCTCGGCCCGTTCGAGGAACTTCGGCAGGCGCTTGCCGGTGCGCGGGTACCGGAGCCGCAACGGCGAGTCGCCGGGTGCGTTCTTCAGCGCCACGCCTTCGCGGTCGAGCCAGCCGTAGAAGCCCCGGATCGTCGTCGCCACCCGCTTCACGGAGGCATCCGCCACGTCGCGCGAGCGCAGCGCGGCGAGGTACGAGCGGGCATCGGAGCGTCCCGCCTCGTCGTAGGGGGTCTCGCGCTCCGCGAGGAAGGCGAGGTATCCGGTCAGGTCGGTGCGGTAGTTGCGGATGGTGTGGAGCGAGCGGCGGCGGACCTCGGCGAGGTAGGCGAGGTAGCGGTCCATTGCCTCCTGCGCCGCGCGCGCGGGCTTCGGCGGATCGGCGGGCTCACCGCGTTTCGCGGGACGGTACGGCGACTTCGTCGCGGCCATCGTGCACCCTCGGATTCCCCGCCCGAGGTAGACGCGGAAAGCGTACGCGCTCGCGGCGGCCGGTGCTAGGCGGAGCGGCGGGTCTTCGTGGTGCGGGCCGTGCGGGTGCCGGTGCTGCGGGCACGCGAGGCGCGGGCGGTGGCCGGCTTCGGCGCGCGCGGGTCTTTGCCCTCGGCGCGCAGTTTCTCCTCGCGAGCGGCGATGAGGTCGAGCGCGTCCTGGAGTTCCAGCGTCTGCGGTTCGCGCCCACGCGGCAGGGAGGCGTTCACCACGCCGTCCGTGACGTACGGGCCGAAGCGGCCCGAGCGCACTGTGATCGGCTTGCCGCTGTCCGGGTGGACGCCCAGTTCCTTCAGCACGGACTTGGCGACCGCGCCGGCGCCGCGCCGGAACGTCCGCGGCTGCGCGAGGATCGCCACAGCGTCCTCCAGCGTCAGCGTCGCCATCGCGAAGTGGCCGCCCTCGATGCTGCGGGTGTCGGTGCCGCACTTCACGTAGGGGCCGCTGGGGCCGTCCTGCGCGACGACCGGCTCGCCCTTCTCTGGGTGGACGCCGAGCACCTTCGGGAAGGCGAGCGCCAGCAGCGCGTCCTTCGCCGTGGCGGTCTCCATCTCCATCCCCGGCCAGAGTGAAGCGCGGCGCGGCTTCTCTTTCGATCCGCGCGGCGGATCCTCGCCGATCTGGAAGTAGGGGCCGAAGCGCCCGGTCTTCAGGTAGATCGGCCGCCCGCTCTCGGGGTCGGTGCCGAGCACGCGGTCACCGAGCGCGCCCTGCTGCACGAGGCGTTCGACATCCTCGACGGTGAGTTCGTCCGGCGCGGTGTCGGCCGGGACAGAGGCGCGCTCGTCCGTATCACCGATCTGCACGTACGGGCCGTAGCGGCCCACGCGCACGGCAACCTCGCGGCCCTGCGCGTCCTTCCCGAGCGGGATCGAGGAGACGGCGCGCGCGTCGATCGCCTCCCACCCGGCGTCGATCACGCCGTGGAGGCCGGCCTGCGCGAGCGTGCCGTCGCCGGGGCCCTCCCGGTCGCCGTAGTAGAACTCGCGCAGCCACGGCTTCGCTTCACGCTCGCCGTCCGCGATCTCGTCCAGGCGCTCCTCCATGCGGGCGGTGAACCCGAGGTCGACGAGGTCCGGGAAGTGTTGCTCCAGGAGGTTCACGACGGCGAACGCGACGAACGTCGGGATCAGGGCGGAGCCCTTCTTCCACACGTAGCCGCGGTCCTGGATCGTCTCGATGATCGAGGCGTACGTGGAGGGCCGGCCGATGCCGCGCTCCTCCAGTTCCCGGATGAGGCTCGCTTCCGTCCAGCGGGCGGGCGGCTGCGTCTCGTGCCCCTTCGCCTCCACCGCGCGAGGCGTCACCGACTGTCCGCGGGAGAGCGGCGGCAGTACGCGCTCCTGCTCCTCGAGTTCCGCGTCCGGGTCGTCCGTGCCCTCCACGTAGGCGCGGAGGAAGCCGGGGAAGGTGATGACCTTGCCGGAGGTCTGGAACCCTGCGACGCCCTCCGCGCCGGCGTCCGCGGTGAGGCGCACCTGCGTGCGCAGGCCGGTCGCGTCCTTCATCTGGGAGGCGACCGTGCGCTTCCAGATCAGGTCGTAGAGGCGGAAGGCGTCCGCGTCGAGTTCGTTCCGCAGGCTGTCCGGCGTGCGGAAGATGTCGCCGGCGGGTCGGATCGCCTCGTGCGCCTCCTGCGCGCCACGGCTCTTCGAGGTGTAGCGGCGCGGGGCGTCCGGGATGTAGTCGGCGCCGTACAGGTCCACAGCCTGGCGGCGCGCGGCCGTCTCCGCCTGCGTGGACAGCGAGGGGCTGTCCGTACGCATGTAGGTGATGTAGCCGTTCTCGTAGAGCCGCTGCGCCACCTGCATCGTGCGCTGCGCGGTGTAGCGGAGTTTGCGCGCCGCCTCCTGCTGGAGGGTGGAGGTGATGAACGGCTGCGGCGGCCGCTGCGTGAACGGCCGCTCCTGCACGTCGTCCACGACGAACGTCGCGGAGCGCAGCGACGCCGCGAGGCCTTGCGCGCGCGCCTCGTCCAGCAGCACCACGTCCGCGCCACCACCGAGCGCGCCGCTCTCCGGATCGAAGTCCCGGCCGGAGGCGACCCGCCGCCCGGCGAGGTCGGCCAGGCGCGCACTGAACGCCTCCGTGCTCGGGTCGCGCGAGGCGAGCGTGGCGTCGATGTCCCAGTAGGAGGCCGTGCGGAAGCGCATGCGCTGGCGCTCGCGGTCGACGACGAGCTTCACGGCGACGGACTGGACGCGCCCGGCGGAGAGCCTCGGCGCGACCTTCTTCCAGAGGACCGGCGAGACCTCGTAGCCGAACAGCCGGTCCAGGATGCGGCGCGCCTCCTGCGCCTGCACCAGCGCGGTGTCGACCTCGCGGGGGTTCGCCAGGGCCGCTTCGATGGCGGGTCGGGTGATCTCGTGGAACACCATCCGGTAGACGGGGACGCGCGGCTTCAGCACCTCCAGCAGGTGCCAGGCGATCGCCTCGCCCTCGCGGTCCTCGTCTGTGGCGAGGTAGAGCGCATCCGCGTCCTTCAGCAGCGCGCGGAGTTTCCGCACCTGCTCCGTCTTCGTCGGTGGCACCACGTACAGCGGCTCGAAGTCGGCCGCCACGTTCACGCCGAGGCGCGCCCATGACTCCTTCTTGTACGCATCCGGGATCTGCGCGGCGGAGGAGGGCAGGTCGCGGATGTGGCCGATCGAGGATTCCACGACATAATCCGGGCCGAGGAACTGCGCGATCGTCCGCGCCTTGGCGGGTGACTCCACGATCACGAGGCGGCGGCCGCCGCCCCCGCCGGACGCGGCGGAGGAGCGACGAGGGCGTCGCGAGGCCGGGGCGTCCGTGGTCACCGCAGGGTCCCATCTGCCGCGTCGGGGTCGTACGGGGCATCCTCTTCGCGCACGCGCACGAACTGATGGCCGCCCACGTCCCGGACGAGGCCCTTCAACTCAAGAAGGGCGAGCGTACCGGACACCACCGCTGCCGCCAAACCAGCACGACGGGTCACCTCGTCGATGTGTGCGGGCTCGCGGGTGAGGACAGCCATCAGGCGTCGCTCCTCGTCACTCTCGGGCGGTGCGGCCCGACCGAAGTCGAGTTGCGCGCCGATCATCGTCAGATTGAGCGCTTCCAGGATGTCGTTCGCCGACATCACCGGTGTGGCGCCGTCCCGGATGAGGCCCAGCGGCCCGCGCGACTGCGGCGAAAAGATGGAGCCCGGCACCGCAAACACCTCGCGGTTCTGTTCCCCGGCGAACTTCGCCGTGATCATCGCCCCCGAGGTGTGGTCACCCTCCACGACCAGCGTGCCGAGCGTGAGACCGGACAGGATGCGGTTGCGACGAGGGAAAAAGTCCGCCCGCGGCTTGGTGCCGAGCGGGTAGTCCGCGATCACCGCGCCCCGCTCCGCGATCTCCTCCGCCAGCCGGCGGTTCTCGGGCGGATAGATCGTGTCGAGGCCGTTCGCGAGCACGGCCACGGTCCGGCCGCCGCTCTCCAGCGCCGTCCGATGGGCGATCGTGTCCACGCCGCGCGCGAGGCCGGAGACGACCGTCACCCCGTTCGCGGCGAGGCCTCGCGCGAACTCCGCAGCCACCTGGCGGCCGTACGCCGTCGCACGCCGCGTACCGACCACGGCCACGCTCCACTCGTCCTCCGCGCGCCACTCGCCGCGCACGTAAATCACCGGCGGCGCGTCATCGATCTCCCGCAGCCGCGAGGGATAGCCGGGGGCGATGCGCGGCAGCGCGGTGACGCCGGCCGCCTGAAGCCGGTCGACCTCGGCAAGCGGATCGATCTCGTCCTTTGCGCGGGACACCTCGCGCGCCGTCCGAGCGTCCAGCCCGGCCTCGATCAGCGCGCCCTCGGACGCGCGCCACGCCTCCTCCATCGTCGGGAAGGCGCGTTCGAGGAGCCCGAAGCGGACGCTGCCGAGCCGGTGGACGCGATGCAGCGCCAGCCAGTACGGCAGGTCGGCGAGGTGGTCGGCGGGCAATGTCGCGCTCACGCGCGTCAGGGTAGGGGCGACGGGCAAGCGATCGGGCCCCGCGGCGTCACCCCAGGGGCTACACCGGCTCCGGGGCCGCCTCGGACGCCGCGGCCTCGCGCTCGTCCTCACCGGCCACGATCACGCGGTGGACGCTCACCTTCTTGATGCGCCGGCCCAGGATGGAGAGCACGCGCAGCCGCACCGCCACCTGGCCCTCCTCGAGGTCATCGAGGGGTGGCACCACGACCTCGTCGCCGGGGACGGCGAGGCGGCCGAGCTCGGTCACGATCAGGCCGCCGACCGTGTCGAAGTCGTCCGACTGCACCTCGGTCGCGAAGATCTCGTTCAACTCGTCGATGGTGACACCAGCGTCCACGATCGCTTCATCATCGGTGACCCGCTGGACCTCGATGTCCATCGTGTCGTACTCGTCCGTGATCGCGCCGACGATCTCCTCAACGAGGTCCTCGACGGTGATGAGGCCGGCCGTACCGCCGTACTCATCCACGGCAATCGCGAGGTGGACGCGGTCGCGGCGCATGTCCGCGAGCAGTTCGTTCGCGCGCTTCGTCTCCGGCACCACGTAGGGCGGACGGGCGATCGCGGTGAGGGCTGGCGTCACGCTGCCGTTGGAGACGTACGCCAGCAGGTCCTTGGCGTAGACGACACCCACGATGCGGTCGAGCGAACCCTCGTACAAGGGGATGCGGCTGTACCCGGAGCGGGACACGAGTCGCATCACGTCGTTGAAGGTCGCCTCCACGGGGACGGCGGTGATGTCCGTGCGCGGGGTCATCAACTCGCGCACCGTCTGGTCGGACATCTCCAGGACGCCGCGCACCATCCGCCGCTCCTCCGTGAGGACGGCGTCTTCGTCGACCGCCTCAATCGTGCCGACGAGCTCCTCCGCGGGATCGAGGATCTCCGAGGTGCCGCGCATGCCGAGGGCACGCAGCGGCAGCCGCACGGCGGCGCTCAGGAGCCACGCCAGCGGCAACAGCACCGCCTGCAGCAGGCGGACCGGGCGGTCGATGCGAGCCGCCGCTGCCTCCGGGTGGGAGAGCGTCACGATCCGGGCCCCGCTGCGGACGATGGAGACCACGAGCAGCGCGACCAGCGCGCTGATGATCACCCGCGGCGGCTCTTCGACATCGAGCAACACGGCGAACGAGGCGACGGCGGCAACGGTGGTCAGCAGGACGCCGGTACGCAGTGCGCGTAGCAGCCGCTGGCGTTCACGGACGTAGGTGCGGAGGAGCGACGTGAGGCCGGGGGCCTCGATGCCGCGCAGGCGGCGGCGGGCCAGGGCAATCGCATCGGCTTCGGCCGCCGCCAGCAGGGCCAGCAGCAGCGCGGACAGGATGAGAGTGATGAGGGCGGTGAGTGAGGTGGTATCCAAAGCAAGAAGGACGCAGGCGAGCGGTGCCCCTACGTCTGGTTGCCTCCCTCGGCCCCGGGCCGGACACGGGCGGGGACGCCCACGACCAGCGCACCATCCGGGACATCGCTCGTGACGACCGACCCAGCGGCCGTCCGTGCTCCATCGCCCACGCGGACAGGAGCCACGAGCAGTGAATCGGAACCCACGAACGCACCGTCACCCACTTCGGTGCGGTGCTTCAGGACCCCGTCGTAGTTCACCGTGACGGTGCCGGCGCCAATGTTCACGCCCGCCCCGATGTCGGCGTCGCCAATATACGAGAAATGGCCCACCTGCGTGCGCGCACCCACGCGGGAGTTCTTCACCTCCACGTAGTTGCCCAGGTGGACGTCCGCCTCGATCACCGCGCCCGGCCGCAGGTGGCAGTACGGCCCGATGGTGACGCCAGCCGCGACGCGGGCGCCCTCCAGCGTGGATGCGCCGACCTCCACGCGGTCCGCGATGACCGTGTCGTGGATGATCGCATTCGGCCCGATACGGCAGCCGCTGCCGACGTGCGTGCTGCCCATCAGGTGGACGCCGGGCAGCAGCGTGGTGTCCGGCGCGACCTCCACGCCGGCGTCGATGAACGTGGACGACGGGTCGAGGAGCGTGACGCCCTCCAGCATCAGGCGGCGGCGGATGCGGTCGCGCAGCACCCGCTCCGCGCTCGCCAGGCCGATGCGATCATTCACCTGCTGGACCTCAACCGCCTCGGTGACCTGGTACGCCTCCACGCCGCCGTGCTGGACCGCGAGCGCGATCAGGCCGGCCAGACCCTTCTCGCCACGGTCGTTCCGGGGAAGCGCCGCCAGGTGCTCCCAGAGCCAGGCGGCGTCCGCGGCGTACAGGCCGGCGTTGACCTCGGGCTGGCCGCGCATCGCGGCCGGCAGGTCGTCCTCCAGCACCACGCCCTGCACCTTGCCGTTGCGGCGCTCCACGCGGGCGTAGCCACGCGGATCCTCCAGGTACGCGGTCATGATCGTGAGCGCGTGCGTGACCGCGACGTGCCGCCCGGCCAGTTCGAGGAGCGTGCGGAGCGTCAGCAGCGGCATGTCGGCGTGCAGCATCAGCACGTTGCCACCGCCGCTCGCGGCTTCACGCGCGGCGAGGACCGCGTCGCCCATGCCCAGCGGCTCCGGCTGCACGGCCACGCGGACGCCCTCGCCGCTGGCGGCGGCGATCGCATCGCGCGCGGAGGGCGAGGAGACGACCACGATGTCGGCGCACCCCGCCTCGCGGAGCAGGTTGCAGACCAGGCGCACCATGGGGACGCCGGCGACCGGGTGCAGCACCTTCGGCACGGCGGAGCGCATCCGCGTGCCGGGCCCGGCGGCGAGCACGATCGCGGTCCACCCCTCAAGCGAGGCGACGGCGTTCGTGATCGGCGCGGAGATGGGCGCAACGCCGTTCTGGCGCGGGGTCATGGGCGTCGCCGTCAGTCCGGTGGTGGCGGGCCGGAGAAATTGACCACCTATCTTCGCTATTCTACAGTCCGGATTCGCCCATCCTCCAGCACGACATCCGCCGCCCAGGCACCGAGAGAGCGCGTGTCCCGTGAACGTTGACGAAGTCCGGCAGGCGTTCCTGACCTTCTTCGAGGCTCGCGGCCACCGCCGTATCCCCTCGTCCTCGCTGGTGCCGCACGGCGACCCCACGCTGCTGTTCACCACGGCTGGCATGGTCCAGTTCAAGCCCTACTTCATGGGGCTGGAGGAACCGCCCGCACGCCGGCTGACCTCGATCCAGCGGTGCTTCCGCACCACGGACGTGGAGTCCGTGGGCGACGACACCCACCTGACGCTGTTCGAGATGCTCGGCAACTTCTCGGTGGGCGACTACTTCAAGGGCGAGGCGATCGAGTGGGCGTGGGAGTTCCTCACGCAGGTGCTGAAGATCGCGCCGGACCGCCTCTGGGCCACCGTCTTCACCGACGACGACGAGGCCGCCACCCTCTGGGCCGCCCGAGGCGTGCCGCCGGAGCGCATCCTGCGCTACACGGCGGAGCAGGGGAACTGGTGGGGCCCGCCCGGCGAGACCGGCCCGATGGGGCCGTGCTCCGAGATGCACTACGACTGGGGCGTCACCCCCGGTTGCCCCGCCTGCGCGAAGAACGAGTGCCACCCGGACGTGGGCTGCGGCCGGTTCCTGGAGATCTGGAACCTGGTCTTCATGACCTACTACAAGGAGGAGGACGGCTCCCGCAGCAACCTCCCCGCCGCCAACATCGACACCGGTGCCGGCCTGGAGCGCCTCGCCTCCGTGGTGCAGGGCGTCCGCAACGTGTACGAGACGGACGAACTGCGCGAGGTCGTCGCGGTCGCGGAGCGGATCTCCGGGCGGCGGTACGAGCCGGCGGAGAGCCCGGACGTGGCGTTCGCCCTCCGCGCGATGACGGAGCACTCCCGCGCGCTCGCGTTCCTCGTGACGGACGGCGTGCTGCCGAGCAACGAGGGCCGCGGCTATGTGCTGCGCCGCCTGCTCCGCCGCGCGGTCTACTTCGGCCACAAGATCGGCGTGCGCGAGGCGTTCCTGGCGCAGGTGGTGGACGCAGCCATCGACCGCTCCGTGCGGACGAACCCCGCGCTCGGCGAGCAGCGCGAGTTCATCAAGCGCGTCGCCACGGTGGAGGAGGCGCGCTTCCGCGCCACGCTCGACCGGGGCATCGCGCTCCTCGAAGAGGTGATGGCGCGCGAGGCGGCCACGCGGCGCATCCCCGGACGCGACGCGTTCGTGCTCTACGACACGCACGGCCTGCCGCTGGAGCTGACGCTGGAGGTCGCGCAGGCCGCGGGTTTCGAGGTCGACCGCGACGGCTTTGAGAGCGAGATGGAGCGCCAGCGCGAGCGCTCCAAGGGCGAAGAGCAGTTCCAGAACCGCGAGGATGACCGCGCGCTGCGGTACGCCGCGCTGGACATCCAGTCCGCGTTCACCGGCTACGACCGCAACGAGCAACGCTCGGAGATCGTCCACCTCCACGCCGGCGAGGCGCGCGACCGCCTGAACGCCGGCGATGAGGGCGAGGTCGTCCTGCGTGAGACCGCGTTCTACCCCGAAGGCGGTGGGCAGGTCGGTGACCGCGGCGTGATCGCGACGGCCTCCGGGCGGTTCGAGGTGACGGACACGCACCGGTACAGCGGGGCGATCGTCCACATCGGCCGGGTCACCGAGGGCTGGATCGCCCTCGGCGAGGGCGCGGACGCGCAGGTGGATCCGGTGCGGCGGCTGGACACGGCGCGCAACCACACCGGTACGCACCTCCTGCACGCGGCGTTGCGCGCGGTGCTCGGGACTCACGTCCGCCAGGCCGGCTCCTACGTGGGCCCGGACCGCCTGCGGTTCGACTACACCCACCCCGAAGCGCCCTCCGAGGAGGCGATGGCCGCGATCCAGCGCATCGTGAACGAGAAGATCCGTGCGGACATCCGCAGCGCCACGTTCGAACTCGAGTACGACGAGGCAATCCAGCGCGGTGCGATCGCGTTCTTTGAGGACCGCTACACAGAGCGCGTGCGCATGGTGGAGTACTGCGACTCGCGCGGGCTGGACCCGGAGCACGTGCACACCGACCGCTGCTACAGCCGCGAGCTCTGCGGCGGCACGCACCTCGCCGCCACCGGCCAGATCGGGTCGTTCGTCGTGGTCTCGGACGCCAGCATTGGCGCCGGACTCCGCCGCATCGAGGCGCTCACGGGCCGCCCGGCGGAGGCGTTCGTGGAGGAGCGGCTGGCGCTGGTGAACCACCTGGCGCGGCGCTTCCGCGTGCCGCCGGCCGACCTCGGCACGCGCATCGAGGCCCTCGAACAGTCGCTGGTCGAGGAGCGCAAGCGCGCCGAGGAGGCCGCGCGCCGCGCGTCCGCCGGTGCGGCGGACGAACTCGCCCACCGTGCGACGCAGGTGGGGGACGTCGCCGTCCTCGTGGAGCGCGTCAGCGTCGACTCGGCGGACGCGCTGCGTCCGATGGTGGACCGGCTGCGCCAGCAGTTGAAGAGCGCCTTTGTCGCGCTCGCCGCGGACATCGAGGGCCGGCCCAACTTCATCGCGGCCGCGACCGACGATGTGGTCGCGCGCGGGCTGAAGGCAGACGAGATGGTGCGCCTGGCCGCCTCGATCGCCGGCGGCGGCGGTGGTGGCCGCCCGCAACTGGCGCAGGCCGGCGGACGCGACGCCTCGAAGATCGACGAGGCGCTGGCGGCCGTCCGCGCCGCGGCGACGGAGCGCCTGAGCGGCTGACATGGACGCCCTCATCGAGCGCCTCCGGGACTGGCTTGCGCGACTGAGGCGCCCTGAGCGTGATCCCGAGACGGACGAGGCGTTCGCCCCTCAGGTGCCCTCGTTCCAGCCGTTCACGGACGACACCGTGGTCGTCACCGCGGCCGCGGACGACGACGTCCCCTCGGTCATCGGTCGGATCGACCTCGCCGTCGCCGACCAGGTGGTGCTGGTGGTGCCGCGCGAGGTGCGCGCGCTGCGCCGAGCGAACGCGTGGCCACACCTGGCGGCGCACGCGCGGCGGAACGGCATCGCCCTCGGCGTGATCGCCGACCGCGCGGAGGTGCGCGCGCACGCGAAGGCGCACGGCCTCCCCGCCGCGACCGCGATCCGAGGCCTGCGAGGCGCACGACCGCGTGGCAGTGTCCGGGACGGTGACGCGGGGACGCCGGCGTGGGGAATGCGCATCCGCCTCGCCGTGCTCGTGCTCTCGGTCGCCACCGCCGTGCTGGTCGCCTGCTACCGCATCCCCACCGCGACGGTGGTGATCCTGCCACCCTCCGAGCCGTACACCGTCAGTCAGCGGGCGCAGGTCAACGCCGTCATCGACGCGTCCGACGCGACGCGCGGCATCCTCTCCGCGTCATCGATCCGCCGCGACGTCACCACGGTGGTCTCCACCACCACGTCCGGAACGGCCGAGGTCGGCGAGGCCCCGGCCACCCTCGAGATCCGCCTCACCAATGACGGCACAGCCGACGTTCGGCTCCCCGCCGGTGTGCGGGTGGCGACGGAGGACGGCTGGGTGTTCACCACGGACGAACCCGTGACCGTGCCGGCCGGTGACCAGGCGGTCGTGACCGCCACGGCTGAGCGCCCGGGCACCAACGGGAACGTGGACATCGGCGACGTCTCGGTCCTCCTGTCGGACGTGCCGGCCGGTGTGACCGCCGTGAACCGCACCCGGGGCGAGGGCGGCACCGACCGCACCGTCGCCGCCGTGGCGGGTGCGGATGTGGACCGAGTCCGCGCCATCGCGCCGGGCATCCTCCAGCGGATCGCCCTCTCCGCGCTCCGTGACGAGGTCACGGGCGGCCGGCTGATCGAGTCGAGCGTGACCGCCGCGATCTTCAGCGCGACGCCGCTGCAGCAACTGGACGAACCGGCGGACGCGTTCCTAATGGAGTACGTGATCATCGCCGCCGCGTTGTGGGTGCCGGACGAGGAAGCCGTCGCATACGGCGCGGCGCTCATCCGCGCCGACCTGCCGTCCGGCCTTCTGCTGCTCCCCGGCACTGTGTCCACCGTCATCACCGAACCGGACGAGCCCGGCGGCGCGGTCGGCATCGAGGCAACCGGCCGCGTCGCGAACCTCGCCCCGATCGATGACCTCGCGGCGGCGATCGCCGGAAAGACACCCGCGGCAGCGGCGGCGGTCATCCGTGACCGGATCGCGCTGGAAGCGGACCCGGCCATCACCGTGCGCCCCGAGGTCGTGCCGTGGCGCTGGCTCCCGCGCCGCGCGGAGGCGATCGAGATCATCCTCGCCGGACCGTCCGACGCGGACGGCTCCTGAGCGTGGTGCGCTGGCTCGGCGTCGATCCCGGGCGGGCGCGGGTCGGCCTCGCCGTCTCCGACCCGGAGGAGCGGCTCGCCGTGCCGCTCGAGATCGTCGCCGCGAGCGCCGCGTTCCCGGCGATCCGCGCGGTCGTCGCCCGTGACGGCATCGAGGGCATCGTCATCGGCCTCGCACGGCTGCCGTCCGGCGACGAAGGGGAGTCGGCGCGCCTCGCCCGATCACTCGGCGAGCGGATCCGGCGCACACTGGGGCTCCCGGTAGAATACGAGGACGAGGCCTACACCTCGCAGGCGGCGGAGCGGCTCGTCGGGCACCACCGGCGCAGCGACGACCTCGCCGCCTCGATCATGCTCCAGCAGTTCCTCGACCGCCGCCGAGGCGTATCCCCACCACCGAAAGACCCGCCCGATGCCGAAGCGTGACCCGCTGACGATCGCCGTGGCCGCCCTCGCGGTGTGGGCGCTGATCGCCGGTTCCATCGCTGCGGTGCGCCTGCGCGGCACCGGGGGCGCCGTGGTTACCGCCGTCCAGGCCGCGGCGACACCGGCACCCACGCCCGGCGAGGCGATCCGCGTGGACATCCCGGACGGAGCCTCTGCCGACCGCATCCTCGACCTGCTGTTCGGCGCCGGCGTCGCCGCCGACCGTGAGGCCCTCCGCGTGCTGCTGGCCTTCACGGGCGTCGGCAGCGAACTCCTCGCCGGACGGTACGAGTTCGCGATGAACACGCCGCCGGCCGAGATCCTCCGCCGTCTGCGCGGCGGCCCGGACCGCATCGAGCGGATCACCTTCCGCTCCGGACTCCGCGTCGAGGAGATCGGCGAGATTCTGGAGCGCGAGCGGATCTTTTCGGTGGCGGAGTGGGAAGCGGCGATCGCCGCCGCGGCGCCTCGGACGTTCATGCAGGACGCCGACCTGCTCGGCTACCTGCTCCCGGAGACGTACGAACTGGACGACGAATCGACCGCAGCGAGCCTCCTCGAGGCGATGCTCGACCGGTTCGGCGAACAGGTCACGCCCGACCTGATCGCAGAGGCAGAGGCGCAGGGCTGGACGCTCTACGAGGTCCTGACGCTCGCCTCGGTGGTGGAACGCGAGGGCGTCCACCCGGAGGAGAAGCCGCAGATCGCCGCGGTGTTCCGCAACCGCCTCGCGCTCGGGATGCCGTTGCAGGCGGACCCCACCGTGCAGTTCGCGATCTCGCTCGACCCGGTCACGGGCGCGGCCTCCGTGTTCGAGTACGGCTGGTGGAAGGCCGAGCTCACGATCGATGACCTCGCGTACGACTCGCCGTACAACACCTACCTCTACCCGGGCCTGCCGCCGGGGCCGATCTCGAACCCGGACATCGACTCCATCCGCGCGACGATCCGCCCCGCCGCGACCGAGGACCTCTACTTCGTCGCCTCGCCCGCATGCGACGGCCGGCACCTCTTCGCCGCCACCCTGGACGAGCACAACGCGAACGTGGAGCGCTTCCGTGCCTCCGGCTGCGGCGTGACGCGATGACATCCACCCGACGCACCCGCACCATCGCGCTCCTCGGCCACCCGGTGGCGCACTCCATCTCGCCGCGCTTCCAGCAGGCGGCGCTGGACGCGATGGGCGTGGACGCGCGCTACGAGGCGTGGGACGTGGAGCCGGCGGACCTCCCCGGCGCCGTCGAGCGGCTGCGCTCCGGCGACCTGATGGGCGCGAACGTCACCGTCCCGCACAAGGTCGCCGTCTTCCGCCTCGTCGACCGCCCGGACGCCCTCGCGGAGCAGGTCGGCGCGGTGAACACCGTGGTCAACCGCGCCGGGGTGCTGGAGGCCACGAACACGGATGTCGCCGGCATCCTCCGGTCGCTGGAGGGCGCCGGCGTGGCGCTGGGGGGCGCCCGGGTCGCCCTCGTGGGCGCGGGCGGCGCGGCCCGCGCGGTCGTCGTCGCCATGCGTGCAGCGGGGGCGTCCCGCGTGACCGTGATCAACCGCACCCCGGAGAACGCCGCGGCGCTCGCCCCCCTCGGCGGGACCGACGTCGACATGCGCTACGCGCCGCTGGACATCGACGACGGCACGTTCCGCTCTGCGATCCGCACGGCGGACGTGGTGGTGCAGTCGACCTCGGTCGGGATGCGCCACGGCCCGGCGGAGACGGAGACGCCGGTGCCGGGCGAGCTGTTCCGGCCCGGCCAGGTCGCGTTCGACCTCGTGTACGTGCCGGAGCGCACCCCGTTCCTCGCCTCGGCGGAGGCGGCCGGCGCGACGCCCGTCGGCGGGCTGGCGATGCTCGTCCACCAGGGCGCGGAGGCGTTCCGGCTCTGGACGGGGATGGAGCCGCCGCTAGACGTGATGTTTACGGCGGCCCGCGCCGCCCTCGCCGCCCGCGAGCACTCGACGTGAGGGCGCTGCACAGCCGAAACTGACTGCCCGCGGGCCCACCCCGCGGCTGGAGGATGCATGGGCCTGGGACTGGCAATGATCGTCTGCCTGGTGATCTTCGTGATCGTCGGGTTCATGGTGTTCCAGGCGCGCTTCGCCGCGCGCGCCTGGCGGCGCTCGATTGCCGCCGGCGACCGAGGGGCGCTGCAGCAACTCCTGGACGGCACGTTCGCCGACTGGCGTCGCGCGCGGCCGCCGCGCGGGATGCCGCCCGCCGACTGGCGCGCGCTCCACACCGCCGCGCTCGTCGCCGCGGACCACCGACGCGTGCGTGTCTCGCTCCTCGCGGAGCCGGACGTGCAGGTGGTGGGCGGGCAGCGCGTCGAGGTCGGCAGCGCGCAGGAGGTCGCCCGGCGCTCCGCGGTGAAGATGGTCGAGCGGCTGATGTACGAGGTGCCGTTCGTCTCCTTCCAGGCGGCGCAGGTGGATGTCCTCACGGAGTTCCGCGACCTGGACGGCACCGTCACCACGCGCTGCCTCCTCACCACGAAAGTCGACCGCGAGGGCGCTTCGCTCGCCGACTGGGAGCACGGGGCGGCCGAGGCGATCCTCGGCGAGTGGGGCACGCGCGAGGCGGCGGATGGGCGCTGGCCGGACCCGGACGAGAATGCGCTGGTGACGCCGGAGGCCGTGGCCGCGGCCGCCGCCGCGGAAGAGGCGCTGAAGCACGGCCACGCCGAGGACGAGAAGGACGGACACCGATGACCCAGTTCCGATGGCTGACCTCCGGCGAGTCGCACGGCAAGGGCCTGCTCTCCATCGTCGAGGGCGTCCCGGCCGGCATCCCGATGTCCGAAGCGCTGATCGTGGAAGACCTCCGCCGCCGGCAGAGCGGCTACGGCCGCGGCAAGCGCCAGCAGATCGAGACGGACTTCGCCGAGATCATGTCCGGCGTCCGCCACGGCCTGACGATGGGTTCGCCGATCGGCCTGCACATGGTGAACAAGGACTGGGAGAACCAGAACTGGCGCGTGCGCATGTCCGTTGACCCGGTCGAGGCGGAGGTCGAGCGCGTGACGTTGCTCCGGCCGGGTCACGCCGACCTCGCTGGCACGCAGAAGTACGGCTTCGACGACGTCCGCCCGATCCTCGAGCGGTCGAGCGCGCGCGAAACCGCCGCGCGCGTCGCAGTGGGTGCCATCGCCCGTGCGGTCTGCCGCGTCGTCGGCATCGAGATCCACTCGCACACCCTCCAGGTGGGGGAGGTGCGGGCGACCCCGCCGGCGCACATTGACTGGGAGGCAGTGGACGCCTCCCCGATGCGGGTCGCGGACGCCTCGATCGAGGCGGCGATGATCGCGGAGGTCGACCGCACCAAGGAGGCGCTGGACACCGTGGGCGGCGTGTTCGAGGTCCGCGCGACCCACGTCCCGTTCGGCCTCGGGAGCCACGTCCATTGGGACCGGAAACTGGACGGGCGGATCGCGCAGGCGATCATGTCGATCAACGCCGTCAAGGCGGTCGAGATCGGTGACGGGGTCGCGAACGCCGCGAAGCCAGGTTCGCAGGTGCAGGACGTCATCCTCCCGTCGTCTCAGTGGGCGAACCGGCCATGGGAGCGCGCGACCAACCGCGCCGGCGGCCTGGAGGCGGGCATCACCAACAGCGAGGACGTCATCGTGCGCGGCTTCATCAAGCCGATCTCCACGGTGCCGCAGCGCCTGCCCACCGCGGACCTGCTCACGGGCGAAGAGACCATGTCGTTTTACGAACGCTCTGACGTCGCCGTCGTACCCGCAGCGGGCGTGATCGGCGAGGCGATGCTCGCGATCGTCCTCGCGGACGCGGTGCTGGAAAAGTTCGGCGGCGACCACGCCAACGAGCTCCGCCGCAACTTCGAGGCGTTCCAGGCGACGGTGGGCCCGCGCGAGCCGCGCGCATGACCGACGCGAACGCAGCGCCCGTGCAGCAGATCGTCCTCGTCGGCCTCTCCGGCGTCGGCAAGTCGTCGGTCGGCCGTGCCCTCGCGGCGCGCCTCGGCTGGCCGCTCGTCGACACCGATGACCTCGTCACGGCGCGCGAGGGGAAGTCGCCCGCGGACCTGATCGTGGAACGCGGCGAGCCCGCGTTCCGGGAGATCGAGCAGCGCGTCGTGGCGGAGGCCGTGAAGCAGCGCCCGGCCGTGATCGCCACGGGCGGCGGCGTCTTCCAGCGCGCCGCGAACCGCCGCGCGCTCGGCACGCAGGGGTTCATCTGCTTCCTGGACGCCACGCCCACCGAGATCGCCCGCCGCCTGCGCACCAACCCGGACGGCCCCGTGCGGCCGCTCCTCGGCGAGGACATCGAGGCCCGCCTCGAGCAGCTCGACGGCGAGCGCCGCCCGTTCTACCTGCACGCCGACCTCTGGGTGCCGGTGCAGGGCGCACCGGACCAGGAAGCGCAGACGATCGACGCCGCCGTCACGCGCATCATCCGTGGCTGGTCGGAGCAGGGCGCGCGGATCCTCGGCGACACGCGCCGCCTCGACCGTCTCGGCGCGGAGCAACCGGCGCGCGGCCCCGCGGCGATCGTCGACACGGGCGAGCAGCGCTACCCGATCTGGGTCGGCGCGGGCGAACTCCGACGCCTCGGCGACCGCCTTCGGCAGGTGGGCCTGGACGGCCGGCGGGTGTTCCTCATCTCGGACGACAAGGTCGTGGAGCAGCACGGCCAGGTCGTCGCGCAGGCGCTCGATGCCTCAGGCATCCCGGGCGCCTCCTACGTCATCCCCGCCGGCGAGCAGTCGAAAACGCAGCGCATCGCCGCCGAGTTGTACGCATGGCTCGCCGCCGAGAAGGCGGAGCGGCGCGACGTGATCGTCGCGCTCGGTGGCGGCGTCGTCGGTGACCTTGCGGGGTACGTCGCCGCGACCTACCTCCGAGGCATGCCGGTGGTGCAGTTGCCCACCTCCGTCCTCGCGATGAACGACGCGGCGATCGGCGGGAAGGTCGCCGTCGACCTGCCACAGGGCAAGAACCTCGTCGGCGCGTTTCACCAGCCGGCCGCCGTGGTCAGCGACATCGATGTGCTCCGCACGCTCCCGCGCCGCTCCTACATCGAGGGGTTTGCGGAGGTGATCAAGCACGCGCTGATCCTCGACCCGGCGCTCCTCAAGACGCTGGAGGCAAACGCCGGCAACCTTTCGTCGGCGACGCCGGACTGGGACCTGGTCACGCAGGTGGTCGCGCGGTCGTCTCGGCTGAAGGCGCTCGTGGTATCGAGCGACCCGAAGGAGCAGGGGCTCCGCGCGATCCTCAACTATGGCCACACCATCGGCCACGGCATCGAGCAGGCGACCGGCTACCGCGACTACATGCACGGCGAGGCCGTCTCCGTGGGCATGATGGGCGCCGCGAAGATCTCGCAGGCGATGGGCCTCATCGACCAGGCGCTCGTCGACCGGCAGGGCGACCTGCTGCGCGCGTTCGGACTGCCGCTGGTCGCGCCGGGCGTGAACACCACCGTGGTGATGGACGCGATGACGCGCGACAAGAAGGTGGAGCAGGGCCGTCTGCGGTTCGTGCTCCTCCAGGGCGTCGGCCAGACCGTGGTGCGCGGCGACGTCTCCGGCGAACTCGTGTCGCGCACGCTCGCCTCGCTCGTGCGGGGCTAGCGATGCCTCCCGGCCGCCAGCGCCAGATCGTCGCCTACGCGCGGGGTCGCGTGCAGGGCGTCGGCTATCGCGCCTTCTGCACGGACGAGGCGATGCGCATGAACATCGTCGGCTACGCGAAGAACCTCGCGGACGGCCGCGTCGAGGTCGTCGCCGAGGGCGAGGAGACCACGCTGCGCCGCTTCGTCGAGCGGCTGCGCGAAGGCCCCACGATGGCGATGGTGCGCGACGTCACCTACCGCTGGGAAGACCCCACCGGCACGTTCCAGGGCTTCGAGTCCGTCATCTAGCGCGAATGACCGCGGCCTACGGCCGGCGGAAGCGCGACACCCACCGCCCGAGGCGTCCCGTCTGCTCGTCGTCCCGGCCAGATGAGGCCGACGTCCGCACGCCCAGCAGTTCCGCCTCGATCCGCTCCGCGAGGCCAGCGGTCTCGCCCGGTCCGGAGCGCGCGAAGAGCGCCGCGAACGCCTCGCTCTCTACGAGCGCAAACCGATCGGCGTCCGGGACGAGCGCCGAACCGCCGCGCGGCCGGAGTTCCACCGCGGGCACGCCCGGCGCGTCATACCCCTCGGCGAGCACGAGCTGCACCGACGGGTCGACGCTCGCCACCACGCCGAGCAGCGCCTCGAACGTCATCGGGCGCTCCAGGGTGACGCGGCCGCCGTGCGACAGGACGATCACCGTCGTCGTCTCACTACGCGGCACGAGCGTGGCAATCCGATGGCCGCGCGTTCGGAGCGCCTCCACGAGCGAGGTGATGAGGAGCGACTTCCCGGAGCCGGGTGGCCCGACCACGCGGAGGACGGGAGGCGTCATGCCGGCGGCGGGACGGGCAAGTCGCGGTCCACGAGGATGACCTCGCACTCTTCGCCCGGAGCGATCGCGGTGACGTCCTCCGGGCAGACGGCGTAGGCGTTCGCCAGCGACATGCTCGTCAGCACGCCGGAGCCCTGCGGGCCGGTCAGACGCACGACCCATCGCCCGTCCTCGGGCCGCTGGGAGGCAACGCCACGCGCGTAGAAGCGCCGGCCGTCCGAGTTGCTGATGCGGTCGAGGGCGATCGCCCGCACCGTGGGGCGTCGCCACGCGTCGGCGTCCGCCTGCAGGCGGCCGAGCATCTTGAACAGGGCGGCGCGCCCGAAGAGTTCGAACGTGACCATCGCCGACACGGGGTTGCCCGGCAGGCCGACGTGCGGCACGGTGCGGCCGTCCGGCGATCGGAACGTGCCGAAGGCGAGCGGCTTGCCCGGCTTCATCCGCACCGTCCAGAAGCCGACCTCGCCCTCCTGCGCCAGCACCGTCTTGACCACGTCGAAGTCGCCGCGCGACACGCCCGCGCTCGTCACGAGCATGTCCGCGCGCCCGAGCGCCTCGTGGATGCGACCGGTGAGCGCGTCCACCGTGTCGCGCGCGACATCGAGGATCAGCGGCTCGCCGCCGAACGCGCGCACCTGTGCGGCCAGCGAGAACGCGTTCGCGTCGTAGATCTTGCCCGGCGCCAGCGGCTCGCCCGGCCGGAGCAGTTCGTCGCCCGTGGAGAGGATGGCGACGACCGGCCGCCGGTGGCACCGCACCGTCGCGAGACCGAGCGAGGCGAGCACGCCGACCTGCGCGGGGCCGATCACCGTCCCGCGGGCGAGCACCAGGTCGCCGCTGCGCACGTCCTCGCCGGCCGGTCGGATGTTCGCGCCCGGCTTCGCCTCCACATCGATGCGCACGCTCTCACGCGGCGCGTCCTGCCAGGCACCGGGGTCACGCGCGGACTCGCGCGTCGCCCAGTCGTACTCGTCGGTCTCCTCGAACGGCACGACGGTGTCCGCGCCGGGCGGGATCGGCGCGCCGGTCATGATCCGCACCGCCTCGCCCGACCCAACCTCGCGGTCGAAGACCGTGCCGGCGGCGATGTAGCCGGTCACGCGGAGCGTCAGCGGCGTGTCGTACGTCGCGCCCGAGGTATCCGCCGAGCGCACGGCGTAGCCGTCCATGCCGGTGTTCGCGAGCGGCGGGATGTCGAAGCCCGCGCGCACATCCTCGGCCAGCACCAGCCCGACCGCATCCAGCAGCGGCACCTCCGCCGCCGGCAGCACCTCGAACCGCTCGAGGATGCGCGCGCGCGCCTCCTCCACGGAGATCATGCCGGCCGGCAGGATGTCCCGGTTGCCGGTCTTGGTGGCGGAGTAGGTGAGTTCCAGGGGCGCGTCGTCGCTCATGCGTCGATCGTAGCGCGGCCTACGGCAGCAGCGCGTCGATCTTCGCGGCGAGGTCGATGTCGACCTGGGTGACGCCGCCGGCATCGTGCGTGGAGAGCGTGAGGCGCACGCGGTTGTACACCGCGTGCACCTCCGCGTGATGATCCGCCTGCTCCTGCAGCAGCGCGACGCGCGCAAGGAACCCGAACGCCTCCGAGAAGTCGCCGAACTCGAACGCCCGCGTGATTGCGTCGCCCTCGCGCGTCCAGCCGTCGAGGCGGCTCAGCGCCTTGAGGATCGCGCCGTCGCTCAGCCGGTCGCGTCGCGCCATCGCTACGCGCGCTCGCGCGGGCCCTCGGGCCAGTGCTCCGCCTGCCACTCGCGGCGCTGCTCCGGATTCGCGAAGCGGCCGTCACGCCAGGCGAGCGCCTCCTTCAGCCCCTGCTCGCGGTTGCGCGTCCGCCAGTCCTCCATCGCCGGCGAGGTGTGCATGCGCGCGTCCAGTTCGGCGGCGAGCCGCTGCATCGTGCGGCCGCCCATCAGTTCCAGCGCCAGGTTCACGGAGCGCTTGTTCGCGGCGAGCAGGTCCGGGTGGATCATCGCCATGCGGTCCACGAGTTCCTCGACGGTCTCCTCGAGGTCGTCGCCGGGCACCGCCTTCCACACGAGGCCGATGCGCTCCGCCTCCTTGCCGGTCACGAACTCACCGGTGAGAAGCATGTACTTCGCCCATTGCGGGCCCACGTGGTAGGTCCACATGTGCTGCGGCGGCCCGCCCATCGCGCGCACCGGCGGGAAGCCGATACGCGCCTCCTCCGCCGCGATCACGATGTCGCAGAGGAACACGAGGTCCGTCCCGCCGGCCACGCAGAAGCCGTGCACCTGCCCGATCACCGGCTTGTGCATGTCGAAGATCGTCATCCGGTCGTGCTGGGCGTCCTCCATCCGCCACACGTCGTCATCGAACGACTGGGAGTGGCGGTAGACCTGTGCGTACTGGTCCGCCTCGCCGGTCTCGCCCGCGAGCCGGCGCTCCGGCGTCAGGTCGTAGCCGGCGCAGAAGGACCGGCCCGCGCCGCGCAGGATGATGGCGTGGACGCGGTTGTCGCGGTCGGCGTCCAGCAGGGCGGCGCGCAGTTCGCGCTGCAACTGGCGAGAGAGCGCGTTCAGCTTCTCCGGCCGGTTGAGGGTGATCCGCGCCCGGCCGCGCTCCTTCTCCACGATGATCGTTTCGTACTGCTGCTCACCGGCCATTCGTCGCCTCCATCTGCCCGAGGATCGGGCGGCGACATTCATACCACCTGTGATGCCTGCTGGTGACGGCGTCACGGGCGCGCGGGAGCCATCCGCGACTCAGTCGGCGCGACATAATCTTACTGGTGGGTGGAGGTCAGTCCGGGGTGGAGTAGGCGAGCCGGTACCGCTCGACCGCGTCGGCGGCGCCGGCGACGAGCGGGCCGCGCTGGTGCGGATCGGTAACCGGGACATCGAGAACCGGGCGGGAGCCATCGATGGCCGCGCCGCCCGCCGACTCCATGATCAGGCCGATCGGGCAGATCTCGTAGAGCATCCGCAGTTTGCCACCGGGGGAGGCGGAGTCCTCCGGGTAGAGGAAGACGCCGCCCGACATCAGGACGCGCAGCACGTCTTCCACCATCGAACCGCTGTAGCGGCCCCGCAGGCCCTGCGAGGCGGCATCCACCGCGCGCACGACCGAGGGCGACCAGCGGTCGCGGTACATCCAGTTGATGCTCGAGTACTTCGCGCGCTGCGCGCGGATGCCGGGGAAGGCGAGCCGCCAGGTGCGGTCCTCCGGGTCGAAGGCGAAGCCATCCACCTGGCTCCCGGTCGCCAGCACCATGACCGTGGGCAACCCGTACACGACGAAGCCGGCGACACCCATCTGGCGGCCGGTCACGGCCGTGGCTCCGTCGAACGGCCCGGCCGGGAAGCCCGTGTAGATGCCGATCACTGAGCCGACGGGCGCCACACCGATGTTCGAGGAGCCATCGAGCGGGTCGAAGCAGACCGTGTAGTCGCCACTGCCGAGTACGACCGGCAGCGCGTCCTCCTCCGAGATCAGTTGCACGACACCGGGGATGGCGAGCGACCGGTGGAAGAGGTCGTTGGCGTACTGGTCCAGTTTCGCCGTCGCCTCTTCCTGCACGTTCGTCTCGCCCGTCGCGCCCAGCAGGTCGCGCAGCGGCGCCGTCGCGAGCGCGTCGCGCAGTTCGGCGCTGGCGCCCGCGAAGGCCCGGACGATCGCCGCGACGCCCGCGGGGACGCGCCCGTCGAGGAACGCGTCGAGCGTCTGGAGGTGGGAGGACGGCATGTGGATCGGCTCTCCTGCGCCGGGCGGCGCGCGTCGGACTCGGGCGGCGGTCGGCCGGCGAGAAGCCGGCGGCTAGATGCTGAAGGTGCGCTGGCCGCTGGCGACGGCCACGGCGTCCTCCACCGACCAGCCGCCATACGTGACGGCGGCGATCGCGTTGGTCATGCGGATCGCTTCCTCCAGCGGCTTCTGGTGGATGTTGCGTCCGGTGGCGCTCCCGGCCGCGCCGCTGATGTTCACCTGGTCATGCAGCGTCTGCAGGAACGCGGTCACATCCGTGCCCTCGCCGCCGGCGGTGATCAGGCGCGTGCGGCCGGCCGCCTGGACGGCCTCGCGGAACGCCTCGGCGACGCTGCTGCCGTCCGAGGTCTTCGGGTAGTTCACCTTCACGAAGTCCGCGCCCAGCGTGGCGGCGACGCCGGCGCAGCCGGCGATCAGGTGCGGGTCACGTTCGTTCGGGACGGCCGTGCCACGCGGGTACGACCAGATCACGGCGATCATGCCCTCGCGGTGCGCCTCGTAGCAGGCCTGCGCGGCGAAGGCGAACTGCTCGCCCTCGTACCGGCTGCCGGGGTACACGGTGAGGCCGATGCCGACGATGTTGAGGCCGGCCTCGCGGAGCGACGCCGCCTGCGCCACGGTGTTCCACGGGCGGCTGCGCGGGTCATCCTGGCTGACCGGGATCAGATGCGTCTTGCTGTTCAACTTCACGAGGTACGGGACGCTGGAGTAGTCACGCCCGTAGCGGGCGACCAGGCCGAGCTGCGTCGCAAAGCAGCCGATGATGCTGCGCTCCGCGATACGGAACAGGTGCTCCGGGTCGGCGTCGTCAGCCGCGATCGGGCCCTGCTTGGTGCTGCCGTAGAAGTCGTCGTTAAGGTGTTCGACCTTCTGGTCGCCGGCGAACAGCACGAGGCGGCCCGTGTCATTCGTGACCCGGCGCCAGTTCTGCTCGTAGGTCCCGATGGAGTGGGACGGCACGTCCGCGGGCGCGTTGACGGTGGGGGGCGCTGACTGCATGGCCTGCCGACTCTCTGAACCGGGGAGCGTCTCCGAAGGTGGTTCGGCGAGTATAAGTCAGCGGGGCCGTTGCTCGGACGCTCTGGGCGTTATGCGTTCTTCCCCTTGCCCTTGCCGCCCTTGTCCTCAGACTTCGGACCGGCCTCGGGCTTGCCGCCCTTGTCGTCCGACTTCGGGCCGACCTCGGGCTTACCGCCCTTCTCGTCGGATTTCGCAGCCGCCTCGGGCTTGCCGCCCTTCTCGTCCGACTTCCCGGCCGCCTCGGGCTTACCGCCCTTGTCGTCGGACTTCGCGGCCGCCTCGGACTTGGCGCCCTTCTCGTCGGGCTTCGCGCTGGCCTCGGGCTTACCGCCCTTCTCGTCGGACTTCGCCTTACCGGCGTGGTCGGGCTTCCCGCCCCGGTGGTCGCCCTTCGGAGCGCTCGATTCCTGCGTCGTCGCGGCACTGCCGGAGCCGGACGGCTGCGGATCGCCCGAGGCCACCGCGGGCGCGCTCGATGGCGACGCAGGCTCCTGGCTCACGGCGACGACCGCCGCCGCCTCGGCGGGGACGGGCGTCGGGCCTGCAGCCGCCGTCGAGGACGTGACGGGCGCCGGCGTCGAGGCGGGAATCGCCGCCACGAGCACGGCCGGCACCACCGGGTCGGTGGGCGCTGCTTCGACCGGAGCCAGCGATGGGGGCGCCGGCGCAGGGTCGCCCGCGGCCACCTCAGGCGTCGCGGGCTTGCCGGTGAGCACGACTGTGGGGGCGGTCGCTCCCGATACGAGTTGCGGCGAGGCCGGCGCGGATCCGTCCACCACCTGCGGCGCCACGACCGCCGCGGCCACCGGCACGGGGCTGGCGGCGCGCGTCTGCGCGTGGGCCACTGGGGCCACGACGGCGCCGACCGTGACCGCGACAGCCGCCGTCGCCGTCGCGACGAAGCCAACACTGCCCACGGCGAAGCCGGTCCCCGCCACCGCGGCTGCACCAGATGCGGAGGCCGCGGTCGCGGTGACCGCCGTGCCGGTCGCAGCCGCGCCAGTGCCGGCGCCGGCAGCCGTCGCGGCGCCACCACCGGCAGCAGCAGCCTCGGACCCGCCGCCGAACAGCGCGGCGATCTTCGCGGCGACCGCGCCGAGCCAGCCGAGGAGACCCGCGCTCGGGAGGAGCGGGAAGCCCATGACCCCCAGGTTGCGGTACAGCGCACGCCCGGCGGCCATCGTCTGCAACCGCTCGCGGCAGCAATCACACCCGGCGACGTGGCGTTCCAGGTCGGCGCGGCCGCTGCTCGCCTCGCCGTCCAGCAGCATGCTCAGCCGCAGGCCGTCCACGCCGCACGTCGGGACGAAGGACTCGACCTGCGCGAACAGTTTCCGGAAGCGCTCGCGCGCACGGAACACGCAGACCTCGGCGGCGTTCCGTGAGATGCCGAGCCGCTCGCCGATCGCCTCGTACGGCTGGTCCTGGTACTCGCGCAGATACAGGGCGGTGCGGTCGCGCTCGGACAGCGCACCGAGGACGAGCCAGACCTTGCGCTGGCTCTCCTGCGACATGAGCGCGCGCTCCGGCGTGGGCGCGTCCTGATCCTCGAAGTCCTCGGTGCCGCACTCGTCGAACGTGGAGACGCGCTCGCGGCGGCGCTTGCGGGAGGAGAGGAAGTTGAGGCTGGTGCTACGGGCGATGCTCTTCACCCACGGGCGGAAGCGGCTCTCGTCTCGCAGGGAGTCGAGGTGGGTCGCGGCGCGGATCCAGGTGTCCTGTTCCACGTCGCGCGCGTCGTCGCCATCCTGGACGAAGTGGCGGACCAGGCGGCTGACCACCTCGCCGTACTCCTCCATCAGGGTCGCGAAGGCGTCACGGTCGCCGGCCTGCGCGCGGCGGACCAGGAAGGCATCCAGTTCGGCGGGGGAGCGATGCGCCAGAACCATCAGGCACCGTACCGGGCTATGAGCGAAGCCGGGGGAGCCGGCCACGCCCGCGCGTGCTGTTACACAGACGCCGCCGCCCAAGGCGCGTCCCGGGGTCACCCCTGCGGGCTTCCCGGTGAGAGAACGGTAGGCCGCCACCTCTGACCGAGTTCTGACGAGACCGCGCTCGCGAACCCTCCGGGTCTGACCTACGCGGAGAGATTCTACCCAATCTTCACCCTCGTCAAGAAATTCTTCCCTCAGGCCTGTAAGGAACGGGCCCCGGCCGCTGTCTTTGCAGTAGGCGCGGGCGACAGACGCCCGCCGAAGCGGCGGGTGGCAGCGCCACCTTCACCACAGGAGGCAGTCATGGCTGCAGCGGTTCTCATGAGCATCCTCACCGCGCTGGTCGGCACCGGCCGCGACGAAGAAGGCCAGACGATGGCGGAATACGGCCTGCTCCTGGCCGGCATCGCCGTCGTGGTCATGGCCGTCATCCTCGTCCTGGGCCCGGCGATCGCCCAGACGTTCCAGGACGTGGTCGACGCGCTGTAGCGCGGAGACAGCGCCCCACGGAAAGCCCGTAAGGGGAGCCCTCGGGACCGCCGGCTTGCCGCCCAATCCGGCCGGCGGTCCCGGGGCTCAGTTCACCCTCAGTCACCCGTCAGCCAGTCGGACGCAGGTGCAGCATGCGCGTCCCACGTCACTCCCCCCGGCTCACGGACGACGGCGGCCAGGCGGTCGTCGAACTCGCCCTCGTCCTGCTGGTGCTGATGACGCTGGTGTTCGGCGCGCTGGAGATCGGCCGCATGGTGAACGCCTGGGCCATCGTCACGCAGGCCTCGCGCGAGGGCGCCCGGGTGGGCGCCGCCCGCTGCACGCTGGATGCCGGCTGCGCCGCGAGCGTGCAGGCGAGCATCGAGAACTCACTCGCCGGCCTGGAAGTCGCGGAGGCGCGCTGGGTCATGGATGGCGGTCCATACGCGGCCGGCAGCCCGTTCACCGTCTCTGTGGAGTTCGACGTGGCCCCCGTGACCCCGCTCATCGGCGCCTTCGTCCCCGGCGGGGTCCTCACCGTGACCGGTGAGACCACGATGAGGCTCGAGTAATGCTCGCCGCGATCCGACACCTGTGGACACTGGTCCGCTCCGACCGAGGCATCAGCACGGTGCTGTTCGCGCTGGTGCTGCCCGCGGTCATGGGCATGCAGGCGCTCGTGATCGATGGCACCCGGCTGTTCGTGGAGCGGCGGGCGCTGCAGAACGCGGCGGACGCTGCCGCCCTGGCGGCCGCGGCCTACCTCCCCAGCACCGACCCACAGGTGCTGGCGCTGGCGGAGGCCGCCGCGATCCAGTACGCCGCCCTCAATGGCTACGCGATCACCGCGGCGGACGTGGAGTTCACGTCCGAGTCCGTGCTGAACGACCGCGTGACCGTCCACACCGAGGGCGAGGTGGGGTTCTTCTTCGCCGGCGGCCTGGGCGTACCCCTCGGCGCGGTGAGCAGCCTCGGGTCCGCGCAGATCGGCAGCGTGGGCGGGATCGGCTCGGTCATGCCCTGGGGCGTGGAGGAACCGGCGGGCGGCTTCGTCTTCGGGCAGGAGTACTGCCTGAAACTCGGGTCGGGGGGCGGGGGCGGCAACTGCTCCGGCGCCGCGCAGGGCAACTTCCACGCGCTGGACATCGACGACACCGGCACGAACAGCGCCTCCGAGTACCGCGACCGCATCCGCTGGGGCTCGAACACGGTGGTGCGCATCGGCCAGGTGAAGGATGTCTCCACCGGCAACATGCAGGGCCCCACGCAGCAGGGCACCGGCTGCTCCGGCAACAGCGGGCGCATCTCCGGCAACGACGCCACCTTCAACGAGGTGATCGAGGTCCTGGACGGCGGCGGCTATCGCGTCCTGGACTGGGCGAATACGCGCCTCGTCCTGATCCCGACGGTCGTCTTCCCCAGCGCGCACGAGGCGCTGGTGACCGGCTTCACCGTCTTCTTCGTGGAGGCATGCGGCCCGAACGGGTCCGTGACCGGGCGCTTCATCGACACGGTCGTGCCCGGTGGTGAGTGGGTCGCGTTCCAGCCCGGCCTGGGCACGCGGATGGTGCGGCTCGTCGAGTAACGGCGACAGAAGGGGGCGGCTCATGCGGCGGATCTTCAACGGCTCCATGCTCCTGGCACTCGTGCTCGCGCTGCTCGGCGGCGGCGCGGCCTACGTCGCGCTCTCCGGTGGCGCCGCCGAGGCGAGCGGCGACCGCGTCACCATCCTCGTCGTCGACCGCGAACTCGCGGTCGGGACGCGCCTCGCCGCCGGCGACGTGCGCGAGACGAGCGTCGACGCCGCCTACCCGCTGCTCGAGGGCACCGCGACCCGCCTCGACCAGGTGGAGGGGCGGTACGCGCTGCTGCCCATGCTCCCGGGCGAGCCGCTGCTGACCGCAAAGGTCGGGGCGGAGCCGCCGGGGAGCAGCCTCGCTGCACTCATCCCGCCGGGACGTATCGCCGTGTCGGTCGCGGTGAACGACGTCATCCGCACCGGCGGCTTCATCGCGCCCGGCGACCGGGTGGACGTGTACGGCGTGGTGACGAAGGAGGCGACCGACATCGCCGAGGTGGTGCTGCGGGACATCCCCGTCCTCGCGGTCTCCCGCGTGGCGGTGGGCGACGAGGCGACCTCGCAGCGTGCGACGGCGGCGGACAACCCTCGATCGCTGGACACCACGGTGACGCTCGCGGTGACGGAGCAGGAGGCCAGGCGGCTGGTGCAGGTGGACGAACTGGGCAAGTTGCGGCTGGCACTCCGGCCGCGCGCGGCGGAGTAGCGCCGCAGACAGGTGGGAGGACTGCGATGGGGCGGAATCAGCAGGTCCTGATCGTCGACGCGGACGTTGACCATCGGGCGCAGATCAAGCAGACGCTCGGCGCGCTCGAATACGCCGTCGTGGGCGAGGCCGCGTACGGGATCGAGGCGTCACGCCTCGCGAGCGAATTGCGGCCGGAGCTCGTGCTCGTGCACGTGGAGGAGCCGCTGGCGCTCGCGCTCCGGACGCTGGAGGTGGTGCAGGCCGCCTCGCCGCGTTCGACGGCCGTGGTGATCTCGAAGCGCGCGGACGCCGAGACCGCCCATAAGGCGATGCTGGCGGGCGCGCGCGCCTACATCGTCAGCCCCACCACGCCGGCGCGGATCGACCACACGCTCCGCGCCGCCCGCACGAAGCACGCCTCGGCGCTGGACCTGATCGACCACCCCCCGGCCGAGGGCGAGGCCGCCCCGACCGCCGGCTTCGTCATCACCGTGTTCGGCCCGAAGGGCGGCGTCGGCAAGACCACGCTCGCGACGAACCTCGGCATCACACTCGCGCGCCGGACGCGCGCGCGCACGGTGGTCGTGGACACGGACGCCTACTTCGGCGACGTGGCACTCACCATGGGGATGCAGCCAGAGCGCACGATGGCGGACCTGCTCGCGCAGGTAGAACTCGGCCAGCGGCCGGATGTGAAGTCGTTCCTCGTGCAGCACCCGTCCGGGGTGTGGGTGCTCCCGGCGCGCCACGCGGGAGGCGTCCACGCGCCGCCGGACGCGGACGCGATCGCCAGCCTGATCCGCGTGCTCGCCAGCACCTTCGACTTCGTGATCGTGGACACCCCGGGCGCCTTCGGGCCGTCCGTCGCCGCCGCGCTGGACGAGTCGACGACCGCGCTCCTCGTGACGAGCGCGGACATGGCGAGCGTGAAGGATGCGCGGATCGCGATGGACGCGCTGCGCGAGGAGGGGTTCGGGGACGACCGCCTGAAACTGGTGGTGAACCACGCGACGAACGCGAACTCCGTCACGGACGACGACATCTCTCGCACCGTCCAGACCCCGGTGTTCTGGACCATCCCGCACGATCGCGAAGTGCCGCTCTCCACGCAGCGCGGCGAGCCGCTCGTCCTCGCCGCACCGAAGGCGCGCATGGCCCAGCGTGTCGAGGCGCTCGCGGCCGCGCTCAGCGGGCTGCCCGTGGAGGAAGCGGCCGAGACATCGCTCTTCGGCGGCCTGTTCCGGCGAGGGCGGTAGCCGATGCTGCGCGAACGGTTCACGGGACGCGGCGCGCCGGTCGCGGTCGAGGCGGAAGGCCACCCCGAGGGCGAGCCGCGCGACGCCTCGACCCCTGCGCCGGCACCGCCGCCACCGGCACCGGTGCTGCCGCCCGCGCTCGCGCACCTGAAGGAACAGGTGCACCGACGCCTGATCGACGAACTGGACCAGGACCGCCTCGCGAAGATGACGGCGGAGGCGGCCCGTGTGGAGGTGCGCCAGGCGACCGCCGACATCGTCGCCGGGTATCCGCTGCAGGGCGCCGGTGAACTCCGCCAGTTGCTGATCGACGAGGTGGTGGACGATGTCCTGGGCCTCGGGCCGCTGGAGCCGCTGCTTCGCGACGACAGCGTGAGCGAGATCATGGTGAATGCGCCGGACCAGGTCTGGGTGGAGCGTTCCGGACGGCTGCAACCCGCCGCCCACCGCTTCCGCGACGAGGCGCACCTGATGCGCGTGGTGGAGCGCATCGTCGCGCCGCTCGGCCGGCGCGTGGACGAGGCGTCGCCGATGGCGGACGCGCGCCTCCCGGACGGCTCGCGCGTGAACATCGTCGTCCCGCCGGCGTCGCCCTCCGGCGCGAAGATCACGCTCCGCAAGTTCGCCCGCCAGCGGCTGCGCGCGGCCGACCTCGTGCGGCTCGGGACGCTGTCAGAGGCGGCGGAGGCGTTCCTGCACGCCTGCGTGCGGGCGGAACTCAACGTGCTGGTCTCTGGCGGCACCGGCACCGGCAAGACCACGCTCCTGAACGTGCTCTCCTCCTTCATCGACGAGGACGAGCGGATCGTGACGATCGAGGACCCCCTCGAACTCCAGTTGCAGCAGCCGCACGTCGTCTCGCTGGAGGCGCGGCCGCCGGGGCTGGAGGGCAACCGACAGATCTCGCAGCGCGACCTGCTCCGCAACGCGCTCCGCATGCGGCCCGACCGCGTGATCGTCGGCGAGGTCCGCGGCGGCGAGGCGTTCGACATGCTGCAGGCGATGAACACCGGCCACGACGGGTCGATCAGCACCGTCCACGCCAACACCCCGCGCGATGCCGTGAGCCGCGTGGAGAACATGGTGTTGATGGCCGGGCTGGACCTGCCTGACCACGCGATCCGGGAGCAGATCGCCTCCGCGATCCAGCTGATCGTGCAGGTGACGCGGTTGCCGGACGGCAGCCGTCGGGTCACGCACATCACCGAGGTCGCCGGCATGGAGGGGCACATGATCACCCTCCAGGACCTGTTCCTCTTCGAGTCGACCGGACAGGACGAGGACGGGCGCATCACGGGCGCGCTGGTGCCCACCGGCCTCCAGCCGCGCTTCATCGACCGGTTCGAGCGCACGGGCGTGCCCTTCCCCGCGGAAGCGCTCCGCACCGAGCGCGTGCGTGGGGGCAACTGGTGACCGCCTGGGCGCTGATCGCCGCGCTCGCCACCGCCGGTGCGCTCTTCGCGCTCGTGCGAGGCGTGACGCTGGCCCTCGACGCCGACCACCGGCAGTCGCGGTCGCGCCTCGCGACGCTCGGCACGGCCGGCGCGCCGGTGACGTCGAGGCAGGCGCGCTCCCGCGCTCGACGCCGCGAGGTGCGCGGCACGCCGGACGGGATGCGTCGCTGGCTGCGCCGCGCCGGACTGGCGTGGGAGCCAGCGGACCTCTTCGGCGTCAGCCTCGCCACCGCCGCGGTTCCCGGCGCGGCCGTTGCAGTGGCGACCGGCGGCAGCGCGGCCGCGGCGACGCTGGTCGCGATCCTCGGCGCGATGCTCCCGGCGCTCGTGATCCAGCAGCGGGCGGCGCGTCGGACGGCGGCGCTGAACGGGCAGGTCGTGGAGACGCTGGAGGTGGTCGCCTCCTCGCTCCGGTCCGGCTTCGGCTTCATCCAGAGCCTGGAACTTGCCGCGCGTGAGCAGCCGGAGCCGATCAGCGCCGAACTCCTCCAGACGATCCGCGAGGTCAACCTCGGCGCGGCCACGGACGAGGCGCTGCAGCGGCTGGTGGAGCGCACCGGAGACGCCGACCTGGCGCTCGCGATCAACGCGGTGGTCATCCAGCGCCGCGTCGGCGGCGACCTGTCCGAGATCCTCGGCAACATTTCCCACATGATCCGCGAGCGGATCCGCATCCGAGGCGAGATCAAGACGCTCACGGCGCAGGCGCGCATGTCGGCGTGGATCATCGGCATGCTGCCGATCGGCCTCGCGGTCGCGCTCACGCTGATGCAGCCAGACCAGATGCGCGTGTTCATCGATGACCCCGTCGGCCGCATCCTCGTCGCCACCGGCGCCGGGCTGCAGGTCATCGGGTTCATGGCCGTGCAGCGCGTCGCGGCGATCGAGTACTAGGCGGCACGCGCGATGGAACTGCTTGCCGCGCTCCTCTTCGCGCTCGCGCTGTTCGCGGGAACGCGGGCCGTGCTCGTCCGCGCACCCTCCACGACGCGCGCCCGGCTGGACGCCATCGCCGAGGGTGCCTCGCCGGCCGGAGAGTCCGCGCCGGACGTGCAGGCGCGGGTGGTGCGGCCGCTGGCGCAGGGCATCGGACGCGCGGCGTCCGCGATCCTCCCGGAGCACCTCGGCGCGTGGATCGAGCGAGAGATCGCGGCCGCTGGGATGGAGTTCCGCGCCGGGTCGTTCGTGCTGCTCACGCTCTTCAGCACCGCCGGGCTGGGCGGCTTCGTCGCGGCCTCCGTCCTCACCTCGCCGCGGGTGCCGTCCGGCCTCGGGACGCTGATGGCGATGGCCGCGATCGGCATCGGCTTCGCCGCGCCGGTGGTGTGGTTGAAGGGCCGGGTCGAGCGCCGCCAGACCGAGATCCAGCGCGCGCTGCCGGACACGCTCGACCTCATCGTCGTCTCGGTCGAGGCGGGCCTGGGGTTCGATGCCGCAGTCGCGCGGATCACGGAGCAGGGCACCGGCCCGCTCGCGGACGAACTGCGGCGCGTCCTCGCCGACATGAGCCTCGGCATGGCGCGTCGCGACGCGCTGCAGGCGATGGCGCTGCGCGCGAGGGCGCCCGGCGTCTCCTCGCTGGTCACGGCGATCCTGCAGGCAGAGCGGACGGGGATGTCGATCGGCGGCGTGTTGCGCTCCCAGGCGACGCACGTGCGCACACTGAGGCGGCAGCGGGCGGAGGAGGCGGCGATGAAGGCACCGCTGAAGATGCTGTTCCCGCTGGTGTTCTTCATCTTCCCGTCGTTGTTCGTCGTCGTCATCGGCCCGGCCGTCCTGAACCTGATGCGCGCGATGGGAGACCGATAGTGGCAGCAGCACCGCACCCGAGCGGCCCCGGAGCGCTGGTCGCCCTCCTCGCGCGCACGGGCGAGCCGATCGCCGACCGCATCGAGGTGCCGCGCGGGATGCTGGGCCGCATCCGCGGCCTCCTCGGCCGGAGCGGGCTGGCGCTCGGGACCGGGCTGCTGCTCGCGCCCTGCCAGGGCGTCCACACCGCCGGCATGCGCTTCCCGATCGACCTCGTCTTCCTCGACCGCCACGGCCGTGCCGTGCGCGTGGAGCACGAGGTGCCGCCGTGGCGCTTCTTCCCGTACGTGCGGCGCTCCCATCGGGTCCTCGAACTCCCGCCCGGCACGCTGGCCGTGGCCGGGGTGCGGGTGGGCGACCTCGTCGTCCTCGGGGAGCCGGAGATGCACGCGCGGACGGCGGCGTGGTGACCGCGCTACTGCTGGCGCCGGGGTGGGTGGGCGCGGCGATCGACCTGCGTACCCGCCGCATCCCCAACTGGCTGACGGCCACCGCCATGCTCGTCGCCATCGCGGTCGCGGCGGCCTCGGGCGATCTCCTCGCGGCGGTGGCCGGCGGCGCGCTCGCCTTCACCATCGGGGTGATGATCGCCTCGGTCGCCCGAGGTGCGTTCGGCGGCGGTGACGTGAAGTTGATGGCGTACGCGGGCGCCGCCACGGGCCTCGGCGGCGTGGTGCCGTTCCTGTTCTGGATGAGCCTCGCTGGCGGCCTCCTCGCCCTCGGCGCCCTCGCCGTGCACCGGCGTCGAGGCGTCACGATGCCGTATGGCCCGGCGATCGCCGCCGGGCTCACGCTCACGCTGCTCCTCGCCTGACGTCCCGCCCACCGCCCGTATCATCGGGGCGCGACCGGGAGGCCCCGATGACGACCTTCGAGATCCCTGTGCTCCATACGGAGCGGCTGACGCTGCGGCCGTTCCGCGCGGACGACCTGGACGCGTACGCCTCCATGCAGGCAGACCCGGAGGTCATGCGGTACCTCGGCACCGGCGTGACGAGGACGCGCGCCGAGTCCTGGGATGCGATCGCCCGCATGCTCGGGCAGTGGGCGCTGCGCGGTACTGGCCAGTGGGTGATCGAGGAGACGGCGACCGGCGCGTTCGTGGGCCGCACCGGCATCCTCCATCCGTACGACTGGGATGGCCCGGAGATCGCGTACGCCCTTGCCCGGCCGTTCTGGGGACGCGGCTACGCCACGGAGGCCACGCACGCCGTCCACCGCTGGGCGTACGAGGTACGCGGCCTCTCGGGCCTCGTGAGCTACATCCGGCCTGAGAACGAGGCGTCTAAGCGCGTCGTGACGCGGCTCGGCGCGGTGCGCGGCGCCGACGCCGAACTGCTGGGCAGCATCGCCGAGGTGTGGCACCACCGCCCGCCCGCCTGACCCCCGCTCAGCGCGCGGGGGACGACCGGTTCAGCCCGGGCACCGGGACCGTGAGGTCGAGCGTCACCGCCTCGCCGCCCTCGGGCGTGACTTCGAGGTGCAGCGTCGCCCGGTCACGCTCGAGCGAGGTGAGGAGCAGCGGCACGGCGATCTCGTCGCCGCTGGGGTAGGGCGTTCCGGCCTCCACGTCGTCGGCGGTGATGCGCACGGTCGCCGGCCGCGTCGGTGAGATCGAGACATAACACGGCGTGTGCTGGTGCGGCACGAGCGACGTGTCACCGAGCACCGCGCGCACGCGGAGGCCCCCGGCGGAGGCCTCCACCCGCGGGCAGGCGCTGAGGTCCACGTCCGCCCCGAACGTCTCCCGCAGCACGGCCAGGGGGGCGATGCGGTCGCGGTAGTGGCGGAAGAAGAACTTGTGCGTGACGCGCCCGGCACCGTCCAGCGCGTACGCGCCCGGGTAGGGGATGCCGTACACGTCCTCCTCCGGGAGGACGAGGTCATTGAGGATCCCGAGCGCGCGGATCAGAACGGAGCCCTCGTCGGAGAGCAGCGGGTACCCGATGCCCTCCAGGCCGGAGAACTCCGCGAGCGTGGGGACGGAGTCGTACGAGACGGCGTAGAGCGCCACGCCGGCGGCCTCGAACGCAGGGAGGTGCTCCTGCAGATGGCGCAACTGCGTGCGGCAGAAGGCGCACCAGCGCGCGGAGCGGTGGAACACGACGAGGGCAGGGCGCCCATCCGAGGCCTCCGGGAGGCGGATGGGCTCTCCGTACTGATCGCGGAGCGTGATCGCGGGGAAGGCCGCTCCGACGGCAGGGCCGGTCGGGAACGCCTCGGTCGCCGGGTAGCGACGCGCGGGCGGGATGGGCGCTTCCTGCGTCACGTCAGTCCCCCCTCGAGAGGCCTCGCCTCGATCCCAGCCGGAGTGTATCGCGCACGAATCTTCGGGAGACTCCCGATCATCCACAATTCGAGAATCGCGATATCATCTGAACCGTTCACAAGCGCATACGTGGAGCCGTGATCATGAAGCAGATCCCACTGAGAGGGTTCGTTGCCATCGGCGCATCGCTGGCCGTCGCTGCGCTGGCGCTGCTGCCTGGTGCGTGGGGTACCGCCCTGGCGCAGACCACGCCGCCGCCCCCACCGCCCGCCCAGGTCACGATCACTGTCGTCGTGAACGATGAAGAGCAAACGATCGTCACGACGCCCGGTGGTCTGGCAACCGTCGAACTGCCCGCCGGCAGCCAGATCACGTCCATCACTGTGACGGTCACCACAACGCCTGGGGAGTTGGCCTCGACGACGACCGGCGCTTCAATCGCGGTCGCGGAGTTCCTTGAAACGACCCCCTCCGTGGTGGCTGGCCTCGAGGTCGGGTACGTCTTCGAAATCCTCTTCGGGGGGAACGTGCGCGCGATCGGCGCGGGCGGCCCAGCGCTGGTGATGGATCACGCAGCCGTCCTCCAGATGAGCCGCGAGGTGCTGCAGACAACCGGCCCGGTGGTCCTCCCGACGCCCGCCGTCGCCAGGCTGAACCTCCTGCCGGAGACGCTGGCCCAGGTCGGCGGTGACCTGAGCCGCATCTCGGTCATCCTCGTCGACCCCGCCACCGGGATCATCGAGACGATGACGATGCTCCCCAGCCCGGGCCCCGGGCAGATCGCGTTCGAGTTCACGAAGCAGGGCGCGTACGCCATCATGGTGAACCCGATCACCGTGGGGGACATCGGCGTCCCGGCCCCGGCGAACACCGGCATCGCTGCCGCGGACAGCACCTCGCGCGGCGCCTCGATGTGGATGCTGGCGGGCCTGGGCGCGGTCGCCCTCGCCGCTGGCGGTGGGGCGCTGGCCTACCGCCGCACGCGCTAACCGCGCGTCACGGATCGACTGATGTGAGAGCGGGAGGGGTGACCCTCCCGCTCTTCCGTGTGTGCGGTCGACGCCGCTGGCGCCAGCGGCGCGAACACGTTCGGGAAGAGCTGGCCGACCGCGGGCCCGGTCGAGAACAGATCGGTCGCCGATATCGGGCGCAGGCGGACGGCGAATCCCTGGGTCACGGTGTTCCCTCCACGCCGCTGCACCGGGCGGTGTGTCGCCACCGTGATCGGCACGGACCGGCCCGTTCCAGGATCTGGGCAGCCGGCAGATACTGAGACGTGGTATCGTTTTATCGGCCAGTAGCATTCGGGTGAGGTGGGCCGAGTTGATCGCCGTCAATGGCAACTTCCGCGCGAGAGACGCACGCCGCGACCGCCTGGTCGGGCTTGCCCGGACGCTCGGGCATCGGCACCGAAGCGGAGCGGTCGATCACGATCGCAGCGCCACCGTGCACCGGGCGTTGATCGATGACCTGTGCGCGCACGGGTACCACGCCGCGCCGATCGAGCATCGCTACGGGGGTGGCGGGCACCGGCTCGTCGACATCGTGATGGCGCAGGCCTGCCTCGCCGAGTTCGACCCGGCCACCGCGCTCGGCATCGGCATGCACCTGATGGTGGTCGGTGGCGAAACCTGGCAGCACCGCTGGCCGGAGTGGCGGCGGCGCGATGTGTTCCGTGAGGTCACGGAACGCGGCGCGCTGCTGAACGTATTCGCGACTGAGCCGGAGATCGGCTCTCCGCAGGGCGTCGAAGCACCCCGGACGGCGCTTCGGCCAGTGGGGGAGGGGCGGTGGGAGCTGCACGGGGTGAAGTCCTACTCGACCTTTGCCCCGGCGCTGACCTACGCCCTGGTCCATGCCTCCGTCAGTGACGGATCCGGCGATGTCGCGCGCGTCATCGTGCGCATGGACGACCCGTGCGTCCGGATTACCGAGACCTGGGACGCCATCGGTATGCGCGCGACCGCTTCGCATGAGGTGGCCTTCGAAGGCGTACCGGTGCGGGACGCGGACCTGCTGGCCCGACATCCGTTCTCGGTGCGCGCACAGCGACCGGCCATGTCCCCCTGGTTCGCCCTGCCTGTGGCGGCGGCATACCTCGGCATCGCGCGCGCCGCACGAGATGAAGCGGTCACGTCCCTCGAGCGGGCCGCGCCGTTCCGGACACCCCTTGCGATGGCAGAGGGACAGCACCTGCTCGGTGAAATCGAGCATCGGCTCACGGTTGCGGAGTCGATCCTGACCGCGGCAGCAGCGGAGGCGGACGACGACAGGCGAACCGCTGCCGGCCTGTCGCCGCTCGAGGCCGCGGCGAAACTCGAGGTGACCCGGGCGGCCACGGAGGTTGTCGACCTGGCCGTGCGCGTGGCCGGTGGTTCTGCGCTCCAGCGTGGGGGCCGCCTGGAGCGGGCATGGCGAGATGTCAGGAGCGGCTCCGTCCACCCACCGACGGAGGCATCGGCGCTCGGCTTGCTGGCGAGCGAGGCGATCGAGCGCACCCGACAGGCAACACTCGTCGCGCAGTGACGCCCGGCGGCCCAGACTCTGTTAGGGTCCGTCACCACTGGCGCCGGGACTGAGACAGGGGATGCTGCGATGGCCGGATGGACGGAAACCGTCAGCGAATTCATCGCAGGGAGTACCACCGCGGACTGGCCGGAGGAGACGCTC
Source organism: Chloroflexota bacterium (assembly GCA_045863195.1). Classification (GTDB taxonomy): domain Bacteria; phylum Chloroflexota; class Dehalococcoidia; order UBA2979; family UBA2979; genus W-Chloroflexi-9. The sequence continues at coordinate 155,354 of BTUI01000001.1, forward strand.
GAGCTCGGGCGGCGGCACATCCTCGACACGCTCGCCTCGATCGTCGCGTGCCGTGACCTGGAGACGGCGGAGGTGGCGCGGGCGTTCGCGCTCCGGCTCACGGGCGGCACGCCCGGCGGCTCGACGATCCTCGGCACCCGCGAGCACGCCTCGCTGCCGGACGCCGTCTTCGCGAGCGCAATGACCGGGCACGGCGCGGAGATCAACGACTTCTGCCCCTCCGCATTCGTGCAGCCCGGCCCTCCGGTCGTCAGCACCGCGCTCGCCTTCGCGGAGCGCGACCACCGGCCCGGCGCGGAGGTGCTCCGGGCCGTGATCGCGGGCTACGAACTGACCTGCCGCATCCCAAAGGCGGCCGGCGTGAAGCACGGCCGGGCGCTGGGCATCTCCAGCCACGGCTTTGGCCCGGTGTTCGGCGCCGCCGCGACGGCGTCCGCCCTGATGCGCCTCAACGCGCCAAGGGTGGCGGACGTGCTGAGTTACTGCGCGCAGCAGGCCTCCGGGTCGCGCCAGTGGCTGCTGGACGTCCACCACATCGAGAAGTCATTCGTCTTCGCCGGCATGCCGGCCCGCAACGGCGTACACGCCGCGCTCCTCGTGGAGGCCGGCTTCACCGGCGTCCCACAGGTACTGGACCAGGAAGGCGGCTGGTTCCGCGCACCGCTGTTCGCGACCGGCGAGGACTACCAGCCGGAGTACCTCACGCAGGGCCTCGGGCGGCGGTTCGAGATGCCCCTGGTCGCGTACAAGCGGTACCCCGTGGGTGGCCCGACGCAGCCGGTGGTGGAGGCGATGCTGCGCCTCTCGAAGCAGGTCGCGCCGGACGAGGTGGCGCACGTGCTCATCGAGATGCCAGGGACGCCGCAGGCGTTTGCCGCCGCGGAGATGCCGGCGCTCAGCCTGCCGTACCTGTGCGCGATCATCCTGCTTGACGGCCGCCTGGACTTCGATGCCGCGCAGTCGATGGAGCGGTTCCGCTCGGACGCCGCCGCGCATGCGCTGATGCCGCGGGTGGAGGTGCGCCACGACCCGGCGCAGGAGGCGGAGCCGCGCGTGGAGTCCGCGCGCGTCACCGTGACCCGGCGGACCGGCGAGGCCGTGGTGGAGTGGGTGGAGCATGTCCGCGGCTTCCCCGCGAACCCGATGACGCACGAGGACGTGGAGGCGAAGGCGCTGGAACTGATGACGCCACGCCTGGGCAGCGAGCGTGCGCGTCGCGCCATCGACCTGGCGTGGTCGATCGACGCGCTCCCGGACGCCTCCGTCCTCATCGAGGCGATCGCGCGGGAGTGAGGACGTGCGGGGATGAGCGCGGGCGCGCGGAGGGATACGCGCCCGCGCCGCCGCCCTAGTCGCCCGTCCCGTTCACCAGGATCGAGTCGATATCGATGAGCTGGACCTCCTCCGCAAGCGGGCAGGTCGGCGGCTCGGCGGTCTCGTCATCCACGACCCGGCTGTGCAGGAGGGACGGGTAGACGCCCTCGGTCTCCAGATCCGCGACCACCGTCTGCCGAAGCAGTTCGCCGAGCGCGTGGTACCACCTGCCGGTCGCCGGGTCGTCACGCAGCGCGGCCGCCTCGCCGGCACGCTCGCACAGGTCCAGCGTGAACGCGCGCGTCCACCGGCCGAGGTGCGCCTCCAGGAAGGTGCGACCGGCCTGCCGGGCGATCAGCGCGCGCTCGTCCCACTCCTGGACGGCGGCGTACGCCTCCCGCTGCGAGATGTGCGCCATGAACTCCAGTTCGACGCCGATGTTGTCCGGCGTGGCCTGGTGGCGGGTGGACACCTGCATCCCGAACGCCGCGTAGAAGCCGGCCATGTCCGCGAGTTGCGCCGCCTTTGCGAACGGGTCGCGGATGTACTCCGTCTCGTGGGCGGAGCAGAGCACGTTGCCCTCGAACAGCGCGAAGTGCACGGGCGCCAGGCGGTCCGCATCCACTTCGGCGCGCGCCGCCCGGGCGGCGCGGAGCGCGCCGCCGACGCCAAGGCGCTCTACGGCGGGGTGCCCATCGAGGTCGGCGGCCAGCGCGTCGAAGCGGGATAGCGCCTCCTCCTCCGGGTAGGCGAAGGCGAGCGCCAGCGCCTGGTACAGCGCGGCGCGGCCGAGGAGGTGCTGGACGCGCGGACGCGCGAGCACCTCTGGCGGGATCATCGTGGTGGTCATCTCAGGCCTCGATCTCCAGAGGGCTCCAGTTGGCCCACTGCTTGCGGCTCCCGCGGTTGCCGGCGGAGCCGTTCCAGATCGCGAAGGCGACGTTCGTGGTGATCCCCGCGGCCAGCACGGTCTTGTCGGCACCGGGCGCCAGTGGCGTCACGATCACCACGCGCCAGCCCGTGCCGGTGTAGATGCCACGGCCCGTCGCGGTCTGATCCGCGTGCGCGGTGAGGCTGCCGAAACCGACCGCGCCGAGGTCCTCCACCGGCGAGGTGCGGTCACGGCGCGCCATCGGGTTGCCGGCCACCATCGCGGGGTAGAACTGGCGGGCGGCCTCCTCGCCCATCAGCGCCTCCGGAGGGGCGTCGTGGAACATGTTCGGGAAGGCGTCCTTCACTCCCTTCCGCCCCTCGTCCACGTCCACCTGCCAGGCGGCGCGCCACTGCATGATGTGGACGGGCTGGCCCACCGACCCCATCGTCACGCCCGCCGCCCCCGCCGGGTCGACCGGCAACTGCACGGCGACCGCGTCACGGAACCGCGCCATCGCGTCCACCGCGTCCACCTCGGGGTCGTCCCACTCGAGGTGGAAGCCGATGTGCGTGCCGTTGTGCAGCGCGCGCGTGCGCACCTCCGGCACCACCAGCGCCTCCGCGAACGGTGTCGCCATGTTCTGCACCAGGAGCGGCACCGGCCATTTCGCCAGGCCGGTCCAGGCCCGGTCGTTCGGGTCGAGCGGAATCTCGCCGCTGCGCCGGTGCGCGACCAGGTGGTCGGGCGGGGCGGGGCGGGTCAGTTCGCGCACCGCGATCCCGGTCGCCACGGCGGTACCCACCGCAGCCACGCCCGCCGCCTTGAGGAACCCTCGACGGCTCACCGGCTGCGTGACTTCCGGGATGTGTCCCTGTTCGTCGGACATCTCAGCCTCCTTCGCCGCATGCCGCGGCACGGCCGGGGCCTAGGTGATGTTGTGCAGGTAGGTGTTGTGCACCTCGTCGAAGTACTCACGGATGAACGTGGGTTCGCGCACGGGCACCCGCACGAGCTCCGCGCCGGACTCGTCGTAGCCGATGGCGATGCCGTCCTGGACATCGAAGGAGTGCATGATCCGCTCGGTCGAACCGAACAGCATCATCAGGCCCAGCAGTTCGTCGTCCGTCGAGATCTTCTGGTAGGTCTCGACCGCTTCGTCGGCGCCGGGGCCGAACATCTGGCGCAGGTACTCGCGCGGGGCGTGCATCGGCGGGATGTAATAGACGTTCGGTTCGGTGCCGGCCTGCGGGTAGAGCGGCAGTGCCACCTTCCGCACCTTCACGAGGAAGTCGATCGGGCTCTTCGCGTTCACCTGGTCCGGCGGCGTGATGAAGGAGGCGATGCGGATCCGGCCGATGCACGTGGTCACGCACTGCGGCTGGAAGCCCTGCTCGATCTTCGGGAAGCAGGCGATGCACTTCTCCGAGACCCGGGTCTCGTTGTTGAACATCACCTTCTTGTACGGGCAGGCCGCCACGCACTCCTGGTAGCCACGGCAGCGCTCCTGGTCGACCAGGACAATGCCGTCCTCCGGGCGCTTGTAGATCGCCTGCCGCGGGCACGCGGCGAGGCACGCCGGGTAGGTGCAGTGGTTGCAGATCCGGGCGAGGTAGGAGAACCACGTGTCGTGCGGCAGCGACGGCAGGTAGGTGCCCTGCTCGACAGGGCCGGCCGGCTCATCCTCGCCGACGTTCGGGTGCGCCCAGCGCTCAGAGTTCGGGAGCCAGCCGTTCACCCGCTCGCCGGCCGCGGCAGACTCGAAGACCGTGGGGCCCTGCGACACGCCCCCCTGCCACTTGGCGGGCCCCAGCAGGTTCAGGAGTTCCACGTCCCAGCCCGTGGGGAAGAAGCCGTATGGCTTCGTCTCCACGTTGTTCCAGAGCATGTACTCCTGGCCCGTGCCAGAGGTCCACGTGGACTTACAGGCGACGGTGCACGTCTGACAGGCGATGCACTTGTTCGTGTCAAAGATCCACGCGATCTGGCGGTTCGGGCGTTCCGCTGGGTACGGGTACTGCATGTCCCGTCCGAGTTGCCAGTTGAATACATCGGCCATCGCTTACCTCCAGTCCGGAAGGTGGTCCGGTGCGGTCGGGGCCGCCGTCAGGCCTCGTAGAAGCCGCCGCCCAGGTACTGCTGCATCAGGTCAGACTCGTACCCGGCGCGGAAGCCGTTGCGTGCAGGCGTCCACAGGCCACCATCCGGGGACCCGTCCTCCGCCTTCTCGATCTTGATGAACGACTCCTTCGGCGCGCCGTTCGCGCAGTGGACGTCGCTCTCGAAGCCGGTACCGATGTCCTGGCCGAAGAAGGGCTTGCGCACCAGGCTGTCGGTGAGCAGGGTCGGGCGCAGCCAGGCGCGCACGCCGCTCTGGTGGCTGCCGTGGCGGAACATCGCCTGGTAGCCGGTCTCCGGCGTCTTCGCCAGGCCGTCCTCGCGCTCCTTGGCGCCGCGCACGGAGCCGCGGGTCGCGACGTACATGTTGAACCACATGCGGATCACGCCCGGCTGCATCGCGTTCTGGTAGCGGGCGCGAGCCATGCCCCGGGAGACCTCGTAGTCCTCCTCGCCCTCCTTCCAGCCGCGGTACGGGCGGTCCTCCGGGTCGGCGTCGAACCAGATGTAGTCGCCGTCCTCGATGCCGAGCGCCTTCGCGTCGTCCGGGTGGATCTCGAGGTAGCCCTCGCCGATCCAGGGGGAGCGCTTGTCGTGCCGGTAGGCGTCCCCGAAGGGGCCGAACATCATGCTCATCCAGTCCAGGTCCACCGGCGTGCTGTGCGCGCCGTGGCGGTACTTGGGCGTGATGAAGACGAACCGGTACGCACCGTCCGCGGCGTTCAGCGGGTGCACCGTGGCCTGCAGTTCCGACCACGACTTCACCACGTTGCGCACCTGGCGCGTCTCCGTGGAGAGGTCGTTGAGCGCCAGTCCGTACTCCTCTGGCCCCTTCGGCTGGATGAGCGGGTGAGGCTTGCCGTGGATGGCGTTCGGTTCGTGGAAGGTGGCGTCCACCGGCTCACGGAACACGGGCAGGTTCTCGCCGTACTCCCGGAACTCCGGTTCGTCGCGGTAGAACTCGAGCCTGCCGGACCGGTTGTACCAGGGCTTGTCCTCGTACCGCTGTTCCCAGCCACCCTGGCGGGGGTAGGTGCGGAAGTTCATGAGCGCCGGCACGCCCGCCTTGGCGCGCTCCTCCAGCTCCAGCACGTCGTACCCGCGGGTCGCGCTGGAGGCGGTGAAGATGCGCTGGAGGTAGACCTCCTCCTGCCCGTCGTGCTGGAAGCGCCAGAAGTCCCGGCACCGGTCGTCGCCGATGATCTTGCCGATACTGGCGGAGATCCCGGCCATCACCTCCGCGTCGCCGCGGGTGTCGTGGATCCGGTTCAGCGGACTGCGCGGCGCCATGTGCAGGAAGGAGTTCGTGCAGGACCCGGTGGCGTCCAAGTTCTTGCGCTCACCCCACGAGTCGACGCCGAAGACGATGTCCGCGTACTCGCAGGAGGCCGTCCACCACCACTCGTTGACGAAGATCGCGTCGATCCCCGGGAGCGTGTTGTGGACCACGTCGTGGTGCCACTTGGTGTTGCCGAGCAGCGAGTTCGAGTTGCCGAAGTGCATGATCTTCGTCGGGGTCGGCATGTGGCCGGCGCCGGTGAAGTTCTTGTTGCCCACGCGGAGCGGGCGGTCGCCGTAGTTGTAGAAGTGCGCCGACTCCATCTTGTAGTAGGACTTCAGCTTCGCGGGCTGCGTCCCGTCTTGTTCGATGTTGTACGGGTCTTCCTTGATCCACTGCGGGATCCCGTTGAAGACGGACCCGCGGTAGTTGCCCGCGTAGGAGCCGACGTTTCCGCCGATGTGCCCCACGTTGTCGGTGAGCGCCGCGAGCAGGAAGATCGCGCGGTCCTTCAGGTCCGCGTTGAAGTAGTGGTTCGGCCCCATCCCGTGCGCGAGCAGCGCCTTCCCGCGCGCCGCGGCGACCTGTCGCGCGAGGCTTTCGATCGCCTCCGGCTTTGCCCACGTCACGCCGGAGGTGGTCGCAACGTCGAAGTTGTCTTCCAGGTACTGCTTCACCTGCGAGAAGACGGGCTGGACGGTGACCTCCGTCCCGTCTGCCAGGGTGACCTGGAACTCGCCGGTGAGGGCCGGGTCGATGCCGGCCTCGCGGAAGCGGTTCCCCACCTGGTCGCGGGTGATGCGCACCGCGCGGCCCTGCCGCTGGTCCCACACCATGAAGTCGCCCCAAGAGTCGCGAAGCGCCTCCGGCAGGTACTGGTGCGCCTGGAGGGCAGGTGCGGGGAGCGCCTGGCCGGGTTCGGTCAGTTCGACGTAGTTGTCGAGCGCTGCGGGCTGGTAGCCCGGCACCACGTCGCGCGCGTTCAGCAGTTCGTGGGTGTCCATGCGGACGAGGAGCGGCAGGTCCGTCCACGCCTTGATGTGGTCCTCGTCGTGCAGGTTGTTCGCGATGATGAACTGCGCGCAGCCCAGCGCGAGCGCCGCGTCCGTGCCCGGGCGGATCATGATGACCTCGTCCGAGCGGTTGGAGGTGGACTGGTAGTCCGTGGAGATGTTGATGATGCGCGTGCCCTTCTGGCGCGCTTCCGCGAGCCAGTGGCCGTCCGGCATCTTCGTCGAGATCCAGTTCATGCCGAACGTGACCACAACGTCCGCGTACTCCGGCGAGAAGAGGTCGAACTCAACGGTCTGGTGGCCGGTCACCATCGGGTGTCCCGGGGGCAGGTCGGTGTGCCAGGAGTAAGAGTCCCAGCCGCGGCCGCCGAGTGACTTCTCCGGGCCGGTCTTGCGGATCGAGTCGTCCAGCAGCGCGAGCATGTTTGCGAAGCGGTAGAAGGAGTAGATGCGGTAGATGCCCAGCAGCGGCATGCCGCCACGGACCTTCACCGTCTGCGTGCCGGCCTCGTGGACCGCCTCCACCATATCGGGGTCGTAACCCTGGGCCGTGAGGCGGGCCGTGCCCTCCGCGCCGGAGTAGGTCTTCGCGATGTCCACGTAGGTGCGCGCGGCGAGGTCAAACGCCTCATCCCAGGAGACCTTGACGAAGCCGTCCCGGCCGCGGCGCTCCATGTCCATCTGCGGGCGGCCGGTGGCGGGATCGCGCGGGAAGCCGGCGTCCGCCCACTCCTTGAAGCCCTGACGCACCATGGCGCCTCGGACGCGGCGGTCGCCGTAGAACTTGCGGGCGAGCGCGAGGCCCTTCTGGCAGCAGCGTGGATCCCAGCGGTGGGAAGCCTGGTTGCCGTGGAGATCCTGCGCATTCCCGTACCCGTAGGTGGGACTGATGCGGACCACCACACCGTTCTTCACGTGCGCCTTCAGCAGGCAGTTGTGCGTGTCGTTGGGCGCGCACGTAAAGACATAATCGGAATCGGGCTTGAAGAGGTCGCGGTAGGCCTTCTCCCAGTCCCGGTCGGGGAACACGGTGAACGGGTCGCCAATGACGACGGGCTCGCTCGCCTCCAGGTGGTATGGCTCGAAGGTGAAGATGTCCGCCAGCGCCACGCCCGCACCGGCGGCTGCAGCGCGACGGAGGAACGAGCGCCGCGAGAGGCTGTGCTGCTCCAAGAAACACCCCTTCCGTGCTCGGGGTGCCTCAGGGCGGGCGCCCCGGGTCGTGAGCGGCGAGTGCTTGTCCGCACGTTCACAAACATGATTGTGCGCGGCGCTCGTTACCGGTCGCGTTACAGCGGGGCCCACCTGGGGCAGTCCCGTCGAACGCGGGACGTACGGCCCTCACATCGTTGAAGCCCCGGCACGAAGATCGCCCCGATCAGTAGGGATAGGACTGGGGGCAGCGATGAGCGCCACCCGCCTCGTCGAAGGCAGCGCCGGGCCCGCCTTCGCGATCGCCGACGACGGGACCGTGCTCGCGGTCAACACCGCGGGCGAGCAACTCTTTGACCGCCCCGCACGCACCCTCGTCGGCCGCTACTGCGGCGATGTCGTCGCCGCCCTGGACGCGACCGGCGCAAGCGTCTGCCGCACGGACGGGTGCCCCACGCTCGAGGCGCTTGAGGCCGGACGTGCCACGTCCCTCGGGTGGTGCGCCTGGGTACGCCCGGACGGTGCGCCGATGCCGATCAGCGCACACGCGATCGCCGTCCCGCGCGACGCACGCGCGGGCGACCGTGCCGCCGCCATCGTGCTCATCCATACCGAGGACACCGACACCACATCTGGCCTCGCCGGCACCTCCCTCGGGGCGGTCGCGACCACGCGCCTGCACCTGCTGGGCGCGACCCGCGTCCAGCAGCTCGGCGATGACGTGACCATCCGCCGCCGGCGCTCCTACGAACTGCTCGCGATGCTGGCGCTGGCCGGCGAGGCGGGCGTGGGACGCGACCGGCTCTGTGACCGCCTGTGGCCCGAATCGCCCGTCGGCGACGGGCGCGCGCACCTTCGCGTGTTGGTCCACGGCATCCGGCAGGCGCTCGGCGCGGAGGTCGTGGTGGGCCCCGCGCCGGGCGCTCCCTGCCGCGACACGCTCCACCTCGCCTCCCACGTCTGGACGGACGTCGGCGCGTTCGAGCGGGAGGCGAACGCCTTCCTGGACGCCGCTGCCGGCTCCCCGGCCGACCGAACGCGCCGGCTGCAGCGCGCGACGGCCATCGCGGACCTGTACCACGGCGACCTGGGCGAGGGTGCCGCGTTCGGCACGTGGGCGCTGCCGCACCGTGAGCGGTTGCGGTCGCTCCTGGTGCGCGTGCTGGCGGACGCCGCGGTCCTCGCCGCCTCCACGGGGAACGTCCCGCAGGCGATCACCTTCTGCCAGCGCGCCGTCACCGCCGACCCGCTGCACGAGGGGTTCCGGGTGGCGTTGATCACCGCGTACGGACGCCTCGGCCGGCGCACGGAGGCGCTGGCCCAGTACCGCGCCTACCGGCGCCTGCTCGCCTCTGAACTGTCGCTCAAGCCATCGCCTGCCGTGGAGCGCGCCCTGCGGCAGGCCGTGTAGCAGGGGAGGGCGTCATGCCCGCCACGCAGCCGTTCACATGCACTGACCCGGCGATCACGGACGCCTGCGGACGGAGCGCGGCCTTCCACGAGCGCCTCTGCCCGCGACAGGTGCTTGGCGTACGCATGGGACTCGCCAGCGCGCGCGCGCTCGGCCTCGATGTCCCGCGCGAGGACAAGCGACTGCTCGTGTTCGTGGAGACGGACGGATGCTTCGTGGACGGCGTCACGGCCGCCACCGGCGCCTCCGTGGGGCACCGCACGCTCCGCCTCGCCGACTACGGCCGCGTTGCGATCACCGCCATCGACACCGCCACCGGGGCCGCGGTCCGCGTCGCCCCGCGCGAGGGCGTCCGCGAGGGGGCGCTCTGCTACGCACCCGGCCAGCCCAACCGCTACCAGGCGCAGATCCACGGCTACGGCGCAATGCCGGAGCAGGAACTGCTCTCCGTCACGCCCGTGGCCCTGACCTTCGATCTTCCCGCGCTCCTCGGCCGCCCGGGATCCCGCGCGACCTGCGCACGCTGCTCGGAGGAGATTCTGAACCAGCGCGAACGGGAGACGGAAGCCGGCGCGCTCTGCCCCGCGTGCGCGGACGGCGCGTACTACCGCGTCTGAGCCTCGACAGGGCGAACGCAGGCCGGCCCGACGCAGTTACGAGCACCCGGGCGACCGGCAAGTCGCGTCACAGGGCCTCGGAAGTTCCCCTCGCGTCGGGCCGGCGCGTGCCGCGCAGGGTGCCGCAAGGCGCGTTACCGCCTCGTTACCGTGGGGACCGCGGCGCCGGCCTAGAACTCCGACTCGCGGACGGCGCGCAGGCCCATCCAGACGGCCACGACGACAAACCCGACGCCGATCAACTGCAGGCCAGGGGAGTCATCCGCCCCGCCGGCGACGACCGCCAGCACGCCGGTCGCCACGCAGAACAACGCCGCGAACAGGAGCGCGTACTTCATCCTCGGTCCTTCGCCCGTGCCGGCGTCTCCGGCTCGTCCTCGGCCCCCTCGCCGTCGTCCACCCACTCGAGGAGGTCGCCCGGCTGGCACTCCAGCACGCGGCACATCGCCTCCAGCGTGCTGAAGCGCACGGCCTTCGCCCGCCCGTTCTTCAGCACCGCCACGTTGGCCGGCGTGAGGCCGACGCGGTCCGCAAACTCGCCGACGCTCATCTTGCGCTTCGCCAGTTCGACATCGATCCGCACGATGATCGACATCAGATCACCGCCTCCATGTCGGAGCGCAGCGCCGCGGCCTGGCGGAGCAGGGCGCGCATCACCACCATCAGCAGGCCGGCCACCGCCACGGTCAGCACGATGAGCAACAGCAGCATCGGCGCGCCGGGGTCGTCAGCGTTGACCACCACGAACACGAACAGACTCGCGAGCACGAGCCACGCGCCGGCGATCGCCCAGATGATCGCGTCCACCCACACAAACGCCACATTGCTGAAGATGCGGCCGTCCTGCACCAGGCCCAGCAGGCGCCACGTAGCGACGACGACGACCTGCACGCAGAAGACCATGAACACCGCGACGACCGTCAGCGGCCATCGCAGGTAGGCGAGATCTGGCTCCTCCCTCGCCATGTATGCGAACTGGCCGGGCAGCGACAGCGTCTGGAAGACCACCAGCACCGCGAAGAGCCCGAGGAGGAAGAGTCGGAGCGGGATGACCGCGCGTCTATCGATGTTCATACGCTGATAGTCGCGCGATATCTATCGATTGGCAATATGTCATGGGTGCGCCTCAGCGGCCCCAACCGGGCGGCAGGACGCCCACCGCACCGGGCTGCGCGACCCACAACTGCCGCTCCTCGATCCCGGCGGCGCGGTAGCGCATCGCGTTGTCGTAGTAGCCCCCGACGCGCCCGGCGCCGCCGGACTGCTGCGCCTGGCGCCGACGCTCGAGTTGATCCGGCCGCGCCGGCGTCTGCACGCCCGGCACGCCGAGGATCAGCGCGCCCGTCCGCACCACCTCGCGCGGCGACACGAGCGCGCCCGCGCCGACGATGCATTCGTCCTCCACGACCGCGTCGTCCAGCACGGTGCAGTTGTTGCCGAGGAGCACCCAGTTGCCGATCGACTTGCCGTGCACCACGGCGGAGTGGCCGATGGTGATGTTGTTCCCGAGCGTCAGCCCGCCGCCGGAATGCAGGACCACGTTGTCCTCGATGTGGACGTCGTCGCCGATGCGGATCGGCGCGAAGTCGGCGCGGATCACCGCGCCCGGCCACACCGTGGACCGCTCACCGATCACGACATCGCCGATGACGAACGACCCCGGCCCGATCCAGGCCGTGTCCGCGACCCGCGGCGTCTTCCCCTCGAACGTGAACAGCATCGTGCCGTCGCCCTCTCCCGCAATTCGCCAACGTCCGCGCACCCTGGGCGCCACCGCGCGAGAGTAGCGCGTGCGCCTCGAAGGCTGCGCGAGGGCGGCGTGGCGGAGGCTCAGGCGGGCAGGCTGGCGATCTGGATCAGGTTGCCGCACGTGTCATCGAAGACCGCCGTCGTCACCGGCCCCATCTCCGCCGGCTCCTGCACGAAGCGCACGCCCTGCGCGGCGAGGCGGGCGTGCTCCGCGCGCACATCGGCCACCGCGAACGAGGTCAGCGGGATGCCGTCCGCGACGAGCGCCTGCTGGAATGCCTGCGCGGCGGGGTGCGCGCTCGGCTCCAGCACCAGTTCCACGCCATTCGGATCCTCGGCGGAAACCACCGTGAGCCACCGGAACTCGCCCATCGAGACATCGGCCTTCTTCACGAACCCCAGGGTACGGGTGTAGAAGTCCAGCGCTTTCGCCTGGTCGTCCACGAACACGCTCGTCAGGTTGATGCGCAGGGTCATCGGTGCTCCGGTCCTTCCTTCGGGGTGGTGGCATTCGGTGGGGGCCAGCGACGGGCGATCTCCGCCAGCGGCGCTGTATCCAGGGAGTGGAACTTGTACCGCCCCTCCCGCCGCGTCCTGACGAGCCCGGCCCCCTCCAGGACGTCCAGGTGCTGCGACACCGCCTGCCGCGAGAGCGCCAGGCGGTGCTTCATCGCCAGGCGGCTGCAGATCTCGAACAGTGTCTGGCCGTCCCGCTCCGCGAGTTCGTCCAGGATCGCCCGCCTGACCGGCGCAGCGAGTGCATCGAACACGTCGGCCATGGGCGGAGATTAGGCAAGTCCGCACTTGCCTGTCAAGCGCGCACGGGTCTCTGGCGAGACAGGAGGGGCCGGCCCCGCCGCTGGGCGCCCGCCGGACGCCGCCCGTCCCGCTTCGGCGCTCCCCACGCGAGAGCGCCGGGGTCACCCCGCCGCCACGTGCCTGCGCGTGCCCGCTACCGCGACGTCAGCCAGCGATCGTCGGACGACCTCGTCAGCGCCTCGACGGGTTCTGGCTCGCGGAGGCCACATCACGCACGTCGAACGGCGTCCCGGCGTACACCCGCACGAGCCAGTTCCAGAACAACAGGTGGGCGTTCGACCGCCACAGGTTGAGCGGCGTCTGGGCCGGATCGTCGTTCGGGAAGTAGTTCCGGGGCAACTGGATGTCGAGTCCCGCTCGGCGATCGCGGTCGTACTCCTCCGCCAGCGTGGTCGTGTCGTACTCAAGGTGGTTGAACATGTAGATCGCGCGTCGCGGCTCATCCTCGATGAGGCACAGGCCGGAGTCGGGCGATTCCGCCAGGATGTGCAGCCCCGGCAGTTCGGGGATGTCCTCGCGCCGCACCTCGGTATGCCGCGAGACGGGGATCACGAAGCGGTCGTTGAACCCTCGGAGGAGCTGCGTGTTCGGCCGCAGCACCGTGTGTTCGAACACCCCGAACATCTTCCGGGGCAACTCGTACTTCGGTACGCCGTAAAAGTGCCGCAGCGCCGCCTGCGCTCCCCAGCAGATGTAGAACGTGCTGTACACGTGGTCGGTGGCCCAGTCGAGGATCGCCGTCAGCTCGTCCCAGTAGTCGACATCCTCAAAAGGCAACGTCTCGATCGGCGCACCGGTGACGATGAGCCCGTCGAACCGCTCGTCGCGCACGTCGTCCCAGGTGCGGTAGAAGGCGATCAGGTGCGCCTCCGGGGTGTTCTTCGTCTCATGCGTTGCGGTCTTCAGCAACGTCAGCTCGACCTGCAGGGGCGTCGATCCGACCAGGCGCGCGATCTGCGTCTCGGTGCGGACCTTGTTCGGCATCAGGTTGAGCAGCGCGATCCGCAGCGGGCGGATGTCCTGATGGACCGCGTCCGCCTCACGGATCACGGCGACGCCCTCCTCCTCCAGGATGCGTCGCGCCGGCAGATCGTCGGGGTTCGTGTTCGGCTTGGTCGCCCCGTCCCCGCCCTGCCTCGCGGCCCCGTCGTGCGGGGCCGCGAGGCACACCGTTGTGCCTATCCGGCCTTCGCGAGCGCCTGCGCAAGGTCAGCGATGATCTCGTCGCGGTGCTCGATGCCCACGGAGAGCCGCACGTACCCCTCGGTAACGCCCGTCGCCACCTGGTCTTCGGGCGAGAGCTGCGAGTGCGTGGTGGAGGCCGGGTGGATCGCCAGCGTCTTCGCGTCACCGATGTTGGCGACGTGGTAGATGAGCGCCAGCGCGTCGATGAAGCGCTTGCCGGCCTCTCTGCCGCCCGCCAGTTCGAAGCCGACGAGGCCGCCGAACCCGCCATCCAGGTACGTGTCGGCGCGACGCCGCTCCTCGCCTGTCTGCAGGCTCGGGTGGATCACCTTCTTCACCGCCGGGTGCGTGGCGAGGAAGTCCACGACCGCCAGGGCGTTGGCGCAGTGCCGCTCCATGCGGAGCGGGAGCGTCTCCACGCCCTGCAGGAACAGGAACGCGTTGAACGGGCTCATCGCCGCGCCCAGGTCCCGCAGCAGCGTGACGCGCGCCTTCAGGATGTACGCGATCGGCCCCAGCGGCTTCACGGCCTGGGTCCAGACGGCCCCGTGGTAGCTCGGGTCCGGCTGGTTCAGCATGGGGAACCGGTCGGCGTGCCGCTCCCAGTCGAACGTGCCGCCGTCGATGAGCAGGCCGCCGATCGATGTGCCGTGGCCGCCGATGTACTTCGTCGTGGAGTACATGACGATGTGCGCCCCATGCTTCAGCGGCTGGCAGATGATCGGCGCCGCGGTGTTGTCCACGATCAGCGGCACGCCCAGTTCATTGCCGATCGCCGCCACCTCGCTGATCGGGAAGGCCTGCAGCTTCGGGTTCGGGAGCGTCTCCGCGTAGTACGCGCGCGTGCGGTCGTCGGTCGCTCGCCGGAACGCCTCCGGGTCCGCGGGGTCGACGAACCGGACCTCGATGCCCATGGTCTTGAAGGTGTTCGCGAAGAGGTTCCACGTGCCGCCGTACAGGTCCGTGGAGGAAACGATGTTGTCGCCGACCCCGGCGATGTTCTGGATCGCGAACGTGGTCGCCGTCTGCCCGGAGGCGAGCGCGAGCCCTGCCACGCCACCCTCCAACGCCGTGATGCGCTCCTCGAGGACCGCGGTGGTGGGGTTCATGATGCGGGTGTAGATGTTCCCGAGTTCCTTGAGCGCGAACAGGTTCTCGGCGTGCTCGGTGTCCCGGAACTGGTAGCTCGTCGTCTGGTAGATAGGGACCGCCACGGCACCCGTGGTCGGGTCGGCGCGGTAGCCGGCGTGCAGCGCGATCGTCTCGGGATGCGTGAGGTCGGGGGCCACGGTGATTCTCTCCTTCGGACGGGCACCCGCCCGACGCACGCGAGCGCGCTCGGCGAGGCCTGCTGGGATGTGCGTGCGCGAGCCGTGAGATGCAGCCGAACGCCGCGCCCGGATTCGCCGATCGGAATGTAGATGAGTGGATGACTTATAGTCTAGTGACTTAGTCATCTTACTCAGATATTCGCCAGGCCGGGCGGCCTCCTGGCGAGGAGGGGACAGGAGGGCAGCACCCAGCGGCACCCGCCGGAGCGTGGGCCTCGGACCGTCGGGGAGATGCAGCAGCGCCCGCCTGAACGGCGGGCGCTGCGCTGACGGCTGCTGGTGGAGACGGGGGAGACAAGACCCGCCGTATCTCCAACCGCTCCCGTATCTGGTTCATGGCGAGCAAGCCGTGATGCCTACGCCGTCGTCAGGCGGCAAGCATCGTGACGGCGCACCGCGGTCTCGCCAGCACGCCTCGCGCACCGCCGCGTTCGGTGACAGGGCCGGGCTGTCCGGCCGATGCCCACCGTGCGCCGTCTCCACCGCGCATTCCTCGGTCACCGGACCGCGTAGACCACGCCCAGGCAGAGCCGGGCAGCGTGGAGGAATGCGCACTCGCGAGAGCGAGCCGCCCCTGGTGAGGCGGGATCTCTACCCATCCGAGAGAACCATGCGTGCTTGCCGGACAGAGGTAGAGGCTGGAGACATCGCGTCAGACTGGTCGAAGCACACACGGAGCGCGATCCAGCCGCGGGGAGGTCGACCGAGGCCAGCCGCCCCCAACTCCTGACTGCCGGCCCCCAGGAAACAACTCCGTCGGCTCCGGCCGTGGCGTTGCAGCGGGGCTAGTTCCGGCTAGCCCCACTGTGTCCACCGTCCCACCAACCGCGGCAGGCCCTGCCGGAGCGGTCGAGCACTCCGGACCGCCGGACGCTCCGAACTCTCTCTCTCTCTCTCTCTCTCAGCCTCCGGGAGGGCGGACCGCAAGCAACGAGGTGAGGTTCCGCAGGGCACGAGGCCTGAGGCGCGCAGGGCTCACCGCCAGGCCTCGTGCAGGGCACGGAGAGCCTGGCGCGGGCCTCCCCCAGGGTACGGCGAGCCCTCAGGCTCGGCCTCCTCCAGAGCATCGAGGCCTGTGGCGCAGGGCTAGGGGTGAGCGCGTTCGCCCTAGCCCACCTCCGCTAGCTCCCCCATCAGCGCGAACATCTTTCCGATGTGCTTGGTGGAGCCATCACGGAAGAGCAGGTGCCACTTGTCGAGGTCAGCGTCTGTGAAGTCCGAGGCCCACGCGGGGATCTGGTCGCCCTCGCGCGGCGAGACGATGAACGAGTCGAGCGTGATCTCCGGATGGGTCTCGCGGATACGCGCCTCGTGGTCCTTGATGGAGCGCGCGAGCATCAACTTCGGGTCGTCTTTCGAGGCGTGCACAAGGCCGTGCGGGTCGACGAAGGTGATGTGCTGCTTCTCGCCGTGCACCAGCCAGAGGATGAAGTCCGGGTAGACGTTCGCACCCTCGAAGAAGCCCCAGCCGCGACCACGACTGCGGTTTCGCAGTACGTAGAATTCGCGGCCCTCCAGGGCATGCGGGTGTTCCTCCATGAAGCGCGCGAGATCACGGACGAAGTCCCGCTCGCCGGGATTGAGGCCAACCGGCTTCATCGTCGCGGTCGATCCGGGAGCGAGGTGGATCAGCGGTGTGTAGAGGTGGCTGTCGAGCACCACCGCTTCGAGCGCACCCAGCTGACGCGGCACGTCCGGTTGCTCCTCGACCAGCGAGATGGCGTCGCGAAGCTGGTGGTCGTCCCGCGAGATCTCGAAGACGTACTCCGCGAAGAAGTTCCCTGCACCGGACTCATCGAACTCCACTCGCCGAGGCTCCAGCTTCGGTCCGAGGTACTCGTTTCTCTTCAGCTCGTAGAACCGATCCGTGAACTTCTTGAGGAGCGCGATGGCGATCTCCTGCCACTCGCGAACGCGCGTGAAGCGGTCGAACGCGAGGTCACCGGGCAGCGTGAACAGCTCGTACCAGTCGCCACGCTCCAGCAGGAGGCGCGGGACGTCGCGAGGGATCGCGAGGTTGTAGTAGTGCCGTTCCGCCTTGTGCTGCTGGAGTGCGAACCAGATCGCATCAAAGTCGAAGAAGGCGATGTGGTCCGCGCGCAGGTACTGCGGCTCCTTCTCGATGGCGCCTCCGTCGGAGCCAGTGATCTCCCGGCTGACCTCCGCCTGCAGGCGCGGGAAGCGATCGAGGACGACCTTCCGATCGAGGAGCGACTGCAGCGACCTGTCGTCGAGGTCGGCGGTGAGCACCGGCCTCTCGTCGCGCTGGAAGTTCACGCCGTCGGGGACGGCAAGTGTCCAGAGGCGTTCGTTCAGCTGTTCGAACTTGCCGCCCGGCGCGAGGTGGTGGACGACGCGGAGCGTGACCTCCTCCATGTCCTCGTCCGTCGGCAGGTCCTCGGCCTTGAGGTACTCGCGGAAGGCATCCATGTAGTCCGCGCGGACGCCGAAGATGTTGAGCGTCTCGACGAGCGCGAGGTTCCGCGGGTGGTTGCCTGGCAGCTTGGATGAGCGCTTCAGGGCGTGGCCGAGGCCCTTGAGGCGCACGCCGCGGCCGAAGAGCTGGATGATCTCCGAACCCTCCGACCTGCCGACGTTCATGAGGCCCATCGTGCTCACGCGCCAGGAGGACCAGCCTTCGGTGAACTTCTTTGCGCCGATGAGGACGTTCACCGTCGAGGCCGGCGAGTTGATGTCGCGGAAGAGGGACGCGCGGAACTCGCCGGTCGGCTGCTGGATGAGGCCGTGCGCTGCGCCGTGCTCGTCGACCTGTTTGAGGACCTTCGAGGGGTCGCCCACGTTCACGACGCCGAAGGCTGGAGAGGAAGCGACTCGCAGCGCGATCTCACCGTCCGCGTCGTCGCCCTGCACCTGCTCGACATAGAGGTTGCCGCCGGCCTCGGTGTTGAAGATGAGTCTGAGGGCCTCGCGGTAGACGACCTCGGGATCCCGGCCCGGCGGTAGCACGACACGTAGACGGTTATGGAACAGGTCGCGGTCGTTGCGGTCGATGAGTCCGTGTGCGCGCCCGCCATCACGTAACTGGCGGATGCGTTCCAGCACACGCTGATGCCGGGCCGGCTCATTGCTCACGAAGTCCGCGAGGAAGGCGAGGACGTTGTAGATGTCGGATACCTCGTCCTTGCCGGTGGACCTCACCGTGTGCCCGACGAAGACCCAGAGCGGCTTCTCAACGAGGTACGGCGCGAACTCGGCGCGCTGGTCCCGATGCACCACGAGCTGCTGCAGGTACGCGAGCAGGCCGCCGGTCATGTAGGTGAGCTGCTGCTCGTCGGTGTGCCCTTCGCGCAGGTTGAGGATCTGGTAGTGCTTGCCGAAGCCGTCCGTGTGGAAGTAGCGGTAGGAGTAGTCGAACAGGATGGCGTGGCCGTACTCCTGGACGAGGGCACGAGCGCTGGGGCTGATCGCCTGGCCGAAGGTGGCGGAGTACTCGAACGAGAAGCCGGTCTCGCAGAGGCGGCGGCGGTAGGTCATCCAGGCGCCGCCACCACCGCCCGAGGAACCGCGGTGGCCCTCGTCGACCAGCACGAGGTTGTTGCCCTCGAACGCGTCGACGGCGACGGTCTTGTCGCCTGACTCGTCGGCGAGCTTGGTGACCTCGATCACCTCGATCGCGCGGCCGGTGAAGAGCGTGCGGGCGTCCTTCTGGAAGGCGGTCGCCTCCATGCCCGAGGCGGCGAACTCGTCGAGGTGCTGGCGGGAGAGCCCTTCGTTCGGGGTGAGCAGGATGATGCGGTTGAGGGTGTGCCGCTTGTCCGCAGCCTCGAGGTAGTGCAGGTACTGCTTGATGTTGACGTGCATCAGCAGCGTCTTGCCGGAGCCCGTCGCCATCCAGAACGCGAGCTTGTTGAGGTCCTCGCGCCCGAACGGCTCAGCGTGGTCGACGGCGTCGCGCTCCGCGTTCCACTGCTCGACGAAGGCGTTGAGGTCGGCGAGCAGGCCATCCTCGTCGCGGAAGTAGCGGTCGAGGTAGACCTCGGTGAAGAGCAGCGCGGCGTACTGGAAGTGCTGCAACGCGTGGCCGCGCCGCTCGGGCGGCGACGTGATCTCGCGCCAGTAGCGCACGATGTTTGCGTCGTACCGTTCGAGGTCGTCGTGCGGCAGGTGTTCGCGTTCGATGTTCCGCGCCGTGAGCGTGCGCACGAACTGTGATCGGCCGTCCGATCCGACCCAGTCGCCACCGATCTCCGGCGACAGATCACGCTTGAGGCTGTCGAGGAAGGCGTGATTGCGGTCCTGCTTCTCGTCCTTCGGCGCCTCGAACAGGGCCAGCATCCAGCCGTTCAGCACCAGCCGCTGGCTGAGCTTGGCGGGCTGTTTCTTCGCGGCAGACTTCCGAGGGCGGCCTCGTGTGCGCCCCACTACTGCTTCCGCTCCTGCTCCGCCGTCTCGAACATGAGGCGGTGGAACTCCTCCTCGATGAGGCGCACCTTCCAGCTCTCGTCGGCGCGGCGCGTGTTCTCCAGGTGGTTGTCGCCGTTGACGTAGATGACGTCGAACTCCAGGTCGCGCGGGTTGATGTCCAGCCGGCCGAGGTACTGGTTGAGTCCTTCCGCGTCCATGACCCTGGTGTTCCGCCAGACGACCAGCACCTTCTCGCCCTCCGGGTGTCCCGGTGAGGGCGGGGTGCGACCTTCCACGCGGAGTGCCCCACGCTCGCGATGACTGCTGACGTGCTGGACGCGGAGGCCGAGGAGGTAGTTGAACGTCTCGACGAGGTCCACCGTGACTGGCTTCGTCTCCGCGGCGCTGCCCTGGCCCACCTCCAGCGTGTACGACCACGGGTCCTCGAACCGTTCGAGGTCGAGGAGCGAGGCGCTGCCGCGCGTCTCCTCGGTGAGCCAGTAGCGGAGCGCGTACTGCTGACGGAGGTCGTCGCCGGCCTTCGCGAGCATGCTGGCCTGCTGCTCGGATGGCTTCGGGATGCGGAGGTTGGTGAGCGTGTCCTCGTACGATTCAAGGCGGATCACCTTGATCAGCTGACTGACGCCCTCGCGGCCGACCGGCTTCCCGTCCTTCCAGTCCTTGCTGTAGATGGCCTTGAGTACGCGGGGCTTGAGGACGGTGTCGAAGTACTCGCCCATCTCCACGAGGATGTACTTCCGCTCGCCCCCGTCCTCTCGGTTGAGGTTGATGACGGCGTGCCCGGTCGTGCCGGATCCCGCGAAGTAGTCGAGAACCAACCCCTCCGAAGGCGTTCCGATGCTGACCATATCCATGACCGTAAGGACGCTCTTCGGGTACTCGAACGGATTGTCCCCGACCATCGCCCGGAGCAGGTTTGTCCCTTTCGACGATGCGTCGTGCCGCTCGCCGAACCAGAGTGTCTTAGGCAGCACCGTTTCGTCTGCGGCGTCCTTCTGATAGACGGTCGGCTTCGCGCCGACCTTCGCGAAGAGAACCCCTGATTGGCATCCAGCACGTGCCTTTTCGTAGCCCCAGCGCCACCGACCCAGCGAGCCGTCGTCGCGCACAGGAAGGATGAAGACAAGCCCAGCCGCCTCGTACTTCTCCCGTAGGGACTCGACGAACTCGTCATCGAACTTGGCCCCATCGAAGATGCGCTCGAACTCGTCCCGAGGCACAACGTCGATGGCTCCATCACGAGGGTCACAAGTGAAGGGGTAGTACATCCGTGGTCTATCGGCCCGACTGGCCGCACTGCCTGATCGTCGTAAGGGGAGCTCGCGATGGCGTTCTTCGCCGTCGCCGCCTTTGGAGTACTTCTTCTCGACCTCGCCCGCCTCCAGTGGAAGCCGGTAGGTAACGGCAGACTCAGCGTCGCGAGCGACAACGATCGTGTACTCATGCGCTGCCGCGATATGTCCTTGATCACGGCCCTTTGGGTTGTGCATGACGACGATGTTCCCCAGGTGCTGATCTTGTCCGAACAGATCAGAGACGATCATGCCGAGGCGGTGAAACTCTGTGTCGTCGATGGCGATCTGGTGGACACCAGACTCGGAGAGAAGATCCTGCGACTGGGCCAATCGATCAGCCATTAGGCTGCACCAACTTGAGTGTCGATAGTCGTTCTTGTAGAGGATTTGGGTCGCGGCGGTGTTGTAAGGAGGATCGATGTAGACGGTGTCGACCTGGTTCCTGTATCGGCGCTCCAGCAGGGAAAGCGCCTGGAAATTCTCACCGTGTACCAACAGGCCATCCGTCGTCTCGTCGAGGTCGTCGATGCTGGCGAGCAGGCGCTCCGTGAAGCCACGGTCAAAGAATGACGTGTCGAGGATGAGGTGCTGGTTGGCCTGCAGGAACGCCTCGGACAGCGCGGCTGAGTAGGCGGGGCTCACCATGTCGCCCGTGATCTCGTCGATCGCGAACAGGCGCACCCACTCCGCGCGCTGGCGGTCGTTCGCGGCGATCTCGGGGTAGAGTTCGCGCGGGACGCGGTCGAGCGTGACGCACCAGTGCGTCTCCACCACGAACTTCTTCTTCAGCCAGAGCCGCTTCTGGAACTCCTCCAGGCTGGCGAGGAACTCGATGATCGGCAGGCCGACCGCGCGGATCGCGCGCACCTTACGGAGGGCCGCGTCGAGCGTCGCGGAGGTGGCCTCGGGCGTGTCGATGTCGTCGAGGCGAAGCACCTCGTTCTTGATGTAGAAGTTCAGCTCGCGCCGCAGGAAGCCGCCCAGGTCCTTGTGGATGAAGTAGTCGAACGTGTTCTTCGCCGTGTAGGTGTTCAGGTGCTTGCGGAGCAGCGACAGTGAATCCTTCGCGCCCTCGCGCCGCACGTCCCGCGCCAGCACCGCCCGCCACGCCTTCGCTGCCGGGTGGTCGAGGACGGTCGCCTCCGCCTCGGTGTTCAGCGCGTCCTGCTTCGCACCGTCCGCCGGCCGGTACTCGAAGCGCACCACCAGGTCGCCATCGACCTCCTCGACCGGGTCGCCCTCGACGAGCACGAAGCGGCGTTCCTGCCCGGCTTGCGCGCGGTTGTTGTTCCGCTCCGAGTCCGCCTCGACGAGGCGGAAGTGGACGCGGCGCTCCGGTTCATCCTCATGCGAGACGAGGAAGGTGTAGTCGCGGAACTGCTCCGTGCTCTTGATGTAGTACTGGTCGGCGTTGGCCCAGTGGAGTTTCACCTCCTCGCCCTCGTACGGGATGGCGTAGACGCCCTCCTTGTAGCGGCGCAGGGAGATGAAGTCACCCTCCTTGTAGTAGCGGCGAAAGAACGAGACCAGGTGGCCATACACCTCGGCCTCGTCGGCCTCGGTGTCACCGCCCGCCTCGTAACGCTCCGACAGCTCGCGGACGCGAGGCGCATCGGAAGGGTTGTCGAAGCCGAGCGCGCGTGCCTGCTGTGTCGCCTCCTCGATCTGCTGGCGGAGCGCGGCGCGCTCACCCTCTTGCATCTGCCCGAGCGCCTCGCGCACCTTGGGCAGCAGGTCGTGGTCGAGGAAGCGGCGCACCTCGTCGCGCCGCACGTTCATGATCCGGTAGAGGCCGAAGTCCAGGTCCGCCCGGTCGAGCATGAACAGCTCGTCCAGGGTCTCCCTCAGCCGGCCGATGTTGCTTGCTGGCATGCGCCGCCCCGCTCCAAGTCGCCAACGGCCGCCCACCGGAGGTGGCGCACGGCCCGGGGCATTGTCACCGATCGGCTAGACGACTCGCCACCTCAGGGTGAATAGTTCATCGACGGAACTGCGCTGTCGCATCCGCTCCTCTAACTGGGCGATCAACCCGTCGCGGCGCTCGCGGATCTCATCCTCCACGTCGAAGATGCGCTGCCGCTGCCGGCGCTGCTGCGCCTCCAGGTCGCGCCGCTTCCTCTGGAGCACCAGCTCTTCCTCGACCGTCGTGGCGAGCCGGGCTTGCCTCGTGACGGCGCGAATCTGCGCCTTCACGTCGTCCAGCGCCTTCTGCGCGCCCGCCTCCAGGTCGTCCGCCCATCGGTCGAGGCGGTCGCGCTCATCCTGGAACAGCTTGCGACTGGCCTCGGACGCCCGAGCCAGCGTCGCGGCGACGTGCCGGTCGGCGTCCTGCGTGAGGCGGGGCGGCACGCCCTCGGACGGCGCGGGGGCGACGGTCGCGTCGCAGCGGAACAGCCGCTCGCACGTCTCCTGGTCGAGCCCCGTGCCGGCGTCGGTGAGCGCGGAGAACAGCAGGTGCTCCTCCACGTCGAACGCCTCGATGCTCAGCCGGCGGAGCGTCAGCCAGCCGGAGCGCCCGCGGAGCGCCTCGATGTCCGCGAGCCGCGTCGGGTGGTGGGAGATGTCGAACGCGACCTCGGCGACAGACGTGTCGAGCCCGCGCGCCGTCTCGACCGACCACTCGCCGAGGGGATGCGACAGCCGGTAGAGGAACTCCGCAGGCACGTCCGGCCGCTGGCCGGCACGCTCTGCCTTCGAGATCAGGTGGTACACACCGGGCCGGATGCCGTCGGCTGGAGGATCGCGGAGCACGAACGAGGCGTCGCTGTCCTCGAACTCGGCGCGGTCGCGGAGGACGAACCGGGAGAGCGTCCAGAACATGCGCCCCACGCGGTCGAGGACCTCGCGAGTGCCCTCCAGCTGGAGGCGCAGCCGCTCGTGCACGTCCTCGTCGAAGTGCTCCAGCAGCGCCTGGCGCGTCTCCTCCATCCGCTCCCGGATCGACTCGTCCATCGCCTCCTGCAGCAGGCGGAACCCCTCGGCGATCTCTTCGGGCGTGCGGCACTCCTGGTAGATGCGCAGCACGCGCGTCTCGAAGTCGACGCCACTCTCGATCTGCCCGAGCACGTCGTCGGAGGCGCCGAACACGCCGTCGAACAGCCGGAACTTCTCACCCAGCAGCTCCAGCACGCGGCGGTCCGCCTCGTTGCGCTCGTTGAGGAAGTTGAGCACGACCACGTCATGCTGCTGCCCGTAGCGGTGGCAGCGCCCGATGCGCTGCTCGATGCGCTGCGGGTTCCACGGCAGGTCGTAGTTCACGACCAGCGAGCAGAACTGCAGGTTGATGCCCTCGGCGGCCGCTTCGGTCGCCACCATCACCTCGGCGCGGTCGCGGAAGTGCTCGATGAGCGCCGTCCGTACGTCGATATCTCGCGAGCCGGTGGCGCGGCCGGACTCGCGGTTCTCGGCGAGCCAGTGCTCGTAGATCGCTGTCGCCGATGGGCCGGAGTTCGTGCCGCTGAACGCGACGGTCTTCCCTGCGTAGCCGTTCCGATCCAGGAACGCGAGCAGATACTCCTGCGTGCGCCGGGACTCGGTGAAGATCACCGCCTTCCTCGCCGCGCCCGTCCTCGTCATCTCCTCGAAGCCGGTCTCCAGGGCGGTCAGCAAGGCGCGTGATTTCGCGTCTTCGCGGATGTTGCCCGCCCACTTGATGTACCGGTCGAGCTCGGCGATCTCTCCGTCGAGCTTCTTCAGGTCGATCGCCGGCTCCTCGGCGCTGCTCTCGTCCCCACTGACCTCGATGGGGTCACCGACACGGACCTCGTCACCGTCCGTGTCGTCGGCCTCGAACGCCTCGTCCTGCTCTGCAACGCGAGCCAGCACCACTTCCTGCGGCTCGTCGAGGTACTCGTCTTCGATCTCCTGGTCTTCGACGATGCGGGCAAGGAGGGAACTCTCGGCGTCCTCAGTCGGGTGTTCGCCCTCAGCCAGCTCGCGCAACTCGACGAGCCGCGCCCGCATCGTCTCCAGCGTCCCGGCGATCGCCGTGGACGAGGAGGCGAGGAGCTTGCGGAGCACCAGAGTCGTGAGTGTGCGCTGTCGCTCCGGGATCGAGAACGTCCCTTCGCGGGTGAGGAAGTCGGAGACGGCCTCGTACAGTCGCTGTTCCTCGTCCGATGGCCGGAACGACTGCATCAGCGGCCGCCGCTGTGTGTAGCGGACGTACTCCAGCACCTGGTTGCGGAGCGTGCGCTTCGTGAACGTCGCCAGCCGCCGGCGAAGCTCTGCATGGTCGCCACCCTGCCCGCCGAACTGAGCCTGGAACGCTGTCCGGTCCCCGAAGATGTGGTCATCGATGAGCGTCGAGAGTCCGAACAGCTCCAAGAGCGAGTTCTGCAGCGGCGTCGCCGTCAACAGCAGCTTCCGACGCCCGTCGAGTGCCCACCGCAGCCGCTGTCCCATGCGGTTGCTGGGTCGGTAGGCGTTCCGCAGCTTGTGCGCCTCGTCGATCACCACGAGGTCCCAGCCGACGGCGCGAACCTCCTCCTGCATGGCGCTGGCGAAGTTCATCGAGACGATCACGACAGCGTTCGTGTCGAAGGGACTTGGGTTGCCCTCGCGGAGCGCGGCACGGAGCGTCGGACGGTCGAGCACCACCGTTGGTAGGTGGAACTTCTCGCGGAGTTCGAGCGCCCACTGCTTCCGAATCGACGCTGGGCAGATCACCAGCAACCGACGCTTGCGCTCGGCCCACAATTGGCAGAGCACCAGCCCCGCCT
Organism: Chloroflexota bacterium; assembly: GCA_045863195.1. Taxonomy (GTDB): domain Bacteria; phylum Chloroflexota; class Dehalococcoidia; order UBA2979; family UBA2979; genus W-Chloroflexi-9. The sequence continues at coordinate 180,615 of BTUI01000001.1, forward strand.
CGATGGTCTTGCCGAGTCCAACCTCGTCCGCGAGCAGCACCCCCTTGCTCAGCGGCGACCGCAACGCGAACAGCGCCGCGTCGATCTGGTGCGGGTTCAGGTCGACCGACGCGTCGAACAGCGACATCGACAGCCGATCCGCCCCATCGGGCGGACGAAGCCGCGTCAGTTCATGCGCGAAGTAGCGGGCGTGGTAGGGCGTCGACATGCCGCTGGATGGTACCGGGAAGGGTCACGGCAAGATCGACCGCGACGCGCGGGCTCACATGACCCTCTTGATAAGCGATCTGAGCACTTGTACCGTTATCTGCGGAGGCGTTGATGGTGGAGCGGCTCGACGAAATCGGCTCGCTGCTGCTGATGCTGCTCCTGCTCGCGGTGGCGGCGACGCTGACGCGCGGGCAGCGGGCGATGCGACGGCCTGAGTTCGCACCCCCGTCCGAGGCGGCCGCCGATCTCTTCACACGCGAACTCGCAGAAATCGCGCGGGGTGTCTGGGTGCGACGGCACACCGAGGAGGCTTCGGATGCCTCGTAGCGATGCGGGCGCACCGGTCCGCGCGGTCGGGTACGTGCGCGTCTCCGACGAGAGCCAGGTCGACGGCTACTCGCTTGACGCGCAGCGCCGCGAGATCGCGCGCTACTGCGAGCGTCGCGGGTATGAACTGACGCAGGTGTACGCGGACGAAGGTGTGAGCGGGCGCAGCGACCGCCTCGACCACCGGCCGCAGTTGAGCGCCCTCCTGCGCGACGCTGGCCAGCGAGGCTTCGACGTGGTGGTGGTCCACACGATCGACCGCTGGGCGCGCAACGTCGGCGTCCAGCGACAGGCGCTGCAACTGCTCGCGGCGGCCGAGGTCGGCTTCGCGAGCGTGACCGAGAACTTCGACTTCACAACGCCGGCTGGCCGGCTGATGCTCACGATGATGGGTTCCGTGTCCGAGTTCTTCTCCGACCAGCTCGGGGTCCACGTCAGCAAGGCGAAGCGGGAGCGCGCCGAGCTGGGCTTGCCGGCCGGGCCGATCCCGTTCGGCTATCGCTCCCCGGACGGGTCGCGCTCGACGCCGATCATCGAAGCGACCGAGGCGCGCCTCGTGCGCGAGGCGTTCGCCCGTCGCGCGCGTGGCGAGTCGTACGGGACGATCGCGGAGTGGCTCAACGGCACCGGTCAGCGGCCGAGCAGGGCAGGGCGCGGCGACCTGTGGACAGCACACCGCGTCCGCGATCTGCTCGCGTGCGCCTTCTATCGCGGTGTGGTGACGCATCGTGGCTCGGAGTTTCCCGGACGGCATGAAGCGATCGTCGACGAGGCGCTCTTCGCGCGTGTGCAGGCCCGCAAGGGCGCTCGTGCACGACAACGGCGTACCGCGGGCGACCACGGCCTGCTACAGGGCCGTGTGCGCTGTCACGCCTGCGGCCAGACGCTGCAGTCAGACCGCACGCAGTACGGCGCACCGATGTACCGCGAGCGCCACAGCCAGCCATGCCCGACGAACAACCGCTCCGCGGTCGCATCCGACTTCGACGCGCAGATCGAGGCGATCCTCGGTGCGCTGCACCTGCCGGACGACTGGGTCGATCGACTGAGCGCCGCCCTCGTTGAGCATCGCGAGGGACCGAGTGTCGCGACGCTCCGCGAGCAGTTGCGCCGCCTCGGACGGATCTACTCGTACGGCGACATCTCGGACGCCGAGTACGAGGCCCGCCGCGCGGAGATCGACGCGCAGCTGAAGCAGGCGACCGCGGAGGTCCGGCCCGGGCACGAGGAGGCCGCCGCGCTCTTCCGTGACCTCCCGGCGTTCTGGGCAGAGGCCACGCGCGCTGAGAAGCACCGGATCGTGCGGCTGCTGTTTGAGCGGGTCTACGTCGACCTGGCAGCGAAGCAGGTCACCGCAATCGTGCCGACGGCGGAGTTCGGGTTCTTGCTGCAGCACGCCCTGGAAGCGGCGGAGCGCAGCGACATCTACCTCGTGCCGGTGGAGGACCTCGATGCTCTAGATGCGCTGCACGCGTACGCCAACGGCGAGCGTGTCCACGCGTGGACGTCGGAACAGCCAGAGGACGCGGAGGCGTTCACACGCCTCCCGCCCACGGGAGTGTTGGAGATGGTGGAGACGGGGGAGAACACATCTCCAACTGTTCCACACTCACTCTGGCTTCCGTACCCCGTTGATCCGGGGTGGGGTGCGCATAACGTCGGTTGGCTGCAAGCCGCGTAAGCGCACGGTTCTGAACCTCCTGATGCAGCGACATAAGCGAGGACGACTGTTGCGTCCCGTCCCGCCTCGTCCCTGCCCCGGCCGAGCCGGTCCGTCCACGTGGTCATCGGTATGTCCGTTCGCCTGTGCGTAACCAGGCCGCGCTCGAGCTGCGGTTCCGATCCGTAGTCGCCTTGTTCAATAGTTAGTAGAAGCCCACCCGTCGCCTCGTCCCCTATTGGGCTGGTTGACTCGTACATCAGGTCATCGAGCGACCGAGATGGTCGAAGGGACGCGATAGCCTTGGCGGCAGTCGCGTAGGGGCCCCCTCGATGGCCTCAGATGCTCCGCGGCGACGACGGCTAGGCGGCTCGGCGCGCGACCCGGCGCAGCACCTCGATCGTGAGTGCGGTGAGTTCACCGCACCATGCCTCCTCGAAGTCCGCGTTCGTCGATGCGTCCAGGATCGATCGCGCGCAGGCAAGGCAGTAAGACCGCTGCTCACCGTGTGGTGCGTGAACGGCAAAGTCGGATTGCAGTTCGCAGATCCAGCAGCGCATGGCGCAACGATAGGCCATCGATTCGCGCTCGGTGTACCGGGAATCCGTCCTCGGTCGTTGCACGTTCAAGCCGATCGGGCGGCGGACGCGCAAAACTGTGCCTCGGCGGCGGACCGCACCCTCGGGCAGCTGAGGCGGAGAACCGGGTCGCTCCCACCACGGAGCAGCTCCGCAACTGCCGATCGGCCCTCCGAATCGCCCCGTTAGCTGGCTACCAGCTCTGCGCAATGCGCACAGCGCCGCGCCCCGAGGGGGATGGTGCTGAGGCATTCGGGGCAGTTCTTGATACTGTCATCCGGCACCGCATTACGCGCCGCGCGGGTGCTCAGGGCGTTCGCGGGCTTCACGACGAAAAAGAACACGGCCGCGGCGATCGCCACGAAGGCGATCAACGAGTTCAAGAATGCCCCGTACCTGAACACCGCGTTGTTGACCTGGAAGGTCATTGCCGAGAAATCTGGCTCTCCGAAAATCGCGGCGATGAGTGGCGTGAGGAGATTCGCGACGAAGGATGTGATCACCGCGCCAAACGCGACGCCGATGACGATGCCTACCGCGAGCTCGACCACGTTTCCGCGCAACAGGAACTGCCGAAATTCCGATCCCATGTGCACCCACCTTCGGTTCAGGGCCCGAGGACGGTCGTTGGCGGCCGCCTGCCGGCGAGTCTAGCGGAAGCGGCCCGTCCGGCGGCCATCGACGAGTTCGGTCATCCTGCCCCTCGCGAGCGTCGGTTGTGCGACCGTGGACTGCGACGCGTCAAATCAGGCGATCGCGGCCGTCTATCCCCGCCGGTCCCGCCCGCTGATGGCGCGGGGTCGCCTGGCAGACGAATTTCGGAGGACAGATGCACATCTTGCGGATCGAGTACTCGGTACCCGATTACGACGGCTGGAAGCGCGCCTTCGACAGTGATCCGCGGACCGGCACGGACACGGAGTCCGTCGTTACCAGATACTGCGCTCGGTAGACGACCCGAACTTCGTGCTGATCGACCTGGAGTTTGACTCCCGCGATGAGGCGGAGGGGCTGCTTGCGACGATGAAGCAGGTCTGGGCCGGCCCCGGGCAAGACGTCATGCAAGGCCCGCAGGCGCGGATCGTTGAGGTGGCAGAACGCATCGAGAGCAAGTAGGGACAGCACGTCGCCTTCGGGGCACGGGTACCTCATCGACCTGCGACCTGCGACCTGCGACCTGCGACCCGCGGACCGGCGGGGCAGGCCAGGTTGACCACGACCATTGCGTGGGCGAGCAAGGCGCTTTCGCGCGGCGCTCGGGCCGCGGGAACCTCTCGAAGTCGGCTGGTTGGTACGAACGTGCCGGCTGAGAAGGACGTTCACATTGCGGATGCCATGCCCCACGCGGGACTCGTTGAGTTGGCCGATGTCGGGCATGTCACGTATGCGGAGGCGCCCGAAGCGTTCGCTAACTTGATCCGTGAGTGCGTCAGTGGGTGACTCGCTGGCGAAGCATTGTTACGCGTCAGACCAGATCAAAACGGCGCCGCCGTTCCTGTCGTCCACCCTGCGTTGAATACCATTTCGAATTAGCTCTCGAACTGCTCGACGAGGGTGTCGAGAGACAATGCAAGCGGCGGCCGCAGCGCCGTCCCTGCAAACGAATCGGCCAACAATCGGGCCGCCGCTCCGTCGCGTCGGTAATGGCGTCCGCCACTGAGCGCGAACAGCTCAGCGCAGAGCTTGGTCGCCTCAGAAGAAACGTACGTCTTTGTGCGAAGGACGCGCGCTGCATATTCAGGCCCCGCTGCGGGACGCCAAGCGCCTGCGGTTTCGCTGAGATAGGCGCTGAGCGCTTCACACTTCATGCGCGCGTCGGCGAGCCGAAGGCGCAGCGCCGGCGACGCAGGGGCCGGCGTGCTCATCAGTTCGAGCAGCCCTGTCGCGCAACCGAGCGGAATGGCAGCAAAGAGGCAGAAGAAGTAGGAGAGTGGCTGAGCGATCGCGATGAAGTCCGGAAAGCCCCAGATTCCGGACGCGCGAGCGTCCTCGTAGTAGACGCTCTGGCTTTCCGTGCTCCGCATTCCGAAGCCGTCCCAGTCGCTCGCAACGGTGACCCCTGGCGCGTCCGTCGGGACGAAGAAGAACTCCACGATGCCGGCTCCCGGCATGTCTTCCTGGCTGACCTTTGCCGTGGAAAGGAACACGTCCGCATGCGTCCCACCGGAAGCGAGGATCTTCGGCCCGGTCAGCCGCCAGCCGGAGGACGTCTTCGAAGCGATGGTCTTTGTCGCTGCCAGGGACCCGCCCGCTCCAGCCTCGGAATTACAGGCGGCGTAGTGCTTTCCATCCCGAAAGTCCGCTGCAATGCTGGCGGCCTGTTTATCCCAGCCGGCCCGGCTTGCCGCGGGGACCACCGGGCTCGAGCCGGCGACGACCCCGGCTATGCCCACGGGCATCGCTGCGATCAGGGCCGCCGATGGTGAGCGAGACGCAAGTATCTCGATCGCGTTCGTCGCGTCGAGACAGTTCCATCCGCTGCCGCCTTCCAACTCGGGAAAAGGGGCTCGGATGAGGCCTGAGTCGAAGAGTTCGCGAACCGTGGCCGCAGGATAGGGCTCGGAATCGGCCCCCTCTCGTTCCGCCGCACGGACGGCTAGCTCACCGACTTCTTGGATAAGCAGCATGCGAACCTCCCTGAATGGAGATGGTGGATAAGCGGCAAAATCCGATGGCCGGCCAGGCGCTCGGGAAGCACCGAGGAAGTACCGACAGGCGATCACGGATAGAGGGCCGAACAGAGAACGAGCCTCTGCGTGGCAGGAAAAGGCGGGCGGCCTGATCACGGCGACACCTCGAGGAGCGGAGGGCCACTAAGCCTATACGACCGAGCGCGGCTCGATGTACGAGATCTCGCGAGTCGAGACGGCGACGACGTGGCCATCCGACCATTCGGGGTCGGCCTCGAGACATGAACGGAGGCGGCGATACTGCGTGTCTTGATTCGGACGCTCTGCGTTTCGCCGGTAGGCTTCCTCGCTGTCGAAGAGTACGGTCATCCAGAAGGAGTGTGGGTCATCGACGCACCGGTAGATCGTCGTGCCGGCCCAGCCCCAATACGCGGCATTCGCTCGGCCGGTAGTCATGATCGCCTCACCCCAGGCCAGGAGGAGGGCTTCCGTCCCAGGCTTGACCCGCAGTCGTGCCACTGTCCCGAACATGCTCGGCCCCCTTCACCGCATCCATCCGGGGCAGTCTATCGCGACCGTGGTGGGCGCTGGCGAGGGCCATGGACGAGGAACCAGCAGCCGCTGCGGCCGCACTCGGAACCGTAGCTCCGCTCGTCGGCGTGACCAGCCGCATCGCGGGCACCGTCCGTGACGCCATTGTTCCCGAGCCCTGAGTTCTGACAGAACCCGACATCAACGCGTCCTGTGTTCTCCCGGCCACGCCGTGTCCGGTATCGACTGCTCGAACATGTGGCCCGTCTTGTCCCGCTTCGCAGCGAGGTAGCGGACGTTATGGGGGTTGGCGATTATCTCGAGAGGCACACGCTCGACGACACACAGCTCAAGCCCGTTCAGGTCCGCGGCGTATAGTGCACCGAACGCGTTGATCTCGCTGATCTTGAGCGGGTTGTTTGTCATCAGGCGCATGTGCCGGACGCCGAGATCGACGAGGATCTGTGCGCTGATTCCGTACTCGCGCGCATCCGCGAGGAACCCGAGCGCCTCGTTCGCTTCGTAGGTATCGAGACCCTGATCCTCCTGCAAACGATAAGCGCGCAGTTTGTTGTGCAGGCCGATCCCGCGTCCCTCCTGATCCATGTACACGAAGACGCCCCGCCCTTCGTCCGCGATGCGCTGGAGCGCCGCGTCTTTCTGGTCACCGCAGTCGCAGCGCATGGAGTCGAAGACATCCCCTGTGATGCACCGGTCGTGCACACGGACGAGGGTCGGCTCGTCCGATCGGAGGTCACCCATCACGAACGCGACATGCTCCTTCGAGTCGATGAACGTCCGGTAGCTGATCGCGCGGAACTCACCGAAACGCGTCGGCATCGACGTCTCGCCGACACGCTCGATCAGAGGCGTCAAGACCATGCCATCCTGAGGGACGCCAGCGGCGTGAGCGCTACCCATCTTTGTCTGTGCCGAACCGCACGAGCTTTCGCGACGCATTGGAAGCGGGGTCGCGCGCATACCGTTCGGCCATCGGCAGCGCCACAGGACTGAGCACCGCCGCCCTGTACGAAGCCCGCACCCGCTCGTCGGACACCCCGCCATACGCAGTGCTTCGCTGGGCGGGCACGCGGTCCAGCGAACGGATCAGTCGGTCCATCGCCTCCGGCGGCATCTCTTCCCCGTGCACGGCGCCCGCCGCCCGCGTGATGCTCTCGTTCATCAGCGTCCCGCCGAGGTCGTTCGCGCCCGCCGCGAGGCAGGCTTTCACGCCCTCCGGCCCCATCTTGACCCACGACACCTGGATGTTCCGGAACTCGGGGTACAGCGCGAGACGCGCCACGGCGTGCATCAGCACGGCCTCGCGGAAGGTCGGGCCACGGCGTGCCCGACCTTTCAGGTAGACGGGGGCTTCCATGTGGACGAACGGGAGCGGCACGAACTCCGTGAAGCCGCCCGTGCGCGCCTGCAGCTCCTTCAACCGCAGCAGATGGCGCGCCCACGAAAGCGGACGCTCAAGGTGGCCGTACATGATCGTCGCGGTAGTACGGAAGCCGAGCCCGTGGGCAGTTTCCATCACCTCAAGCCACTGCGCCGTATTGATCTTGTCGGGACAGAGCACGGCACGGACCTCATCGTCCAAAATCTCTGCTGCCGTCCCCGGCAGCGTTCCCAGCCCCGCGTCGCGAAGGCTGCCGAGAAACGCTGCCAGCGATACGCCCAGCGTCTGCGCTCCCTGCCAGACCTCGAGTGGCGAGAACGCGTGCACATGCATGCCGGGCACGGCCTCCTTCACGGATCTGCAGATCTCCAGGTAGGTCTCACCCGTGTACTCGGGGTGGATGCCGCCCTGCATACACACCTCGGTCGCGCCGCGCTCCCAGGCCTCTTGGCTGCGCCGGACGATCTCGTCGACACCGAGCACGTAGGGTGCGCCGCGGAGGTTCTCGCTCAGCTTGCCTTTGGAGAACGCGCAGAACTGGCAGCGGAAGTAGCAGACGTTCGTGTAGTTGATGTTGCGATTGACGACATAGGTGACGGTGTCACCGTTGACACGACGGCGGAGATCATCGGCGGCCGCACAGACGGCAAGGTAGTCGTCTCCGCGTGCGCCGAAGAGGCGGACGATCCCGGCTTCGTCGAGAGCGTCACCTGCCAGCGTCCGGTCGAGGAGCGCGCGTACCGCCACGGTCGCCGTCGAGCCCTTGCCTCCCGGTGAGGTCCCCATCGTCACCCCGTCCCGCGCCGGTGGGGCGACCGCGCTGCCGGGGGACCAATTGTCCGCGCGTGCGAAGCCTTCGCTATCCATCGCGCCCAGCACCCTCGGGACCAGCCCTGAGTCCAGCCATCGGTCCGCATCGCGGGCATACGCGGGATAGATCGCCAGTCGCTCGGTCAAGGCCTTTCCGGCCCGCGCCGTCTGGGTGCGCAGCGCTTCGAGATGGGGCCAGGGTGCCTCCGGGTTCACGTGGTCGGGCGTCACCGGCGATACCCCACCCCAGTCATTGATCCCGGCAGCGATCAGGCGGTCATAGCTGCGTGGGCTGAGGTTCGGCGGCGCCTGGATGTTCATGGCCGGACCGAAGATCAGTCGCGCGACTGCAATCGTCCACTGCAGGTCCTCGAGCGTGGGTTCTGGCGCGTCTGCCATCTTCGTGCCAGCCTTCGCGCGGAAGTTCTGGACGATGATTTCCTGGATGTGCCCGTATTGCTCAGACAGGTCGCGCAGTGCGAGGAGCGACTCGATGCGCTCCAGCCGCGTCTCGCCGATGCCGATCAGGAGCCCCGAAGTGAAGGGCACGCGCAGCTCGCCCGCGAGCCGAATGGTCTCCAGACGCGCTGCGGGTTCCTTGTCGGGGGAACCGTGGTGTACCCCGCCTCGCGCACCAAGCCGCGGCGAGACGCTCTCGAGCATAATCCCCTGCGAGACCGACACCGTGCGTAGCGCCGCGATCTCCTCTCGCGTCATCACCCCCGGATTCATATGCGGCAGCAACCCGACCTCGTCGAGCACCGCCCGCGCCATCTCAACGAGGTAGCCGATGGTGGTCTCGTGGCCCACCGCAGCGAGCGCCTCTCGCGCCACCGAGTAGCGCAGCTCGGGTTTGTCCCCGAGCGTGAAGAGCGCCTCGTTGCATCCAGCGGCCGCGCCAGCGCGCGCGATAGCGAGCACCTCCTCGCGCGTGAGATAAGCCGCGGCTCCAGGCTTCGGTGGCTGCGCAAAGGTGCAGTAGTGGCACACGTCGCGACAGAGCTGGGTGAGCGGGATGAATACCTTCCGGGAGTAAGAGACGACATTTGCATGCGCACGGTCTCGAAGCGTGGAAGCAGTCTCAAGCAGCGGCGGCAGGTCGCGCGCGGCAACAAGTGCACGTGCATCGTCACGGTCCAGGCGGCCATGCTCCAGTGCCCGCGCAAGCAGCCCGGCAATCGAATCTTCCACGGTGTCCTCCCCTTCAGCACGCAGCGCTTCACCGCGCCCGTCACCGTATTCGGTCGCAGGAGGACACTCGGTTGTATATTGCAACTGACCGATGCCGCCCAAACACACCCCTGGCCCCGAGGACATCCGATGAGCGCACGCCGGAATTCACGCGACCCACTGGGCGCCGCCTTGGACCTCGTGGGGGACCGTTGGTCTCTGCTGATCGTGCGCGACCTGTTGCAAGGCCGTACACGTTTTAGCGAACTCCGCGGGTCGGTGGTGGGCATCGCCTCGAACGTCCTCGCGGACCGCCTGAAGCGACTGGAAGCGGCGGCTGTCATCGAGCGTCGCTCGTACAGTATTGCGCCACCGCGCGCCGAGTATTTCCTGACGCCGAAGGGGCACGGCCTCGGGCTGGCCGTGGGCGCGCTCCTCTTGTGGGGCGAGCGCTATACCGCCCACGAGCTCACGATCATCGACCAGGCATGCGGACATACCGTGGAGCTCGTTTACCGCTGTCCCAAATGCCAGCACGAGACGCCGCGCTCACGGTTGCGCATCGTCGAGCCTTGATCGATCGCGATGATCCCCTTCCGTCACGTGAACTGACTTTCGGAGGGCTTCATCGGAACCCGGTCATCGATTCCAAGTGCGGCACCGGCCAGGGAACCCTCTCAGGTCACGACGGTTGAGGTAGTCCCAGTGAGCCTAGCGCGGCCTGTCTGCAGGTATGCACCCCGACACGCTGTGAGCACGCACGGAGGCGAAGCGCGTCGGACGACAAGAATCCCGCCGCGCCCCGCATTAGGTAGCGGTCCCGCCCAAGTCTTGAGGCGCACTTCGCTCGCCCCAGGTCCCGTAATGCACCACGTCGGCCAGTGGCTTCCGTGACCGCCAGTTCGCCGCTTCGAGATCCGGTATGCGGGCGAGCTCTGCAACCGGCCCGAGGCATAACCATGCGACCGGTCGGATGCCGTCCGGTAGCCGAAGCAACTCCGCAATGAACTCCTCGCGACAAAATGAGACCCAGCCTACCCCGAGTGCCTCCGCGGTGGCGGCGAGCCAAAGGTTCTCAATCGCCAGGCAGACGGAGTAGAGGCCGGCATCGTTGATCGCATGCCGGCCCAAGACGTGCGGTGCGCCGCGTTGCGCGTCATAGGTGACGACGATCGAGAGCGTTGATTCGAGGACGCCGTCGATCTTGATCTGCGCGAACGCGGCAGACCGTCGTTCGTCAAGGTCGGCCATGAACCGTGCGCGCTCGACCTGAACATGTTCCCAGAACGTGTGCCGTGTATCCGGGTTGGTGACGATCACGAAATCCCATGGCTGGCTCAGCCCCACGCTCGGCGCTGCATGGGCCGCAGCGAGCATGCGCTCGAGTGCCCCGGTCGGCAGCGGCGCGCCGGTAAATTCGCGTCGCACATCCCGGCGGCGATAAATAGTGTCATAGAGATCCGGCACACGATGTCCTTCCCGTCTCTGCAGGGGCCCGACCGGTCCTTCGTTACTGCGGCAGATAGAGCTTCCCGCCAGTAGCGCGGAACTCGTCGGCCTTCTCAATGAGGCCGACCTCCAGTACCTCCTCCTCGCGAACGCCATGGGTGCGCGCGTAGTCGCGGACATCCTGGGTGATACGCATGCTGCAGAACTTCGGCCCGCACATCGAGCAAAAGTGCGCGGTCTTGGCGGGCTCCGCAGGCAGCGTTTCGTCGTGATACGACGATGCGGTGTCCGGGTCGAGTGAGAGGTTGAACTGGTCGCGCCAGCGGAACTCGAAGCGCGCCTTGGAGAGCGCGTCGTCGCGCTGCTGCGCCCCGGGATGCCCCTTCGCCAGGTCGGCGGCATGCGCCGCGATCTTGTAGGTGATGACGCCGGCCTTCACGTCGTCGCGGTCGGGCAGGCCCAGGTGCTCCTTGGGGGTCACATAGCACAGCATGGCCGTGCCGTACGACGCGATCATCGCCGCGCCGATCGCTGAGGTGATGTGATCGTATCCCGGCGCGATATCCGTCGTCAGCGGCCCGAGCGTGTAGAACGGAGCCTCATGGCAGACCTCGAGTTCGAGGTCCATGTTCTCCTTGATCTTGTGCATCGGCACGTGCCCGGGCCCTTCGACCATCACCTGGACGTCATGCTTCCAGGCGATCTCGGTCAGCTCGCCGAGCGTGCGCAGTTCCGCGAACTGTGCCTCGTCGTTGGCATCCGCGATCGAGCCGGGGCGGAGGCCGTCGCCGAGCGAGAAGGCGATGTCGTACGCCTTCATGATCTCGCAGATCTCTTCGAAGTGCGTGTAGAGGAAGTTCTCCTCGTGATGCGCGAGGCACCATGCGGCCATGATCGAGCCGCCGCGCGAGACGATCCCGGTGACGCGGCGAGCCGTCATCGGGATGTAGCGGAGCCGCACGCCTGCGTGGATCGTGAAGTAGTCGACGCCCTGCTCGGCCTGCTCGATCAGCGTGTCGCGGTAGACCTCCCAGGTCAGTTCCGCGGCGCTCGCGACCTTCTCGAGCGCCTGGTAGATGGGAACCGTGCCGATCGGCACCGGGCTGTTGCGGATGATCCACTCACGCGTGGTGTGGATGCCGCGGCCGGTCGAGAGGTCCATGACGGTGTCGGCGCCCCAGCGGGTCGCCCAGGTCAGCTTCTCGACTTCTTCGTCGATCGAGGAGGCGACGGCGGAGTTCCCGATGTTGGCGTTGACCTTCACGAGAAAGTTGCGGCCGATGATCATCGGCTCACTCTCCGGGTGGTTGATGTTCGAAGGGATGATCGCCCGCCCGCTCGCGACTTCGTCACGGACGAACTCCGGAAGCACTCCCTCACGCAGCGCGACAAACTCCATCTCCGGCGTGACGATGCCGCGGCGTGCGTAGTGCATCTGCGAGACGTTCGCGCCACTGCGCGCGCGGAGCGGCCGAGGGCGTGTGCCCGGGAACGCATCGAGCGAGGTGCCGCGCTCGCCGCCGTCGTCGAGCAGGGTCGGCGGGCGGCCGTCGTACTCTTCGGTGTCGGCGCGCTCCTTGATCCAGGCGGCACGCAGCGGCAACAGGCCACGGCGGACGTCGATGCTCGCGTCGGGGTCGGTGTAGGGGCCGCTTGTGTCATAGACGGCGAGCGGGCTGTTCTGCTCCGGACCGTTGAGACCCATAGTGGGGCTCTGAGCCACTTCGCGCGCGGGGACGCGGATGTCCGGCCGCGAGCCGGTGCGATAGACCTTATTGCTCGACGGGAACGTCTTGGTCGCACTCGTTTCCGCGCCTGTCTCATCCTGTGTCGTCATCACGCCCACCTTCCGCCCCGAATGAGGGGCGACTATGCCTATGCTGCGAGCACGCTCGATACCGCTACGGTTCCTTGTCCCTCGCTGTGCGGCCCACCGGCCATGCGAGCCGGTCGTATGCCTGCTGCCAGAACATCCACTCGTAGCGGATGCTCCTGCGGTAGTACGTGGCCATCCGCTCGCACGTCGCTACATCCGCATGGGTCGCGAGCCGGTCGGCCAGTTCCAGTTGCTCTTCGACCGCCCGCCCGAACTCCGGAGAGGCATACGAGGCGACCCACGTCGCGTACAGCGGATGTTGCGGTGGAGCACTGGCGAGGTGTTCCCCCACACGACGGTAGACCTCGTAGCAGGGCAGGATTGCCGCTACCAGCTCGGCGAGATGGCCGGAGTGGGCGACCCGCAGCAGGTGATCCGTATAGGCGGTCGTGACCGGGGCTGGTTCTTGCTGCCGTACCACGTCCGGGTCGAGCCCGATCTGCGGGGCAATCGTGGAGTGGAGGGCCTGCTCGACGAAGGAGACGTTCTGGGCATGCCGCAGGAACATCTCCTGAGTACGTGGCTCGGTACTCCGCGCCGCCCCCATCGCCAGTACACGCGCGAACTCATCGAGGTACAGCAAGTCCTGCGCGATAAAGAACGCGAAACGGTCGAGTGGAAGCCGGGATGTGCTGAGTTCTTGCAGGAATGGCAGTGCGAAAATCGCCTGCCAAATATCCGCGCTCTCGTCGCGCAGTGTGTGACGGAAGGCCGCGGTCGGTTCGAAGGGTTGACGATTCACGAGGTCACGCTCTCTTCGATATGGTCCGCATCCTCATATGCTTGGATGGCAGCGAGGTAGTGTTCGATCGCCCGGGCGGCGGAGGCGGCGGCAAGGACACCGGAGATAACAGCCACTCCCCGCGCGCCGGCGGAGAGACACGCTGCAACTCGCTCCGGAGTGACCCCGCCGATCGCCAGTACCGGAAGGGTGGTCGCCGCTGCGACCACGGCCAGTGCCTCAACTCCAGCAGGCACGGCCGTTTTGGACCCTGGAGGAAACACCGCCCCGAACACCAGGGCATCCGCGCCCGCACGTTCGGCACGGCGGGCTGCCGCGACCGAGTGCACTGAGGCAAGGTGTATATCCGCGTGGTGTCGGGAGCGTGGTCCGGATGCGTGTGGGATGGCGGCCTCTGGCCACTGCACAGCGTGGTACCCCAGCCGTCTGGCGAACGCGCTGTCGCCGTTCAACACCAATGGGACATCGTCCGGGACGCGTGCACGTGCCTGAGCGGCGAGGGCCTCGGTCATCGCGCCCTTTGCCCGCACCTGGATCGCCACGGGCTTTCCAGCAGCTGCTTCGGCAACCTCGCCCAGGGACCGGAGCCACTGCTGCTCGTCGCCGACGTAGTCGAGGTCCACGACCACGTAGAGGAATGGGAACTCGAGTAGCGTTTTCATGGCCATGCCGCGTTCCGCGCGCCGATGCGTCCCTCCATCGGTGACGACGCGTCGGCGTAGAAGCGTTTCGGCATGCGGCCGGCGAGGAAGGCCTCGCGCCCGCTGATCGCCGCATGCCGGACCGCGCGTGCCATACGGACCGCGTCACGTGCCTGCGCTACCGCGGTGTTCAGCAGCACGGCGTCGCAGCCGAGCTCGAATGCGAGCGCCACATCGGAGGCGGTGCCCAGGCCAGCGTCGACGATCACTGGCACGGAGGCGCGCGAGACGATCAACTCGAAGTTGTGCGGGTTGCGGATACCGAGACCGGAGCCGATCGGGGCGGCTAGGGGCATCACGGCGATGCAGCCGACATCTTCGAGTCGCTGCGCGATGACCGGGTCATCATTCGTATAGGGCAGCACCTGGAAACCACGCTTCACGAGTTCCGCAGCAGCGGCCACGGTCTCGATTGGGTCGGGTAGCAGCGTCTCCTCATCCGCGATGACTTCGAGCTTCAGGAGGGACGTACCGAGGGCCTCGCGTGCGAGTTCTGCCGTGAGCACGGCCTCCTGAGCGGTGAAGCAGCCGGCGGTGTTGGGTAGCACGAGGTAGCCCCGATCGGTCAACAGCTCGTAGAGGTTCTCTCCACCCGTCGCCTTCGGATCGACGCGCCGAATCGCCATCGTCACGAGCTGTGTCCCCGCCGCTGACAGGGCGTCGAGCATGACCTGAGTGCTGGGGTAGCGTGCCGAGCCCAGGATGACTCGGGAGTGCAAGTCGAGGTCACCCAGGCGCCAGGTGTCGTGAGCGTCTGAGTCGTTAGGTTGGATGAGCCCATTTGCTTCGGTCATATCAACCTCCCTGGATGGGTCGGACAATCTCGATCTCGTCCCCCGGTTCGACTGGTGTTGCTGCCCACGCCGCACGCGAGATGACCTCGCCATTGCGCGCGACCGCAACCGCGCGACCCCAAGTGCGCTCTACGAGGTCAGCGACGTTCATGTCTGCCCGGAGTACACGGACTTCGCCATTCACGGTCACCTCGATGCTGTCTGCGGAATGGGTGTTCACGTCGGCACTGCGTTCGCTACGAGCGGCTGTGCGAACCGAAGTGGGTTGAATGGCGCGAGGATCTGATCGGCAACCCCTTCACAGATCAGGTCAGCCAGGAGCCGCGCGGTGATCGGTGCAAGGGCCACCCCGTTGCGATAGTGCCCAACTGCGATGAAGAGTCCTTCGTCGATCCTGCCGACTGCGGGGAGGTGGTCTCGGAGCACTGGACGGAATCCGGCACGGACCTCAACCAGTTCGAGTTCGGCGATCCCGGGAAGCGCGCGGCGGGCTTCCCGGAGCAGGTCGTGAACCGCACCAGCGGTGACGCGCCCGTCGAACCCCATCTCCTCGACCGTCGCGCCAATGACAACTTCGCCGTCCGCGCGGGGTACGAGGTACACGTCCGGTGTCCGGATCACGTGGTGCACGTCAATCTCACCACGGAGGCGGGCGACTTGGCCCTTCACCGGGCGTAGGCCGGTGTCCCGGAGGAGGGGCTCCAGTAACCCGGTTCCGTAGGCGCCAGGAGCGAGCAAGACGCTACGCGCCTCGATGCGTGTGCGGCCGCGCTCGCCTCCCGCAACGACGGCCCATCCCTCATCGCAACGCTCCACCCGTTCCACGGAGACCTGCTGCAGGAGCGTCCCGTGGTATTGGGCGAGCACTTCTATGAGCGCTCCTAGCAACCGACGTGGGTCCACCTGCCAGTCGTCGCTGGCCAGCAGACCACCCGATGTGTTTGGCGCGATCAACGGCTCACGGGCCCGCACCTCTCCGGCTGTGAGCCGGATTGTGTTGAGGCCACGGTCGATCTGGAACGCACGCAGATGTTCGAGCCACGCGACGTGATCGCGGTGCACGGCGACCCAGAGGGTCCCCGTCCGGTCGAAGCCGGTACGGATGTGTGAGACCGCCTCAATTTGCTCGATCCACGCCGGGTAGTCTCGGTGGCTGGCTAGGGCAAACCGCGTGAGATCTGGATGCGACACATCGACTTCGGAGACGGGGCCGATCATCCCTGCCGCGACGCCGGCCGCTGCGCGTTCACCGATGCTGGCAGCCTCGACGACGGTCACGCGCAGCCCGCGCCCCGCGAGTTCGCAGGCGGTGGCGAGGCCGATGATCCCGCCGCCGACCACGCAGATATCGGGCGAGGCTGCATTCATGGTGGGGTAGCCTGCGACTTTAGGAGTGCCGCATCCAGGCGTTCGCGGCACATCCGGGTAGCCGCTTCGACGTCCTCAGATGCCACGACAGCGGAGACGATCGCAACGCCATACGCGCCAGCCTGGATGACGTCCGCGATACGCTCGGCGGTGATGCTCCCGATAGCGATCACTGGTATCGGGCATGCGGAACAGATCCGTGCCAGTGTCGCCAAGCCCATGTCAGGAGCAGGGTTCGCCTTCGTGTGCGTCCCATAGATCGGACCAACACCGAGGTAGTCGATGTCGGTCTCCCAGGCGCGCGCCGCCTCTTCGAATGAGTTGGCCGTCCCGCCGATCAATGCGTCCTGTCCGAGGATTCGTCGTGCGGTCGCCACATCCAGGTCGTTGCGTCCCAGGTGGACAGCCGTCGCACCGGCACTGAGGGCTACGTCGGGGCGATCGTCGACGATCAACATCCCGCCGTACTGACGCGCGATCGGCAGCATCGTCGTCACTACGTCGATGAGCGCGCGCGTGGCCCACGCGCGCTTTTCGCGAAACTGCACTGCGTCGGCACCACCGCGGAGCGCCATCTCCATGATCTCAATGTGCGAATACCGGCTTTGAATCTGTTCATCCGTGATGACCTGTAGCCGCGGGATAGCGTGCTGTGAGGTGCTCATCGTGCCGCCTCCTCGTGCATCACGTGGCCGAGTGGCCGAGGGGTATCACTGTGGACTGTCGTGTGGCGCAGCATGAAGAAGTGGTCAGTGGGGCGCACACCCTGCCCCAGTACAGGGCCGTATCGGATAGCTTCGGTGAGGTATTGCTTTGCCCTGTGCACGGCCGTACTGAGGTCTACCCCGTCCGCCAGGTGTGTCGCGATGGCGGCCGATAATGTGCAGCCGGTCCCGTGGGTGTTGCGGCTATCCAGGTACTCGCCCTCGATGACCTCTGCGCCGTCATGGCTTACCAGGACATCGGTCCCGGGTTGCTCCTCCAGATGGCCGCCCTTGACGAGTACGGCCTGCGGACCGAGGTCGAGAATCCGCCGACCCGCTTCCACTGCATCGGCCACTGTGCGGATGTCCATCCCCGCAAACATCTGCGCCTCGTGGACATTTGGGGTAACAAGCGCCGCCAGCGGCAGGAGTTCCTCGCGCATAGCGCTGACGGCGTCCGCGACAAGCAGGGGGAAGCCGGACGTCGAGATCATGACGGGGTCAAGGACATAGTGCGGAGGGCGATAGCGACGCATGCATGCTGCGACAACCGCGACGCGCTCGTGGTCGGCCAGCATGCCGCTTTTCGCGGCGTGTATCTCGAAGTCGTCGAAGAGCGCGGCGAACTGCGCCTCGATCACGTCGACCGGTAGGGCGAAGGCAGCGGTGACAGTCTTCGTGTTCTGAGCGGTCACAGCGGTGAGGACACAGAGGCCGTAGCCACCGTTGGCGGAAATCGTCTTGAGGTCCGCCTGTATCCCTGCCCCGCCGCTGCTATCCGACCCCGCAATGGTCAGCACGGTGCTCATACTGATCCCCTCCGCTTGCGTGCCCAAGGTGTGCACACGAAGCGGCGAGGGACACAGAAGGCGTCCTCGACATCTCAACCAGGTGGTGGTGTGACGGAGAGACCCAATTGGTCTGTCGCATCGCACATCCCTCCGCCGGCATTACCCGGATCAGGTTGACGGGTTTCTTCTCAGGCCGGGCACTCCCGACCACCCCGTGTGCAGGCGCTAAATGTAGCACACACGGGACTGTGCGCAGGGATCGCGGGGGCGCTACCTCGAAGCGATGTCGAAACAACGCGTAGCTTTTCCACGCTTGCCAGAGCAGGTCCTTGGTCGGTTCCGGCGCCAATACGCGGCTGACCTCGACGCTGCTATGATTGGGCTGTCCAGCTCCGCGAAGTCGGTGTGATCCCGACGCTGTCCCGCAACTGTGATCGGCCCGGCGTATTGTCGCCGTGAGCCGTCAGCCAGGTCGCCGGAGCCGTGATGTGTGCTCACCCGCGAGGTACGGGTCAGGCATGTGGTCGGCTCAGCCGTCACACGCCGCCCCTCCTCGTGAGGGGTTTTCGTTGCGCGAAGCGCGCGACGAATGGAGGCGAGCGGTGGCCGCACCCGAACCTGGTCCGATACTGCGACGCTTCGCGATGGCGCCAGGAGCTATCGAAGCCCTCAGCATCGAGCGTCTCCAAACAGAGGCCGGCGTGTTGCCGTGGGTCGGGGATGAGGCGCGGCTTGCGTTGCGCCTCGCCTACGCCGTCGGGGATCCGTCGATCCTCAGTGACCTGGAGTTTGCCCCCGGCGCCGTTGAGCGTGGCGTGGAAGCGCTTCGCGCGGGACAGGCGCTGTTCGCAGATGTGCGGATGGTGGTGAGTGGTGTCGATCAGGCGACGGCTGATGCCGTCGGTGTGGACGTGCGCTGCCTGCTGGATGCGGCCGGGGTTGCAGAAGACGCTCGCGTCCGCGGGATTACGCGCTCCGCGCAGGCAGTGTTGGAGCACGCCGAGCAACTGTCGGGGGCGGTCGTAGCGATCGGCAATGCTCCGACGGCGTTGCTCGCACTGCTTGATCTGATTGACGCAGGGATCGCGCGTCCCGAGCTCGTCCTTGGATTCCCCGTAGGATACGTAGCGGCCGCGGAGTCGAAAGAGGAACTGCGACAGCGCGACGTGCCGTACGTGACGCTGCGCGGGCATCGCGGCGGTACACCGCTGGCGGTCTCCGCCATCAACACGTTGCTGCGGATCGCTTCGGAGCGCACCGGTGAGAAGCCGCGTGAGCGCTCCCGTCCTGACGCGATCCTGCTCGTGGGCCACGGCAGCCGCGAGCCCGAGGCTGCACGCGCGATGGAACGGGTGATGGCGGAGATGGCAGCGCGCGGCCCGATCGGGATCGTCGAGCCGGGATTTGTGCAGCTGGCCGCGCCGACGATCCCAGAAGGCGTCGGGCGGTGCGTGCTGCAGGGTGCGCGCAACATCGTAGCTGTGCCGTATTTCCTGCACGAAGGGAAGCACGTGCTCCGCGACCTGCCCGCGCTGCTGCGCCAGGCTGCCGAGGAATATCCAGGGACGCAGATCTGCCTCGCGGCGCCGATCGGCTCGCACTCCGGGCTGACGAACATCGCGCTCGACCGCGCGATGCACGGCCCTTTTATCGGGGACGTCCTAGAGTCCGCCAACGACCTGGGGGCCGCCGGGTACGTCATGAGCTCAGCGCCATTCACCTATCGCGAGGATGGCCGGCCCGACTGGAGTCAGATGTGGCAGTCGTTCTGCGAGCTCTCGCTGTTCGGGGGGCCGCCGCATCGCGGGCCAGACGATCCGGTGCGGAGTATCGAACTCGAGGGATCCGCGCCGGCTGTGGGTGACCCGATAGACGAAGTACGCCGCGGTATCTACGAGACGACCGGCCTCGTGTCCGAACTGGCGGAACCGGGATGGATCACAGTCACGTGCGCCAGTGAGCGCATGGCCGCCTGGATGTGCGCGACGATCATCCTCGAGAACGTCGACGCGCGTGCCCGAGGGAACGCGCTGTATGTCCCCGCCCGTCCCTCGTTCACGATGGAGGACGAGGTGAAGAGCGTGATCACCGTGGTAGCGAAGACCCACCACTACTGGACCAGCGGCCACCTTTCTCCACGGCCGGCGCCGCTGCGGGGTCACGGACCACGACTATGACAAATGACGAAGGCCCGGCTGCACCGCGTGGCCATGGGGCGAGCATGGGATACACCACCGGTGCGTGTGCCGCGACCGCCGGGAAAGCGGCGACCCAGTACCTCGTCAGTGGATCGGCGCCCGACTCAATCGATGTCTGGCTGCCGGTTGGCCGCGACGCGACCTTCCCGGTCCCGGACGTCACGCATGGCACGGAGATCGCCGCGCGTGCGTGGGCGACATCTGCGAGTTCGCTATGAGCCGGCCGCGCATCACGGTCGTGGGCATCGGCGATGACGGACCGGCAGGCATCGAGGACCACTCGCGCGCAGCGATCGCAAGCGCAGAGGTGCTGTTTGGCGGCACCCGTCACCTCGCGATGTTCGTCGATCACCTGGCTCGCAAGGTCGACCTCAGTAGCGACTTCGCGGGTGCGTTGAGCCTGTTGGAGGCGGAGTCCTCGGAGCACCAGGTCGTGCTCGCATCGGGGGATCCGATGCTGTTCGGGATCGGCGCCACGCTGGTCACCCGGTTGGGCGCTGGACGCGTCAAGATCCTGCCTCACGTGTCGAGCGTACAGGTGGCATTCGCGCGCCTCGGCGAACCGACGCGCGACGTCATGACGCTGAGCGCACATGGACGGGAGCTGCGTCCCGTCCTTGCCCGCGCGATGAGCTGTGCGCGCATGGCGATCCTGCTCGACGACCACAACGATGCCTGTGCGGTCGCGCGCGCCTTGCTCGACGCGGGGATGGAGGACGCGGAGGCGGCAGTGTGCTCGCACCTCGGTGGCGAGCGCGAACGCATCGTGCGCGGACGGCTCAGCCAGATCGCCGCCGGCGGACCACATCCCTCGCTGTCGCTGCTTGTTGTCCTGCGCGATCCCGTTGAGGTTGCACCATACCAGCGGAGCGCGATCCCGGACGAGGAGTTCGCGCACCGCAACGGCATGATCACGAAAGCCGAGGTACGCGTGTTGAGCGTCGCCGCGCTCCGGCTACGCCCGTCCGACGTGCTCTGGGACGTCGGTGCGGGCTCGGGTGCGGTCGGGATCGAGGCGGCGCTGCAGTTGCCAGGCGGCAGCGTATACGCGGTCGAGCGTGACCCTGCGCAGGTCGCCTTCATCCGCGAAAACCGCGTGCGGTTCCGCACCCCGCAGGTTGAGGCGATACAGGGAGAGGCGGCGGCGGCCCTCACGACGTTGCCGAATCCGGACGCGGTCTTCGTGGGCGGCGGTGGTGCTGATCTCCCCGCGATCATCGATGCGTGTACCGTCCGCCTGCGTCCGTCCGGTCGGCTGGTGCTGAATCTGGTCGCGGTGGAGCGCGTCGCCGAAGCGATCGATCGGCTGCGTGGGTGGGCACCAGAGCTGACACAGGTGTCGGTCGCTCGAGGAGTCGCGATCGCCGCCGCGACGCGCCTCGAGGCGCTGAACCCCGTATACATTGTCGCCGCTACGAAACCCGGGGCGTGACGTGACCGTCAAGCCGCATGGGACGTTGTATGGGGTCGGGCTTGGGCCTGGCGACCCCGAGCTGATGACTGTGAAGGGGCGCCGCTTGCTTGAGCGCGTCCCTACGGTGTTCGTCCCCGTAAGTGAGACGAGTGATACCAGTGTTGCGGGGACGATCGTGAGTGGCCTGCTCCGCCCAGAGCAGGCTGTGGTGCCGCTGACGTTCGCCATGCGGCGCCCGCTTGCGGAACGGGAGGCAGCCTGGCGCGCCAGTTGCGACCGTATTGCGCTCGCACTCGCGGATGGCGATGACGCTGTGTTTGTCACCGAGGGCGACCCGCTGACGTACAGCACGTTCGCCCATCTCGCGGAGACGCTGCGCGAGACTCACCCAGAGGTAGCGATGGTAATCGTGCCGGGTGTCACCTCGTTCGCGGCCGCAGCGGCAGCCACGGGCGTGTCACTTGTGGACGCGCGCGAACGGATGGTCGTGCTGCCGGGCCCCTACGAGCGTGCGAGTCTGGAAACGATGCTTCGTGACTTCGACAGTCTCGTGCTGATGAAGGTCAGCAGTGGACTGGATATTGTGCTCGAGGCGCTGGACACCACCGGCCGGACCGGCGATGCGACCTTCATTGAGCGTTGTGGCTGGCCTGACGAGCGAGTCATCACGGATGTCTCGGCGCTCCGCGGGCAACGCGCGGACTACTTTTCGCTGATCCTGGTGCGGCATGGCCAGACGAATGGACACCGATAATGGCCGATATCCGCAGTGGGACTGTGTATTTCGTGGGCGCGGGGCCGGGGGCGGCTGACCTCATCTCGGTACGTGGCCGCGAACTCGTGTGCGCGGCAGACCTGCTGGTGTACGCGGACTCTCTCGTGGATGAGGCACACGCGGCATACGCGAAGCAGAGCGCCCACGTACTCGGCTCGTCGACGATGACGCTTGATCAAATGGTTGCCCTGATGGCTGAGGCTGCGACGCGCGGCGAGGTGGTCGTGCGATTGCACAGCGGTGACCCCTCGATCTATGGGGCGATGCACGAGCAGATCGTCGCGCTCCGAGCGGCGGGGGTGCCGTACGTGGTCGTGCCGGGTATCAGCAGCGCGTTTGCGGCCGCCGCGGCGCTCGGCGTCGAACTCACCGTGCCCAACGTCGCGCAGACCGTGATCTTCACGCGGGCACAGGGGCGCGCGAGTGCCGTGCCGGAAGGTGAATCGCTGCGCTCGCTCGCAGCCCACGGGACGACGCTCGCGTTGTTCCTGAGTGCCGCGATCATCCGTCACGCCGTGGAAGATCTGATCGCTGGTGGGTATGCAGTGGATACGCCCGCCGTGGTGGCATACCGGATCTCGTGGCCCGACGAACTGCTGCTGCGATGCACGCTGGCCGAGGTCGAGTCGACGCTGCGCGCGCATACGATCACGAAGTCCGCACTGATCCTCATCGGGCCTGCGCTGGCGGTGGAAGGTGTGGACGATGCTCGTTCGAGGTTGTACGACAGCACGTACACGCATCTCTACCGGCGCGGTGAACCGTCTCATGACTGAAGCACTCAGTCCGTTAGTCTTCGCGGTATCGCAACCAGGGCACACACTGGCTGCGCGCATTGCGAGCGCGCTCGGAGCCGAGGTGGCGACGCGGGAGGCGCTGGCCGCCGCGTTCGCGGACGGACGGCCGATCATCGCGGTGGGAGCGCTCGGGATATGGACGCGGCTGATCGCGCCATCCCTCGTGGATAAACTCACGGAACCACCGGTGGTCGTGGTCGACGATGCCGGACGGTTCGCGGTCGCCGTAGTGGGCGGGCACCACGGCGGCAACGCGCTCGCGGAGCGCGTCGCCATGCTCCTCGGCGCGATCCCGGTGATCACCACCGCGACGGATGTGCTCGGCTTGCCGTCCATTGAGGCGCTGACAGAGCGGTATGGCTGGATGTTGGAGGGCTCGCGCGCCGCGCGGCTGCATGTGTCGGCGGCGCTCGTGAACGGACAGCGCGTAGTGGTGTACCAGGATTGTGGAGAACGTTCATGGCTCGGGCGCCTACCCGGCCACGTGCGCCTCGCCTCGGTGCCACCGCTCCCGGATGAGGGCGAGGCCGCGGCGATCTTCGTGACGGACCGCGTGTTGGCAGAGGCGGCTGCGTGGGGTGAGGCGGCGGTGGCGTTGCGCCCGCAGACCCTCGTCGCGGGGATCGGCGCGAGCCGAGGCGCCTCCCACGAGGAGATCGCGGCGCTGCTGCGGACGGTGCTGGACGAGGCAGGCCTCGCGCTGATGTCGGTCGGTATGATCGCCACCGCAGAGATTAAGCGCGATGAAACCGGCATCTGCTCGACAGCTGCGAGTCTCGATGTGCCGGTGCGGTATTTCGTGGCGACGGAGCTCGCGGCAGTCGAGGTGCCGACGCCGTCGGCAGAAGTCGCGCGTCATGTGCAGACGCCGAGCGTATGCGAGGCGGCAGCGCTGCTCGCCTCGGGCGCACGTGACCTCATCGTGGAGAAGCGGAAGTCCGCCCACGCAACGGTCGCCATCGCGCGCATGACGGAGCCGGCATCGTGACGGGTTTGCTGAGTGTGGTCGGCATCGGCCCAGGGGCCGAGGACCTGTTGACGCCGCGCGCGCGCGCGGTACTCCAGGCGGCCGACGTGGTCATTGGCTACGGGGTGTACACGGAGATGGTCCGCGCATGGCTGCCGGGCGCTCGCTGCATCGACTCCGCCATCGGCGAGGAGGCGGAGCGTGCGCGCGCAAGCCTCGAACTGGCGCAACAGGGGAAGCGCGTGGCGCTAGTGTCGAGCGGCGATGCGGGCGTCTACGGCATGGCCGGACTCGCGCTGGAGCTCGCTGCGACGATGGATCCGGCGCCC
Organism: Chloroflexota bacterium; assembly: GCA_045863195.1. Taxonomy (GTDB): domain Bacteria; phylum Chloroflexota; class Dehalococcoidia; order UBA2979; family UBA2979; genus W-Chloroflexi-9. The sequence goes on from BTUI01000001.1 coordinate 204,838, forward strand.
GCGGTCGAGGTGGTGCCCGGTGTGACGGCGGCGCAGGCTGCTGCCGCGATCCTCGGTGCTCCGCTCGCACTCGACTACGCGACGATCAGCTTGAGCGACGCGCTCGTACCCTGGGAGCAGATTGAGCGGCGGCTCGCGGGCGCGGTCGCAGCCGGATTCGTGCTGGCGATCTACAACCCGACGAGTGGCCGACGCGGGCATCGTTTCGCGCAGGCATTGGCGGTACTGCGCACGCACCTGCCAGACGACACGCCGTGCGCGCTGGTGCGCGACGCCTCGCGGCCGGGCGAGCACAGCGCGATTGTCTCGCTCGGCCACCTGATCGACGCAGCGATCGACATGCGGACGATCGTGATCGTTGGCAACAGCACGACGCGGGTCGTGAACGGTCGCCTCGTCACTCCGCGAGGCTACGCGATGGCGCTCATGTCGCACACCGGTGATGCGGAGGCCACGGACATCACCGGCCAGCCGATAGTGCGTGAGGCAGGCGCATGAAGGGTGTCGTGATCGCGGGGACCGCGAGTGGTGTTGGGAAGACGACCATCACTTGCGGCCTGATCGGTGCGCTGCGTGCGCGCGGGCTGGCGGTGGCGCCGTTCAAGGTCGGACCGGACTACATCGACCCCTCCTACCATGCGCGGGCGGCGGGGCGACCGTGCCACACGCTCGACTCGTGGATGGTTCCCCACGACGCGTTGCGACAGATCTTTGAGCGCGCGACACGCGACGCGGACATTGCCGTGATCGAAGGCGTGATGGGCCTGTTCGATGGCCGCTCTGGAGGCGGCGAGGCTGGTAGCACCGCCGAAGTGGCAAAGCTCCTCGGATTGCCCGTCATCCTGGTCGTGGATGCGGCGAAGACGGCGCGCAGCGTGGCCGCGCAGGTCCTCGGTTTTCAGCGCTTCGATCCGGACCTGCGAGTAACGGGCGTCATTCTGAACAACGTGGCGAGCCCCAACCACGCCTCGCTGTGTACGGAACCAATCGAGGCGGCGACCGGGCTCCCAGTGCTTGGCGCGCTGCAACGGACCGATGCGCTGCGCGTGCCCGAGCGGTACCTGGGCCTTGTGCCGACGGTTGAGGGTCGTGTGGCGGACCAGTTCTTCGCGGACGCCATCGAGCGCGTGAGTTCGCAGGTCGACCTCACGCAGCTACTGCGCCTCGCAGGGGAATCGAGTGCGCGGGACGCCAGCGGCGACACCTCGCCATGGCCTGCTGCCGCGCTCGGAGAGCGTGTGACGATCGCCGTCGCACATGACGAAGCGTTCAGCTTCATGTATCCGGAGAACCTCGACCTGCTGACGTCCTGGGGTGCTGTAATCGCGCCGTTCAGCCCGCTGCATGACCGCACGCTCCCGGCTGGGACTGCCGGCGTCTACCTCGGTGGCGGGTTCCCGGAACTGTACGCGCAGGGGTTGTCCGCCAACATGCCGATGTTGGCCTCGCTACGGGTGGCGGCGGCGCGCGGGCTCCCCATCTATGGGGAGTGCGGCGGCCTCATGTACCTGGGGCAGCAACTCACGGACAACGAAGGAGCCGTGCATGCGATGGCCGGCATCGTGCCGCTCCGCTCATCGATGGCAGAGCGCAGGCTCACGCTCGGTTACCGGATGGCAACGGCGCAGGCGGATGGCCCGCATCTCACACGCGGCCAGACGGTGCGCGGTCACGAGTTCCACTGGTCGACGCTCGAAGAGTCACCGGAACCGAAGCAGAGTGCCTACGCGACTGACCGCATGCGTCACGAAGGCTACGCGCGAGGCAATGTGTGGGCGTCATATGTGCATCTGCACTTCGCGACGGACGCCCACATCGCGCCACGGTTCATCGCGCAGTGCGAGGCTGCCGCCGCCGGCGGCTGACGCGCCAGCTCGCTTATTCAGAGGCTTTCCGTTTGAGCACGTAGGCGTCCATGATCCAGCCCTTGCGCGCGCGGGCCTCACTACGTACCCGCTCGATGTCGTCCATGACGGTCTGCAGGTCGCCGGAGACCAGGATCTCGTCTGCGGTACCGACGTAGGCGCCCCAGTAGATGTCGAGGTCCTCGTGTGCGACGTGCCTGAACGAGCAGTCGCCGTCGAGGAGCACGACCACGTCGTCGCTCTCGCTCGGAAAGCCCTCCTGCAGCCGGCGGCCGGTCGTGATCTGGATCGGGCCGCCGATGCGGTTGAGTGCGATCCGGTGCTTTGCGGCGAGCGCCTGCACGCTGGAGATCCCCGGGATCACCTCGTACTCGAAGGTGAGGACGCCCCGCGCGAGGATGTGATCGATCACTCCCAGCGTGCTGTCGTAGAGCGAGGGGTCACCCCAGACGAGGAACGCCCCGCAGCCGTCATCCTCCAATTCGTCGCGGATCGCTGCCTCCCAGACCTCGGCCCGATGCTGGCGCCAGGCCTCGACGGCGGCGCGGTAGGGCACGGATGTACGATCGCGATCGGGATCGTTGATTTCGACGATGCGATACGTCCGGTCGGTGATGTAGCGGTCGCAGATGTCCTGCCGGATGCGGACCAGATCGCGCGTTTCGTCACGCTTATCCATGACGAAGAAGACGTCGACCCGGTTCAGGGCATGGATGGCCTGCATGGTGAGGTACTCCGGATCGCCCGCGCCGATGCCGATAACCATAACTTTCCTCACCGCGCGTCCTCCGCCCGGGCTGTCCACGCCGAACAGCACCTTTCTCCGCGTTTCGAGCCACTGTATGCCGCTAAAGACACTGGGCGGCAAGCGGATGCTATCGTTCTGGCCGTGACTCGAGTGCTCATCCTCGGTGGTACGGGCGACGCGCGGCGGCTGGCGTCGCTCGCCGCGACTGCCGGGTTCGACGTGATCTCGTCGCTCGCCGGCCGGACGACCAACCCCGACCTCCCCGAGGGCGAGGTGCGCGTCGGCGGCTTCGGCAGAGCAGACGGGCTCGCCGCGTACCTGCGCGCCGAGGGCGTCGAACTGCTGGTCGACGCGACACACCCGTTTGCCGACCGGATCTCGGTGAGTGCGGCGGTGGCCGCGGCGGCGACCGGAGTGCCGCGACTGCTCCTCGAACGTCCCCGGTGGGAGGAGACGCCGGGCGACTGCTGGATACGCGTGGAGAGCGCCGCCGCCGCCGCGATGGCGCTGCCCAGGCTCGCGCAGCGGGTGTTCCTCACGATCGGGCGGCAGGAATTGGCCGCGTTCGCGCCCCTCGAACACCTGTGGTTCCTGTCCCGCATGATCGAAGCGCCTGGAGTCGAAACGCGACGGCCGCCAGGGGAATTGCTACTCGACCGAGGGCCGTTTAGCGACGACGGCGAGCGCGCGCTCATGCGGGCGCATCGCATCGAGGTGCTGGTGACGCGCAACAGTGGGGGCGAGGAGACGTATCCGAAGATCGCCGCGGCGCGGTCGCTCCGGCTGCCCGTCGTGATGATCGATCGGCCTCAGTTGCCCGCGAGCGATATCGTCGACGGCCCGGCGGCCGCGCTGACCTGGCTGCTGGCACAAGGCGCGGGGCGTTTCCTTTAAGTCCACGCCGTCATCACCAGGTCACGAACATAGGTATGTCCGTTCGCCTGTGCGTAACCGGGCCGCGGCCGAGCTCCGCTTCCGATGCGTAGTCGCTCTTGCGCGATAGTCGTTAGACATAGGCGTTACGTTCCCCACCCGCCGGATTCACCGCTCGCGATGCTGCTCCTACCGAACGCGCACTTCTTTGGTCAACGGGATCCGCGACCGCTCGGCTCTCAGGACGGCAGGCTAGCGCTGCAACGGATTGTCCTTGGAACGTCATCGCGCCGCACCGCTCCGCGCTAGAGAACGAAAAGCCCGATTGGAATTGGCGTATTCGCGGATCATTTCGCTGGTCGAAGGGCTGCCAGTACCGACTTCGGCCGGCTGCTCGTCGTCGAGATGGCGCCGAAGTACACGCCTCCCAGCACGACCGCAGCGCCAGCGAGGAAGAGGCCGCTAACTGCCTCACCCGCGAGCCACGTGCCCGCGGGCACGGCAACGAGCGGCAAGAGCACAGCTGAATACGAGGCCGCAGACGCGGTCCAGTGTGCGAGTACCCAGACGAACAAAACAAACGCGACTGTGGAGCTGGCGACCAGCCAGACGAATGCGATCCACGTTGCTGGCAGCGAGGGCAGCGTCTGCCGTTCGCCGGCGCCGACGGCGGCCGCAAACAGCACGAGAGCGCCAGCAGCCATCGCCACCGCATTGGTGCTGATCGGATGGCTGCGCGGGAACCCTCGGACGACGATGCCGGCGACTGCTGCGCAGCCGGGCCGCGAAAAAGAGCGCGAGCAACGAGGCCAGCGGTATGTCGAGGCGCAGTTGCGCAAGGAAGATCGTGGCGGTGCCCACCAGTGCGGCGACACACTAACGAATCCTCGAGCGCGGAATTGCTCCTGTCCGATGGCCGCGGCGATAAGCAGCGTTAGTAGGGGGATGGTCGAGAAGGCCACGGAAGCCATGCCGGCAGGAATCTCAACGAGCGCCCAGTAGAGCAAGGCGTAGTTCACGCCAAAGTTCAACGTCCCGAACAGCAATGCGCCGATCAGCGCACGTCCCGATGGCAGTGAGAGACGCCGAATCCTGACCACGGCGAAGAGCACGAGTGTTGCCGCACCGTGGCGCCGCAGCAACAGCCGTTTGCGCAGATAGTGCTACGCGAACCGGCCCTCGGGAGGAGCATCCCGGTCATAGCTGTCGTTGACCGTTCACAGCTGGCGGCGGTCGGTCCCGGCGTAAAGGGTCACGACTTCGTGCTAAAACCCGTGGACGAGCATGAGATGCGCGCGCGCATGTGCCGCCTGATTTCCGATCGCACGGGGCACGACAATGGGCTCCTGATGCAGCACGGTTCTCTCACGATCGATCTAGAGCGCCACAAGGTGATGGTTGACGATGAACTGGTGGACCTTACCTACACGGAGTAGGAGCTCCTCTGCTTCCTGTCGTTGAACCCTGGCAGGCCCGTCACCCGAGAGGCGCTACTAACCCAGATCTGGGGCTACAGCTATTTCGGTGGCTCGCGCATGGTCGATGTGCACGTGCGGCGCATCCGCTCGAAAATCGAGTCGCGCGAGCAGTTCATCGAGACGATTCGGAATGTGGGCTACGGGTTCATCGAGCGGACGGAACAGTCGCGACCCTGAGCGAACGGCCGAAGCCGGCTTGGCGGGTGCTTGCGATCGACTGCGAGTCGGTGGAGGACAGCGCATGCGAGCTCCTGCTACCGCCGGGGTGTCCTGATGCGTGAGCCGAGGAGATTGAGACCGCCCCGATGATCGATGAGACCGGATCCATATCGCACGCGCAGGCGTTCATGCGAGCGAACGGGGAATGGGTACGCGACCTCCCCCTGGGCACGCTTCACGTCCGGCGGCGGCGGCAGCTGGCAATCCTCACGTGCATGGACTCCGGCTACACCCCGAGGGGGTGCTCGGGGTGACACTGGGCGACGCGCATGTCGTGCGGAATGCCGGTGGCCGCGTCACCAACGATGTGATCCGCTCGCTGGTGCTCTCGGCGCACGTACTCGGGACCGGTGCGTGCGTGGTGATCCACCACACCGACTGCGGACTCCACGGAACGACCACGAAGCGCTCCGTGCGCGGGTAGGAGCGGCGACCGGGCAGGAGGCTTCCGGGCTCGAATTCCTTCCCTTCGCTGACGTCGCGGAGAGCGTCCGCGAGGATCTTGCCCTGCTCCGCGCCGGCCCGCTCCTGCCTGCCGATTACGAACTGCTCGGCTACGACGTAGCCACCGGGCGTCTCGAGCCGATTACGGAAAGCTGCCGGTGAGCAACCCTCAGGGGCCACGCTTGGCGTAGCACGGCGATGCCACACGGCCTCCCCGCAGGCGCCACATGAGGTCCGCGCGTCCCCACATGGGAATGTCGCGAAGCAGTTCGTTGGGCGCGAGCCACGGGGGACGACGTTTGCACCGAGAGGCCTCGGTGCGTTGACGGTGCTGGTCCTGAAGACAGGTAGCCAAGGCCAAGTCACCCGCCGCAGTCTGGATGTAGTACGCGTGAGACGCGCCGTTCACACAGAGTTCATGCGTCTATCGCACGCGGGAAACGCCCGGCAGCGAGCCTGTGGTGGTGAGAGACAAGCGAGCGGCTCCAGCGAAGCGCCGCCCACCGAGCACAGAGGGACGACGTGACCGCCCAGGTAGCGCCCCTATCCGCTGGCCTGCTCGAGGCCGCGCTTCGCGCGACGGCCGAGCGCCACCACCGGCTCTGCCCGCGCCAGGTGCTCGGGGTACGCATTGGGCTCGCGGCCAGCGCCGCGCTCGGTCTCGCACTACCGCAGACGGACAAGCGCCTGCTGGCCGTGGTCGAGACCGACGGCTGCTTCGTCGACGGCGTCGAGGCGGCGACCGGTTGCAGCATCGGTCACCGCACGCTGCGCCTCGAGGATTGCGGCAAGGTTGCGGCGACGTTCGTGGACGTCAAGGCGAGGCGGGCTGTGCGTATCGTCCCCCGACGGGACATCCGCACGCGGGCGGCTGTCTACGCGCCAGGGGAGGCCCGTCACTACCACGCGCAGCTGCGCGGCTACCAAGTAATGCCGGATGACGAACTGCTCGCCGTGCGCGAGGTCGAACTCACGCTCGACCTCGACCGCCTGCTCGGCCGCGCAGGTGTGCGCGTCGACTGCACGGTCTGCGGCGAAGAGGTCCTCAACGGGCGCGAGTTGCGGTCGGCGCAGGACGAACCGGTCTGCCCATCGTGTGCGTTCGGCGCGTATTACCGCTGAGTCTCGACGAGGCCGGCTCGCACTACGCGCGCCCCAACCGCTCCTGCGCGTCCAGGCGGGCCGCCACCGTTTCCGCCTGCGCCAGCTCGGCCGGCGTATTCACGCCGAGGAACGATACGCCTTCGGGATCGGCGCTCGCCCAGTCCGTCCACTCCACGCGCAGCGCCCTTGGGTCGCCGGCGAGGAGCGAGGGGGCCCGCTCGCCGGCGGCGAGCAGCGCTTCGACAGCCGGCAGCGCGTCGCGCCGGATCGCGCTGCACAGCGGCTGAGGCCTGCCCTCGTGCAACGGCATCACGATCGCGTGTGCGTGCGCGCGCTCGGCGAGCATGCGCAGCAGGGCGGGGCGAACGAACGGCGTATCGCAGCCGAGGATGAGACTGACCGGAGCACGCACGACGGCGAGCCCGGCAGCGATCGCCGGGAGCGGCCCTAAAGCCTCGTGAGCGTCGCGCACCACCGTCAGTGGCACGTCACAGTGCACCGGCGGCAACTCCTGCCGCGACGCGATCACCAGCACGATCTCCTCGAGCCCCGGGAGCTGATCGAGCGCCTCGAGCGTGCGCTGCAGCAGCGTGCGCCCGGCCAGCACAAGGGACGCCTTGTCGCGCCCCATCCTCGAGGACCGCCCTCCGGCGAGGACGACCGCCCCCACGCCGGACGCCGCTCTCGGATGTAACTCGCCGGGACGATCCATCGCACGCTCCGATGATCGCCGTCTCCCGCGTCACCTGCGCGGACGACTTCGCCATCGTATCGGGCCGGTGTGATCACGCGGCGCCCACGCTAGGCATGGCTGAAGTCCGGCCGAGACTCAGGCGTGACATCGAATTCATCAGCGCGAAATCGTCTCGTCCACGCCCCGAAACAGCGCTCCGCTCTAATCACACCAGTGGTTGCGGAAGGGCTGATGCGCGATGAACAAGTTCGAGGCGATGAAAGCCGCGAAAGACGGCCTCGATGTGTGGCCCGACCTCGTCCGCTATTCATCCGAGTGCACGCCCATCGCCGACATCCCCGAGGACGACCTGCAGCGCATGAAGTGGTACGGGGTGTTCCACCGCCCGCAGCGTGCCGGCACCTTCATGATGCGCCTCCGCGTTACCGGTGGACGCCTGACCACGGCGCAGGCCTTCGCGATCGCCGATGTGGCCGCGGAGTTCGGACACGGCACTGCCGATATCACCTCGCGCCAGAACATCCAGTTGCGCGACCTGTCGCTGTACGACATCCCGACCGTCATCGAACGGCTGGCGGCGGCCGGCGTGTCCAGCCTCCAGACGGGGCTCGACAACGTCCGGAACTACATCGGCTGCCCGCTCGCCGGTATCGACGGCGAGGAGTTGCTCGACACCACTGCGCTGCTCGACGCGATCGGCGACGCGCACCTGCTCGTGCGCGAGTTCAGCAACCTGCCGCGCAAGTTCAATCTCTCGCTCGCCGGCTGCCGCGAGGACTGCGGTCACGCCCAGACGCAGGACCTCGGCTTCGTCCCCGCGACGCGCGAGGTGGACGGGCGCGAGATCGCCGGATTCAACGTGCTCGTGGGCGGCGCCCTCGGTGGCACCAGCCCGCGCCTCGCCACGCCGCTCGACGTGTTCGTCGAGCCGGACGGGGTCGTCGACGTGTTCACGGCGCTGCTGCGGGTGTACCGCGACCACGGCCCGCGCGAGAAGCGCACGCATGCGCGCCTCAAGTGGCTGCTCGACGCGTGGGGCGAGCCGCGGCTGCGCGACGCCGTCGAGGCGGAGGTCGGTCACCCGCTGGCCCGCGCCGGCCGCGACGAGCGCGTACGCGTCGCCGGGGACCACCTCGGCGTGCACGCCCAGCGCCAGCCCGGCCTCTCGTACGTGGGACTCCACGTGCCGGTCGGCCGCATCACCGCGGACCAACTGGCCGGACTCGCGCATCTCGCCGAGCGCTACGGCGAGGGCGAGCTGCGGCTGACCGTCGACCAGAACGTCGTGCTGCCCGGCGTCGCCGACGCGGCTCTGCCGGGCCTGCTCGCGGCGCCGCTGCTCGAGGAATTGCGGCCTGATCCCGGCGTGCTCTGGCGCAACCTCGTCGTGTGCACGGGCAACGACTATTGCCACTACTCCCTCATCGACACCAAGAACCGGGCGCTCGAGGTCGTCGCCGAGCTCGAGCGCCGCGGCGTCGACGCGCCCGAGGGCACGCGCATCCACATGTCCGGCTGCGTGCACGCGTGCGGGAAGCACCACATCGCGGACATCGGGCTGCAGGGCGCGAACGTGCGCATCGACGGACGTGTCGAGGAGGCGGCCGACATCTTTACCGGCGGGCGCCTCGGCGTCGACGGCAAGCTCGCCGTGCGCGTCGCCGACAAGGTGCCGATGGCGAACATGGCCGACGCCCTGGAGACGATGCTCCGCGAGCGAGTCGAGCGAGTGCCGCTGACGGCCGTCCGTGCCTAGACTGCACCTCCCTGTCCGGGAAAGCGGGTGGCGCCAGTCCGTCTGCCCGTACTGCGGTGTGGGCTGCGGGCTTTCCGTGCGTGCGCGCGACGGTGTCGTCGCCGAGGTGCAGGGCGACCGCGGTCACCCGGTGAACGCCGGCCAGCTCTGCGCCAAGGGCGCGCTGCTGGCGCCCGCGATTACCACGGACGACCGGCTGCTGTTCCCCCTCGTGCGCTCGCGCGACACCGGCGAGACCACGCGTGTGCACTGGGACGACGCCGTCGAACGCGTCGCCGAGGGGATACGCAGCGCCGTCGAGCGCTACGGCCCCGACTCGGTGATGTTCTACGGCTCCGGCCAGCTGATGACAGAGGACTATTACCTCTTCGGCAAGCTCGCGAAGGGCTTCGTCGGCACCAACAACCAGGACACGAACTCGCGCCTGTGTATGGCCAGCGCCGTCGCCGCGTACCAGCTGGCGCTCGGGAAAGACGCACCGCCGACAGCGTACTCCGACATCGAGGCGGCGAACACCTTCCTGATCGTCGGCGCGAACATGGAGTCCAACCACCCGATCCTGTTCAGCCGCATCAAGGCCCGCAAGCGTGCCGGCGGCGACCGCGTCAAGGTGATCGTCGTCGACCCGCGGCGCACGAAGACGGCCGAGATCGCGGACATGCACCTCGCACTGCGCCCGGGCAGCGACGTGTCGCTGCTCAACGCGCTGCTCTACGAGGCGATGCTCGGCGGCTGGGTGGACGGCAAATTCATCCAAGAGCACACCGAAGGGTGGGATCAGTTCCGCTCAGTCCTGCCACGCTTCCAGGCAGAGCTCGCGGAGCCCGTCACCGGCATCCCCGCGCAGCAGATCATGGACGCCGCGCGCATGTACGCGAGCAACGGCCCGGCGCTCACGCTGTGGGCGATGGGCGTCAACCAGAGCACGAGTGGCGTCGACAAGAGCCTGGCGATCATCAACCTCGCGCTGGCGACGGGGAACATTGGTAAGCCGGGGGCCGGTCCGTTCTCGCTCACCGGCCAGGCTAATGCGATGGGCGGCCGCGAGGCCGGCGGGCTCTCCACGAGCCTCCCCGGCCATCGCCTCGTAGCGAACGCCGCCGACCGCGCGGACATCGAGGCGGCGTGGGGCCGGCCCGCGGGCAGCATCTCGCCACGCACCGGGCTGACTGCCATCGAGATGATCGAGGCGCTCGAGCGCGACGAGGTGAAGGTGGTGTGGATCGCCTGCACCAACCCGCTTGTTTCGCTGCCGAACAGCGAGCGCGTACGCGCCGCCCTCGCGCGCGCCGAGCTGGTGATCGTGCAGGACCCGTACCACCCCACGGAGACGACGCAGGTCGCCGACATTGTGCTGCCCGCCGCGCAGTGGTCGGAGCGCGAGGGCACGCTCACCAACAGCGAGCGCCGCGTCTGCCTGCTCGAACGCGTGGGCGATCCGCCCGGCGAAGCGCTGGCGGACTGGCAGATCATCTGTAGGGTCGCCGCCGCACTCGGTTACGGAGAGGCGTTCGACTACGCCTCGAGCGAGGCGATCTTCGATGAGTACCGCGAGCTCACGCGCGGGCGCGACCTCGACATCACGGGCATCACCTACGACGCGCTGCGACGCCACCCCGGCATCCAATGGCCATGCGCAGAGGGTACGGAGGCCGGCACGGAGCGCCTCTACACCGACGCGACCTTCCCCAGGCCGTCCGGCCGGGCGATCTTCAACGTCCCGCAGGTGCTCGCCGCCGCTGACGAGGTGACGGCGGACTACCCGCTGGTGCTGCTCACCGGGCGCGTCAAGGACCAGTGGCACACGCGCACGCGCACCGGGAAGGTCGCGAAGCTCAACAAGAGCGAGCCCGCGCCCTTCCTCGAGATCCACCCCGACGATGCCCGCGCGCTGCATGTGCGCGGCGGCCAGCAGGTGCGTGTCACCTCGCGACGAGGGACGGCGGAGCTGCCGGCGCGGGTCACCGCGAGCACGCGCCCCGGGACGGTGTTTGCTGCCTTCCACTGGGGCGCGCTCTGGGGTTCCGGCAGCGTCGCCAACAACGTCACGACCGAGGCGTTCGATCCCCGCTCCAAGCAACCGGAGCTGAAGTTCGCAGCGGTCCGCATCGAAGCGGTCTAGTCGAGGAGTCGAGGTATGCACCTTCGCGAGTTTCGGAAGGCCGGGAATGGGCGCGTGCTCCTCGCCGCCTTCCTGTACTTCGATGTCAGCTTCATGGTCTGGGTGCTGCTCGGCGCGCTCGGTAGCTTCATCGCGGAGGACCTCGGGCTGAGCGCCTCGCAGAAGGGCCTGATCACGGCGATTCCGCTACTCGCCGGCTCCGGGTTCCGCCTCATCCTCGGCCCGCTTAGCGACCACATCGGTTCCCGGCGCGCTGGCCTGATCGGGCTCTCGCTCACTGTCGTGCCGCTGCTCTACGGCTGGCTGTTCGCCCAGTCGCTGTCCGACGTGGTGGTCGTCGGCCTGATGCTCGGCGTGGCCGGCGCAAGCTTCGCGGTCGCACTGCCGCTTGCGAGCCGGTGGTACCCACCGGAGCACCAGGGACTGGCGATGGGACTCGCCGGCGCCGGGAACAGCGGCACCGTGATCGCGTCGCTGATCGCTCCGCGCCTCGCGCAGCAGATCGGATGGCAGCCCGTCCTCGGCGTGATGCTCATCCCAGTGCTCTTCACGTTCGCGGCCTTCTTCCTGCTCGCGAAGGACAGTCCGAATCACCCCCCGCCGCCGAAGCTGTCAGCCTACCTCGGCGGCCTGCGCCGCCGCGAGACGCTCTGGCTGTGCCTGCTGTACAGCGTCACCTTTGGCGGCTTCGTCGGTCTCTCGAGCTACCTCGCGATCTTCTTCCGGGACGAGTACGGCATCTCGAAGGTGCTCGCTGGTGACCTGACGGCGCTCTGTGTCTTCTCCGGCAGCCTGCTGCGTCCGGTGGGCGGTGCGATCTCCGACCGCCTCGGCGGGACGCGCGTCCTCACCGGCCTGCTTGCCGTGATCGCAACGCTCGCGATCGGGCTCGCGCTTCTGCCGCCACTCTGGCTCGTCGTCCCGCTGCTGATCATCACGATGGCCACGCTGGGCATGGGCAACGGCGCGGTGTTCCAGGTCATCCCACAGTTGTTCCGTCGTGAGATCGGAGTCATTACCGGTCTCGTGGGAGCGGCCGGCGGCATCGGGGGCTTCTACTTACCGACGGTGCTCGGGTCGCTCAAGGAGGTCACGGGCAGCTTCGGACCGGGCTTCGCAGTGTTCGCCTGCACAGCGGTCATGGGTCTCGTCCTGCTGCGTGTCGCCGCGAGCCGGCTTACCGTGGGCGTTCCCGCGCCGCACGAACGGCAGGCCGTCGCGGTCGCGGCGGAGAGCGCCTCATAGCGTAGCTCCAGGCAGCTGGGGCTGTCGGGCTGCGTCGCTCGGGGTCTCGCACGGGGCGCCTCGAGGCACCCGCTGCGCTGCTGGACGCAGAGCGCTCCGACATCTCTCTTGTAGACACCAGCGATGGGGATGCCATCTCGCGTCGGCCGCGGAGTGACCTTGGAGCGCGGGTAGGACAGATGCCTCAACGGATGTTGACATACAAGCCCGTTCCCTGGGCATGGGGGCATGCCTCAGGCGTCTCGTCTAGATCTCGAGCGGCGAGCCGCGGGTCACGTCCTCCTGATTGGCGTACTTCGATTCATGTTCTGATGGGGATCGTGGCAAGGTGCCAGCGGGTGTAGGGGACGTCGGTGGCGGGATTCGGCCGCACCGAGCCTTCGTGGTCGGGGGGAATGACTGTAGGCCGTGCTTACACCCTGCGCATCAGCATCTGCCTGTGGCCGAGCCGACCGCTCAGGGGTGCCGGACCTCGTGGTCGACTCGATCCGCGAGGCGAACCTCGACCGTCACGTCACGTGCTCCGGGAACCCGACCGAGTATCGCCTGGCGCACACGGTCAGCGAGTTGGCTCGCTTCGGCGACGCGGATGTCCTCAGACACGGACACGACGCCATCGACGTGCAGCCGGTGACCGACCCAGCGCATGCGGAGCGACTCCAACCGGGCCACCCCAGATACACCCGCGACCGCCGCTTCGGCCCGGTCGAGAAGCGCGGGATCAACGGCGTCCATCATCCGGCGGTAGATGGCGACCGAGGTGTCCTTGAGCATCGCGAGGATGAGCGCGCTGATGAGGAGGCCGACAACGGCATCGGCCTGTTCGAATCCGGCCAGCACCCCCACCGCACCGCCCGCCACCGCCACCGAGGTGAGGGCGTCCGTCCGCGCGTGCACGCCGTCGGCGATCAGCGCCTCTGACCCGATCTGCCTGCCGACTCTGACGCGGTAGCGGGCGACAAACTCGTTCCCGGCTGCACCGAGCAGTCCGGCCACGAGCACCCAGCCGGGGAAGTCGATGGCGCGCGGATGGATGAGGCGGTCCACCGACTCCCATGTGGCGAGTCCGGCGGAGCCGGCGATTATCACGATCACAAAGAGGCCGGCAAGGTCCTCCGCGCGGCGGTAGCCGTACGTGTAGCGCCGAGTCGGGGCGCGGCGGCCCAGGGAGAACGCGATCCAGAGGGGGATCGAGGTCGAGGCATCAGCAAAGTTGTGGATCGTGTCCGCGGCCAGTGCGACCGACCCGGTGAACATCACGACGGCCAACTGGAGTAGGGCCGTCACGCCGAGGGCGAGCAGGCTGACCTTGACCGCTCGGATGCCCTCGGCGCTGGCTTCGAGGGCGGGATCGATCGAATCATTCGCGTCGTGACTGTGAGGGCGGAAGAAGTCGCTCAGCCATCCACGGACGCCACTGCGGTGGTCGTGCGCGTGACCATGCTGGTCGTGGTGTGGATGGGGATGCATGGGCTCAGCGTGGTTGTGGTCGTGCGTACCAGGGTGATGGTCCTGCCCGTGACCGCCGTGTCGGTGCTCAGACATCGCGGGCTGCTCCTCGCTCACTCCTGTCCTCCGACCACTCGCAGCGACGTCACTGTCCCTGTGGCATGCTCGATGTGCGAGATCGCATCGCGGACGAGCTGCCGCACGTGCTCGTTTTCGACGCGGTAGAACACGCGGGCGCCGTCGCGGCGCGTGCGGACGAGGCGGGCCATCCGGAGCTTCGCGAGGTGCTGCGACACGGAGGTGGGGGACTTCCCGACCGCCTGCGCCAGGTCGTTCACTGCGAGCTCGTCGTCGAGCATGGCCCAGAGCAGGCGGATGCGCGTGGCGTCCGCAAGCATGCGGAACACTTCGACGGCGAGGTCAACCTGCTCGTCCGGGATGTGCCCTGAGGTGATATGCGCATCTGCGGACATATGCAGATATTGAGTGTTCCAGGCCGTCTGGGCAAGCGGTGCGTTCAGACGGTGCGTTCTCGTATGCGCGCGCTCCAGTCCAGGGTGGCCTGCTGTAAGGCGCAGCGGCTGCCGGCCTTCGGGGAACGGCTGAGCGTGGACGAGATCGTCGCCGCGCTCGCCCACATCAGGTCGTTGTGGGGGGACGATGAGCGCGCTCACCAGGAGGCGTTGCCCTAACCGAAGGGGCAGACCTGCGGTAGCCCTCCGTGATCGAAGAGGTTGCCGGTGCCACGGTCTTGTGGAGCCTCCCGTGCTTGGACCGCCCAGTCCGCCAGTTCGTCCGCGCGTTGTCCGTCACTGGTCGCCGTAAGGCGGATCGTTCACGACGAATAGCATCCGCCCATCGCGATGGTCCCTCTACTCTCGAGTCATCGTTCGGTGACGGTCATTCCTGGAGCGACCGCAGGTAGCTGGCGAGGGCAGAGAGGTCGCGGTCACTGAGTTGCCAGCGGGGCATCACGTCGCTGAGCGGCTCGCCATCCGGGTGCAGGCCATCCACGACAGCCCCGCGGAACGTGGCGAGATCATATGTAGCGCTCGCCCCGTGTCCGCCCTCGGCCTCTGCCATCAGCGTCGACCATCGGATGTCGGGAGCGTCCATGACAAGCATGTGCATCCGGTGCTGGCCCCCCTCCGCGTTGCCGCCGTGGCAGGAGGCACAGTTCAGTCCTCCCGCCATCGTGAGCCCCGACGTCGCTCCGCCTGCATACGCGATCCGCTGCCCCTCTTCGTTACGGCCGGTGAAGTAGATGCGCTCCCCGTTCGTTTCGAAGCGGTGGTCAAGGGTGCTACCGGCCACTGCTAGCGCAATGCCAACGACCACCACCAGGGCACCAACCGACGGGGATGACCCACGAGCGCATATGGGGCCTCCTACCTTGGCTGGTTCAGGATTCGAAGTCGCGTCTCATCTGCTGGTACTGCTCACGGGTGATCTCACCGCGCGCGTAGCGCGCGTCCAGGATGTCCCTTGCACTGGGTGGTCCAGACGGAGGCGGTGCCGAAGCGATGCGACCGAACGCCCACCACACCATCGCCCCGATGCCGCCGACCACCAGCACCGTGGAGAGCATGCCGAGGACGGCGCGCCACGGGTCCCAGCGGTCCCACCCGTCGACGGGCCCCCAGCCGCCCATCATCCCCATGCCGCCCCCCATCATCATTCCGCCCCACAGCAGGGGCAGCGTGATGAGCACGACGACCACGATGAGGATGCTGCGCCCGGTGTCATTCATCGAACCCTTCTTCTCCGCGACGCGGTCGCGGCCGTTCAGCATTCAGACCCAGCGCCGCAGCCAGTACTGCGCGAAGGCGACCTTGCCGAGGTGCCAGGTCCGCCCTGGCCGCTGGAAGGCCACCTGCGGGCTGGGTGACGCGAAGAAGTCGCCTCGCGCCAGTCCGGCCTTGCCGCCTCCCACCTCGAGGAAGCACGTCCCGTGGCCGTCGAACTCGGCTTCACTGACGTCACCCTCGATCCGCCGGGCGATGTTCTCGGCGGCGACCTCGGCCTCCCCATGGGCGAACACCCCCGCCTTCGGGAGCATCATCCCGTTCTCCAGCGGAATGCCGGTCACGTCGCCGATCGCGTACACGTTTCCGGCGCGCGTCCGCAGCGAGGCCCGGTCGACGGCGATCCACCCCGCAGTGTTCGTCAGGCCCGTGGCCGCGACGGCTGCTGGTGGGCGGTGGGGCGGGATCACGACCGCGAGGTCATACGGGACGGCGTCGCCATTGATCGTCATGGCCCCACGCTCGACTGCACTCGGCGTCGAGCGCGGATGGAACGTGATCGAACGGGCGGCCAGCTCGGCGGCGACGCTGTACCCCGCGTGCGGGCCGGCGACCGGCATCGGGAGCGGCTCAGGGCTGTACATGTCGACCGTCGACGCTTCGCGGAGCCCACGGTCACGCAGGTACCCGTCGATCAGCATCGCCGTCTCGTACGGGGCGGCTGGGCATCGGTAGGGGAGCGACGCGATCGCCACTACGACGCGCCCGCCGCCGAAGTCAGTGAGAGCATCCCGCAGCCGCGTGGCGGCGGGAAGGTCATAGGGGTGGTGTGCATATTCCGCCGCCCCCGTCAGCAGGGTCGGGTCATGCTCGGCACCCAGCGCGATGACCAGGTAGTCGTATTCGATGGGATTGCCGTCCGTCTGCACGGTCGACTGGTCGGTGTCGATCCCGGTGACCGTCGCCTGGACGACCTCGATGTCGCGGCGGAGCAGCTTCGCGAAGTCCCTCGTGATCGCCTCCGGGCGGCGCGTGCCGACCATCAGCCACAGCAGCGACGGCGAGAAGGTGTACGAGGGCGCCCGCTCGACGACCACGACCCGTGCGCGGCCACCGAGGCGTTCCTTGAGTCGGGTCGCCGCCACCTGCCCGCCGATGCCGCCGCCGAGCACCACGATGGTCTGAGGGGTTGTCATGGTCATGGCTGCTGCTCTCGTCCCTAGAACGTCACGACGCGGTCGCTGTCCGCGACCCAGTGGGCAAGGTCCGCCATCGTCGCCATCGGTGTCTCCGGCATGACCTCACCGCTGTGCAAGCCGCAGCGGTTCACACAGGTCGTGCAGACCTTCACCCGGCCACCCTTCGGCAGGAGACCGCGCAGCATCGCCTGCAGGTCGAACTCGCTGCCCTCCGGCATCGTCCCCTGCCGGACGAGGTCGGTGGCGTCGTTCATCACAAAGACCCGTACGGAGACGCCCTGCTGCTGCAGGGCCGTCCCGAGGCGCAGGGCGTTCCACGTCGTGTCCCCGTCAAAGGGCGAGTGACTGAGGATGATGAGCACGCTCTCAGCGCGGGCGGGCTTCAGTGCGTGCCTCACGCGCTCGATGACTGCTCCCGGGTGCATGACTTGCTGGATGCTCATGCGGGCATTCCTTCCTCGACGGGCCGCCCCGCCGCCTTCCACTCCGGGAATCCATCAGCCAGCCGCAGCGCCCGGACCCCGTGCGCCCGAAGCTCGCTCACCGCCTCCGCGGAGAGGAAGCAATACGGGCCTCGGCAGTAGGCGACAATTTCGCGGTCGGTCGGCAGGTCCGGCAGGCGGTCACGCAACTCTGGCAAGGGCACGGAGATCGCCCCCGGCAGGTGACCGGCCCGATATTCCGGCGCCGGCCGGACGTCAATGAGTAGCACGTCACCTGTGTCGAGGCGGCGGCGTAGTTCCTCCTGGTCGACCGGTTCGAGTGGGTCGGCGTGCGAGAAGGCAGCCTCGACCGCCTGGTCGACTTCTCCGAACCGCTCCCTCGTCAGGTCGCGCAACGCGAACCAGAACCGGAGCACGGAGTCGTCGGCCAGCCGGTAGTAGAGGCGTGGGGGTACGCGCCGGGACTGCACGAGCCGCGCCTCTGCCAGCAGCTTTAGCTGCCGTGACGCGTTCGGGACGGTGAGGTCAGCCGCCCGCGCGAGCTCCTCGACCGTCTGCTCACCCTGCGCGAGGCGGTCGACCAACCGGAGGCGGCTCGCCGTAGAGAGGGCGGAGGCAACGGCCGCGAACTGATCGGAGACATCTACTTGCATAGTCGAGCAAGTATGCAATGGTTTGGGATGTCGCGCAAGCACTCCGTACGGCGGTCCGGCCGAGCTCTAGTGTTGAGTCCCGCCGGGGCCAGGTGGCATGGCCGTGGGCGTTTCCGAGGTGATGAACGTCACGAACCGGGGGGGGCGAACGTCCCGAACCGCCCGTCTCTCACCCCGATATGACACATCTGCGCGGTTTGTCACGCGGCCCAGATTTGTCCTTGCAGGGGGCGCCCCCTTGAATCGGAGAGACCGCAGAGGAGGCTGGCATGCTGGGCGTATCAAGACTCTTGAACGGGACGGTGAGCGAAGGCGATGCGCTCCGCTTCGGGCGGCAGAGCAGGGCACTCCCTCCCCATCTCCTCCATTACTCGCAGGACAAGCGCCCCGTCGTCGTGTGGACCTCCACGCGCCGCTGCAACCTGCACTGCGCCCACTGCTACACGGACTCCGCCGACCATGAATACCCGGGTGAACTCTCTACCGGCGAGGCGCTGGCAATGGTCGACGGGCTGGCTGCTGCCGGTGTCCCTGTCCTACTCATCTCCGGGGGTGAGCCGCTGCGACGTGCCGATCTGTTTCAGGTCGCCGCACACGCCCGGTCGCACGGGCTCCGTGTCGTGCTCTCGACGAACGGCACGTTGCTCACGCCAGAGGTCGCGGAGTCTCTGGCGGAGATCGGGGTGTCCTACGTCGGCATCAGCATCGACGGACGCCCGGAGGCGCACGACCGCTTCCGCGGGCTACGCGGCGCGTTCGATGCCTCGATGAGTGGTATCGAGGCCTGCCGCGACGCCGGGATCCGGGTCGGACTGCGACTAACCCTCACGCGCCGAAACCTGGATGACCTGCCATGGATCTTCGACCTCATGGAGGAACGCAGTGTCCCGCGCCTGTGTATCTACCACCTGGCACCGACGGGACGAGGCGCGCGCATCCAGGACTTCGTCCCCAGCCACGCCCAGACGCGTGGGGCGATGGACTACGTATTCGGGCGGGTGGAGGAGATGTATGCGCGGGGCATCGAGACCGAGGTGTTGACGGCGGACAACCACGCCGATGCGGCGTACCTCTGGATGCACATGCGCCAAAGCCGACCGGAACGGGCCGACGAGATCAGAACGCTGCTCTCCTGGAACGGAGGCAACGGCTCAGGGCAGGCGATTGCTGCCGTGGACGCAGACGGGACGGTCTATGCCGACCAGTTCTGGCGCTGGCGCCCGCTGGGGAACGTGCGGGAGTCCTCGTTCGGCACGATCTGGGATGAGTCCCCCGTCGAACTGCTGCGTGAACTCCGCGACCGCAGGGAGTTCCTGCCCGAGCGATGTCAGGGCTGCCAGTTCCTGGACCTGTGCAACGGGAACTTCCGCTCCCGTGCCGAGGCCACCACGGGCGACCCGTGGGGCATGGACCCACTCTGCTACTTGACGGGGGAGGAGGTCACCGGTGTTGCCGCGTCCTGACAGTCCTCACCCGGGGGCGGAGGTCGCTCGTCCGGCGGGCCGTCAGCGCCCCGAGGTGCTCACCCTGGACTTCGATGAGCGGCCCTTCACTGTAGCCTGGGAGCTGACGCGGGCCTGCGCGCTGGCGTGTGTCCACTGCCGCGCTGAGGCGCAGCCTCAGCGGCACCCGGAGGAGTTAAGCACGGCCGAGGCACTGGGCGTCGTGGACCAGCTGGCTGACCTGGCTCCGCCCGTCCTCGTGCTCACCGGCGGCGACCCCTTGATGCGCCCCGACCTGTTCGAACTCGCCGGGTACGCGATCCAGCGCGGTCTGCGTGTGGCGGTCTCTCCAACCACTACCGTTCTGGTAACGCGAGAGCGCCTGGAGCGGCTGCGCGACCTCGGCGTGTCGATGGTCCACATCAGCCTCGACGGGGCGGATGCCGAGACCCACGACGGGTTCCGGGGCGTCGCGGGGACATACGACCGCGCGATTGGGACGCTCGAAGCTCTGCAAGGCCTTCGCATCCCGGTGCAGGTGGGCACGACGCTTGGGCGGCACAACCTGCACCAGATGGATGAGATGGCGACCCTCGTGGGGGGCTTCGGTGTGCGGATGTGGAGTGTCTTCTTCTTGGTCCCCACAGGACGGGCAACGGCCCGTCAGATGATTACCGCGCCGGAGGCGGAAGCGGCATGGGACTGGCTCGCAGCGTTGAGTGAACGGGCGCCGTTCGCCGTGCGTACCACCGCTGCGCCACAGTACCGCCGGACGATGATGCTCCGGGCGCGCGCACGCGGTGGAGGGCCGGTGCGGCTCGCCGGCGCCGGTTATCAGATCGATGAGTCGGTGGCAGGTCCGCGTATGCAGGGCGTCAACGACGGCAAAGGCTTCCTGTTCATCGACCATCGCGGCAACCTCTGCCCCTCCGGGTTCCTGCAGCTATCAGCCGGGAACGTACGCACCGACCCGATCGCATCCGTCTACCGGGAATCGCCGCTGTTCCGGAGCCTCCGTGACCCATCGCAACTGACGGGGCGGTGCGGGCGGTGCACGTTTGCTGAGTTATGCGGCGGGTCGCGCGCACGCGCGTTCGCGACGTCCGGTGACTACCTCGGCGATGACCCGCTGTGCATGCTCGACATCCCACGTGAACGCGCTGACACCGCAACTACCGCTGGCTGACCGGAACGACGGCGAGGTGCTGGCGCCGGAGCGGCCGGGACGTTACCCGGCGACGCCGTGGGCGGCGGCCCGTCTCTACCGGCCGTTCGTTGCTGCCGCGATCACTTCCGGCCTCGCTGGCGCCGCCCTCGGAGCGTCGATGATGGTGGGCGCCGTGCCGCTCTCCGTGGCACTTGAGCTCCACGTGACCCTGCAACTGCTGGGGTGGTGCGGCCTTTTCATCCTCGGCATGGCGATGCACGTCATCCCCCGCTTCTATGGCAACGCACCGATCTGGTTCCCGTGGCCACAGCGCATCACCCTGGTCTTCATCGTCAGTGGGCTGCTCCTCCGGGGCGCTGCAGGGGCGATGCCCGTGTCCTGGCTGTCATCCGTGACCGTGGCGACGGGTGGAGTAGCGGTAGCTGCCGGGCTCGGTGTCGCGTGCGTGACCCTCGGCCGCGTGATATGGGCGCGGACGATGCCGATGCGGCCCATCGGCCACTGGCTCTGGCTCGGCCTGGGGGGTGCGGCTGCGACGTCGATCACGTTTGCCGAGATGAGCCTCCAGCAGGGGCTGAGCGGCGCCGAGGCGCCGGATCTGCACCTCTGGCGGACGTTCCAGTCCGTGGCGCTGCACCTGTTCATCCTGCCGTTCGCATTCGGAATCGCCTCGCGATCCGTCTCGGCTCTCCTCGGGCTGCGCACACCTGGCCGGGTCGTTGACCGCGCCGCTGCCGTCCTTGTGGGAGGCGGCGGAGTAGCACTGGCGGTTGGGGCAATGGGTGGCCTGGCCGCCGCCACCGGGCTCGGCATGCTCGGCATCGCGGGTGGCGCCACGGCCCACCTCGTCGGGATGCACCTCTTCGGGCGAGCCGTCAACCCGTCCCCCCGGTGGTTCGTGACCTACCTACAGGTGGCGTACGCCTGGCTCGGAGTCGCAACGGTGCTGTACGCGTGGCAGGCGCTCGGCACGCTGGGCGTGATGGGCGTTGCCACGTTGCCGGGGAGGCCGGAACTGCACGTGCTGACGGTCGGGTACTTTTCGATCCTGATCGTCGGCATCGCATCGCGGCTGCTTCCACTGTTCGAGGGCCGCGTGCTCCGGTTCCATGGGCTCCTCGCGGTCGCCCTGGTCGCGCTGACGCTCAGCACCGCGATCCGGACCGCTGGTGCCGTGGCACCGCTGTCCCCGCTCCTCTACCACGTCGCGGCGGCGATGGCCGCAGCCGGTATCCTGACCGGGATCGCGCCCGTGGCCTACGTACTGCTGGCCCAGGTTCGTGCGGGTGGCCTGTGGATCGAAGCGTGACAGGCGGGTGCCTCGTGCCATCTGTGTCCCGGGCGATGGCGCTCCACGGGAGCAAGCCGTTCCAGGCCAATCTGACGGTGCAACCAGTTGGAGAGTGCAAAGGGAGACCGTCTACCCCGAAGCGGTGATGCGTGCGCGAGTCACATCGCGGGTGCGCCACCACAATGAGGTACTGTCCTGCGACGTGACGGGCCATGACTGGAGTTCAAGCGTGGTGACCGTGGCTGCCTTCCGCGTGAACTTCGAGAGCCCGGCGGACAGGCTGCACCCAACCTTTCTGGAAGTGGAACATTGAGACCGTCACCCGTCCAGCGCGCGCTGGTGCTGGTGGCGGGCGACCTGCTCGATCGTCTGTGTGGTGACCCACCGAACACGGCGCATCCTGTCGTGCTGCTTGGACTGGCCGCGCGGCTCGGGCGCTCCGCCGCTCCGGCATCGCCGGCGGCGAGGCGCGCGTATGGCGTCGCGCTCGCCGTGGCGATTCCGATGGCTGCGGCAGCAGTCGCACAGGGTGTCCAGTTCGCTGTCCGCCGATCCCCAATCGGTTCGGCAGGGGCGGGGGCGGTCGAGGCTGTCCTGCTCTCGCTCGCTACCTCGCGGTGGACGTTGCTGGCGCGGGCAGGCGAGGTCGCAGTTGCGCTCGAGGCGGACGACCTCGTTGAGGCGCGGCGACTGCTGGCATACCACCTGGTCAGTCGAGACACCTCAGAGTTGTCCGTGAGCGAAGTGGCGGGGGCAACGATCGAGTCCGTCGCCGAGAATCTGCACGACGGCGTCATCGCCCCGTGGTGCGCGGCTGCCATCGGAGGCGTGGCGGGAGCGTGGAGCTACCGTGCGCTCAATACGCTGGACTCCACCTGGGGATACCGGGAGCCATTCCTGGAGGAACTCGGGATGGGAGCAGCACGACTGGACGATCTCGCGAATCTCGTTCCTGCCCGATTCAGCGCGGCCTGCATCGTGCTCGCGGCATGGCGACACGAAGATGCGCAAGGGGCGCTGCGGGTCTGGCAGGCGCATGCCGGCCGGACGGCAAGCCCGAACGCCGGTCGTCCGATGGCCGCGATGGCCGGGGCGTTGGGCGTGACGCTGACCAAGCGAGACCACTACACGCTGGGTGACGGTCGTGAACCGGTGCCGGCAGATATCGAACGCGCGTGTGAACTGGCCGATGCAGCGGCCGAGATGGCGCTCCGCCTACTCGTGGGCGCACTCATGCTGAAGGCGCTGCGATGAGCCATGGGACGCACGGTGTGGTGCACGGCGGAATGCGCGAGGACGAGCTGCTGGCGCTCGGCATCGACCCGACCGGTGTGGTCGACTTGTCGGCGAATCTGCACCCGTCAGGTCCCGATCCGGCGGTGCTTGCAGCCGCTCGGATCGCCCGGTTGGACCAGTACCCACCGCCGGACGCTGCGCCATTGCGGGATGCCATCGCGGAGGCCCACGGGCTTGATCCAGCGACGGTACTCGTGACGCCGGGAGCAACGGCCGCGCTGCACCTGCTGGCGCGCGCGTACGTCCGACGGAGCGAGGTAGCGAGTATCGCGGGGCCGACGTTCGGCGAATATCGAGCGGCGATCATGGCGGCAGGCGGGGAGGTGGTGGAGCACCAAGCCGTCGCGCCGGACTTCGCCCCGGACCTCGATGCGCTGTCCGAGGGCAAGCCACAACTGATGTATCTCTGCCTGCCGAACAACCCGACGGGCGCCTACCTGCAGCGCGATCAGGTCTGCGCGTTGCTGGATCGGTTGGCGGATAACCAGTTGCTGGTGCTGGACGCAGCCTACGCGCCATTCGTGCAGGGTGCGTGGGACATTGATGCACTTGTGGCCGAGGGACGGCACACGGTGGTGGTGCACTCGCTGACAAAGCTCCACGCCGTCCCGGGGTTGCGGTTGGGATACATCGTTGCCCCGGTGGGCGTGATCGAACGGCTGCGTCCGCTGGTGCCCTCGTGGTCGATCGATGCAGCATCTCTGGGGGCGGGGATGGTTGCGGTAACGCAGCACACGAAGCGGATCGCCCTGCTGGAGGCGACGTGGCGTGTGCGCGAGGAGCTGCGATCCCACTGCGAGGCGCTGGGATTGGTCGTGGCGCCGGGCCGGGCGAACTTCCTCACGGTGCGTACGGGGCACGGTGCCACCGCTCGCGAACGACTCATGCGGGAAGGGTTCGTGGTGCGGGACTGCGCCTCCTTCGGACTGCCCGATTGGATCCGGATCGCCGTACCGCGCGAGGAGGACCTGTCGGCGCTCAAGCTCGCGCTCACGGCTGCGCTTGGAGAGAGCACGACACCAGTGGATACGACATAACGATGGATAACGATCGAAAGCTCGCGCCGGTGCTCATGGTGGTGGGCACGGCCTCCTCGGTGGGGAAGTCGGTCCTGGTGACCGCGTTGTGCCGGATCTTCGCGCAGGATGCGATCCGCGTAGCGCCGTTCAAGGCGCAGAATATGTCCAACAACGCCGCCGTGACGCCGGACGGATTGGAGATCGGTCGCGCGCAGGCGGAGCAGGCCGCCGCCGCCGGGCTGGAGCCCGAAGTGGCCATGAACCCGATCCTGCTCAAGCCACAGGGCGACCGGACATCACACGTCATTCTGGATGGCCGGCCGGCCGGGGTGCTGACCAGCGCCGACTTCATCCGTCGCAAGCGCGACTTCTGGCCACATGTGGAGCGGGCGCTGCACTCCCTGCGTGAACGGTACGACCTGGTGGTGGTGGAAGGCGCCGGTAGCCCAGCCGAGCCCAACCTCCAGGCGACGGACATCGTCAACATGCGCGTCGCCCGCCATGCTGGAGCGGTCACGTTGCTGGTCGGCGACATCGACCGGGGGGGCGTGTTCGCGCACTTCCTGGGGACGCTGGAACTGCTGGCGCCCGAGGATCGTGTGTTGCTGCAGGGGCTCGTCGTTAATCGCTTCCGAGGCGACCCCGCGCTGCTCTCGCCCGCCATCGAGGTCATCGAGCGGCGGACGGGCGTGCCGGTGCTGGGCGTGATCCCGTGGTTGGATGACCTGGGCGTGGCCGATGAAGACGCGGTGGCGCTAGAGCGGCATCGTGAAGCGCAAGATCGCCCGGCCCCGAATGTCGATGCTGTAGTCGACATTGCCGCCATCCAGTTACCGCATATCGCCAACTTCGATGACCTCGATCCGTTGAAGGCGGAGCCGGGGGTGCGTGTGCGCTGGGTGCGGACCACGGCTGAGCTCAAGACGCCGGACCTGATCGTGCTCCCGGGGACGCGAGCGACCATCGCGGACCTCGAGTGGCTGCGCGCGGCTGGACTGGCGGAGGCCATTACGGCGCGAGTGGATGTCGGTGCGCACGTGCTGGGCATCTGCGGCGGCTATCAAATGCTTGGCGAACGCCTCATCGACATCGAGGGCATCGAAGCCCCGGCCGGCACGGCCGCTCTCGGCCTGGGCCTGTTGCCGCTGGAGACTGAGTTCCATGCGGCGAAGCAGACCCGACGGACGAGCGGCAGGATGCTCTTCGCGCCAGGCATCTGGTCGGGGGCATCCGGCCTGCCAATCGCAGGCTACGAAATCCACATGGGGACATCTCGGCCCACGGAGGGCAACGCATCCCCCGGCCTTATGGATGTGGATGGCCGCATCGACGGGGCAGTCTCCCCTGACGGGGGAGCCGCCGGCACGTACCTCCACGGTCTCTTCCACAACGATGCTTTGCGCGCCGAACTCCTGCGAGCCCTCGGACGGAGCGAATCGAGTACGGCATCAGCCGCTGCGCGCGAGGCAGCATTCGATCGGCTGGCGACAAGCGTGCGGGAGCATCTGGACCTGGCACGGATCAGGCAACTGCTGGGCGTGTGAGCTGCCGCGCGCCGGGGGCCGAGAAGGGCACCTTCCAGGGTTGCCGGTTGCCAGCACTGTGCGCCTCCAGCACTGTGCGCTTCTCAGTGTCCAACACGATGGTATCCAGGGCTTCGTCTCGGCATCGGCGCGCGCCCCCTGGGGGCCGTCTACCCATGATCCGCGCGCCAGAATGTACGTGATAACAACTGTTCGATTAGTACTTAGTCGAATTGATAACGTCGTGATGAAGCGATCAGTCTCCACGGTTGGCAGCGGGGGCGCACAACACATCGTGGTACTAGCATTCCGTCAGGAATTTGACGACACCTGGGGCCGGCGGCGCCCGTCGTGCTGGCTCATCACTTCGGAGGTAGCTGTACATGTCGATCGTGACCTGGGAACGCGAACGCCCGCTGGTCAATCCGATGGCCAACGCCCGCCCGGTGCTGGCGTCCATCGCCACTGTCGTCATCGCCAGCGTCTTCATCTCGCTCACCGCGCAGCCTGAGGTCCGCGTCGGGCCGGTACCGTTCTCGTTGCAGACGCTCAGCGTCCTGCTCGTCGGCGCAGCGCTTGGATCCCGGCTGGGATTCGCCGCCGTCTCGCTGTACGTCATGCAGGGCCTCGCGGGACTACCGGTGTTCTCCGGCGGCAATGGCGGCTGGACGTATTTTGCCGCCGCTCCGAGTGCCGGCTACATCGTCGGGTTCGCGTTCGCCGCGTTCGCCGTCGGCTGGCTCGCCGAGCACGGCTGGAGCCGCCACGTGCTCACGGTTGCTGCGGCGATGGTGATCGGCAACATCGTGATCTATGTCTTCGGCGTCGTCCGCCTGTCTGACTTCGTTGGCTGGGATGGCGTCTGGGAGTTCGGCGTGCGCCCATTCCTCGCTGGCGATGCGATTAAGATCGCCATCGCCGCCGGCCTGCTCCCCGCCGCCTGGAAGCTGCGCGGCGTGCTCTTCGGTGTCGGCGGCAAGCCGGGGGTGTAACCGCGCCTCCGGCTGTCATTGAGCCAATGTCCGGCCTCAAGTCCTCGCGGAGGAAATGAGACATCGCCACCGTCGAGACGCTCATCGAGCACCGTGCCGGTTTCGGTGCGCTGCATCACAGACCCCCCGTTACATCGAGTATTGCGGTCGCCTCGGTGCTGGACCTGGTGAGGGACGCCATCTCCTCCGGACGGTCCACGCCGGGGGCGAAGCCAAATCGTCCGTGCGTGTGCCGCGGCGCAGCCGTCGGCACACTCAGCCGGCCACCGCACGTTCACAGTTCATCAATCTCGTCGTCCGTCCACGGAGCTTGAGCACCGCCTCGTCAGCATGAGTCACGTTCGGCTGGGTCGCGAACGTTCGGACTTCCGTTGCTTCCGCGACGATCTGAACAGCGGCGATCGGAACCCGCACTCGATCGCGGAGTAGCGTGGGTCGTCCGTGCCGGGGCTGCCGCTGCTGGCTAGCGGGCAGCCCTGAGTAGCGCGCGGACCTCAAGGAAGCCCGCCGTGGCGGTGGCGAGTCGTTCGCTCGCCCGCTGCAATGCGTCCGCGTCCAGCGACTCGACGGCCTCGATGAGCGCCTCTGCCGCCTCGTCGAGCACTGCCGTAGCCGCCAGCAAACGGTCGTGGTCTGTGGCGCGTTCTGGCGTCGGGGCGAGTTGCCCGGCGGCGATGTGGAGCGCGCGGAGCTCGTTCAGCGACGCGGTGAATTGGGCGCGCCACGCGTCCGATTCGACGTCGGCGCGCGCCGCCACCTCGGCGACCATATGGCTCGCGTCGGCAACCTCGTTCGTGAGCGCCACGGCCTCGGCGATATACGTGGCTTCCAGGTCGACGGGAGTTGCAGCCTCAGCCGGCGTGGGCTCAGGGCTGGCCGACTCATCCCCGGAGCAGGCGACGAGCGCGGCTCCCAGGAGCGCTGCTCCCAGGAGCGCTGCCACGAGGATGTTCGCCGGGGCCGGCAGCAGCCGTCGCCCGCGTCTGGTCATATTCCCCGCTCCTCGCTTCGCTGCGCTCTGCACGTATGAACCGGACGCGGCACCTGTGCGGTGCCGCGTCCGGGCTCGAGTCGAGACGATCGTCCTCGTCCGTGGCGCGACTACTCGTCCTCGGTGTCCTCGGTGTCCTCGGTGTCCGCTTCCTCGTCGTCACCGGCCACGTCTGCGTCGGCTACGTCTGCGTCGTCCTCGGCTTCGATCGCCTCGGACATCAGGCGGAAGATGTCGGCGAACTCGCGGACGACCTCGCTGACCGCCGCGCCCTTCTCGGGGCCGGGCGGGATGTCCCGAATCTGCGCGATCATGTCGGCGATGAGCGCCTGGCGCTCGAAGGCCATGGTGACCGCCGCGCGGGCCTGGTCCGATGCCTGCCTCGGCAGTTCGGGAGCCCGTTCGAAGCCGGCCGCGCCTACTCCGCTGGGCAGCCCGGCGCCTTCAGGGCGGTTCCCCGGCCCACTCGCGGGTGTCGACTCAGTGTCCGCCGTCGCGGACGGGGTCGGCGTGCCGTCTGCCGTGGTCGGTGGTCCCGGGGGCTGCGAGGGCGGCCCACCCGGTGTGCCGGAAGGCGGGCCGCCAGGCCCGACCTGCTGCGGTGCGGGAAGGTTCAGCCAGGAGGATGGAGAGACGTCAGCAGCGGATGCCGTTGCGACGCCTGTGAACGTCAGCGCTGCAACCAGCGTAGCCGTCACGATTCGACGGCCGGGGGTGAAAATCATCAACGTGTCCTTCTCAGTGGGGGCGGGACCGAAGCCGGCCCCTCGAACCAACGCGTGCGGTCAACAATCCATCTGCTGTTGTAACGCACCAAATATCGACATCGTTCGCCCGTTGCCAATGTACGAGAAACCACTCGCCTCAGATCGGCGGGCGAGATGGGGACACTTCGGCGAGGCGTTCCCGCACTGAATCAGCAAGGCGCGCGTCCTCCAGCGTGTCGAACGCTGCATAGTCGGCGCCCATCAGCGTGGCGAGAGTGCGGGCGTGACCGAGGCGCACGTAGCCCGATTCCGTGTCGACGACCAGGCCGGGCACGCGCATCTCGCGAAGGCGCGTGCAGGCCGCCTGTGCGGCGTCTGCGCTGGAGATGCCGCCGCGAGGCACATTGGAGCGGCCGTCCGAGAGCAGCACGAGAAGCGGGATGACGCCGAGCTCGCGGCGCCGCTCGGCGTCGATCAGCTCGGCGGCGCACTCGAGGCCGGCCCAGAGCGGGGTGCGCCCTCCGGTCGCGATCTCCTGCAGGTGTCGGTGGGCGACCTCGATGCTGCGCGTCGGTGGCAGGACGACCTCGGCGCCAGCGCCGCGCGCCGTGATGAGGGCTACCCGGTCGCGCTTCTGGTAGGCGTCAACGAGCAGCGAGAGGATCGCGCCCTTGGTCGCCTCCATCCGCTGTCGGGCGCCCATCGAGCCGCTTGCGTCCACGACGAAGACGACGAGGGTGGGTGCCTTCGCTTCGCGGACTTTCGTCTGCAGGTCCGACCGTCGGATCTGGATCCCGTCCTCCGAGCCACGCGTCGCCTGATGCGACGCCGCCGTCTGCAGCGTCGCGCTCACGTCGAGGTCGCGCGCCGGGCCCTCCATCAGGCGGGAGCCCGCGTGGTGGCCGGTGGCGTCTTCGGAGACGGTAGTGGCCCGGCGGCCCGAGGCGCCGCGCGCGCGCTGGTCCGGGCGCTTGACGGCAGGTGGGGCCATCGCCAGGGGCGCACCGATGCCCTGGCGATCCGTCGGCGTGCCGGCGTCTTCGGCCAGGTCACCCGTCCGTTGTCCGTCGCCCGGGTCGTGCTCCCCCGCGGGGTCATCCTCCGCGTCAGAGTCATCGCGGTGGTCGGTGCGACCGCCGTCCGAGGATCCCGAGTCATGTTGCCGAGGTCGCCGGGCTCGCTCGAAGTCATCCAGCGCTTCGCTGAGTTGCTCGGGGTCGAGGCGCGGTTCCTCGAACGGTCGCCGGCGTTGCCGGTGGGCGAGCGCGAGCCCGGAGGCCTCTCGGATATCTTCCAGCGTGACGTCGGTGCGCCCGTCCCACGCAGCGATCGTGCTGGCTGTCCGGTGGATGACGATGTCGGCGCGGAGGCCGTCCACGGCATGGGCGCGACAGACATGCGCGATCGCCTCGAACATCTCGTCCGACACACGCACGGAGGGCAGGGACGAGCGTGCCTCGACGATCCGGGAGCGGATTCCCTCTTCCAGCTCGCTCCAGGTATCCATGAACCCCATCGGGTTCGCCTCGAACCCGATGCGCCGCTTGACCACCTCGACGCGTTCCTCGGCGGTGAAGTCGTGGTCGGCCTCGACCATGAGCCCGAAGCGGTCCAGGAGTTGCGGCCGCAACTCGCCCTCTTCCGGGTTCATGGTGCCGACCAGGATGAACCGAGCCGGGTGGCTCACGGACAGCCCGTCGCGCTCCACGTAGTTCCGGCCCATGGCCGCGGCGTCCAGGAGCACGTCGACGAGGTGGTCGTTCAGCAGGTTGGTTTCGTCGATGTACAGGATGCCCCGGTGTCCAGCCGCGAGGATCCCGGGTTCGAACACCTGCTCGCCGGCGGACAGCGCACGCTCCACGTCGAGCGACCCGACGAGGCGGTCCTCCGACGCTCCGACCGGCAGGTTCACGATCCGCACCGGTCTCGTCACCTCCACGAGCGGCGTGGTGGGCGTCGAGCAGTGCGCGCATGTCTCGCGCTCGGGGCCCGGTGCACAGGAGAAGGGACAGCCGGCGACCACGTCGATTGTGGGCAGGACTGAGGCGAGGGCGCGTACCGCCGTGGACTTCGCTGTGCCCTTGTTGCCGCGGATGAGCACGCCGCCGACACCGGGGTTCACGGCGTTCAGCAGGAGGGCGCGTTTCATCCGCTCCTGCGCGACGATGGCACTGAACGGGAAGCGGACCTCGCTGGCTGGCGGCGGCACTAGAACTCGATCCCGGGCTGAGCGCGGATGCCCTGCTCCTTGAACGGGTGCTTGATCAGCGTCATCTCCGTCACCAGGTCGGCGAACTCGACCAGCATCGCCGGAGCGTACCGGCCGGTGATCACGAGGTGCATATCCTCCGGCTTGTGCTGGCGGAGCCAGGCGATCACCTCGGCGGTGTCGAGCCAGCCGTAGTGCAGCGGGTAGGTGAATTCGTCCAGCACGAGCACGTCGAACTTCCGCTCCACGATGTACTCGCGTGCGCGTTCCCAACCGGCAACGGCGAGGGCTGCCGACTCGTCGAGGTCTTTGCTCTTCCACGTCCACCCGTCGCCGGAGCCTTCGACGTGAATGCCGATCTGTTTGGCCGCACGGATCTCGCCGAAGCGCGCGGTGCCCGGCTTGATGAACTGGAGCACGCCGGCGCTCATCCCGCGTCCCCGCGCGCGGAACGCGATCCCGAAGGCGGCGGTGGTCTTGCCCTTCCCGGTCCCCGTGTTCACGATCACGAGCCCCTTGCGGCGCTTCGCCTTGCGGACTTCCCGGCGATACGCCTCTGACTCGACTACCTCGCGCTGCTCAAGTGGATCGTTCATCGGTCAGTGGCACCTTCCGTCGGGCGTCGTTCAGTGCGCCCTTCAATGTCCCCCTCCGCGTCGAGCAGCGCCGACTCGACCTGCAAGCGCGTCGTGGGATCGGGTGACGCCCAAAGCCCACGCTGCATCGCCTCCATCAGCCGTTCGGCGATGTCGCGACGCGCCCACGGGTTGCTCTGCTCGAAGAATTCGGTCATGGCGTCGTCGATCAGGTACGCCGCCGCGACCTGCTCGTACTGCCAGTCCTGCACGACCTGGGCAGTGGCGTCGTAGCCGAAGAGGTAGTCCACGGTCGCCGCGACCTCGAGGGCGCCCTTGTAGCCATGCCGCCTGATCGACTCCAGCCACTTCGGGTTGACGACGCGGCTGCGGAAGACTCGGTTCGCCTCCTCCTGGAGCGAACGCACCCGCGGCTGGGAGGGATCCTGTGTGTCGCCGAAGTAGCGCTTGGGGTTGCGCCCCGTGAGCGCGCGGATGCTGGCGATCATGCCGCCGTGGAACTGCATGTAGTCGTCAGAGTCGAAAATGTCATGCTCGCGGTTGTCCTGGTTCTTTACGGCGATGGACACCGTCTCCAGCACGTTCCGGAACGCACCCTTCGCTTCGGCGCCGAAGTCCTGCCGCGTGTACGCGTAGCCGCCCCAGTTCACGTAGGTCTCCAGCAGGTCAGCATCATCACGCCAGAGCTGGTCGTCGAGCAGTTGCAGGATGCCGGCTCCGTAGGTGCCGGGCGGACTGCCGAAGATGCGGTAGCCAGCTTCGCGCCATGCCTCGTCCCGGGCCGTCCCGCTCGCCATCATGCGTTCCGTCTCCTGCAGGCGGTGTGCGCGCACGAAGTTCTGATCGAGCGGTTCGTCGAGACCCGAGACGGCCTCGATGGCGTCGTCGATCAGCGCGATCGCATGCGGGAACGCGTCACGGAAGAAGCCGGAGATGCGGCAGACGACATCCACGCGTGGGCGGCCGAGCTCCTCGAGCGGGATGACCTCGATGCCGACCACCCGGCGGCTCTCCGGCTGCCATGTCGGGCGCACACCGAGGAGGGCGAGCACCTCGGCGACATCGTCGCCAGAGGTGCGCATCGCGGCCGTGCCCCAGATCGAGATCCCGACCGAACGGGGTGGCTCGCCCGCCTCGCGCAGGTATCGGTCGTATGTGCCGCGGGCGAGGTCCTGGCCGACCTGCCAGGCCGTGTAGGAAGGGATCGAGCGCGGGTCGACCGAATAGAAGTTCCGCCCGGTGGGCAAGACGTGGGCCATCCCGCGCGTCGGGGCACCGCTGGGCCCCGGCGGGACAAAGTGCCCGTCCAGCGCAGCGAGAATATGCACGACCTCGTCGTCGGTGCGGTCGAGGGCGGGAACCAGGCGCGCGCAGACGAAGTCGAGGGTCTCGTGGGTGGCGGCGAGCGCCGTCGCATCGGTCGCGCCGGGCAGGACGCGGGCGATCACGTCGTCGACGGCACCGGGAGCGAAGCCCCGCTCCTGCAACGAGCGGAGGAGTGCGCGGTTCAACTGCTGCACTGCTTCCAGTGCCTGCGCCTGCGAGGTCACGACACATCCGCTGTCATGCTCCAGCGCCTCGACGGCGACGGTGGGGCGATCACCGGGCGCCTGGAGCGCGGCGGGGACATCCAGTCCGTATGCGGCCCCGACCGTGACCCGCAGGCTGGGGACGGCACCGTTCGCGAGGCGCACCAGCATCATCAGCATGTCGATGAGCTGTTCACCGTCCGGCGTGCGCCCCAGGATGTGCAGTCCGTCACGGATCGGTGCGGTGCCCAGCTCATGCAGGTAGGCATGGATCGCCTCCACCAGGTGGGCGAACTGTGAGCCGGAAAGGTCGGAGATCGAGTACGGGACGCCGTCCTCGTGCATGGTCGGGTCCCACTCGTGGGTGTGATCCTCCGCACCGTCGGCGTTGAGCAGTGCGTTCAGGTCCTTGTCGAGGTCGGACTCCTGGATCAGCGCCCAGATCTGTTGCTGGAGGAGCGGCAGCTTGTCCGGGTCGGTCCGCTCCAGCAGGTAGTACTCATCCACCAGCCGTCCCAGACGGTCCATGGCGCCGTAGGTGTCGGCCGTCGTCAGGGGGGGAGGCAGGTGATCCACGATCGTTGCGTGGGCGCGCCGCTTCGCCGCGGCGCCCTCGCCCGGATCGTCGACGATGAACGGGTAGATGAGTGGCAGGTCGCCCAGGAACAGGTCGGGATAGCAGTCCGCGGCCAGTCCGATGCCCTTGCCGGGGAGCCACTCCAGCGAGCCGTGCTTGCCCATGTGCACCATCGCGTCCGCCCCGAAGCCTCCCGCTTCCTCGGGTTCGCTGAGCCACCGGTACAACGCGTGATACGGATACGGAGGCGCCAGGTCCGGACGGTGCATGATGGCCGTCTTGTCCATGCCGTAGCCGCGCGGCGGCTGCACGGCGACGAACACGTTGCCGAACTGCAACCCGGCGAGGGCGATGTGTCCGGTGTCGTCCACGTAGTGCTCGCCGGGCGCATCGCCCCACTGGTCGGCCATCTCCCGCGCGCGCGTAGGCGGGATGGACGCGAACCATTCGCGGTATCTGGCAGCGGGCACCCGGGCGAGGGCGCCTCGTAGCTGCGCTTCGGTCAGCAGGTCGCGGTCGTAGTGGCCGCGCTCGATCAGCAGGGCCATCATCGTGTCAGAGTCAGGGGGCAACTCGCCGACCTCATAGCCGGCGTCGCGCAGGCGGTGGAGCAGGTGGAGGAGCGAGGCCGGGGAGTCGAGGCCGACGGCGTTCGCGATCCGTGCCGCCTTCGCATTGTGGTTCGAGAGCACGATCGCGACCCGCTTCTCGGCGTGTGGGATACGCCTGAGCGCTGCGAGCCGGGCGGCAAGGCCCATGACGCGGCTGGCGCGGTCTGGTGCGGCGACGTGGCGCGTGACCCGCCCCCCGTGGCCGTCCGCGACCTCTTCCTTGAAGGCGATCGGGACAGTGACGATGCGTCCATCCAGCTCCGGGATCGCGACGTTCATGGCCACGTCCAGGGGCGGGAGTCCGTTCTCAGACTCGTACCAGCGCTCCTGCGAGATCGAGGCGTTCATCGCCTGGACCTGCGGGATGTCCAGCTGCCGCAGGACATCGGTCGCCCACTCGTCCTCGGAACGCTCGTCCAGGGACGATGACCCCATCGCGAAGGACATCGTGTTCACGACCACGTCCACGGCCGGCCGGCCGGCTTCGTCCACGAAGTAGGCGAACGCGGCCGGCGTACCGTCCGGCCCCGCGGTCTCATCCTTCAGCGAGTAGGCGAAGACGGGCAGCACGTTCAGCCCCGCCGCGTCTCCAGCCTCCACCAGCGCGTCGATGAATTGCGTGTCGCCGGCGAGCCAATAGGAGCGGTAGAAGGTCACGCCCACGGTGGGGCACGCTGGATCCGCGAGCGCGCGCCAGTCGTCGACCCGTCCGCTGGGCACCCGGGGGTGGTAGATCCCGGAGCGGGGTTGCTCGACCGGGGGTTCGTAGCCGATGCCCGTCGCGAGCAGGTGGTCGCTCAGGAAGTAGAGGCACTGGCGGAAGTTCTCGGTGCCCCCCAGCTGGAGATAGGCCTTCGCCTCGTGCGCGATGGCGACACCGACGTTCGAGTAAGCGGTGAGCTCGGGGTCCAGGTCGTCCGTCCCGGGCATCGCCACGAACCACTGATCGCTCCGGTCGATCAGTGCCGCCAGCCGGTGGAACCCGGGAAGGCCGGATACCCCGCCGTGGATCTTCACGACGACGACCTCCGCCTGCGGGACGACTGACTCGAAGAACGCCGCCGCGTCCACCTCGTCGCGCAGGTTGCCGACGTTGACCACGCGCAGGGGCGGCAGTTGCTCGTCCAGGCCGTCGGCGATCGCGGTGGCCATGAGAACGTCGGTATCTGCGTGGGTCAGGAACAGGATGCCGGAGCGCGCCACCGTCTGCGGTGCGAGGGGCGCTGGCTTGATCCCCTCCGTGTGCTTCCCGTCGTCGCGCATGGCGGAGAACACATGGGGCTGCAGCGAGGCCGGCGGTGGTAGGTAGCGGCCCGCGGCGATGAGCTCCTCGATGTAGTCGTAGAGCTGGACGACGCGCTGCTCGGTGTTCATGGAGTGGAAGAAGGTGGTCGTCCCCTCAAAGAGCAACATGCAGACGTTCGCGAGCGGACACGGGCCCAGGCAGCCACCCATGTTGAGGTGCACCTGGTTGCGGATGCGGCGCCGCTCCCACTCCTCGTGGTAGACGTCGAAGTGTCCGGGGGGCTTCCCTTCGGACTCATGCCCGCAGCAACAGCCGTAGCGGCAGACGAAGAGCTGCCCCATCTGGCGATTGACGTTCACCATCTTGCCGTCAGTCCGCGTGATCACGTTCCGCGCGCGTTGCGCGCGCAGTTCACGCTGGACCTGCGGCGGGCCGCCATCGAACCACTCGGCCGAGTTCATCACGCCGGCGCCTGGGCGAGCGCGCCCCGCTGCTCCAGGTGGCTGTTGGTCTCGTCGAGGCGGAATGGCGACCAGTGTGGGAGATACGCGAAGGCGCTAGCAAACGCCGACCAGAAGACCATCTGCCCGACGAACGAGT
Organism: Chloroflexota bacterium; assembly: GCA_045863195.1. Classification (GTDB taxonomy): domain Bacteria; phylum Chloroflexota; class Dehalococcoidia; order UBA2979; family UBA2979; genus W-Chloroflexi-9. The sequence continues at coordinate 240,672 of BTUI01000001.1, forward strand.
GCCGGCGGAACTCGTCGACGAGCAACGTGAGTTCGTCGTCCAGGTCGTACACATCTGCTGCAGGGAAGAGGGCGAAGGCGACCATCCCGCCAGTGAGGACGAGTGCGACACCTGCCACCACGGCCGCGCGCCGCACCAGGCCGCGCCGGATGAGGATGACTGTCAGCGTGATGCCGGCGACCACGAGCAGCGCTGCGACCAATTCCAGGCCGACGAAGTTGCGCATGCGCTCGTTCACGGTGTCAGGGTTGCCCACGGCGGGTGGATTCGCCGGGTACTTCAGGAAGGGCAACGCACCCAGCGTGTACCAGCCTCCCGCGGCAAGCGCGAGGCGCCATCCCGCGTCGCGAGCGCCGGGCAACCGTCGCCACGCAAGGAAGTACGCCGCCCCGATGAGCGTGCCCCAGGCGATGCCGATGGTGCCCCAGCCGAGCCAGAGGCCGAACCTCTGTCCTGCCCGTGAAACCGCCTCGCCCTGGTCGTGCGTGTGCCCATGGTCACCTGCACCGGCGAACTCCTCGGCCTCCGCTGCGGCCGCTTCGATGGCGATCGCCCGGTCGATGATCGGCTCGGTGAGCACGGCGTTGAAGAGCGCGGCCACAAGTCCCGCGAGCAGCCCAGCAACCACGACCAGCGTGAGGATGCGCGTCAGGCCCGGCCGGTCAGTCTGAGTCGGTACCGCAGTCACAGAGGCTCCGTTCAGCGGGTGGAGGATCGCCTGGATCGGCGCCGGGCTAGTGGCAGGGGAAGCCGACCGTGTGTCGTGCGTCATGCACCAATTCGTGGATGTAGTTCGTGTCGAAGGCGCTGGCACCCTGCACGATGCTGAACAGGTGTCCCTGATCGAACGCCACGACGGCGTAGAGCCCCAGCGCAAGTGCGGCCGCGATGAGCGCACGCAGGATGGGCGCTCCAAGTACGGAAATAGCCATCTGACCCTCCTTTGCCCCTGACGACAGGCAACAAAAAACCCTCCACGAGGGAGGGTCAGGGAGCGGGCCTACGGCGCCCGACTCGCCCCTCACCCGTTTCCTCGCGGGCTGGACGTACTACGGGCCGGCGACCTGGCTTATCGCGCTCGATCGACTCGAGGGCGCATCACAGTTGCGGGACAGCGCCGGATTCACACCGGCTTCGCGGCTTCGTAGTGCATCGAGACGGTACCACCTCTCACGCCCGGGCGGTCAGTGCGCGGCACCGGGTCGTTACGGAGACTCGTTAAGCGCCGGGGGAGCGGAACGTCCCCCCTACGAGCGAACCGGCCAGCCGCGCTCGGGCCGGGACCAGCACCACCTTCGGGGGGCATCGACGCTACCCCGGTGCCGTCGATCCGCGCGCTGGCCATGACTGACTACCCACGTAGGGTCCGCTTGCGTGTCGCTGGGGGGGTCGTTAGATTTCACTCCGAACGGCGCAGTGTTCGCGAAGTCCGGTGAAACTCCGGCGCTGTCCCGCAACTGTGATCCGCCCGTGAGGCGGTAAGCCAGGTCGCCGAACTGTGCTGGTGTCTTGCCCGCGGGGAACCGGGTGTATGGCACATGACAGCGCCCTCCGTGCTGCCCATGTGATCGTGCCACCCCCTCCCGAGCGGAGGGGGTTTCGTTGTTCGCAACGTGACCACCGCGGGCGCGGATCGCCTGGCTGACCTCCTGCCCAGGCCACTGCGCCCGCGTGTCCGAAGCGCTCACCCCACGAGCAGATCCCCAGCCGATTCGACGCAGCGGGGCCGATCCCTGATCAGGATCGCGGTGTCCCGGGTCGTGCGCCGTTCGTCCCGGGACACCGTTGATCAAGACAAGGACCCAGACGAGTGCGTGCATCGACACTCTTCAACGGCGCCAGCCATCAGCAGATCATGTTCATGCTGCCCGACCCGTCCCTCATGGACGACCGACAAATCCGTGGTGGGCCTGACCGGGCCCGCCTCGCGCGCTGGAGTCGGCTGCGCGCGACGTACCTCGGCCTGTCGGAGTCCGGCCTGGTAGCCCACGCATCGGAAGGGTTCCGACACCGATGAGCCCCGCGCACGTCTACACCCGCAGCGGCGACGACGGACAGACCGGCCTCTTCGGCGGGCCGCGCGTCGCAAAGGACGACTCCCGCCTCGATGCCTATGGCACGGTCGATGAGCTGAACGCCGTCATCGGTGTCGCCGTCGCGGCGGTCCAGGATGCCGACCTCCCTCGCTGGCTGCGGATCGTCCAGTCCGACCTCTTCGACATCGGAGGGGAACTGGCCACCCCCGGGATCGAGGAGCGCATCCGCGGGGGTCAACCGGTCGGCCCGCGCGTCACGGACGAGGATGTCGCGAAGCTCGAGGGTTGGATCGATACGCTCGACGAGGAGATTGAACCGCTCCAGCACTTCATCCTGCCGGGCGGCACACCGGCGGCGGGGTATCTGCACCACGCCCTGACCGTCTGCCGTCGCGCGGAGCGCCGTGTCCTGACGTTCGCCCGCGACGAAGACGTCTCCCCAGCGGTCGTCCGCTACCTCAACCGGCTGAGCGACGCCCTCTTCACGATGGCCCGCGCCGTGAATGCCCGCACCGGCATCACCGAACCGCAGTGGCTCGGTCGCAACGAGCGGAGCGCGACGTGAAGGGGCGTGTCGATGTCCGGGGTGCCGGAAGGTCCACGGTGCCCGAGGAAGCTCTACGGGTGCGCGAGCGCCGTGGTGTGGTGACACGCCTGGCGCTTGCCGTCGCGGTCCTCTCGGTGCTCATTGTGGTTGCGAGTGCGTTCTCCGTGTCGATCGGTGCCTTCAGCATTCCGCTGCGCAGCGTCTTCAGCGTGTTCCTCGGGATGGTCGGTATCGAGGCCGGTTCGGCGAGCCGCACCGAGTACCTTGTGATCGAGCAACTCCGGCTGCCGCGCCTGGTCGTAGGCATCCTGGTGGGCGCTGCGCTCAGCGTTGCCGGGGCAACGATGCAGGCGCTCTTTCGCAACCCGATGGCAGACCCCGGGATCATCGGTGTCTCCGCCGGGGCCGCGCTCGGCGCGGTGATCGCACTGGCGTTCCAGCTCACCTCCCTGTTCCCGTTCGCATTGCAGGCGCTCGCGTTCACCGGTGCCGTGGCCGCGGCGTTCCTCGTGTACGGCGTCTCGCTCGTCGGTGGACGGTTCTCCATGGCGACGTTGTTGCTGTCGGGGATCGCCATCAGCGCGTTCCTGGGGGCGGTGACCTCCACCATCATCCTGCTCGTCCCCGACGAGGACCTGCGCGGGATCATGTACTGGTTGTCGGGCGGCCTCTCCGGCTCGAACTGGGCGCACGTTCGCGTTGCGGCACTCCCGGTCGCTGCCGGAGCGCTGTTCATCGCCAGTTTCGCGCGAGATCTGAACCTGCTCCTCCTCGGTGACGAGGTGGCGCGGTCGACCGGGGTCCCGGTGGGCTGGCTCCGGCCGCTACTGCTCGCTGTCAGCGCCATCATCACCGGCGCCGCCGTCGCCGTCAGCGGCACGATCGCGTTCGTCGGGCTCGTCGTCCCGCACATCGTGCGGCTCATCGTCGGCCCCGATCACCGCGTCCTGATTCCGACCAGCGCGCTGACGGGGGCGCTTTTCATGATCGTCGCGGACATCGTCGCGCGGGTTACCGCACGGCCCGCCGAGTTGCAGGTCGGGATGGTGACCGCCTTCATCGGCGCGCCGTTCTTCCTGCTCATCCTCCTTCGTAACGGGCACCGTGCTGGTGCGCTGTAGCTACCCCGTGTGTCTCGCATAGAAAGGCTTTGTTGATGGCGTTCAGAGATGACTCGATCCGTCTCGCCGCAGGGCTCCGTCAGGTACGTCCCTTGCTGATGCTGACCCTGTTCGCGGTGGGGGTATTGATGGCCGCATGTGGCAGCACCCCACCCGACGTGGAGCAGGACACGCCCACGGCCGCATCCGCGTCGGGGGCCGCCACGCCCGAGACGCCGGCACCGACGCCCGTACCCGAAGACCTGGCGGCGTTCGCGGGGGTCCCCGGGATCGTGGATTACACGAACCGGGGGTGGCCGCGTCAGGTCGATGGGTTGAACGGCCGCATCACGATCCACCGGCAACCGCAGCGCATTCACACGACGTCGGTGGGCTTTGACGAGATCACCGCCGGGCTCGTCCCGGTCGACCGTTTCGCAGCCGTCGGTAACGCTGCCAAGAACCCTGACTATTCCAACGTCGCGGAACTGCTCGCTGACGTCCCGGGGATCGGCCGGGATCCAGAGCAGATCGCCAGTGTCGAGGCAGACCTGGTCGTCGCGTCGCCGAATCGAGACGCTGACTTCATCCGGGCGCTTGAGAGCGTCGAGATCACCGTGGTGCAGATCGACCTCACCCCGGGGCCGGAGGGGCGTATCCAGACGATCCTGTTGCTCGGCTACATCTACGGAGAGGAAGAGCGCGCACTGGAGCTTGCCGCAGAGGTCCGCGCACGCACTGACTTCGTCGCGGGCATCGTGGCCTCGCTCGATGGCGCACCCGACAACGCGCCGACCGTCATGTACACGGCGAAGTACTCGGACAACATCACCACGGCCGGTAGCGGCACCACCGCGGAAGCCATCACGCTTGCCGCCGGAGGGGTGTGCGCCCCGTGCGCCAACGGCCTGACGGGCCACCCGCGTATCGGCCTGGAGTCCATCATCGAAATCGACCCGGACGTGATCATCCTGGCGATGCCACCGGACGAGGGTGCTGCGTATCTGGACGAATTGCTCACGACGCCGGCCCTGGCCGAGGTCACGGCCGTGCGCCAGCAGCAGGTCTACCTGCTTCCGTCTCGGTTCCACACGACGCTCTCGTACGAAAACGTCCGTGGCATCGAGCAACTGGCGGCCGTGCTCTGGCCGGGCCATTTCCCCGACGAGTTCCGCGACTCGCCGCCGCAGTTCACACTACCGGCGACCCGTGAATAACGCCGGAGTCCAACTGTCCGCGCGCTCCCTCGATGTCCGCATCGGGGGAGCGCTGCTGCTCCAACAGGTCGATCTGGAGGTGGAGGCGGGGGCGCTCGTCGGACTGATCGGTCCGAACGGCGCGGGGAAGTCGACTCTGCTGCGTACCCTGGCCGGTCTGGTCGCCCCATCCTCCGGGGAGGTCTGCGTCGGCGGGACTTCCCTCCGCCGGCTCCCCGCGCGCGATCGAGCGCGACGGATGGCGCTCATCCTGCAGCACCCTCCGGAGACCCACGGTTTCACGAGCATCGAACTGGTGCTGACCGGCCGTTACCCGCACCTGCGACACATGGAGATCGAAGGGCGAGAGGACCGCGCGATTGCACGTGAGGCGATGCGCCAGACGGCCACCGCGCGGTTCGAGTCACGCGCCGTGTCGTCTCTGTCCGGAGGCGAACGCCAGCGGCTGTTCATCGCGCGCGGGCTGGCGCAGCAGACACCGGTCCTGCTCCTGGACGAACCGACCGCCAGCCTCGATGTCCGCCACCAGCTCGCCATGTTCGAGCTCTTTCGCTCGCTGGCCGAGGCGGGCCACACGCTCGTGGTGGCCGTCCACGATCTCGAACTCGCCGCGCGCTACTGCCACCGGCTCGTGCTCATGGACGAGGGACGGATCGTCACGACTGGTGAGCCCCGTGACGTCCTGACCTCCGAGCATCTCTCGGATGTCTTCCGGGTGTCTGCCTCCGTCTACCGGGATCCGAACAACGGTGCGCTCCGCGTCACCTTCGATCCGGTGGACGCACCAGGGGGCGACACGATGGGATCTGGCACCGGCTCGGGGTACTCCGTTTCGACGAAGGGAGGTCGGCATGTCTGACGCACGACTGGCCGGCGTGGTGATCGCCGGGACGAGCAGTGGCGTGGGTAAGACCACGGTCACCGTGGGCGTGGTCCGGGCGCTGCGCGCGATGGGGCTGCGGGTCGCGCCCTTCAAGGCGGGACCGGACTACATCGACCCGACCTACCTTGCGACGGCGGCCGGACGACCGTGTTCGAATCTCGACTCGTGGATGATGCCGCCGACAGCGCTGCAAGCCGTCTTCCGACGGGCCAGCGCAGGCGCGGACGTGGCGGTCGTTGAGGGGGTGATGGGGCTCTTCGATGGCCGGGGGACCGATGACGAAGGGAGTACCGCCGCCCTGGCGAAGGCCCTGGGGCTGCCGGTGATCCTGGTCGTGGACGCGGCGAAGACCTCCAGGAGCGCGGCCGCCCAGGTGCTCGGCTTCCAGCGTTTCGATCCTGCCCTGCGGGTCGCAGGAGTGATCCTGAACCACGTCGCCAGCGAACGGCACGCAGCCCTCTGTGCGGGGCCGATCACCGCGGCGACCGGGCTGCCGGTGCTCGGCGCGCTGCAGCGCGCCGACTCGCTCCACCTGCCGGAGCGCTACCTGGGGCTGACGCCGACCGTCGAGGGCCGGGTCTCGGGTGCTTTCTTCGAGGCGGCGTGCGAGCGGGTGGCCAGCGAGGTCGACCTCCGGGAGCTGTTGCGGATCGCTTCTGAGGCGCGCATGCCGGTGTCCGAGAGTGGGTCCGGTGACCCGTGGCCCGCAGCGCCTGTTGACCGTCAGGTGCGAATCGCAGTCGCCGATGACGAGGCCTTCTCGTTCGCCTACCCCGAGAACCGTGCACTGCTCGAGGCATGGGGCGCCGAGGTCGCGCCGTTCAGTCCGCTCCGGGACGAGGTGCTGCCCGCCAGCGTGGGTGCTATCTACCTCGGCGGCGGGTTCCCCGAGCTCTATGCCTCGGATCTCGCCGCGAACCGTGGACTGATCGAGTCCTTGCGGGCGGCGGCGGCGCGTGGCGTGGAAGTCTATGCGGAATGCGGTGGCCTCATGTACGTGGGGGAAGCGCTCACCGATGAGGAGGGCCGCACGCACGCGATGGCTGCACTCGCACCCCTGCGATCCACGATGGCAACCGGTCGGCGCCTGACCCTCGGCTATCGCGAGGCGGCCGCAGCTGTTGATGGACCGCACGTGGTGGCGGGACAGGCCGTGCGGGGCCACGAGTTCCATCGCTCTGCGGTCGAGGGCGCATGGGATCCCCGACGGGCCGCGTACCGACTGCCGCCCGAGGGCCATGTGGAAGGCTACGCGTCGGGGAACATCTGGGCGTCGTACCTGCACCTGAACTTCGCCAGCGACGCCGGCCTGGCGCGGCGGTTTGTCGAGCGTGCAGCCGCAGGCGGGCAGTCTTTCCGGTGAACGCGAGCGCCAGCAGGCGTCGCCGCCGGGGAGCGGCTCTGTCGCAGACAGACGAGAGGTACGGTCAGGTGGGCATGATGACCCGGTGGCACCGGTGGCTGTGGTCGGTGCCCGCAGTGATTCGGCAGCGAGGAATTTCCGGGCTGCCGTGGGCACACTGGACCCATGAGGCGTCCGTTCGGACTCGATGCGTACGTGTCGGTGAGCCACGGCGCCATGCCGGGATGGCGATGCGCACGGCGCCGGACAAATTCACGGGAAGCCAGGCCCGGCGGTGCGAGTGCACGCGTGCACGGCAGATCTCGGCGCACCGGCCAACGGTCCCCATCGGACGCCGATCGCCTCTGCTGAAACGGGCGTGTCCATTGTCCGCTACACGCGGCTGGCCCCCTCCACGTGGGGAGCCTGCGGCGACAGGCAGCCGATCCACGGAGCACCACGCACGCGCTGAATGGAACCTGAGAAATGGACGATTCCCGGATGACCGCTGCTGACGACTGGCCCGCCCTGATTGCGTCCACGATCGCGGACATCGGACCGCTTGACGCGCAGGCCGCGGCTCGAGCCGCGGCGCGTCATGACGCACTCACCAAGCCTCCGGGGTCGCTCGGCCATCTCGAACGCCTGGGCATTCGGATGGCGGGAATCACCGGGATCGACCGACCGAGACTCGCCCACCGACTCGTGGTCGTCGCGGCCGCCGACCACGGGGTTGCGCGGCATGGAGTGTCAGCGTACCCGGCCGAGGTGACCGCACAGATGGTTGGGAACTTCCTGGCGGGCGGGGCAGCGATCAATGTGCTTGCCGCGCATGCCGGGGCACGGGTGCGGATCGTCGATGCCGGGGTGCGTGGTGAGACGCCGGAGGACGCCGCCCTGACCCGGCTGCGCCTTGGCCCGGGGACGGACGACTTCACTTCGGGGCCGGCCATGTCGCGGGCGACCGCCGAGCGAGCGGTCGGTGAAGGCATCGCGCTGCTCGCCCACGAACACGCCGCGGGAGGGGTCGACATCGTCGCCGGCGGTGACATGGGGATTGGGAACACGACTGCCGCCGCGGCTCTCGTGGCCGCGGTGACTGGACGCCCGGTACCAGCCGTGACCGGACGCGGGACGGGCATCGACGACGCTCGATTCGGGGCGAAGGTCCGCGCGATCCAATTGGCGCTCGACGTAAATCAGCCAGACCGCCAGGACGGGATCGACCTGCTCGCCAAGGTGGGGGGCTTCGAGATCGGGGTGCTGGCGGGTGTCTACCTGGGCGCCGCCGCCAGGCGCATCCCCATCGTGCTGGACGGCGTCATCTCGACTGCCGCCGCGCTCGTCGCACAGGTGCTCGCCCCGCCGGTCCGCGAGTATCTGACCGCGGCCCACCGCTCAGTCGAACCGGGCCACAGTGCGACGCTCGAATACCTCGAACTCGAACCACTGCTCGACCTCGGGATGCGGCTGGGCGAAGGCAGCGGTGCCGCGCTCGGCATCTCGCTCTGTGTCGCCGCCTGCCGCGTCCTCGACGAGATGGCGACGTTCGGGGAGGCGGGGGTCGAGAGTTCTGACAGTGTGGTCCGGCCAGAGTCATAGCTACATCGGAGGCCGGTTCGTCGAACGATCGGTGAAGAGGGCAGTCCAGGGGGACGGCTACGATCGCTGATCGCTGGTGCATCCTCGTTGCGCCGGGAAGTCGTGCCTGACCTACATGAGCCGCAAGCCGGCTCGCGCACTGGCCAGCGGTCAGAAGAGAACAACAAGCAGGGCGGCCCGTGGGTCTCACCAGCTACCCACGGGCCGCCCGGTATTCGCGACGCTGACCCCGGCCTGCACGCCAACGGAATCAACTATCGAGGTCGGTGTCGCCGCATGGGAACTGGGCCCGATTGTGATGCGACCCTAGGGGATCCGCTGTCGGGCGTGGGAGCGTACCTGCTCGGGAGGCACGGTGTGCGGGCGCCGTCGGCCACCGGGCACGGTCTCGTGATCGCCGTCTGCAACCTGCGGCTGCGGCCGGGGCAGTGGCGAGTCATCGAGACGACGGAGCTGGCGATCGCTTAGGGCGTCGTCAGACTCGGTCGAGTGGACACCACATGGCCACAACCGACCACCCTGGTGGATTCAATTCGATGGTCGCCTGCATCTCGAACGGGCCGGGATCAGATTCCAGATCAGGTGCCGACGGTGGGAGTCGAAACCACACGGCGCCTGCAACGGTCGGCGAGACCGTCGTGCCATGTCTCGTCCACCGAACTCGGTGGAACGCCCGGCGCTTCAGGGGCCCGACCATCGCGAATGTGGGCTGACTCTCGGCTCCAGAAGTTCGGGGGCAGAGCCTCATCTCACGTCTGTCCCGAGCGCCACCGGCTCACACAGTTCGCTGGTCGTGAGATCTGCTGCGGCGAGCAATTCCCGATCCCCGAGGCCGAAGGGTGCGACCAGCACCTGCAGTTCTCCGGACGCACGTAGGCGCGCCAGCTCCTCGTCCACGGCACGGCGCAGGCCGTCGTCGTCAAGGCGGAACGCAACCCCGCCCGCGCCCACGGCCGGGCGTCCTTCGATTACGGGAATGAACGGTTCGGTCACATCGAACCGGCCGTCGCCCGTGCTTGCACGGAGGCTGCGGACGGCGAGCGACGTCAGCGCAAACGCATCGATCTCGCCGACGTCGAGGGCACGGACGAGGTCGGCCGGCTGGTCGAACTCGGTGATGGCCGAGGGAGACAGTCCGACCCCCTGAGCGTGGCCGACTTCCACGGAACCGGCCAGCACACCTACCACCCCACCCGCCTCCAGGAGGTCGCGGTAGCGGGTCAGGCCGAGCGGATTCCCGCGGGGGACGGCGAGGACCGTCGGAGCGGCGTAGGTAGGGTTCGAGAACGCGACACGGGCGCAGCGCTCAGGTGTGATGAACATCCCCGCGACCACCACATCGACCCGGCCGTCTTCCAGCGCAGGGATCAACTGGTCGAACGGGACACTGACCGGCTCTAGCCGATCGACACCGAGCTGCGAGAAGATCGTCCTGGCGATCGCCACCTCCGACCCGACGAGTTCACCGTCGTCGTCGAGGTAGGCATAGGGCGGCTCGTCTGCGAATCCCACGCGCACCGCGCCCGCTTCACGCAGGCGACCAAGGGTGTCGTCGCCCGACGTGCCGCAAGCGGCGACAAGCGCCAGCACCAGGGGCACGACGATCGCGAGGGCCGGTCGACCGGCCCGGACTGTCCGCTTCATGCGAACATCACCCGGTCTCCGCCGGCGGGCGCCAGCTCACGGGGGTGGGCCCCTCCGCATACGCCGCCAGCTCGTCCGCGGGGCCCGGCCGCGCGAAGGCGTACCCCTGGACGTGGTCACAGCCGAGCCGGCGGAGGACGGCCGCGACCTCAGTCGTCTCCACGCCCTCAGCGACCACCTCGAGGCCGAGGCCGTGGGCCAGCCCGATCGTGGACGCCACGATGGTCTGCGAGCGCGGGTTGGACGCCAGGTCGGCCACGAACGCGCGGTCCAGCTTGATCGCGTGCAGCGGGAAGGTCGTCAGGTACGTCAGCGGCGCGAAGCCGACCCCGAAGTCATCGATGGAGAGCGAGACTCCCATCGCCTGCAGGCGTCCCGCCGCCGCACGTGCGGTCTCCACATCCCGCAGCAGGGCGGTCTCCGTGATCTCGAGTTCCAGCAGGTGCGCCGGGATCGATGACTCCTGGAGCAGTTCGGCCAGGGCGTCGGTGAAGCGGTCGTCGTCCAGGTCCAGCACGGAGATGTTTACGGATACGGGGACGCTGATCCCGACCGCGTGCCACTCATCGAGTTGTGCAACGACGGCATGCAGCACAGCACGGGTGATGTCCGGGATCATGCCCGCCTGCTCGGCGAGCGGGATGAAGTGAGCCGGGGAGACATACTCGCCATGGTTCCGCCAGCGGACGAGGGCCTCGGCACCGGACAGGCGTCCGCTGGGCAGGTGCACCTTGGGCTGGTAATGCACCTCCAGCGCCGACCGCTCGATCGCGCCCTGCAGGTCGGCGAGAAGCTGGAGCTGCCCGTGGTCGGGTTCATCCCGCTGCGCGTCGAATTGTGCCCAGTGTTGGGCTTCGTCCCGCGCGCGGCGCGACGCCACCTCGGCCCGGCGGCTGAGCAGCTCAAGGTCATCGCCGTGCTTCGGGAAGACGGATAGGCCGACGTACGAGCGGACCCGCAACAGCGTGCCGCCCACGGGCAGGGGGGAGGCCAGCACATCGTGGAGCAGTTCCGCGACTGACCGTTCACCGTCGGCGTCGGCGCCGAGCAATGAAAAGACGAAGGAATCGCCACTGAGCCGGGCAACGACGGCATCGTCGGGAAGCGTGGCCTTGATGCGGGCGCCGACGGCGCGCAGCACCTCGTCACCCACGTCGAATCCGAGCGTGGCGTTGATCGCGGTGAAGGCGCGGAGTCCGACGACGCCGACGATCGCGGTCTCGCCCTGCCGGGACGCGTCCGCCAGGTGTGCGGCCGCGAGTTGCACGAAGCCGATCCGGTTCGGCAGCCCCGTCAAGGAGTCCACGGTCGCCATCTCGACCAGACGCCGTTCCTGTTCGCCCAGGGACTCAGCACTGATGTTCATCGCTTCGGCCAGGTGGACGACTTCTGGCGCGTCGATCGCACGCGTCTCGGTCCGGACGCCGAAGTCACCGGCGGCGAGACGTCGCGTGAACTCGACGAGCCGGTCGAGCGGATGCTGGACGGTGGTGGTCACGAGCGCGAAGGAGATGACCCCGAACGTGCCGGCGGCTCCCACCAGCACAAGCAAGTTCCGCCACATGCGCGTGGTGGCTGCCGCGATGACCTCGCCGCGCGGGATCAAGACCGACACGAATCCGTCCAGACCGCCACTGGCGGCAGTCCGGCGGAGCGGCTGCTGCGCACCGACCGTAGCCGTCTCCGCAGCATCCTCACCGCCAAGCCGGATGATCTCGTCGCCAGAGGCGCCCGTCACCGTCAACGTGCTGCCGGGAGGGAGGTCGAGACGCCCCAGGACATCGGACACCCAGTCGAGTTCGAGCGACAGGATGAGGACCCCGTTGATCACGTCGCCGCTCGCATCGCCAAGTGGCGCGGCTAGGACGATGATGGGGATGCGGCTCGGGCGGCTGACGAGAAAGCCGCTGCTCACGATCTCGCCGGCCCGCAGGGCACTGTGGAAGTATGAGCGGTCCGCGACGCTCAGGCCGACGAGGTCCGCCTGCCCGGAACAGGTGACCTCGCCATCCACGTCGGCCACGGAGAACGCCGAGAACGCGGGATGCGAGTTTCCGAAGAGACGGAGCACGCCGTCGCACTCCGGGCCCCTGCCCGACTGGACGGACGGGGAGTCGGTGAGCGTGCTGAGCGCGGCCTCTCCGGCGAGCATGACCTGCGCGTAGTTCGCTTCGGCGACCAGCGCGATGCTGCGAGCCTGCTGTCGCGCATCCTCGACCGCACGGTTGCGCTCGTCAGCTGCAGTCCACGCCTGGACCCCCAGGATGGGGAGCGCAAAGAGGGCAACCGTGATGAGTAGTCGCCATCGCAGGTCAATCCGCGCAAGCCACCGGCCGACCGCTCGACACGGCATCCGCGTAATCCGGTTCCTAGCCGCCCCTGGCCGGAACGATAACGTATTCCCCTGTCGTCCTCACACGCCGGCCGCGCTGCGACTTGTTCTAGCGCCGATCACTGCGCGGCAGAGCGAGTTGGGGTTTGCGCTGCCAACTTCCCTCCTACGGACCGGATGCGCATCTGCCGCGTCCTCGATGAGATGGCGACGTTCGGGAAGGCGGGGGTCGAGAGTTCTGACAGTGTGGTCCGGCCAGAGTCATAGCTACATCGGGGGCCGGTTCGTCGAACGATCAGTGAAGAGGGCAGTCCAGGGGGACGGCTGCGATCGCTGATCGCTGATCGCTGGTGCATCTTCGTTGCCCCGGGAAGTCGTGCCTGACCTGCATGAGCCGCAAGCCGGCACGCGGACTGGCGACAGCGGTCAGAAGGGCCGAACAAACAGGGCGGCCCGTGGGTAACTGGTAAGACCCACGGGCCGCCCTGTATCCTCTGGGAGGAAGAGCGTTACTGCCCGACCGCGAGCCCGATGCCGAGCTTGCCAGAACCGTGCGCTGATCCACCAGCGGCCACGCCCGAGGGGCTGGAGGCGTCCCGCTCCCCGTCGGTCGCTACATTCGCACCGGCCGCGACCGCGGTCGACAGGCCGTCGACCTGAGCCTGCACGCCCGTCTGTACATCACCGATGGCGTTGAGGGCGGTCGAGACTCCCGCCTCGGCCTGCTCGCTGACATCTGCGCTGACCACAGCCTCGATGGCCACCTCAAGCCCTGGCGTCGACTTGACGTCCGTGTCCGCGTCGATGGCGGCCGTCGTGTCTGCGGTCGTGTCGCTGCGTGCATCGAGGTTGATCCCGAGCAGATCGAGGACGAACTCCGCCATGGCGCCCACCCGGCTGCGCGCCTCGGCGCTGACCTGCCCACCGGTGGACGCGGAGCCGTCCACATCGGCTGCCACGTGTGTCTGAGCGTTAGCGTCCGTATTCGCGTGGGCGTCCATGATCGCGCTGACCGCTGTCTGAAGACCGGCGTCGGCGTGCGCGTCAGCGTTGAGCGTTGCCAGCGTTTCCAGTGCCGTATCCGTCTGGGCGTCAGCTGCCACATGCGAGTCGGCCGTGAGGTGTCCCGACACGGTCGACGTCAGGCCCGACGCTTCGGCGGCCACACCGCCGCCAACGATGACCGCGGCTGCGAGGCCTGCAGCCACCATCTTCTTCGCCGCAACCACCGCACCGATCGTATTCAGCATCTGCTTCCTCCGTTGATTTCGGGGCGCCTGCCCCAGATGCCATCCTGACAAGGGAACGAAGGTTGCGGGCGACCGTTCGGTAGACCGATGCCCGTGCACTGGCGACGAGGCGCGGTCATCTTCGTCAGTTGTCCACGGGCGTAGAGGGTGAAACGAGGCCCGCGGTGCCGAGGTGGTATCCGCCGGACGGAATCTCCCGCTGACCATGATGGCGTGCATGCAATGGTGGAGTGTGCGCCTGCCAGTGTGGAGGATTCCTGTACCCTGCTCCTGTACACGGGGTGGTCGGACATGGTCCGACCTGAGATAAGCCGAATACCTGATCCGGGTAATGGCCGGCGAAGGGATGTCCAATGTCGGCGCCGCGATCTCCTCAGAGGGGCCCTGATCGGTCCAGAGCAGCCGCGTCGGTCACGTCGAAGTCGGCTCTGAACCCGCAGGTAGATATCGAGGCGGTCGGTGGCATCGGGGCGCCATCCGGCATCGCGGCCGCGGCACACGACATCTGATGGAACGCTCAGACGCCGTCATCGTTGGCGGTGGCATTGTCGGCCTCGCCGTCGCCCACGCGCTCGCGCATCGCGGGCGGCGCGTCACCGTCGCCGAAGGTGCGCGGATTGGCGAGCGCGCAGCGGCGGGTGTGGCGGCCGGGATGCTCGCACCGTCCTCGGAGGTCGACCTCACCGATCCGCGCCTGACGCATCTGGCCCTCGCGAGCCACGAGGAGTACCCCGCATGGGCCGCGACGCTCACGCGGGAGAGCGGGATCGAGACGGGATACGACGCAACGGGGACGCTGCTCGTCGCACTGGACCGTGACCACCTCGCATTGATCGAACACCTGCACGCGTTCCAGCAGGACCGCGGCCTCGCCGCAGAGCGACTGACGGGGCGACAGGCCCGGGAGGAAGAGCCGTATCTGGCGCCAGGGATCGTAGGTGCGCTGCGGATGCCTGATGCGCAGGTCGACCCTCGACGCCTGTTACGCGCGCTGGTCGTCGCGCTGGAACGTGCAGGCGTCGAGCTCCTCGAAGGCGCGCGCGTCAGCGCGATAGCGCTGGATGTCGACGGTGCGGAGTACGAGGTGACGGTCGATCGCGAGGGCCGGGCCGAGACGCTGCGTGCGCCCCAGGTCGTGGTCGCCGCGGGGGCGTGGTCGCGACAGATCGCCTCGCCGATCGCAGGGCTGCCACTGGTGCCGCTGCCGCTGCGCCCCGTGAAGGGACAGATCCTCCGTCTGCGCGGCGAGCGCCTGGTGCGGCACGTCATCCGCACACCGGATGTCTACATCGTTCCGCGCGCAGACGGTGAACTCGTGGTCGGCGCGTCGATGGAGGATCAGGGGTTCGACGGACGCTCCACCGCGGGCGCCGTGTATGACCTGCTGCGCGAGGCGCGACGGGCGCTGCCGGGCATCGTCGAACTGGAACTCGCGGAGTGCGGCGTGGGCTTCCGGCCTGCGCTGCGCGACCATCTGCCCGCGATCGGGAACGTCGACGGCGCGGGCCTGTTCGTCGCCACCGGGCACTTCCGTAACGGCGTGGAACTCGCCCCGGTCACAGCGCGGCTGCTCGCCGACCTGATGTGCGATGGGCGCCTCGACGCGCTCCTGGAACCGTTCGCACCGGGCCGTTTCGCGACCGCCGCTGCCACCTCATAAGCGACACGACGTGCCACCTGTCGGCGACCGTGATGGTCGCGGGCGAGGAAACGGGGCGTGCATGTTGCGCGCCACGCGTGTCACGATCTGCTATACATGCAGTGAGCACACGGGGTGGTCGGAAGTGGTCCGGCCTGAGATGACACCCGTACACCTGATCCGGGTAATGCCGGCGGAGGGATGTGCGCTGCGGCGGGACTCCGCCCAGATTCACACCATCCCCCATCGGATTGAGGCCGGCTGAGGACGTTGGCCATCGGCCTCGTGTGCTCGCATCAGGTGCGTGACCGCGGGGGCATCATGGCTTCGACACTACCGGTTGTACTGACCGTCGCCGGCTCCGACAGTGGCGCGGGCGCGGGGATACAGGCTGACCTCAAGACCATCTCCGCCAACGGCGGGTACGGCCTGTCCGTCCTCACCTCGGTCACCGCGCAGAACACGCAGGCGGTCACCGCGGCGCTCGCGCTGCCCCGGGAGATCATCGAGGCACAGTTCGCGGCGCTCTTTGACGACTTCGAGGTCGACGCGATGAAGAGCGGCATGCTTGCTGACCGCGAGTGCGTCGAGGTCGTCGCAGACTGCCTGGAGCGTCACGGCGCTCCACGTTACGTCCTTGACCCCGTCATGATCTCAAAGTCCGGCTTCACGCTCCTCACCGATGACGCGATCGAGGCCCTCCGCTGGCGGCTCCTGCCCCTGGCCCTGCTCGTCACCCCGAACATCCACGAGGCTCAGCTGATGGCTGGCATGCAGATCACGACCCTGGCTGACGCTGCGGAGGCCGGGCGTCGCATCCTCGATTACGGCCCCCGTGCTGTCATCGTGAAGGGAGGGCATCTCGAGGAGCGTCCGGGGACGGACGTGCTGGTGACGGCCGAAGGCGTCGAAGTGATGGAAGGCGAGTGGATCGAGAGCCGCAACACGCACGGCACCGGTTGCACCTTCTCCGCGGCGATCGCCACCCAGCTTGCCTCAGGCCACGACCTCCCGGAGGCGGTCCGCGCCGCGAAGCGCTACCTGACCGAGGCGATCCGGCATGGCCTGCCACTCGGGGCCGGTGCTGGCCCGACCGACCATTTCTTCGCACTCCGAGGGGGCGCCCGATGAGCGCACGACCGTTGATTCCCCGCCTGCAGGTCATCACCGACGAAGAGATCCAGGATCGCCACTCGCACCTCGAGATCGCCCGACTGGCGTTCCGCGGTGGCGCCGACGCCGTGCAGTTCCGCGAGAAGCGCCCGTGGACCACGCGGCAATGGATCGACGTGGCCGCCCAGATCCTCGAAGAAGCCGAGAAACACGACGCCCTGTTGATCGTCGACGACCGCGTCGACGTGGCGCGCAGCGTCGGCGCAGCGGCCGTCCATCTCGGACGTCACGACCTCGATGTCGCCACGGCTCGCGCGATCCTCGGCCCCGACGCGACGATCGGTGGCACGGCCAACTCGTTCGAGGAGGCGGAGCGCGTGTGGCAGTCGGACATCGACTACCTGGGCGTTGGCCCCATCTACGGCACCCGGACGAAACGGAACCCCGCTCCTGACATGGGGCTGGAGACGCTCGCCCGTATCTGCGCCGCATGTCCGGTGCCGGTCGTCGCCATCGGCAGCATCACGGCCGAGCGTATCCCGGAGGTGCTGGCGGCCGGCGCCCACGGCATCGCCGTCGTGTCGGCCGTCGTCGCCGCTGACGACATCGAGGCCGCGGCCCGCGAATGCATGGATGCGATCGAGTCTTCGTTGGCCGGGCGGGCTCGATGAGAACGCTACAGGGGGCCGGCGTCTGTGTGGTGGCCGGAGGCATCATCGTTGTTGCGACGACGAGAGGGCCGGAGGCCCCGGTGTGACTGGCGACAGGATCCAGGCAACGGTCAGAGTGACCGTGAACGGCGAGCCGCGTGAATTCAAGTCCGGCACGAGCGTCGACGACCTCGTGAGCCCCGCCCTCGGACGCGGGGTCGCGGTGGCAAGGAACGGCGAGGTGGTCCATCGCTCAGACTGGGCGACGACTCACGTGGAGCCGGGCGACGAGGTCGAGATCGTCCGTCCCATCCAAGGAGGCTGACATGACGAACCCGGGGAACGAGCACGACACGCCTGCCACGACGACTGGCGCGCATCCCCCCGCGCCCGATGTCGACACCTGGAAGCTCGGTGAGGTCGAGTTCAGCTCTCGGGTCATCCTCGGCTCCGCACGCTACCCGAGCACTCAGACGATGCTCGACGCGCTGGCCGCCTCAGGGACGGAGCTGGTCACCATGGCGATCCGTCGCGTCGACCTGCGCTCCCGCGAGGGGGAGAACCTCTACGAGTTGCTCACGGACCACGGGTACCAGGTGCTTCCCAACACCGCCGGTTGCTTCACCGCACAGGAAGCGGTCCTGACGGCGGAGCTCGCCCGCGAGGCGTTGGGCACGAGCCTGCTGAAGCTCGAAGTCATCGCCGACGAAGAGACGCTCCTCCCCGATCCGATCGAGACGGTGACCGCTGCCGCCGCACTCGTCCAGCGGGGCTTCCACGTGCTCCCCTACACGAACGACGACCCCGTCATCGCGCGCCGGCTTCAGGATGTCGGATGCGTCGCGGTGATGCCGCTGGCGGCACCCATCGGTTCCGGACTCGGCATCCGCAACCCCCACAACTTCGAGCTGATCCGCTCGCTGGTATCCATCCCCGTGATCGTGGACGCCGGGATCGGTACGGCGTCGGACATCACTCAGGCCTTCGAGCTGGGCTGCGACGCGGTGTTGCTGAACACGGCCGTGGCGCAGGCGCGAGACCCCGTGCGCATGGCGCGCGCGGTCCGGCACGCGGCGGTCGCAGGCCGCGAGGCCTTCCTCGCGGGGCGCATGCCGAAGCGCTTCTATGCCGACCCCTCGTCACCGGTGGAGGGGCGTATCGGGGCCCGGAATGCGGCGTGGCCGTGATCGGCGCACCTCGGCTCATCGTCGTCGCTGACCTCGGCTACGCGGGTACCGAGGTGCAGTTGCTGGACGCCCTTGAGGCGCTCGCGCCGGTCGCGACGGATCCGAAAGTGGCCGTCCAGCTCCGGGCGAAGACGCTGGACGAGGGCCAGTTAGAGGCCCTGGCGCGGACGGTGCGGGCGCGTCTCCCTCGAAGCGTCCTCATCCTGAACGGCTCGGCGGACGTTGCTGCGGGCCTGGGCTATCAGGGCGTGCACTGGCCCGAAGCCGCCCTTCCAGACCACCTCCCGCCCGAACCCCGCTGGCAGTCCTCCGCCGTACACGACGTGGACGCCTTGCATCGAGCCGAGCAGGCGGGCGTCAATGCCGCCGTCTTCGGGTCCGTCTTCGTGCCTGGCTCCAAGGCAGGCACAGCGGCGGGTACGGAGGCCCTCCGTGCCGTCTGTGAAGCGGCCCGGGTCCCGGTGATCGCGATCGGAGGTATCACCCCTCAGCGCGTTGCTCGCTGCCTCGAGGCGGGGGCGACCGGGGTTGCGGTGGTCTCGGGTGTCCTCGGTGCTCGGGACCCGGCCGGCGCGGTGGTTGCCTACCTGGCGGCGATCGAGCAGGGCGCACACGAAGAGGTGGAGTCGTGAGTCTCTCGGCGATGCTCTGGAGCGAGGCGGATGAGGTGGCGTCGCGCTGCCTCGCACACCCGTTCCTCCGAGGCATTGCCGATGGGACACTGCCGGCGGACCGATACCGTGACTTCATCGCGCAGGATGCGTTCTTCCTCGAAGTCTTCGCGCGCAGCTACGCCTACTGCCTCGCGATGGCGCCCGACCGGGATGGCCTCTACGCCTTCTATCGCTTGCTCCGTGGGGTATTCGAGGAGATCGAGCTCCACCGACGTGTCGCCGGCGAACTCGAGATCGACCTCGACCACGTCGAGCCTGCCGCCGCCACCCTCGCCTATACGGACTTCCTCGAGGACCGCGTCCGAAATGGTGCCACCATCGGCGAGACCCTCGCGGCCATGACCCCGTGCATGCGCCTGTATGCGTACCTCGGGCGCCGCCTCGCCGTGGGCGAGGTGGCGGAGCCGTACCGCGACTGGGTACAGACGTACGCCGCCGAGGAGTTTGAGGAGCTGGCGTCACTCATTGAAGCGCTGCTGGATCGGTACGCAGACGCAGACCCTGCCGGCGGTGCCGAGCGTGAGTCCTACCACCGCGCGATGGAGTTGGAGTACTGGTTCTTTGATGCGGCGTGGAAGGGGCAGGCCGTTGGCAACTGACATGGAACGTCTGGCTGACGTCGAGCAGCTCGTCGAGCACCATCGGGCCGAGTGGGACGAGGCGACCTCCAACGCCTCGTTCATCACGGGCGCGCGCGACGGCACGCTCCCCGAGAGGTCGTTCCAGCGCTGGCTCGTGCAGGACCGGCACTTCATCGACGGCCTGTATCAGGCGCAGTCGCGGGTGATCCCGCTGGTCACGGGCGAGGCGCGGCGCACGCTCCTGAACGGTGTCGTTGCACTCCAGGAGGAGCTGGACTGGCTCGCTCACCGCGCCACCCACCTCGGACTCGACCTTGCTGACGAACCGGTCGATGACTGCCTGGCGTTCACTGACTATCTGCAGACGCTTGCCTTCGTTGCTCCCTCCGTGGCGCTGACGGCCGTCTGGGCCGTCGAGCGCAGTTACCTCGACGCGTGGAGCGCGGCGCGCCCAGGTGCCGCACCGTATCGCGAGTGTGTCGAGCACTGGTCCAACGATGGTTTCCGCGGGTACGTCAGCGCGCTCCACCGTGCTGCAAACGAAGCGCTCCGGGGAGCGGCGGTCGTCGAGCACGCCGACGCACAACGGGCCTTTCGGCGTGTCATGACGTTCGAACGACGGTTCTGGGTAATGACCAGCGCCGGATAGAGGCGGTCCGCGTGGACGCGTCACACAGTGCAGTGAGGGAGACAGCCATGCTTGGGTGGGAGATCACGCTGGTCGCCATGGTGGCGGTGCTGGCGCTGTTCGCGTGGGTCGGCATCCGGGCCCGTCGTGCGGACGGCGACCTCGAAGACTTCGTCATCGCGCGCAACAGTCAGGGCACGACGGCGGTGGGGCTCTCGTTCGTCGCCTCCGGCCTCGGAGCCTGGATCCTGTTCGCTCCACCGGAGGTCGGGGCGTTCGTCGGGCTCGTCGGGGTCGTCGGCTACGCCCTCGGCGTCGCGGCGCCGATCCTCGCGTTCATCCTCCTGGGACGGCGCATGCGCCGCATCGTCCCCGAAGGGCACACGCTCACGGAGTTTGTCGGAGCTCGCTTCGGGCGGCCGTTCCAAGCCTACGTGATCGCCATATCGATCATGTACATGTTCTTCTTCGTCACCGCCGAGCTGACGGCCGTCGGCGGCGTCACGGCCATCCTCTCCGGGCTTGATCCACGTATCGCGGTGGTCGCGGTGGCAGCGGCCACCCTTGCCTACACGGCTGCGGGAGGACTCCGCGCAAGCATGCGGACGGACAGCTGGCAGGCCTGGCTCACGATCGCGCTACTCGTGATCGTCGCGGCTGTGGCGATCGGAGAGGTGAGCGACCCGGTCGCGGCCTTCAGCGATTCTGGCCTCGTCGGGGTTGACCGCGTTGGTGTCGAGGTGGCGGTCACGCTGATTATCGCCGTCACCGCCGCGAACCTCTTTCACCAGGGCTACTGGCAGCGTGTGTGGGCCTCGAGGGACACCCGCAGCCTCGCGCGGGCGGGTCTGCTCGGAGCCCTTGTCTCGATGCCGGTCGTGCTCGTCCTGGGGGTCCTTGGCCTCATCGCTGCGGGAGCCGCAATCGACCTGGGGACTCCGCCGGTGCCCTTCTTCGCCGTCGTTGCCGCAGCGCCGGCCTGGGTGGTCGCCACGGTCATCGTGCTTGGCGTGGCGCTGGTCGCGTCTTCGGTGGACACGCTGGTCAACGGGATGACGGCACTGGTCGCCGCGGAGCATCGTCAGCTGACGCTGCCACAGGCACGGATCGTCACGGTGCTGATCCTCGTCCCGGCAGTCGTGATCGCCTGGCAGAGCTACTCCGTGCTCCGCCTCTTCCTCATCGCCGACCTGCTCTGCGCGGCCACCGTGGTCCCGACGCTGCTCGGCCTATGGAGTCGCGCTACGACCAGCGCCGCCTTCGCAGGGTCGGTGGCGGGCCTGGCCGGCTGCGTCGTGCCTAACATGGTGGCCACCGGCTCACTCGGCGAGGCCGTTCGCCTGGCGACTTTCCCCGGTGCGGTGCCGACGCTGCTGCCGTTCCTCGGCGCACTCATCGCGTCCACCGTGGTCGCGCTCGCCGTGTCCGTCCTCCAGCAACGAGTGGCTGACCTGGACGGCATCGGAGGTCGCATCCGGTCGTTGCGCGACCCGGTCGGCTAGGGGTGAGGCTTCGGCGGATCTTGGAGTGAGGCCGCCGTGCCGGCGCTCGGAGTCGGGCCAGAGCGGAGCAGGAGGGTGGCGATGGAGACGCAGCGAGCACAGGGGCGCGTGGTGCACGGAGAGCGCGTGTACGGGCTCGACGTCGATGAGGAGACACGCTGTGCCCACTGGCACGGGCCTACCGATATCGTCGCACTACGCATGCACTGTTGCGGGAAGTGGTTCTCGTGTTACGAGTGCCACCAGGCGGTCGCTGATCACGAAGCGAGCGTCTGGCCTCGCAGCGAGCGTGCGACTGAGGCGATCCTCTGTGGGGTGTGCGGAGAGGCGCTGCACATCGACCAGTACCTGGCCTGCGAGTCTCGGTGCCCTGGGTGTGACGCGGTGTTCAATCCCGGCTGTGCCAAGCACTGGAACCTCTACTTCGACATCACGTGACAACGCGCGCACAAGATGTCTGCAGAGTCGCGCCGCCGGGCCGCAGCATAGCCTCGCCCTAACGCTATGCTACTTTGCAGCACCGACCGAGCGCATATGGGCGGCTGGGCCAGCAACGATTCCTCCTCCACTCACCACTGGTCGCTAGGGCGCGATTCGTGTGGCTTGAGGTCTGGACGGTCAGAGTGGCGAGCAGCCGCGTGACGACCCGTTGACGGCACGTCAGTACAGAGCGAGCCTGCGGTCCGGAGTCTGATCCGCCTCTCCGGACGGTTCGCGTGAGAGTGCATCATGCCCATCGACGGCGGTGGCGGGCCCCTCTCGCAATCCACGGGGCTGGGTCGTGAAGCGACGGGCGGTCCGCTCACGGGGCGTATGTCCCGAACAAGAACGCCGCCCGTGCCTCTGCTGCAAGTCTGACCGGCACGATCGGGCGGCGGTACCGGTCAGTACTGAGGGAATCAGGCGGCCTCGGGGCGTACCTGACTGCCCTCCGCACCGTCGGAGCTTCGGAGCAAGTGCGGCAACCAACCCTTGCCCGTCAGTACTTCCTCGGCTGCCTCAGCCATCGCTTGCTTCTTCATACCGGCGATTCGTGACGCCTCCTCGTCGGCGGCCTCACGCACAGCTTCGAGGATCAGGGCCTTCGTCACGCGGCTGAAGTACCCCTCTGCCGTCGGCTGCCAGTGCGCGACCATATCGAGCGACAGCGCCTGCGTGAGGATGTCAGCATTCGCTTGCGCCCCCGCCTTCCGCTCCCACCGCTGCCTGACCGCGAACACCGACAGCGAGAGGCAGTGCGCAAACAGGGGCATCCGCTCCGCGTGATCGAGACCGGCGATGAACGTCCAGAGCTCGCCCGCGTCCTCGGGCAGACGCGCCGCCCACGCCTCGTGACGCTCGGCGAGCGCGCGACCAGAGGACGACTCGTCGATGCCCGGCGCCTCCTGGCGCAGCGGCACTTCGCTGACCTGGAGTTCGAGACACGACGCGGGAGCGTCGTGAAAGAAGAGCTGCGCGGCGAGCGCGTGCGTAGCAGCGACCAGTGCGACGTCGGGCCGCTGACCGAGTTCCAACCGGAGGGCGAGGGTGCGGTGCGCCGTGAGGTCGCGCACCAGCGCGTCAGGCAAGGGCTTCGACGTGGACTCATCGGCAGACGGGACGTGCTCGTCCTCCTCACCCGAGGTCTCGACGCCCGTTGGCTCCGAGCCGGCGTCCGGTGCCGCCTCCCATGCTGGCTCGTCCGCCGTCCTGATGAAACCGCGCTCGATGCGCGCCTGACCGTCCCGGCTGAGCGAGACGAACGCGCCGCTGCGCGCCATCTGCACCGGGTCGTATGCGCGCTGGCGTTCGAGCAGCTGCTCGATCTCCGCCTCCAGCTCGTCGTACCGGGCCTCCTCGGTCCCGGTCAGCTCCTCGCCTGCGTCGTAGCGCTCTTCCAGCGCTTCGAGTTCGCCGCGAATCGCATCGAGCCGTTCCTGATCCGATGCGGACAGTTCCACGTGCTGCGGGTAGAACCGCCGCATCCCGTGGTCGTACGGGAACTCGAGTCGCGCTTCGACCCACTTCCAGCCCTCGGCCTGCACCTCGGCCGCGATCGCATTCAGCCGCTCGACGACGAGCCGGTCGAGCAGCTCCACGTCGGCGAGGTAGCCGCCGTCCTCCTCGGAGAAGAGGTCACGCACCACGGCGCCGCCCGCCTGCGCGTAGGCCTCGCCCGCGAAGAGCGCGCGCGGGTCGTCCGGCTCGACGTGGCTCTCGATCATCAGGCGGCGGATCTGCGCGGGCTGGCGGTTCCAGCCCTCCTGGACCACCCGGTAGACGTGCTCCTGGCGCGCGTGGTCCTCGCTGATCGCGAACGCCATCAGTTGCTCCAGCGTCACCTCGCCCTCGCGGTACAGCTGCATCAGCAGGGGGCTCACCGCGCCGAGGCGCATCCGCTGCCGGACGACGTGCGCGGACACCCCGAAACGGGCGCCGATCTCCTCGGCGCCCAGCCCCTGCTCGTCGGCCAGCCGCTTGAACGCCTCGAACTGGTCGGCGGCGTTCATCGGCGAGCGCGTCACGTTCTCGTCGAGGCTCACCTCCAGCGGGTCTCCCGTCGCGTCGACCACGCAGCGGATCGGCTCGTCACCACTGATCTGCCCGCGCTTCACACGCAGCAGCAGCGCGAGCCTGCGCCCCTCGCCGGCCGTGACCAGGTAGTAGCCGGTCTCGGCACCGTCCGCGTCGCACTCCGGCTGCACGATGAGGTTCTGGAGCAGCCCCTTGTGGTGGATCGATGCCGCCAGCGCCTCAAGCGCCGCCTCGGTGTGCGGCGTCTTGCGTGCGTTGTGTGGAGAGGGCTTCAGCCGGTCGAGCGCGATCATCGCCATGCCGCTCTGCACCGGATCCGCGGTCTTCTTTCTCGTTGCCATGATGTCTCCTTGGATTGTGTGGTTCGTTGGGAAGCGGGATCGGACCGAAGGACGCTCGTCCCCGAGCCGATCCCGCGTGATGGGCCGGTCAGAGCAGACGCATCTGCTCGCCGGCCTCGGGGCCGAGCAGGTCGGCGATGAGCCGCTGCTCGCGTTCGCCCGCGCCGACCGTTGCCGGCTCGCGCACCGGGAGCGCCTCGGGCACGAATTCCCGGGAGTCGAGCGCGGCATCGGCCTCAAGGGCGGTCTGCCGCGCGCCGGCGAAGAGCGCCTCCAGCGACTCGTCGCTCGCCTCGTCGCCGCCAGTGAGCGAGCGGGCGAGCGCCAGCGTCAGGTCTTCGCCCTCCGCTCCGTGCGCCGCCAGGCCACCGTCGCCGAGTTCACCCTCGACCACGAGCGACGCCTGCAGCTTGCGGGCCACCAGCGCGAGGGCCTGCGCCTGGAGCGTCGCCCGATAGGCGAAGTAGACGACCCGCACCGGCTGGTGCTGGCCGATCCGCCACGAACGGCGGCTCGCCTGGCGCATCACGTAGACGGAGTACTCCACCTCCGCCCAGGCGATTGAGGGGAATGCCAGGAGATCGAGCCCCGTTTGGACGAGGCGGGGGTGGGTGATCAATACGTCCACCCCCTCGCGGACGCGGCGCTCCACCCACTCCTCGCGCCGGTCGGGGGGCACCGTATCCGCCTTGAGTGTCACCACCCGCAGCCCCGCCTCACGAAACACCCGCTCGAACCGCCCCGTGATGTCGCGGCTCTGCGTATGCGTGACGTAGACGAGCACCCGCCGACCCTGCGCCCGTTCCTCAAGGGCGAGGTCGACGAGCGCCTGTTCCTTCGGGTAGAGGCGGTAGTCCGGCAGTGCCGGGGCCGAAGCGATCACCTCGCCATTCCCCGGATCGACGACCGTCTCGCCCTGCGTGCAGGCGTCGGGGTAGGCGAGCAGCGCCTGCAGATAAGCCCCCAGCAAGCGCCGTGAGCCACCCTGGAGCGCCTGCATCACCGCCGCGTGCAGCGCGTCGGCCAGCCGCCGGTACGCGACGGACTGCGAGGGGACCTCATCTCCCTCGCTCCCGCGGTCGAGCGTGATCAGCCGCACCTCCTCCCGGTACTCGGGCAGCCCTGCGGCGACGTCCGCGAGCCGCAGGAAGACGGTGTTGCCGATCAGGTGGAAGAGCACCGCCGGGGAGACGCCGGGCTTCTCCACCGTGCGGGTGCGGTAGCCGCGACGGCGGCTGGTGCGGCCGTCCTCATACGCGCCGTCGTCGCCGCGCTTGGTGATGCGCTCGACGAGGCCATAGCGGGAGACCCAGCGTCCCTCCTCCCCGTACGCGAACTCCTCCCGCACCGCGGGCGAGAAGCGCCAGAGCAGGTGGAAGAGCGTGGAGGCGTAGCCACCGGCCAGCGTCCCCGTCAGGGTGAGCGTGCGTCCGCAGGCCTCGGCGAGCGTGCCCGCCGCGATCCCCTGGGCGGATCCGCGTGCCTTGTACTCCTGCTGCTCGTCGACGACGAGCAAGTCGAAGTGTCCGGGCAGCCGGCGGCTGATGTAGTCCGCGAGCGGATAGCGCCGCGGACCGCTGCGGTCGGCCTGCCAGAGTGGCGCGCGGCAGTGTTCGCAGACATGCTTGCGCCGCGCGAGCCGGTCGAGATCGACTGGCAGGCCCTCCTCGTCGAGCACGGGCGCGAAGCAGTCGGGGCAGCAGAGCCGCCGCAGCGGCTCGCCGTCCTCGGCGTAGCGCGGAAGTCCACCACTCACATCGAGCCGTGAGACCACGGCCGGCTGCCAGCGGTAGGAGAGCTTCGCCCGCTCGCGCGAGAGGATCACGAACTGCGTCCGCCGATCGTCCCGCGGCAGCCGCGCGAGGTCGCCGACCGTCGTCACGATCACCGCGGAGGTGAGCGGCACTGTCTCCTCGACCTCGCGTTTCCACTTGCGCACGAGGTGGGGCGGCGTGAGGACGAGCACGCGCCGGAAGCCCGCCAGGTAGGCGGCACTCGCGGCGATCGTCGTCTTCCCCGTCCCCATCTCGCCGACGAGGTTGGTGCCGCGGTGGCGCTGCAGGGAGAGCGCGACCGCGCGGATCGCGTCGCCCTGCGCCCCGAGCGGACGGCGCCGCAGCCGCGTGAGGTCGAAGCCCCAGTCGTCGCGGTTGCGGGCCGAGTAGACGGGTGGATAGGCGCGCAACGTCGTGCGCGCGATCGCCTCTCCATGTTCGGAGAGGAACGCGGCAAGGTCGGTCACGCCGCGGCGGCTTCCCCGGAAGCGTTGTCAGCACCGGAGCCTGTGTCGATCACCTCGACCTCGCCGGAGCGCAGGTCGAGCGCGACGACCGAGGTGCGCATCACCTCGCGTTCAACGTCGACGTCGGCGTCGGGTGAGTAGGCGGGGACCGAGACCTTGTAGGTACGCCCCTTCACCAGCAGCCGCCTCCCGCCGGAGTCGAGCAGGATGTTGTCGAGGAATCCCGCGGCGATCATCACCGCGAGGTGCCCCCGGCGTAGCGGCATGAGCGGCCGCACCCGCCGCTCCTCGGGCGGCCAGAGCCGCTCCATCAGCGCCGCGTGTGTCCAGAGGCCCGTGCGGCGCGCCTCGGCCGCGGCCTCCGCCGGGTCGAAGGCGAAGGAGGTGAAGAGCACCTCGCCCGCCGGCAGCACCGGAAGGGTGCGTTGCTGCCCGGCGTCACCGGCGACCGGTAACTCGGCCAGCCGTCCGGTCGCCCAGGCCTCGACGGTCGTGCGCAGCGACGTGTCGGCGGCAACCTCCTCACGCCTCGTCCCGAGCACGACGACCTGCCCGAAGCGCTCGAAGAGGCCGTCGGGGAAGCGCCAGCAGGCGAGGTTGCGGTAGTGCCCCGCGAGGTAGCGGGCCGAGTTCGCGAGCCGCCGCTGCGGGACGATGTAGACGAGCAGCCCTCCGGGACGGAGGTACTTCGTCGTCGCGGTGAGGAACGTGTGCTCCAGCCGCTTCGCCTCCATGTCCTCGTCGTAGGGCGGGTTGAGGAAGAGGCATGAGAACGCCCCTTCCTCGATCCGCGCGCTCAGCGCGCTCCCGGGGAGCGCGTGGTCGAGGAGCGTCGCCGCTTCCTCGTAGCGGTCGGATTCCAGTTCGACCCCGTAGGTCTCGCCGCCGACCGCATCCGCGAGTTGCCGGAGTGCCGCGCCGGTGCCGGCACAGGGATCGAGCAGGCGGACGGCCACGCGCCCGCCGTGCGAGGCGGGCCGGATCATCGCCGCGACCCGCGCCACCACCTCGGGCGGCGACGGGAAATACTGGGCGTTCGCTGTCGCAGTCAGCCTTGTCACGACCGCGCCCTCACGCTGCATCCGCCAGTTCGGCGGCGGGCAGCGGGACCCGGTGCCCCCGCAGCGCGCGGCCGAGCGCCTGCTTCAGGTCGCTGCGGTCCGGCGTGCAGCGCCAGGCGTGGACGCCCAGCGCGTCGAGCGGACGGGCCTCGCCCCGCTGCAGCGCGCGCTCCCAGAGCCAGTCCGCCCAGAGGGGGTGGAGTGGGAGGTCGACGCGGCGGCTGAGGAAGCGGTAGTGCAGTGCCGGCGCTTCCTCGGTGCTGCGTGCGAGCAGGAGGAAGTCGAAGCGTTCCCCCGCGTAGAGCGCATGCTCGGGGACCAGCATCCCCTGCGTCGCCCCCGTCACCGGGAGCTTCGCGGCGTGGAAGCGGGTCGCGCCGCGGGCCTCGCGTGCCAACTCGCAATAGCGCCCACCCATGAGCGCGTCGTCGCTCAGCACCGCCGGTTCGCCCTTGATGAGCCGCGCCCAGAGCGCGCGTACCGACTGCTGGTTGCCGAGCAGCGAGATGAACCAGAGCTCGGCGTCATCCCGCGCGTAGGCGTCGACCGCGGCGCTAAAGCCGGCGCAGCGGATGTGCATCGTCTCCATCGAGTCTCCTTTCATGTGGCGCGCTGAAAGCGCCCGTGCGCGTCGAGGATTCCGACCTCGGGGCGGGTGATTGAGCTGGCGTCCGCCCAGCGTCCGTCCTCGAACGCCGCCGCGAGCGCCCGCTCGAACCAGGCGTCCCAGCCCGGGCCGTCCTCTGCGAGGCCGGGCGGGACCGGGAGGTCGAGGACGCCGGTGAGGGTGAGCCGCAGGACGTGTGTGCCCGGCGGGAGTGAGCGCGCCGTCATCGCGGCGCTTCCGCATCGGCGCGTGTTCGGCAGCTGGCGCAGTACCGCGGGTCGGTTCGCGGCACGTTCGGCATCCGTCCGAAGGCGACGGCGCGGCCGCACAGCGTGCGGGCGAGGTGCCCGGGAAGGTCGTACCCGGGCACCTCGATCACGTGGCGCAGGCGAGGCATGCCGTTCAGGCGGCCGTGCGCTCGTCGGCACCGTCGAACACCCCGCGCGCGACGTTGTCGGGCGGGACGTCGGCTGGCTCGACGTCGTCGAGCCAGCCTTCTGCCGCGAGGTAGCGTTCCACCGCCTCGGCGACGAGGTGCGTCATCGCCCGGCCGCGTGCTTGGCCGAGCCGGTAGAGCAGCGGGATCAACCGCTCGGGGATCTTCGGGCTATACATCTGCATGCTCCTCTTCGTGGACAGGGGCCGCGGTCGGCTGCGGGGTGTAGCCGAGGATGTGGTCGACGGCGCGCTGGGCCTGTCCCGCCGCCGCGACCGCGAGCCGACGGTCGTCCTCGAGCGCCCGCAGCCAGGACGCGATGTAGGCCGCCGACTGGTCGAGGCGCGAGGCGTCGACCCCGGCCTCCTGGCAGAGGAATGCCGCCGCGAACTCTGCGACCAGCTCTTCGCGCGAGTAGACCGGTGAGCCGAACGGGGCCGACTCCTGGTAGCCCTCGCGGTCCAGCCGCGAGGGATGGCCGGTCGAATGGGCGAGCTCGTGGAAGAGCGTCGCGTAGTAGCCGTCGACATCGCGGAACGCGCCGAGCGGCGGGAGGTGCACCTCGTCGCGCGAGGGGATGTAGTAGGCGGACTCCCCGTCATGGAAGACGTCAGGTCCGTCCGCATAGCCAGCGACGATCGCCTCGGCCCGTGTGAGCGGGTCGAACTCGCGACCGGACTCCTGGTCCGGGAGCGTGAGCCCCTCGCACTGGGCGACGTTGAAGACGGTGTAGAGCCGCATCAGCGGGAAGGCGTCTCCGCGTCGCTCGTCGTCGGGATTGGTGTCACGCTCGTCGTCGCGTGCGGGCCACTTCCAGAAGGCGACCCGTGTCCCGTGCTCGCCGCGGCGGACGTGGCCGCCGAGCATCTCCGCCTGCCGGAAGGTCAGCCAGCGGGCGTCGTCGTAACTCGCCTCCATCGAGGTGAGGCTGAGCATGAGCAGGTTGATGCCGCGGTACGGGCGGTGCGAGACCGCGTTGCGCAGTCCGCGTGCGCGCCAGGGGTGACGCCACGGGACGGTGCCGCGCTCGAGGGCGGCGATGATGCGGGCGGTAACTTCCGCGTACGGGTCGCGGCGTGCCGCGACTGGCCTACGCCGCGTGCGGGCCGTCATGGAATCCCATGTGAGCGTCGCCGCCGGGCCTCCGGCGCTCGTAGACGGTGAGCCGCACGGTGTGCGTGGAGCCATCGGTGCGCACCGCCTGCACGGCGGTCGCGTGGAAGCCGGGGATCGGCGAATGCCACAGCGGGATCACCGCCACGGCGTACTGCCCCGAGCGCGTGGTGACCACGCGCCGAGCGGTCGGCTGCAGGACCATCGTCAGGCGGCCTGTGCGTGTCCATTGCGGCGGTCGAGGCCGCGTGCGAGGCGGGTCACGGCATCCTGCAGGCGACGTGCGTCGAGCTCGTCAAGCGGGCAGCCATACTTCTCGGCGACCCACTCGCGCGTGCGCACCTCGTCGGATCCGGCGCGCTCGGCGATCGCGAGCACCTCGCGGCGGAGCGGCTCGGCATCCACCGGGCCGGTCGCATCCGTCCCATCGAGGCGCGCCGACAGCTCGTTGCCAAGCCCGGCGCCGTAGTGCCGCAGTGCCCGCTTGAGGCCATCAGTCACCGCCGTCTTGTAGGCGGTCGCATGTCCGTCAGCGGTCTGTTCGTCGACGCCTCCCGTGCCCACGTCGCTGTGCGGCGGGCAGCCGTCGACGCTGACACGCACCGTCGCTGTGTAGATCCCGAGCACGGGGGTGGCGTTGCGCCGTCCGGTCTGCGGGATCGGTCGATAGGTGACCTCGCCGACCACTTCCGCGCCCCAGCGGTCCTCGCCGAAGATCGCGTTCGCGAGCTGGATTGCGCGCCACCCTTCCAGGTAGCGGATCAGTCCGTCGTCGCCCTCGCGTTCCGAGATGTGCTCGGGTGCGAGCGGCTGACGGAGCTTCCGCTTCGCTGCGGTGCTCAGGCGGCGCGGTTGAGGCGCGTTCGTTCGCTCTGCTGCCATGACTGCTCCCTTCGTCTGCGGGCCTCGCCGAGGGCGGCGAGGAAGGCGTCACGCCCGCTCCGCCGCTGGCCCAGCTCGTTGAAGTCGTGCGCTCCCGTCGGGAGCGCCACCGGAATCGCTCGCGCACCGAGGGCGGACGCGAGTTGCGCCGAGGCGCGACGGCCGGGGCCATCGGCATCGAGCGCGAGGTAGACGGTGCGGAAGCCGCGCAGGACGGCGAGGGCGAGCCGCGAGGCATGTGTGCCCACGAGAGCCACGGCCGGTACGTCCCACTCGCAGGCAGTGAGCCAGTCGAACGGCCCTTCCACCACGACGACTGCGTGCTGTCCGACGAGCCGCGCCCCGGCGAGGCCGAGCAGCGGCGACGGCGCGCGGAGGTTCAGGTAGCGCGGGCCGCGGTTCTCGAGCGCACGGCCCGTGAGCCAGGTCGCGCGGCGCCCGGCGTCCAGGTCGGGGACCACGACCCGACCCGTGAACGGCTCGCGATCGCCGTCCAGCAGCCCGAGTCGCCCCGCTGCGTCGAGACTCAGGCGCGACTGTCGCAACTGTCGGGCGAGACCGCCCGCGGCGTATCCGAGGCGGAGGCGGCGAGCCGTCTCCATAGAGATGCCGCGCCGGGCGAGGTAGGGGCGCACGTCCCGGTACTTCAGGAGCGCGCGCTCGTAGTGCGCGACGGTCACCTCGACGACCGCCAGTGACGCGGCATCGAGTCGAGCCGCTGGCGCACGTGCCGGGAGCCGGACGACGTTCGCCGGGAGTGCCGGGAGCCCCTGCGAGAGCAGCGCGGCGGTCTCCGGGAACGACGTGCCGCGGATCCGGGCGACGAAGTCGATCACGTCGCCGCCGGCGTGGCAGCCGTAGCAGAACCACGACGCCGTCTCCGGGTAGACGACGAAACTCGGGTTGCGGTCACGGTGGAACGGGCAGAGCCCGGCCAGCCGTTTCCCCGACGTCCTGAGTTCGACGCCGGCGGAGGCGACTGTCGCCGCGATCGGGTGTGCGGCGCGGATCGCCGCGACGTCATGCATCCGGTGCCACCGCTTCGATCTCGCTGATCCGTCGCCAGAAGCACTCCTCCTGCACGGTGAGCGCCGCCTCGGGGCCGATCCCCGCGGGCAGGTGCGGTCGCAGGACCTCTCCGGGCGGGTCACCGATCTCCCAGTAGCGGGCGATCAGGTCGCCCTCGCTCTCGGCATCGGCAAGCCACGCGAGCAGGGCGTCGACGGCAGGCTGTACGGCAGCCCGCTGCCCATCGGTCCACTCGCTGTAGACGGCATGGCTGCTTTCCCACACGCCGCGCACGGCGCGCTGGAAACGGTCGTTCTTGGACACGTTCGGTTTCCTTTCAATGAACACGGTTTGGTCACCTCCCTGGTGCGCCCGCCTGCCAGGCGCACGGCTCCCGTGTGGACGGGCAGCATGAAATCGGGGCCGCCCGAAGGCGGCCCCGAAGGAGGTGGATGGCTGCTATGTCAGCGGGTCAGGCGAGCGGTCGTGCGCCTCGCAGCGCCTGCGGTGCGAACCGCCGGCCACGCTCCCAGCGCCGCAGGCCGATCGCCGAGACGACCTCGTACTGGCCGTCAGCGGTCGGCATCAGCACCGCGCCTCGCCCGAAGCCCGTCCGATAATGGACTGCCGCGAGCAGTCCGATCCGCCTGCAGGCGGTGAGCCAGAGTCCGTAGAGGTGTCGGGCGAGTTCCTCCGGCAGTCCGTCCAGCTCCAGTGGCTCCAGCAGGTCGAGCGCCGCCACCGGTTCGCGCCGGTGGAGCCGCCGCCCTTCGCGGAGCGCCTGCTCTGCCACCTCGACCTTGACGGCCTCGGCGCGCTTCTGTAGCGTTTCGAACGTCTCGACAAGGTCCGGCACACCGCTGATCGAACGTTCCAGGGACGTCAGCAGTCGCCGGGCCTCTTCGTATGCGCCGCTGTCGAGGTGCTCCCCGGCCAGCGCCAGTTGATTCCGTACCTCCATCTCCTCCTCCTTACTGCGCTCCTCGGCGAGGAGCCTCCTGATGTCGTCCTGTCCGGCTAAGCGCTCCACCTCCCGGCACAGCGATGCCGCGTGGGCGTCCGCCTGCGTGGCGAGCCGCGCCGAGTGATCCGCAACCGCTCGGGCCCGGTCGCGTGCGACCGCATCGAACGCGCGACCGGTAAGCGACCGAGCCTCGTCCGCCGCCCGCCGCATCTGTTCGGCGATCCGGCCGACGCGGTCGGCTTCGCTGGCAATCTCGCGCCATCGATCGAGTCCGCGTGCCGCCTCGTCACGGCGGATGCGGTCCCGCTCGACGAGCGCCTGAAGCTCGTCAAGCGCCTCACGCGCGGTTGCGGTGAGCGCGGCGATCGTCTCCGGGTCGCTTCGCCGGATGACCGGCACGAGTGCCATCGACTCCGGCACGCGGTCGCAGGCCGGGAAGCGGTCGCGCACCTGTACCAGGTCGCTCAGGCTGTTCAGCACGATTCCGTGGGTTCCAGTCGTCATGATTCCTCCCTATCTCTCTGCGGCGACGGCATAGACGCCGTCGCCTGTGGGTGCCCAGTGGTCATCGGGAGGCGGCGCGTCGTCGAACGGCGACACCTCCGGCTCCGCGTGGCGTAGCGGAACAACCGTGGCCGGACGGCTCTTCCGCGGCGCCGCGCACGGCACGCTGCAGACGAGTGACCCGAGCGCATCACCCGCCACCTCGTGCAGTTGTTGGCGCAGCACCGCCACGACCGCCCCGTCGCTCATCGACTCCTCCCCGACCGTCAGGGCGAGGAAGAGCACGTGACGGCGGGCGCCGCCTGGATGTTCGAACACCTGCAGCAACGCCGCGAGCGACCGGTCGCTGTCGACGACTGTGCGTTGCACGACGATCAGCAGGTGCTGTGGTGGCGTGACCCCGAGCGCGCGGAATTGCGTCCGCGTCGCCCGGCTCAGCGCCCGCCGCAGCCGACGGGCACGAGCCCGCCGCGCGTCCACCAGCACGACCGGCTTCCACGGCCGCAGCAGGCCGGTGATCGCGCGCGCACCAGACCTGGCCTGGCGACCGCACCAGCGTGCCGCCTGTTGGACGCGTTCCCGCCACCGGGCGATGAGGCTCCGCCGTCGCTTTCTTCGTTCCATTGAGTACCGTTCCTCTCTCCCGCATCCTGCGGGCTATACCTCGGCTACCTTCAGCACCACCGCCATCGCTGAGACGACGACGGCTGCGAGCGTGGCCACACGGGCCGCGCCTGGACCACGACGCCGGGGTATCCGGCGCTGCTCCTCGAACTCCTCCACTGCTCTCTCCTTTCGCGGGCACGCGAACTCACCCCGGGGGAGTTCACCGGGGTGTTCGACGTGTCCTGTGACAGGTGGTCGGGGTGACGACGGTCGTCGGACCCACCCGGATCGGGTTTGGTGTCGGTTGCCGCATGCCACGTGCTTCCGGAGCACGCAACTGCCACAAACGCGAGTCGCCTGAACGCGTCCCGGTCCTGCTGTCACTCTGTCTTCTCGTTGATGCCGACTTGTCTGTTCTCGTTTGTCTCTCGTCCTGTACTTCCTCCTCTATCCGGTCACCTGCTGGGTTGTGGGCTTGTTTGACGCATCATCCGGAGAGCTGTGCTCGTTCCCCTAAAGGGTCGATCCGTCATCTACATCTAGGGGTTCCCATCCCTGTTGCCGGCGTTTGGCTCATCAAGGCTCGCGATACCGGCGATTCGCATCTCTAACGTCTCCGAGGCTACCCACGACCGGTCCCCCAGCACTCCCACAGGGGTCTCCGGGCGCTCCCAGCGCTCCCCGATCAGTCCCCGATCGACGGAAGGCCGACCACGCCGGATGCGACGTCGGGCCTGGCCGAATGCGGAGGAACGGACCGCGGCATGAGGAATGCGGAGGTTGAGAGGATCCCGGGAGCGGTTGGGGAGCAAACGGGGAGCGAATAGCCTCGGATCTATATGTAGTCACGTGTCCGTGGATCTTCAGCGACGGCAGCGGGTGACGTGTTCGATGTAGGCTTCTCCGCGCTCGTGGTGAACGTCTGTCGGTTGCTCAGGGGGTTGGATGCCCGCTCGCACATCCGCATGAGCAGTTGCGGTGTCCCTACGCCCGAGCGGTTGTGTGGATTCGCGCTTCGGCTCTCAAGCGATCCGCGAGCGTGCCTGACGGCCAACCTCTTGTGGCTGCGGCCGAGTGTGCCGTACGAGCTCCCGGCTGACGTTCAGTTCGGGCACGCGGTCATGCCAGCGCGAAAGCCGCGCGCACACGTTCGAGTGGGTCCGAATGAACTCGCGGCGTTGCGGAACGCTGAGTCTCGTGGGCGATCGCCCGACGGCCGCATGAGCGGCTGTTCGCGTCGGTTCGGTCAGGCGCGTCCGGTGCCGGGACACTGTCCCGGAAGCGGGCCAGGCTCAGTCGTCGCCATCCCTCACTTCGGTTGCGTCATCAAGGCGCCGCATCAGGAGGCTGGCGAGTGCCAGATACTCCATCGTCCGTTGAGGGTCAGCTTGTTCGATCTGACCGTGCGCCTTCGGGTTACGAACGCCCGCCATCACCCCCATGAAGATGAACCGGAACCCCTTGCGTTCGTCATCCCCACTTCGGCCAAGCTCAACAGCGAGATCAATCAAGGGATCTTGTTCCTTGAAGACATGGGCCATGAGGTCCACGCCGATACGATCGATACCCGTCTGCTCCTGGACGCGGAACTCGAGAGCCTTGAATGCCGCAAAGATCGCAAGCGCGAAGTGTCCATTGTTGAAGAGGGTGCCGGCAGCATGCACCACGTCTGGGTGGAGTTGTCCGAGCATGGCGCCCCACTCCGCGTCACGCATGCCTGCGATGCGAGGCGCGACCATCGGGGGGGCGAAGACATTCAGCCTCTGGACCCTCGCAGCATGGCGCCCCCGGAGTCGCTCACTCGTCGCGAAGTAGGCGTCGACGGTCGATACTCCGTCGAATTCCCAGATGTCGTCCGACAGCGGCATCTCCCACGTACTGTCGTCCCGCCGTCCTCCGCGCCAGAGGTACGGTTCATCTCGGGCGATGAGGTGGGCGCGGGACATGCGCGCCGACGAGAGGCCCAACGTGGCCGCGTCGCTACTGGTGAGTGTTCCCTCTGAATCCTCCCGGTAGCGCGAGACCGCCAGTTGGACGAGCACAACGAGATCGAGCAGTTCCTGAGCGTCGGATCCAGCGATGGCCCGGATTCCACGAGCCGAGAGCCGCAGCTCGTCCGATACGGGATCGTGACTCAGGAGGTGCCGGGGGATCGCCTCGACGAGCTGCTTGAGGGCCGCGCGGTCACCAGACTGGAACAGCGCATGCTGGAGACGTCGG
Source organism: Chloroflexota bacterium (assembly GCA_045863195.1). Lineage (GTDB taxonomy): Bacteria > Chloroflexota > Dehalococcoidia > UBA2979 > UBA2979 > W-Chloroflexi-9. Next base: position 277,097 of record BTUI01000001.1, read on the forward strand.
AGCACGGGCCAGGACGACTCTCGGTGGAAGTGCTCGTAGACCGGCATGAGGTAGGGGAGCGTGTCCGGCGGCAGCTCGGCGATCGGGCCATCTTCACCTAGCACAGTTGCTCCGCTTCCAGCCGCAAGGCGCGATCTTGCCGCACGGAACTGCTGGTGACGACCGATGGCCCGCGTCGCGACGGAGTACAACGCCGATCCTCACGCCGTCGTGGCTCCACTCGCCCGACTCCCCCCACCGGTCCTCGAATTTCGTCCTCACGAGCTCCCGCCCTGCAACATCTCCAGAAAGTCGACCTCCGAGAGCATCTCGATGGGATGACCCGCTGCGGCCAGTTCCGCTGCGCGGCGTGTCTTCGCCGAGTGCTCGCCATCGACGAACTTCGAGAAGTCCTGCTCCCCGAAGACGAGGTAGTCAGTACGGGCCGAGACAGAGCCCACGGCGTACCCGCCCGACTCCGTCACCAATTCGGCCGCCTCACGTCGCGACATCGAATGCAGTGCGCCCGTAAATGCGATGCGTCGCCCGTAGAGTGGATTCGTAGGGTCCGCGCTCGCCTCCGCGCCGCCCGATCGCGCACCCGTGGATGGTGACATTCGATGTGGCGAACCCCATGTCCCGGCACGCACGAACCCCGCCTGGAGCTCGAGGCGCTCGGCGAGTCTCTGGAGTTGGTCAACGCCAGCTGCAGTGCAGGCTTTCAGCGCGATCTCCGCACACGCGGTCGCGTCTGCCACCGGATCATGGTGCTGGCTCAGGTGCACGTCGAGGAAGCGGCTCAGCAGGGGCAGGCTGTACGACGTGAGCCTCGGCCACAGGCTTCTGGACATGAGCAGCGTGCAGTACGCGTCCACGGTTGGCGGCCGGGCGCCATTGATGTCGAGCGATGCGCGCAACACCGCGAGGTCAAACGCGGCGTTGTGCGCGACCAGCGGGCGGTCGGCGATCAGCGCACGCGCCTCGTCCCAGACGGCTGGGAACGCCGGCGCTGTCGCTGTGTCCGCCGGACGGATGCCGTGTACACCGATGTTGAACGGAGCATACTCATTGCCGGGTGGGCGGATGAGCCACCGCCGTGTCGTGACGATCTGGCCGTCTTCGACGACCACCAGTCCGAGGGCGCAGGCCGAGTTCCGCTGGCCCGTCGCCGTCTCGAAGTCCACTGCCGCGAACCGCACACCGCGGAGCGGTGGGACGTCTTCCGCTGCCGGTCGCCTGACTGCGCTGGATGTCGATGCGTGCCCATCGAGGGGCGGGGCAGGGCGCACGGATGTCACGACCTCCGCCGAGTCAGGTACCCGATCTGCGACTACACCCGCTACCGGCGCACGTTCCGGTACAGAGTCCGCGAGCCGCACGGCGGTCTCCCACGCTCCTGTGGCGTCCAGCTGGCTGGAGGCGTAGTCCGCTGCGAGCAGCTCGTCGCTCAGGAAGACATGGTGCTTTTCGGTGTGCTTGTTCTCGACGGCGGCCGCGAGTGTCAGCGTATCTGCCGGTCCAGCATCCGCGATCGCGCGCATGTGCGCGTACAGTTCGTGCGGTGACGTCTCACGGGCCACGAGAGACATCGCCTCATGGGCTACGGCGAGCCCTCGGGCGCGAAGCTGAAGCGCGAGCGTATGCATGATGCGGTCGCCCGCCCACGGGAAGACAATCGCATCCCGTCCGTCCCGCACGAATGGGTGCTCGTGCAGTCTGAGGCGTTGGAAGGCATCGCGCCCTTCTGCGAGCAGATCCCGCGCGGCCGCGTCCAGATAGCGAGGGACTGCGGTGTCGAGATAGACGCGCTTCATCTCGGCGCGAACGCGATCGTGGATCAGCGCCCCTGCGCCCCCGAACTGCGGGGGGACGCCACCTGGCGCGGGTTCGAGGTCGACCTCCCGCCGTTCTTCGTTCACCCCGGTGATCCGCCAGCGCCGTCCCGCGAAGATCAGGAACAAGTCCGGGGCGAGCGGGAACGTGACCGGGAGGGTGCCCAGGGGACGGCCCGCGGTGAGCAGCTTCCACTCGTCCGGCGCCGTGAAGGCAGCGTAGAAGTCGAAGTGGTTCACGATCCGCTCACCCTTGAGGTCGAGCACGATCAAGTCATCGTGCGTCTGACGGACGAGCTCGTGAGTTGCCAGGTCGCGCAGAAGCTGCGCGAACGTCCCCTGATCGACGCTCGAGAACGGTCCCGACACGCAGAGGGCCCGGTATGCGTCCGCGGCACGGAACCCGCCATGCTGCGCGGTGAGCGACAGCACCTGCTGCACCAGCGTCGACAGATGCAGCGCCGCCGGAGCAGGGGGCTCGACCCAGCGATCGATGAGGAGCTGGATCATCGCGATCGCCTGCACGAGGCTCGGGCGCAGCTGGTCCTGCGGCGGCGAACTCGCAGTGGTCTCGGGTTCCTGCAGGTACGCCCGCAACACCGATGGTGCGCCAGGGCGACGCCCCGAGCGTCCCAGGCGCTGTCGCAGCGACGCCACGGATCCCGGCGGGCCGATCTGGGCGATCGAATCGACCGCGCGAATATCGATCCCCAGTTCAAGCGTCGTGGTCGCTATCACCGTCGTCGGACGGGTGCCTTGCAGTCGCTCCTCCGCTTCTTCACGAAGCTCCCGCGAGAGGCTGCCATGGTGCGGGAAGAACTCGTTCGGACGCCCCTCGCGCTCTGCGAGACGGCGCAACAGGTCGGCGAACCGCTCGACCTCTGTCCGACGGTTCGCAAAGACGAGGTGCATGCCCCCACGCAGGGTCGCGTAGAGGTGCTGGCCGATGGCGATATCGTCGCCCGTCGATGCATCGTCCGGCCGCGCCTCGTCCACCGGCCCGCCGTCGGCGCCGGGGCGTAGCGGCGGAGGCGTCAGCCGGTAGCCCCGCACCTGGAGCTGGACTTCTCGACCGAGGGCGCTGGACGTCACGCGTGCAACGTCCTGGTGGGCGCCGGGGCGGAGGAACTCAGCAGCCAGGTCGAGATCGCCGAGCGTCGCGGACAGCGCGATGCGCGGCAGGCGGCGCTTCGCGGCGATCTCCACCCGGTGCAGGAGCGACTGGAGCTGCCGTCCACGTTCGGTACCGATGAAGGCATGCAGCTCATCAATCACGACGTAGCGCAGGTCAGCGGCGATGCGGGGCATCGACGAACCCCTCGTGACGAACAGTGCTTCGAGGGACTCGGGGGTGATCAGCAGGCCGCCGCGCGGCTGATCGATCAGCCGCCGCTTGATGCTGCTCGAGACGTCGCCATGCCAGGGCGTGACGGGGAGGTCGATGGCTTCGAAGATCGCTTCCAGACGGCGCGCCTGGTCATTAATGAGGGCCTTCAGAGGCGCGACGTAGAGGACGCCCAGCCCATCCGTGACGCCGGCCAGTGCCGTGCAGATCGGGAGGAACGCCGCCTCGGTCTTGCCGGAGGCCGTGGCGGAGGAGATCAGGACGTCACGTCCGTCCAGGATCAGCGGGATCGCCTGCTCCTGGATGTCACGTAACTCGTCCCAGCCCTCGCGCCAGATCCATCGCTGCAAGGCCGGGGCGAGGCGATCGAACGCTCGTGACGACGGGTCGGCCATGTGTCCCTCCCTACAGGCGGAACGTCGCCAGTCCGTCGTCCGGTTCGCGATCGCTGTGCAGGTCGTCCGGGCCGAGCAGGTCAGGGTTCGCCTCGGGCGCGAAGTCGACCGTCCCGATGAGATCCGCCCACGAGGCTCCCGGGTTCTGTTCGAGGACGGCCAGGAGCTGCACAAAGGCGCGGATCGTGTCACGCGGCGTCCTGAAGTAGGCATTGCCGATCCGGCGCGAGCAGTGTTCCATGAACGCGTGCAGCGCAGGGTCGGGTAACGCGTAGGACGCAGGATTCCCGCCCGCGTGGATGTGTCGGAGCTTGCCCAAGACGACGAAGAGCTCTTCCGGTGTGAGATTCGGGAGGCGGACGACGGGGCCCGAGAAGTCCTTCAGCGCGCCACGCGCGAACGCGTTCTCGCTGAGGCGGCTCTGGAGTGCTTCGTAGCTGTAGAGACCGCGGCGGGTATCGGTGAGGAACTCTGGTGTCCCGGCCAACAGGAACCCGAGGTGTGCAACGTTGCCCTGTAGACAGTCGTTCAGGATGCGCAAGATCTGCTCGTAGTTGCTGCTGCGAGCCCGCGTGTTCGCCAGCTTGTAGAGATTGACCAGTTCGTCGAGGGCCACCACCAGGCCGGTGTAGCCCGCCAGTCGCACGAAACGCGCCAGGAGCTTGAGCTGGTCGTAGATGTTCTCGTCGTCGACGATGGTGCGCACGCCCAGGTCGCGCCTCGCATCAGTGCGGGTGCTGTACTCGCCCCGTAACCACCGGACTGCGGCGGCCTTCAGCGATACGTCACCCTCGTCGTGTCCGCGCCAGTACGCCGCCACCACGTCGGCGAAGTCGTACCCTCCGACCAGTTCCGAGAGTGCGTTGAGGTGCCCGTGGAGCACCGATTCGACCGTCTGATCGCTGGCCTGGGCCTGCTGCTGCGCCTGGCCGATGAACCGTTCCACGACAGACGTCAGGGCGCCTCCTTCGGGGTTGGTACGGGTCGCCAGATTGCGGGCGAGCTCGCTGTAGAGGCTCCGCGCCTGGCCCCCGGTGGCGTGGAGGCGTCGGTCCGGCGTGAGGTCGCCGTGCATCGTGACGACCCCCTTCTCGAGCGCGGCGGACCGGATCAGGTGCAGGAAGAAGCTCTTCCCGCTGCCGTACTCTCCGATCACGAAGCGGATCGTGGACCCTCCATCCACGATCCGGTCGAGGTCGCCCAGGAGCGCCGCGATCTCGTCGGCACGCCCGACCTGAACGTGATGCAGCCCGCGTCGCGGCACCACACCGGCGGCCAGCGACTGCAGGATGGCGTCCCGATCCCTCTGGCGGATGCGGGATTCAGCGGTCACGGAGCAACTCCCCCAGTGCTATCTCGTTGATCTCCAGCGGGTCATCCCCCTCGATCAACGGTTCGTCACACACGGCGAACGATGCATCGTTGATCGTCTCGATCGCGCCCGCCGGCATGAGCCCGAGTTCGCCCGCTGTCTGATCGAAGTCAGCGCGAGACCAACGCGGGCGTTGTGCGAGGTAACTCACCAGCTGCGCGTGAGCCGGGTCAAGCCCGGCGAGTGTGTCAGCGGCTGCCTCGAGGTCCTCGGTCGTCTCCCCAGCAGTGAGGTCATCGACCGGTTCGCTGGCGTCATCAGCCTCCTCGAAGAGCTCGGTGAGCAGATGCGTGACTTCACGCGTGGAGGCCAGGACCTCAGCGATGCGGGCTTCGTCAAGCGCCACGCCGCGGTCGGATGGATCCTCCGCCGGAGGAGCAGGGATGCGGTGTCCCGGGACGGCATCGGCAGGCGCCACCACCACCGGCGCCATGGCCGGGCCGGATGCGAACGCGTGCAGGTCACGATGCAGCTGCTCCGCGTCGAGTTCGAGCAGCGTGTAGACACGGCTCAAGACCTGAACCTCCGCGGGACTCACGTGGCCGTCGGCTCCTGCCACGGACAGGACGAAGCGCCCCACGAGGTCCCGATGTGCCGACTGCAACGCACGGAGCCGTGTCTTCATGCCGGTCAGTCGAGGCGGCTCCACCAGTAACCAGCGGAGGTGCGCTCGAAGCCGCTGGCGGTCGACATCAGACAGCAGCAGCGCTTGCTCGAGGTGGCGCTCGAGTTGCTGCTCTTCCTCCTCACTCACCGATCCATCGGCCGCGCTGACCGCCGCGCCGAGGTGCAGCAACACCGTCGCGGCACGATACCCGTCAGCGGGCGCTTGCGGTCCGTCGACGAGGCGGAAGAGGGCGGCATGTTCGTGCTTGCTGAGATTGATCTCTGAGTAGCGGATGTCCGGCGCGATCCCGACGCCGTGGCGTTCGAGCATCTCGACGAACGCGGTTGCCTCACGGGCGGTGAAACTGCCCGGGCGGCGTGCCGGGAAATCGGCAACGATGTCGGCGACGCGGACGACGCCGACTTCCTCCTGGCCGATCGCTTCCTCCACCTGATCCAGCAACTGACGAAGCTCCTCCGTCGGCCGGCGTTCGGCGAGTGCGCGCGGGAGCAGCGCGACGGCGCCATAGCTGTCGCGGTCTCCGTGCCGACCGACCCAGCGGCTGTATGCGTCCAGTTCGTCAGTGACCGCCTGAGCGAGTTCGACGAGCTGCCGGACCGGAGCCGTGAGGCGGCAGACGTCCGGGAGGTCACCGGCGTCGAATGCCATCACACCGTGCAAACTCGCGCTGGCTGGGTGGTAGGAGAGCTTCAGCGGTGTCTTGTTCGGACGCACCTTCAGTCCGTCACCGAACCGCTCGCGATACCGCAGTTGGAAGAGCTCGTTGAACTCGTCCGTACAGCGCTCGGCAGGGGTCCGCAGGTGGACGTCGGGATGCGTACGCACCCATGAGAGGGCCCACGGTGCGGGAATCGGCTCGCCCGCCTCGACGATGGAGCCGAGCGCCAGGCGGAGCTCAATCGGGAACTCCCACCCACTGTGATCCAGCGGCGGCGTGAGTTCATCCACCTTGACGGTGCCGTGCAACAGTGGCGCGAGGGACAGGAAGGCGCCCGCGTACCCGCGGAACGAGCGATTGTCCTGATAGAGGTCGAAGAGGCGCCTCACCTCCTCAACCAGGTGTGGGATCTCCGAGCGTGCCTCCTCGCGATACGCCGCTTCGAAGAGCGCCCGCCGCTCGATGCCATAGAAGAAGAGGAAGACGTACCCGATGTAGGCGCCGCCGGGGCGTCCTGCGGCCAGCCAGTCCAGGTAGGCGGCCCGTGATGCTGGCGTGATCGCGCTGTAGGAGGGCCAATAGCCCATCTGCGCCCCGGTCCGATCTGGTGACCGGTGGGTGCCGGGCAGGGCGGGATCGATCAGAGCAGGTTCGGCGTCAGCGTACGCCGACACGCCGGGGACACCGGTGCCCACATAGAGCATGCCCCCGGGCAGCACGCGCCCCTGGACGGTGACAGACTCACCCGGGGGCACCCATGCACGCTGCCCCGCGTCGGCGTGGTCTTCAGGTCGGCTGTTCCCGGACGGGGACGATCCCGACTGACGTCGACGCTCGCGCGCGTCCGTGGGGCTCGTCCGCTGCGAACTGGCGTCCGGCTGGTCGGACGCCCCCCTGCGCTGGGTCCACCACCAGATCACGACCGCGACGATCGCGATGCCGACCAGTGCCTCCATGGCGGCCCCCATCCGTTGCCGCCGTCCAGCTCTGAAGGCGGCCTACGGCGATGCGTGTCGCGCCGGGAGTCTGGCGACCGACATGGTCGCGGCAAGTTCGCATTCGCCAGTATCTGCGCTGACAGGTTGTAACAGATCGGGACGGTCAATCACCACGGTGGGCGCGGAATCAAATGGGTGGATCGTTGTCACCTGGAGACTCCGTTCATCCTTCGTCTCCTGACATCCTCCGGATGAACGGAGTCTCCAGGTGAATGTTTCGGAGTGCAGCCCGCAGATCAGTCGAGCGGGATGGTGCGGTGGCCGTCGCTGGCAGCGTCGAAGAGGGCGGCGACCCACGGATGGCAGGTGAAGACGACGACCTGCGTGCGCTGCGACAGGTCGACGAAGGCCTGGACGGCGCGGGCAGCGCGGGTTTCGTCGAAGTTGACGAGCACCTCGTCGACAACAACCGGAAGGCGTTCATGGTTCGTCGCCGCCTCTTCGATCGCGCCGACGCGGAGAGCGAGATAAAGCTGCTCCTTCGTGCCGCGGCTCAAGTGCTCCGGGGTCTTTGGCGCGCCGTCGCGATCCTCGACGGTGATCGCGCCGGCGTCGTCGAGGGACTGGTAGAGGCGCGCGTAACGGTCGTTGGTGAGGGTGCGGAAGAAGTCGGATGCGCGCTGGATGACGGCGGGCTGGCGTTCTCGCTCGTAGCGTTCGCGGGTGCGCTGGAGGAGTGCGCGGGCGAGTACAGCGGCTGACCAGTCGCGGGCGACGGCGAGTAACTCCGGCTCCAGGACGGCTGCACGGGCGCGGGCCTCGGTCGCGCTCTCGTCGTCGTGAAGTCGTTCGAGATCGCCGGCGACACGACCGCGCTCATCAACCAAAAGGTCGCGCTGGTCGCGTACGGTGGCGAGATCCGCTTGGATGGCTTCGAGGTCAGCCTCGATGGCCTCGCGCGAGGTTACCCGGAGGCCGGCGTCCAGCGCGTCCATGGCGGCGGGATCCGGGCCGACGATCTGCCGGAGGCGCATGTGCGCCTCCGAGCGTTCGCGCTCCAGCGCGTGGCGCTGCTCGTGCACCTCGGCACGACGGCGGAAGTGCTCGGGCGAGGTGACGCCGCCTTCCTGCAGCAGGTGCTCGAGGGCCTCACGGGCGGTAGCGGCCTGTTCCGCCGTGCGCCGGTGGGCGCGCTCACGCTCCTCGACCGTGGCGAGGGCCTGTTCGCGCTTGACCTGCTCCCTGCTGGCCGCCTCGAAGCGGTGTACGAGAGCATCAGCAGCCTGGACAGCGGCCTGTCCCTCGGGCCATTCCGTGTCCCAATCCAGGGCGCGTGCCACCGGCTCGACCCGGGCGCGGTACTGGGAGATATCCTCCTCGATCGCGTCGACGCGATGCCGCCACTGCTGGACCTCCTCCGCTCGCGTGCGAGCGGCATCAACCGTGGCGAGGAGGGAATCGGCGGTGCGAGGGGCGAGGTTCACGGGAAAGTCTGCGGCGGTGAGCCAGACTTCCCACTCGCGCTGCGCCGTCGCACCCGAGGCTCGGGCGACTTCCAGCGCCTGTTCGGCGGCGGCGAGGCGCTGCTGCGCCCGTTCAGCGGTGCGGGCTGTGTCCACGATGGCCCGTTCCGCCCGCGTGCGCGCGTCGGCGAGCGGGCGGTCGTGTTCGAGGGTGGCCTCCGCGGCTTCGATGGAAGTAGGGTCGATGGTCGGGGCATCGCTGTCGGCATCGCCGAAGAGATCGGCGGCGGCGCGGCGGAGTACCGCCTGAGCGGATTCCAGGGCTGCGGTGGCGGCGGCATGCGAGCCGGGTGGACGAGGGGCGCCTGGGACGGTGGCGGTCACCGCGCGGCCGACCAGGAGGAGGGCGAGGGACGTGACGAAGACGCCGCCGCCGACAGCGGCGAGACCGAGGGCGACGGTCGGTACTCCCGCAACAAAGGCGACCAGGGCGACCACGAGGAGCGCCACACCGGTCACGGCGAGGCTGAGAAGGACCCCGCGGTTCAGGGATCGTTGCCCGGGAGGATTCGCCTCGCTACCGGCACTTTCGAGGTCGGTGACGCGGATGCGGGCGCGTTCGTGCGTATCGTGCGCGGTTCGGAGTTGGCGGAGGCCATCGGCGCGCGCGTGGATCGCGGCGTGGTCTGGGGCGTCCGCGAGGCGTTCGCGCTCGGCCTCGGCGTCGCGGTGGGCGCTCTGAGCATCGTCCAGTGCACGGCGGGCCTCTTCCACGTCGCGCGTGCGGCCGGCCTCCTCGGTGCGGGCGGCGTCCAGGCGCTGCTGCCAGCCCTCGATCTCGGCGCGGCGGGGGATCGAGAGGTCGAAGGTGAGGAGGCGATCCTCGTCCCAGCCGGGGCCGAGTTCTGCGAGACGGCGGGCGAGGTCGTCTTCTCTGCTGCGGAGTTCCGCGCGTCGCTCCGGGAGGTCGCGGAGCGAGTCGCCCACCGCGCCGCGACGTGAGATCAGACCGTTGATCGTCTCCGCGTAGTCGAGGAGGGTGGCGTCCGGGATTTCCTGCGAGGCGGCCTCGCGGGCGGCCTCGAGGTCACGTTCGGCCTCGACGCGGGCGACCTCCTCAGCGCGGAGGTCGCGTTCAGCCTGTTCGAGGCGGGCGATGGCGTTCGGCGGAAAGCCCGCGGTGTTTTCCAGAGCGGCGAGGTCCTGTTCCCTGCCGTGGAGGATGTTCCAGTCCTCCCAGGCGCGGTGGTGACGTTCGAGCGCCTGTTGCTGCGCGGAGATCGCGGCGAGGCGTTCCTCGGTAGCCTCGAGTTCACCGGCGATCTGGATGCGACGCTCCGAGAAGCGGCGGTAGTCGACAGCCTGCGTGGCGACCTCGCGGAGACGGGCGTCGGTCTCCTCCAGGTTGCGCAGGAGGCCCGCGACGACCTGGTTGCTGCCGCTGGGCTTGAAGAGATCATCGATGCGTGCGTCGAGGCGGCTCAGCGTGCGGGGGAGGCGTTCCGCGCCGATGCTGACGCCGTACAGCAGGCCGCCCAGATCGCCGCCGGAGGTGTCGAAGCGCACGAGGTCGTCCAGGTCGAAGGTGTAAGCATCGCGGAAGAGCGTCTCAGAAGTGTTGCCGATCAAGGCATGAAACCGAGCCTCGGGGAGTACGCTTCCGTCCTCCGCGCGGGCCTCGAAAGGACCTCTGCGCGTGCCTTGATGGCGCTCGACAGTGAAGCGGCGACCGTCTTCCAGCCGGAGGGTGATGCGCCCGCCGTGCCTGCCGCCGCGCAGGGGCGGGTAGTGCTGTGCTCCGCCACGGGTGGGGAAGCCGAAGAGGACGGCGCGGACAAAGGCGAGGAGGGTGCTCTTGCCCGCCTCGTTGTCGCCGCGCACGAGTGTGAGGCCGTCGTCGAGCGGCCCGAACTCGCGGTCGTGATAGTGGCCGAAGCCATCGATGTGGAGGCGTTCGATGCGCATCGCGGCTTACCGGGCCCCGGCGTCTAGGAACTCATCCAGGAGGATGCGCTCCGCGTCCGTGAGCAGGGCGGCGATATCCACGGCCTCTAGGGCCCCGTTGCCGAGGTAGCGGCGCGCACGGGTATGCGCATAGAGCGGCGTCAGTTCCCGGCGCAGCTCCTCCATGGCCGCAGGGTCCGCCGCGAGTTCGTCGATGAGCCGGAGGAGGTCGCCAAGCAGGTCCGGGGTCTGTGCGAGCGCGTCACGGTCGACGGCGGCGGCAGTCTCGACCTCGATCCGTTCGCAGAAGGCGAAGGTGGCGCCTGCGCTGAAGCGCTCGTTCAGCGTCTGGCGGATGTCAGGCACGAACTCGGGACGAGCGAGGGAGGCGTGCGCCGGACCGCGGCCGGTGACTTGGAGGCGGTAGACCAGCGGGCGGCCCTCGGCATCGTCGCGGGCGGACTCCACTGCGCTGGTCAGGGCGTCGAGCAATGCGTCGTCCAGGAGCGCGGTCTCGGACTCATTGATGGTGCCGATTTCCACCTCGACGCGCGCCCATCGGACGGTGTCGAGTGGTCGGAAGTCGAGGGTCACGCCGCCGCCTTCGGCGATCTCGACGAGGTAGACACCGCGGGCGCCGGGCTCGTTGGCGTGACGGCCCTGCGGGTTGCCAGGGTAGACCACGGCTGGGTCGTGTGAGCGCAGAACCTGGCGAGTGTGGACGTGACCGAGCGCCCAGTAGTCGTAGCGGGTGCGTTCGAGGTCCTCGAGCGTGCACGGAGCGTAGGGATCGTGGCCGGTATCCGTGCCAACGTTGGCGTGGAGGAGGCCGATGGCACGGCGACCGGTTTTCGGCGGTGGGAAGCGTGGGACGAGGTTCTCCCGCACCTCCCGCGTGGAGTAGGAGATGCCGTAGACCATCGGGCTCTGCGGATCGTTCGGATCGGCGGGATGGGCCTCGACGTCCGGGCCAAAGCGGACGGTGTTGGGCGGGAACGCGACGCGGGCCTCCCATCCGTCCAGCGGGTCATGGTTGCCGTGGCAGACGAAGGCGCGGATGCCGACCTCGTCGAGGCGGCGCAGGCCCTCGATGAAGCGGAGCTGGGCGCGGAGGCTGCGGTCCGCGCCATCGTAGATGTCGCCTGCGACGAGGAGTGCGTCCACGCGCTCCTCGAGACAGAGGTCGATGATGGCCTCGTACGTCTGGAACGTGCCCTCACGGAGGACATGCGCTGCGTCAGGGGCGTCCTGCAACATCCCGCGGAAGGGGCTGTCCAGGTGGAGATCGGCGGCGTGGACGAAGCGGTACGTCTTCACGGCGTACACCTGTCATCCAACGGTCGTGGTGGAGCCATCGTTGCCTCGGCGAGTTTGAAGGACGGAGAGGCCGAAGGTAGTGCCCGCACTGAAGCGAGCATGCCCGAAGGCTCGCCCACGCTGTTCGCAATATCGGGACTCTAACAGTCGATGAGATGACCGTGCAGCAGAACGCGGTTAGTCCACCTCATGCCTCCTCGGTCTGGGTAGAGGAATGTGACCAGATTCCGGAGACTCAACCGCGCGCCGTCCATTGAGAGCGTTCGAGCCGATCAACTCGTCTTTCGAACGGACTCCGACCTGTCCGGCACCGCAACATCTAGATCCCGATAGGGAGCTGGCGTCTTCAGTACACTCGCGTCACAAGCCTGACCGGAGCAAGGGGCGGCATGCTGCACATGGAGGTGCTCTCGGACGGCGCGCCTGCACGGCAGGGGTTGCGCGCGCGCATTCGCGCGCTGCAGGCCGACGATCCGATGCGCTCGGTCACGGTGGCCATCCCGTCCAACTACGCGGGGCTCGCCCTGCGTCGTGCGCTGGCACGGCCGGTGGCGGGCGACCGCGGCGGGCTGTTGAACGTCCGGTTCCTTGTCCTTGCTCGTGTCGTAGAGCTCCTCGGCGCGCCGGTCCTGGCTGCGCGCGGGCAGACGCCGCTGACTCCGGCGTTGCGGGCAGAGTTCATTCGCGATGCGTTGGAGCAGGCGCCTGGGGTCTTCTCGGCGGTGGCCCGGCACCCGGCGACCGAGCAGAGCCTGGATGCGACCTTCCGCGACCTGGCAGACCTCCCCAGCGATCGTCTCGCGGCGCTGGCGCGCGCCGGCGGGCAGGTGGCGGACGTGGTGCGGCTCTTCGAAGCGGTGCAGGAGCGGACGCGCGACCGGTACTACGACGATACGGCCCTGGCGCGTGCGGCCTCTGAGGCGGCGCAGTCCGGTCACGCTGCGTTGCGTGACCTGGGCGCGCTGGTGCTGTACGCGCCGGGCCCGCTGCCCCGCGCGCAACGCGAGTTCATCGATGCACTTTCCGCGGCACAGGATGTCTGGGTGTTGCTGGCGGTGCAGGGCGATCCCCTCGCGGATACGCCGATGGTGGAACAGTGGCAGGGTGGTCGATCCGGGGACCCTCCCCCCGTCGATCCGCCGCCTCCATCGACGATCGTTTCTGCGCCAGATGCGGAGGAGGAGGTCAGGCAAGCGATCCGCATGGCGCTTTCCGCGGTGCAGGGAGGCACGCCGCTTCATCGCATCGCATTCCTCAGCCGCCACACGTCGCCGTACTCATCGCTGCTGGCGGGGCAACTGGACGCGGCGGGAATTCCGTGGAACGGGGCCAACCCCGGCACGCTGGCGCAGACCGTGGCGGGTCGCGCGCTGCTCGGGATGTTGAATCTGCCAGGGCGTCGGTACGCACGCGCCGCCGTCAGCGCCTGGCTGAACAGCGCGCCGATCTTGCTGGGGGATGGGCGCGCGGTGGTACCGGCACATCGGTGGGATGCCATCGCTCGCGCCGCCGGCGTCGTGCGCGGGCACGAGGAGTGGGCGATTCGCATCGACAGGTATATCGAGCGTCTTGGCCGCGAGATAGCGGGGCTGGAGAGGGATGACGAACCGGCGGAGTGGCGCATCGCCCGGCTCGAGTCCGATCGCGCAGAGGCCCGGGCGCTTCGCGAGTTTGTCGACGGCCTGATCGCGGCGCTGGATCAGGAGCCGGCCAGGTCGTGGCGATCGTTCTCCGAGTGGGCGACCGACCTGCTCGATCGATACCTGGGCACCGAGTCGAGTCTGGCCACTCGGTCATCGGAGAGCACGGCCGCGGATGCCGAGGTGGAGGCGTACCGCACGATCCGGGAGACGCTGGAGAGCCTGGCGGAGCTGGCCGAGGTTCGGGAGACGGTGGACCTCGAGACGTTCCGCCACGCACTGCAGCGCGAACTCGACCGGCCAGCGCGACGGTTGGGAAGATTCGGCGAGGGCATCTTCGCTGGCCGGCTGGTGGATGCGGCCGGCGGGGACTTCGACCACATCTTCCTGCTCGGGATGAACGAGGGGGCCGTCCCGCCGAAGGGATCGGATGACCCGCTGCTGCCGGACGCGCCGTGGGATGCGGCGACCGGCGGCGGGGCGATGCGATCACGGCGCGCACGACGACGCTCGGAGGAGCGGCGCGCCTACCTCGCGGCGCTGGCTTCGGCGCGGAAACACACGCTGCTTGCGCCACGCGCGGATCTGCGCGGCCAGCAGGGACGGCTGCGGAGCCGGTGGTTGCTGGAGGCGGCGGGACGCAAGGCCGGCCGCCGGCTGACGAACGAGGACATGGACGTTCTCGACGAGCCGTGGCACCTGTTGGTGCCGTCGTTCGATGGGGCGCTGCGGAGTGACGCCGCCGCCTCGTCCGTCCAGGAGCGTGACCTGGCATCCCTGCGACAATGGAGCGTCGCTGGTCGGCGACTCGAGGTGCACCCGCTTGCGGTCGAGGCGCCTTCGCTGGCGGCCGGGTGGGAGGCGCAGCAGGCGCGCCGTTCGCGGAGGTTCACGCGCTGGGATGGCCACGTGGAGGCACTGCCGGCGGCCTCCGTGGATGCGATGGTCACGCGAGAGCAGTCGCCGACCTCGCTGGAACGGTGGGCGAAGTGCCCGCGGCAGTACCTGTTCGCGACGCTGCTCGGCGTGGCGGAGTGGGAAGAGCCGGATCACCTGCTCAGCATCTCTCCGCTCGATCGCGGCACGCTGATCCATGACGCCCTGCAGCACTTCATCGAGGAACGCCGTCCTGCGACGCCGGACACGCCGTGGAGCGACGAGGATCGCGCACGCCTCGTTGCCATCGCAGAGGAGGAGTGCGACCGGTGGGAGCAGGCCGGGCTGACCGGCGCTCGGCTGCTGTGGCGGATCGACCGCGCTCGCATCCTGCGGGACGTGGAGGCGTTCGCTGATGTGGACGAGGCGTACCGGGCGGACCGGGGCGTTGCGCCTGTCGCGACGGAACTCGCGATCGGGAGCGCTACACCGGTCACGGTCGACCTCGACGATGGGCGCACGGTGCGGCTGCGCGGGCGGATTGACCGCGTGGATCGATCGCCCGATGGGACTCGCATGGTCGTGATCGACTACAAGACGGGGTCGGCGTACTCGTACCGGAAACTGGACGAGGATCCGGTGCAGCGAGGCCGGTTGCTGCAGTTGCCGGTCTACGCGCTCGGCGCGCGGGCGCACTACGGCGAAGGGGCCATTGAGTCACGGTACTGGTTCACGCGGGAGGACATCGAGGAGCGGTATCGGTTCGTCGGGTACACGGTGGACGAACGGGTCGAGGCCCGATTCCGCGAGGTCCTGGGGCTGATCGTGCAGGGGGTGGCCGGGGGCGTGTTTCCGTTGGAGCCGGGCGCGCGTCGCAACGGCGGCGGGTACGAGCAGTGCGCGTTCTGTCCGTACGACGCCGTCTGTTCCGGCGACCGGGAGCGCGAGCGGGACCGGAAGATCGATGACCCGGCGCTGACTCCATTCACGGCCCTCGCCGGCGATGCCACCGCCTCGACCAGCGATGACGAGGAGGAGATGTCGTGAGCGAGACGATCCTCGTCGACCAGGCGGCGCGCGACCGGATCCGTGACGATCTCGACCGAACGCTATTCGTAGAGGCGGGGGCGGGTACCGGGAAGACGCGCTCGATGGTGGAACGGGTGGTGCGGTTGCTGGCGACCGGGCGAGCCACAGCGAGCAGCATCGTGGCGATTACGTTTACCGAGGCAGCCGCCGCAGAGCTCCGGGACCGGGTCCGCGATGCGCTGGAGCGACTCGTGGCGATGCCGGATGCGGACGCCGCTGAGCGCGAACGCTGCGAAGCAGCCCTCGCCGATCTCGACGGCGCGGCGCTGGAGACGATCCACGCGTTCTGCCGGCGCTTGCTAGCGGCCCATCCGCTGGAGGCGGGGCTCCCGCCGGCATTCGACGTGATGGACGCGACGGAGGGCGAGGCGCTGTTCGCCGAGCAGTGGGATGGGTGGTTCGAGGGGACGCTCACACGGGCCGACCAGGAGGAGCAGACCGCCATCCCGCTGCTCCGCGCATTCGCCCTCGGCGCCACGCCGGACGGCCTGCGCACGATGGCCTCCATGCTCCGCCAGGACTGGGACCGGTTGACGACTCCGACGGGACGCAGAGCGCAGCCAGCGCTTGACCTCGCGCCGCACGCGCAAGCGCTGGACGAGGTGGGCGCGCTGATCGACGGGTGCAGGGTGGACTCAGACCGACTCGCACAACACCTTGGCCGGCTGTCGGGGATGGCGAATAGCCTGCGTCTGGCGCGAGACGAGATGGCCGCCCTGCGAGCGCTGGAGACCGTGGCGATGCGTGGCGACGGCAAGCCGTGGGGAGCCTTCAGCAGCATGGGGAACAAGAACAACTGGGATGATATCGCTGCCGTGCGCGCCGCAGTCGCTGCCGTGCACGCTGGGGCATTCGAGGCCTTCCAGGCGGTGTCGGATGCTGCGACGCGGGCGGTACGGGACGATCTGGCGACGTTTGTTCTCGAGGCGGCGGAGGAGCGACGGCGAGCGGGGCGGGTCGAGTTCCAGGACTTGCTGGTGATGACACGCCACATGCTGGTCGGTCGCGCCGATGTCCGTGAGGCGCTCCGCGCGCGCTACAGCCACGTGTTCATCGATGAGTTCCAGGACACGGATCCGTTGCAGGCGGAGATCGCGTTCCTGCTGGGCAGTGCGCCCTCCGGAGATGGAGCAGCCGTCGAGGACTGGACAGGCCTGCCCGTGGATGAGGGACGGCTGTTCTTCGTGGGCGACCCGAAGCAGTCGATCTACCGGTTCAGGCGGGCAGACATCGACCTGTACCGGCGCGTCCGAGAGCGTTTCGAGGACTCCGTGGTGCGGCTGACGCAGAACTTCCGCTCCGTGCCGTCGGTGATCGCCTGGGTGAACGCACAGTTCGCCGCGCGCTTCGATGCCGCCGCGAGCGAACACCAGGCGCCACACGAAGACCTGATGGCTGCACGCGCCGCGCTTCCTCTGCCGACACCGTCCTCCGTGTACGCGATCGGGGGCGGCCGGGCCGGGACGGCTGCGGAGATTCGCCGCGAGGAAGCCGGGGACATCGTGGGGTTGTTGCGCGACATCCGGCGCGGCAACTGGCGCGTTCGGGACGGCGATGGGACGCGCGTGGCGCAGCTCCGGGATGTCGCGATCCTGGCGCGGGCGCGGTCGAATCTGCGCGAGATCGTGGAGGCGCTGGAGGATGCCGCGATCCCGCATCGCATCGAGAGCCGTTCGATGGTGTTCGAAGCGCAGGAGATCCGTGACCTGATATTGATCCTGCGCGCGATTGATGATCCGACGGACGAGGTGGCGTTGCTCGGCACGCTGCGATCCCCTGCGTTTGCGTGCGGCGACGACGACCTCGTCCGATACCGGCTCGCGGGGGGACGGTGGGACTTCCGTCGCGATGCGCCCGAGGAGGTTCAGGGCGGGCCGGTGGCGGAGGCGCTCCGCTGGGTCCGGGAGTTGCACGAGCGCCGCTGGTGGACGCCGCTGCCGGCGCTGATCGACGAGGTGCTACTGGGGCGTCGCCTGTTCGAGCTCGGAGTGGTGGATCGCCGGCCGCGGGAGCGCTGGCAGCGGCTGCGTTTCGTAGCGGAACAGGCTCGTGCCCACGCGGAGCGTCCGGAGGCCACGCTGCGCAGCCTCATCGACTGGCTCCAGTGGCAGGCGGACGAGGGCGCGCAGGTCCAAGAGCGAGTGGTGCCGGAGCCAGACGACGACGCCGTGCGGATCATGACGATCCACGCCTCGAAGGGTCTGCAGTTCCCCCTCGTGGTGCTCGTGGGCCTTGGATCGAAGCCGCGGGTGCACTCGAACGCGGTGCTGTGGAGCGGACATGGCGTACCGGAAGCGCGCCTGACGAAGACGCTGCAGACAGCGGGCTACGAGGCGCAGCGGGACGTGGATACGGAACTCGACGCGCTGGAGGCCGCCCGGCTGCTGTACGTCGCGATGACCCGCGCGGAAGACCATCTGGTGCTGAGCCTGTTCCACCAGCAGCGCGCTGCAAGGAGCCAGGCAACGCCGACAGTCGCGGAGGAGATCGAGGCGTTCGTTGCCGACCATCCAGAGTTGTGTGCCACCCTCGAGTTCGGGGAGATGGAAGCGGAGACGCCCGCCGCCGCAGCGCCAGTTGAGCCGGGCGAGTCCGCCGATGCACGGCGACGCTGGGTGGAGGAGCGGCAGGCACTGCTCGCATCGCAGGCGCGGCGGCATGTGCTCTCCGCGACGGTGCTGGCGAAGGAACTGGCGGAACGAAGCAGACCCGCAAGCCCGGAGGTGGACGCCGGCCTGGAGAAGGATGCCCCGACCGATGACCGACCGCCCTGGCGTCGAGGTCGCGCGGGCACTGCCATAGGCCGCGCGGTGCACTCCGTGCTGCAGACGGTCGACCTCGGTGCTCCGGGGACCCTGCGGGACATCGCAGCGGCACAGGCCACGGCTGAAGGCGTAGCGGACCGCGTCGATGAGGTGGAACGCCTCGCCCGCGCCGCGGTCGAATCGGAGCCAGTACGTCAGGCGATCGCGGGTGGCCGGTACTGGCGCGAGGTGTACGTGGCGGCGGAGTTCGATGGGGTCGTGGTGGACGGCTTCATCGACCTCCTCTACGAGACGGAGGAGGGATACGTGGTGGCGGACTACAAGACGGACGCCATCGGCGACCGCGAGCCGGCGGCCCTGGCGGAGCGGTACCGCCCACAGGCGTTGGCGTACGCGCTTGTGCTGAGCGGGCAGCTGACGCGGCCGGTGGCGCGCTGCGAGTTCATCTTCGTGGGTGCGCCCGGTGGCGCAGTAGTGGAGACCGTCGAGGTGAGCCGTGAGGCCCTCGATGCTATCCAGGCCTCGGTTGCCGCGGTGGCGGGAGGAGTGAGGTAGTCGCCGACCCCTGAGGCGTTCCCACCGCTGTGTCCTGCGGACTGTTGGTGGCCGGCCCCCGATCTTGTCCTGACGCTAGGCCGGTCTTCGAGTTGCTCTGGCTTCCGTGATGAGGCAAGGCTCAATCAGGTATCGGGACCGCTCCTGATGAACGTTCAGTGTCGTGCAGGGGCAACCTGATTGGTTGGTACCTCGGCGCGTATGGCACACGAGCCTGTCGACCAGGGGCGGCGGTTGGTAGTGCGCCGGCGTTCGTCCGGACTCAAGCCGCCCGCGGGAACGCTGTCGGGAGCAGAGCTCGCCGCGGTCATCGGACTACAGAGCGCGCCAGGCATCTCCAGATGTCTGCGTCTGCCTGCCTATGGGGGGATCCATCAGAGGCAGCCTCCGTTCGGTTGAAGGCCCCACCCCAGGATCACCTTGTGCTTCCAAGAGCAACTCGGGCAAGCCGGAGCGTAGCCGTGCTGGTATCGGCCAGCCGGGGTCAACATCAGACGCATCGAGGCCCTGGCCGATGCGCCAGTCTGCGTAGTTGGTCGCCCAGTCGCGGTACCAGCCGACTTGGGCCTGGTGAAGATCGCCGAGGCTCATCTCGCGAATCCCGTCGAACGCCCGCGTGATCGCCCGGCTGACGGCAACCGAGGTCACTGCATCCGTGGCGGCATCGTGCAGGCCTTCTGTTTCACACCCATAGTGGCGGGCAACGTCTCCAAGACGCCGTGATCCCTTGCGGTACTTGTCGAATTCCCGGTCACAGACCAGCGGGTCGACGACCGTGAGATGGGGCAGTGAACGGCCGATCCGTCGAGCGCGAACATGCATGAAGCCCAGGTCGAAGGGGGCGTTGTAGACGATCAGTGGCGTCCCACTCGAAGCGACGGCGTCCAGACGCTCCAGTACCTCGCGGAGCCCGTCGGCGAGGGGTATCCCTTCACGGCGGACGCGATCGTCGGTGATTCCGTGAACCTCGGCCGCTTCTGGCGGGATCGGGCGCCCGGGGTCGATGACCTTCGACCAGCTGCCAGGCATGAGCTGGCCCGCGGCATCCACGTGAACGACGGCCGCCTGAACGAGTTCGTCGTAGTCAGGGTCGATCCCGGTCGTTTCGATATCGAATGCAGTGATGACTCCGTCTGGCCAACTCATGAGCTCACCTCGAACACTCGAGAATAGATAGCATGCAGGTGCAGATTTGTGGTGCGGAGCGGGGCAACCTGCCCGACCGACTGGCCCTGCGTCAGGCCGACTTCGGCCTCCCGCAGCTTGCCGATGATCTCCTCGACCCCGTACCACGTCCGTTTCACGACCATCGCACGATCCCGTCCCCCGCGATTCTCGCTCCTGCAATAGATCCGTTTCAGGGGTCACGTCGCTGCCCTGAGCGATGCGGTGTCGCCAATCACTGCTCCCAGAGAGAACAGAGCCGCTCCGTAGCTACATGCCCCCGGCGGCTGGCGATGCCGAAGGGAAGAATTCGGGATGTGGGAGGTGGAGCATGGCCCTACGCTGCAGCCCATTCGCTAGACAGCAGTGCCGCCTGCTCCAGCACCGTCTCCGTCGCCTTCTCTTGCTTGTCCGGCGGGTAGCCGTGCTTGCGCAGGGTGCGACGGACGATGACGCGGAGCTGCGCGCGGACGTTCTCGCGCACGGTCCAGTCGATGGTGGTGCTGGCTTTCACTCGCTCCACTAACTCTCGCGCGATGTCTCGAAGCGTGTCGTCGCCGAGGACAGCCACGGCGGAATCGTTCGTTTCGAGGGCGTCGTAAAAGGCCAGTTCGTCGTCCGTGAGGCCGAGTTCTTCGCCGCGGCGTGAGGCCTCGTTCATCTTCTTCGCGAGCGCGATCAACTCCTCGATGACCTGGGCGGTCTCGACGGCGCGGTTCTGGTAGCGGCGGATCGACTGTTCGAGGAGCTCCGCGAACGAACGCGACTGCACGACGTTCTTACGGCGGCGCGCCGTGATCTCGCCTTCGAGGAGCTTGCGCAACAGTTCGACGGCGAGGTTCTGGTGGGGCATCTCGCGGACTTCGGCGAGGAAGTCGTCCGAGAGGATCGAGATGTCGGGCTTCTGCAGGCCGGCGGCGGCGAAAATGTCGATGACGCCATCCGGGGCGATGGCGCTCTCGACGATCTGACGGATCGCGGCGTTGGTCTCTTCCTCGGTGCGGCCGTTGACGGTGGCGCCCTTCGCGAGGGCTGCGCGGACGGTCTTGAAGAAGGCCACGTCGGCCGCGATCTCCTGCGCGAAGTCCGAGGTCGCGGCGAGGGCGAACGCGCGACTCAGCGAGGCGACCGCGTCCAGCAGACGGTCCTTGCCGTCCTTCTGTCCGTTCTTCCCGTTGCCGAGCGCGAGGATGTGCTCCTGGGCGGCGGGGATGAGGCTCAGGCGTTCCGTGGCTGAGCCGGTGGTCCACTTTGACCAGTCGAAGCCGTGGAAGAGGTCGTGGCAGATCTCGTAGTCGCGCCGCAGCACGTTGACCGCGTCGTCCTGCGGGAGCGCGGTCGCGCCTTCGCCGCCGGCGTCCGTGTACGTGGCGAGGGCGCGGCGGAGGCTGTCCGCCAGGCCGATGTAGTCGACGACGAGGCCGCCCGGCTTGTCGCGGAATTTGCGGTTCACGCGGGCGATCGCCTGCATCAGGCCGTGGCCTTGCATCGGCTTGTCGACGTACATCGTGTGGAGCACGGGGGCGTCGAAGCCGGTGAGCCACATGTCTCGGACGATGACCACCTTCAGAGGGTCGTTTGGGTCACGGAAGCGCTTGGCGAGCGCCTCGCGGCGAGGCTTGTTCCGGATGTGCTGCTGCCACTCCGCGCCGTCCGAGGCGCTCCCGGTCATCACGACTTTGATCACACCCGCATCGTCATCCGGGTCATGCCACTCAGGGCGTAGCGCGACGATGGCGTCGTACAGCGCGACGGCGATGCGGCGGCTCATCGCCACCACCATCGCCTTGCCGTCGAGAGCTTCGCGGCGCCGTTCGAAGTGCTCGACGAGGTCCTGGGCGATCAGTTTGGTGCGCTGCTCCGTGCCGACGATCGCTTCGAGCTGTGCCCACTTCGTCTTGAGCTTCTCGCGCTGGTCGACCTCTTCGCCCTCGGTCGCCTCCTCGAACTCGTCGTCGAGCTCCGGCATGCGCTCCTGGTCGAGGCCGAGCTTCGCGAGGCGGCTCTCGTAGTAGATCGGGACGGTCGCCTCGTCGGTGACGGCGCGCTGGATGTCGTAGATGGAGATGTAGTCGCCGAAAACCGCGCGCGTGTTCTTGTCCTCCAGCTCCAGCGGCGTGCCGGTGAAGCCGATGTACGAGGCGTGCGGCAGGGCGTCGCGCATGTGGCGCGCGAAACCGGCGGAGAGGTCGCCCTGCTCCGTGAGGCGGGTGCCGAACTCGTACTGGCTGCGGTGCGCTTCATCGGCGATGACGACGATGTTCTGACGCTCTGAGAGGACGGGGTGGCGGTCACCGCGTTCGTCGGGCATGAACTTCTGGATGGTGGTGAAGACCACGCCACCGGCAGCGACCTTCAGTTTCTCGCGGAGGTCGGCGCGGCTCTCCGCCTGCACCGGCGGCTGGCGGAGCAGGTCGTGGCAGCGCGCGAAGGTGCCGAAGAGCTGGTCGTCGAGGTCGTTGCGGTCCGTGATCACAACGATCGTCGGGTTCTGCATCGCCGGTTCGAGGATGACGCGGCCGGCGTAGAAGGCCATCGAGAGGCTCTTGCCCGCCCCTTGCGTGTGCCAGATCACGCCGATGCGCCGGTCGCTCGGCTCGCCGCCGGCCTGAGGGCTTGCCCGGTAGGTGCCGTGCTCCTCTGCTGGCGTCGGGCGCGTCGGCGTCTCGGTGAAGGTTGAGGCGCGGAGCGTCTCCTGCAGGGCGACGTTGACGGCGTGGAACTGGTGGTAGCCGGCCATCTTCTTAGCGAGCGTGCCCGCGCCCATGTCCTCGAAAACGGTGAAATAGCGGACGAGGTCGAGGAAGCGGCGCGGCTCGAAGACACCTTCGATGACGACCTGGAGCTGCGTGAGCGCGTTGTCGGCGAGCTCCTGGCCCGCAATGGTGCGCCAGGGCATAAACCACTCGCGGCCGGCGGTGACGGTGCCGATGCGCGCCTGCGTGCCGTCCGAAATGACGAGGCTCTCGTTGTAGGTGAAGAGCGAGGGGATCTCCGCCTGGTAGGTCTGGAGCTGGCTGTAGGCCGACCAGATGGTGGCGTCTTCATCGGCGGCGTTCTTTAGTTCGAGGACGGCGAGCGGAAGGCCGTTCACGAAGACGACGATGTCCGGGCGGCGGTGATGCTTGTTCTCGACGACGGTGAACTGGTTCACGACGAGCCAGTCGTTGTTCGCCGGTTCATCGAAGTCCAGCACGCGCACCTGCGCGCCGCCGATGGAGCCGTCCGGTCGCTTGAACTCGACGTTCACGCCGTCGACGAGCATCCGGTGTAGCGCGTGGTTACGCGTGACGATCGAGGGGCCATCGATGAGTGTGAGGCGGCGGAACGCGTCCGCGATCGCCTCGGCCGGCAGATGTGGGTTCAGCCGTCCGAGGGCGTCCCGCAGCCGTCGACGCAGCACCACCTGCCCGAAGTCGTCGCGCTCCGCCCCTGCCTCACCCGGGGCGATCTCCGGCCCGCCGCGCACGGCGTACCCGAGCCCGGCGAACCACTCGAGGGCTGCCTCCTCGACGACGGACTCGGTGAAGGAGTGACCGGTCACGTGGATGCCTCTTCGGCCGGCGCCGGCTTGTCCTGAAGCTGTCCCGTCTCGATCTGGTAGTTGTACGACTCGACGAGAAACGCGGAGACGGTCTTGGCGGCGTTCACGACAACCCGGGCGTGGTGAGGCGCAGGCTTACGTTCGCGTGCGTGGCCGTCGCTCATGCTGTTGCGCAACGGCGCCAGACCGTTGGCCACCATTACTAGGCCACGGATGACATCCTTGAAACGGGCGTCCAGGTCCGAGCGCTCCGCGTCCATGCGGAGGAGTTTGGTCACCTGCTTGAACTGCTTGGGAAGGTCTCCCTTGTAATCGCCCTTGGCACCTGCGAGACGGCGTTCGAGTTCCGAGAGGATGGCTTCGAGCAACGTGCGGGCCACCGTCACGGCACCATCGAGGTCGCCCGAGGCAAGACGAGAGTCGCACTTCCCAGCCAGCTCACGGACGTACTCATCAGACAAGACGTCCGTAGCGTGAGTCGGATCGGGCAATGCGACGGCACCGCTCGCTCGACGTCTCGCTGCGAAGGTGGGCTTGCCCGAGATGGCGCGGGCCTCGACCAGTTCCCAGCCGTCGACCAGCAGTTGCTTGTTGATCGTCTCGACCAGCGCCCTCGCCTCTGTTGTGTCAGGACGCACTACCGGATGAACCATCTCGCTGAGAAACCGAAGGAAGGCCTCATCGGCCCCATCCATCAGGTTGAGCCGGCTATCCGAGAAGACCCAGTCATCATCCCAGTCGTAGTTGTTCTCGCGGTGCTGCCAGATATCGGCAGCCATGTCATCGAACCGGCCATCGTGGGAGGGCAGAGTGTCGAGAGGGTACAAACGCGCGAGAAACTCGGACTCCGCGAGCTTACCCGACCAGGAGACCTGCCCAACGATGATTTCATCGCGGATGGCACGCCGGGTGACTTCCGAGATGGATCGTTGCTGTTCCAAAACGACGCGAGTCTCGGGGTTGGCAGCAATGATGCGACCGCCCTCATACACGAAGCCGTCGTTTGCGAGGCAATCCTTGAGACCTTTGATGGCGCGCTCCAACGCCTCCCGTGCATCATTCGTGGGCAGGTCGGCTTCAGTCCGATCGATGACGCGTTGGTACACCTGCAGCAGTTGCCTTACGTCGGCCGACTTGGTGAAGTCCAGCGTGTGGTAATGGCGTTCGACGAGGGAGCGCCGCTGTCCGGAGACGGTGGGCTCGAAGTCACGATCACACCTGATGCCCGCGTCCTCGAACTCGCGCTCGATCTCGCGGAGCGTCCAACCTACGAGAAACTCGCGGAACTCTGTACGCGTCCGCTTGCTGACGACCTCAGGAGGCATCAGCAAGCCCTCTCGACGATGCGCGCAGGGGCTTCGACGCGCAGCTGGCCGGAGATGAGACGCGGCAGCAACGTGTCGCGAAGCTCGGTGAGCGTGCGCGATTCGCTGACGTTCGTTGTGATCAGGTCGTATAGCGGCGACATCGTTGCGTGATAGGCGTCATGGACTTCTCGAGGAGGCACGACGCACTGGATGCTGCGAAAGCTGGACTTGCCAATCTCAGGGAACGTCGTTCCGCTGGCGCGGGACCGGATCTCGTCCATGTTGAGCCGCGTCCAGTTGAGGACGAATGGGGGCTTCACGTCACCGTCGCAGACCATCGCGGCCATGCCCTGGTTCACGGCGACGGGCAATCGAGCGATCGCCAAGTAGCCGACGGGTGCACGCGAGGACATCAGCACCGTATCCGCGGGGAGGAGCCCAGAGCTGACCTTCGCCAGGCCCGCGTCTGTGATTCGTCGCGCTGTATCGAGCAGCACCGGCGTAGAGATCTTCGAGAGATCCTTCGGCGTGGCGAAGGCGTGAGAGCCGTCCCAGAAGGCGGGTTCTTTGGTGCTCGGAGTGCTTCCTCCGAACACCGACACGACATCCCCTACTGTGCTCACCCGCCACCCCGCCGGGATCGGGCCCAGCGCCGAATCCTCGAACGAGTCGGGGAAGAGGCCGGCGGTGGCGGCGTCCATGTGCGAGGGCTCGCGGCCCTCGGCCTTCGCGCGCACGGGGTCGAAGTCCACGAACCACGACTTGAACAGCGCCCGTGCCATCTCATCGAGCGTCGCGTTCATGCCCTCATTCAGCTCGATCTTGTCGTCGAGCGCTCCGAGGACCTCGGCGATGGCTCGTTGCTCGGGGAGCGGAGGGAGCGAAACTAGCTCCATATGGAGATCGTTCCGGTTCACCCCTGGAACGCTGCTCTTGTCCGAATGAGCGTGGTAGTTGATGGTCTGCAGTAGGTAGAAGACGAACCGGGGATCGTTCCCCTTGAAGTCCTCAACGAAGAGCGACGTGTTGAGCGGCCAGTAGGGTTCGGAGACCCAGTGGACTGACCCGATGGAGCCATAGCGGCCGATGACCACACCGGGCGCTTCGCACCGGGCTTCGTGGTGAAACCCGCTCACACCACCAGACGACACCACCGGGAAGCGACCTGGCTGCCTCCTATCCGCCGGGAGGTCGAAGCCACGCTTCAGGTTCACGACGGTGCCGAGCGGAACCTGCGGCCACTCGCTCACGAGGGCGTGACCCGAGCCAACTGCACGAGAATCTGAGATTGGAGTCTGGTCGCCTCCCCAAAGTGACCGGCGAGCTCGCCCCGCAACCGCTCGAACTTCTCCTCGAACGGCTCATCGTCCTCCTCCGCGTCGGCCGCGCCAACGTAACGGCCGGGCGTCAGGACGTAGCCGTGCTCGGCGATCACCTCGATGCTCGCGGAGCGGCAGAAGCCCCGTTCGTCCGCGTATTCCGCCGCGCCCTCGTCGCCGCGCCAGGCGTGGTACGTGCCGGCGATGCGCGCGACCTCCTCGGCGCTCAGTTCGCGGTGCGTGCGGTCGACGAGCGAGCCGAGCTTGCGTGCATCGATGAACAGCACCTCGCGCCGCCGGTCGCGGAAGCGGTTGTTCTGCTTGTCGCGCGTCAGGAACCAGAGGCAGACCGGGATCTGCGTCGAGTAGAAGAGCTGACCGGGCAGCGCCACCATGCAGTCCACCAGGTCCGCCTCGATGATCGCCTTGCGGATCTCCCCCTCGCCGGACGTGTTGGAGGACATCGAACCGTTCGCCAGTACGAAACCGGCCTGCCCGGTGGGGGCGAGGTGGTGGATGAAGTGCTGCACCCATGCGAAGTTTGCGTTGTTCGGGGGCGGTGGACCGTACTTCCAACGCTGGTCCTCGCGCAGCAGGTCGCCGCGCCAGTCACTCGCGTTGAACGGCGGGTTCGCCAGCAGGTAGTCGGCGCGCAGGTCAGGATGCAGATTGTTGTGGAACGTGTCGCCGTGCGCGATCTGCGCGTCGATGCCCCGGATCGCCAGGTTCATCTTGGCCAGCCGCCAAGTCGTGTAGTTCGACTCCTGCCCGTAGATGCTGACGTCGCCCAGCCGCCCGCCGTGCTCCTCGATGAACCGCTCGCTCTGCACGAACATGCCGCCGGAGCCACAGCAGGGGTCGTACACGCGACCTCGGTACGGGGCCAGCATCTCCACCAGCACACGGACCACGCCGCGCGGCGTATAGAACTCGCCGCTCTTCCGCCCCTCGGCGCTCGCGAACTGCGCGAGGAAGTACTCGTAGACGCGTCCGAGCACGTCCTGCGACCGCGCCTCACCGCCGCCGACCTCGATGTCGCTGACCATCTTGACCAGCTGCCCGAGCGCCTCCTTGTCGAGCCCCGGCCGTGCGTATTCCTTCGGCAGCACGCCCTGGAGCGTTGGGTTGTCGCGCTCGATCGCCACCATCGCCGCGTCCACCGTCTCGCCGATGGTCGGCTGCGGCGCCTCGCCCTGGATCTTTGCCCAGCGCGCCTCGGCCGGCACCCAGAAGACGCCGACGGCGCGGTACTCGTCCGGGTCCTCGGGGTCCGCGCCGTCGGCTACCTCTGCGTGGAGCCTCGCGTGCTGCTCCGCGAAGGCGTCGGAGATGTACTTCAGGAAGATGAGCCCGAGCACGACGTGCTTGTACTCGCCGGCGTCCATGTTGTTGCGGAGCGCATCCGCCATCTGCCACAGGCGCGCCTCGTACCCGAGCGTCGCGCCGTTCGGTTGTTTATGTGTTGCCAAGACGAACCGACCTTCTCGTTGCCGGGTGATTCTACATAAATGTTGCGATGTTGCTCTCCGCTGCGCGCTTTCGAGGTGCAGAGTGGAGCACGAGCGCCGGCACGATCGGCGGATCAAGGTGCCCTGCTACTGCGCCGAATGCGTACTTTGAATGCCTTAGACAGGTCGCCCGCCCGGCTTCCGGTCACCGACACTCAACCACCAAGGGATCAACCGGCAGGCGCTGGGATGGTGAGCGCTTCGGGCGCTTTCGAGCGGTGTGCCGGGGCCCAGGACGTGGGCCTTTCGGACGGTCCTTCTCTCGAGCCCGATGCTGCGAAAGCGCGACGAGGGTGCGATCCGTAACGATTGTACTCATGTTACGATACTCCCATGTCAGCAGCGCGACGCTCGCTTTTGCAAACCATGATCCTCGTGGAACTCGAGCGGGAACCGGCCCGATCCATCGAGGCGCTTGCTTCGCGCCTCGGCAAGCTCAGGCCTTCCGTGAGCCGTTCCCTCAAGTTGCTGCAGGCAGAGGGTCTCGTGGTGCGTGAACGTCAGGTATGGCGCCTCACGCCGGAAGGCGGAGCTGAGGCTCAGGAGGCGAGACGACTCGTGAGGGAAACGGCCGCGGGCGTACAACAGGCAATCGCACAGGCAATGGTGCCCGCATCCGAAGCAGCGCGGGCAGCAGCGCTCATCGTCAGGACATCGCACATGCAGGACGCATTCAAGGCGATCAACCGCTGGAATTCGATGCAGCTGGCCGCGGTAGCGCTCCCTGACATCGGCCGCGTGATGGAGCAGTTCGACTCATCAGCTGTGGTTAGTCTGCAGCGAACCTTGCGTGAGGCGGCGGGTATCGGCGGGGCGTTGCAGGCGCTCAACACCTCTCACACGGAAGCGCTGACTCGGGCGATCACGCCGCTCCTGGATACACAGAGCCACCACGCAGCATTCATGGCGCAGATCGCTGAGTCCGTGCGCGCGCCCATGCTCGAGTCCGTGTACCGGGCCGTGAACCTGAGTCTCTCGAGTTCGATCGAGGACGGCTTCGCCATGCGTGGGCTTGAACGACTCCGACTGCCCTCCATCATGCTGCAAGACCTGAATGCGTTTCCGCCTCTCGATGTCCACTTCCCGGCGATCACTGCGTCCCTCGAACAGCTCCTGACGCGTCCTATCGGAAATCCCGGGGACACGCGGGCGGCCGCCGGTGCCGGGTGGGTTCAACTGGCTGCACCTCCGATGGCAACAGCCGCATACTCTCGCTCACTGCGCCATTTCTTGGAGGAGGATCCCGCAGTCAGCTCTTCCGTCGCCTATCCGACGGACGATCATCGGGATGAACTCACCAGCCGGCTTACCCGTCTCGGCCCCGGATTCGTGGAGAAGTACCACGGAATGTGGTCGGCTCTGGAAGGCGGCGGCCCGGATCATCTCCGTCACGCGGCGAGCTCCGGAAGGGAGCTGATTCGGACCGTGCTCCAGTACTTTGTCCCCGACGCCGAACTCGATGATGACGAGCGCTCGTCGCTGATCAAACCCCGCGTGAAGCGTCTGCTGGACGGCAGCGACAGCGGAGCCACATGGGTGTCCCACATGATGTTGGGCATGGTCGCGTACTACGGCATTTTCAACGCCTACGCGCACGAGGACCGTGACGACCTAGAGTCGCTGCGGGCGATGCTGATTGCTGCCGACGGCGTGCTCCTGTTCTTGCTTGTCAACGCGCAGCGCCACCGCGAGTAGGCATTGTGGGCAGGTCGCTGCAGTGGGGCACGCGGCCGTACGCGAGTTGGACCGCGGTTGTTCGCCGTCGCAGGCTTGCAGCGCTTAGGCAGATCGGCGATGAGTGACTCGACTTGCTCGCGCGCAAGACGCCACCGGCTCCGTCGGAGTTCCCCGCGCGGTGAGGAAGTCGACCTGGGCGCGAAGCGCGCCCAGGTCGCTCGTGCAGGTACTGAAGGCCGGACTGCCGCCTAGGTACCGAAGAGCGGCGCAGGGGACAGGACTCGCACCCGTTGAACCTTTGCTTGGGAAACAAGGCTCCACGGCGCTTGTGCTGCCCTCAACCACCCCTCGACCGAACAACCCCTTCGACCAGCGCGTACAGCTCGGCGGACGGCGCCACATTGAGGGCCAAGCGCAGCCGCTCTCGGAAATCCAGGAAGATCCGCGCAGCCTGAGCGCGATTGCCTTCGCGCAGGTGCAGCTCGATCACCGTCCGCGCGGCGCTTTCCCGCAACGAGTCAGTCCCCAGCACCGCGTACGCCGCGTGCAGAGCGAGCGCGACGTGGCCGTCGCCGGCGAGGCGCAGGGCGGACGCTTCCAGCGCGTGCAAGAACAGCTCCTGGACACGCTGTCGCTCCACGTTGACCCAGTCGTCATCCCACTCCGCGAGGAGCGGCGTCGTGAAGATGTCGGTCGGTAGCTCGAGCGCAGCGCAGAGCTCACCTCCACGGATCACCTCGAGGGCGCGCGCTTCGTGTTCGACGAGGTCCACCTGGAGCTGCGGGGCGAGGGTGATCAATTCTGGAGTCGTCGTGAGCAGCAACGGGTGCGCCGCGTGCATCCGGGAGATGGCGGTCCGGAGACTTGCCAGCGCACTCGGCACCGCGAGGTGCGGCCAGATGCGGGTCGCCACCAGTCGCCGCAGCAGCGGCCGCCTCTGCAGCGCCGCCAGTGCGACCACCCGTTGGCTGGCATACGGGATGCGGACACGATCGCCGTTCGGCCCCGCAACCACGAACTCACCGAGCAACTGCAGCCGCGGCGCGCGTGAACTCGCCTCTCGTCGCGCCCTCGGGCCCGACGGTTCCCGGCTTCCTCCAGTCAGCACCCCCGTCACGGCGACCGGTCCTTGCTGCCCGTGACGGTATGCGCGGAGCAACCTCATGGGCCTGTTGCACAGATCCGTTGGCCGCCCGCACATCAATAGTCCACGACAGACGTTATCGGAAGCGTAGCAAACTGCGCAACAAATTCTGACGGGTTTCCGAATCTGGGGCCGCGAGGTTGCACCTCGGACATCAGGGACTCCCGGCCGCTCGCCACGATCTTGTTGCGCTCCCTGCAACGGTGCCTGTCTAGCGTTCCGCGCATGACACACCGCTCGCGTTCGCTGACCGACTTCCTGCTGCTCCGCGCCTGGGTCGAACCAGACGGTGAGCGCCCGCTGCGGGTCGTCGTCCGCCGGCGCGGCATGACGCCGACTGATATCGGCGACGAGCAGGCGTTCGCAGATGCCGAAAGCGCTGCCGCCTGCGTGCGGAACTGGTTGCTCGGCGTTGTCCGGCGCTGGGAGGGCGGTGAGCGCTCCTGGCCGGCGCCTCGAGCCGAAGCTGACCGCGGCGAATGTGACCGCCGCGAGGGAGGGCAGTGAGATGGTGAGCCTCGGATCGCGCGCTGGTAACCGCTCCTGGGCACTGCCGCGCATCGACATCCGGCTGCTCGTCGGCCTCGCCCTCGCTGCCGTCGCTCTCGTGGGCGGACTCAGCTTCGCCAGCCAGATGCAGATCACGGAGCCGGTCGTAGTCGCGGCACGCACCATTCCAGCCGGTCACGTCATCGCCGGCTCCGACCTCACCGTGACGCAGGCACGCATTGAAGGCGCATCCGGCGCCCTCGTGATCCCCGAGGCCGAGATCGGTTCGGTCATCGGCCGGACGGCAGGTCAGACGATCCACGCGGGGGCGCTCGTTGCGCGCCCCGATCTTGGGGGCGGGCCGGTGATCGGTAGCGACCAGGTGGCGGTGACCGTCGCCGTCGCTGCTGACGCGGTCTACGGGCAGCTCCGCCGCGGCGCCGAAGTCACCGTGATGGCGACCAGCGAGCCGGGCCGCCCGCAGAGTCAGACGACGATGCTGCTGGACCGCGCCACTGTTTACCACGTCGCCCTCGACGCCAGCCGCGTGACGCTCGCTGGGGGCGGTAGCGATGCCACCGGCCGCATCACCAACGTGACATTGCTCGTGCCTCGTGTGGAGGCGGAGGCGGTCACGCACGCGCTCGTGAATGGGACGCTCACGCTGCTCCTCGTCGCACCCACGGCTGCCGCGGAGAGCGCGCCATGACCTCCGCAGCCACCGGCGCTCCGATCCGCCTCTTGCTGGCCGTGGGCGACCGGGGCCTGGAGCGCCGATTGCTCCAGGCGCTTCCGGAGTTCGGGCTCGTGATCGCTGCGCGCTGTCTCGACGCATCCACGCTGCACGAGGAGCTGCGCGCACCCGGCGTTGATGTCGTTCTGGTATCCGACGACCTTCACGGCTTCTCTCCCCAGACCCTCGCTGCGCTCCACGACCGGCGCCGGCCCGTGCTCGTGCTCACGAGTGGCCAGCACCCCGATCAGTTCGACGGTGCCGCGCTGCGCCTGCCGGCCGCCTCCTCACCCGCTGCGATCGCAGACGCGATCGTCGACGCCGAAGCACGGGGTCCGATCCGCCGGCAGGACTCCGCGTCGGCCATCAGCCGGGAGTCCACAGATGCGCGGGGGCCCGTAGCCACCTCGCTCGACGGGGAGGCAGAGCGCGGGCGCGTCCTGGTCGTCACCAGTGGCAAGGGCGCTCCGGGGAAGACCACCGTCGCGATCGCGATCGCCGCCGGGCTGGGCGCCACTGGCGAGCAAGTCGTGCTCGTGGACGCCGACCGGCGTGGCGGCAACGTCGCACCGATGCTGGACCTCGACCCTCGTCGAGGGCTCGTCGGGCTGCTGTCGGGAGAGATGCCGAGCGGCACGGTCCTCAGCGCTGAGCTGCAGCCGGGGCCGCACTGTGTGGTGCTGGCCGGCATCGAACGCCCTGAGCTTGCCGTGGCCGTGGGTGACGACACGGTCCCTGCGGCGGTCAGTGCGCTCCGCCAGCGCTTCGAGTGGGTGGTCGTCGACGCCACTGACCTCGGCACCCGCCCCGACGACCCGGTACTGCGAGTAGCCGACGAGGTGCTGCTCGTGCTCGGCGCCGACCTGATCGCCATCTGGAACGCCCGCCTCGTCCAACCGCTCCTGCGCGCCTCTGCCGGAGGGGCACCGGTGAGCGCCGTCGTGAACCGTCGCGAGGGGCGCGAGCACTACAACCAGGACGAGATCGAAGCGGCGCTCGGCATGGAGGTCATCGTCGTCGTGCGCGAAGACCGAGACGCCGCACGGCGCGCGATCGCCGACCAGGTCCCCCTCTCGGCAACGGGCGGCCGCGCAGCACGCGACCTGCGGCAGCTCGTCGAGCAACTGCGGGCGCGGCGCGCCTCCCCGGTGCCCGAGGCCGCCGTTCCCGGCCGGCAGCTGGCATGGGAGGGCTGAAGTGACCACGTTGATCGTGCGGGACCAGCGCGAGCGCGCCATCCGGGCCGAGGTCCACGCTGAACTCCGCCGCACCATCGATGCCGACGAGTGGATTGCTCCGGGGACCACGGAGGTCGAGACCGCCCGCCGCCTGATCGCCGAGCGCATTGCCGCCGCGAACCGCAGCGCGACGGCGCTCGGGGAGACTCCCATCGCTGAGCCGGAGGTGCTGGCGCAGCGCCTCTACGACGACCTGCTCGGACTCGGCCCGTTGCAGGTGCTGCTCGACGACCCGTCGATCGAAGAGATCATGGTGAGCGGCCCGCAGCGCGTCTTCGCCATCGCCGCTGGGCGCAAGCGCCTGACCGACACCGTGTTCGAGGACGATGAGCAACTGCTGCGCGTGGTCCGGCGTGCCGTCGGACCGCTCGGGCGGCGGCTGGACGAGACCAGTCCGATGGTCGATGCCCGCCTGCCGGATGGATCCCGCCTGAATGCCGTGATGCCGCCCCTCACCTCGGGATCGGTCCACGTCACGATCCGCAAGTTCGTGCTGCGCGCACGGGCGCTCCACGACCTGATCGCGATGGGGACGCTGACCGCGGACAGCGCCGCCTTCCTGGACGCCGCCGTACGTGCGGGCCTCAACATCCTGATCTGTGGCGGGACGGGGAGCGGCAAGACCACGGCGCTCAACGCCCTCGGGGCCTCGATCCGGGGGCTCGACGAGCGGGTGGTCACGATCGAGGAGACCGCGGAGCTGCAGCTCGAGGCGATGCTCCCTGACTGCGTCGCGCTCCAGGCACGCACGGCGAACGCCGAGGGCGCGGGCAGCATCTCGATCAGGGCGCTCGTCCGCAACGCGCTGCGCATGCGCCCGACGCGGATCATCGTCGGCGAGGTCCGCGGCGACGAGGCGCTCGACATGCTCGTCGCGATGAACTCGGGCCACGACGGCTCGATGTGCACGGTGCACGCCAACGGCCCGCGCGAGGCGCTCACGAAACTCCGCACCTACGCCCTGATGGCAGAAGAGGCACTTCCCGCCCAGGCCATCACCGAAATGATCGCCGAGGCGATCCAGCTGGTCGTGCACCTGACGCTCGACACCAGTCGCCACCGGCGCGTCTCCACCATCTACGAGGTGACCGGACTCGAAGGGGACACGGTGGCCGGGACGGCACTGTTCGCGCTCGACGGGGGAGAACTGCGCTGGACGGGCATGCGTCCGCGCCGCGAGCGGCAACTGCTGGCGGCGGGGTACCCGGGCCCGGAACGGGGAGCCGGGACGTGAGAATTAGCAAGCTTTCGAGATGCCGGGAGCAAACGGGGAGCGTTCCGGGAGCGCAGGGAGCGCCACGGGAGCGGTGTGGGAGCGTCCGGGGACCGTCGCCGGGGAGGATGACCAACGGAGGAACTCATGCTCATCGGAAGTAGTGCCTGCCTGGCCCTCGGGGTGCTCCTGATCTTCCTCTCGCTGACCTCACGGCGGCGGGAACCCGCCGCGGCGGCTCCTGGCGCTCCATCCGTGGCCGCGACGTCAGAGGGTGCGCCGGCCCCGTCTGAGCGGCTCCTGCCGCTGTTGCCGGCCGTGATCGTGGGAGTCGCCACGGCCGCCGTCACGCAGTGGTGGTTCGGGTGGCCCGTGCTCAGCCTGGCGGCCGGCGGCGTCAGCGCGGTGATCCCCTCCTGGTACCAGAGACATCGCGAGTCCCGCGTCCGCGACCTGGTCGACGACGCGGTCGCGGAGGCGGTGGACTCACTGCGTGACGCGGCACGCGTGGGGATCGGGATGGAGGCGGCGCTGCGCGCCCTCGGTCAGACCGGTCCGGAGCCGCTCCGCCCCGTGTTCCGCGCCTTCGACGCCGACGCCCGGCTCGTGGGGTTCGAGGACGCACTCATCCGCGCTCGCGGACGCGTCGCGCACCCCGCCTTCGACACCCTCGTGGTCGCCCTCCTGATGTCCTACCGGGTGGGCGGCCGCAATCTCAGTGGCGTGCTCGATGGGCTCAGCCGCTCCGTGCGTGGAGCGGCACGGGCGCGGCGAGAAGTCCGCGCCGCGCAGGCGGAGCACGTGCTGTCGGCGCGCGTGATCGCGGTGCTGCCGCTCGTCCTGATCGTCGCGATCCGGGCCACGAACCCGGGCTACCTCGACGTGTTCTCCACGCCGACCGGCCAGGCCGTGCTGGCGCTCTGCCTTGTAAGCGTGGCCGTCGGCTACGCCGGCATGCTGCGGGCGACCGCGCTGCCGGGCGGGGAACGGGTGCTCCGATGAGCGGCGCGCTGCTCCTCAGCGGCGCACTCGGCGCAGGGCTCTGGCTGATCGTGATGGGCCAGCCGCTCGGACGCCCGCGACCGTCGCTCGCCATGCGCCTCCGCCGATTCTCCGCACGTGGACGGATGGCGCTCGATGAGACGGACGGGCGGCCGGCCGTGTTCGAGTCGACGTTCCTTGAGCGGACGCTGCGGCCGCTGCTCGACGACGCCGGTGTCCTGATCGGCCGGGTGCTGCGCCACCTCGGGATCGAGACCGGGGATCTGGACCGCCGGCTTGCGCTGGCGATGCCGGGGATGACGGCAGCGCAATTCCACGGTCAGCAGCTCGGGACCGGCATCGTCGCCGGAGGCGCCTTCCCCCTCCTCAATCTGCTCGGGGTGTCCGCCGCAGGGTCGTGGCCGGTGTGGCTGTGGGCCGGCGCGTTCGCGGCCGGCTTCGCCGCCCCGAGCTGGCTGCTGCGCTCCCGGCTGCGGGCCCGGCGCACCCGGGTCCTCATCGAACTGCCCGCCGCGCTCGACGTCCTCACCCTGGGTGCGAGCGCCGGGCTCTCGCCGGAGCAGGCGCTGGCCGAGTCCGGGCGCCAGCTCGACGGCGCGCTCGGCGCCGGCCTGCGCGAGGTGGTCGTCGAAGCAGGCATCGGGGCCGCGAGCTATGCCGACGGCTTGCACGCGCTCGCCGAGCGCGAAGAGGTTGCTGAACTGCGTTCCCTGGCGGACGCGTGGCGGATGTCGCACGAGCAGGGCACACCGCTCGCGCCGGCGATGGCCGCGCTGGCTGAGAGCGCTCGCGAGCGTCAGCGCACCCGCCTCCTCGAGGAAGGCGGGAAGGCCGCCGTGCGCATGCTCTTCCCCACCGCACTCTTCATCTTTCCGACGTTCCTCGTCGTGCTGCTCTATCCCGCGGGCGTGGAGTTGCTGGGGTTGGGCCGCTGAACGCGGCGAGTCGCAGGTTGAAGGTTCACCACAAGGAGGTGACGCACATGTGGAATCGAATCAGGGAACAGGCGCGGGCCTTCCATGACGACCAGGAGGGAGCGGCGATGACCGAGTACGCGATCGTCGTCGCCGGGATCGCCGTCGTCGCGATCATGGCGGTGCAGGCGGTGGGGACCGCGATCGTCGGTGTCTTCAACGACATCGTCACCGCGATCACCTCGGTGTAGTCCGATGCGCTTCATTCGCGACGAGTCAGGTGGGAGCACGGCCGAGCTGGCACTGGTGTTGCCGGTGCTCCTCATGGTGCTGATCGGCACGGTGCAGTTCGCGCTGGTGCATCACGCCCGGACCGTCGCGGAGACGGCCGCGATCGAGGGAGCGCGGCTCGCGGCCTCAGACGGCTACGGCGTCGAACAAGGAGCGCTTCGTGTGCGTGAGGTGCTCGAGGCGGGCCTCGGTGCGAGCGCGGCAGGGTTCACGATCAGCGCGGAGACGCAAGGTGACGTCGCGATCGCCCGCGCGAGCGGTGAGTACTCGCTCTTCATCCCCTGGGTGAGCTCGCTGGCGATCCCGATCGAGGCTTCGGCTGAGGTCTGGCGAGAGGGGTTCCGCCATGGTCCCTGACCAGATGCATCCGGCGCGACGCATGCTCGCCGGCGAGAGCGGCGGCGCGCTGATCGAGACCGCGCTCGTGATCCCCTTGCTGCTCGTCCTCCTGGCGGGCATTGTGATGACCGGCCGCGTCGCGCACGCGCAGATCGCGGTGCAGTCCGTGGCCCGGGAGGCGGCGCGGACACTCGCAGTCGCACCGTCCGCATCGGAAGGCCTGGCGTCAGCCCAGCAGCGCGCGCTGGCCGCGGCGAGCAGACATGGCCTCGCCATCGAGCGTCTCGCGCTGTCCATCGACGCGGGGGCGTTCGACCGCGGCGGTGTGGTTCAGGCCGAGGCTGCCTACCCGGTGACACTCGGCGATCTGCTGCTCCTGGGTACGTTCGAAGTCACCGTGTCGAGCCGGCACGAAGCGCGCGTCGACCTCTACCGCAGCCGCACGGTGGCCACACCATGAACGACCGCCTCCGGCGCATCGTGAGTGACGAGAGCGGGCAGGCCCTGGTGCTGGTCGCGATCTTCCTGTTCGGCCTCATCGCGGTCGCCGGTCTCGTCGCCGACGGCGGCCTGGTGCTCGTCCAGCGCCGCGATCTCCAGAACCAGGCGGACGCGGCTGCAGCCGCCGGAGCGATGCAGGTGGACGAGGCCGCCTATCGCGCGTCCGGCGGGGCGGTGCTCGTCCTCCACCCCGGTGCCGCCGAGGGGGCGGCGATCGCCTATCTCATGGGCGATGATGGCACGGACTACGCCGTGCATGCGGATGGACTGCGCGTCGAGGTAGCTGTCGCCCGACAGGCTTCGACAGCCTTCCTGCGAGTGCTCGGCATCGAGCACGTGGAGATCAGCGCACGCTCCGTCGCGGAGCCGCGCTTCGGCGTCCAGGGAGGTCCATAGTCATGCGTAGAGGTCGCACGGTTGGCAGTGTCTTGGTATGGGTCGCGGCGGCGATCCTGATCGCGGCTTGTGGCGGCGGAAGCAGCGAACCGCCCACGGCAACTCCCTTGCCGGCAACGGCAAGCCCGACTGCGTCTCCCACGGCGGCATCACCCACGCAGACCGCGACCCCGTCGATCGAGGAGGCGGTGGCGGAGGCATATCTGGCCTACTGGGAAGCGTATGCCCAGGCCGTGCTGAACCTCGATCTCTCACTCGTTGAAGACTTCGTTACCGACGAGGAACTAGAACGCGTCCGTGGCCAGATCGAAGCGCTTCGTACGGATGGTGTCGCAGCTCGACTGGTGATCGAGCATGACTTCGCAGTCGTGAGCGCTTCCGAGACCAGTGCTGTCGTCATCGACGAGTTCGTGAACAACAGCTTCCTGGTCGACGCGGAAACCAAGGAGCCCCCGGAGGCTGAAGGCCTTGGAGAGGTGTATCGGGACACCTTTTTCCTCGAGAAGGTGGATGGTCGTTGGTTAGTCGTACGAACCACGAGTGAGCCGCAATGAAGCCTGTCATCGTCGTGCTCGGCTTGGCTCTCCCGCTCCTGTTCGTCACTTCGGCCCAGGCTGACGGCCACGGGCCCGGACAGGGATTCAACCCGAGCGCCACGAAGGCCCCGAGTTCAGCGGAGATCTACGTTGCCTCGAGTGAGACGGGCGTGACGATCTTCATCGGCACCACCACCACGGTTCCCGGCACCACGGGGTCACCCGGTTCCCCAGACGTGATCAGCAACCCGAGTGGCCCTGACTGCACGGCGACACCCATGAACATCGGCTACGGCAGCGCTGGGTGGGTGCGGGCCGGCCTGGCCGCCAACCCCGATACCGTCCCGTGGACCGTCAGCTGCGACGACGGCTACTTCGGCATCGCGTGGGTGCCGACCGACGCGCCGAGCGCGCCGGACATCATCGTGGGCACGCCACCAGTACCCGGCATCGACCCCGTGGCCGTTGCCGAGGCGCTTTACGGCTTCATTCCGCTCCCGCCGATCACGCTGGAAGCCAACCCGGGCACCGGGCTCGTGGCGCTGCCGTCCTGGTTCTGGGTCGAGGGGTACGGCGGGGAGACCCTTTACGGCGCTGAAACGCTCGGCGACACGACGGTGGAGGTGGAGGTCACGCCCCAACACTACGACTGGTTCTTCGGCGACGGCACGCGCCTGTTCACGCATTCGCTCGGCCGTCCGTATCCGGAGGAGAGCGACATCCAGCACCGCTACGAGCAGTCCTCCTTCGTCGCTGGCGGGGCGTTCGAGGTCCGCCTGGAGATCACCTTCGGTGGCCGCTATCGGGTGATCACCGAGGAGGTCGATGCCGATGGCGACGTCGTGATCGTGGTGGGCGCATGGGAACCGCTCGATCCGATGGTGCGGTCGTTCACACGGGCGTACCCGGTACAGCAGCTGCAGTCGGTGCTTGCCGCCGGCCAGTAACGGGAGGGAGGGGAGCGATGAGCATCACGCATCCGGGGAGGCGCCACACCGTCCAGGCACCGATCTCGGATCCCTCGCCACGGGCGCTGGCCTTCACGGTCGCGCTGGGCATCGCGCTCGGCGTGGTCCTGTGGAGCATCAGCGGGCCGCCGACACTCCGGGCATCGGTGGATTGGGCACATATCCGGGCCACGCTCACCGGCTCAGAGCTCGCGGCGACGGACGTCGTCGCGGTCGCCACCGGGATCGCCTGGTTGGTCCTCGGCTACCTCGCGCTCACCATCGGGCTGCGCGCCGTCGCCGTGACCGTGACCCGGATCACCGGCGGAGCGCGCTGGGCCCGCAGCGGCCTCAGCCTCACGAATCTCATCACGATCCCGGCTGTACGGCGCGTCGTCGACAGTGGGGTCGGAGGCACACTGCTGGTGATGAGCTGGCTGCCCGACCCCTCTCGCGCGGCGGCCGCGCCCGCCGCCACGGTCGTCGTGGTCGCACCGGCTGCTGCGCCAACCGAGATCGTGCGGGTGGACGAGTCGCTCCCGCCGATGTCCCCGGGCAGCGAGCATGACGCCACGTTCATTGAGTACACGGTCGTCCGTGGCGACTCCCTCTGGGATATCGCGCGCCGCCTCTACGGGGACGGCTCGCGGTACGTCGAGCTCTGGGAGTTCAACCGTGAGCGGACGATGACCGGAGGCGAGCGGTTCACCGACCCGCGTGTCATCCAGCCCGGCTGGGTGCTCCATGTGCCGCTCCCAACCGTGAACCTCTCCGTCGACGGGCAGTCTGCCGTCTACCGCGTGGAACGAGGCGATGACCTCTGGTCGATCGCGGCGCGCTTCCTGGGCGACGGCTTCCGCTGGACCGAGATCTGGGAGCTCAACCGTCACGAGGAGATGGTCGACGCGCGGTCGTTCACCAACCCGAACGTCCTCCACACCGGCTGGCGGCTGCGTCTGCCGCTCTCCGCAGCCACCGCTCCGGCTTCGACAGTGTCCCCGCCGACGGTCGAGCCAGACCAGCGGGCGTCAGAGCGACAGGCTGCTGACCCAATCATCGATGACGCAGATCTCCTAGGGCCGTCCGCTGGCATCGTAGGTGACGACACGGCATCGGCCGAGGGGGACGAAGGCTCCTGGGACTGGCCAGCGGCGTCGACCCCCGTGCTGTTCACAGTCGCCGGCTTCGCGCTCATCGGCGGGGCCGTGCTCAGCGTCTACCGGCTGCGCCGGTCAGGCGCGCTGGCGTCGGGCTTGCGCGAGGCCCCTCGGCAGGGCGGTGGCGGGGATGCGGGCCGCGTCACGCTCGCCGCAGAGGCGGTGGCCTCTGCGCTCGCTGAGCGTGGGTTCGACGAGGCTCGGATCGCGCTGGTGTTCGAGCAGGGGGACCGCCTGCGAATCGTCGTCGAACGCATCCCCTGGGCGGACACCGCGATCGCCAGCCTGCGCGAGGCGATGGCGCGACGCCTAGCCTGCCGGGTCGAGGCGGGCGCGACCGCGCCGGGCCGTGTGGAGGTCACACTGATCGGCGTGAACCGCCTGGCCGCCTCGCTCGCGCAACGAGCGCCCGCACCGTCGACGCTCGTGGTCCCCGTGGGCGCCCGCGACGACGAGATCGTCTACCTCAACCTCGCGACGGGCGGCATCCGGCTCGCGGGGGAGTCAGCTGCGTACCGCGCGCAACTGCGCTCCTGGGTGACCACCCTGGTCGCAACGCATGACCCCACCGATCTCGCGCTGCGCGTGGACGCGCACACCGGATCATTGCTCGAAGACCTCGCAGCCGCCCCGCATCTCGCCGGGAGCCAGGCGGGCGACGATGTGAGCGACCTGCTCGAAGAGCTCGATGAGATCATCCAGACTCGCCTCGAAGACGACTCTCGGAGCATGCCGTTGGTCGCGCTGATCGACGGATCGGAAGCGAGACGCGGCGCGCTTGCGGCCGTGCTCCGTGACGGCCCCGCAGTCGGTGTCCACCTCGTCGTTGCTGGCGCGGACGATCTGACCGGTGCCTTCGAGGCGTCCCTTGCCTCGGCGAATGAGCGGTACGGGCCAGATGAGGTCGAGACACCCGGCGAGGGCGACCCGGCCATGCCGAGCCCGGGGCAGGTCATCCTGCAGCGGAAGGGCGAGCCGGATCTGGCCCTCGACCCCGTACTGGTGCGGCGCGACGATTCACCGCGCTGGAGAGCGGGCGCGGAGCTCGCCGCGAGCCTCGCTTCCACGTCGGGTCTGCATGCGGTGTCGGATGGTGCGAGACACGATCCCTCACCCGCGGTCGTGCTTGAGCCGGTCGAGGACGCGGACGCCACGGAGCCGGATCGAGAGTCGATGGTTCTGGGTGGCGCCGTCGAACCCGGCGACGGGCCGGTTGCGCCCGTGGTACCCGATACGGATCGCCCGGATGTGGGACCCGATCTGCCCGCGGCGACACTCCCGTCCACTGGCGTCCTTCCAGCGAGTCCCACGTCGACGGAACCAGCTGGCGAAAACCTGAGCCGCGAGGATGCAGCGCCCCCGGAAGAGGTGACGGCGGTCGTCGCGGACGCAGTCAACGAGCCACGGGCGACCGAACAGGAGGAGGTGACACCGGCCGAGGACGAAGACCCCACGGTTCCGCATCCGTCGAATCCGCCGGCACCGCCGCCAGTGCCGCCAGTGCGCGAGGAGATCGGCATGCGCCAGGCGTCGCTGCTGATAGGTGGTGCTGAACCGGATGAGGATCGCTGCGCTGCGGGGCGCCCACCGTTCATGGTGCGCTGCCTGGGCCCGTTCGAGGTGACCGTTGGTGGTGTTCCGATTGAGGGCTGGAAGCGGCCGAAGGCCCCCGAGCTGATCGCCTTCCTCGTCGCCCGTGGCTCCTCTCCGGTCTCCCGTGAAGCCGTAGCGGCGGCGCTGTGGCCCGAGTTCCCGTGGGATCCCGGCATCGACCACATGCTGGCGAATGCCGCCTACGCGGCGCGTGCGGCCTGTCGCGCTGCGCGCGGCCAGTCTGGCGTGCAGGTGCTCGATACTCCGCGACGAGGCCTGCTCCAGCTCCGGACCACGCTCTTCGCCAGTGACCTCGACGAATTCGAGGCGGCACTCCGGCGCGCGGCCCGCCTGGAGAACGAGACGGCGTTTGACGACTACGAGCGCGCGTTCGACCTCTACCGGGGCGATTTCCTCGAGGATGTGCCGGCCGCATGGACGGACAGCTACCGCAACGACTACCGCCTGCGCTACGTCGAGGCCGCGCGACGTGCGGCGAGCCTCGCACTCGCCTGCGGCAACGTGGACCGCGCGACCCGTTACGCACAGCTGGTGCTCGGGCAGGAACCGGCCGATGAGGCGGTGGCTCGCGACCTGATGCGCTTGCTAGCCTCGGTCGGCGACATCAATGGCGCTCGCAAAGTTTACAAACTGTTGGGAGAGGCGCTGCAACGCGAGCTCGACGACACTCGCGCCACACCGGCACCCGATACGCGCGCGCTGCTGGCTGAACTCGTGGGTGAGGTAGTCGATGCATGACGCTCTCAGGTTGGGCCCCTTCCAGCATGAATGGGCGTGGAGGACGGGGGCGTCCGTAGCGCTGACTGCTGCGCTCGCGGCAGCGGTCGGGATCCTGATGGTCAACGACGGCCGCAGTCATGCCGAAGCAGTCATGGCGGGTGGGTTCGCGGCGGTGCTGGTCATGCTGGCCGCCTACGACCTGGCGGACCGGATCGTCCCAAACCGGATCGTCCTTCCGGCGCTGGCCCTGGCACTGTTGCTGTCGCCGGTCTGGCACGACCGCGGACCGCAGGAGGCGTTCATCGCTGCAACGGGTGCGCTGCTGGTTGGGGCGGCCCTCCGGAGCATGAGTGCCGGCGGATTGGGCTGGGGTGACGTGAAGATGATGGCCTTCGTCGGAGCCGTCGTCGGCGCGCCGGCGGTCGTCCTCGCCGGTGTCGTGACGGCGCTCTCTGGAGGTGTCTGGGCCCTGCTGATGATCGTAACCGGTCGCGTGACTCGCCACACCCGCATGCCGTACGCGCCGTTCATCGCGCTGGGCGGGCTCGTCGCCATCATGACATAAGGGCGAGTTGTCGCACGGGTGGGGGATGCGCCCACCAGGCATCCGCCACGCATGCCCGACGCCAAGATGAGCATTGCCATCTGCTCAGTGGTTGGTGATAGTATCGCACTGCCATACGTTGTGTTGCACTAGGCAGGAGATGAGCCGATGCCCCGATCCACGACCAGCCTGCGTCTGAGCGACGAAGTGCGCGAGCGTCTCGCGACGGCCGCGCTCGCTGAGGGCACATCGCTCACGGCTCTCATCGAGCGGTTCATCGTGGAGGGGCTCGCCGTCCTCGACCATCCCGGCATCGTGTTCAAGCCAGGCCCGGCGGGACGGCGAGCTGCGCTCGCCGGCGGTCCTGATGTCTGGGAGCTGGCTGCCGCCCTCCGGCACACCACCGGCACCGAGGCTGTTCGCCTGGCAGCTCTTGCGACCGAGTTCGGGATCGACGAGCGTCAGGTCGAGATCGCCCTGCGGTACGCGGCGGCGCATCGCGACGAGGTCGAAGCTCGCATCCATGCGAATGACCGAGCGCTGGAGGAAGCGGAGCGGATCGCCGGCGAGCGCGTACGCCTGCTGGCGTGAGATTTCTCATCGACTCCATGCTCCCGCCGCAAGTCGCGGAGCACCTCCGGGCGGCGGGACACGAGGCGACCACTCCGGCCGGACTCGGGGCGCACAATCTCCCCGACGACATCCTGATCCAGCTCGCCAGCAGCGAACGCCTGGTGATCGTCACCGAGAACGCCAGTGACTTCGCCCACGCCACCACGTGCGCCGTCGTCTTCGTGCGCAAGTCCTGGTGGCCGCGGGCGACGCTGGCATCCTCGCTCGCAGCGGCGCTGGATCGGTGGGCGATGGCTCATCCGGATCCTGGACCGTGGCCCCACTGGCTCGACACCCGGTAGCGCTGGGGGATCGGACCCATCGGGCGACCTCGGTCGAAGTGTCTACCGGCCCTCGTGACGAACCGGTGAAGGCGCCCACTCTGCGCGACGTTCCTGACCCGGGGAGGCTGCGCTGACCTGGCGATTCCCTCGCTTCAGCGATCGTCGGCGGCACGACTCCGCGCGTCAGGCTGACGCCTGCGCGACAGGTCGTCTTCATCGTTAGCCGCCCTCGGACCGTCGGCCGGGGCCAACGCGGGCGATCGGGGAGCTTCAGGCGTAAACCGGGACTAAACCGGGAGTGCTGGGAGCGCGCCGAGAGCGCTGCGGGAGTGAATGGGGACCACGACGTAGCACGCTTTCCCCCGAGATCGCCGCCGTCACGCCGCCCGGATGGGTCGCGGACGGGGCGACACGAAAGGGGGTGAACGTGCGAGGAGTGCTGCTCGCCGTCACCGTCGTGTTCGTCTGCTGGTCCGGGTTCGCTTCGCCCGCCGCCGCCCAGCAGGCGAGTGACCCGCTTCGTGACCTCGTCCTCGCCGGCGCGCCCCTGGTCGCCTCGACGGGGATGCCGTCCGATCGGTCCGCGGTGATGGCGGCAGCATCCTCTCTCCCGGTCATGCCCGGGGACACCGCCATCGGGATCGCCGCTGGTGACGTCCGAGGCCTCGCTCCAGGCGCCGGCCCGGAGATGGGCCTCCCGAACCCCCTCAACCTGCTCGGCAGCCTCGACCCCCGCCACTGGGCGACGGCCGTGCTCGACACCGTGGTCGAGGTGGTGGCCGGAGCGCTGCTCGAGGCGATCCGGGGCTTCGTGGACTGGGCACTGGGCTTCGGCGACAGCTCGCTGAACATCATCACGCAGACCCCGGCGGCCGGGACCTACGAAAGCTCCACCGTCCGCACCCTCTGGGAGCTCTCGCGCGGCGTCGCCAACGGTGCGCTCGCGGTGATCGTGATGTGGGGCGGATTCAACGTCGTGCTCAAGCAGCACACCCGCTCG
This sequence comes from Chloroflexota bacterium, assembly GCA_045863195.1. Taxonomy (GTDB): domain Bacteria; phylum Chloroflexota; class Dehalococcoidia; order UBA2979; family UBA2979; genus W-Chloroflexi-9. The sequence continues at coordinate 322,086 of BTUI01000001.1, forward strand.
CCCTACGACGGCGTCATGGAGTTGCTGCCGCGCGTGATCCTTGCGGCCCTCGCTGTGAACCTCACCCTCGAGATCGCCCGCGTGCTGATCGAACTCAACAACGCCTTCGCTGGGGCAGTCGGGGAGGGGGGCCTCCCCGGATACGACCAGGCCAGCACCGCCCAGGACGGCATGGCGCTGGTGATGGTCGCCGTGACCTACGGCATCGTCGCCCTGCTGCTCGCCTTCCAGATGCTGATGCGCCTCGCGCTGATCTGCATGCTGATCGTGCTCGCGCCGGTGATGGTCGTGACCTGGGTGCTGCCGCAGACGCAGAGCTGGGCGCGCTGGTGGGCGCACCTGCTGCCGATCACCGTGTTCCAGCAGGCGGTGCAGGTGCTTGTCCTGCGGCTCGGCGCCGCGCTCATGGTCGAGCTCACCCCGGGAAGCGCCGCGAACGCGCTGCTCACCCTGTTGCTCGGGATCGCCGTCTGCTACCTGACCCTGCGCGTCCCGTCCTTGCTCTCCAGCCAGACGCGCTTCGCGGGGCTCGCCTCGGTCGTCTCCCTGGTCGTGCTGAGCCGGGCCGTGGACGGGCTCGGAGCGCGCGGCGGCGCGGCCGCGGCAGGAGCGCGCTGAGATGCCAAAGCTCGCGCTGATCGCGGCCTCGGTCTTCGGTGACCTGGTCCACGACGGCCTGCGCATCGCCGGCGCCGTCGTCGCCGTGGTGCTCGTCCCGGTGGTGCTCGTCGTCGTGATCGTCGCGATGTTCATCGCAGCGCCCTTTGCCGCGTTCGGTGGAGGCACGTCGCAGCCACCGGTCCCGCCCGCCGAGCACCTCGCGGTGATGGTCGAGGTCTCGCAGGAGACCGGTGTGCCGTGGGCGCTGCTGGCGGCGATCGCCTCGGTGGAGAGCGCGTTCGGCGCCAACATGGCGACCTCGTGGGCGGGGGCGATCGGGTACGGGCAGTTCATGCCGCCGAGCTGGGCGCACTGGGGCGCCGGCGACCCGTACGACTACCGCGACGCCATTCCCGCGATGGCGCGCTACCTGCTCGACCACCACGTCCTCGCGGACGTCCCGCACGCCGTCTATGCCTACAACCACTCCTGGGAGTACGTCGCCCTCGTCATCGGACGGATGGGCTACTACGCGGCGACCGCTGGCGAGACCGCGGCGGCGCTCGGAGCGCGATCGTGATGGGCGGGCGTGGAGCCGGCTACGCGCTGCTCGCACTCGCGGGTGTGCTGTTCAGCGTCGCGGTCGTGAGCGGTTGGAGCGCCGCGGCCGGCTTCCAGGGACGCGCGGCCGAGACCCACGCCGTAGAGCGGGCGGCCAGCGACTTCATCGTCGCTCACGGGACGTTCGACCACCGCGACCCGCGCGGATACACGGACCGCCTCGTCTCCCTCACGGCCGGGCCGCTGCGTGCCGCGATTACAGCAGCCGCCGTCGACCCGGCCGCAGGGCCCGCTGAGCGCGTCCTCACCACCCGCATCGAGTCCGTCTCCGTGAGCGCGCTCGCGGGCGACGAGGCGACCGCCTTTGTGACGGCGGTGCAGGAACGGCGCTGGGTCGATGCGGCCGTGGTCTCGCCCGAGCGCCAGCGCCTGCAGGAGACGGTCAGACAACGGATCACCTGCCGGCTCGTCCGCGAGGACGGCCGGTGGCTCGTGGCGGAGTTGCGCCTCGAGTCAGTGGAGCGAGTCAGCGCCACCGGGCGCTGAGGAAGGATTGGAGATGGAACAGATCAACGGTCTCTTCGAGAACCTGCTGAACATCGGCCTCGGCGTCGCCGTGGCGGTGGCGGCGTTCTTCGTGATGTGGGGGGCATTCCTCTACATGTCGGCGACCGGCAGCCCGCGCCAGATGGAGCAGGGGAAGACGGCGATCGTCAACGCGCTCGCTGGCCTCGCCATCGTGCTGCTGGCTCGGGTGATCGCGGGCATGGTGCAGAGCGCGATGGGCGGGTCCGCCTGATGGAGCGCCACGAGATTCCGACGCACCTGGAGGTCGCCGACCGGGCGTTTCTCGGGCTGACAATGCGCCAGCTCCTGTCGGCCGCGGTCGGCCTGGCGCTCGCCTACGGCACCCTCGCCGACCTGCCGCTCCCCTTCGGCCTCCGCCTGGCGCTGGCGGTCGTCGTGGTCGTCGCGACCGCCGTGCTCGTGCTGTGGCGTCCCGGCGGACGGCCCGCGGAGGAGTGGGTCTTCGTGCTGCTCCGGTACGGCGCGTCACCGCGCCTGGCCGTCTGGCGTCCGCAGGGCCGTGACACGGCCGAGCGCGCGATCCGCGAGGTCATCATCCCGGCGACACCGCACGAGGCAGACGCATGGAAGGAGCGTGTCGATGCGACGTAAGCATGCGAGCGTGCAGGCATCGCTGCCGCTGGACGACATTGTGGGCGACGTCGTACGGCTGCGCGGCGGCGACTGCCGCGCCATCCTCGAGGCCGGATCCGTCAACTTCGCGCTCAAGTCCGAGGCGGAACAGGAGGCGATCCTTGCAGGCTACCGGCGCTTCCTCAACGGGCTCTCCTATCCGCTGCAGGTCCTCGTCCGCATCGTGCCGACCGACGTCGAGGGCTACCTGGAGGGCATCCGCGGGGGTCGTGGCCGGAAGGGCATGGACCTCTGGCGGCGGCTTGCGGTCGACCACGAGACATTCGTGCGGACGGTCGCCCGCGAGCGCTCGCTCCTCGACCGTCGCTGCTACGTCGTTGTGCCGGCCGGCACCGGCGGGGCCCACGAGCGCACGGGCATCGCCTGGCCGTGGCGACGCCACCGGCCCGCCCGTGAGACCGCGACCGTGCTCGCGTCGCGGAGGGCGCTCGCCTTCCGCTGCGCCGAGGTGGCCCAGGGGCTCGCCGCGTTCGGGGTGACAACCCGACGGCTCGAGCAGGCCGAACTCATCAGTCTCTGGCGCGCCGCGCTGGCGGGTACCTCGATGACCACAGTTGCCGGGGGCGTTCAACCCGGCGACCCCGCTGCCGCCACGCCGGTGCTCACCTTGCGTCTCGCCAGCCGTGCACACGAGGAGGCCCGCGATGCGTAGGCCGGCGTGGGGACTCAACCGAAGAAACCGAGCGGGCCGTCCGGCGGCTCAAGAGGCGTTTGGGCTCGGCGAACGGACCGTCGCCGACGTCACGGCGCCGGCCGCGATCGCGGAGGCGCGCGCCGAGGTCACGATCGACCGCACCGCCAGCCGTGTGCTCGCCCTCACTGACTACCCGCGCCACGTCTCCCCGAACTGGCTGGGACGGCTGGTCGACTTCGATGAGCCGATGGACCTGAGCCTGCACCTGGAGCCGCTCGACTCGGGCGACGTCGTGCGGATGCTCACGCACCGCCTGGTGGAGCTGCAGTCCTCGCGCATGCTGGACGCGAAGGGCGGCCGGGTCGCGAGCATCGAGCGCGAGGTCGCCTACGAGGACGTTGAGCGGCTGCGCGACGCGCTGGAGCGGGGCGACGAGCGGGTCTTCTCGACCGCCCTCTACCTGTGCCTGCACGGGCAGAGCACGGCGGCGCTCGACCAGGCGACGGCGCGGGTCGAAGGCGTGCTGGGCGGCATGATGGCGGGGATGCGGCCGGCGCTCTACGAGATGCTGCCGGGTCTGCTCTCGTGCCTGCCGGCGGGCCAGGACCACCTCCGCCGCCGGCGCAACCTCGACACCACCAGCGCGGCGACGATGATCCCGTTCGGGTCGAGCCACCTCGCCGTCGAGCGGGGGCTCCTCTACGGCGAGAACGTCCACAACCACTCGCTCGTGATCTACGACCCCTTCGCTCCAGACGCCGACAACGCCAACAAGGTCGTCTTCGCCAAGAGCGGCGCCGGCAAGAGCTATGCCTGCAAGGTCGAGGCGCTGCGCGCCCTGTTGCTCGGCATCGACTACCTCGTGATCGACCCGGAGGACGAGTACGGCCGCCTCTGCGAGGCGGTGGGCGGACAGATGATCCGCCTCTCCGGCACGTCGGTTCAGCACATCAACCCCTTCGACCTCCCGGTACCCGCATCCGGTTCGGCGGCCGACGACGGTGAGGGGCGCTCCCCACTGGCACAGCGTGTGCTTGCCCTGCAGGGCCTGCTCGGCGTGATGCTGGCGGATCCCGGGCAGGCGCTCGGACAACGGGAACGTGGCGTGCTCGACACGGCGCTCTACGAGACCTACCGGCGTGCCGGGATCAGCGAGGACCCCGCCACACAGGGCCGCCCGGTGCCCGTGCTGCGAGACCTGCTGGACGTCCTCCGCGAACAGGAGGAGCCGCACGGCCTCGCCGACCGGCTGACGCGCTACGTCGACGGCAGCCTCGGGCAGGTCTTCTCCGAGCGGACCACTGCGTCGCTGGACCGGCCGTTTGTGGTCTTCAACGTGCGCGACCTCGAGGAGGAGCTGCGCCCGGTCGCGATGTACCTGATCGCCGACCACGTCTGGCGCGAAGTCACGCGCGATCCGCGTCCCCGGATGCTGCTGATCGACGAGGCCTGGTCGCTGATGCGCTCGCCCGAGGGGGCGCAGTTCCTCGCCCAGATGGCGCGACGCGCTCGCAAGCGCTGGTTGGGCGTCACCACCGTGACCCAGGACGTGGAGGACTTCCTCGCCTCGCCCGAGGGCCACACCGTGCTCGCCAACAGTTCGGTACAGCTTCTGATGCGCCAGGACAGCTCCACGATCGGCCTCGTCGAAGAGACCTTCGCGCTCTCGCGGGGCGAACGCGCATTCCTGCTCGGCTGCCGGCGCGGACAGGGCCTCTTCATCGCGCGCGGCAACCACATCGCGCTGCAGATCGAGGCGAGCACCCTGGAGGACGCCCTCGCAACCACTTCCCCAGCCGAACTTGCCGCGCAGCGCGGAGAGGAAGAGTGATGACCATCGACATCGAGCAGGTGAAGCGGCAGCACCCGATTGCGGACGTGATCGCCGCGCACGGCGTGGCGCTCCGTCCGACGGGCCGGAAGTACATGGGCCGCTGCCCGTTCCACCAGGATGACCGGCCGAGCCTGGTCGTCTATCCGGATACCCAGAGCTTCCACTGCTTCGGCTGCGGCGCCTCGGGTGATGTCATCGACTTCGTCCGCCGCACTCACAACGCGAGCTTCCGCGAGGCGGTCGACCACCTGGGGGACCTGCCGCGCCCCGCGCCGCAGCCTCGCGAGACGGCGGCGCCCCGCCCGCAGCCGCCCCACCTCTCGCTCGACGACCGCCTGATCCTCACCGCGGCCTGCGAGCTCTACCACGAGGCGCTGCTGCGGACGCCGAGCGCGCTTGCGTACCTGGACGCACGGGGCGTGCCGCGCTGGTTGGCGCGGCGTGCTCGCCTCGGGTTCAGCGATGGGAGCGAGCTCGCGCCCTACCTCAAGCGCCGCCGCCTCAGCCTGCGGCGCGCCGGTGAACTGGGACTGCTCTACGGCGACGAGCGCGAGGCGATGCGCGGACGCATTGTGATCCCTGACCTGCGCAGCGGCTACTGCGCCTGGATGACCGGACGCGCGCTCGGGAGCGATGCCCGCACGAAGTATCTCGGGCTGGCGCTGCCCCGTCCGCTGCTCGGGTACGAGGGTGTGCGCGGGCGGCAGCGCATCTTTGTCACCGAGGGCCCGTTCGACTGGCTCACCCTGGTCGGCTGGGGACTCCCGGCCTGCGCGCTGCTTGGCACGCAGCCGGGACGCGGTGTGGAGCGACTGCTCGACCGCGCGCGCTCGGTCGTCCTGGTCCTCGACGCCGACGACCCGGGTCGCGCCGCCGCTGCCAGCTTCGCTGAGTCGATGGGCGGGCGTGTGCTCGTGCTCGACCTCCCGGGCGACGTGAAGGACGTGAGCGAGCTCGGGGCCCGTCCGGGCGGACGGGAGGCGTTCTTCCGCGCGCTGGATGCAGCGGAGGCGCAAGCGCGCAGCGTGGAGCAGGAAGGAGCGCGTCATGCCGCGCCGTCGCGTTGAGCCTTCGTTCCTCGCCGAGGTGGTGCCGCCGCGCGGGCTGGAGGACGGGATGAGTGCCGCCCGGGCGATGCTGGGCGCACTCGCCGGGGAAGCGCTCGCGCTCGAAGTCGCCGTCACACCGTCGGGCAGGCGCTGGTACGTGCGCGCCGCGACCGCCGACGGCCTCGAGCGGGCCCTCGCCCAGCTCCGCGTCGCGTACCCCCAGGCCGTGATCGAACCCGTCGACGGGCTCAACGGGGCCGATCCGGCGACGCTGGCGGGCGGCGAGCAGGCGGTCGCCGTCCCGCTGCTGCCGTGGACCGAGGCCGCGCTCCCGTTGCGGCTGGACTGGCGTCACGAACGCGATCCGCTCTCCGGCGTGCTGGCGGTGGCCGCCCCTACGGGAAGCGAGCGAGTGGTGGCGCGGCTGTCCGTGACGTCTGCGCCGCGAGGCAGCGCAGACCGCATCCGCCGGCGCCAGGAGCAGCGCTTCGGGAGGCGCGCCGACTACCCGTCCACGGTCGGTCCGAGCCTGATGCCGATCGTCGTGCTGATGGCGCTCGGGGCCGCGGTGCTGCAGGGCTGGCGCTGGTACGAGGCCGGTGAGTGGGCACTGCTGGCCGGCACGGGCGCGGGCGCATTCATCGTGGTGCCCCTGCTCGCCGCGATCGCCATGCGGCTCTTCCGTGCCCCGGAACCCCTGGCCCCGAATGTGGTAGCGGCGAAGCTCGGCGCGCCGCTGGTGTCGGCCGAGCTCTCGGTGCTCGCGCTGGGACCAGACGTCGCGCGGCTCCGCACACTCGCCACGCAGATGGCGGCCGCCTACGCCGCCTTCGACGACGCCGCGGGCGGCGGCCTCCGTCCCGGCGCTCCGAAGCTGCTTCGTGGAACGCCGCGGTCAGGGCGGCCGCTCTTGCTGAGCACGGCGGAGGCTGCCGCGCTCTGGCACCTGCCGGCCGCCATCGACGCTCCCTTGAGCGTGCGCCGTACGACGGCGCAGCGCCTCGCCCCGGCGCCGGGGCACGTGATGAGCGGCGTCCGTGTCGGGCGCGCACCGACCGGCGGGACCCTCACGCCGGTGTACCTGCCGGAGCCGCTGCTGCAGCGCAACCACTTCATCGTGGCGAAGACCCGGCGCGGCAAGTCGACACTGCTGCGGCACATGGCCGCCGGCATCATGGAGCGCGTCGCCACCGACATCGACGGCACGGCCCTGGTCGTGGTCGACCCGCACCAGGACCTTGCCGAGGCGGTGCTGGCCTCCGTCCCTGATGCGCTGGTCGACCGCACGGTCTACCTCGACTTCGCCCACCTTGAGCGGCCGATCGGCCTCAACCTGCTCGATGTCGCCCTTTTCCCGGACCGCGACCGCACCGTCGAGGGCATCGTCACGATCATGAACCGCCTGTGGCCTGCCAACTGGGGGCCGCGGATGGAGGGCGCGCTGCGCGCCTCGCTCGCAGCGCTGCACGAGCTCAACACGCGCCGGTCGCGGGTCGAGCAGTTCACGCTGCTCGACGTCGCGCCGTTCCTCACCGACAGGGACATGCGGGACGTCCTGCTCGCCAACGTGCAGGACCCCGCGATCGATGCGTGGTGGCGAGACAACTACACCTTCGCCGGACCGACGCTACAGCAGCAGACCGCGAACCCGGTCACGAGCAAGATCGGGCGTTTCACGGTGACCGAGGCCAGCCGCCTCGTGCTCGGCCAGCCGCGCTCGACGTTCGATCCGCGTGAGGTGATCCGCGACGGCGGGGTGCTCGTCATCAACACCGCCGTCGGCACGCTCGGAGAGGGTGCAGCGTCGCTCGTCGGCGCGACGATGCTGAACCTGCTCGGCCTGCTGGTCGAGGAGCAGGTTGCCCTGCCCGCCGAGCAGCGACGGCGCGTCGTTGAGCTCGTCGACGAGTCGAGCACCCTGGGTGCGGTGGACTACCCGCGCATGCTGAGCGAGCTGGGGAAGTACGGGGCGTCGTTCACGCTCGTCACCCAGTCCCTCGCCAAGCTCGATGCGATTGACCGGGAGCTGGTCCCCACGATCCTCTCGAACTGCGACGGCCTCACGACCTTCCAGTGCAGCGCTGAGGACGCCCGCCGGCTGCTCCCCGAGCTCGGGAGCGGGCTCGAGGTCGAGGACCTCGTCTCCCTGGACGACTTCTCCGCCTACGCGCGCTGGTGGGACGGCTTCGCCCGGCCGCCGGCGTTCACGTTGAACGTCGATCCGCCGCCCGCGCACGACCCGGAGCGCGTCGTCGCGCTCGCACGGCGCTCCGCCGACCGCCATGGCCGGCCGCGCGAGGTCGTGTCGGCGGAGGTCCGGCGCGTCATCGCGGAGCGCTCGCGCATCATCCGGCGCAGTAAGCGCGCCCGCACACGGAAAGGGCAGGCCCCGAAGCGCAACGACGCCGGCACGGCGCCGACCGCCAGGGTGAACACGTCCATCGACTCGAACGAAGGAGGTAAGACATGAAGAAGAGAGAACCGCAGCTCGCTCGCGCCCTCGTATGGGTAGCCTCGCTCCCGCTGCTGGGTGACCGGGAACTCGCTGGATTGCTTGGCGTCGATGAACGCGACGCGCGGCATCTGCGCGAAGAATTGGGGCGACGCGGATGGGTGGAATGGGTCACTCCGCGCAGCGACGGGGTGCATGCTCGACCGCTGGCGCTGGTGCGTGACGGGGCACTGCCGCCACTTGCCGAATGGCTCGGAGTCGATCCCGGGGAGCTCCGCGCGACCTGGCCGGTCGGACGGAACGCATCGCTGGAGCGGCTCGGCCGGCTTGAGGTCGTGCAGGGCGTGCATCGCCTGCTCGCCATGCTGGCGGCGCAGCTGCGTGCGGGGAACGATGGCGAGCTGGAGGCGGCGCGTACGACGCCGATCGGGCGCGATCGAGACGGGCGCTGGTGGCCTCCGGGTGTCGAGGCACAGCTCGAGGTGCGGTGTGGCCGCGAGGTCGGGACGGCCGTCGTCGCCTGGGATCCTGCGGGTGCCCCCGACATCCACCGTCGCGAGCGTGTCCGCCGATGGTTCAAGGCGGCCGAGGAAGCAGGCGACGCATGGGAACAGCACTTGCCACCAATCCTGGTAGTGGGGGCGGGAGACCGGGAAGTCGCCGTCTGGGAAGAGGCGATTCGGCGATGGGAAGAGCGCAAGGGCGAGCGACCCATTGAAGTGCTCGTCACCTCAGCCGTAGACCTGTTCCGCGATGGCCCGGTGCGTCTGGCGTGGCGCTCCCCAGAGTCAGCCGGTACTGCCCGGCTCTTGCACTCGCTGGACTGGCAACCGGCGCTTCCGGATCCTGACTACCGCGACGAACACCTGCCGCCGACCGAGAGGGGCGCACCCGAGCTGGGCAGGCATCTGATGACCCGGACCGCGGAGCGAAACAAGCATGTCTCGACCCGCGATGAAGTCGCTTCGCTGGCGCTGACGCTCGACCCGCTGGCGCGCTCGCTCTTGGAGTGGTTGGCGCGGCATCCCTGGCTCACCGCCGGGCAGTTGGCGGTCCTCCTCAACGATCCCGAACAGGCTGTCTGTCGCCGCCTCACCACGCTGGTGCGAACCGGTGTCGCTCGATCCGCGCAGATCCCCGACGGTGACGATGACCTCTGGTTCGCGACTCGCCTCGGGCTACGCGTGCTGGCCGCGGCCAACCAGGTTCCCCTGGCACGATTTGAGCAGTGTGGCGCGGTCTCCGCGCCGTTCGTCGCCGACGGTGGCCGCCCAACGGTGGTGTTGCCGCGGGCGCTCGCACATGAGCTTGGTCTCCGGCGAGCGTTCGTGCGGCTCGCGGAGATCGCCCGCAGTCACGGTGGTCGGCTCGCGGTGTGGCGCAACGAAGCTGAGTCCACGCACATCTTCGGTGACGGAAGTCGGCGATGGTGGATCCGCCCGGACGGCTCAGGGGTGCTGGATCTGGACGACGCCCCGCTCCCGTTCGTGCTCGAGTACGACCGGGGCACGCTGAGCCTCCCAGAGATCCGGGGGAAGCTCCTCTCCTACGCCCGGTACTACGACGCCGGGGCGTGGTGGGAGTACTTCGAAGTCCAGCCCGTCATGCTCTGGATCTGCGCGGACTACCGTGCCGCGCAGCGTGTGGCCCGCGAGGTAAGCATGTTTGGTGGAGCACTGCCAGCACTCGTGGTCCAGGAGTCTGAACTGAACACCGTGATCGAGCGACAGGCCGTCGCCGGAACAGCGGTAACGCTTCGGCAGCACGGCACGTCACCGCGCCGGCGGAGGGGCACGCACTCACATCGGGGCTCACATGCCCCAGCGTGAAGCAGGGCCGATTGAGTCCACGACGCGACATAACTGACGACCCAGGCGTAATGGACAAGGCCCGGTCTGCACCGCAGCCATCGTTCCGCAGCCCGGAGCATCTGATGCTCCGCCGCAACGAACGCGGTAGGATGCCCAGTGCCGACGGTGCTGCCATCGAGCACCTCGTGAACGAATGGGCCGCCGTCGCGCGCGCCATCATCCTGCGGAGGAGAGCACGGGGACGATGAAGCAGGCTGTGGGCTACGTCAGGGTCAGCCTTGCCGAGCAGGCAGATGGGCACAGCCTCGACGCACAGCGCCGGGAAATCGAGCGCTACTGCGAGCGACAGGGCTACGAGCTGGCCCGGTTCTACGCCGATGAGGGCGTGAGCGCCCATGGCGAAGAGATCAGCAAGCGTCCCCAACTTGCGGCGCTTCTCGACGACGCCGACCGCGGTTCGTTCGACCTCGTGATCGTCCATACGCTCGACCGCTGGGCACGGAACATCCGCGTCCAATCGGCGGCGCTCCAGCGCCTCGGGGCGGGGGGCGTGGGGTTCGCCAGCGTGACCGAGAACTTCGACTTCACGACACCCGCCGGCAAGATGACCCTCACCCTCATCGGCGGGGTCTCCGAGTTCTTTTCTGATCAACTCGCGGTCCACGTGGTGAAGGGTCAGCGGCAGCGGGTGGAGTCCGGCCTGCACCAGGGCCGCCCGCCGTTCGGATACCGCGTCGATGACCCCGGGGCGCTGCCCTGCATTCACGAGCAGGAAGGCCCCGCCGTCCGCACGTCATTCGCGATGCGCGCGGCAGGGCAGAGCAATGGCGAGATCGCCGATTGGCTGAACGGGCAGGGCTTCCGCACGCTCACGGGGCGTTTGCACACGGCACACAGCGTCAAGGACATGTTGAACCGCAAGTTCTACATCGGCGTCGTCAGCTACCGCGGGGAGGAGTTCCGCGGACAGCACGAACCACTCATCGACGAAACGACCTTCGCACTGGTGCAGGGGCGGCGGACCCCGCGAGGGCCGCACCACCGGACCGCGGACGCGCCGCGCCCGCTCCTCGCCGGCATTGCCCGTTGCGCACGCTGTGGCTGCACGCTCCATGCCGACCGGAACGCGGCGGGTACGCCGATGTATCGGGAGCGCCACGGCCGGCCGTGCAGAACGAACCGTCGCGCCTTCGTGGCGCCGCCGGTGGATCGTCAGGTGGGGACTGTCTTCGGAGCGATCCGCCTGCGCAATGACTGGCGCGAGCGCATCGTGAAGAGGGCTGCGCGACACCGAGATGGGCCAAGCGCCGAGAAGCTTCTTGAGCAGCGCCGGAGGCTCATCCGGGGCTACACGGATGGCGGCTTCACCCACTCGGAGTACGAGACGCGGCTGGGGCAGCTTGATCGGGCAATCCATCTCGCCAAACAGCAGCCGTCAGTGGAGATGGAAGAGGTCGCGGCCCTGCTAGGGAACCTGCCGGAACTGTGGCGTGAGGCCCAGCCGGATGAGCGGCGGCGGCTCGTCGCGCCATTCCTCAGCGGCGTCTACATCGACGTGGCGAGTCGGATGATCGCCGGTCTGCTCCCACGCGAGCCCTTCAGGGCTCTCCTCGAGTGCGCCGTCGACCGGGTCGACGGCGCGCCGGTCGTCATCCTGCCGCCAGGTGAGACGGCGGCTCAAAGTATGGAACTGGTGGAGACGGGGGAGAATTGAACTCCCCGTCCAGAGCACGGCTGATACGGACGTCTACGAGCGTAGTCACCAGGGGAGTAAGTCTCGTCAGCGCCCCTCCCGTGACGGCAAGGCTGACCTGACCAGTCTCAGTTGGTCTTTCGCGCCGCGACCCTGAGACGCAGGTCGGCGCGGCACCCCGGCATTACGTCGCGGCCCGAAACCCGTCGGGGCGGGGTCCCGGGCCACGTCGCTGCGTTAGTTACGCAGCGAGGGCGAGTTGTCGTTCGCCAGTTACTTGTTTGCCACCTGATTTACGAGGGTGATGGCGCCTCGGCCCGCAATCCGCACCCGAACGTACCTGTCGAATCCTGTCGTCCCCAGGGTGCCGGCGACACGACACGTCGCCTGCATCGAGTATACGGCATCCGGAGGCCGTGCCCGCCTGGCGGCGTGGCACCGACCGAGGTGCTACCCGGCGGGGTGGATGAGCAGCACGGGGATCCCGCGCAGGTGACGGACCACGTGCTCCGCGACCGACCCCATGATCGTGCGACGCAGCCCGGTGCGGCCGTGCGTGCCCATCGCGACGAGGTCGAAGCCACCGGCGGTGGCGTAGTCCACGATGACGTCGCCCGGGTGGCCCTCTAGCACCTCGGCGCGCTCGAGCACGGCACCGAGGTCGCGGACATACGACTCCGCCGCGGCGAGGTCGTTCGCGGCGGCCTGACGCGCGGCCTGCAGCACGGACTCCGTGACCTGTGCGTTGGAGGCGGCTGCGCCCATCTGTACGAGCTGGTGGACGGTATCGACGACCGCGATGAGCGAGAGATGCCCACCCGGACCGGTGGCCTTCAGTGCCGCAGAGATGGCGGCGAGGCAGACCTCGGAGCCGTCCACCGGCACCAGCACGCGCTCGTACATGACCTGACCTCCCCGGACACGCCGGGCAGGGCGCCCGACCTTCAGAGCGTAGGCATCCGGAAGGGAGGCAGTGAGGGGCGTTGGGCACGGACGATCGAGGCCGTTCGTCGCCCGCGCATGAGCGGCGCTACCGCTGTGAAGCGGTGCTAGCGCTGGTTGTGGCGGAGTGCGCGCTGCATCGAGCGGTCCGCCTCGCGTTCCTTGATCGACTCGCGCTTGTCGTAGGAGCGCTTGCCCATCGCCAGGCCGATCTCCACCTTCGCCTTGCCGTCCGACAGGTACAGGCGCAACGGGATGATGGTGCTGCGCGGCTGCGTCTCCAGCAGTTCCTGCCACTTCGCCAGCTGGCGGCGGTGCAGGAGGAGCTTCCGAGGGCGCCGCGGCTCGTGGTTCACGCGCGCCGGTTCATACGGGGCGATGTGGACGTTGAACAGCCACAACTCGCCATCCTTGAAGCGCGCGTAGCCCTCGCCGATCGAGGCGGAACTGGTGCGGAGCGACTTGATCTCCGTGCCCTGGAGGACGATGCCGGCCTCGGCCTGCTCGAGGATCTCGTAGTCGAAGCGGCCGCGACGGTTGACGGCGAGCGTGCCGCTCGTCGCCTCGTCTCTGGCCTTCTTCGTCGCCGTCTTCGCCACCGCGGTCGCCTCGTATCCATGCCGGGCGCAGCACGGGGGGGCGCTCGCGCCACCCCGTATCACCGAGGATACGCGGTCACGGGCGCAGACTCCCGTCGGCGGGCCACTCGGATATTAGACATAAGACGGAGGCTACTGGCCGGCGCGCAGGACCTCCACGGCGCGGATCACGGCCACGTCACGGCCCGCCTCGATGTCCTCCAGGGTCAGCGTGACGGGGACATCCGGGATGACGCCGCGGCCTTCGATCTGGTTGCGGGCAGGGGTGAGCCAGCGCGCGATCGAGACGTAGACGGCGCCGCCGTTGGAGAGCGGCACGGCGTGGTTCACGGTGCCTTTTCCGAACGACGGCTCGCCCACGACCACCGCGCGGCCGTTCTCCTGCAGCGCCGCCGCCATCAGTTCCGCACCGGAGGCGGAGAAGCCGTCCTGCACCACCACGATCGGCAGGGTAGTGATGGTGCCGGCGCGTGCGGATGCGGTGCGCTCGCTGCCGTCGCGTTCCACCTGCGTCACGATGTCGCCACCGTCCAGCAACATGTCGACGATCTCGACGGTCTCCTGCAGGAGGCCGCCCGGGTTACCGCGCACGTCCAGGATCAGGCCGCGCGCGCCGGCGGATTCCGCGCCGCGGATCGCGTCCTCCAGCTCCCGGGGCGTAGTGCGCGTGTACGACGCGATGCGGATGTAAGCGACATCCGTGACGACCTCGCCGGCATCGTCGCGCAGGACGCCGCCGGGCGGCGCGACGTAGACGGACGCGACGGGGATGTTGTCGCGCTGGAGGTCCAGCGTCTCCACCACGCCGTCTGAGTGCCGGATCTTGAGCGACACCGTGGTGCCGATCGGCCCGCGGATGCGGAGGACGGCCTCCTCCACGCTCCAACCCTCGGCGAGCTCGCCGTCGACCTCCAGGATGATGTCGCCGGCTCGGAGGCCGGCGCGCTCCGCGGGCGTGTTCGGCAGCGGCTGGACGATGACGATGAAGCCGTCCTGCTGCGAGACGGTCGCACCGATCCCCTGAAACGCGCCTTCAAAATCGTCAGCGGAGAGCGCGAACGTCTCCGGGTCGATGTAGGTGGAGTGCGGGTCGTTCAGCGCCTCGAAGATCCCGCGGATCGCGCCATCCTGAAGGATCGCCGTGTCGGCGGACTCCGGCTCCACGTAGCCGTCCTGGAGGACCTTCGCGATCTCGGCGAGGAGGCTCCAGCCGTCCGTGTCTCCGTCGGTCGAGGGCGCGGCGGTGGTCGCGGCGGGAACGGAGTCAGCGGACGCGGGCTCGGTGACGACGCGCACAAGGAAGCCGGTCGCGACCAGTAGCACGCCGATGAGTGCGGCCATCACGCCAATGACCGCGCCGCGAGCCTTCGAGTTCACTTCGGCCGTTCTTTCGGGAGGTGAGCCGGGGATGAGGCCGGCCGGAGGTGTTCGTGCGCGGGAAGCGGCCCTCCCAGTCTACAACGCGCCCCGGAGCCCGCATCCGTGTCAATCAACCAACATAACAGAGATAGTGCGAAGTACCTGAAGGGGGAGGCCGAGGCGGCGGGGAACTCCGAAAGAGAGTGACCCGATGCGCCGCATCATCGACGAAGTGGCCCAGGCGACCCTGGCCGTTTCGTCCACCCTCCGCCTCCAGATTCCCACCGTGCACTGGCTCGCCGCGTTCGAGCTGCACGTGGACGCCACCGTGAGCACCACGGCCGGCGCTGTCACGATCGTCAACACGACCCTGGGCGCGATCCCGCTGGTCACCCGCGTCCGGCTGCTGCTGGACGGCGGCACCACCGTGGTGGACGTGTCCGGCACCATCCTGGACACCTGGAGCAAGGTGGACCGCCCCGGCTCCGAACGCCTGGCGCTGTCCTCCACCACCTCCGGCGACCCGTGGAACACCTCGATCCGCTGGGAGGCCGCGCAGTCCGAGGCGAACCCCGCCGGCTCGATCCCGCTCTGGCTGTACGGCAACTGCACCGTGGAGGTGGAAACCGGCGCGATCTCCCTCATCGGCTCCGGGACCAACATCTCGATCGCCGGCGACGTCCGACTGGTCGCGGAGAAGTACGACCAGCGTTCCCCGTTCGCCAACCCGGCGGCGGTCGGCTCGTCCATTCACCGGCTCTCCACGATCGAGGTGGACTACTCCAACGACGGCTCCCGCCGCGTGGAACTGAAGTCCTACACCGGCGAACTGCTGGAGCGCCTGCTGGTGGTGGCGAACAACAACGCCGCCAACACCTGGGACCTGTTCAGCCGCATGAGCCTGATGGCCTCCCAGGCGGAGATCCTCCAGCGCTTCACGAACGACCAGATGCGCGCCCGGCAACTCCGCAACTACGGCGGCGAGAACATGCCGATCGCCGGCGTGTGGGTGTTCGACCTCCGCCGCGCCGGCGAGGGCGACGTGATCCAGGTGGGCCACCCGGTGACCGCCCCGGACCTCCACGTCATCACGGAGATCGCATCCGGCACGGCCCTGACCAACGCCCGCGCGACGTTCGTGGCGGAAACGCTGGTGCCCGTGCGCCGCGCCCCGTCCGAACTGGCCGCGGCGGCCTAGCGGACCACGGGGAAGGACACACCGATGGACTCCATTTCCGGCGGCGTGTTCGCGAACGGTGGGGGGCGCTCCGCCCCCCACTCCCCCGCCCTGACCGGCGGGGCCACCCCGTTCGCCAACCGCACCTATGGCGTGGGCGTCTCGTCCGAGGTGAACGCCCAACTCTCGCGCTCCGGCGTGAAGGTGGGCGGCTCGTTCGGCGTCTCCGGCCTGGTCACGTTCCTGCTGATGCTCGGCGGCCTCCTGGTGGTGGACCGCTACGTGGTGGACGTGCCCGGCGTGGGCAAGTAGGAGGCCGCACCGATGTGGGGAGCACTCGCGCGGGGCATTGTCGGCGGCGTGCGGAGCGGCGTGGGGCTACTGTCCGGCGCTCCGCGCGCGATCCGGACCGGCGTAGCGGTCGGCTCTGGCGTTGCCGGAACTGCCGTTGCGACGGACCTCGTGCTCATCCCCGCCGCAGAGGGGGTACTGAACCGAGACCTCCCCGGGGGGCACTACACCCGGGACGCGCTCGCGGAAGTCGGGAACTCGATCGGCAACACGATCGGGGCGGTTCAGGCGGCCGTGACCACGGGCATCCCGGAAGGCGCAGCGCGGCAACTCCTCGGCACGTCCGATGAGGACTCCAAGACCATCGGCCTCATCGTGGTCGGCGGCTTCGCGCTCCTGCTCGTGCTGTCGCTGACGAGGGGGCGCTGATGGCCCCCTACCGCGGCGGCAGGCTCAGGCACTCCAGCGCCCCCAGCACGTCCAACGTGACGAGGGAGACGAGGCACCGCTGCACGGCGGCATCCTCGTGCTCGCGCACGCGATCCGTGAGCACGCCGATCACGTTGACGGCGTTGTCCAACTCCATCACCAGCGTGTCGCGTTCGTCCGTGACGGCCTGCAACTGCGCGGCGGCCGCGGCCCACTCGCCGCGTGCCTCGTTCCGCTCGTGCTCCATGCGCGCCGCCTCGCTGACGGCCCGCGCGCGCGATGCCTCCGCGCGCGCCAGCGCTTCGGTGGTGTCGCGCACCTGGGCGGCCAGCCGGTCGCGCTCGCTGGCGTCGCCGGCGACCTCCACGGCCCCCGTGAGGGCGGCCGTACCGGCGGCTCCGGCCGCCACCAACGCCGCCGCGGCGGCCCCAGCAACGAACGAACGCCAGGCAATCCGGCGGCGCGGTGCCGGCGCGTCTGACCTGTCCATGAACGTCACTCCCTCGCGCGGCGGGAGCGTAACAGACCGCGCCGCCGCATGAAGGCGGGAAGCGGAGAGGAAGGGACCGTGCGCCACATGCTCGACCAGATCACCACCGTGGGCGTGCTCGGCATCCTGTTCAGTTTCATCGTCGCCCTGGGCGTCCTGATGCCGCACTCCCGCGAACTGATCGCGGAGAAACTGCCGGAGTTTGCAGCGGCCGCGTTCTACGGCCTGCTCGCGCTCCTGGGCGTCTCCCGCGGCAAGCGCGGGAAGGACGGGGGCCAGGATGGCGAGTAACGGCCTGACCGGCGCGCGCGCGCTGGTGCTGGTGGGGGGCGGCGGCGTGGCCGCCTGGATGCTCGCCCGCGCCACGCGGCCCGCGGCGGCCTCCAACAACCCGACGATCGCGGACCTCCCCGTGGACCAGCGCCAACTGGTCCGCGACGTGCCGCGCCACCACTCCACGCCCTCCCCGGCCGCCGCCGGTGTCGGATGGGCCTCCGACTTCGAGACGGTGGACGTGGCCCGCGTCCAGGCCGGCCGCGTCCCCTACGGCGAGGGCGCGCGCGTGGCGCTCCCCGGCATCGGCGTGGCCGTGTTCCTCGGCTATGACGCCGTGGCCGGCCTGTCGCGCTGGGACGTGAACGGCAAGGCACACGCGATCGCCTGGGACACGAAACCGTCTGACTACGACTGGACCCGCGGCTACCCGGTGGCCGCCTCGCGCTACGGCAACGTGGCGACCGGCTGGAACCCGACCACCTCCGCCCTGGCCTACTGGGGGAGCGCGGAGCAAGCGCGGGACGCTGACCTCGTGCACTCCGGGGGCCTCTACACGTGGCTCATCGACCGCGTGAAGGGCCTGGCGAAATGAGCACCGGCAACACGCTCGTGGGCATCGGCCTGGCCGGCGGCGCGCTCGCCGGCGGCGTCTACCTGTTCCGCAACGCGCGCACCGGCGCGGTCCAGGAGGACGCCCTGGCGACGATCCGCGGCGCGCTCGGGAACCTGACCGCGCTGGTGTCCGACCTGATCGCCACCACCCCGGCCGGGCCCGGACCCTCGCAGTCCGCCGGCGTGGCCCCTGGCGCGGCCGTCACCTACCAGCCGACGCCGGTGGCGAACGACCCTACGGGGACGGTGTTCCTGTCCGGTGCGCCGCTCCCAAACCCCACGGTATGGGACCCCACGCCGACGCCAGGCACCGCGGGCGTCTACCCGCAGCCGCTCACGGAGGAGGCGGCGCTGGCGCAGTCCGCCGCCACCGGCACGGCAATCGCGCCCCCCGGCGTCACCGAACCGGGCTTCCTGGCGGCGCTCATGCGCGCCGCGCTGGGCATCAAGTAAGCGAACGGACCGGGCGCACGCCCGGCGCGAAAGGACCTGACCCGATGCCGCGATTCAACGCCGGCCGCATCTACAACGACCTCGGGGCGTTCATCGGCCTGGCCTCCCCCGGCCTGACCTCCGACGAGTCCCTGGCGGCGCTGGGCCTCCGCGTGGACCCGTCCGCGCCGGGCGGCGTGGCCCCGATCCACCCGGTGGAGGCCCCGCCCGCGGACACCTCCGCCCTGGAGGAACGCTTGGCCGCGCTGGAGGCCGCCCAGGCCGCCGCAGCGGCCGCCGGTGAGACGCAGGAGGCCCCCCGTGGCGAGTAAGCGCCGCCGCGGCCCTCGCATCCGCCTGGGCAAGACGCTCCGCGCCGTGAACCGGGACGTGAACGCCACCGTGCGTGCCGTCACGCGCCCGGTCCGCCGGCTGGTCCGGTAGGAGGCCGCCCCATGACGACCGCGATCCCCGTGTCCGGCACGCAGCCCGTCCCCGTGGCGGGCGGTGACGACGGCATTTCCGGCACGTCCGCGCTCCTGGACGCGGGGGCCGGCCTGGCCGCGGAGGGCACGCGCCTGGCGCGCGGCGTCCTGGGCGGCGCGGCCGAGGTCCTGGAGTCCGGCGCGGGGCCGCTGCTGCTGCTGTTCGGCGGCGGCGTGGCGCTGGCGCTGGCCCTCACCCGCGGCCGCCGAGGCCGCTAGCAACCCCTCCAGCGCGCAGGAAGGAACAACGATGCATCTGCTACGAGACGGCAGCCTGGCCCACTTCTACACGGACGCCCCGGAGTCCGGCGGCACCTACGTGGGGACCGTGGCCGTGGCACCCGGCGAGACGCCTGACTCGGACGAACTCGCCAAGCGCCTGGGCGTCCAGTGGACGCCATTCGATTACGACTTCGCGGTGGCCGGCGGCGCGCTGGGGACCTACAGCCTCAGCCGGAAGATTCCGAAGGGCGCGAAGGTGATCGGGCGGCTGGTACAAGGTGGACACCACCGCCACCAGCGCCACGGACGCCGGCACCCTCAGCCTCGGTATCGAGGCCGCCGCGGATCTGCTGGCCGCCACC
Source organism: Chloroflexota bacterium (assembly GCA_045863195.1). Classification (GTDB taxonomy): domain Bacteria; phylum Chloroflexota; class Dehalococcoidia; order UBA2979; family UBA2979; genus W-Chloroflexi-9. Next base: position 341,617 of record BTUI01000001.1, read on the forward strand.
GCGATCTCCACCGGCACCACGTTTGACGCGGCCACGCCCGTCCTGCTCCCGAACGGGACGAAGGACACGGTGCTCCTGACGGCGGACCGCCAGGTGACGGCCGTGATCGCGGTGGAGGCGTTCACCGCCGGCAAGCTCCACGGCGCCCTCGCCTGGACGTTCGAGGCGGCTCGCGCCAAGTCCTTCGTGGCCGCCTAACCGACACGTGACGCACGCCGCCCGGCGCGCGCCGGGCGGACGGATGAAGGGACGGACTCACATGGCGAAGAAGACGCCGCCGCGCTCGAAGGCAACCGGGCGCTTCCTGAAGACCGGCAGCGGCAAGAAGGCGCGCAAGCGCTCCAGCCGCAAGCGGTAGGCCCTCCTGGGCCGGCGGACGCGGGGGCCTCTCCACCCTCCCGCGTCCGCCGATGCCTGGGCGTCTCGACGGGACCGGCCGCGCCAACTCTCTCCGGCGTGATTCCCCCCGGCCCGTTGAGGCTCCCAGGCACCGGCCCCCGGCAACGGGGCGGCCCGGCGCACCAACACGCGGGCGGGGGAAGTCTGCGCGGAGGCTTGCATGAACACAACGACGGTCCTGATGGGTTCCCGGCCGGGGACGACACGGGCGGTGCTGATGCCCGTGGCCCTGGCCACGGACCCGCACGTGAGCGCGGAGGCGGTGCGCCTGTGGGCGCGCCTGGCCTCCGGCACGCCCTGGGAGGCGGAGGTGCACGGCCGCCTGGCCTGGGAGGAAGGCCACCCGCTGGCCCTCCGGGAAGAACTCGAGGCCCGCGGCTGGCTGGTGGTCGCCCGCGGCGAGGGCGTGACGGTGCTGGTGCTGATGCTCACCCGCAACGCGGACCCGCTGGAGGCGGTGCGCCAGGCGTTCCCGCAGGGCATCCCCGGCCTCCAGGACGGCCCGCACGGCCCCACGGACGGCGCGTCGGCCCACCCGGCCGCCTCGCGGCCGCTGCAGGGCTTCGGGGAGGCGGCGTGATGCTCACGGTGAAGGTCAACGTGCCGGCTCCCACGCCTCCACTGACGCTCCAGGCCTCGTACACGGGCGGGGGCGGCGCGGTGCTCACGCAGGGCGTCCACCGCATCCAGATCGGCCCCGCGGAACTGCAGGAGGTGGCCGCCGGCTTCGCCGCCCTGGCCGCCTACCAGCGCGACCGCGCCGCGGCGCGCGGGACGGAGGTGGCCGCGTGAGCAGCATGCTCTCAGAGGTAGAGGGGTGGGGCTTCCCGTTCCTCGCGCGCAAGGCTCACTACTTCGTGGACGGGCACTCGCTCTGCCGGAAGTGGCTGTACCTGGGTGAGCAGCAGGGGGACGCCGATTCGCCCGAGACGCCGGACGACTGCCCCGAATGCCGGAAGCGGCTCACCCGCCGGAAGGTCACCCCGCGACTCCCGCTGGACTCGGCGGGGGCCTCGTGAGCGCCGTCGCGGAGGTGATCAACCCCTACCGGATGTTCACCGGGGCGTTCGTGCCGTGGTGGCTCCTGGAGCGCCCGGAGGTGGACCAGGGGGCAAAGCTCGCCTATGCGGTGCTCGCCCGGCACGCGGACCGGGACACCGGCGAGGCCTCCCCCACCGCGGAGACGCTGGCCGCGGACCTGGGCGTGAGCACGCGCCAGGCGGCCCGCTACGTGGCCGATCTGGTGGCCGCCGGGCTGGTCGAAAGCGTGCGCCGAGGCCTGGGGCAACCGAACCTCTACCGCTTCCTCGCGCACCCCTGGATGGACGCGCCGCAGGCTTCCTCGCAGGCCTCGGAAGGCCTCGGGGAACCCTCGGCGGAAGCCTCGCGGGAGGCCTCCACGCGGACGCGCCGGCAGACCTCCGCCGTGGACACCGGCGTCCAACCTGACCGGACACATATGTCCACTCAGGACGTGACACGGATGTCCACTCAAGAACGGACATCCGTGTCCGGTCATACATCCTCTGGTGAGACGGGATCAGAAGACGGGGAAGAGAGAGAGATTCTCTCTGCGCCGCTGACTGGACATGCAGGCCTGTTGTTCGCGGACCTGACGGAGGCTCTGCCGGACGTGCCGGCCTGGGAACTCCGGCGGTGGGTGCGTGAGCACGCGGACCTCCCGATCGCGACGGCCCAGGCGTTGGCCGCCGCCGCGCGAGGGCGGCCCGTGAAGTCCGTGAAGTGGCTGGACGCGGCGTTGGAGCGCGGGATCGCGCCGCCGGCGGCCGGCGCGGCCGCCGGGGAGCGCTCTCCGCGGCGAGGGAACAACCCCTACGACGCCAACGTGGACTGGGGCTACTCCCGCGGCGAGGTCCGCGACGAACTGGCCCCGGTCCCCGGCGAGACGTTCGAGGCGTACTGGACGCGCCTGGTGCCGTCGCGCCCGCTCCCGGCCGACCCCGCGACCGATTCGCTCTCGCGGCGGTTCTGGAACGTCTACCAGCGCTACGCGCGGGACTTCACCGGCGACACGGACGGCACCCGCGAGGGCATCCGCCAGCGCCGCGCGCGCGGGGCGGAGGTGGCCGCGTGACGCCCTTCACGGACGCCGGCCGGAGGCGGGAGATTGCCGGTCGCCACGCACGGCGCGACCGGCGGCGCGCGGCCGTCCGCGAGCACGCGGCGGCCGGCCTGACCGTGGCCGAGATCATGGCTCGCCTGGACGCCGCAGGCATGGGCGTCACCCGCGAGATCGTCTGGCAGGACCTCCGCGCGCTGGGCATCACCGCGCGCCGGCCGGAGCCCGCCGCACCCCTGCGCGAGCGCATCGCCCCGCTGGTGGCCGCTGGCCTCCCCGCGCCGGACATCGCGCTCCGGCTCCAACTGGACGGGTGCGACGTGGGCCTGCGCGCCGTCCAGAAGCACGTCCGCCGCGTGCGAGGTGCCTCGTGAGCGCGGCGGTGGCGTGCGTGGCCCCGCTGCCGGAGGGCGGGACGTGCGGACGCCCGGCCGTCCGGCGCTGCACCCACGTGGCGTTTCCGGCCGCCGGGGGCCGCCTCGTCTGCGGCGAACCGCTCTGCGCGGACGTGGCGTGCGCCCGCAACCACTACGCGACGGAGGGCATGACGCGCCCCGAGTCGATCGACAACTGGCGACGCCTCCACCGCCGCGGCAACGCGGCCCGCGAGGCGCTGCACGGCGCGGCCCGTGGCCGCGGGACGGGACTGTGAGCATGGGCACGATCCAGGACTTCCTCCGGGGCTTCCGGCGCGGCTTCGCGGCCGCTGACCCGCTCCCGCGCGTGCCGGTGGCGTGCGCGGTGGTGGTGTTCCTGGCCGGCATCGCCGCGGCGGCCGCCGGCGATCCGGCGGTGGGGGTGCTCTGCGGCATCCTGGCCGCGACGTTCGTGGAGGTGGCCGTCCTCCGCCGCGAGGTGCGCCGCGCCCGCGCTGCTCAGGCGCGTCAGGCCATGGACGCGGACTACTGGATGGCGGAGTCGACGCGCCTCTCACAGATCGCGTCCGCGCTCAGGGTGGACATCATGGAGGGCCGCGGTCCCGTCCACATGATGCCGAGGGCCGGCGATCGATTCGGGGCGGTGCTCCCGTGCTGTAACCGCCCGCTCCGCGGCGAACGTGTGCACGCCGACGTCCGCCGCGTCACGTGCTGGGGACCGTCCCCGCGATGACGCGCGCGAACACCAACCCCACGGCGCGGCGGCTGCGCGAGGCGGGCGACCGGATCGCCCGCGCCGTCTCGCAACGCGGCGCGGCGCTGGGCGATCCCGTGCTCTCGGAACTCTCGTGCTGCCACGCGACCGGCTACCGCGACCGCGCCGGCCAGCGCTTTGACCTGGACGGACGCGCGCACGTCTGCGCGCAGGAAGGGACCACGGACATGCCACTTCGCAACGTTGTCGGGCCGGAACCGACCACCGCGATCATCCTCGCCAACATGCGGCTGGCGGAGACGGGCGAACACCTCCGCAGCCTGCGCGACTGGCCCGGCGCGGACGACACGATCCGCGCGGCCGTGGCGGACGCGGGCGCGCACCTGGACGCCGCCGCCGAGGTGATGGCGCGGCTCCCCGACCTGATCGCGGAGCGCACGAGGGCGCTCGCGTGACCTCGCCGGCGCGGCCCGCCACGGTCGCGGTGCGCGAGAAGCAACCGCCGGCGCTGCCGCTGGCCGTGTGGCTCCCGCTGCACGGCCTCCGGCCCGCGCACCTCGGCGCGGACATCCCGCTCGCGGCGATCCTCCGCACGCGCATCCTCGCGCTCGGGGAGCGCCCGGCCTCCTGGACGTGGGACGGCGCGGCCGCGCTCGCGCGACACCGCGACTTCGAGGCCGCGCCGGGGAACGCGCAACACCTGTACCCGTTCGCGGCGGACCACACGATCGTCGCGCTCTGGCGCTGGTACGCGAGCAACCGCCCGGCGCTGGTGCGGATGCTCCGCCATGAACTCTGGCACCTGAACAACCGCGCGCCGGACGTGAACGGGGATCCGTTTCACGAGGCGCACGCGCGGGCGTTCGAGGTGCCATCCAACCGCGTCCCGTGGGCGTTGTTCCCCGCGGACACCAGGAACCCGCGCGCCGTGCGGTAACGGGGGCGCGGCGGCACCAAGCAACCGGGGCGGGGGCGAAACGGGAGCATGATGGGCACGATCGACTTCACGTATCAGGGCAAACCGATCCAGCTGGTGGTGAGCGACCACGGCGTGATCGACGCCACCAACCTGTTCAACAACGCCACCTACATGAACGGCGGCGCGGCCGCCTGGACGATCCCCGCGAAGGCCCCGGCGCCGGTCGCGGACGTGCTGCACCACACCGCCGGCTGGTACGGCCCCCGGCTCACGGAGAAGGCCACGCCGGCGGAGGAGTGGGGGCAGATCGTCGCGCTCGCGCAGGACCACCGCGCGCGCTTCGGCATCGGCCCCGGCTACCACTACCTGGCGTTCCCCTCCGGCCGCGCCTGGGCGGTGGGCAAGTACGGCACGCACCGCGCGCACACCACCGGCCGCGAACCGACCACGCGCGAGCGCTGGAACGTGGTGGCGAAGGGCATCTGCGCGTTCGGCAACTTCGAGGCGGACGCGGTGCCGCGCGGCACCATCACCGCGATCCGGGCGATCCTCACGGACCTGCAATACATCCGCCGCGGGACGGTGCTGCCGCTCCACGAACACGGCCTGACCCCCACGGTGGACGCCGCCGGCGTCAAGCGCCCGCAGGCCACCGCGTGCCCCGGCCGCCACCTGGCCGCGGCGCGCGCCGCCGGTCAGATCACGGTGGCGACGTTCTCCGGCCTCGCGCCCGTCTACCAGCCGGACCGCTGGGGCGAGGGCTACGCCGCCGGCTACAAGCGCGGCCGCGCCGACGAGGCGGTGCACGCGCACGACGCGATCGATGCGCTCACCGCGCGCCTGCGCGCCACCGTCGCCAACCCCCCGGCCCCGTCCGTGGTGCCCCCTGCGCCCGCGCTCGGCGGTGTCGCGTGACCCCGGTCAAGGGTGACCGGATGGCGTGGTGGCAGGCGGCCGGCCTCACGCTGCTGCTGCCGGGCTATACGCCGGTGCTGGTGACGTGCGCGGACTGCAACGCCCCGCTGGGCGTGCGCCAGGCCCCGCCCTCCACCGCGGCCCCGGCGGCGATCGAGGCCTACTACCGCGGCCTCGCGGAACTCGGCAACGCGCACAAGCCCCAGCACGCGGGCGGCTGGGACCCGCGCATCAACCTCATGGACGATCGCGCGCTCGCGGCGCGCGACACGCTCACCAACCTGTTCGGCCGGAACTGGCCGGACGTGCTGAAAGGACTGGCGAAATGAACCGACACGGCGGCGAACCGGCCGCGGCCTACCCCACGCGCGTGGCCCCGGAACTCTCCAGCGTGACGGTGACGGTGCCTGCGGCCGCCTCTACCACGCTCGACACCGCGCGCCTGATCGCGCTCGTGCCGGACACCGGCGGCGAGGGTGGGGAGCGCATCATCATCGAGCGCATCATGGCCCAGGGGTGCCTCCCCACCGACCTCACGATCACGATGGACGGCCTGGACGCCTCCAGCCTCCGCGTGCCGCTGCCGCCGAACCTCCAGGCGGACCTCCGCGTGGTGGGCGAGGGCGCGAAGGGCGTCCAGGTCACCATCCGCAACTTGCGCCAGGCCGCCGTCCCCGTGACGTTCTGGTATCGCGGCCGCGTGGCCGGCGCGGCTGGCGGCGCGCTGGCCGCGAGCAAGGTCACCACGCTCCCCGGCGCGACCATCACCACGCCGCTGCCAGACGTGGGCGGGCGCCCGCCCTACTACGACCGCGCCGCCACCACGCAACAGTCCACCTACGCGAACGCCTCCACGGCCGTGCACGCGGACACGGAGCGCTGGACCTACACCGTGCCGGTGGGGAAGAAAGCGCTGTTCGAGTCCGCGTTCGTGAGCGCGATCCAGCAGACCGCGGCGGCCGCCGCCGGCTGGGCCGCGATCCGCATCCGCATCGCCACCACCACCTTCCTCCAGGCCGACCTTGTCGCCGGCACCACCGTGGGGGAACGCGCGGCGCTGACGATGGGGCCGGTGGGCTACCTCCCGCCGGGGACGGTGGTGGACTGCCGCTCGTTCGACCTGAAAGCGGACGGCACCACGATCCTCCGCGGCGTGGCCCGCCTCACCCTGTTCGACTTCTAGACCCCTGGGAAGGGACACCGACCGATGGACCTCGTGCACCGCATCAAACTCCCGACCACGCTCACCCTGGACGGCGCGACCGCCGTGGCGCTCCCCTGGTACGACGGATTCATGTACGACGACGGCGGCGCGGCCGCGTGGGTGAACGTCCCCGCGGAGGACTGCCTGTGCAACTTCGGGGACGTGCCGGCCTGGCACGCCTACCTCACCGACAAGTACGGGCCGCCGCAGAAGGTCACCGCCTGGGCGACGCTCGGGCAGGGGGAGGGGTGGGCCATCCCGCACGACGCCGCGCCGGTCCGCGACGGTGAGCGCCTGCGCGCGCGCATGGAGGACCGCTACGAGGACGCCCGCCCCGGCGCGCGTGTCGCGCTGGTGGCCGCCATGCGTGAGGCCGCGGAGGCGGCGCGCGAGGCGAAGGCCTAGCCCCATGCCGAAACGGACGCTCACGCCCGCCCAGGCGCGCGCCCTGGCGGCCGCGCGGGAGAAGGCGCTGGAGAAGATGCGGACGGAAGGCACGGAGGCGCAACGCGCCGGCGGCCGGAAGTCCGTGGAGGTGCGGCGATCCCGCCGCGCCTCCGCTCCCGCGGCCGCCACGCGGCCCAGGGGCGGCCCCGTACCGGGCGCAGCCGTGCCGAGGATCGAGGGCGTGCCGGCACCCGCGCCGCCCCCGTCCGCGGACGTGCCGGACCCGACACCCGCGCCGGCGGAGACGCCCCCGGCGCGGCCGGAGCGCCCCACCCCGCGCGGCGACCTCGCGAGGATCGGGGGGGCGCTCCGCCGGATCGTCGGGCGGTAGCCCCCGCGAGAACATATGTGCTGCTACACTGGCCGCGCGTAGGCCAGGGACGGAGGATCAACATGCCGACCATCACCTGGGCGGGCGTCCGCGTAGACGAGGGACTCGCGCGCAAGGTGGACGCCGCCGCGGACGCTCACGCCGTGCCGCGCAACGTGGTCCGCGCGATCGTCCTGGCGGAGTCCGCCGGCCGCGCGGACGTGATCGCGCACGAGGCGGCCGCCACCCGCGGCGGCTACTCGGTGGGCCTCCTGCAACTCTACGACTTCGGCCAGGGGGCCGGCATGAGCGTGGCGGAACGGCAGGACCCGGACCGCAACCTCGCCGTGGGCGTGCCGCACATCGCGCGCGCCTGGCAGGCCACCACGCACCTCACCGGCGCGGAGCGCGTGCGCCGCACGGCCGCGCTCTCCGGCCACCCTGCGGACCCCACCGTCATGGCGCACGGCACGCCGCGCGTCCAGGCGGAGCGCGCGATCGAGCGCATCGTGGATCTCTGGCGCACGCTGGAGGGCGAGGCCCCGGACGCCGTGCCCGTCGCGTTCGCCGGCGTGGTGCCGTTCATGGACGGCCCGCAGGTCCAGCGGCTCGCGGAGCAAGGGGCCGGCTGGGTGCAGGCTCACCCGCTGGTCGCCGCCGGCGCGGCGCTCGCGCTCGCCGCGCTGATCGCGCTGTAGGAGGCCGCCCATGCCAGCGCGCACCACGGCCCCCGCACCCGACACCAACACCCCCACGCCGCCGGCGGCGGAGGCGGACGCGGAGCGCACCATCCGCGCCGTCAACGCGCCGCCGGCGGACGTGGCCCCGCTCCCCGCGCACCCTGACCCCTCCACGCCCAACGGCGGCCGCGCTGCGCCCGCGGGCGTGGAGGGCGAGGGCGCGGACGAGGCGGCGGACGCCCTCGGCGCGCTCATCTCGCCGGACGTGATCGCGGGCGGCGTCTCCGCGCTGTTCGATGCCGTCGCGGTCCGCCGCGGTGACCACTGGCACCTCCAGGACGGCGAGGCGGAGAACATCGCGGAACCGCTCGCGGAGGAACTGCGCGGCCTCGCGGAGCGCGCGCCGTTTCTCGTGGGCGCTGCTGATGCTGTGGGCGGAAACCGTCTCCGGCTCATCATGGCCATCGGCTTCGCCGTGGGGCCGCGCGTGATACTCGACCGGCAGATCGCGCGCGAGCGCGCGGACGCCGGCATCCGCGAGCGCGCCGCTGCGCGCCCCGAACCGTCCGGCACGGCCGCGCGCGACACCTCCGCGGACGAACTGGACCCGGCGGCGCTCGCCACCGCCGGCATGGAAGAACGCGACCCGGACGGGATGCCCGTCTCGCTGGCCGCGCGCCTGAATCGAGGGGGATAGACCCGTGCCCGACTACCAGCCCACCACGCGCGAAGGCCGCGCGCTCCGCTCCTTCATGGACGACCTGGACGACCGGATCAACTGGAGCGAGTCCACCATGCTCCTGGCCGCGCGGCCGTTCATCCGCAAGAAACTCCACCAGGCGATCGCACTGGTGGACGCGGACCCGTCGCGCCTCGCGGGCGTGCGGCTGATGGTCGCGCGTGCCGCCGTGCAACTGGACCTCACGGCCGCGGACTACGCGCAGGCCCGCGACACCCTGGAGCGTGCCGCGTGACGATCGACGTGATCCTGACCGGCCGCGAGGCGGAGCGCGTGCTGATCTCCGGCGCCTCCGGCTCCGGTAAGACCACCTTTGCCGTGCAACTCGTGCGGGAGGCCGCGCGCGCCGTGTGGGTGGACGTGAAGCGCGACAACGCCCCCGGCTGGCCGGTGGTGTACGCCACGGACTTCCTCTACGCCGGCGACACGCCGGAGGCCCGCGGCGCGCGGCTCGCGGAACACCTGGGCAACTGGCCCCATCTCACCGTCCAACTCGCGGACCTCCCCGGCCTGTCGGACACGGACCAACTGGACGCCGTGGCGGCCGCCGTGTTCGCGCTCGGCAACACGCTCCTGGTCCTGGACGATGCGATGGGCGTGGTGGACTCCGCCCCGCCCTACTACCTGAACCGCATCCTCACGATGGGCCGCTCGCGCGGCGTCGGTTTTGTCGGCATCACGCAGCGCGTCCACCGCATCCCGCTCGTGTTCCTCACGGAAGCGGTGCACCTGGTGGCGTTCAAGGCCTACGGCGGCTCGGACGTGGACCGCCTGGCGCGGGACGGCCACGCGGCGCTTGCCGAGGTGCGCGACCTCGCGCCGTACTCTTACATCTGGGTAGACCGCGGGGGCGGAACGGTCCAACTGTTCAAGCCCTTGCGCCGTGCCGCATAATGTGGATTATCGAACGAAAGGACGGCCCACAATGGCGAGCGTGAAGCTCTCGGTGACCAACCTGGTCATGGTGACCCTTCTCGCCGGCGTCGGGTTCATGGTCGCGCGCACCGTTACCGGGGCGCTCGGCCTGAACGCGATCCGCCAGCACATCCCGTCCTAGCAGACGATCTGCTAGACTCCGGGCGTTCATCCACCCCTCAGCGCGCAGTCAATCACCCCGCCGCCCCGCCGCCGCCCGGCCTCCCCCAACAGTTATCCACTTCGCACACGACCTCTCAGAGATAGTGCGAAGTTCTGCGAGCCATGCCTGGCATACCGTCAGCGGCCCCGACACACCTCCGCCCTCGCCGCCCACGAGCGCTCCGGCGGAGCCGGCCAGCGGCAGACGAGCCCACCCGGCCCCTTCCGACCGCAACCCCTGGGCCCAGTGCGTCACACGCTCGCATGGCGCACCGCACCGAATGGCTCACAGCGGTCCGGGTCGCCGGACCTCACTGGAGGACTTGCGACGCATACCCCTCCGGGGTACTCTGTCCGCGCGATACCCCATCCGGGTATGGGAATGGAGAACCCGATGACCCGAGCTCTCACCTACCGCGGCGAGCTGCGCTGCTTCTCGTGCGGGCGCTACCTCGGCGACTTCGAGTCGCACCCGGAGGCCCACGGCGAGCGCGACCTGCACCTGGTGCCGGCCGCGGCCGGCACCGCCCGCGCCTCCGCCGTGCGGACGGACCGAGGCCTCCGCTGCTCGGCCTGCAACGGCCGAGTCGTGACCGACGCCGTGGAGCGGATCGCGGCCTGACGAGGGGGTGAGCGCCCCCTCGTCAGATCGCGATCGCTGGCCATCACAGAGGTCATGACCGCTGGCTAATCGACACGTCAGTCGAATCTATGACGGTACGGTTATGTCCGGTGGTCGGCAGTGTACTCGACCAGACTCCATACCTAACTGACACTCCAACGGTCTGCCGGGCGGTGAGGCCGTCCTACAGTGCCTTCAGGACGTGCTCCGCGTGGCCCTCGGCCTGCACCTGCTTCCACACCTTCTTGAAGGTGCCGTCCGGGCCGATGACGAAGGTCGACCGGATCATGCCGATGACGGTCTTGCCGTACAGGACCTTCTCGCCCCACGCGCCGTACGCGCTGGCCACCTTCGCGCCCTCGTCCACCAGCAACGGGAACGGCAGCTCGTACTTCTGGCGGAACGCCTGGTGGGAGGCTGCGTCGTCCGTGGAGACGCCGAGCACTACCGCGCCGGCCTCCTGGATGGCGTCGTGGTGGTCGCGGAAGGAGCACGCCTCCTTGGTGCAGCCCGGCGTGTCGTCCTTCGGGTAGAAGTACAGCACCACCGTCTGGCCGGCGTAGTCCTTCAGGTCGTGGACCTTGCCGTCCTGGTCCTTCAGCGAGAACGCCGGCGCGCGGTCGCCAGCCTCGAACGTGACTGCCATCGAAGGCCGTCCCTTCTGTTTCGTCTGTGTGCTTCCGACTCGCCCGCCTGGGCGGACTCGCAGGATACCCCTCCCGGGCTCCGGTTCCCCCGCTGACCCGCGCTCCGTGGATGCTTTCCTGATAGATTGCGGGCCGCCCGAGGGGGCGCGACAACATCGTCGCGCGCCACGATGGAGGGAGCGGGCATGGCGACGGCGACGAAGCCTCAGGACGGCACGGTCACGGTCAACGGCCGGTCGTTGCATTATGTTGATTACGGTTCGCCCCGCCCCGGAGCGACCGACGTGGTGTTCCTGCACGGCCTGACCTCCGCGTGGGGGGCGATGCGGCGCATCGCGGAGCACCTGGCGCCGGAGTACCGCGTCGTCGGCCTGGACCAGCGCGGGCACGGCGACTCCGGCTGGGCGGATGCGGACGGCTACGGCACGGACGCGTACCTGTCCGACCTTGAACAGTTCGTCGACCACCTCGGGCTGGGGCGCTTCATCCTCATCGGCCAGTCGATGGGCGGGCACCACACGATCGCCTACACGGCGCGCCACCCGGAACGCATCCTCTGCGCCATCGCGAACGACATCCCGCCGTCCTACGACGCGGGCGACGTCGACTACTCCGAGCAGTTCCCGGGCGGCCAGCACCGCACCTTCGCGAGCATCGAGGAGTGGATCGCGCCGCGGCGGGAGACCAACCCGTTCACACCGGAGTGGGGACACGCGCTGGCGGCCGAGTCGCAACTGCGCGAGGTGCCCGGCGGCTGGCAGCCGAAGCATGACCCGAACGCGGTCATGCACTGGCGGCCGAAGGACCTCTGGGACGAGGCACGCACGATCACGCGGCCGCTGCTGATCATCCGTGGCGGACGGTCACAGGTCCTCAGCGCGCAGACGCTGCAGGACATGGACATGCAGATCCCCGGCGCACGCTCCGTCACGCTGGAGAAGGCCGGGCACTCCACGTACTTCGACATGGAACACGAATGGCTGACCGTGGCCTCCGCGTTCCTGACCGCGCACCGGGAAGCCTGAGGCAACCGATGGCATGGGCCGCGCGAGGTGCGGAAGCCGACAGCTCGCCGCCCGTCGGACGTTGGGGCGCCCTGTCCTATCCCAACTACCGCCGGTTCTGGTTCGCGTCCCTCGTGCGGGTCATGGGGATGCAGTTCCACATCTTCGCCGTGGGCTGGCTCGTCGTGGACGTGCTGGAGCGGTCCGCGTTCTGGCTCGGTGCGGTCGGGTTCGCGCAGGCGATCCCGACGATCCTGCTGAGCGTGCCCGCCGGCGCGCTCGCCGACCGGGTGGAGCATCGACGGCTGCTGCTCGCGAGCCAGGCGATGCTCACGGTCAACTACCTGGTGCTGGCGCTGCTGATCATGACCGGCCACGCGAGCATCGGCTACGTGATCGTCTGGGCTGGGGTGACGGGCTGCCTCTCCGCGCTCGGCAACCCGGCGCAGAACGCGATCCTCCCGAGGCTGATCGAGATGCGCGCGATCACGAGCGCCGTGGCGCTGATGAGCGCGATCTGGAACGGCACGCGGATCATCGCGCCGGGCCTCGCGGGCGTGCTGATCGCCGTGATGGGCGTGGGCGAGGCGTTCCTCGCCGCGGCGGTCGCGTTCGCGCTGTCGGTCGTGCTGATCCTCACGCTGAAGATCGCGCCGATGCCCGCTGCGCAGCACGGCGTGGACCGGAGTCTGCTCGGCGGGTTGAAGTACGTCGCGGGCAACCGCATCTTCCTCGCGGTCGTCGGTCTGTCCTTCTTCTCGTCGATGTTCGGGAGTTCGTACCTCTACCTGATGCCGGTCTTCGCGAAGGAGATCCTCGGCGTCGGGTCGACGGGGTTCGGCATCCTCGGCGGCGCGGGCGGCACCGGTGCGCTGCTGGGCACGCTCGCGGTGGTGCGCTTCGGACAGACGCCGTACCGCGGCCAGATGATGCTGGGGTCGGCCGCGCTGTCGGGCCTGCTGGTGGCCGCGTTCGCGACGAGCACGATCTTCGCGCTGTCGCTCGTACTCACCTTCGCCGCCGGGTTCGTCGCGTCGATCTACCTCAACCTGGGCATGACGACGCTGCAGATCCTCGTGCCGGACGAGCTGCGCGGCCGCGTCATGGGCGTGTGGTCGATGACCTACTTCCTCACGCCGGTGGGCGCCTTCGCCGTGGGCGGCGGCGCCGAGTTCATCGGCACGCAGGCGATGGTGGCGCTCGGCGGGCTGTCGGTGACGTTGTTCGCGGCGGCGCTGTACGCCGTGTCGCCGGAGTTGCGCTCGGTGCCCTCCGCGCCCGTGGGCGGGCACGGCGGCCCGACGCGTGCGGGGTCGCGTTAGAGGCCGGGGAAGACCACCAGCGAGGTCGTGGACTGGATGCCGTCCAGTGTGCGGATCCGGTCCGCCAGGATGCCGGGGATCTGCTGGAGGTTCTCGGTCTCGATCACCGCGACGATGTCGTAGGGGCCCATCACCTCGTGCACCTCGGTGACGTATTCCATCTCCCGCACGGCGACGGCGACACGGTGGGTGTCGCCCGGGACGGTGACGATGAGGACGTATGTCTTGACCATCCCCGACCCCTTCCCCGGGCGCTGGAGGGTGAATGATGATTGTACGGTGAACGGCCCGCTGGCGCGCCCTCGACGGCGCGCCGGAGGTGGGGTGTATGATTCCGCGCGGCCCGGCCCCGGGAGCGTTGAGCCTACCGGCGGTTGGGGTCGATAATGATGGTCGTGGTCCGGGAATCGGGCCGCGGGGGCTTACCTCCCAGGAGGTGGGCGAGGGGCAGCAGGCTCATGGTGACAGGGAGCAGGACCGTCATGGCCGCTCCCTTTCCGTGTGTCTGCGTGTGATCCACCAGGCGTGACGGCGGGGTTACTCGGGGAAACAGGTCGGTCATGAGCAAAAACTTGGTGGTCCGCTTCGCAGGCGAAGGCGGACAGGGTGTGGTCGGTGGCGCCGAACTGATGGCGCAGGCGGCCGCGCAGGGCGGCTACCACGTCCTGACGTTCTCCACGTTCCCGTCCCAGATCAAGGGCGGTCCGGCGTGGGGCCAGGCGCGCATCTCCAGCGAGCCGATCCTGACGCCGGGTGACTACCTGGACGTCCTGGTCTGCCAGAACCAGTACGCATACGACACGAACCTCGCGGACCTCCGCGAGGGCGGCCTCGTGGTCTACAACTCCGAGGAGTTCGAGATCGCGGACAACTCCCGCGCGATCGGCATCGCCGCGGACCGCATGGCGCGCGAGGCCGGCAACCCGCTGGCCTCCACCATCATCATGATCGGGGCCGTCGCGCAGGCGGCCGGCGTCTCCGTGGAGGCGCTGGAGGCGTTCATCCACAAGCGCTGGAGCCGCGGCCGCGCGAGCGACGCTGCGATCATCCAGGGCAACATCAACGCGCTCCGCATGGGCGTGGAGGAGGCCAAGAAGGCCGGCCTCGCGCTCGAGGACCTGGAGCCGGCACCGACGCACGCGATCCCGCGCATCATGATCCGTGGCTACGAGGCCTCCGCGCTCGGCGCGATGGCGGGCGGCGTGGAGTCGTTCATCGGCTACCCGATCTCGCCGGCCACCACCATGCTCGTCTATATGGAGCAGTACCTCACCGGGCCCGACAAGTTCGTCGGCCAGGCGTCTTCTGAGATCGAGGCGATCGCCTCGCTGGTGGGCTCCGGCTTCGCCGGCCGCAAGACGATGACCTCCACCGCCGGCCCGGGCCTCTCCCTGATGGGCGAGGGCCTTGGCCTGGCGTGGATGGCGGAAATCCCGCTGGTCATCGTGGACGTGCAGCGCGGTGGCCCCGCCACCGGTCTGCCGACCAAGACCGAGCAGTCCGACTTCATCATGGCGATGAACCCCGGCCACGGTGACATGAGCGTCCCCGTGATCGCCCCCGGCAACACGGAGGAGGCGTTCTGGGCCTCCATCGCCGCGCTGAACTGGTCGGAGCGGTACCAGGGCCCGGTCATCGTGCTGTCGGAGGCCTCCATCGCGGAGCGCGCTCAGGACATCCCGATGCCGGACCTCTCCAAGGTGAAGGTGGAGTCCCGCGTCGTCTCGGGCGGCGCGATGCAGAACCGGCGCTACGCCGGCGACGGCGTCTCGCCGTTCCCGGTGCCGGGCGGCCCCGGCGCCTACGTGGCGAACGGCTCCGAGCACGACGAGCAGGGCGACACCACCCACCTGCCCGACATCCACGTCACCATGACCAACCGCCGCTTCCGCAAGCTGGAGGTGCTGAACGACGGCACCTTCGAGGCGGAGCACACCGGCGCGGACGTGGCCGTCCTCCCGTGGGGTGGCTCGAAGGGCTCCGCGCGCGCGGCCTGGGAGCAGCTGCAGGCCGAGGGCGTGAACGTGGGCTGGTACTACACCATGTTCCTGAACCCGCTCCCGCCGGGGCTGCTGGCTGAGCTGAAGACGAAGAAGAAGGTGCTCGTCCCGGAGCTGAACTACATGGGCCAGCTCGCCGGCCACCTCCGCTCGCTGGGCGTGAACGCCGAGGCGATCACGCAGTACACCGGTCTCCCGTTCAAGGTGTCCGACCTGAAGGCTGAGATCAGCCGCCGGGTCCAGGGCCAGTAAGGAACCTCTGATGAGCAAGCGAAACCCGCTCTACGACTTCAAGTGGTGCCCCGGCTGCGGCGACTTCGGCGTGAAGGTCGCCATCGAGCAGGCGCTGGCGCAGCGCACGGCCGAGCGTGGCGAGTCCATCGAGAAGACCGTGATCGTGGCCGGCATCGGCTGCTCCGGTAACCTCGTGCACCTGCAGGAGGGCCCGCAGCCCTTCGGCATCCACGGCATCCACGGCCGCACGCTCCCGGTCGCGTACGGCATCAAGTCCGGCCGCCCGGACTTGAACGTGCTGGTGGTCTCCGGCGACGGCGACTTCCTCTCGATCGGCGCGGAGCACATCGGCCCGCAGGCTCGCCGCAACCTGGACGTCACCGTGGTGGTGATGGACAACGGCATCTACGGCCTGACCAAGGGCCAGGCCTCGCCGACGACGAACGTGGAGGTCGTGACCTCCACCACGCGCTACGGCAAGCTGGACGAGAAGATGAACCCGTACCTGTTCTACCTGGGTGCGGGCGTGGGCTACATCAACTCGCAGATGTCCTCCCGCGTGAAGGACCTGGCCGCAGCCATCAAGGAGGCCATGGAGTACCCGGGCTTCTCCATCGTCCACGTGCAGTCGCCGTGCACCACGTACAACGACACGTACGCGCTGCTCAAGGGTGACGAGAAGCAGGGCATCGAGCCGCTGGCCTTCCCGATCCCGGACTCGCACGACCCGGGCGACCTGGTCGCCGCGCTGAACCTGGTGCGCGGCTCGCGCATCCCGATCGGCCAGATCTACCGCCGCGATGGCGAGAGCGTCCCGAGCCACGAGCGCCTCGCGCAGGCGAAGGTGAAGGCCGGCGTGGGCCAGGCCTCCGTTGAGGAACTCCTGAACGGCATGCTCATCACCGCGTAGCGACCGCCGAGTCCGATACGCTGACAGGGGCGGCCCCACGGCCGCCCCTGTTGCTTCCCGGCCCGTCCGCCTCATGGAGAAGCCCCCCATGGCCATCGAACGTCACGTCACCGTCGAGCGCCTGCGCCTGAAGTTCGCCGCGGCGCACATGGCCACGCTGGGCGACGAGTTGGAGCCGCTGCACGGCCACAACTACCTCGTGCGCTGCCGCGTGGACGGCGCGCTCACGGACGACCGCTGGGTGATCGACTTCGGCGTGCTGAAGCGCGCGGTGCGCGAGGTGTGCGATGAACTCGACCACCACTTCCTGCTACAGGAGCGCTCCCCCCTGCTCCAGGTCGAGCGCGACACGGACGGCTGGTCCATCCGCTTCCGTGACCGCGCGTACCGCTTCCCCGCCTCCGACGTGGTGGCACTGCCGATCGAGAACACCACCGCGGAACTGCTCGCCGAGTACATCGCCGGGCGCGTGCTTGAGCGGCTGAGCGCCGGCGGCCACACGAACCTCACGAGGATCGCGGTGGACGTGGAGGAGATGCCCGGCCAGGCCGGCGGATACGCGCGCGACCTGGAGTAGCGGCATCGCGCTCGCGCGTTGACACCCGGATCGGCGTGCGTACGATCAGGAATGGCGAGGGAGGTCTGCAGTGCAGATCAACTGGGAAGACACGATCAACAAGATCCTGACGGACGTCATGACCTGCCCGCGCTGCGGGCGGGACTTCGACGAGATCGTGATCGGCTACTCCCGAAAGGCCACGCTCAACCGCTTCGCCCCGCGGCACCAGAACTGCCCGCGCGGGGATGAGTGTGACGCGCGCAAGTTGATCGCACTGTGCGAGGAGTGCGCGCGCGCGGAGAACCTGCACGGCTCGCCGGTGGACGCGATCACCGCGCTCGAGACCTACATGCTGGACTGCCGCCGGGACCTGGAGGAGTCGCTCGACTACCTCGCGGAGTACTGGCGTGACGACTACGAACTCACCGGCGACGAGGTGGACGCCAACCTGGAGGACATCGACCCGGACGTGTTCCGGGAGGAGACCACCTGGCGCGGCCGCCTGGAGGAGGAGTACCTCCGCTACCACCGCGAGTTCCGCGACCGGAAGCGCCGCATTCCCGCCCCCGGCTGGCGGGCCGAGTACGTGGAGGAGATCCGCGCGCTCGGTTACGACACCCTGCTCGGCGACTGACCCCGCCCCGTGAACCCTGAACGACGTCGCGCCATCCTGCTGGCTGCGGCGTTGTTCGGCGTCGTCTTCCTCGCTGGCCTTGCCGCTGGTTATGTCTATTCGCATGAGCCAGCGCGCGACACCCTCCTCCTGCGCGTCGAGGCGCCCGAGGGCGCGGCGGACGCACCGCGCTACCGCGCCGGCGTCGCCATCGACGCCCTGACCGTGGAGGTGGAGGCGGCCCCCGTCACCCTGCCCGCCGGACTGCCGCTCGAGGACCTCGAGCGCGTCGAGGCGCATGCCGACGGGACGCCGGTGAACGTGGGCGTGGACCGCACGGAGTTCGGCCAGGTGCTCACGGGCATCGTCGCCATGGAGACGGCCCCGTGAGCGCCCGCCTGCGCGGCTGGCTGACGGCGGTGGGGCTGCTCGCCGCCCTCGCCGGTGGCGGCCTCGCCGGCTCGGCGCTGGGCGAGCGCGCGAGCCGGCCGGGCACGGAGACACTCACCCTCGCCAGCGCGGACGCCGCCGGCACGGGCGTCGCCACTCCCCTCCGCTCCGCGGCCGGCTTCACCGGCTTCGAGGGCCGCCCCGCCCTCGGCGGCGCGGTCGTGCGCGTGGGCGCGGTGGAGCACGTGCAGGAGCGCGCCCTCACAGTCGTGGAAGGCGCCGGGACGTTCGAGGTGAGCCTGACGCAGCCGCTGCGGCTGTTCCGCATCGTGGAGGCCTCACGTCCGCTCCAGGCGGGCGACATCGTCCTGCTGCGGGTCGCCTCGGACGGCACGCCGCAGGCGGCGCTGCGCGTCCCGGCGGACCTGTACGAGGGCGACTCGCGCGGCGAGACGCTGCGCTCGCAGCAGGGCGACGCACCCTAGCGCGTCAGGCGGAGTTCGATGTTCGCGGGCCGCCGCATCGCGCCGAGCCACGCGCCGAGGAGGCTCGCGGCGGCAACGCCAGCGAGCAGGCCGATGCCGGCGCCGAGCGCGCGCCAGTCGGTGACGATCAGGAACGGCGGAAGCACCGGGGCACCCTGCTCGTTCACACCGAGGAAGCCGAGCATCACGCCTGCCACCTGCCGGCCGGCCGCCGCGCCCAGCCCCGCGCCGAGCAGCAGCACCACGGCCCACTCCAGCACCAGCGCCCGCAGCACCTGCGGCCTGGACGCGCCGAGCGCGCGCAGGACGGCGAACTCCACGGCCCGCTGTCGCGCACCGAGGACGAGCGTGACGACGAACCCCACCGTGCTGAGGCCGAGCACCGCGACGAACGCCACCGAGAGGATGCCGCTGCCGGAGGCCTGCAGCGTGGGGTCGGAGGTCGCCTCCTCCACCGCCGCGGCGCGCAATTCCGGGTTCGTGCGGATCCGTACCGGTGAGTCGCTCGCGACCAGCCGGGCAGCGATCGCCTGCTGCCCGGCCAGCCCGAGCGAGTCGTCCAGGTCGAGCCAGACCTCGGTCGGATAGCGGAGGTCAGGGACGTTCGCCAGCGTCGCGGCCGAGCGCAGGTCGGCGATGTTCACGACCACCAGGCCGCCCTGCGGCGCCGTCGTCGGGAAGAGGTCGAAGGTGCCGCGCACCTGCACCGGCATCGCGATCTCGCCGAGCGCGGACAGCGTGACACCTCCCGGCGTTGCGCCGAACGCGGAGAGCGCCCCGGCGTCCATCAGCGCCGCGAGCGGCACCGCCGGGTCGAGCGGCGCAAGCAGCCGCACGCGCGGCACCGTGGAAGAGGCCCACGCCCACCGTGCGGCACGCTGACCGGAGGCTGCCCCGGACGCCGCCACCTCGAACGTCTCGGTGACGGAGAGCGGGTTCAGGAGCGTCCACCGGAAGCCCGTCTCGAAGTCCTCGAGCATGGTGCGCGCGCCCGTGCGGTCGACCGCGGCGAGCGCGTCGATCTCCATCGCCCCCTCGCTCCGGAGGTTCTGCCCCAGCCGGTCGCCCACGAGGAAGCCCGCGAAGGTGAGCGGACGTTGCGCCTCCACGGGGAGCGCCACGCGGAGCGTGCTCCACGCCCCCGGGAGGATCACGCCCTCGAACGGCGCGTCGAACACCTCGCCGGTCGCGTCGCGGAAGCGCGCGCGCACGTAGTTACGCGCGGCGTCCGGCGTGCGGACCTGCACCTCGACCGCGACCGCCGTGTCAGGCACGGCTGGCCCCGCGCCCGCGGTGACGTTGCTGCGCAGCACCCCAAGGAGCGCATCGAGCGGCTGCGTGGCAAAGTCCGCTCGCCACCACAGGTGCTCGCCCAGGAACGCGGGGTCGACGCCGAGCAACTGCACGGCCGTGGACTGCGACGTGACCATGCCGCCTCGGTGCACCAGCGTGCCGCCCCGCACGCCCTCCCACGCGAGCACCTCCTCGAGGCGGTCCGCGAGGTCGGGCCGCGCCCCGTCGTACAGCGTAGCGCGGAGGTCGACGCCGCTCGCGAAGTTCGCGCGGTCACTGAGCGAACGCTCCACCGTCGGCCCGTAGGAGGCGGCGAACGCGCCGACCGAGATCGCCATGATCAGCAGCAGCGTGACGCGCGCATACGCGGCGGGCGCCCGCCCGGTTCGGCGCAGGCCAATCGCCGCCGCCGTGCCACGAGTGAGCATCAGCAAGCGCGCGCCGAGGCGGACCAGCGGCGGATACAGCCGCAGCATCATCGAGGCGACCGCCGCGGTGATCGCGAGCGGCGCGAGCATCAGCATCGGGTCGCTCGACCAGCCACCCACGGAGTCGGGGTCGAAGACCGAGCCGCGCTGCTCGAGTTGCCAGAGCAGGATGCCGGCGAACGCGACCACGGCGAGGTCCAGGTAGTAGCGCTGGAAGACGCTCTGCGTCGCCGGCCGTGACTCCTCGCGCTTCACGTCGATGATCCCGCGCCGCACGGCGAACGCCGCCGGCACGAGGATCGCGAGGAGCGCGAGCGTCGCGCCCGCGGCGCCCAGCAGGTACGCCTCCGGGGTGGCGCGCGCCGGCAGCAGGTCGCCGCCCGTGACCTCCGCGAACCCGGGCGTGCGCCCGAGGACGGCGACGATGCCGGAGGCGAGCCACGGCGCAGCGAGGCCCGCGGGCACGGCGAACACGAGGCCCTCCACCAGGCTCAGGCCGAGCAACTGGCTTCCGGTCGCGCCTCGACTGCGGTAGACGCCGATCTCCTCGGACTGCCGCTCCAGCAGCAGCGCCATCACCATCACCACGTAGTAGCCGACGATGCCCACGACCTGCAGCAGCACGATCAGCAGCGGCACCGCCGTGAACGTCTGCGCGTTCCGGTAGCGCGCGAGGACGTCCGCGACGGCGAGCCTCGAGGTGGCGTTGCTCAGCCCGAGCGTGACGTTCACGTCCGTCACCCACCCGTTCAGGTCGGCGAGCGCGCGCTCCACGTCACCAACGCTGAGGCGCGCTGGGTCGAGCAACACGCCGCTGCGGTGACGCAGGCCGCTCTCCGGCAGCAGGCGCGCAAACGGGCCTTCCAGTTGTGCCCGGGTCGTGAGCAGCGGCATCTGCCCGATGCCCCGCGGGACGAGGCCGCGCTGCGGCGAGAGCGACGCCGCGCCCTCCAGACGCGGCAGCAACGGCGCGTCCGGCGCGGCCCACTCGCCTTCGAAGATCGCCCAGCGCGGGTCGGCGGCGTCTCTGGGACGCACGAAGCCGACCACTGTTACGTCCAGCAACGTGGCGATGCGCGCGGTCGGCGCGCAGCGCACCTCGTCCAGCGCCTCCTCCGCGTCCTCGGAGGGCGGGATCGAGGGGCAGTCGGTGAACCGCGCGCCCGCGATGCGGATCGTGTCACCGAGGGCAGCGTGGCGCTGGAAGCCGTCCGGCAGCACCACCTCGGGCGTCGCGCCATCGCCGGGCAGCCGCCCCTCCACGACCTCGACGTGCGCCTCGAAGTCACGGAGCCAGTAGACGAAGCCACCCCAGGGCTGCCGCAGCGTCTCCGCGCCTGCCGGCACCTCCACCGGCTCGTCGGGTGCCTCCGCCTCGAACGCCGGGAAGGAGAGGTCGAAGCGTTGCGAGCGCGTCTCCGTCAGCAGCCGGTCGCCGAGCCAGCCGACGCGCGCCGCGGTCACGGCGTCCACCGACTCGCGGCGGGCGCGGTCCGCCGGGTCACCCGCCAGGTGGCCGGTGAGCACGATCTCCGCGAGGCGACGCTCCGGCGTCGAGAGTTCACGGTCGAGGCGGAACCGCAGCCCGAGGTCGGACATCGCCGAGGCGTAGATCGGCGTCATCGCGAGGAGCGTGGCGGCCACCACCATGCCCAGCCCGGCGACGAGCATGAACCGCCAGCCGGAGGCGAGCCTCCGCAGCGCGAACCGCCACCCGGCCAGGAGGTCGCCTAACACGCGCGGAGTGTAGCGGAGCGCCGCGCGCCCCACGGTCGCCCTCGGACGGCCGGGCGGGGTAGCATGGGCGTTCCGGCAGGTGCGAGGAAGGCTCCGCGATGGGCAGCAGGCAGTCGCTCAAGTTCGCGGTCGCGGCTGCCGCGGCCGGCCTCGCGTGGGGCTACGCCAGCCACCGCCGCGACCCCCGTGCGGGCTCCTTCGCGGTCCTCCAGGCGATCGAGTGGTTCGTCGCCTACGGCGGCGCGGTCGCCCTCATCGAGATCGTGCGCGGCTCGATGGAGGAGGACGACGACCTGGAGGTCACGGAGCGGATCACGCACATCCGCCAGACCGTCTTCGACCAGGCCGCCGGCGAGGGGTAGAGGCCTCCGCCGCCCCGCCTCGGCGGGTAGCAGCCAACCGTCCCCGCTGGTACGTTGAGCGCCGCGAACTGAGACACCGCGCGCCCGTCTGGCGCGCCGTATGGGGGGAGACCCAATGCCCGCACCGTGGAGCGACTTCGCCGTCGTCGTTGAGCACATCTTCAAGGTGGCCCCGGAGGCGACCCCGACCCGGTCCGACTTCCTGGACATCTGCAACGCGAACCCGGACGAGGTCACGGACGACGTGGTCGACGGCTTCGACTCCCTCCGCGAGGGCGTGATGTTCAAGTCCGTGGACGAGGTCAAGGCGGCCCTGCAGGCCAACGGCCAGCTCGCCGACTAGCATGACGGACGGCCCCGCGGACGCGCTCCGGATCCAGGCGCGCGAGTGGGGCCAGTCCCTCCTCGCCGCTTCGCCGTGGGCCGCCGTCGCGGACCGCGTCACCCTGCTCATCGTCGATCCGCCCGCCGGCATCGAGGGTGCCCCGGCACCCTCGAGCGTCACGCTCTGGCTGGCGATCGACCCGCCCGCGGCGCGCTCCCTGCCGAACGAGTACCGGACGCCGCTCACCTCCGACCAGCCGCTCTTCGAGCGCCACCGGGCGACCGCGACCGCGCCGGCCGTGGGCCTCGCCGTGCTGACGGATGACGGCCTCCACCGCCTCCTCCAGGGCGTCACCCGCCCCGCCGTGGAGGCGCGCTGGCAGGCGCGCCACGCCGAGGTCGTGAGCGACCGCCTGCACCGCGCGGAGCAGTTCGCGCTGCGGGCCGGGATGCTGCCCTCGGATGGCCCGGAGCGCATCCTGCGCGCCCTGTGGCTCGACCTGGTCGGCGCGGCGCGCGGCCTCGAAATCGGCCCGGACGCGCCGGCCGCCGCACTTCCTGCCCTCGGCGAGGTTGCGGCGGCTGTCTGCCGCATCGCGGTGGCGCTGGAGGACGGCGCGTATCCCACGCCGGGCTACCTGCGCGCCGCTGCCCGCGAGACGCGCATCGGCCGCCGCCTGAACGCCTGGCTGGACGACTTCGCCGCCGCCGCCAACGGCGACGAAGCGGCCATGCGCCGCGCTCTCGGCAGCCGCGACCAGGCGATCGAGGAGGTCCGCACCGTCCTCGCGGAGCCGTTCCGCGACCGTCCGTGGCTGCGCACGCCGGAGGCGTTCCTGCTCCGCGCGCCGCGCTAGCGGGCTCCCACACCTCGTGGACACCGAGACCGTCGCCTGGCTCCGCACCGGTGACGGTCGCGACGCGTACGCCGAGGCATCCCAGGCCCTCGCCGCCGGCCGCTCCGAGCTCGCCGTCCTCGACGCGCTGCGCCGCCGGCTGACGCCTGAACAGGCGCGCGCTGTCCTCGCGCTGGTCGAGGGCCGGCGTGCCGCCGCCGGCAAGTTCGCGGACGTCGGCCGCCTCTACTTCGACCGCGAGAGCGCCGAGCAGGCCACGAGCGAGACTGTGGCGCGCCACACCGTCGCCCGCTTCGCGGAGGCCGCCCGCATCGCTGACCTCGGCGCGGGCGCGGGTGGCGATGCGCTCGCCCTCGCCGAGGTCGCCCCGGTCATCGCCGTCGACCGCGACCCGGTGCGCCTCGCGCTGCTCGCCGCGAACGCGGACGCACGCGGCCTCCTCGGGCGCATCGAGGCCGTGGAGGCGTCGGTGGAGGCGTTCGCGGCGCCCTCGGACGTGGACGCCGCCTGGCTCGACCCCGCGCGCCGCGACGCCCGCGGACGCACGCTCGACCCCGAGCGGTGGAGCCCGCCGCTCTCCGAGGCGCTCCGCATCGCCTCGGCGTTCGCGCGGGGCGGCATCAAGGTCGCGCCGGGCATCGACCATGCCGCCGTGCCGCCGGGCGCTGAGGTGGAGTTCATCTCCCTCGACGGCACGCTGGTGGAGGCGGTGGTCTGGCTCGGCGCGGCCGTGACGGCGTCACGGCGGGCGACGGTGCTGCCGGCGGGCGCGAGCATTGCCGGCGATCCCGACACCGGAGCGACGCCGGTCGCCGCGCCCGGCCGCTACCTCTACGACCTCGACCCGTCCGTGGGGCGCGCAAGTCTCGTCGATCTCGTCGCACCGGCGATCGAGGCGTGGCGGATCGATGAGCAGATCGCCTACCTCAGCGGCGACACGCCGCACGACTCCCCGTTCGCGCGGCGCTT
Source organism: Chloroflexota bacterium (assembly GCA_045863195.1). GTDB lineage: Bacteria > Chloroflexota > Dehalococcoidia > UBA2979 > UBA2979 > W-Chloroflexi-9. Next base: position 366,235 of record BTUI01000001.1, read on the forward strand.
CCGCATCGCGTGGTGGGGGCCGTTCTCGGAGCGACGCCTGCTGGATGCGCTGCGCGAGGCCGTCGTCGGACGCGTCGAGGTGATGCGGCGGGGCTCGCCGGTGGAGACGAACGCGCTGGAGGTGCGCCTGAACCGCGCGCTCGGCACCGCCGCGTCGCCCGAGGCGTGGACGGTGGCCCTCACGCGCCACGCCGGCGAGCACATCGCGATCCTCTGCCGGCGCGAGCGCTAGCCGAGCAGCACGCCAAGCACGCGCTCGGTCTCCACGAGCGAGGGCAGCGTGACGGTGGCGCCCGCGGCGCGGAGTGCCGCCTCGTCGAACGCGCCGGTGGCGACGCCGACCGGCGTCCCGCCCGCCTCCAGCGCCGCCTCCATGTCGCGCGGCGTGTCGCCGACGAAGACCAGGCGCTCCCCGGTGGCCCAGCCGCAATCCTGCGCCGCGGCGCGGAACACCTCCACACGCGCCTCGTGTGTGTCGCCGAAGGCGCCGCGCGGCGGGTCGAAGTACCGTCCGAGGCCCGCGTGCGCGACCTTTAGGAGCGCGTTCACGCGCATCCCCCCGGTGGCGAGGCCGTACGAGACGCCCTCGGTCGCCTCGAGTGCCGCCAACAGCGCCGGAACGCCGGGCAGCGCCTCGCGCGGTCGCGTGGCAAGGGCGTCACGCAGCAGCGGCGTGTAGAGGCTCGCGTAGCGCTCGAACGCCTCGTCGACCGGGAGCCCGGCAAGGCGCGCTGCGGCGACGGCGATCCCCCGCTCCGTCAGGCCCACGCCGTCGAAGCGCGCGCCGCCCTCGGCCAGCCCGGTGAGATCGAGGATCACGCGGTCGAGGATCGGCGCATCGACGCCGAAGTCGACGAGCGTGCGGTCGAGGTCGAAGAGGACGACGGTGCGGGCGGACACCGGCCTGCCCGCGCTACGCCTCGGCGTACGCGGCGCGGGTCGCGGCGATGCCGTAGAACTCGTAGAGCAGGCGCTCGCGCAGCGCCTCCACGCCCAGGCCGGTGGTGGCGGAGGTGAACAGCACCTCGCCGTCCACGTCCACGTAGTCCGCGGCACGCAGGCCGCCCAGGTCCGCCTCGGTCTCCACGGGTGAGCCGTCGGGCAGCACCAGGCCGTCCGCCTTGTTCACCACGGTCAGCACCGGCAGGTCGTCCAGCTCCAGTTCGTGCAGCGTCTCCAGCACCGTCTTCACCTGCGCGTCGCGAGCCTCGGCGGTGCCGTCCACCACGTGCAGCAGCAGATCCGCGGTCTGGAGTTCCTCCAGCGTGGCCTTGAAGGCGGAGATCAGTTGCGTGGGCAGCTTCTGCATGAAGCCGACCGTGTCGGTGAGCAGGAACGCCTCGCCCGTGGGAGATCCCACGCGGCGCGTGACCGGGTCGAGCGTCGCGAAGACGGCGTCCGCCACGAACACCTCGGCGCCCGCGAGCGCGCGCATCAGCGAGGACTTGCCGGCGTTCGTGTACCCCACGAGGGCGACCACGGGGACGCCCTGGCGCTGGCGGCGGGAGCGCTGGAGCGCGCGCTGGCGCTGCACCTGCTCGATGGAGCGCTTCAGCCGTGAGATGCGGCCGCCGATCAGCCGGCGGTCCGTCTCCAGCTGCGTCTCACCGGGGCCGCGGGTGCCGATCGCGCCCATTGAGGCGCCGGTGCGTTCAAGGTGCTGCCACTGGCCGCGCAGGCGTGGGAGCAGGTACTCGTGCTGGGCGAGTTCCACCTGCAGCGTGGCCTCCCGCGTCGTCGCACGGCCGGCGAAGATGTCCAGGATCAGCGCCGATCGGTCCAGCACCTTCACCCCGAGCATCCGCTCCAGGTTGAACTGCTGGGAGGGCGACAGCGGGTCGTCGAACACGACCATCGTGTAGCCGGTCGCCTCGCGCTCCGCGATCACCTCGTCGAGTTTGCCCGCGCCGATGTAGTGCGCCGGGTCCGGCGTCGGGCGTCGCTGCGTCGTGCGGCCGACGACCACGCCACCGGCGGTGTCGACGAGGCGCGCGAGTTCCTCCAGCGACTCGTCGACCGGCATCGCGCCCTCGGCGCGGCGGCCGCGGTCGAGCGCGACGAGGTAGGCACGTTCGCGCTGCGCCTCAGTGGAGTGGAACTGCGGGGCCCGGCGTTCGCGGCGGACGCTCGCGGCGTCCTCGTCGTGCTCGCCGTCGCCATCAACGTGGGCGATCGGGCCGGGGGGGAAGGAACGAGGGCGGTTGCGGGCTACGGTGACGTCTCCTTGTGGTCAGTACGTACCAGTGTACGCGAACGGGACGGGGCCGGTGGTGACACCGGCCCCGTCCGTCGTGCTTACCTGATGAGAGGTCTAGAGAACCTGCTGGCCCTTCGCGAAGGCGGAGAGCCGCCGCATCGCCTCGTCCAGTCGGTCGTCCGGCGTCGTGAGCGAGATGCGGATGTAGCCCTCGCCGGCCTCGCCATAGGAGGCGCCCGGCGTCACGACCACGCCGGTCGCATCGATGAGGCGCGCGGCGAACTCGCCGCTGGAACGCTCCCCTTCCGGCAGACGCGCCCACACGTAGAGCGAGGCCTTCGGCGGCTCGACGCGGAGTCCGAGTTCGCGCAGCACGGCGATCACGCGGTCGCGGCGCGCCTGGTAGATGCGGTTGTGGTCCTCGAGCGAGTCGAGCGGGCCATCGAGCGCGGCCATCGCCATCGCCTGGATCGCCTGCGGGATGCCGGAGTCCAGGTTCGTCTTCACGCGCGTGAGCGCGTTGACGAGGGTGGCGTTACCCACGGCCATGCCGACACGCCAGCCGGTCATGTTGAACGCCTTGGAGAGCGAGTTGAACTCGATCGCCACGTCCCGCGCGCCCTCGACCTCGAAGATGCTCGAGGGCACGTAGCCGTCGTACGCCACGTCCGCGTACGCCAGGTCGTGGGCGATCACGACGTCGTACTGCTTCGCCCAGGCGACGGCGCGCTCGAAGAAGGCGCGGTCGCAGATCGCGCCGGTCGGGTTGTTCGGGTAGTTCAGCCAGATCATCTTGGCGGCGCGCGCCGTCTCCGCCGGGATCTCGTCCAAGCGCGGCAGCCAGCCGTCCTCCTCGCGGAGCGGCACCTTCACGGCCTTGCCGCCCGCGAACATCGTGCCGATCTCGTACACCGGGTAGCCCGGGTCGGTGATCAGGGCGATGTCGCCGGGGTCGATGAGGCACAACGGCAGGTGGCCGATGCCCTCCTTCGATCCGATCAGCGGCACCACCTCGCGGTCGGGGTCCAGCGTGACGCCGTGGCGGCGCTGGTACCACGCCGCAATCGAGCGCCGGAACTCCGGCAGGCCGTCCGACTCCGGGTACCGGTGGTTCGCCGGCACGTCCGCCGCGCGCTTCAGCGCGTCGAGGATGTGCGGCGGCGTCGGCAGGTCGGGGTCGCCAATGCCGAGCGAGATGACGTCCACCCCGGCGGCGCGCTTCTGCGCGATCAACTCCGAGATGCGGGCGAAGAGATACGGCGGCAGTTGCTGCACACGCTGCGCCAGTTGCACGCGCGGTTCCTTCCCAGCCCCGGCACGGGGCGTCCCGATCAGCGAGCGGTCAGATCGAGGGCTAGCGCCACTTCCCGTAGCGGGCCTTCACGCCGACACGCCGGCGCTCCGCGCGGTCGGCGGCGATCTTCGCCTCGTCCAGCGAGCGCCGATATTCGACGCCGGCGAGTTCGTGCCGGAAGCCCAGGTCGGAGCAGGTGCGAAGCGCGTTCTTGATATCCGGGCGCACGCGGATGTGTGCACGCACGGCGCCGGCAGTCGCCAGCTGGTACGTGGCCGCACCGAGGACGAGGCGGCCGTAGCCGTTACCCCACGCCTCCGGCGCCACCACCGCGGCGAGCACATTGCCCTCGGCGCGCTCGGGCTCGTCGTTGACCGCGAACGCGACGATGTCGCCGCCGGCGTCCTCAAGGACGCCGACCCAGGCCGCCTCGTCCACGATCCAGTCGAAGGTGTCCGGGCCATCGGCGTGCTCCCCGTACGCCTCGGTCCAAATCTCGCGGAGGCGGTCCACGTCGGCGCCGCCGCCCTTGCGCATCGTCACGCCGTCCGGGAAGTCGGGCACGGTGTTGGCGTCCAGCGCCGGGTTCACCATGTCCATCCATTCCGCGAAGAACTCGAAGTCGGCGTCCTGCAGGAGCGGCATCAGCCAGTCCCGGGTCGGCAGGCTGGCGAGGTCGAGCGCGACGTAGTCGCCGTCGCGGTCGAGCGCCTCGACCACCTCCTCCCACATGCTCGGGAACTCGCTGCGCATCGCCTCGATGCCGGTGAACGCCCAGTACAGGTGCTGCTGGCCGCGCACCCAGGCGACGATGACCTCGCCCTCGTCGACGGGCAGGTGCAGCGTCCCGGGGGCCTCCAGCAGCGCATGCCGCTGGCGCGCGCTGAGCGGCGCGTTCCGGAAGGTGAACGCGGCGTTCTGTTCGATCCGTCGTCGCTCGTTCACTGTGCCCACTCCGATTCGAACACCTTCGCGGCGGGGCCGGTCAGGACGACCTCGCCCTCGCCCGGCCAGTCGATGCGCAGCACGCCGCCCGGCAGCCGGACGTCCACGGCGTGGTCGACCTGCCCGAGGATCTGCGCCGCCACCATCACCGCGCACGCACCGGAGCCGCAGGCCAGCGTCTCGCCGACGCCGCGCTCCCACACGCGCATCTCGATCGTCTTCCGGTCCAGGACGCGGGCGACCTCGTAGTTGGTGCGGTACTGGAAGACCGGGTGGTGCTCCATGAGCGGGCCGATGCGGTGCAGCGCGTAGTCGTCCGGCGAGCCGTCGATGAACTGGATCGCGTGCGGGTTCCCCATCGACACGATCGCGACGTGTTGCGTCGAATCGCCCTGCGCGTCCTTCGTCGTGACCGGCATCGAGGTCACCGGCGGCGCCTGCTCGATCGCGACGCCCACGGCCGCCGGCCGCAGGTCCGGCACGGCCACAGCGACGCGCACGCGCTCCACCGTGCCGTCCGAGGCGAACGAGGCGACGCAGGAGACGACCCCGGGGCCGGTCTCGACGGCCATCGCCCCGTCCGGAGCGGAGACGAGGCCGCGGTCGAACGAGAACTTCACGAAGCAGCGGATGCCGTTCACGCACATCACACCGTCCGAGCCGTCCGCGTTAAAGATCCGCATCTTCCGGTCCGCGACCGCGGAGGGCTGCACCAGGATCAGGCCGTCCGCGCCCACCCCGAAGTGGCGGTCGCAGACCCGCTGGGCCAGCGCCCCCCACTGCTCATCGGTCACGTCGAGCCGGTCGGTCTCGGCGACGACGAAGTCGTTGCCGGCGCCGTGCATCTTCCAGAACGGGAGTCGAGACGGAATCTCAGCCATCATCACGTGATCCTACCGGGGGGCGGGCTGCTCTCACAACCGCGTCCACGACCGCCTCCGTGCGCGAGCCATCCACCCACTCGATGCGCGGGTCGTCCGGCGCGAACCAGTTGTTCTGGTGGCGGATGAACCGGTGCGTCGCCAGCCGGGCGCGCTCCACCGCCTGGGTCTCGGTCAGCGTCCCGTCGATCACGCCGAGGGCTTCCGGGTAGCCGATGGAGCGCAGCGCCTCGAAGTCCCGCCCGTACTTTTGCACCAGGCTGCGCGTCTCGCCGATCAGGCCGCCCTTGAACATCGCCGCGACACGGGCGTCCGCGCGCTCGTAGAGGCGCTCGCGGTCCCAGCGCATGCCGATGACCTTCCACGTGAACCCGGGGTCGCGAGGCGTCAGCGGCGGCACCGGGCCGCCCGTCGCCTCCACGATCTCGAGCGCGCGGATCACGCGGCGCACGTTGCGCGGGTCGATCCGCTCCGCGGACGCCGGATCGAGGCGCGCGAGGTGCTCGTGCAGGGCGCGCCAGCCGCGTTCCTTCGCCTGCTTCTCCAGGCGGTCGCGCAGCGCCGGGTCCGGAGGCACCGAGGGCACGTCCCAGCCCTCCAGCAGCGCCCAGATGTACTGGCCGGTACCCCCGGCGACGAGCGGCACCCGGTCGCGCTCCCAGATACGCTCCAGCACGGCCTGCGCGCGCTCCAGCCAGTCCACGATGCTCCACGGCGCATCCGGCGCGACGACGCCGACGATGTGGTGCGGGACGGCCTCGAGCTCCGCCTTCGTGGGCGCCGCGGTGCCGACGACCATGCCGCTGCGCACCTGGCGGGAGTCGGCGGAGACGATCTCCACCGGCAGCCGCTCCGACGCCGCGATGGCGGCGGCGGTCTTACCCGAGGCAGTCGGGCCGACGAGGGCGACGAGGTGGCGGGGGGAGGTCACGCGGTGCGCGCCGCCACGGCGCGGCAGATCGCCGCGAACGCGTCCGCATCGAGCGAAGCGCCCCCAACGAGGGCGCCATCGATGTCGGGCTGGCCGACGTATCCGGCGATGTTCTGTGCGGTCACGGAACCACCGTACTGGATGCGGACCGCGGCCGCAGCCGCCGCGCCGAACCGCTCCTCGATCATCCCGCGCACCATCGCGCAGCGCTCCTGCGCGATCTCGGGGGTCGCCGCCTCGCCCGTGCCGATCGCCCACACGGGCTCGTACGCCACGATGACCTCGGGCGGCAGGGTCTCGAAGCCACGGAGGGCGTAGTTCAACTGGAGGTGGAGGACGGAGTAGGTGCGGCCGGCGCGGGACTCCTCCAGCCGCTCGCCCACGGCGAGGATCGGGCGCATTCCGGCGGCCAGCGCGGCGCGCAGTTTGCGGTTCGTCTCGGCACCCGTCTCGCCGGCCCATCGGCGCTCCGAGTGGCCGACGATCGCGTACTCGGCGACGCCGGCGAGCATCGCCGCGCTCACCTCGCCGGTGTAGGCGCCGGAGGGCTCCCAGTGCACGTTCTGCGCGCCGACACAGATGCTGCTACCGGCCAGCAGGTCGTGCGCGTCCGCCAGCCACGGGGAGGGCGGGCAGACGACGACCTCGACGCCCTCGATGCCGCCGAGGCGGTCGAGGAGCGCCTGCAGCAGCGCCCGGGCACCGGCGCGGTCCAGGTTCATCTTCCAGTTGCCGCCCACAACGGGACGGCGGGGGGCCGGGTTCCCGGTCACGCCCCGAACTTCGCGAGGCGTCCCGCGTGCGCGAAGGCGATCGGCATCACCTCGCGCGCCGGGATCGTGCCGATCTCGCCCTGCGCGCAGTTCCGCTCCGAGAACTGGTGCATGTGGTCGCTCCGCACCAGGTCGCCCCAGAGCAGCAACGGCACGGGGTGGAAGGAGTGCGCCGCCATGGAGGCCGGGGTCGAGTGGTCGCCGGTCACGACCAGCACGTTCGGCTTCAGGTCGATGATCGAGGGGACACACTCGTCGAACGCGGCGATCGCCTCCTGCTTCCGGCGGAAGTCGCCGTCCTCGCCCGCGCTGTCCGTGTACTTGTAGTGCAGAAAGAAGAAGTCGTACTCGTCCCAGTGCTGCTTCATGAGTTCGATCTGCTCGGGCAGCGTGTGCGCGCCCTCGATCGAGTCCATCCCGCACAACTTCGCGACGCCCCGATACATCGGGTAGACCGTCACGGCGGCGGCGCGCACCTTCCACAGGTCGGGGAACGGCGGCATGTTCGGGCGGCCGGACCAGCCGCGGAGCAGCACGCCGTTGCCGCGCGCGCGTCCGGCGAGCAGCGCGCACGCGCGCTCCACCCACTCCCGCGCGAGGGCGGCCGTGCGCTCGCCCTCCGGCGCGGTGGCCGTCGCGATGTTCGGGGCAACGCCTTCGCGCTGTGGGTCGGTCTCGGTCAGGAGGTCGCTCAGCCCCTCGCCGCGGAAGACCAGCACGAACCGCTGGTCCTGCACCGGCTCCACGAACACCTCCACGCCCGGGAAGGTGATCTGGCGCAGCAGCGCGCAGACCTCGGTCGTTTCGGCTGTGGGCATGCGGCCGGCGCGGCGGTCGGTGATGCGGCCGTCCGCGTCCAGGTCGCAGAGGTTGCCGCGCGCCGCGATGTCGTTCGGGCCGAGGTCGAAGCCGATGCCCGTGCCCTCCAGCGCGCCGCGCCCGATCTCGTACGTCAGCGGGTCGTAACCGAAGAGCGCGATGTGCCCCGGGCCGGAGCCCGGCGTGATCCCGTAGCCGACGGGGAGCGTCCGCCCCAGGCAGCCCTCCTCCGCCAGCCGGTCGAGGTTGCGCGTGTTCGCCTCCTCGAGTTCGGTGCGGCCGCGCGGGCCGGGCAGTCCGCCCAGGCCGTCCAGCACGCAGAGCACGATCTTCGTGCTGGCGGGCTGGCTCAGGCGTCGGATCAGGTCCAGGTCCATGCGGGCCGCCTTCCAGGCGTTACTTGTCGCGCAGAATCTCCACGCCCGGGAGGTTGATCCCCTGCAGCATCTCCAGGGAGGCACCGCCACCCGTGGAGACGTGGGAGATGCGCTCCTGCACGCCGGCGCGCGCCACCGCAGCCGCGGTCTCGCCGCCACCCACCACGGTGGTAGAGCCCACCATGTCCGCGAGGATCTTCGCGATCTCGATCGAGCCGCGGTCGAACGGCTCCCGCTCGAAGAAGCCCACGGGGCCGTTCCAGACCACCGTCTTCATCGGCCGCAGCGCCTCGCGGATGTCCTCGATCGTCTGGCGGCCGAGGTCAAGGATGCGGAATCCGGGCGGGATGCGGTTCACCGAGACCGTGGCCACGTGCTCGCCCGCCGCGTCCGCGATCACCACGTCCGTCGGCATGACCAGCCGCAGGCCGTCGCGCGAGGCGGCGAGGCGCATGATGTCCAGCGCATCCTCGATGCGGTCGTTCTCGACGAGCGACGCGCCGACGTCGATGCCCTGCGCCTTCAGGAAGGTGTTGGCGATGCCCCCGCCGACGCAAATCACCGACACGCGGTCGACGAGGTGCTTGAGGATCATGATCTTGTCGGCGACCTTCGCGCCGCCGAGTACCAGCGCCATCGGCTGCTCGCCGTCCGTGGCGACGCGGCCGAGGTAGTTCAGTTCACGCTCCATCAGCAGCCCGGAGACGGCCGGCAGGTAGTACCCCACCCCCACCACGGAGGCGTGCGCGCGGTGCGCCGTCCCGAAGGCGTCCGACACGAACACCTCCGCGAGGCTCGCCAGCTGGCGGGCGAACTGCGGGTCGTTCGCCTCCTCCTGTGCGTAGAAGCGCACGTTCTCGAGGAGCAGCACCTGGCCCGGCTGGAGCGCGGCCGCCTGCGCTTCGACCTCCGGACCGATGCAGTCGGACGCGGCCAGCACCTCCTGGCCGAGCAACTTCGAGAGGTGCTTCGCCACGGGCGCGTTGCGCAGTTCGTCCACGAACTTGCCACCGGGGCGGCCGCGGTGCGAGCACGCGATCACCTTCGCGCCCTGCTCGATCAGGTAGCGGAGCGTGGGCAGCGATTCCTTCAGGCGGTGGTCGTCCAGGATGGCGTCGCCATCGAACTGGACGTTGTAGTCGACCCGGAGGAAGACGCGCTTCCCGCTCACGTCGATGTCGCGGACGGTCTGCTTGTTCACTCACACCTCCCAGTGGGTACGACTGCGGACAGGCTCACGCCCGGCCAGCGGCGTCCGGGGAGGTCACGCGCCCGACCTCCCGGGATCATAGGCAGCCCCCCGAACAGCATCAACGCGCGCCGGAGTCGCGTGATTACGTCACGCGGCCGACCGCCGCCTCCGCGAACTCCACGAGGAGCGCCCGCCCCTCCTCGGTCAGCCCGGCCACCACGAGCGCATCGAGGGCCGCCCGTGTCTCCTCGCGCGCCATCGCTTCCGTGACCGCGCGCGCGCCGGTCGCCTCGATCCACCGCGCCATCGCAGCGATGTCGTCAGAACCGGACGCCGGGCGAGCGTAGGCGCGGCGGAGCGCCTCGCCCTCTTCGCTCGCGCTGGCGAGAGCGACGATCACCGGGTAGGTCATCTTGCGGGCGGACAGGTCGTCTCCGACCGGCTTCCCGGTCACGGCCGGGTCGCCCCAGATCCCGAGCACGTCGTCGACGGCCTGGAAGGCCAGCCCGACGCGCCGCCCGTACTCGCGGAATGCATCGACCGTCACCGCCGGCGCCCCGCCGATCGTCGCGCCGATCGCGAACGGTGCGGCGAACATCGCCGCCGTCTTGCCGCCCGCCATCTCCAGGTACTCGTCCAGCGTCACGTCGCGTCGGGTCTCGAACGACATGTCGAGGTACTGGCCGTGCACCAGCCGCAGGCACGCCTCGTCCAGTTCACGCATCGCGGCGAGCGTCCGCTCCGCGCTCACGCCGGCCTCCAGCAACCGGTACTGCGCGAGGCGGGCGACGACGAACATGCCGTCGCCGGTGTTGATCGCCTGCGCCGCCCCGGCGAACGTCCAGAGGTTCGCGCGCCCGCGCCGGAAGTCGCTCGCGTCCTCGATGTCGTCGTGGAGGAGCGAGAAGTTGTGGACGAGTTCCACCGCCGCCGCCGCCGGCACGGCCGCCTCGGCGCGCCCGCCGGCGAGTTCCGCCGCGAGCAGCACGGCGACCGGCCGCATCATCTTCCCCGGCGACGCGGAGACGGGAGCGCCCTTCTGGTCCTCCCAGCCGAGGTGGTAGCGCATCCACGCGTACAGCGACTCGGACGCCAGCCCGACCACAGCGCGCATCTCCGCCTGCACCAGCGGCCGGTATCGCTCCGCGCGTTCGCTCAGTCCGCTCATGCGCCGCCTCCCGCCGCGGGCGCGAGCACCAGCGTGGCCTCCGAGGCCGCCCGCACCGCCGCCCGCGAGAACAGCAACGGACGATACGCGCCGCGCAGGTACTCCGGAATGCAGTCGTCATATCTCGGGTGACCGGGGATGCCGCTCTGGCCCGTCGGCACCATGAACACGGAGGCGTCCCAGTCCGCCAGATCCAGCACCTGCCGGAAGCCGGGCGCGACCGCCACCTTCGAGCGTTCCCGCCACGCCGGGGACATTCCCTGCAGCACGGTATTGGAGTCGCCCCCGAACGGGTGCGACCCGCGCGAGAAGCGCGGCCCGACCGCCGGGACGCCATCGAGCGAATGGACGAAGTGGATGCGATGCACCGCGCCGAGCGTCCACCGCGAGGGTTCCCCGCACGTCCGCGTCAGCGTGGCAACGGCGCGCTCCACCGCGCCGCGCAACTGGCGGTCGCGGTCGTCCTCGCCCTCGAACCACGGGTACGAGGCGGCCTCGGCCGCCTCCACCAGCGGCCCCTGGATGCGGTACGAGAAGGCTGAGTTCACCTGCGTCCCGCCCGCGCCGGAGCCGATCACGCCGGCGCCCTGCGCCCCGCCGATCCGCTGCGCGAGATGGCGCGCGAGCGTCCGCCACGTCTCGGCCAGCAGCGCGGCCTCCGCGCTCTCCGGGGCCAGCACGCCGTCCCACGGCTCGAGCCGCGCGGCGAGTTCGCCGGCGACCGCGCCCCGCTCCAGCAGCACGCGCGCGAGGCGGTGGAGGTTCGCCGAGTAGCGGTCGCGCTGGATCGCGGCGAACGAGGCGACGTCGTGGCGGTCGCGCACCTCGACGAGGTCGCGGATGCGCTCCGCGCGGCGAGGCTCGCACCACTCCTCGCCGAGTTCCAGGTCGCTCCCGGGCGCGTTGTTCGCGGAGACCACGATGCCGTCCGCCGGATCGAACACCGCGGGCAGCATCTCACCCGGCCACAGCGACGCCGGCCCCGGGGAGGTGGCGCCGTCCTGCGGCAGCAGCCCCTCGCCGCGCCCGCGCTGAGGCACCCCGCCCGCCATCCGGTAGCCGATGCGCCCGTCCACGTCCGCCATGACGAAGTTGAACGTGGTCCCCGCCCAGCCGAGGAGCGCCCGGTCCACCTCGGCAACGCTCGCCGCGCGCCAGAGCGCCGCGAACGGTGTCGCCAGGTCGCCGCCCTCCACCACCACGGAGCGCATCGCGATCGCGCGCGTCTCACCGGCCAGCGCCGGCCCCACGACCGGGCCATGGCGCGTCACGAAGACGCGCTCCGTCACCGGCGCGCCGCCCTGCACCTCGATCACCTCGAGGTGCTCCTCGGCGGTCGCCCAGCCCTCCGGCGTGCGGTAGCGAGGCGAGTCGGGAGCCTCGAACGTCTCGATGAAGCAGTCGGCGACGTCCGCCATGCCAGCGGTGATTGACCACGCCACGCGGCGGTTGTGCCCCATCAGCACGCCGGGGATGCCCGGCACGCTCGCGCCGGCGACCTCCAGGTCGCCGCCCTGCACGTGCGCGACGTGGAAGAGGCACGGCAGCGTCACGTCCACGTGCGGATCGCCCGCGAGCAGTGGCATCCCCGTGCCCGTGCGGGCCGCGCTCACCGCCCACGCGTTCGAGGCAAGGCCGGACGGCAGCCCGGCGACCACCGCCTCCCGGTACGCCTCCTGCAGCCGGGCGGCGGCGTCCGCGGCGTACGGACGGCCCGTGACCGTGCCGTTGGTCGGGTGCACCGGGTCGAGCGCGGCTGCGACCTCCGGCCCGAGGGCCGCCGCGAGGCGCTCGCGAATCAGTTCCGTGTTCCAGTTCCCCGCGAAGCCGAAGGTCACGAGCCGCGCGACGAGCATGGTGTCCGCCACGCTCCACGGCTCGAACGACCGCCCGAGGAGCACGAACTCCGGCGGCAGCGCGGGCAGCACCGCAACGCCGGCATTCACCCCGCGCGCGTACGCCTCTAGCAGCGCCGCCACCTCGCCCGTCACAGCGGCGGCGTCACGCCGGGCGGCCCGGTGGAGTCCGATGCGGCGCATGAGGCGGTCGCTGCCGAGCAGCCGCGCCCCGCCGACCTCGGCGAGCCGGCCGCCGGCGAGGCGTCGCGCGCCCTCCATCTGGAAGAGGCGGTCCTGCGCGTGCACGTACCCCTGCCCGAAGGCGGCGTCCGCGGCGCTCGATGCGAAGACATGGGGCACGCCGTGCCGGTCGCGGACGATCTCGATTGCCGCCTCGATCCCCGCCACCGTCGCGCGGCCCTCCACGACCGGGAACGCGCGGTGTGACGCCTCCGAGGCGAGCGCGCCGCCGAGGGCACGCGCAGCCGCCAGCGCGGCGCTCGCACGCCGTCGGGCGTCGGCGAGGGTGGGCATGGTGCGGTTAGGCGCCCGCGCCGGAGGGGGCGCGGGTCTCGTCGTCGATCGCCTTCACCTTGTTCAGGCGACGCTCGTGGCGGCCACCCTCGAAGGAGGCGTCCCGGAAGGCGCGCACCACGTCCGCGGCGGCGCCACGGCCGATCGCCCAGGCGCCCAGGCAGAGCACGTTCACGTCCGTGTGCTCCCGCGCGCGGCGCGCGGAGAACGTGTCGTGGCAGATCGCGGCGCGCACGCCGTGGATCTTGTTCGCGACGATCGAGGGCCCGACCCCGTTGGAGCAGATCAGAATGCCGAAGTCGTGCGTCCCGGCCGCCACGGCCCGTGCCAGCGGCACGGCAATGTCCGGGTAGTCGCAGGACTCCGTGGAGTCGGTGCCGTAGTCCACGACCTCGTCGCCGAGCGCGGCGAGTTCCTCGCGGAGGATCGCCTTCAACTCGAACCCCGCGTGATCCGACCCGATCGCGACGCGCATGCCAGACTCCCCCCGGCGTTGGTGAGCCTCGATGGTACCGCAGCCCCCGGGGAGGGTCAGGCGGCGCCTACGGCTGCAGCGTGCGCGTGCGCCACGGCGCGTCCAGCGCCGGTCGTGCGTACTCCAGCCGGTCGTGGAAACGGGACTCGTCGCCCTGCCAGAACTCGGCGCGCAGCGGCACCAGCAGGTAGCCGCCCCACCGCTCCGGGCGCGGCACCTCCCGCCCGAGGTGCCTGGCCTCCACCTCGCGCAGCCGCGCCTCCAGCACCGCGTGGCTCTCCACCTGCTGCGACTGGTGGGACGTCACCGCGCTCAGGCGGCTCGGGCGCGGGCGGGCGTCCCAGTACGCATCGACCTGCGCGTCCGGGAGCCGCGTCACGACGCCCTCCGCGCGCACCTGCCGCGCGAGGTCCTTCCAGTGCCAGCAGAGCGCGGCGCGCGGGTTCGCGGCCAGGTCGCCGCCCTTCCGCGACCCGGTGTCCGTGTAGACCTCGAACCCGCGGGAGGACCATCGACGCACCAGCACCATGCGGTTCGCCGGGCGTCCGCTCGCGTCCGCCGTCGCCAGGCTCGCGGCCTCCGGCTGCGGGTCGGCGGTGCGTGCCGCCTCGAACCACTCGGCGAAGTGCAGGAACGGGTGCGGGAACGGGATCACGGCGGGCATCCCTCCGGGCCGGCCGGGCGCGCGTTGCCGCCGCTCCGGGGCCTCGATACGATGCCAATCTAGCGAGACCTCCCCCCGGTCAGGAAGCATGGACACCACCACAGAGTCCTCCGCCTCGGCGGATCGCATCCGCACTTCCGGCGACACCGAGGTCGCGACCTACCTGGAGGTCGCCGGCGCGCGCGAGCCCGGAGCCGTCCTGACGCCCGCCCCCAACGCGCCCGAGGCCGTCGTCGTGCTCGACTACGGCTCCCAGTTCTCCATGCTCATCACGCGGCGGATCCGCGAGGCGAACGTCTACTCCGAGATGGTCCCGTGGGACACCCCGCCCGAGAAGTTGAACCACCTGCGGGTGCAGGCGTTCATCCTCTCCGGCGGCCCCTCCTCCGTGTACGAGGACGGCGCGCCCTCGTTGCCGCCTTATGTCGTGAACTCGGGACTCCCGATCCTCGGCATCTGCTACGGGATGCAGCTGCTCACCCACACCCTCGGCGGCCGCGTAGAGCCGTCCGAGGAACGTGAGTACGGCCACGCGATCCTGAACCTCACGGAGGCGGCGAACCCGCTCTTCAAGGGGCTGCCGGGCACCCTCCCCGTCTGGGCCTCGCACGGCGACAAGGTGACGCAACTCCCGCCGGGCTTCCACGGCATCGCCCAGTCGGACAACGCCCCGGTCGCGGTGATGACGGACGGCGCGAAGTACTTCGGCATCCAGTTCCACCCAGAGGTCGCCCACACCCCGCAGGGTGACGCCCTGATCCGCAACTTCCTCTTCGAGGTCGCGAACTGCGCGGGTGACTGGACCGCCGGCAACTTCGTCGAGGAGTCGGTCGAGGCGATCCGGAAGGCCGTCGGCGACGGCCAGGTGATCTGCGCGCTGTCCGGCGGCGTGGACTCCGCCGTCGCGGCCGCCCTCGTGCATCGCGCGGTCGGCGATCAGCTGACCTGCATCTTCGTGGACAACGGCCTCCTCCGGATGGGCGAGGCCGAGCGCGTCGTCGAGACGTTCACGAAGCACATGGCGATCACGCTGCGCCACGTGGACGCGACCGACCGCTTCCTGGAACAACTGGCGGAGGTCACGAACCCGGAGACGAAGCGGAAGCGCATCGGCGAGACGTTCATCCGGCTCTTCGAGGACGAGACGCGCTCCCTCGGCCGGGTCGACTTCCTCGTCCAGGGCACCACCTACCCGGACGTGATCGAGTCGGCCTCCACCGGCAACAACGCCGCGGTGAAGATCAAGTCGCACCACAACGTCGGCGGCCTGCCGAAGGACATGCGCCTCACGCTGATCGAGCCGCTGCGCAACCTGTTCAAGGACGAGGTGCGCCGCGTCGGCAAGGAACTCGGCCTGCCGGACGAGATGGTGTTCCGCCAGCCGTTCCCCGGCCCGGGCCTCGCGATCCGCGTGATCGGCGAGGTAACGCGCGACAAGCTGGAGGTGCTCCGGCGCGCCGACTGGATCGTGATGGACGAGATCAAGAAGGCGCAGGTCTACTACGACCTCTGGCAGGCCTTCGCCGTCCTCACCGACACGAAGTCGGTGGGCGTCCAGGGCGATTTCCGCACGTACGGCTTCACGGTCGCGCTCCGCATCGTCACCGCGGAGGACGCGATGACCGCGGACTGGGCGCGCCTCCCGTACGACCTGCTCGCCAGCATCTCCACGCGCATCACCAACGAGGTGCGCGAGATCAACCGCGTGGTCTACGACATCACGTCGAAGCCGCCCGGGACGATCGAGTGGGAATAGCCCGGTGGGCCTGAACGTCCTCCTCATCGGCTCCGGCGGTCGCGAGCACGCGATCGCCTGGAGCGTCGCCCGCTCTCCCCTGACCTCGAAGTTGTGGATCGCCCCCGGCAACGCCGGCACCGCCGCCCTCGGCGAGAACGTGGGCGGCGTCTCCCCGACGGACCCCGAGGCGGTACGTGCGCTCGCCGAGCGCGTCCGCACCGACCTCGTCGTCGTCTCCTCGGACGACCCGCTCGCGGCCGGCGTGGTGGACGCGGTGCAGGCGGCCGGCATCGCCGCGTTCGGCGCGACGCGCGCCGCCGCCGAGATCGAGTGGTCGAAGTCGTTCGCGAACGACCTCATGGCACGCGCCGGCATCGACACCGCCGCGAACCGCACCTTCGAGGATCCGGACGCCGCCGCCGCCTACGCGCGCAGCCTCGGCGGGCCGTGCGTGGTGAAGGCGGATGGGCTGGCCGCCGGCAAGGGCGTCACCGTCTGCGACACCGCCGAGGAGGCGGTCGCGGCGATCGACGCCGCGCTACGCGGACGCGCCTTCGGCGCCTCCGGCGAGCGCGTGGTGGTGGTGGAGCGCATGTACGGCCGCGAGGTCAGCGGACACGCGTTCACGGACGGCGTGACGGTGCGCCACATGCCGTTCTCCTGCGACCACAAGGCGGTCTTCGACGGCAACCTCGGGCCGAACACGGGCGGCATGGGCGTCTACTCCCCACCGGCCTGGCTCGCGCCCGACACCGCCGAGGCGATCCGGCGCGACGTCACGGAGCGCGCGATCACCGCCATGCGGGAGGGCGGCCGCCCGTTCTCCGGCGTCCTCTACCCCGGCGTGATGGTCACCGCCACCGGGCCGCGCGTCTTCGAGTACAACTCGCGCTTCGGTGACCCGGAGACGCAGGTCCTGCTCCCCACGCTCCGCTCCGACCTGCTCGCGGTCATGGACGCCTGCGCGCGCGGCCGCCTCGCGGACGTCGCCGTCGACTGGTCCGGCGCGGCGAGCGTCGGCGTCGTGATGGCGTCCGAGGGCTACCCCGGCCCCTCCCCCACCGGCCGCCCGATCACCGGCCTCGACGCCGTCGATGCGGACGTGCAGGTGTTCCTCGCCGGCGCGAAGCGCGACGACTCGGGCCGCCTCGTCACCGCCGGCGGGCGCGTGCTCTGCGTGGTCGCCCAGGGCGCGACGATGGAGCAGGCACGCGAGCGCGCGTACGACAACATCCGCCGCATCCACTTCGAGGGCGCGCACTACCGCACCGACATCGGCGCGACGTACTCGGAGCCGCTCGTCTTCGCGCGGCGGTAGGGACTACGCGTCGCCCGCGTCGCCCGGCGCTGCCGCCGGCAGCGGCGTGAAGCGCACGCGCCCATCCTCCACGACCGCGAAGTGGCCGTCCCAGTCCTCAGCCGGTCGGGACGTGAGCGCTGCAAGGAGCACGCTCGCCCGAACCTCCGGCGTGCCGTGGACGCGAACCAGGATCACGCCCGCGCGTGCCCGGGCCCCCGAACGAAAGACGATCTCGCCGAAGTCCTTGTCTCCAGTGACGAGCACCCGCTGTTCGCGCGCGGCCAGCGCGAGCACTCCATCGTCGGTGATCCCCGGCGCAGCCGCGGCGACGTACATCACGTCGTGGCCCGCCGAGCGGAGCGCCTCCACGGTCGTCCGCGGGATGTTCTCGTCGACGAGCATGCGCATCGGTGATCCCGAGACTGGAGGGCGGCGGGCTACGCGTTCAGCGGGTAGACCTTCTCGGCGGCGAGGCGTTCGCTCGCGTAGCGCAGGCAGGCGAGGATGTCGTCGCGCGTGAGCGCGGGATACTCCGCGACGATCTGGGACTCGGTCCATCCGTCGGCAAGCAGACCGACGACGAACTCCACGGCGAGGCGCGTGCCCCTGACCACCGGCTTGCCGGCGAGGACATCAGCACGCAACTCGATCCGTTCTTCCCAACCCATCGCCGGCTCCAGATCCCCAGGCGAAGACAACGTACGCCCGCCCGCCCGCGCCTGTCGACAGTTGCGCGGCGGCGCGCTCCAGTCGCCGCCTGTAGACTCACCCACATGACCACCGTCCGCTGTCCCATGCCGGAATGCCGCAAGCGCGTCGACCTGGACGCGATCCCGAGACCGCCCGAGCAGCCCTCGACGCCGCCGTGCCTGCACTTCATCGCCGCCTGGGGAGCCGGCCGCGGCCCCGCTGCGGAGGCGGTGCTGTGGGGGCTCGCGGGGAACCGCGAGTTCCAGGTCCGCAACCTGCGCCCCGGTGAGGTGCGCCCCGAGCGCATCGAGGCGTTCCGCGCCGCCCTCGACGAGGTCGCGCGGCGCTTCGCGCACGAGGTCGCCTCGGACGCAGCGGGCGAGGGTGCGCTCTTCGGCGACATCCACGAGCGCAACCACGTCGCGCGGGAGTTCGCGCATCTGATCCTCGGGCCTGACCCGATCCCGCCAGGACTGGCGTAGCCTCAACCCCCGTACACGAGAGGAGCCGACCGATGCCCGCTGCCGCCCGCTGGCGTGGCTACGACGAGACGAAGCCGATCGAGATGTTCCCGGGCGTGGTGCGCCGGACACTGGTCTCTGGCGACGGCCATACCCTCGTGCGGATCGAACTGGCGCAGGACGCAGTGGTGCCGCTGCACACCCACCCGCACGAGCAGGCCGGCACCGTCGTCTCCGGGCGCATCATCTTCGGCATCGACGGCACCGACCGCGAGGTGGCCGCCGGCGGCTCCTACTTCGTGCCCGGCACCGTCCCCCACCACGCCCGCGCCCTGGAGCCCTCCGTCCTCATCGAGGTCTTCGCCCCGGTGCGGGAGGAGTACGCATACGACTGAGGGGGCGGGGCGCACGCTCGGCACCGGGACGTCCGTCCCTTCCCTCGCGCGCGCGGGCTCTCTAGACTTCCCGGGTAAGGCCAGCGTCCAACCGCGCCCCGCTCGCGCCCCCGAAGGCGAGTCCCCCGATGATCCCTCGATATGCCCGCCCGGAGATGACCGCCGTCTGGTCGGACGAGCGCAAGTTCGAGCTGTGGCTGAAGGTCGAGGTCGCCGTCGTCCAGGCCTGGGGTGACGAGGGCGTCGCGCCGGCCGAGGACGTCGAGAAGGTCGTCGCGAACGCGCGCGTCGATGTGCCCGCCGTGATGCGCTACATCGAGGAGACGCACCACGACGTCACCGCGTTCCTGCGCTCCGTCGCCGACTCGCTCGGGCAGGAGTCGCGCTGGGTCCACTACGGCCTCACCAGCAACGACGTGTGGGACACCGCCACGTGCCTGCAGATGCTCGAGGCGCTCGAGCTGATCGAGGCGGGCGTGGTGCGGCTGCGCGAGGTGATCGCGCGCCGCGCGCTGGAGCACAAAGACACCGTCTGCATCGGCCGCACGCACGGCGTGCACGCGGAGCCCACCACCTTCGGCATGAAACTGGCCGTGTGGGTGGAGGAACTCCG
This sequence comes from Chloroflexota bacterium, assembly GCA_045863195.1. Lineage (GTDB taxonomy): Bacteria > Chloroflexota > Dehalococcoidia > UBA2979 > UBA2979 > W-Chloroflexi-9. Next base: position 385,520 of record BTUI01000001.1, read on the forward strand.
CCGCCACGAGGAGCGCATCGCGCTCGCGCGGAAGCACACCGCCGTCGGCCAGATGTCCGGCCCCGTCGGCACGCACGCCTCGGTGCCGCCGAGCGTGGAGGAGAACGCCTGCCACCGCCTGGGCCTCGCCGTCGCGAAGGTGACGACGCAGGTGATCCAGCGTGACCGTCACGCCTTCTACCTCAACGTCCTCGCCGGCGTCGCCGCCTCGCTGGAGAAATTCGCGACGGAGATCCGCGGCCTGCAGCGCACCGACATCCTGGAGGCCGAAGAGCCGTTCGACGAGGGCGGGCAGACCGGCTCGTCGTCCATGCCGCACAAGCGCAACCCGGAACTGTGCGAGCGCGTCTGCGGCCTCGCGCGGACGCTGCGCGGCTACGCGGTCACGGGGATGGAGAACGTGGCGCTCTGGCACGAGCGTGACATCTCGCACTCCAGCGCGGAGCGGATCATCCTGCCGGACGCGACCGGGCTGCTGGACTACGCGCTGCACATCTTCACCGGCGTCATGGACGGTCTGGTGGTCTACCCGCAGCGCATGGCCCGCAACCTGGAACGGACGCAGGGCCTCATCTACTCCTCGAAGGTGCTGAACGCGCTGATCGAGTCCGGGATGAAGCGCCAGGCGGCGTACGAGATCGTGAAGAAGCACTCCATGCGCGCCTGGCGCGAGGAGGTGCCGTACCGCGGCCTGCTGGAGCAGGACCCGGAGGTGCAGGCGCGGCTCACGAGCGCGCAACTGGACGCGATCTTCGACCCGCGCGCCTTCCTGCAGCACACGGACACCACGTTCCGGCGGATTGGACTGCTGAAGTGACCTCCAGCACCTCGAACGCCTCGGAACCGATGCTCACCACCGACCTGCCGCTGACGCGCCTCCACCAGGGCAAGGTGCGCGACGTGTACGCGCTGCCCGCCCGCCCCGGCGAGGGCGACCGCGTGCTCCTCGTGGCGACCGACCGGGTGTCGGCGTTCGACTTCGTGCTGCCGAACGCGGTGCCGCGCAAGGGTGAGGTGCTGACGCGCCTCTCCGAGTTCTGGTACGGCAAGACCGGCGACGTGGTGCCGAACGGCTTCGTCGCCGTGCTCGACGCCTCGAACGCGGCGCGCTTCGGCGTGGAGGACCCGCGCTACTTCGGCCGCTCGATGGTGATGCGTCGCGCCGAGGTGCTGAAGGTGGAGTGCGTGGTGCGCGGCTTCCTCACCGGCTCCGGCTGGAAGGACTACCAGGCGACCGGCCGCGTCTCTGGCATCACGCTGCCGGAGGGCCTGCGCATGGCGGAGCGCCTGATCGACCCGCTCTTCACGCCCTCCAGTAAGGCGGACCCGCCCGCCCATGACGCGCCGATGTCCTTCGAGGAGGTCGAGGCGGTGCTGGGCGTGGAGGTAGCGAACGCCGTGAAGCTGCGGTCGCTGGCGCTGTACCGCTTCGGCGCGCACCTCTGCGGCGAGCGCGGCATCCTGGTCGCGGACACGAAGTTCGAGTTCGGGATGATCGATGGCGAGCCGTGCCTGATCGACGAGGTGATGACGCCGGACTCGTCACGCTTCTGGCCCGCCGACCGGTACGAGGTGGGCCGCGACCAGCCCTCGTTCGACAAGCAGCCGCTGCGTGACTGGCTCGCGGCGCACTGGGACATGCAGGGCGCCCCGCCCTCGCTGCCCGCCGAGGTGATCGAGGCGACGAGCGAGCGCTACCAGGAGGCGTTCCGCCGCATCACCGGCGCCCCGCTCCCGCCGCCCGCCGCCTGAGGTCGCTCGCCTCGACCGGCAGGGGCCGGTCGAGGCGTCCCGCTCGCACCTCGCCCCGGACGGACTGGCCGAGGCGTCACGTACGGCAGGCTCGAAGATGCCTCGCCCGACGCATTGCGGCGCGATTACGAAATGCATAGGCTGCCGCCGATCCGGGGTATCCCGGACGTCATTCATCGTGCGAGGTGATCACAGTGGCGATGCGCTTCAGGGCGGCAGTGCATATCGGGATCGGGGCCATGCTCACCCTCCTGGCACTCGGGGGATGGCAGATGGCTGAACGGGCGTTCTCCGCGGGCACGGTGATCAGTGCGTGCGCGCACGTCAACAGCGGCAGCCTGCGCGTGGTGAGCAGTGCCAGTGCCTGCCGGAACAACGAGTCCTTCGTCCAGTGGAACGAACAGGGCCCCGCGGGCCCCACCGGCCCACAGGGTGCACCGGGCGTGCAGGGTCCCGCCGGCCCAGCCGGGCCCGCAGGACCGCAGGGTGATCAGGGCCCGGCTGGGCCCCAGGGGGAGCAGGGCGAACAGGGGCCCGCTGGCCCCGCCGGGCCCCAGGGTGTCGCCGGGCCCGCCGGCCCGACGGGTGCGACCGGCCCCGCCGGCCCGCAGGGGCCCGCCGGCACGGTGGCAGCGCAGTCCTGTCCGTCAGGCCAGTTCGTGACCGGGTTCGCGGCGGGCGGCACCGTGACCTGTTCCGCACCGCCCGCGGGCGGCGGCGGTGCGATCCACACGCTGACGGTCGTGGTCTCCGGGTCCGGCTCGGTGAGCAGCGCGCCCGCGGGCATCAACTGCCCGCCCACCTGCTCGCAGTCCTTCACGGGCGGCACCTTCGTGACGCTGACCGCGTCTCCCGCGACGAATTACGCCTTCGACGGATGGTCCGGTGCATGCTCCGGGACCGGGTCGTGCGTGGTCACGATGGATGGCGCGAAGAACGTGGCGGCGACCTTCAGGCTCGCGGGGGGGATCCTTAGCATCTCGTCGACGTCCCTCGGCGACTTCGACATTGGTGAGCGCCGGGTGATCACGGTGACGAACATTGGGTCGGGGTCGACCGCCGCGCTCACCGTGCAGATCAACGGCACCTACTTCGGGATCGTGCCCGCGATCGCACTCCCCCCCGTGGCCGACACCTGTTCCGGCGCGGTGCTGTCGCCGGGCGGCAGTTGTCAGTTCACGCTGACGTTCTCCCCGCCTCCGGGGGTGCCATCCGGGCTGTATCACGGGACGTTGAGCGTCTACAGCTTTAACACCCCGCCGAACGGGCTGAGTCTCCGCGGGATCGTCCCCTAGGCCCGCGAGCCGAACGCACGAGGTCCATCGAGGGGCGGGCAGCAGTGCCCGCCCCTCTTCGCACCCGCCAGAGCGGGAAGCCCTGGTCCCGTGGCCGTCGAGGCGTGACGTAGCGCCGTAGATCCAATGGGGGCTGCCGCCCCCATTGGGGCTGCGCCCCTGCTGTTCCGATCGGCGCGAGGCTGCGCCCGCGCCTCGATCGCCACACGCGCACCCTCGGCGCCTCGCAGACAGCGCCGAGGCCAGCACAACCCGCCGAGGCGCACAGCGACGCCCGCGCCGAAGCCGTCGCTGCCCGTCGCGCCAAGCGGCCGCCGGAGCCGTCGCGCGCGGGCCGAAGGCCCACACTCCGGCCCGTCGCGGCAGCGACCGGGGCCCAGGCGTGATGGGGTTCCACCCCATCACAATCATCCCCCCTCGCCCCGGGGCGAGGGGGCAGGGGGAGTGGGGCGCGCCGCGCCAGCGGCGGGCTGCGGCCTCACCCGCACCATCGAGCCTCACGGACGCCGAGCGACCGCGCTTCGACAGGCTCAGCGTGAGCGGGGACGTGGGAGCGCGGCGCCCTCGGCGCAAGCAACGCCCGAGGCCAGCACGGACCCGCCGAGGCGCACAGCGACGCCCGCACCGGAGCCGTCACTGGCCGTCGCGCCGAGCGACCTCAGAACTGGGCGAGGAAGCGCGGGTCGTTCAGGTGGAAGTCGCGGATATCGGAAACGCCCAGGAGCACCATCGCCACGCGCTCCACGCCCATGCCGGCGGCGAAGCCCGTGTAGCGGTCCGGGTCGTAGCCCTGCGCCTCGATGATGTCGCGGTGCACCATCCCCGCGCCCATCAACTCCAGCCAGCCGCTCCCGCGGCAGACGGAGCACGAAGGGTCATCGCCGGGACAGGCGAAGCAGTCCACCGCCACCTCGACCCCCGGCTCCACGAAGGGGAAGTAGGAGTTCCGCATCATCACCTTGCGGGTGGGGCCGAACATCTGGCGGGCCCACTCCTGGAGCGTCCCCTTCAGGTTCGCCATCGACACGCCCTCGTCGATGACGAGGAGTTCCACCTGCTCCAGCATCCACTCGTGGGTCGCGTCCGTCGCCTCGTAGCGGTAGCAGCGGCCGGGGACCGCCACGCGAATCGGCGGCTGGTGGCCCTCCATGAACCGCACCTGCATCGGGCTGGTGTGCGTCCGCAGGAGGAGCGGCGTCTTGCCGTCCACCTCCTCGTCGAACCAGAACGTGTCCCACATGTCGCGCGCCGGGTGGTGCTCCGGGATGCGCAGCCGGTCGAAGTTGTACGTGTCCAGTTCCACCTCCGGCCCCTCGATCACGAGGAACCCGAGGCGTTCGAAGACGTCGAGGATCTGCCGTCGCACCTGCGTGATCGGGTGCAGCCGCCCGCGCGGGGCCGGCCGGCCGGGCAGCGTGACGTCCAGCGCGTCCGCCTCCGCCGAGGCGAGCGCGGCGCGACGCAGCGCCTCGCGGCGCTCGTCCAGCGCGGCCTCCAGCGTGGCCTTCGTCTGGTTGGCGGCGGCGCCCAGCGCCTTCCGCTCCTCCGACGGCAGCGCGCCCAGGCCGCGCAGCACGCCCGTCAGCGTGCCGGACTTGCCAAGGACGCGGACCCGCCACGCCTCCAGCGCCGCCTCATCCGAGGCGGCCGCGAGCGCCTCGAGGCCCTCGCGCTCAATCCCGGCGACGGTGTCCTGCGGTGAGGTGGTCATGGCGTCGGAGTGTACCGGAGGGCGGGGTTAGGGGCGTGCAGCGGCAGGGGAATCGAAGAACACGACACGCTGCGCATTAGTGAGCCGTCCAGCTGTCCGACGTACTACGTCGGTCGGGAGCTCCGGCCATGCAGTCGCATAGAGCGCCACGAGGTAGTCGGAGAGGCCTTCCGCAACCTGCTCTTGAATAGTCAGGACCGACTCTAGGGCCGTCGGATCGCTGACGACACCGGCAAGAGATGCAGCGCGTGGGATCGACAGACTGGACTGCCCGTGAATATGCGCTGAAAGGATCCGGTAGGGCGCTGCGACATCGCTCCCCTGCGTGCGGAGCATCCCGAGCCTTGCTTTGAATCCGAGAACGGTTTCCTCGTGAAACGCCTGAATCGCGCCACGCGTGCTGTAGCCCTTCCCCGAGTGATCGACCTGCAGCCACTCCTCCGGATGCGTCCTGTAGTACGAGTAGCCAACAAGAAGGTCGATCTGAAGTCGAATGGCCGTTATCGCCGATCGCACCAGCCCCAGCGCCCCATAAGCGACCGACTCAATCGTCGCCGCATGCGCGCCATCGAGCAGGACGGTCGACGGACTTCCTTCATCCAGTACTCGAAAGTGCCGAATCCACAGGTGCAGCGGCGTCACGGCCTTTGCCATGTCAGCCGCTACGGACGCGCCGGTGCCAGTCGCTACGGCGCCGATCGACAGGCGGAGCGCCTCAACCTCGGCCTGAATGCTCATGGCTAGCCGCCTCTATCGACCGGCCAGTCGCGCTGAAAATCGGTGAGGCCCCGATCCTTCGCGATCCGATAGGCAGCGCTGAGAAGTACTGAATCCCCGGCGTAATCTGCCAGGCGGTCGACATAGACCCCGAAGGCTTTGCGAATCGGTAGAGCGTTCGGGTAGCGCACCTCCCGCGCCAGAGCCTTGGAAGCTGCCTCCACGTTTAGCCCGAGGCGCCTGAGTAGGAGCTCAGCTATGTCGTCGCGCAACGCTTGCCGATTAGTGGCCTGCGATGTCGCGTGCGGCGTCGAGGACACACGGGTCGGGAGCGCCCGCTTGGGAGTGGTGCGCTGAACCAGTCCGGGATCGTTTGCGGTCCGAGGGGGATCATCAGGACTGGCCGTTATGCGCCGACGGGCTTCGACCGCCGCGCGGGCGAGTTCAGCACCACCGCCTGAGGTCAGCCAGTGCGCGACAGACCCGAGTTGCTCTTCGGACACGTCTGGATCGACGAGGACTGCGAGCAGCCGCAGACGGATCTGGTTGTTCACTCGAGACCAAGCCTCTTCGCGACTTCCTCGGCGACCGGGCGGAGATTATCGACAGCCCGCTGTGTGTACGGGAGCCCCAAGTCTACGGCAAACCCCGAACGGTCGGGCTTCGCCTGAAGAACGCCCGACTCCTCGATGACGTTCACAAGTGTCCTCGCTCCGTATCGTGACGCGCGAATCGAGGCGATGTTCTGCTGCCGAGCGCGATAAGCTCCCTGAATCGCGTTGATCACAACGATGAGATCCGGCGTTCGACGCAGGGTGGGTAGATCATCGAGATATTGCGAGATCAGGTTCAGCCCGATTGGAGCATATCGGTTGAGTGTCACTGGGATGAGTAAGTGCGAGGCGTGCTCCACTGCTGCGCGGGTGAGGAATGAAGTCGATGGATTACAGTCCAAGACGACAAGGTCGTACTCGTCTCGGGCCTTGTCGAAGAAATCCGCTAAACGAAGGCGCGCGATCCTCTGCGCTGCGGACGTTTCTCGCAGCATTGAGTGAATAAGATCCCAATGCCCGGGAACCAGATCAATGTGCCCGGGGTCTGCTTCAAAAACGCACACGGTATAGTCGGTTACTTTACCAACGTCGGCAAGGTCTTCGCCTTTTATAGAGAAGATCGATTCTGGCGGATCAGGCTCGAGCACCCGAAGGAGCGTCTGACCAGCACTCCGGGCCTCAACGAATTCCTCCTCCGTAAGGAGCAGCTCACTGAGGTTGGCCTGCGGATCGAAATCGACGAGGAGCGTCTTGAGTCCGTAATCCTCGGACATCACCCGAAAGACGTTTGCGGCGATCGTGGTCTTCCCGACCCCACCTTTCATGTTGAATACCGCAACAAGCGGTGTGTCCTGACCGGGCATCGCGGAACCTCCCCCGAATCGACCACGGCGATACTAGCGAAGTCCCGATCTCCTCTCACACCTCCCGCGCGAGGAGCCAGCGCTGAGGGCGAGGGCGCGCCTCGGTGACGGCGAGCGTGAGGGTGGTGCCGTCCGCGCGGCGGACGAGGCGGGGTGAGCCGAGCCAGCGGGCGCGGGTGCCGGCGGCGGGGTGGAGACGCCAGCCGCCGCCGGGGGCGGGCTGCAGGTAGCCGGCGGCGACCTCCAGGCCGCCCTCGCGGGCCAGGAGGTGGATGCGCTCCATCGGCGGCGGGGCTAGGCCGTCGCGAGTTCGGTCACGGCGACCTCGAAGTCCTCGATGACGGAGTTCGCCAGCAGCTGCTTCGCGGCGTCGGTGGCCACGCGCTCCGCCTCGGCGGGGGTCGCCGCTTCGATCGTCACGTCGATGCGCTTGCCGACGCGGACCTCCCTCACCGCCTCGAAGCCGAGGGAGTGGAGGCCGTCGCGGACGGCGAGGCCCTGCGGGTCGTTGATGATCGGGCGGAGCATCACGTTGACGTGGGCGAGGTAGCGGGGCATCTCATGTCCTTCCGCTCGCCGCGGGGGGCGGCAGCAGCGTCGCGATTTGCCTCACGCCGTGAGGCCGGGGTGCATGCGCGGGGCGGCCCATCCCCCTGCCCCCTTCCCTGCGCGGGAAGGGGGATGAGATCTGGTGGGGGGCTGCGCCCCCCACCAGGGCCTTGGCCCCTGCTTCAGAGTTCAGACGCCAGTCTACCGGTCGGCCTCGGTGGCGGCACGCGCCTGGGCCCCGGTCGCTGCCGCGACGGGCCGGAGCGCCAGAGGCTGCTAGGGCCGCGCGGAGGGGCCGCCTCGTGCCGGGGATTGCGAGGATGCCGGGCGCGGGCGGAGCAGCCGCCTGGGGCGGCGCGCAGGGTCTCCGGGCGCGGGTGGAGCGGCCGCCTCGGGCCGCGGAGTGCGAGGCCTCCCCGGGCGCGAGCGGAGCAGCCGCCTCGGGCCGGGGCGCGCGGTCTCCGGGCGCGGGCGGCGCAGCCGCCTCGTGCCGGCGGGGGCGAAGGACGTGATGGGGGTGCAACCCCCATCACCAGAAGCACCCCCTCTCCCCGCGGGAGAGGGGGCAGGGGGTGAGGGCGGCCCGACAGGGCCGCAGCCGGCGTCACGCCCCACCTCGACCTCGTCGCAAACAACGAGGCGTCCCGACCGGGCCGACGCTCGCGCTCACCCGCAAGGCGGCGCATCCTGCATACCGGGTGTACGCGAAGCGTTCGCGCCGCCCGAGGGAAGGCGACGCGGGTGCCGTTCCAGCCGAAGGAGTGGGAGCCGAACCCGCGCTGGGTACCGAAGGAGGAGCGCAGGCGCCGCGCCGCGCAGGGCGCCCCGAGCGGCCCGGGGACGCTGGCCACGCCCACCCCCGCGACACCCACCGCCGCCACGCCCCGCGACCCCTCCGAGGCCCGCCGCGGGCTGATCATCTTCGGGATCTCGTTCGCGGCATTCCTGCTGGTGGCGCTGTACGTGCGGACGCTGAACGCGCCGAACCCGGACGCCCTCACGCGCACGCTGGACGCGCACAACGTCCTCTACTCGCGCGACCCGCACCTGGGCGCGATCGGGTTCACGTGGCCGCCGCTCCCCACCGCGCTGCGGCTGCCGTTGCTCATGGCGCTGCACCCCTTCGGCGTGACCGCGTTCGTCGGCCCGCTCACCTCGGTGATCGCGGCGGCGGGCTGCGTGGTGCTGCTCGACCAGATCCTCGGGCGGTTCAGCCTGGACGGACGCACGCGCGCCGCGTGGATCGCGGTCACGCTCGCGAACCCGATCGTGGTGCTGCACTTCACCAACGGCACGGCGGAGGCGATCTTCGCGTTCCTCTTCCTGGCGGTCATCCGCGCCTCGTTGCGGCTGATGGACCGGCCGGACCTCGCCGTGCAGGGGATGGGGCTGGCGGCGGGCACGGCGATCTGGGTGCGCTACGAGGCGCTGGCGACGGCGCTCGCGGCGGGCGCGTCCATGCTCGCGGCCTCGTGGCTGCGCGGCCACCGGGAGCGGCAGCGGACGGACCGGTCGCGGGTGTCGCTGCTGATCACGCTGATGATGCCGCCGGTGTTCTTCGGCGGGCTGTGGCTGGTGTTCAACTGGCTGATCCAGGGCGACCCGCTCTACTTTTACACCAGCACCTACTCCATCCAGGGCGCGCTGGACGTGGCCCAGAACCAGCCGGATCACCCGCTGGCGTTCGCGTACGGCAGCGTGCGGGGCACGCTCCGGTACGTCTTCACCCGCACGATGGAGGCGTCCTTCCTCTACCCGCTGCTCGTGGTCGCCGCGCTCGTCGTCGCGTGGCGAGAGCGCCAGCCGCTGGGTGTGGTGCTGGTGATGCTCACCGCCTCCACGCTGGCGTTGCAGGCGTACCAGGCCTACACCGGCTCGATCGCGCCATGGCTGCGGTACTGGGTGTACGTGCCCGTGCTGGCGCTGTTGCTGCTCGGCTGGCTCGCGCAGCAGGTCCGCCTCCACCAGCCCTCTGCCTCCAGGCGCGCGCTGCGCTGGCTCGTCATCCCCGCGCTGATCGTCGCGACGAACGGCGTCGCCTTCGCGGCGATGCGCGGCGACACCGCCGGCGTGGACGAGCGCATCTTCACCGCCGTGATCGTCGGCCGGCCGGACATCGCTCGGGATCTCCGCACGTCCTATCCCGACCCCGTGATCGTGGACGAGATCGTCGCGGACCTGGATGAGCGCGAAGGACTGGTGATCCTGGATATGGAACACGGCGCGCCGATCATCCTGGCCTCGAGGGATGCCCGCCGCTTCGTCATCAACACCGACCGCGACTTCGCGAGCATCCTCGGGCAGCCAGACCGCACCGCCCGCTGGCTGCTCCTCCCCGACCCGCGCGAGGAGTCCGACCTCGCCCTTGCGCGCGACGAGATCTACCTCCGCTTCGGCCCCGGCATCTGGGAGGGCGCCCCCTGGCTCATGCTCGCCCGCGAGTTCGATGGCGACCCGGACTGGCGGCTCTACGAGATCATCGGGCCGATCGGGGTGCCCTCGACGGCCCCGCCCGACCCGGCCGCCGCGCCCGAGACCTCCCCGACCGCCGCGCCGGACGCCCGGCCCGGCGCGAGCGGGATGCCCTCCGGCGAGCCGTCGACCTCGCCGCCGCGCTCCTCGCCCTGACCTCGGCTCTCGCGGGCGGATTTCGGGCATTGTGGACACTTCCGGGAAAGAATTCGTCGCTGTTCTCGCTGTGTTTTGTTGAAGCGAGTGAGCGACTCGTCGCATACTGTCATCCGGCGGGCGGCGCGAGAGGATTTCTGTGACGACGGCTGGCTCTCGGCGTGCTCAGCCGTACGTAGCGGCGTTTGATGGTCTGCGCGCGATCGCCGTGATCGCGGTCGTCGCGTACCACGCGTCGCTCAGCCAGGCCCCCGGCGGCTTCTTCGGCGTCGACGTCTTCTTCGTCATCTCCGGCTACCTCGTCACCTCCCTCCTGCTCGACCGCGCGGCCATGCCCGGCACGTCCGACCTGCTGGACTTCTGGCGTCGACGTCTCGTCCGCCTCGTGCCCGCCGCCGCCACCGCCATCGCCGCGACGTTCGTGCTGTTCGCGCTGCTCGGCATCCGGAGCGTCGGCACGCTGACCGCCGAGGCAGCCGGCGCGCTGGGTTATGTCGCGAACTGGGTGTTCCTGCTGCGCGACCACTCCTACTTCGAGACCGCCGCGCGCCCCTCCCCGTTCCTCCACTTCTGGTCGCTGGCGGTGGAGGCGCAGTTCTATCTCGTGTGGCCGCTGTTGGTCGCCGCGGCGCTCCGCGCCGGCGGACGGCTGACGCTCTTCCTGCTCGCGATCTCCCTCGGCTCGATCGCCGTGGTGATCGGGTCCAGCCTGTACGACCCGTTCGGCGACCCCTCGCGCTCCTACTACGGCACGGACGCGCGCGCCTCCGGCCTGCTCATCGGCGCCGCGCTCGGCATCGTCGCCCGCCCCGGGCTGCGCAGCGCGCGCCGCGTGCTCGGTGGGTCGCTCCGGCCGCTCGTCGAGGTCGCCGGGTGGGCAGGCCTCGCCGTCCTCGCCTGGCTGGTGACGCGCGGTAGCGAGTTCAGCCCGTTCACCTACCAGGGCGGCTTCCTCGTCGCCTCCGTCGCCACCGTGGGTGTGCTCGTCGCCGGCCTGCACGGCCGCAACAGCCTCTCGTGGGCGCTCTCGATCGCGCCGCTGCGCTGGATCGGCCTGCGGTCGTACTCGATCTACCTCTGGCACTGGCCGGTGGTCGTCCTCACGCAGCCGCAGATGAGCAGCGCCCTGCAATCGTGGAACCTCGCCGTCGCGCGCTTCGCGGCCACGCTCATCCTCGCCGAGATCTCCTACCGCCTCGTGGAGCACCGCTTCCGCTCCACGCGCTCCGTCGCCGCAACCGACGCGTCCGAGGTCTGGTGGCGGCGCTACCGCCCCGTGCGCCGCGCCGTCCGACGCCTCCCGCCCCGCCTCGGCCTCGCCGTCCGCTCGCCGTGGGCCCCGCCGGCCTCGCTCGTGGTCGCCGGCCTCGTCGCGATCGTCGTCGCGGGTGGCCTCCCCGTCCGCACGGGCCCGGGCATGGCGCCCGTGACGGTCGCCGGCGTCGCCGGCTACGAGTTCGATGGCGAGCGCATCGCGCTGGAGTTCCGTGGCGCCGCCACCGCAGCGGCCTCGGCGACACCCGCCTCGGCCGCGACCGCCGAGCCGGTCCCGACGCTCGCCCCCGCGCTCCCGGCCGTGGGGCTCTCGCCGGCCTCCGCGCCGGTGGTGACGGTCGCACCGGCCTCGGAGAGCACGCTCAGCAGCAGCGGCGCGGCCTCCTCCGTCTCCGGGCTCACCGACCCCGCCTCCGCCGCCGGGTTCGTGCTGCCCGATCAGGGCGACCTCCCGGACGAGGCGGCCGCCCTCCCCGACACGATCTCCGTCACGGCGATCGGCGACTCCGTGATGGTCGCCGCCGTCCCCGCCCTCGCCGAGGCGCTTCCCGGCCTGTACGTGGACGCGGAGGTGGGCCGCCAGTTCTGGTCCGCCGCTGACCTGATCCACACCCTCCGCGAGGCGGGCGACCTCGGCGACGTCGTGGTCATCCACCTCGGCTCGAACGGGCCGTTCACGGACGACCAGTTCGATGCGCTGATGGAGGCGCTGGACGGCGTGCGCGGCGTAGTGTTCGTGAACGTCACGGTTCCACGTCGGTGGGAGTCGGACGTCAACGATGCGCTCGCGCGCCGCGTGCAGGGCCTGGCGAACGTCTCGCTGGCGGACTGGAACGCGATCAGCCGCGATGCGCCCGACTTCTTCGCGGCGGACGGCGTCCACCTCACCACAGCCGGGCAGACCGCATACGCCGACCTGATCGGCCAGCACGTCCTCTCGGCGTTGGGGCTATCCTCCTCCTAGCCTCCCATCCAGCCTGCCGGTTTGCGCCCGTGTGCTGTAATGCCGGGACGCACCGCGCCTGGAGGGCCCATTGGTAAGCACCGGACCGGCACCCACGGACTCACGACCGCTGAAGCTCTGCCCGAACTGCGGTCGGACCACCGAGGCTGCCGAGAACCGCTGCACCCACTGCCTTGCGGACGTGACCCAGGCGCGCATCCTCGGGACCGAGGACGCCGAGCGTCACGCCGAGGCGGACCGCGTGGACGACGCGCGTCGTGAGAAGCGCCGCCGCCGCCTCACGCAGCGTGAACTGTGGATGCGCCGCATCCTCCTCGGCACCGTGGTCGCCCTCGTCGGGTGGTGGGTGTACCGCAACTTCATCTACGAGCCGCCCCCGATCCCGGCGGCGAGCGACCCCTCGATCACCCAGCCAGCGGCGGGCGAGGCGTGGGCCGGCGTGCACGGCGACCCCGCAGGCACCCGGCGCACCCAGGCGCCCTCCCACATCGACGGCGCCGAGGCGTGGCGCTTCGACCTCCGCGCAGGCGGGACGCCCTCCACGTCCGTGAAGACGGCGATGGTCTCGGACGGCGAGCGCCTGTACGTCACGACCACCGACAACCGCATCGTCGCGCTGGACGCGACGACCGGCACGCTTGCGTGGGAGCGCCGCCTGCAGAACGCGCCCTACTCCGCACCGACCGTCGCCGGCGGACGCCTGTACGTGGCGCTGCTGCAGGGCGCGCTCGAAGCCCTCGATGCGGAGACTGGCGAGAGCCTGTGGCTCACGAACGCGACGAAGGGCACGTTCCAGTCCTCGCCCGTGGTGGCGGACGGCGTCGCCTACGTGTTCGGCACGCAGGGCGCCTTCGGGTTCGACGCGGTCACCGGCGAGCGGATCTGGGCGCTGGAGCATCGAAGTACCTGGGCAACGGTCACGGCGATCGTCGAGGGGGATTACCTTGTGGGGGCCGGCGGACGCGACGCGAAGGTCTACCACCGCGAGCGCGGCGTGCAGACCTACTTCCTGGAGTTCGCCCGCTCCGAGCCGTATGCCGTCCTCGCGGACCGGGGCGAGGTGTTCGCGCTGTACCGCGGGGCATCCTCCGCATTCCGGACCGACGAGCAGCGGCCGTGGTGGGAGATCTGGCGCGCCGCCTGGTCGCAGGCGTGGATCATCGGCTGGGCGCCCGCACCCACGCCCCCGCCCACGCTCTGGGCCGTCGGCGCCACGCCGCGCGAGGTCGCCGGCGCCGCGATGGGCGACGACCGCGTGTTCGTCGCGGGGCGGGATGGTGAACTCGTCGCCATCGCTCGGGCCAGCGGGGCGGAGGTCTGGGCCACGCGCACGCTGGTGAGCGTGAACGGCCCGGTCCTCGCCTCGGACGGCCTGTTCCTGACCCACCGCGAGGCGCTGACGCTGATCGACCCGGCCGATGGGCGCGAGATCCGCCGCCGCATGTTCGAGACGCCGGTGCTGCAGAGCACCGTCACGGCGGCCGGCACCTACCTCGCCCTGCTGGACGGCACCGTGGTGATGCTGCGCTAGCCGGCCGCCGGGACGCCCTCGCGCGGGGCCACGTTCGGCGGCCGCGCGGTGAGGATCGCGAGGAGCGACAGCACCGGGAGCGCGGCCATCACGGCAATGCCCGGGCGGAAGCCGTCGAAGGCGCCCTGCAGCGCCGCCAGCGGCAGCGGCCCGAGCGCGGAGGCGGTGATGTTCACCATCACCGCTGAGCCCTGTACGCGGCCCAGCCCGAAGCGGCCGTAGAAGTGCGCCCACACCACGTTGTTCACGACCTGGCTGATGCCCTGGCAGACGCCGAGCAGCGCCGCGTACGCCACCGCGAGCGCAACCGAGTCAATCACGAGCGCGAGCATCATCGCGGCGATCATTGCGAGCATGCTCCCCGCGAAAACGACCTGCGGGCGGTAGCGGTCAACGATGCCGCCGGTCGCGAGTGCTGAGAGCGCGGACACCGCCGCCATCGGCACGAACGTGGCTGCCGCGACCGTCGCGTCCAGCCCCTGCTCACGCATGATCGCGTTCTGGTGGAACACCAGGCCGGTCACCCCCAGCGCCGGGGTGGAGAGCGGCAGCGCGAGCCACCAGAAACGGAGCGAGGTGAGCACGGGACGCCGGTCCGGCGTCGACGCCGCAATCGCAGCGCTCTCCACGGTCTCACCCGGCGGTGGGCCGTCCGCCCCGTCCGGGAACAGGCGCATTTCCTCGGGGCGCTCGCGCACCACAAACAGCGCCAGCGGAATGACCAGCACCCACACCATCACGCCCAGCACGACATACGCCTCGCGCCAGCCGATCGCATCGATGAGCAGCCGCGCCAGCAACGGGATCACGGCGAGCGACAGCGGGAAGCCGAGCCCCTGGATCGACATCGCCCGACCGCGGCGGCGGACGAACCACTGTGCCGTCAGCAACGTGCCGTTGATGGTCAGCGAGCCCTGCGCCAGCGCGCGCAGCGCGGAGAACGCGAGGAAGACGACGAACGCCCCCTGCGCGAGGGAGAGCGAGATGCACGCAAGGCCGACGCCGGTCGCCACCGCCGGCAGCGTCTTCCGCACCCCGTGGCGGTCGGCGAGACGGCTCACCACCATCACCATGACCGCGCTCACCCCGGTCCCGATCGCATACAGCGCGGACAGGGACGTCCGTTCGAGGCCCGTGTCCTCGATGATGCTGTCGATGAACGCGGAGAAGCCGTACGTCTGTCCGGGCCCGGACGAAAACGCGATCACCGCGCCGGACGCGACGATCCACCAGCCGTAGAAGATGCGAGGGCGCTGCGCGGGCACCGGCGGCCGTCCCGTCTAGCCCGCAAGCCGAGGCGGGACGGACAGCATAGGCACCGCATCACTGCCACCGCCACCTACGACTTGAGCGGCACCGTCGCGATCACGCCGGACGCCTCGAACGCGTCGATCTCAGTCTCCCCGTAGCCACCGAGGTCACGGAGCACCGCGCGGTTGTGCTCACCGAAGCACGGCGCGGGCTGGATCGCCGGCTGCGGGCGGTGCCGCCAGCGCCAGACGGGCCGCGTCACCACGTGTTCGCCGGCCTCAGGGTGCATCGTCGTCGGGAAGAAGCCACGCGCGGCGAGATGCGCGTCCCGCACCAGCATGAGCGGCGACATCACCGCGGAGGCCGCCACCCCGGCCGCCTGCAGGCGGGCCGCCTCCACGTGCGGATCACGCGACCGCGCCCACCCCTCGATCACCGCGTCAATCGCCGCCTCGTGCGCCTTGCGCCCGGCGAGTGTCGCATACGCGGGGTCGTCCAGGCGGCGGTCGTCGATCACGTCGCGGAGCGCCCCCCACGCCGCGTCCGAGTCGACGGCGATCGCCAGCCACGTGTCGTGGAACTCGCCGATCACCCGACCCAGGATGTCGCCCTGCATCCGCCCGGAGTCATCCGCCGTGCGGTAGACCCCGTGCGGAGCGCAGTCGATGTCCCGGTTCCCCGGCCGCACCGGGTACGGGATCCCGGCGGACTCCGCGACCATGAACTCGCCGACCATGCCGAGGATGTTGTCCCGCTGCGAGACCACCACGTGGACGCCTCGCCCGGTCGCCTCGCGCTGGAGGAGCGCCGCGGCGGTCGCCCCCGCGGCGGTGATGCCGCCGGTCGGATCGCCGTACGAGATGCCGCTCTTGTGCGGCGGGCCGCCCTCGTAGCCCTGCAGCGCGACGAGGCCGCCCATCTGCTCGATGGTCGGGCCGAAGCCCACGCGCTCCGCCTCCGGCCCCTGCTGGGAGAAGCCGGGCATCTGCACCAGGCTCACGCGCGGGTTGATCGCCTGCAGGTCGGCGAACCCGATCCCGAGGCGGTCAGCGACGCCCACGCTCCAGTTCTCGATCACCACGTCTGCGTGCGGTACCAGCCGCCGGAACGCCTCGATCCCCTCGGGGCGATGGAGGTCCAGCGCCAGGCCGCGCTTGTTGCGGTTGTACTCGTTGAAGTAGGGCGCCTTGTTGAAGGAGCGCGGGTCCGGTCCGCGCCCCACGCCACGCACCGCGTCCGGGAAGGCGGGGCCTTCGATGTGGATGACATCCGCCCCCATGTCGGCGAAGAAGCGGGCGGCGTACGGCCCGGCCCACACCTGCGTCAGGTCCAGCACGCGCACGCCCTCCAGCGGGCGCCGCCGCTGGATCGTCCCGCCGGCGGGGCGCGGCAGCGTCCCGGCGATCTCCGCCAGCACCTCCGCGGTGTGCTCGCCGAGGAGCGGCGCGCGACGAGGAGCCTCGAAGCGTCCATCCAGCGAGAACGGCAGTCGCGGCAGCGCGTGGCGACCGAGACCCGGGTGGTCGACCTCCGTCCAGAAGCCGGCCTCGCGCAGCGGCCCCCACTCCAGCAGGTCGCGCGGCGTGGGGATGAGCGAGAACGGAGCGCGGTGGCGCTGCGACTCCTCGAAGATCTCCTGCGCGGTACGGGCCGTCGTCCATTCCAGCACCAGGTTCGCGACGAACTCGTTCGCCTCCGGGTTCGCCGCGAGGTCCGCGAACACCGGGGTCTCGGTCAGTTCGGGGTGGCCGATGCACCGGTAGACAGAGCCGGTCTGCCGGGCCATGGAGGCGACGCCCACAAACCCGTCCGCGCACGGATAGATCCCCCACACCGCGCGCGCCTGGTTGCCCGTCCGCTCCGAATCCTGCCCGCGCACCATTGCCGTGGGCCCGAACCCCTCGAGGCTCGCGGCCTGCGCCTCCTGCATCGAGATGTCCAGCCAGTCACCGGCGCCGTCGCGGCGCGCGGCGAGGAGCGCCGTGAGCGAGGCGGCGAACCCGTGGAGGCCGGCCTGCATCGCCGCCTGGTGGCCGGCGGTCTTGAGCGGCGGAGCCTCCGGGTCGCCGCAGATCCCCAGCTGGCCCCCCGCCGCCGAGGCCGTGAGCGCGGTCGCCCGCCACGCGGCGAGCGGCCCGTCCTGGCCGTACGGGGTGATCGAGCAGACCACGAGCGGCCGCGCCTCCGTCAGCGCGGCGAAGTCCAGGCCGCGGGCAGCCCACCAGCCGGGCGTGGCATCCTCCACCACGATATCCGCGCGCTCGACGAGCGACAGGATCGCGCCGCGTCCCTCGACCGTGTCCGGATCGAGCACGGCGGAGCGCTTGGACACGTTCAACGAGGCGAAGAGCGCGCTGCTCTCGCCGCCGTCATCCCGGCGCGGGCCGCGCCTGCGCGTGGGGTCGCCCTCGGGCGGCTCGACCTTCACGACGTCCGCGCCGAGGAGCGCGAGCATCCGGCACGCAAACGCGCCGGCGACATCCCGGCTCAGGTCGACCACGCGTGTCCCGTGGAGCATCCCGGCACCCTCCGCGCGTCAGGAATGACGGGCGTGATGATACCCGGGGCGGTCGAGCCTCGTGCGGTGCGGGTTCGGCTACTCGTTGCCGGCGGGGCCGGGCGGCGTGCCGCTGCCCTGCGCCGGCGCGGGCGAGGTCCCCGTGCCGGGGGGCGGTGTGCTGGTGGTCGGCGTCGTGGGTGTCGTGGGCGTCGTCGGTGCTGGCGAGGCGGGGGTGCTCCCGCCGCACAGCACCACGAGCGCGGTGGTGCCGGTGATCGTGCCGCCGGGGAACCGCGACTCCCAGCCACGGTTCACGAAGGAGGGCGCGCCCGGCGTGTACCCAACGAACTGGCCGTCCGCCGCGGACCAGACAGAGGAGACGTTGCACCCGCCCGACTGCGCGGCCGTGACCAGCGAGGTGGTGGGGCCGCCGCTCCAGACGACGAGCCCGACCCCACGCGAGGGCACGCTGCCGACGATCTGGCCGCTGCCCGATCCCGTGGCGGGCGTGGACGTGGGGGGCTGCGTGGAGGCCGGCGGGCTCGTCGTCGTGGGCGTGGTCGGCGCGGTGGTGGCCGGCGGCGTCACGGGGCCGCTGCCCAGCGGCTGCAGGTACTGCTCCGCGACCCAGCCGACGCGCCCCAGCGCCGTGATCTGCCGCCACAGCAGGCCGTCCGCGCTCGTGCTGCCGTCCATCACCGTGACCACGGTCGAGTCCGGCAGGCAGGTCAGGACGACGCCCGCCACGCCCGCGGAGGAGCGGAGCCGCAGGCAGTCACCGTCCGCAGCGACGATCGCGGAGCCGCCCGCCACCAGCGAGGCGTTCGGGGTGACCTGCGGTTGCGTGTCGGCGGTGACGCCGGGGAAGCGGTAGGCCCGCGCGGTGATGTTCGGGTAGCGCGCGGCGAGCACGGCCGGGTTGTAGCCGGTGCGGATGCGGACCACGCCGTCCCACTGGGAGTTGGAATCGATGACCGTGAGCACCCCGCCACCGTGGTTCGTCATGACGATCGCGGTGTGCAGCCCGGCGTAGGAGACGCTCGGCCCGGAGTTGGCGTCGTCCGCCATCTGGATGACGTCGCCCTCCTGCACCGCGTCCAGGGCCACCTCCACCGCGCCGGCCTGCAGGTAGCCCTGGCGGTAGTCCCAGCCGATCGTCCGCCCGGTCGCCGCCTGGATGACCCGGCGCACCCACGGGAAGCATTCGCCCTCCCACCGGTCGAGCGACTGCATGGCGATGCTGATGACGTTGGTGAGCGCGGCGTCCGCACCCGGGGTGGTGGAGGCGCGCGCGGGGCTGGTCGCGACGAGCGTCAGGGCGACGGCGAACGTCGCGGCGGCGAACAGACTGAGCACGCGACGGGCGCGCGACGGCTCCGGCATGACCGGTTCTCCCTCACCCCGCCCCCGAAGACGGTACCAGCCACCCTCCGCTGACGTCGACCGCAGGGGATCGAGGCGGCCGCCCGCCCGTCAGGCCTCCACCCAGATCTTCCGGGCGACCTCCGTGGACATGGACACCCGGCGGCCGGACACCTCCACCGTGACGGTGCCGGCACCGCGGCTGACCTCCACCATCTCCACCGCCCCGCCGAGGCGGAAGCCGTGGTTGCCGAGGAAGCGCAGCAGGTCCGGCACCTCGTGCTCCGCGACCTCGGAGATGCGGCGCAGGGGGGCGCGCTCGCCCGGGGCGAGGGTGGCCAGCGCCCGCTCCGACTTCCCGTCCGAGGGCTGCCCGGGGATCGGGTTCCCGTGCGGGCAGGTGCGTGGCTCGCCGATCATCTGGTGCAGGCGATCCGCCACGCGGAGCGAGAGGCCGTGCTCCAGCCGGCTCGCCTCCTCGTCCGCGGTCAGCCAGTCGAACCCGAGCGCGTCCACCAGCCAGCGCTCCGCGATCCGGTGCTTGCGGACGATCTCCGCGGCCGCGCGGCGGCCCTTCGCGGTGAGCGTCAGTTCTTTGTTCGGGGAGACCTGCACCAACCCGTCGCGGGTCATGCGCACCACCGCGGCCGCCACCGTGGGCTGCGACACGCTCAGCCACTCCGCCAGCCGCGCTGCGCGCACCACTTCGCCCTCGCCGTCGATGTAGAACATCGCCTCGAGGTAGCGCGCGATCGTCTCGGAAGGGCCCTCCTCGCGGCGGCCCTCCTCGGGCGGCACGGGCGGGTTCTGGGCTGATCGGGACGGTGGCGTCATGCGGCTCCCTGGCGTCGCGGCGCCGGATGGCGCCCGTGGCGTCGAGGTGCCGACTATACCGCACGCCTCCCGGGCTCCGGTTCGAGGAGCGTGAGGGCGAAGAACACGAACGCCACCCACAACGTCTGCGCGATCAGCAGGTGCAGGAGCCCGGTCGCCAGCGGCGTGAGCAGCGCGATGTGCACCACGCCCAGCAGCGCCTGACCGGTGACCCCCATGATGATCAGGCGCGCCGGCCACGGCCGCCCGAGCAGCTCCACCTCGTCGAGGCGCTTCCACGCGAACCAGGCCAGCAGCACGCCGCCGGAGATCGCGAAGATTGGGTGCAGGATGCGGATGCGCACCAGGAACGCGGACTCCTCGTGGAAATCGGCGCGGATCCCCTCCGCCACCGACTCCGCCGCGAACAGCGTGTCGGCGAGCGAGGTCGTCGCACCGGTCGCCGCAATGAGCATCAGGACCCCCGCCAGCGCCGCCAGCGGACGCAGGTAGCGCGCACCGCGGATCGCCGGCGCTGCGCCGCCGTGCACCGTCCACACGGTGTACGTGAGCGCGCCCATCAGCAGGAACGTGTTCACCAGGTGGAGCGGCACGGCCACCTGCCGCGCCGTTGAGTAGTCGTGCGCGACCCAGCCGTACAGCACGATCGCGGCGCCGATACCCGCCTCGAACACCAGGAACGCCATCGTCCAGACCACGGCGCGGCGGGAGGGGTGCCCGGCGGTGAACGCCCGGAATACGAGCAGCACGAACACCGCGACCACGACGAGGTTGATGCCGCTGATCATGCGGTGGGAGAACTCGATGAGGCGGGCCGTGTCGTCCGTGCCGGGGAAGACCAGGCGGCCCTCGCAGGCCGGCCAGGAGCGGCCGCAGCCGTCGCCGGAGTGCGTCGCCCGCACCACCGCGCCCATGACGATGGTGGCGAGGGTGATCCCCAGCGACCCCCACGACCACCAGCGGACGCCGGACGGGCCGTGGCCCGTCTGCACGCGACCGAGAGCGCCGGAATTCGTGCTCATGCGGCCAGCATGCCCGCTCTCACACGCTCACGCCAGTGGACGAACGGCCCGAGGCCGCCGTGACCTGACCGCCCGCGATTGCCGGGCGATACGCTGGAAGCCTCCCCACCCCGACGGACGGCACCCGGGACGGCATCGCCATGGCCGACTACCACGCACCCTGGTGGCTCCGCGGCGGGCACCTGGAGACGATGGCGCCGGTCCTCCTCCGCCCACCGGGGCCGCGGCTCGCCTCGGAGCGCCGCACGGTGGAGGTCGAGCCCGGCTCCTCCGTCGAACTGCACCTCTCCACGCCGGAACGGCCGCGCGGCGGCACCGTGGTGGCGATCCACGGCCTGACCGGGTCGGTGGAGGGCCTCCACGTCCGCTCCGTGGCGGCGGAAGCGCTCGCCCGAGGGTGGCACGCGGCGCGGCTGAACCTGCGCACCCACGGCGGCACCGCCGCGATCTCCGCCACGCTCTACCACGCCGCCCAGAGCGACGACATCGGCGCGGTCTGCGCGGCCCTCGAGGCGTGGGGGCTACCTCGGCCGTTCGCGGTGGTGGGGCTGTCGATCTCCGGCAACCAGGTGCTGCGCTACGCCGCCACCAGCGGCGCGGGGGCCGCCGCGGACGCGGTGGTCGCGCTCAACCCGCCGGTGGACCTGTTCCGGGTGGAACGGGAGATCGACCGGCTCCCGAACCGCCTCTACCGGATGACCTACGTCCGAGGCCTCTGCCGGATGCTGGACGAGGTGCGCGCGGTGCGCCCGGTCCCCGGCCCACCTGCCGATGCGCGCCGGCTGCGCACGATCCGCGCGTTCGACGCGGCGTTCGTCGCCCCCGCCGGTGGGTACGCCTCCGTCGACGAGTACTACGCCGACGCGAGCGCGGGGCCGCTCCTGGACGGGATCCGCATCCCCTCGCTCGTGCTGAGCGCCAGTAACGACCCCTTTGTCCCCGCGGAGATGCTGTTGCCCCACGACGGGGCCGGGGGACACCTGCAACTCCGGCTCACGGCACGCGGCGGCCACGTGGGCTACCTGGCCGGGCCGCGTCGGAGCGACCTCCGCTTCTGGGCCGCACAGCCGGTGATGGACTGGCTCGACGCACTCCGCAACGGCTAGTGCGTCTGACGAGAGCCTGTCAGCGCCCCCATCCCCCTGCGCGCGACGCCCGGCCCTGCCGACCCTTCATCGAGGGGCCTCGACATGCCCCCGGAGCGGGTGAGCATGGCCGTCGTCCGGTTCCTCTTCCTAGCATGCGTCGCCGCGACCGCGATGGGCGTGGCGCAGACGGTCGCGGCTGCGCGGGCATCGGTGCCGGTGAGCGCGCGCGTCGAGGCAGTCGTGGAGGGCTCGGTCCTCCTCGTGCTGGAGGGGCCGGCCCCGGGCCGCGTAAGCCTGCGCGCGGACGACGCCGCCTCGGCGTGGGCGGAGTGCGAGGCGGCTGGCGATGCCTGGCGCTGCCCGAGCCCGGCGGGAGCCGATCAGGCACGGCTCCTGGTGACGGCCTGGACCCGCTAGGGCTGTTTACTCGAACTTCACCAAACCTCTCCCAACCTCGGCATCCTGCATCCCGGGACACCTCATAGCGTGATGTGTGTCGAAGTCACGCTCGTCCGGGGCTTGCCCGGACGGCGCCCATGGGCTCCGAAGGGGTTCATCAAAGTGTTCCTGTTTCAACTGCTCGGGAAGTCGTTCTGGCTGAGCACCGCGGCCGGCGTGACCGCCGTCGCCGTCGGTGGCACCGCGCTGACCGCCGCGAACACCGTGCCGGGCACCGTGGCCGGTTCCGGTACCGGCACGATCTCCGGCTACACGATCACGGACATCTCCTACACGCTGAACGGCACCAACCCGCAGAACCTGGACGCCGTGGTCATCACCTACGACGATGCGCCGGGCGACCCCACGGTGGCGCGCGTCTCGCACAACAACGGGACGAACTGGTTCAACTGCAACGCCGGCATCAACGATGTCGCAAACACCGTGACCTGCAACGCGGGCTCCACACCGTCGTTCGCGGGGACCGGGGTCGCGGCCGCCACCAACCTGATCGTGGTCCTGACGCAGTAGCCCACCGGCGAACATCGGACCGAATCGCACCATGACGAAGCCGGCCCCCGGGCGAGTTCGGCGCGGACCCTTCCGCGCCGGCCTGCGCGCCGGGGCCACGCTCGTCCTCGTGCTCGCCGCCTGGATCCTGTTCGCCCCGGTCCAGGTGGGCGGCTCGTTCTCCTACTTCCGGGTCGTCGGCGACTCGATGGAGCCGAACCTCACCGCCGGCGACATGGTGCTCATGCGCACGGACGAGCGGTACGAGGTGGGCGACGTGGTCGCCTACCGCGACCCGGACCTGGGCCCCGTCCTGCACCGCATCCGCGACCGCGCCGGCGAGCAGTTCATCCTCCGCGGCGACAACCGCGACGCGGACGACCCGTACCGGCCGCTGGAGGACGAGATCGTCGGACGCCTCTGGAAGGTCGTGCCGAGCGGCGGCGACGCCATGCTGCGACTGCAATCGCCGCAGATGTCCGCCCTCTTCGGCACCGGGGTCATCCTGTTCGGCGCGATCTCTCTGCGCGGGAAGGCGAAGCGTCCGGAGCGCCGTCGTGACGCCCGAGGCGGCTCGAACTGGTCCGGGCTGCTCACCGACCGCGCGCAGGTCGGCGCCAGCCTCATCTCCGCGGCCGGGCTCGCCTTCGCGGGCGCGGTCATCCTCGGCGGCGTCGTGCTCGCCAACCCGGCGGTCACGATGGTGACGCGGGACGTCGCGATCGAGCACGCCGGGACGTGGGAGTACTCGGGCGTCGCGGGGAGCGGCCTGTACGACGGGGACACGGTGCGCACCGGCGACCCCGTGTTCACCCGCCTCGGCGAGCGCGTCCCGGTCACCTTCGCCTACCAGGTCACCACGCTGACGAACGGCCGCACGCTGGAGTCGGTGCGCGGCTCCACGCGCCTGCAGATCGAGATCTCGCAGGACAACGGCTGGCGTCGCCGCATCCCCGTCCAGGAGTGGACGCCGTTTACCGGCAAGCAGGCCACGGCCAGCGGTGTGATGGACCTGGGCATCCTCGCCCGCCAGGCGGACGCGATGGAGGAGGCCACGGCGCTCATCTACCCGCAATACCGTGTCGACCTGATCGCGGAGGTGGAGGTCCAGGGCGACCTGCTGGGCGAGCCGTTCGTCGACCTGTACGAGGCACGGCTGCCGTTCATCCTCGGGGAACTCGTCCTGACCCCCGCGCCCGGCTTCCGCGCCGACCCCATGGCGGCGGTCTCGCTGCCACGCAGCACCCCCGGCCCGTGGACCTACATGCTGCCGGTCGTGGGGATCGAGGTCACGTACAGCCAGGTGCGCCTCGCGGCCATCGGCCTGGGCATCGCGGCGGTGGTGCTGCTGAGCGTCGTCGGCGCGGCCACCCGCCTCGCCGCGGAGCGTGGCGAGGCGTCCCTGATCGCGTCCCGGTACGGAGCATTCATCGTGAACGCGGACTCCACGGAGGTGACCTTCGCCGGACGCCGGGTGCTGGTGAAGGCGATCGATGACCTCGTGAAGATGGCACGCCAGGACGGCCTGTTCATCGTCCACGAGGAGGTGGACGGCGAGCACCGCTATCACCTGGTGCTGCCGGACGTGACGTACACCTACCTCACCGGGCAGCGGACGGTCGCGTTCTGATGCAGCCCTCGCGGATGCTCCTCGCGGGGATCCTGCCGCTGTTTCTGCTGCTGGTCGTGACCGCGGAGCCGCAGGTCCTGACCGCGAGCAACACCGTGGCGACGAGCGCCCTCAGCCGCACCGCCGGCGTCCCAACCGTCCGCCAGTTCGCCCCGGCCGAGTGCAAGGCGAACATGTCGGAGGCGTCGCTGAACGCGCTCACCCGTCGGCTGATGCCAGGCCAGAACGGGAACAACAGCGCCAACCTGATCCTCGGCACTTCCGCGAATGACACGATCACCGCCTCCGGCGGTGACGATTGCGTGGTGGGCGGCGGCGGTGCGGACAACATCCAGGGCGGCAACAACGCGGACGTGATCCTCGGTGGGCTCGGGAACGACACCGTGCTGCGAGGCAACGGCGGCAACGACTTCGTGTTCGGCGGTGACGGCAACGACTCCGGCATCCGCGGCGACGCCGGCACCGACACCTGCGACGGTGGGCCGGGCACCGACTCCGTGGCGGACGGCACCTGCGAGACCGTCATCAGCATCCCGTAGCGCCCGAGCGGCGCTGCCACTCCCGGCTCCGATTTCGCACGGCGTTCACCCATCCTCGGCGGCGGAGGCGAGGGATGGACGCGACGTGGGAGGCGGCAATCGGGCTCGGCGTGGCGCCGGCGGTGCTGCCGGTGATCGTGGAGCACCTCAAGCGGGCGGTGCGGCGGGAGTCCGTCTGGCCGCTCGTCACGGACGCCCTCGCCATCGCCTGGGTGCTGGCGCTGCGGGACGCGGGGCTGCTCGGCGCGCTCGGACTCGGCGAGGTGCGCGTGACGACGGCGGTGCTGCTGGGACTCGCGACCGGCGTGGCCGCGTCCGCGGGCTACGACGGCTGGCGAGCGCGCGTGGGGAGCGCGTGACGGGCGCGCCCGCTAGCGCCGCGCCCGGTACCCTCGGACAGACGGAGGCGACGATGGACTGGATGCGGCACGACCCGAAGCGCGGCCCCGGCCGCAACGGCGACCAGGAGCGTGTCTTCCTCTCCGGCCCGGATGACCGCGGCTCGGAGTTCATCCGCCTGCTGCGGATCGCCGGCGAGTTCATCCGTGGCTTCCGCCGGCTCCACTTCGTCGGGCCGTGCGTCACCGTCTTCGGATCCGCGCGCGTGTCGGAGGGCGACCCCCGCTACGAGCTCGCGCGGGCGGTCGGGAGCGAACTCGCCCGCTCCGGCTTCACCGTGATGACGGGCGGCGGGCCCGGGATCATGGAGGCGGCCAACCGCGGAGCGCAGGAGGCCGGCGGTTACTCGGTCGGCTGCAACATCCGCCTCCCGCACGAGCAACTGCCGAACCGCTACCTCGACCGGTTCATCGAGTTCCGGTACTTCTTCGTCCGCAAGGTCATGCTCGTGAAGTACTCCTACGCCTTCGTCCTGTTGCCGGGCGGGTTCGGCACGATGGACGAGGCGTTCGAGGTGATCACGCTGGAGCAGACCGGCAAGATCCGCGACTTCCCCGTGGTGCTGATGGGGTCCGACTACTGGCGGAAGTTGATCGACTTCCTCCGCGACCCCGTGCTGTCGCACGGCATGATCGACGCCGCCGACCTGGACCGCTTCATCATCACCGACTCGCCGGAGGAGGCCGCCGCCGTGATCCGGGAGGCCGCGCTGAAGCGCTTCGGTCTCTCCTACCGCCGCTCCCCGCGCCGCCGTCGCCTGCTCTTCGAGTAGCGTGCTACCGCGCGACGAGCGCCTGCGCCCGCGCCACCGCCCGGAACGCCCGCGCGATCGACTGGTCGCGGTCGGCGCCATCGATCAGCGGCGCCGCCAGCACTTCCCCGCAGCCGTCCGCGATGTAACCGGCGAGCCGCTCCGCGACCTCCTCCTCCGTCCCGGAGACGACGAGGTCATCGAGCAGCACGTCCGAGTAGCCGTCCGCGCCGACCGGGTGCCCGGACGCCTCGAACATCGCGCGGTAGAACGGCACCTGGCCGTAGTTGCCGAGTTGCCGCCGGGCGAGGTCGCGCGCCGCGTCGCGCTCGGTCGTGACGAAGATCGGCACGTGCGCGATGAGCGGCGGCGTCTCGCGCCCGGCGCGCTCCGCGCCACGCCGCAACGCCGGCAGCGCCTCCTCAATGAGGTAGGTCCGCGGGCACATCCACGAGATCGCGCCGTCCGCGAGTTCGCCGCACAGTTCGAACGACCTCGGCCGTAGCGCGGAGGCGAGCAGTTCCACCGGGACCGGCTCGCGCCACTTCGTGCGGGCCGTGACGTGCTTCCCCTCGTACGCCGCCTCGCCCGCGGTGAAGAGCGCGCGCAGCGTCTCCAGGTACTCGCGCAGGTGGGTGAGCGGCGTGTGCCAGCGCACACCGAAGGTGCGCGTCATGCCAGGCTCGTGCGACGGCCCGATGCCGAGGCGCAGCCGTCCCGGCCCCAGTTGCTCCAGCGCCATCGCCTGCTGGCCGATGACGATGGCGTGGCGCGGCCACGTGGGGATGATCGCGGTGCCGAGACGGATCGATTCGGTCTCCATCAACGCGGCGGCGAACACGGTGAGCGGGTCGCCGCCGCCCATACCGCCGATCGTCGTCCACGCGGTCGGGATGCCGGCGGCCTCCGCCTGGCGGATCTGCTGCACCGCCTCCCGCGCCGTGAACGCCTGGATCGAGACCCCCATCGAGGGCGTGTGTGCCATCCATCGCCTCCTGCTGCGCCATGCATGGTACCCGCTCGCCCGAGGCGTCCGTGGCGGCGATCATGGCGGCGGAGGCGCCCGTGACCCGCATCGCCGTCATCGCCCTCGCCGCGCTCGCGTGCTTCGCCCTCGCATGCGACCCGGCGCCGCCCCCGGCCGGCGTCGCGCCCCCGGACCTCACCGCAACGCGCCCACCTGACGCACGGACACCGGTGGCCGTGGACCTCGTCGACACCGACGAGGCGGCGCGCGTGGGCGCGGCGCTGGAGGCGGCGGGCTTCGCGCTCGATGCGTCCGCGGGCGCGCGGGTGAGCGACCGGGCACTCGCCGGCGGCGCCGTGCATCCGGTCGCCGCCTGGGCACTCGTCGCCCACCCCCGCGTCGAACGTCTCGACCTCACGCTCGACGAGGCGCACGCGGTCCTCCGCGGGGAGATCGACGCGTGGGAGGCGCTGGAGGCGGACGCGCGACCGCTGCCCCTCGCCCTGTACCTGTCCGCAGAGGCCGCCCCGTGGGCCGCGCGCGAGTTCCCCGGCCACCCGGGCACGGTGCTGCCGCTCGCGGAGGTGATCGCGCGCGTCGCCGCGGAGCCGGGCGCGGTCGGCCTCGTGCCGTACGAGGCGCCCGAACTCGGCGTGGTGGCGCTCACCGTGGACGGCCACGACCCGTACCGCGACCCGGCGGCGACCGCGCCGCTCGCCGACCGCCGCTGGGTGCTCGCCAGCGACGATGTGACGGCGACGCGGATCGCCTCGGCGGCCGGGTGGACAGCGGTGAGCACCTACGACCCCGCCGGCATCCTCGCCACCGGCGAACTGATCCCGGCGCGCTGCGTGCACAGCACACTCACGAGCGACGGCCGCACGCACGACTCGATGTTCGACGCGACGCGCGACCTGATCGCCGCCGCCGACTATGCGATCGCGCCGTGGGAGCCCTCGGTCGTTGACGCGGAGCCGACGCCGTGCACGCTCACGTTCAACCTGCAGGCTGCCCCCGAGGCGGCCGAGGCGGTCGCCCGCGCCGGGTTCGACGTCGCGTTCACCGTCGGCAACCACCTCGGCGACTGCTGGACGGAGTGCGCCGCGACCGAGGCGATGCGCGAGACGGTACGCCTGCTCCGCAACGCCGGCCTCGCCACCACGGGCGCCGGCGACGACCTCGCGGAGGCCGCCGCCGCACACACCGACGAGATCGACGGCGTGCGCTTCGCCTTCCTCGCCTACGACGAGGTGGCGCGCGAGTTCTATGGCGCTGGCGACGACCACGCGGGGACGAACCCGCTCGATGACCTCGACCGGCTCGTGGGGGACGTGCGGCTGGCGCTGGAGTCCGCCGACCACTTGATCGTGGGCTTTTCCTGGGGCGTGGAGTACGTCTCCGATCCGAGCAGCGCGCAGATCGAAGCGGCTCGCGCCGTGATGGACGCGGGCGCCTCGCTCGTCGTCGGCAACCACCCGCACTGGGTGCAGGCGACGGAGCGGATGGGCCGCGGCGTGGTGCTGTACGCGCTCGGCAACTTCGTCTTCGACCAGGACTGGTCGGTCGAGACGCAGCAGGGGCTGATCGTCGAGGCCGGGTTCACCGCCGACCGGATGCTCGGCATCCGCTACCGCCCGGTCATGATCCGCGAACGGCACCGTCCGGAGCCGGTCTCCCCGGCCTCCGCCGAGGGCCGCGCCATCCTCGACCAGCTGTGGGCGGCGACGGACCGCCGCGGGACGCGGGACTAGGCGTCCGCGCCCCGCTCGTCGCCCTCAACACTCACGAGGCCGCTGCCGACGAGGATCGCCGCGAGCGCCGTGGTGACCGGCACCGCCGCCACGATCCCGATCGAGCCGGCAAGCGTGCGCACGATCTCCGTCGCCAGCTGGTCGAACGAGACGAGAATGCCGAGGGGGTGCGGCTGCCCGGCATAGATCAGCAGCAGCGGGAGCGCGGCACCCGCATACGCCAGCACCAGCGTGTTCGTGGTCGCGGCGATGTGGTCGCGGCCCACGTTCATCGCCCGCGCGAAGAGCGCCGGCGTGCCGAGCGAGGGGTTCGCGCGGCGCAACTCGATCACCGTGGACGCCTGCGTCGTCGTCACGTCGTCGAGGACGCCGAGCGCGCCGATGATGATGCCGGCCAGCAGCAGGCCGCGCGCGTCGATCCCGCCCTGCGTCAGCACCTGCAGGATCGCGGCGCTCTCCTCGCCCACCCCGGAGAGCCGCGCGAAGCCCACCGCGAACGCCGCCAGCACGCCCGTCAGCAGGAGCGACGCGGCGGTGCCCGCGATCGCGATCCACGTCTTCGGGTTCGGGCCGTGGCTCAACACCATCGACGCGCCGAGGATCGCGAGCGCCCCCACGATCGTCGTCGGCAGGGGCGACCAGCCGTCCAGCGTGGCCGGGACGATGAACCGCACCAGCACGAGGAACGTGACGCCCAGGCCGAGCAGCGAGAGCGCACCGTGCCGGCCGCCGACAGCGACGACGGTCAGCGCGAAGGCGAGCGAGAGCACCCAGAGCGACACGCGCCGCGAGCGGTCCTTCAGCGTGTAGACGGTGCCCTCCGCAGTCTCCATCTCGGAGACGAGGACGCCATCGCCCTCGGCGAGCGTGATCGCGTCCGCGCCACCCTCCACGTACACGTGGTCCAGTTCGGCCTCACGCTCGCCCACGCGGACGAGGAGCCGCGCGCGGTAGACATTGCCGGCGGGCGTCTCCTGCACGCGCTCGTCCAGCACGGCGACCACCGTCGCCTCGCGGATCGCGCCGGAGTCGATCGGCAGGAGCGGCGCCCGGAAGGCGCCCGCCGCTGGGAGGATCACCGTGAGCAGGAAGACCGCGCCCAGCACCACGGCGTAGGCGATCGCGGCGGTCAGCGTCGGCCGGGCCATCACGCCTCCTCGTGCCCGCCTCATGCGAACACCGAGCCCATCGTAAGCGCGCCGAAGATCACGAAGAGCACCGCTGCCGCCTGGCCGATGCGTCGCTGCGGCAGCCGCTCCCCCGCCTTGATGCCCGCGGCGATCGCGACGGCGTCCGCCGCCACCATCCCGAGCGTGGAGCCGAGCCACACTCCCACCGCGGAGGACTCTCGGCCCGCCAGCGACACCGTCGCCAGCTGGGTCTTGTCGCCGAGTTCGGAGACGAAGAACGCCATTGCGACCACCCCGAACGCACCGAGCAGCGGCAGCCGCCGCTCCCGCTCCTCGCCCTCGAAGGTGTCGCCGCGGATGCTCCACCACGCAAAGCCGAAGAAGGAGAGCCCGACGATCACCGTGAGCGGGTCCTCCGGAATCGCGTCGTGCAACACCCGGCCGATACCGACGGAGGCGAGGTGGACGATGAGCGTCGCCACCGTCACGCCCGCGAGCACGATCCACCAGCGGTAGCGCGTGGCGAACCAGAGCGCGACGAGTTGCGACTTGTCGCCGAGTTCGGCCACGAAGATCAGCGCGGTCGAGAGCAGGAAGGAAGACACCGGTCAGTCCCGTCCACTGGGCGGCGCGGTGTCGGTGAGGGGGTCGCTGGGACGCCTCGGCCCGACGCACGCACGCAGGCGTGTATCCGGCCGAGAGTCTCGTCCGCCCCTCCGGAGAGGGGCCGCGCCGCCGCCCTGAGCGCAGGGAGTGTGTCGACGGACGCGCCGGGGACTACTCCCCCTCGGTCTGATGAGGATCGTAAGGCGTGCGGCGTGGGCCGCAAGCAAGACGCCCGGGAGAGGTCTCCCGGGCGTCTACTCGCCTGCTCGCCGGTGATCCGGTCGCTGCCGCACTAGCGGAGCGGACGGATGCCGAGCTGAGCCTCCAGGCTGCGGCGGTAGTCCGCGCGCGCCTCCTGGATCGTCGGACGGCCCTTCTGGCCGTCGCGGACGATGCGGCTGTAATACTCGTTCAAGCGCATCGCAATGCCCCTTCCACTCCGGCCGGGGCCTCGCCCTCGGACGGGTGCTGTTGGACTAGACGCTGGGTGGGTGTGCACTCGTAGGCGTGCTCGTGAAGAAACGCACGAGCCTGCGGAAGGTAAACGTCGCCCTCGCCAGATCGGTTCCCGATCTGGCGCACCCCTCAGCACCGAGGGCTGCGAAGCGCGGTCAGCCGAGCAGGCGGCCCCACAGCAGGACGCGCGGGAACGCGTAGAAGTACGGGGATCGGTCGCCCAGACGCTCCACCAGCACCGCCTCGTACCGCTCGAGGAACGGCGCGACGAGGTCCTGCGGCAGGCGCGAGGTGTAGGCGGTCAACAGCGACCCCTTCACCCACTCCACGATGCCGCGGGTGGACTCCAGCGTGTGCCCGTAGATCTCCAGCCGCACGCGCTGCTCGACGAGCCCGGCGCGGTGGAGGAGTTCCGCGTACCAGTCCGCGGAGCGCACCGGGTCCTCCCGGATCCACCCATCGAGCGCGGTGCGGAACGGCTCCTCGGAGGCAACCTCCGCGGCCAGGCGGTGGCTGGTGTGGTTCGTGTTCGCGGGCATTTGGATGGCGATCTGCCCGCCGGGCCGCGCCAGTTCCATCACCTTCGGCAGGATCGTCTCGTGCCCGGTCACCCACTGGAGCGCCGCGTTCGAGAACACCAGGTCGAACTGCCCGCGGTGCTTGCCGACGAAGTCGAGGATGTCCGCCTTCTCGAAGGCGACCCCGTTGCCGGCGAAGGCGGCGGACTCCGCGAGCATCGCGTCCGCGTGGTCGACGCCGAGCGTCTCTCGCGCGCCGAGGTGCCCGTGCAGCCAGGCGGTGAGTTCACCGGTGCCGCAGCCCAGGTCGACCACCCGCATCCCGGGCTCCGGCTTCACCAGCCCGGCGAGGTCGTAGAACGGCTGGCGGCGCTCGTCCCGGAAGCGGTCGTACTGCCTCGGGTTCCAGCCTCGACCGGTGCTCTGCGCCTGCTCCGCCATGGTGCCCCTCCTGGAAGGCGCCCAGCATAACGAAGCGTCATCAGGACGACACGCCGGAAGGAGTACCATCCGCCGGACGCGCAGGACGCGCGCCGTCCGAGGGGAGACGAGCGATGGTCGACGGGGACCGCTGGGCACAGATGCGGGCGATGATGCCGGTGATGCGGCGCTACGCCTACATGAACTGCGGATGGTCCGGGCCGCTCTCCGATGACGTGGTGGACGCGATGCGCCGCCGCATCGAACTCGAGACGTGGGAGGGCCCCGTCGCCCGCACCGCGATGGACGACAAGGCCGCGACCACCGCCCGCCTGCGCGAACTCACGGCGCGGATGCTGAACGCGGAGGTGGACGAGATCGCCCTCACCGGGAACACCACCGAGGGCGTCAACATCGCCGTGAACGGTGTCGACCTGCAGCCCGGCGACCGCGTGGTGACCACCACCGCCGAGCACGGCGGCGGCCTCATCCCTGCCTACTGGGCGCGCGAGCGTCGAGGCGCGGAGGTCGCGCTCGTCACCGTCGACCCGGAGGACGGGCACGGCGCGATCCTCGAGCGGTTCGACCAGGCGCTGGACGACCGCGCGCGCATGGTGGTGCTCTCCGAGATCACCTACTCCACCGGACAACTGCTGCCGCTGCGCCAGATCACGGAGATGGCGCACCGTCGCGGCGCCACCGTGATCGTGGACGGCGCCCAGACCGCCGGCCACGTGCCGATCGACGTGCGCGCGCTGGGCATCGACGCCTACGCGATCCCCTCGCACAAGTGGCTCTGCGGCCCGGACGGGATCGGCATGCTGTACGTCCGGCGCGACCGCATCGCGGACCTCGACCCGGTGAAGGTGAGCATGCGCGCCGCCGCGCTGTACGACTTCGACGGCCACTTCGAGCCGGAGCGGAACAAGGTCACGAAGTTCGAGGTCTCCACCATGTCCACGCCGACCATGGCGGGCACCGTGGCGGCACTGGAGCAGTACCTGACGACCGGCATCGAGGAGACGTGGGCGCGCGCCCGCGCGCTCTGCCGGTACGCGGAGGCGCGGTTCGACCGCATCCCCGGCATCACCGTCGCCTCGCCGCGGTCGGAGGAGTCACGGACGGGGCTGTTCCTCTTCCGCGCGGGCAACCTGGACCCGGCGGTCCTCACCTCCTACCTGTACGGGGACGGCGCGATCGTCGTCCGCTCCGTGCGGGAGCGCTCGGCGGTGCGGCTGTCGCTGCACACCTACAACAACGAGGCGGACATCGACCGCACGGCGGAACTCGTGGAACGCGCGCTCGTGGAGGGCATCCCGGCGCGGTACATCGAGGCAGCCGCGCACGGCCCGCGGGAGTAGCCGGCGGGCGTCCCGACGGCGATTGTGCGAGCGATCACGAACCCGCCTCGGGCCGGTACAATGCGGCCTCCCTGCCCGTGACCGGCGGCGAGCCGGCACGCAGCCGAAAGTGACCGCGCATGTCCGAACACCCGCTTGAGCCGATCTTCCACCCGCGCGGCACCGCCCTGGTGGGCGTGCCCTCCGAGCCGACCACGGGTGGCGGCGGGGGCGGCTTCCTGACCTCGATCATGGAGCAGGGCTACCACGAGCGGTACGGCCTCTACCCGGTCAACCCGAAGGCGACCGAGATCGCCGGCCTGAAGTGCTACCCGACGATCCTGGACATCGACGCACCGGTCGACCACGTGATCTCGCTCGTCCCCGCCCGGGTGGTGCCGACGCTCGTCGAGCAGTGCATCCAGAAGGGGATCCGGTCGATCCACTTCTTCACCGCCGGCTTCTCGGAGACGGGCGACGCGGAGATGGCGCAGATGGAGCACACGATGGTGCAGCGGCTGACGGCCGCCGGCATCCGCGTGATCGGCCCCAACTGCATGGGGCTCTACGTCCCGGGCGTGGGCCTGGCGTTCATGGGCGGGTTCCCGAAGGAGCCCGGCAACGTGATGCTGATCTCCCAGTCCGGCGCGAACGCCGGCGACGTGGTGCACAACCTCGGCCGCCGCGGCGTGCGCTTCTCCAAGGTGATCTCCTTCGGCAACGGCTCCGACCTGCGCGCCCACCACTTCCTGGACTACGCGATCGCGGACGAGCAGACCGAGGTGGTGACCGCGTACATCGAGGGCGTGCAGGACGGCCGCCGCTTCTTCGAGAACGTGAAGCGGCTCGCGGCCGTGAAGCCCACGATCCTCCTGAAGGGCGGCCTCACCGGCGCCGGCGCGCGCGCCGCGCACTCCCACACCGGATCGCTCGCCGGCTCCACCCAGGTCTTCGACGCGATGTGCCGCCAGACCGGCGCCTACCGCGCCGAGACGATGGAGGACCTCCACGACCTCACCATCGCGATCACGACCGGCCTCCGCCGCGTGACCGGGCGCGACATGGCGCTGGTGGGCGGCGGCGGCGGCTTCGCGGTGCTCTCGTCGGACTCGCTCGCGCGCGAGGGGCTGGACCTGCCGCCCGCACCACAGGCGATCAAGGATGCGCTCCACGAGTTCATGCCGACCGCCGGCACCAGTGCCAACAACCCGTTCGACACGAACATGCAGTCGCCGGAACTCTCCGAGCGCGCCCTCCGCATCGTCGCGCGCGGCCCGTTCGACGCCGTGATCGCCACGCCCTCCTTCGACCGCCCGCCGCGCGGCGGCGCGGACGAGGAACTGGACTCCGAGGCGAAGCGGCAGCAGGCGCTGGACGCGGCGGTGAAGGCCGCCGAGCAGTTCGGCCGCCTGCAGGCGGAGACCGGCGTGCCCTTCGTGGCGCTGATGCGCGACCGCTCCTCGAGCCCGGAGGTCGCAGACCGCTTCGCGCAGGAGGCGTACCGGCGCGGCGTGGCCGTCTACCCCACGATCCACCGTGCCGCGCGCGCGATCTCCGGCCTGCTCCAGTGGCGCGAGCGCCGCGCCGGCCTGCCCGAGATCGTCTAGCCCCGTGCTGCTCGTCGGGCAGTCGCTCCTGCTCTGGCGGGGGCGGCTGGCCCGCGCGCTCGCCGCCGCCGAGGCTGCACCGCTCCTCGACCGCGCGGCGCGGCAGGTGGAGGCCGGCGCGGCCGCCCTGGACCTGAACGCGGGGACCGAGGGCACCACGGCGACGCTGGTGGCCACCGTGCGCGCGCTCCGTCCCGCGCACCCGGGCCTCCCGCTCTGGCTCGACGCCGCCGCCGCCGGCGTCCTCGCGACGACCCTCGACGCCTGCGCCGCCGCGGGCCTGCGCGGCCCGTTCGTCGCGAACGCGGCCGGGGCGGGCGGGACGCCGGACGCAGGGAGCACGCGGCTGCTGGAGGCGTGCGCCCGGCACCGCGCCGGCGTGGTGGTGTCACCTCGCGCCGTGGATGCGGGCTCCCGCCCAGCCACCGCCGAGGCCGTCGCCGCCGCCGCGCTCGAGGGCCTGGAGACGGCGCGCGCCATCGGGCTGACCGGCCCCGTCTACCTCGACGCCCTCGCGTGGCCGGCAGCCAGCGACCCACCCCGCGCGGAGCGCTCGCTGGCGGTGCTCAGGCGGCTGCGCGACGTGCCGGGCGCGGTGCCGCTGGTCGCCGTGGGAAACGTCGCGCACGGCCTCGGCTGGCCGCTCACGGTGGCGATGCGGGGCCTCTACGCCGCCGCGGCCACGGCGGCCGGCGCCGGCGCGCTGATCATGCCGGTCGAGGAGACGGCGACCGTCCGCGCCGTCCAGCTCGCCTGCGGCGAGGCGTTCCCCGCCGACGTGGCGGAGTCCTACCTCGCGACGTTCGGGGAGGCGATCCGCGCCGGGGAACACCCGCACCCGCCGCCCCGGATCGCCGGGGAGACGCTGCGCGAGGCGTGGCGGCTGCTGTTCGACGCCGACTAGCGAGCCGGGGGCCTCAGCGGCGCCCGAAGGAGCGCTCCAGCGCCGCCCGGCTGAGGTGCAGCATGGTCGGGCGGCCATGCGGGCAGGTGTGCGGCGTGTCGCACGCCTCCAGCGCCCGCAGGAGGGCGCGCTGCTGCTCCTGATCCAGCCGGTCGCCCGCCATCACCGCCGCCCGGCAGGCGAGCGTCGCGGCGACGCGGTCGGGACCCGTCAGCCGCTCCTCCGCGGCGAGGCGGTCGAGGAACGCGTTCAGCGCACGGGCTGGGTCGCGCGCGGGCAGCCCGGGCGGCACCGCCCGCACGATCACCGCCGTGCCGTCCGCCGGGGCGATGCTCCAGCCCACCGCCGCCAGCGCCTCGGCGGCCTCCTCGACGAGCGACACCTGGGAGGCCGAGAGCGTCACCACCGCCGCGTCGAGCAGCGGCTGGCTCGCGACCTCGCCCGTCGCGCGGCGTGCCAGCGCCTGCTCGTACAGGACGCGCTCGTGCGCCGCGTGCTGGTCGACCAGGTACATGCCGTCCGGCGCCTCCGCGACGATGTAGGTCAGTTCCACCTGCCCGAGCGGGCGCAGCACCGGCACCGCTGCCGTCAGCGGCAGCCCGGCTTCCGAGGGCGCCCGTTCCGGCACGAACGAGACCCCCTGCGCCGACGCGACCACGGAGCGCCCGCTGGGGGCGTCCGCGGGCACCTCCGGCCGCGTGTCGGGCGCGTCCCCGGGCGGCGTCCACGCAAACACCGGCCGCTCGCCCGGGGGCATCGAGGGCGGCGGGAGCAACGGCACGGCGTCGAGCGCGGGCGCCTCCGGCGTGAGCGCGCCACCGAGGGCGGCACGCACCGCCGCGCCGACCGCCGCATAGACGAGCCGTTCGTGGCGGAAGCGCACCTCCGCCTTCGTCGGGTGCACATTCACATCGATCTGGTCGGGCGGCACCGTGATCCGCACGAGCGCGACCGGGTGCCGCCCGGCCGGGATCAGCCCCTCGTACGCCTGCTCCACGGCGTGCGTGAGCGAGCGCGACACGATCGTGCGGCCGTTCGCGACGAAGTGGAGCGCGCCGCGGCTCCCCCGGTGCAGCGAGGGCGCGCCCGCCAGCCCGGCGACCTCCACGGACGCCCCGTCCGCCTCGGCGCGGGCGTGGCGCACCGGCAGCAGCGCGCCGGCAACGTCCACGCCATGCACCGCCGCCACGGCGTCGCGCGGGTCGCCGCTGCCGGGCGTGTTGAGCGCGGTGCGCCCTTCCGTGACGAGGCGAAACGCCACCTCCGGGTAGGCGAGCGCGTAGTCGGAGACCACCTGCACCACCGCACGCGCCTCGGCGCGGGGGGCGCGCAGGAACCGCCGACGCGCCGGCAGCGCCGCGAACAGGTCACGCACGTCGATCACCGTCCCCGCGGCGGCGGCGGCGCTCCCCTGCCGCTCGATGCGCCCGTTACGCACGCGCACGGTCGCCGCGCCCTCCTGCTCCACGGGACGCGTCGTGAGGTCGACCGAGGCGGCGGCGGCGATCGCCGCCAGCGCCTCGCCGCGGAAGCCGAGCGTGCGCACCGCGAACAGGTCGTGCTCGCTCCGGAGCTTGCTCGTGGCGTGCCGCTCGAAGGCGTCCGCGACCTGGTCTGGCGGGATGCCGCAGCCGTTGTCGCGCAGCCGGATGCGGTCGATGCCGCCGCCCTCGATCTCGACCTCGATCAGCGTCGCCCCGGCGTCCAGCGCGTTCTCCAGCAACTCCTTCACCACGCTCGCCGGGCGCTCGATCACCTCGCCCGCGGCAATGCGGGCGGCGATCTCCGGCGGGAGGATGGCGATGCGCGGCCGGGGGGTGGCGACCATCAGGCCGCCCCCGCCGCGTTGCCGGGCGATCCGCCGCTCACTACGATTTCTGTCGGGGTCACCGCAGGAGGAGAAGGACACTGCTCCACCGCCGGCCATGGACCGCTGGGCGGGTTGCCGTCCTCGTGCTCTTCGCCACCCTGGCGGCCAGCGCCGGGCTGCCGCGTGCCACCCCGCCCGCCGAGGTCGGCGCCACCCCACCGGAAACCGACCTGCTCTACCTCCAGCCGGCCTCGGGCGTCTCCGCCGAGGGGCTCGCGGAGGCGCTCCGCGTGCTCGGCGTGGAGGTGGTGACGGCGGGCGTGGACGGCGCGCGTGTCGCCGTGCCCCCGGGCGCGGAGCCGGCGGCCCTCGCCGCCCGCCTCGCCGCCAGCGGCCTCGCCCGCAGCGTGGAGGGCGACGGCATCGTCCGCGCCGCGCGCGAGCCGGACGATCCGCGTTATGTCGAACAGTCGCACTACCTCGACGCGATCGGCGCGCCGCAGGCGTGGGCGCGCGCCACCGGCGGGGGCGTGGTGATCGCCGTGATCGACACCGGCATCGACCTCGCCCACCCGGATCTCGCGTCGCGGCTGTTCGTGAACCGCGGCGAACTGGCGAACGGCCGCGACGACGACGCCAACGGCTGCGTGGACGACGTCAGCGGCTGCTCCTTCGTCTCGCCGGTCACGGCGGACCCCTCCTGCGGCTACACCACCGCCCCACCCCACGCCGGCGTGCAGGACGACGAGGGGCACGGCACGTTCGTCGCCGGCATCGCCGCCGCCGCCGGGGACAACGGCCGCGGCATCGCCGGGGTCGCCTGGGACGCCCGCCTGCTGCCGGTGAAGGTGCTGGACTGCACGGCGACCGGCCGCATTTCGGACGCGGCGGGCGGCATCCGCTACGCCGCGCGCCTCGGCGCGGACGTCATCAACATCTCCTTCGGCACGCTCACCGACTCGCCCGTGCTGCGCGACGCCGTCCGCGAGGCGCAGGCGCTCGGCGCCGTGGTCGTCGCCTCCGCCGGCAACGACGGCCGCCGCGGGGTCACCTACCCGGCCCGCTACGACGACGTGCTCTCGGTCGCCGCCAGCGGTCTGCAGCGCGCCACCGGGCTGGACTACCGCGCGACCGCCACCTTCGCGAACTTCGGCGGCGGCGTGGACTTCCTCGCCCCTGGCGTGCGCGTGCTCAGCACGGTGCCGGCCGGCCTCTGCGGCCGCCGCGGCTGGGTGTGCGGAGAGGACGGCCCCTACGCCGTGGCCAGCGGCTCCTCGTTCGCCACGCCGGTCGTGGCGGGCGCGGTGGCGGTCATGCTCGCGCGTCACCCCGGCCGCTCCCCGGACCTCGCCGTGCGCCTCCTGCTCGGCGCGCGCGGCCCCGGCGCCACCGTCGCCGACGCGCGCGTCCTCGACCTCGGCGCGGCGGTGGAACGCGAGGTGTTCACGCTCGGCGCGCCCGGCACCAGCCGCGCCGGCGGCGGCGCCGTGCCGGGCCCGCGGGACGACTGAGCGGCGCACTACCCCTCCACCCCGAGGCGGCGGCGCGCCTCCGCGCGGAGGTCGTACAGCGCCTGGAGCGCCTCCAGCGGGGTGTGCTGGTCCGGCTCCAGCACGGCGAGCCGCCGCAGCAGCGCGTCCGGCTCCGCCGCCAGCAGCGACAGCTGACGGCCGTCCCCGGCGGGCGGCGCGGGCGCCGGGCGTCCCGCCTCCAGCCCCCCGAGGAGTTCGCGCGCCCGCGCCACCACCGCGCGGGGCAGCCCGGCGAGCGCGGCGACGTGGACGCCGTAC
This sequence comes from Chloroflexota bacterium, assembly GCA_045863195.1. GTDB lineage: Bacteria > Chloroflexota > Dehalococcoidia > UBA2979 > UBA2979 > W-Chloroflexi-9. Next base: position 424,982 of record BTUI01000001.1, read on the forward strand.
GACCGGTCCGCCCCGCCGTCCACGATCCGGTGGAGGAAGACCACCTCGTTCCCCTCCTCGCGCACGGCGACGGAGCGGTTGGCGATGCGCGGCAGCGTCTGCGCCAGCGCCGTGAGTTCGTGGTAGTGCGTGGCGAAGAGGGTGCGCGGCGTCCCCTGCGGTCGGTGGTGGAGGTACTCGATCACCGCCTGCGCGATCGCGAGGCCGTCCCACGTCGACGTGCCCCGGCCGACCTCGTCCAGGATCACCAGCGACCGCTCCGTCGCGTGGTGCAGGATCGTCGCCGTCTCCAGCATCTCCACCATGAACGTCGACTGCCCGGCGGCGATGTCGTCCTGCGCGCCCACCCGCGAGAAGATCCGGTCCACCATCGCGACCCGCGCGCGCTCCGCCGGGACGAACGCGCCGCACTGCGCGAGGAGCACGATCAGCGCGCTCTGCCGCAGGTAGGTCGACTTGCCGGCCATGTTCGGCCCGGTCAGCACCACGAGGTCGGCGTGCGCGCCGCCGAGGTGGGTGTCGTTCGGCACGAACGCCCCGCGCGGGAGCAGCGTCTCGACGACCGGGTGCCGCCCGCCCTCGATCTCGATCGCGCCGCCCTCGTGCAGTTCGGGCCGGACGTAGCGCCCGTCCACCGCCAGCACGGCGAGCGCCGCCGCCACGTCCACGCGCGCCACCGCCCCCGCCGCCCGCTCGATCGCCACGCCCGCCGCCGCCACCTGCGCGCGCAGCCGGTCGACGATCGCGCGCTCCGCCTCTGCCAGCGCGTCCTTCGCGCCGAGGATCTCCCCCTCCAGCGTCGCGAGCGGCGCGTAGAAGAAGCGCTGGGTGTTTGCCAGCGTCTGCCGCGGCTCGTACTCCGGCGGCGCCTTCTCCGCCTGCGAGCGCGGGCACTCCAGGAAGTAGCCGAAGACGCGGTGGTAGCCGACCTTCAGCGAGGCGATCCCGGTGCGCTCCCGCTCCCGCCGTTCGAGGTCCGCGAGCGCGCTGCGCGCGTCCGTGGTCAACCCGCGCAGCCGGTCGACCTCCGCGTCGAAGCCCGACCGCACCGTCGGCGCGTCGCCCACCTCGGCGGGGGGATCCTCCGCGAGCGTCGCCAGCACCGCCGCCACCGTCTCCTCGACCCCACCGAGGCCGTCCGCGGCCCGTGCCGCCGCCTCTCCCGCACCCGCCGCGGCCGCACGGACCGCGGGCAGCCGGGCGAGGCCCTGTGCGAGTTGCCACAGGTGGCGCGCATGCGCCGTCCCGGCGCGGACGCGGCCGAGCAGCCGCTCCACGTCCGGCATCCCGCGCAGTTCGCGCCGCACCGCCTCACGCGCCAGCGTGGAGGCGACGAAGGCCGCGACCTCATCCAGCCGCGCCTCCGCCTCGGCGGCACGGCGCAGCGGGCGGCCGAGCCGCAGCCGCAGCAGTCGTGCGCCCATCGGCGTGAGGGTGCGGTCGAGGGTGTCGACGAGCGAGGCCTCGCCGGAGCGGCCGCCGGTGAACAGCTCCAGGTTGCGGCGCGTCTGCGGGTCCAGGTAGACGACCTCGGCGGCGCGCACCGGGCGAGGGACGCGCAGATGCGCCAGCGCCTGCGGCCACATCGACTCCAGGTAGGCGACGACCGCGCCGGCGGCGCCCACGGCCGCCTCCAGCCCCTCGAGGCCAAAGCCGTCCAGCGTGGCGACGCCGTACCGCTCGCGCAGTCGCTCCGCCGCGCGCTCCGGGCGGAACTCCCGCGCCGGCCGCCCCGTCACCAGCACGTCGCCCGGCAGCCCGGCCGAGGCGGCCGCGACGCCATCCGGCAGCAGCACCTCGCGCGGGCGCAGCCGCGCCCATTCGCCGGCGAGCGCGTCCGCCTCCAGCACCTGCACCTCGACCTCGCCGGTCGTGACGTCGCACGCCGCGAGCCCCCACCGCTCCGGGTCGCCCGGCGCGGTCGCCGTGTCGCGCACCGCCGCCGCGAGCCAGTTGTGGCCCGGCCCCGCGAGTAGTTCGCCGCCGTCCACGGTGCCGGGCGTGACCACGCGCGTGATGCGCCGCTCGACGAGGCCGGGCGCGCCCCCCCGCGACGGTGGCAGGCTCACCTGGTCGGCGATCGCGACGCGGTGCCCGGCGGCGACGAGCGTGTCCAGGTAGCGGTCCAGCTGGTGGTAGGGGATGCCGGCGAGCGGGATGCGCGTGCCGTCCCCGCCCATCGGGCGGGAGGTCAGCGCGATCCCGAGGACGCGCGCGGCGACCTCGGCGTCCTCGTCGAACGTCTCGTAGAAGTCGCCCATCCGGAACAGCAGCAGGGCGTCCGGGTGCTGGGCCTTCAGGTCGAGGAACTGCTGGCGGGCCGGGGTGGCCAGGGGACGGAGGCCTCTCGCGGGGAGTCGCGAACGTCGGCCCGCACAGTCTACGGGCCGCCGCGGCCCGCCCTCAAGGCGCGGACGGCCCGATCCGCCGCAGCACGATCCGCTCGCCCGGGAAGCGGTGGTCCGCCGTCACTACCTCCGCGTCACCCCGGGACACGGCGCGCGCCCAGATCAGCGCATCCCCGAACGAGACCCGCCCGGACGGCCGGCACATCAGCAACGCCTCGGTCATGGTCTCGGCCTCGATCTGGTCGAGCACGATCGCCTCATGCTGGATGAGGGCGAGCAGCACGTCCACGATCTCCTCGCGGGAGCGCCGGTACTGGCTCCGGAGTACGAAGGCGGTCTCCAGGATGACGGCGTCGGTCAGCACGAAGGCCTCGCCAGCGTCGAGGAGCCGCGCCACGGCGGCGGCGGAGGTGGCCGGCTCGCCCGTGAGGTAGCGCATCACCACCGAGGTATCGAGCAGCGCGGTCACGGGCGCTCAGATGCCGTGAGGTCGCGGAGCGCCGTCTGCTTGGCCTCCCACTCCTCCGCGATCGCGCGCTCGATGCTGCGGTCGAGCATCTCGTTGTACTCCTCCTCGCTGAGGTGGGCGTACGAGACGTCCGAGGACGGGCGAAGGATGCCGAACAGCGAGCGGTTGTGCTTCGGCGGGACGAAGTGGATCTCGACGTGGTCGTCGACCACGCGCTCGATCGCGAGCCAGCCGGGGCCGATGCCCAGGCGGTCGCGGATCTCCTTGCTGATGACGATCTGGCCCTTCGGCCCCATGACCGGCATGGTCACACCTCCAGCGCCGGGTCAGACCCGACACCCTCAGTATAACCAGCGCCAGCGAGTCCTACCCGGTGCGACGCCCGCCGACCGGGTCGAGGAAGGAGAAAGCGGCGGCGCCGAGCGCGGCGGCGAGGCCGACCGGCTTGCCGGCCGAGCAGTCGACCGCGCCGGTCACGCAGCCGGCGAACGCCAGCACCGCCACCGCCGCCAGCAGCACCCACAACCGCTGCACGAGCGGGTTCGAGGTCATCGAGGCCATCGGATGCTCCCTCCGGCTAGGTCAGCGCCACCACGCGGCCCGTCGCCTGCTTGGCGACGGCCTTCGGCGCGACATCGATGCAGGCGCCGCAGCGGATGCACGCGGCGTCGTCCACGCTGCGGTGGCCGGCGTTGCCGCGGAACGCGGCGACCGGGCAGATCGCGACCGCCTCGGCGAGGGCGGGGTCGTACTGGTTGGTCACGACGACCCGGTACAGCCCCTTCATCGTCAGCGAGGGGTCCTCGCCGCGCAGCGCCGCCTCATAGTCGGCGTGGAAGTGCTGGAGCATGTTGCGGGTGATCTTGGGGCTGAACTGGCCGTGCACGCAGTTGGAGAACTGCAGCGTGCGGTCGATCAGCTTCAGGTTCGGCTCGTCCTCGCGGCGCCCGCGTCCGTCGATGATGCGGCGGAGGATCTCCGTCTGCCGCTGGTTGCCGCCGTGGCACGTGGTGCAGCGGCCGCAGGACTCCTCCTCCACGAACGCGGAGAACATCTCCGCGAGGACGAGGACGCTGGTCTTGTCGTTGCAGAAGACGATGCCGCCGCCGCCCATGATCGCGTCCCACGGCGTGAAGGAGTCGCCCTGGAGGATCAACTTCGGCAGCGCGTGCGCCGGCAGCAGCGAGCCGAGCGGGCCGCCGGACTGGATCGCCTTCAGTTCGCCGCCCACCATGCCGCCGCAGACCTCCAGCACCTTCGCCAGCGGCGTCGCGAACGGGAGCTCCATGAAGCCGACCCGCGCGATGTCGCCCGAGAAGGAGAAGATCTTGGTGCCGGTGGCACGCTCCGAACCGTACTGCCGGTACCACTCGGAGCCGTGCAGCAGGATGAGCGGGGCGTTGGCGTACGACTCCACGTTGTTCACGTTGGACGGCTTGTCGAACACGCCGCGCTGCGCCGGGAACGGCGGCTTGACGCGCGGCATGCCACGGTCGTCCTGGATCGAGGAGAGCAGCCCCGTCTCCTCGCCACAGACGTACGCGCCAGCGCCGCGGATCACCCGCAGGTGGAACGTGAGGCCGGTGCCGAGGATGTCCTCGCCGAGGAGCCCAGCCGTCTCCGCGTCGCGGATCGCCTGCTCCATGCGCGCGATCGCCAGCGGGTACTCGTCACGCAGGTAGATGAACCCCTGCTTCGACTTCGTGCCGTACGCGCCGATCAGCATGCCCTCGATCAGGAGGTGCGGGTCGCCCTCCATCACCACGCGGTTCACCCACGCACCCGGGTCGCCCTCGTCCGCGTTGCAGACCAGGTAGTGCTCGTCCCCGGCGGCGCCGAAGAGGAAGTTCCACTTCACGCCGGTCGGGAAGTTCGCGCCGCCGCGCCCCGTGAGGCCGGCGTCGTTCATCGTGTTCCGCACCTGCTCCTCGGAGGCGTGCCGCCCGAGCATGCGCGCCGAGGCGCGGTAGCCGTCCCGCGCGATGTAGTGGTCCAGCGACTCCGGGTCGGTGAGGCCCAGGTTCCGCAGCAGGCGCCGCTCGCGCGGCTCCAGCGCGAAGAACGGGTGGTCGCGCAGCGACGGGACGCCCTCGCGCGTGCCGGCGACGAGGCCGATGCGCAGCGTCTCCGCGGCGCCCCAGTGGCCGGTCGCCTCGTCCACGATCAGGCTGGCGTTCTCCGCGGTGACCGGGCCGTAGAGGACCGTCGCGCCGTCCGGGAAGGTGATCTGCACCGTCGGGTGCAGCCACTGGATGCCGTAGCCGTGCACCTGCCCGAGGTCGACGGCCGCGTTCCGCTCGGCGGCGATCCGCTCGATCGCGGCGCGCGTCCGGCGCGCGCCGTTCGAGATGGAGGACTGGTCGATGGCAACGTCGATGCGCGGGCGCTCCGGCGTCCGCCAGGCGGCGTAGGCCGCGTCCGCGGCGGCGCGCAGGACCTCGTAGCGCTCCAGCGCGTCAGGCATTGATCGCCTCCTCGATGCTGCCGCCCGCCTGCAGGGTGCGCGCCATGCGCACCGCGCGCGCGGCGGACATGCCGCCGACCGGCTCGATCGTGTGGGTCTCGTGCTGCTCCAGCCACACCATCGGCGCGACCTCGCAGGCACCGTTGCACTGGCCCAGGATGACGCCCACGCGGCCGTCCTCCGTCTGCCCGTTCATGTGCGAGATGCCGAGGCTGGCGAGGAGCGCGTCGCGGATGCCGTTCCCGTTGCGCAGCCGGCAGGCCGGCCCGGAGCACCAGCGGATGTTCGTGTGCGCCTGCGGCTGGAAGCGGAACTCCTCGTAGTAGGAGGCGGCGCCGTACACGTGCGCGGGGAAGAGGCCCAGCTGCTCGCCGATGACCTCCATCGCCTCGGAGGAGAGGTAGCCGAACTCGTGCTGGACGCGGTGGAGGGCGGCCAGCAGGTCGCCGTTGTTCGGTCGGAATTCCGCCACCAGCGCGCGGAGGCGCGCCCGGCTTTCGGTCTCCAGCGGCATCAGCGACCCCTCACCCGGTCCGAGGCGTGCTCGTGCGCGGCGTCACACGCCGGGCACTACGGCTGCACTCTACCAACGGGCGACCTACGGGCCAAGACGAGGCGGCCCCGGCCCGGTTACGCCCCCGGCGCGCGCGGCGGCGCGGCGTCATCCTCGATCAGGCGTGCGACGCGCCGGCCCATGCGGATCGAGTAGTTCTGACCCCGGTCCTCCGGGTAGATCTGGGTCGTGTTCGCCAGGTAGAGCCCCGGCACGGGCGTCCGGTGCGGCGGGATCGTTTCGTGGTAGCGGGCGTGCACCACCGGCTGGCCGGCGCGGTCCTTGAAGAGCCACGACTGCCGCACCCACGACCGCTCGAATGCCGGGTTGATCCGCCGGATCCACGGCTCGTACCGGTCGAGGAGTTCGTCCGCGCTCAGGTCGACCATCGGGTCGCCCGGGCTCATGTAGTCGGAGAGGTAGAGGACGTGGTTGCCGCCGTACGTCTCCGGCGGCAGGAAGTTGGATTGCTCCACCGCCACCACGAACGGCGCATCCTCGTCCGTCATCGTGAGCCAGTAGATGCCGGAGAGCGGCCGGTCCAGCGCGAGCACCAGCACGGTGGCCCACTGGTACTGCACCGCGCCCAGCATCCGCGCATACGCCTCCCCCGCCGGGTACGGCGTCAGGTCGGGCGCGATCCGCTGGAACAGCGGCGAGGGCGTCGTCGCCAGCACGGCGTCGGCGCGCACCTCCTCGCCGGCGCGCGCGCCGCCGAGCACCACGCCGGCCGCCCGGCCGTCCTCCACGATCACGCGCTCGACGGGCGTGCCCGCCTCCAGCGTGCCGCCCCGCTCGCGGCAGGCGGCGACCATCGCGTCGATCAGCCGTCCGAAGGAGCCGCGCAGGTAGCCGAGTTGCTCCTTCGCGAGCAGCCCGCGCAGCCCGCCGCCCTGTCGGGAGGCGAAGCGGAGGTGGATCTTCCCCCAGAACCAGACGAGCGAGACGTCCTCCGCGTGCTCGCCGAACTTGGCGCGGAGCAGCGGCCCCCACACCCGGTCGTAGCCCTCGCGGCCCACGCGCGAGCGGATCCACGCGCTGGCGCGCTTCCCCTCGTACTGCTTCCAGTCGGCGAAGCGGCGCAGCCACAGCGCGGTGAGGCCGAGGCGCAGGCGGCTCAGGAGCGAGACCCGGTCGAAGCGGAGCAGGTCCACGGCACCGATGAACGGGTAGTTCTTCCCGCCCGCGTGCAGGCCCACGTTCGAGTCGATCCACGCGAGGTCGTCGCCAAGGCCCAGCGCCTCGATCATCGCGACGGCGTCCGTGTCGGAGCGGAAGAGGTGGTGGTAGAAGATCTCCAGGCGGCCGCCGCCCACCTCGAAGGTGCGCACCTGGCCGCCGAACTCTGGCGACGCCTCGAACAGCGCGACCTCGTGGCCACGGCCGAGCAGTTCGTACGCCGCCGCGAGGCCCGCGACGCCGCCGCCCACGATCACGACCTTCATGCGCGCCCCCCTGCCCCCGCGACCTCGCCCTTCGCCGCCTCGCGCGTCAGCGTCCGCACGCGCACGCCCTGCACCCACGCCAGCGCGAACCCGGCCACCGCGATCGGCAGCAGGACGAACACGTGGAGCACGAGGGCGAACGCCGTCCCCGCCGCCGCCGTCGCGCCGAAGCGCACCACGACCTCGCGCGCGAAGAATTCGTACGGGCCGATGCCGCCAGAGGTGCTCGGCGCGGCGATCGCCAGGTTCGCCGCGCCGCAGACGCCGAGGTACAGCGCCGGCGAGAGGTCGAGGCCAAACGACCGTCCGACCATCCAGTAGGAGGCCGCTTCGAGCAGCCAGGTGAGCAGCGTGAGCGAGAGCACCCGCGCCCACGCCCCGCCCCCGCGGAGAAGCACGAGCCCCTCCAGGAAGCGCCCGAGGACCGCCTCGACGCGCACCCGAAGCGCCCCCGGCGCGAAGCGGAGCAGGACGGCGAGCAGCGCGCGGCCGCGCGCCGGCCAGAGGCCCAGGCCCAGCACCACCAGCGTGCCGGCGCCGAAGCCGGCGGCCGCGATTGCGGCGAACACGCGCAGCGCCGGCGTGCTCCCCGCGAGCGCGACCGTGCCGGCGAGGAACAGCGCGAGGACCAGGCCGTCCAGGATGCGCTCCACGACGATCGTGCCGATCGCGGTGGCGGAGGAACCGCCGTGCCGGCGCCGGATCAGCACCGCCCGCACGACCTCGCCGGCGCGGGCGGGGAAGACGTTGTTTGCGGCGAGCCCGATCGTGACGAGCGTGGCCGCCTCGCGCGTGGTCAGCGGCACGACGGGACGGAGGATCACGGCCCAGCGCTCCGAGCGGACGACGACCGAGGCAGCGAGCAGCGCGAGCGCCGGTGCGAACCACCGCGCGTCCATCCCGCGCAGCGCGTCCAGCGTCTCCTGGCGGTCGACCTGCGCGAGCAGCAGCACGAGGAACGCCACGCTGACGGCGAGGCCGATGAGCGTGCGGGCGTGGCGCATGCGCGATCCTGACGGTGTGCGGGGTGGGCCCGTCCAGTCTCCGCGATCAGCCGCGCGGCGTCACGGCCCCGTCACCCCCACCGTCCCCCGCGGGTACAGCACCTCCGCGTCCATCGTCCCGATGCCCTCGGGCGAGCCGCGCTCGACCAGGAACTGCGCCCAGCGCCGCAGCAGCGAGCCGTCCCGCAGCCCTTCGCCGAAGGAGGCCCAGGTCGTCGCCCGGTAGCCATCCTCGCGGAACCAGTGCCGGTGGACGAAGGGGACGCCGGGCTCGTAGTCCAGGCGCATCGGCTGGACGCGGGTGATCGTGCCCTGCACCGCCAGGAGGATGTCGTCCGGTTCGATCCCCCACTTGTTCCGCATCGAGTTCCCATCGAGGTACGTCACGTTCGTCCCGCGCAGGTACCACGCCCACGGCCAGGTGAGCGACGCGGTGGTGTCGATCACCACGCGCTGCTCCGGATCCGCCGCCAGCCGCTCCCGCAACGTGCGCGCCAGCGGCGGGACGTGGGGCGAGGTCTGCACGTAGATCATCGGCTCCACGGGCGTGTCCGGGTGCCGCACGTTCAGCCCCACGTTCGCGTGCACCGCGAGGGCGAACGCCCCGACCACGAACGTGGCTCCCACGCCACCGAGCGCCCAGCGCCACGGCGCGCCTCGCCGCTCCCGGACCGCCGGCAGCGCTGCGCTGACCGCGCCGCCGAGCGCGTACGCCGCGAGGAAGGAGAGCGGGATCGCGAGGTGGACGGTGAGCCACGGCATCTTCTCGCCAGCGACAGAGAGCGCCAGCATCGTGCCGGCGAACCAGATCACGAGCAATGCCGCCAGCGGGTCGCGCCGCCTCGCCACCAGCCACGGCCCCGCGGCGAGCGCCGGCCAGAGGACCAGCGATTCGTAGAGCGGCAGCAGCATCACGTAGTAGAACCACGGCTGCTTCCCGCGCTCCACGTCGTGCTGCTCGATCCAGTAATCGAGCGAGGTCCAGAACGGGCCGGCGATGCCGTCCGGGTTCGTGCCGAAGGTCGTGTACAGCAGGATCGTCACCATCATGAAGACGGCGATCGCCATCGACCACCGCGCCGCGTCCCACAGCAACCCCACGACGGTCGCGCCGGCCCACAGCACCAGCACGGTGGTCAGCCCCACCACGAAGAGCGCATCGCCTTCCAGCGGCCCGCCGAAGCGCTCCCACGGGACACGCACCGCCGCCGCCAGCATCGGCAGCACCAGCGTGCCGAGGAGCACGAGCAGGTCGGCCTCCCTCGGCCGTTCGCGGAGGCCGAGGCGTTCACGCAGCGGGCGCAGCGGCCGCCACAGCGCCGCGAAGATCCACGCCGTGGGGATGAGCCACGCGCCGCCGAGCGCCTGGCGCCAGAGCGGCACCCGCTCGCCCTCGCGCGCGTCCCAGAACAGGCGGTGCGCTACTGCCAGGTCGAGGTAGACGAGCAGCACCGCGGCGGTGAGGTAGGCGCTCTCCTTCGTCGCGAACGCGAACGCGGTCATCGCCGCGAACAGCAGCAGCCAGCGCTCGCGACCGTCGTCCCGGTAGCGCCAGAGCGCGATCACCTGCAGCACCGTGAACAGCGCGATGAACGCATCCTCGCGCGCGAAGCGGGTGTAGTAGAGGACGGACGGCGAGACGCAGAGGAAGAGCGCGGCCAGCACCGTCCCCGGCCCGCCGAGCCAGCGCCGCAGCAGCAGCGGCGTCGTCACGAGCGCGGTGCCGAAGATCGCGTGCGGCCACCGCGCCATCGCGTCGCCGTCGCCGAAGAGCCAGAAGAAGGCGGCCATGATGTGGAACTGGAACGGGCCGTGCATCAGCGGGTTGTGGCGGTAACCGTCCCCCTGCGCGAAGTAGTACGAGTACGTCGCGTGCAGCGACTCGTCGTGGTGCAGTGCGCGCACCTCGAGGCCCACGATGCGCATGACGAACGCCGTCGCGGCGATCGCGATCACCGCCCAGCCCACGCGGTCGGGACGGAGCGAGGCCCACGGGACGCGCTGGATCACGGCGCGACCTCCGCCGGCACCTCGTAGATGCGGGTCGCGCCGGAGGCGAACACCTGCGGCCAACCGGCGAGGCGGCCGAGGACGTCGTAGGTGTAGGTCGTGAGTTCATGGAAGCCCACGTAGACGTGGGTCACCCCGTAGCGCCGAGCCGCGGCGAGCCCCTCGGGCGTCGCGCCGTGCGTGTAGATGGCGTCCACCGCCTCGCGTCGCGCGGCCTCGTCGACCGCGCCGCGCCACTGGCGCTGGTGGCCGGGCCAGCCGAGGACCGTGGGGACGCCGGTGCTGGCGGCGAGCATGTTCCCGGTCGTGTACGACTCGCCGACCGCCTGCACCACCACCGCCCCTTCCGGATCGAGGTTCGCGCGCACCCACCGACCCGCCTCCGCGAGGCCGGGGTCCGTGCGATCAAGGTAGGCGATCGCATCGATACCGAATGCCTGCGCCTCCCGATGGCGGCTCACCAGCATCGCGGGCACCGTCAGCGCGCACGCGACGAACACGACCGCGCCGGCTCCGACGAGCGACGCCGTGAGACGCCTCGACGCCCACGCTGGCCGCTCGGCGCGCTCCACGGCGATCCCGGCGAGCGCGCCCGCGGCGACGGCGACGATCGCCCACGCGTGGAACCAGAACTTGAACACGGTGTTGAGGCGCCCCTCGAACGCATCGTCGATGTGCACGACCTCCGTCAGCAGCAGGACGAGCAGCGCGGCCGCGCCGAGCGCGAGCGACGCCGCGAGGCCGCGATCCCGGCGGGCGTCGGCGGCGTACGCCGCGCCCCCGAGCCACGCGACGAGCAGCGGGAGCACCAGCAGCGTCGCCCAGCCCCCGCCACGCACGGCGAACTCGCCCGGACGGCCCTGCAGGAGCATCGCCACTGCCCACGTGAGAACGGGCAGGGCCGCGAGCAGCAGCGGGCGTCGCCAGCGCAGCGGGACGCCTCCCGCCCACGCCGCGGCGAGGACGAGCGGGAGCCCCGGCGCCAGCCAGACCGCCAGCCACGGCGCGAGGTCGGAGCGCTCGCCCGTCACGGGGGCGATCCCGACCGGCGGCGGGTCGAGGCCCTCGAGGAACGGGAACGCCAGCAGCAGGGCGAGCCCGGCGGGGGCGGCGGCCCAGCGCACCGCGATGAAGAGCGCCTGCGCGTATGCCCAGCCCACGCGCCGCACCGCGATCACGGCGGCAAGCCCCCACACCCCCCCGAAGGTGACCACGTCCCACAGGTTCGTCATGGCGAGCGCGGCGAAGAGCGCCCCGGTCAGCGCGAGGTCGTGCGGCCGCCGCAGCCAGCGCCGCCACGTCAGCGGGGTGTTGCCCTCGAACGTCACGAGGGCGAGCGCGACGACGGTCAGCCCGATCGGCAGCGCCATCAGGTGCGCGTGCGGGTCGCCGAGGATCAGCGTGAACGCGGGGTACTCCGAGATCGTCCCCGGCACGACGCGGGTGGTGTTCCACCACCACCAGAAGCGCTCCGGCACGCCCGTCCGCGCACCCTCGGCGGCGGGCAGGCCCTCGATCCCCGTCCACGCCCAGTCGCGGCCGACCCCGTTCGCCGCGAGCAGGTCGATGAACCCGACGGCCGGTGCGGCGAAGAGCAGCACCGCCACCGCCACCCCGCCCGCGACCAGGCGCGCGCGACGCCTCGCCGCCCCGGCCATGCCGAGCAGGTCGAGCGCCAGGCCGGCGGCGGCGACGGCCGCGGCCGCGCCGGCGGTCGCGGTCGCGAGGTTGAAGGTGGTCGCGGGGCCGTTCCCGGAGAGCCGGCCGACCACATCCATCGTCGTGTGGCCCAGGTGGTAGTAGGAGAGCGACGCCCCGGCGAACCACGGGTCGGGCGGCGGGAGCGTCTCCGAGCGGTGCACCGCCGTGAGGATCGCGAGGTCCATCGGCTTCTCGGTCGCCCACGCGTCCGGCGCCAGCGCCCGCACCAGCGCCAGCGCCGCGAAGAGCAGCGCCGTCGCCGCAGCGGTGAGCGCGACCGCGCGCCAGCGAGCCCGGAGGGCGACGAGGAGCGCCGGGCGACGCCACGCGATCAGCGCCGACCACGCCCACCACGCCGCGAGCGACGCGGCGGCGACCGGCGTGCCGTACGGCAGTACCAGCGCCCCGGCGAGCCAGGCGATGAGGCCGACCACGGCGAGGCCGAGCGGCAGCGCGTACGGGACGCCTCGGGAGGGCAGACGTTCGAAGAGCAGCGCGGACGGCAGCAGGCCGCCTCCAGCGACCAGCAGCAGCACCAGCAGCCAGGCCAGGGACTCGGTCACGCGCGCCTCGGTCGGTGGGTCGCGGTCAGTCTACGCGCTCGCCCCCGGCTGGAACGGCGGCTCGTCCTCGCGCAGCGGGCGGAAGCGGAGCGCCGACCAGGTCTCGTCCACGGCGACCTGCGTGATCGGCCGCATCCCGTGCTCCGCGACGATCGGCCAGAGCGAGTCGCGGTTGACGTCCGCGCGTCCGCCCTTCGGGTAGACGAACCACACGAGCGGCGTCGCCAGCAGCGCCTTCGCGAGGCGCTTCACCGCGGCGCGCGCGGCCGCCTGCGAGTCGACGAACACGACCGCGGCGGTCGCGCTCGCGAGCCGCGAGGTGACTGTGACTCCCTCCGGCAGGTCACCGAGGAGCGGGATGCGCGCGGCGTCCGAGCACCAGAGCGCCGCCCCCGGCTTCAGCAGCAACTTCTCGGCCGTGCTCTTCGCCATCGTGCCCTCCCCGCGCTACGAGGCCTCGTCGCCGAGCAGCGACGCGACGAACGCGCGCGGGTCGAACGGCGCCAGGTCGCCCTCGCGCTGGCCGACGCCGACGAAGCGGACCGGCAGGCCGAACTCGCGCGCAATCGCGAAGACGATGCCGCCCTTCGCCGTGCCGTCAAGTTTCGTGAGCATCACGCTCGTCACCTGCACCGCCTCGGTGAAATGGCGCGCCTGAGAGAGGCCGTTCTGGCCGGTGGAGGCGTCCAGCACCAGCAGCACCTCGTCCGGGCCACGCTCGACGTGGCGCTCGATCACCCGGCGCGTCTTCGCGAGTTCGGCCATCAGGTTCTGCTTGTTCTGTAGACGACCGGCGGTGTCGATCAGCACCACGTCATGCCCGCGCGCCTGCGCCGCGGAGATCGCGTCGAACGCGACCGCCGCCGGGTCGGCCCCCTGGCCCTGCGCGACGACATCGAAGCGCCGCCGCTCGCCCCAGGTCTGCAGTTGCTCGATCGCGGCGGCGCGGAAGGTGTCGCCGGCGGCCGCCATCACGGTGCGGCCCTCCTCCTGGTAGGCGTGCGCCAACCGCCCGATCGCGGTGGTCTTGCCGGACCCGTTCACGCCAACCACCAGCACCACCCACGGCTTCGAGGGCATCGTGGTGCCCTCAGGCAGCCCCCAGAGACGGCCGCGGGGCGCCTCCGCGCTTTCGAGGATGGCGACGAGTTCCTCTGCGAGGTAGCGGCGCACCTCGTCGGACCGGCGCGGGTTGCGGGCGCGGACGCGGCCGAGCACCTCGAACGTGGTCTCCACGCCAGCGTCGGCGCCGATCAGCACCTCCTCCAGCGTCTCCCACAGCTCTTCGGTGACGTCGGAGCCGCCGAACAGGCCGGCGACGCGGCCGAAGATCGAGGTGCGCGTGCGCTCCAGCGCTTGCTCGGTCGCCTGGTCGCTCTCCTTGCTCCGCCCGCCGAAGAGCCTCACGCGCGATCCTCCTGCCGGTGTCCCCGGCGTCTTCTCTGGATACGAGACGGCCCTCCGATGGTACCGGAGGGCCGTCCTGACTTCGTCCCGCGTTGGGTCGCTGTGAGGCGCGACGAGGCGCTATGAGGCCTTCGGGAGGGCCGCCAGCTTGAGCGACAGCACCTGGCTGGTGGAGTCGTCACCCATCGAGACGCCGTAGATCGCGTCCGCCGCCTCGATCGTGCGGCGGTTGTGCGAGATCACGACGAACTGGGAGCGCTCCCGCAGTTCCAGCAGCGTGTCGACGAAGCGGCCCACGTTCGCCTCGTCCAGCGCGGCGTCCACCTCGTCCAGCACCACCACGGGCGCCGGGTTCACGGAGAGCAGCGCGAACAGCAGCGCGACCGAGGTCATGGAGCGCTCGCCACCGGAGAGCACCGCCATGTTGCTGATCCGCTTCCCGGGCGGCTGGGCAAAGATGTCCACGCCCGGCTCCGAGTCCGGGTCGTCCGGGTCGGACTGCACCAGCCGCAACTCCGCCTGGCCGCCGCCGAAGAAGCGCGTGAAGTAGGTGCCGAACCGCTCGTTCACCACATGGAAGGTCTCCACGAAGCGGCTGCGGATCAACTTCTTCAGTTCACGGATCGCCTCGCGCAGTTCGACCTCGGCGGCCTCCAGGTCGGCGATCTGTGTCGTGAGGAACTCGAAGCGCTCCTGCTCCGCCGTCAGGTCCTCGAGCGCGTCGATGTTCACCGGGCCGAGCGCCTTGATCTCGGCTCGCAGTTCGGTGATGCGGCCGCGGAGCGCCTCCACGTCCACCTCCGCGCCGCCGCGGATCGGCACCGGGAGCGCGAGTTCGGACTCGGCGTCCTCAGCGTCCTCCCCGAGGTCCCCGGTGGCGGCCGGCCCCTCACCGGCCGCCTTCGGGAGCGCGCGCACGGAGCCGTCGTCCAGCACCTCCATGCCTTCCTCCGCGATCTCCCGGAGGATCCGCTGGACGCGCTCGGCGGACTGGCGCAGGCGGTTCTCGCTCTCGAGCATCTCCCGCTCGGCGGCCAGCAGGAGCCGCTGCGCGTCGCCACGGGCGGCGGCGAGCTCGCGCTCCTCCGCCGTCACCTCGGCCGCCTCGGCGTGTGCCGGGCCGATGAGCGCCTGCACCTCCTGGCGTTCCGTGCGGTTGTTCGCCTGGCGCTCGCGCCGGTCGCGGAGCGTCAGCTCGAGGTCCTCGAGTTCCTTCGCCACCGCCGCCAGCGACTCTCGCCGCTGCCGCAGTTCGTCCACGGCGACGCGACGCGCGGCCACACGCTCCTCGCGCTGGGCGATGAGCGCGCGGCGGTCCGCCTCCACCGCGGCGAGCGCCTGCGTGGCGAGCGTGACGCGCTCCGCGACGGCGTCGCGCTCGGCGCCCACGGCGGTCGAGCGGTCGCGCAGCCCCTCGAGGCGGGTCACGACCTCCGCGATGTTCGCGACGGCCGTCTCCAGGCGCTGCTCGATCTCCGGGACGCGGGTCGCCTCGTTCGGGTCGACCTGCAGCCGGCGCTCCACGCCCGTGATCTCCGACTCGATCGTCGCCTGCCGGCGTTCGAGGGCGGTACGGCGCTGGTCGTGCTGGCGGCGCGCCTCCTCCGCCTCGTCCACCGCCCTGCGGGCGGCGGCCACGGCGTCACGGGCGTCCGCGACGATCGCCTCGGCGCGCGCGACGCGGTCGCGGGCCGGGGTCACCGCCGCCTGCGCGGCGGCGATGCGCTCCGGCAGCGCCTCCAGTTCACGGTGGAGCGTGAACTGCTCCGCCGCCGCACCGGAGCGGCCGCCGTACACGGAGCCACCCGGCCGCAGCAGCACGCCGTCGCGCGTGACGACGGAGCCGAGGCCGCGCTTGATCATCGCCTCCGCGGTGCGGAGATCCTCCACCACGATCACGCGCCCGAGCAGCGTGTCGACGAGCGGCCGGTATTTCTGCTCGCACCGCACGAGGCGGGCCGCGATGCCCACGACGCCGCGCTCGTTGAACAGGTTGAGCGGGTAGCGGTGCTCCATGTCCTGCAGCGGGTAGACGGTCGCCGTGCCCTGCCCGGACTCGCGCAGGTACTCCAGCGCCTTCACCGCGTCCGCATACCGCTCCACCACCACGGCGGTGAGGTGCTCCGCGAGCGCCGCCTCCACGGCGACCTCCAGGCCGTCCGGGACGCGGATCACCCGCGCCACGGCGTCCAGCACGCCCGCCAGCGGGTGCTCGTCCGTGCCCTCCGGCGCCGGCTCGCGGGACGCCTCCAGCAGCGCCTGCGCGCCGCCGCTCGCCGAGGGGATCGACTCCTGCAGCGCGATGATCAGCGACTGGCGCTCTTCCAGCGCCTTCACCGCCGCCTGCGCCTCGCGCACCGCGTCCTGCGCCGCGCGCACGTCCTTCTGCGTCTCCTCCAGCCGGCGCTCTGCCGACTCGCGCCGCTCGCGCGCAGCGCGGGCCGCATCGGCCAGGCCGGCCGCCTCGCGCTGGTGCGCCTCCAGCGCCGCGATCTGCTCCGTCGCCTGGATGCGCAGCGCCTCCAGCTGCGCCGCCGCCTCCACGCGCTGCTGCTCGCGGCGCGCGGCACGCTGCCGCTCCTCCTCGATGCGGCGGCGGAGGTCGTCCCGCTCCGCTTCGAGGCGGGCGCGGCGCGTCTCCGCCTCGGACAGGTCGCGCAACACGCTCCGCGTCGCCTCGTCGGCGGAGGAGAGCGCCTCGCGCTCCCGGGCCAGGCGCGTCTGCTCTTCCGTCACGCGGCGGTCGAAGTCCGCGATCAGCGCGTCGATCGACCCGGCGTCGTCGTCCGGGATCGCGGTCGACTCGATCGCGCGGTCGAGTTCCTCGCGGCGCTCGGCGAGCATCTGCAGCCGCTGCTGGGCGAGCGCGACGGCCTGCTCCAGCCGCAGCCCCTCCTCCGCGAGTTCACGCTCGCGGCGCTGGAGCGCCTCCAGCCGGCCGCGTCGCTCGCCGACGACCGACTGCAACTCCCCGAGTCGCGACTCGATGCGCTGCATCTCGTCGCGCGCGACGGCGAACGCCTGCGCGTGCTGGTCGTGCGCGGAACGGGACGCGGTCTGCGCCTCCTGCGCCTGGCGCAGGTCCGCCTCGAACGTCACCTGCAGCACCTCGGCGAGTTCGCCGGCGAGTTCCTGGTAGCGGGCGGCGCGCTTCGACTGGCGCTGGAGGGCGCGGAGGCGCGGCTCCACCTCGCGGATCAGCATGCGCACGTGGCCCAGGTTGTCGCGCGTCTCCACCATGCGGCGCTCGGAGAGCGTCAGCTGGTGGCGGTGGCGGCGGAGGTCCGCGGCTTCCTCGATCAGTTCGCGCCGGTCCTGCGGCTTCAGCCCGAGGACTTCATCGACGAGGCCCTGCGTCATGTGGGCGTAGGAGTTCTGGCCGACCTGCGCGCGGCGGAAGAGGTCCACCACGTCCGTCAGGCGCACCTGCTGGCCGTTGATCAGGTACTCGTTCTCGCCCGTGCGGTGCGCGCGGCGCGTCACGGACACCTCCGAGAACTCGATGGGCATCCAGCCCTCCGAGTTGTCGAGGATGATCGTGACCTCCGCCATGCCCATGGCGCGGCGCTTGTCGGAGCCGGAGAAGATCACGTCCTCCGTCTTGCGCGCGCGGATCTGCTTCGCCGACTGCTCGCCGAGCGCCCACCGCAGCGCGTCCGCCACGTTCGACTTGCCGGACCCGTTCGGCCCGGCGATGACGGTCAGGCCCGGGCCGAACTCGAACCGTTGCCGGTCCGCGAAGGCCTTGAAGCCGTGGACTTCCATCCGTCGGAGGTACACCTGCGCCTCATCCCCTGGGGCCGGCCTGTCCTGCCGTCCCCGTCTGCCCCCGCCCGCGGTGAATCGTCCCTAGCGCCGGCCCAGACGGACGCGGATCGCGGCGAGCGCCTGACGCGCCGCCTCTTTCTCCGCCTCCTGCTTGGATCCGGCCCGCCCGACGCCAAGCGTCTCCCCGAGGAGGCGGACCTCCACCGTGAAGCGCCGGTCGTGTTCCGGGCCTTCCTGTGCCGTCAGCACGTAATCCGGCCGCCCGAACTCGTCCTGCGCCAGTTGCTGCAACGTCCCCTTCGGGTTCATGACCCCGGGGTCACGCTCCAGCGCATCGAACTCGTCGCCCAAGGTGCGGGCGACGAACGCGCGCGCCGCCTCCAGACCCTGGTCCAGGTAGGTCGCGCCCACGATCGCCTCGTACGCGCGTTCCAGGTTGCCCTCGCGCTCACGTCCGCCGGTCTGTTCTTCGCCGCGCCCAAGGCGCAGCCACCGGCCGAGGTCGAGCAACCCCGTCGCCACGCGGGAGAGCGTGGGCCCGCAGACCAGGGCGGAGCGCCACTCCGTCAGGCGGCCTTCCTGCACGTGCGGGAAGCGCTCGTACAGCCGCTCCGCCACCACCATGCCGAGGACGGCGTCACCGAGGAACTCCAGCCGCTCGTTGGTGGGCGACTCGTCCTCGGGGTGTTCGTTGCTGTAGGAGGGGTGGGTGAGCGCCGTGCGGAGCAGCGCCGGGTCGCGGAACTCCACCTGCAACACGGCGGCGAGCGCGCGCAACGAGGTGAGGTCGTCCGCGGGGGTGCCGGTGGCGCGCTCTTCCGTCACGGGGGTCACGCCCACGCCTCTCCGGTCGCACGCGCGGGTACGGCGCGTACGATGTCAGCCCGGAAGAAGGCTGGAGATTCTGGGGAGAATCTCCCGGGTCGAGGCATCGTAGGAAGCCCCCGAATCAGTGTCAATATCTGATCACCTGCTTACTCGCCCTACCCTGAAAGCGCTCCGCGACGCCCTCGACCCCGCTGCGCGACGCCTCCTGCGCGCCGTCGAGGCGGCCTCGGAGGCCCTCGGCGTGGAGGCGTACGCGGTGGGCGGCGTCGTCCGCGATGTCGCCATCGGCCGGCCGGTGCACGACCTGGACGTGGCGATCGCCGCCGGCCCCGGTCCGTTCGTGCAGGCGGTCGCGGCGGCGCTCCACGACCCCACCGCATCCATCGAGGTGACGGACCGCTTCGGCACCGCCTCCGTGACCGGCGGCGGGATGCGGCTGGACCTCGCCCGGCTGCGCACCGAGCATTATGTCTCACCAGGCGCCCTGCCGGTGGTGCGCGCCACCGCGCGCATCGAGGTGGACCTGGAGCGGCGCGACTTCTCCGTGAACGCGATCGCGCTCGGCCTCGGTGGCCCCCGGCGCGGCGAGGTGGTCGACCCGCACGGCGGCCTGGCCGACCTCGCGACGCGCACGCTGCGCGTGCTCCACGATCGCTCCTTCGAGGACGACGCGACCCGCCTCTACCGCGGTGCGCGCACCGCCGCCCTCTTCGACCTCCGACCGGACGCAGAGACGGCCGCGCTGATCGCCGAGGGTGGGCGGTGGCTCACGCCGGTCTCCGGCGAGCGGCTGCGCGCCGAGTGGGCCACCACCGCCCGACGCGGACGCGCCGGCCGCACGCTGGCGCTGCTCGACGCGTGGGGCGTGCTGAGGGCCACCCACCCCTCGCTCTACCTCCACCCCCACGCGCGGCGCGCCCTGGCGCGCCGGCGGGGTGCGATCGCCCCGGAGGTGCTCGCCGGCGTGGTCCTCGCCCCCCTCCTTGGCCGCGCCGCCGTCCTCGACCGCCTCGCGGCGCCTCGGGAGTGGCGGCTCGCCGCGGACGGCGCGGCGGCGCTGCTCGACGCGACGGACCCCACGCCCGAGGCGCTCGAGCGCCTCGCCGGCACGAGCGCGGCTGCCCGCACGGCGGCGGCCTGGCTCGACCCGGAGCGCCAGCGTGCCCTGCAGCGCGACCTGCGCCGGTGGGAGCGGACGCGGCCGCCGCTCACGGCGGAGGCGCTGCTCCGCCTCGGTGTCGCGCGCGGCCCGGCGCTGGGCGCGGCGCTCGCGGAGTTGCGCCGTGCGCGCTTCCTCGGCACGCTGGGGAGCGCTGCGGAGGCGCGTGCCGAGATCCGGCGGCGCATCGCGCGCGAGGGAGGCTGACCGATGGCGTTCGAGACGAACTGCTACGTCTGCGGCGGGGCGGTCGATGACCCGGGCCTGCTCTCCGAGTGCTTCGGGTGCAACCGCTGGTTCCACCTCCGTCGCCGCATGGACCAGCCCGGCACCGACTGCGGCGACGCCGTGATCGGGGAGTCGCTGGGCGCGGAGACCTACTGCAACCCCTGCCTGGAGAAGGCGGAGCGCGACGCCGCCGCCTCGATGACGCGAGAGGACCGCGCGCTGGCGATGGCGCGCTTCATGGCCGGCGACCAGGCGCCGCGTCCCGCGGTGGACGTGCCGCCGCCGCCCCCGGCCGGGCCTCGCCGCTTCCGCCGCGTGGAGGACGCCGGGTGAGCCGTGACCGCGCCGCGCGACGCGAACGCGCACGCCGCCCCGCAGCGGCCAGCGCGAAGCCGGTCGCACCTGTTGCACGCGCCGCGGGCGGGCCGCCCCAGCAGCCCGCGCCGGTCCGGCGGTACCTGTTCCTGTTCTTCTCCGGCCTGCTGATCGGCCGGGTCGCCTCCGAGTCATTCCCGACCGGGGTCGTCGACACGATCGACCTGATGATGGTGGCCGGGCTCGCCCTCACCGCGGCGCTGTCCTGGCGCGCGTGGGCACGCCGGGCCGTGGAGGCACGCCGGCGCGAGCAACTGGTGCGCCGCCGCGCGCAGCAGGCCGCGGCTGCCGAGGACACCGAAGAGTCCTAGCGCACCCGGATGCGACCGAACCAGGTCGCATCGCCCGAGTCGTCCGGCCGCTCGTCCTCGGGCAGCGGCACGAAGCCGGTGCGCAGCATGAAGTAGAGGCCGCGACCGTTCGTGCGCGGCACCCGCGCGAGCAGCGGCGACTGCCCCTCCGCCGCGAGTTTCCGCTCGGCCACCAGGATCGCCTTCGTCGCCGTCGCCCGGCCTCGGCGCGCGGGGGCGATGGCGACGGCGAGGAGCGCCGCCGTCCCGCGCCGCGGGCAGTCGCGACGGACCACCGCGACGCCCATCGTCGTGCCGCCCTCGCGCACCAGGTACCACTCCGCCTCCGCGGGAAACGGTGGGAGGTCGACCGGCGCGCCGCGTTCGATGCCGTCCTGCAGCGCGCGCGCCAGCCCGGCATCGGCGAGCGCCTCCGCCGCCTCGACGCGCGCGAGCGTGAGGCCGAGGCCACGCGCCCACGCGCCGGCGCGAGCCGTCATCGCAGCCATGCGGCCACCGCCGCCGGGATGTCATCGGCGCGCATCGGGCGCACCTCGCAGTCCGGCAGGCCGTCGAGGAAGAGCGAGCCGTACTGCCGCCGCACGATGCGGCTGTCGAGCACGACGAAGGCGCCGCGGTCGGTGGTGCTACGGATCAGCCGCCCGAAGCCCTGGCGGAAGCGCAGGACGGACTGCGGCAGCGCGAACTCCTGGAACGGGTCGTCGTACTGCTCGGCACGGCCCTCGTACACCGGGTCGTTCGGCACGGGGAACGGCAGCCGCGCGATCACGATCTGCGAGAGCGCGTCCCCGCGCACGTCCACACCCTCCCAGAACGCAGCGGTGCCGAGGATCACCGAGCGGGGCCGCTCCATCAGCAGCCGCAGCAGGCGCGAGGGCGATCCGTCCACGCCCTGCGCCAGCACCAGCACGTCGTCCTCCGCGAGGCGGTCCCGCAGCGCGAGATTGGCGGCGCGCACCGCGGCGTGCGAGGTGAAGAGCACGAGCGTCCGCCCGCCGGCCGCGCGGATCACCTCGGCGAGCGTGTCGTGGAGCGAGGAGTCGTAGGCCGGCATCCCGGGCTCCGGCAGGTCGTTCGCCAGCAGCGCCGTGACGGCGCGCCGGTAGTCGAACGGCGACGGCAGCATCACCGTCTCCGGCTCCACGAGGCCGAGGCGCGCCGCGGCGAAGTCGAACGACCCGGCGGCCTGCAGCGTGGCGCTCGTCGCCAGCACGGACTCGCGTCCCGCGTAGAGGTCCTGGCCCAGCCGCCCTGCCACGTCGCGCGGGGCCCGGCTGAGGCGGAGTTCGCCCTCGGTGCGGGTGACCCAGGCGATCTCGGAGCGGTCGGGGCGCAGAATCACGCGGCGCAGCGTCTCGCGCGCGGCGGTCAGCGCCTCCAGGTGGCGGTACGTCTCCGCGCGCAGCCCCTCGACGTCCACGCCCGCGTCCTCGGGCATCGCGTCGACGGTCTCGCGCAGCCCGGTGACGCGCTCGCCGAGGACGTGCAGGCCGAGGTCGAGGTTGAGCGCGGCCTGCTCCACTTCCTCCCATGACCCCTGCGACCGCCGCCCCGCCGTCAGCGAGAGGTCCACGCGGCCGCCCGGCCCCTCGTGCACCTCGTCGATGAAGAGGCGCAGGGCGTCCTGCAGGTGGCGGACGTGGTCGCGCGTTGCCTGCACGCCGGTCTCCAGCGCCCTCGCAATCGGCGCGAGGCCGGCCGCCGGGGAGAGCGCAGCGCCCCCCATCCCCACCGCCGCGAGGCGTCGCGCAAGGCCGGGCACGCCATGGCGCTCGCCCGTCCCCAGCGCCTCCACCAGGTCGCGCGCCTCCCGCATCGAGAGGCTCGCGCCGTAGTGCTGCGTCGCCACGTCCTCCAGCCGGTGCGCCTCGTCGATCACGAGGTGGCGGAACGGCGGCAGCACCTGGTCGCCCCGCGCGGCATTCGCGAGCAGGAGCGAGTGGTTCACGATGACGAGGTGCGCAGCGGCGGCGCGCTGGCGCGCGCGCAGCAGGAAGCACGACCCGTCACGCACGTATGCGCAGCGGCGGGCAAGACAGTCCGTGTCCTCCGCCGAGATCTGCGGCCACCACGGCTGCTCCTGCGACGTCATGTACAACTCGGCCAGGTCGCCCGTCTCTGTGGCCGGCAGCCAGGCAGCCACGCGCGCGAACAGCCGCGCCTCCGCCTCGCTGCGCGAAGACGGGTCGAGGCGTACCTGCGCCCACCGCTCCAGGCAGAGGTAGTTGCCACGACCCTTCACCACCGCCACGCGGAGCGCACCGGGCGCGGCCTCCGCGGCCTCCACCAGCGCGACGGCCGCCGGGGCGTCCTTGCCTGCCAGCTGGTCCTGCAGGTTCAGGGTGTGCGTACTCACCACCACGCGGTCATCGTTCCGCAGCGCATGCATCAGCGACGGCACGAGGTACGCGAGCGACTTCCCGGTGCCTGTCCCCGCCTCAACCAGCAGGTGGCCGCCGCGCCCGAGGTGCGCGGCCACGCGGCGCGCCATCTCCTCCTGCGCCGCTCGACGCTCGTACCCCTCGAACAGGTCGGGACGCGCTGCGGCCAGGGCGAAGACGTCGGATACCTCCTCCGGCGCGACCGGCGTGCGCTGCTCCTTCGGCACCAGCGGCACGAACGCGCGGCGCACCGGCGGCAGCGGAAGCGCGGCGATGATCGCGGCCGCCTCCGCGGCATCGATCGTGCCGCCGCCGGAGCGCGCGAGGGCATCCTCGATCAGCGTGCCGACACCCCAGCGGGCACGCTGCGCGAAGGTGTGCAGTTCCACCAGCAGCGAGCGCGGCATCGCCTCCATGCGTCCGAGGAGCGCGAGGAAGATGTCCCGGGTCGCCTCCGCGTCCGCCAGGGCGCGGTGACTCACGGGCATGTGCACGCCGAGCAGCCCGGCGATCGCGCCGAGGTTCAGGCGGCCGGCCGTAGGCAGCAGCACGGAGGCGAGTTCCCACGTGTCGTAGGACGGCCCGGGCGGCGTGACCTGCTCCGCCTGCAGGAACGCGAGGTCGAACGCGATGTTCTGGCCGACGATCGCGCGGTCGCCGATGAAGTCGACCAGCGCGTCGCGTACCTCGATGAATCGGGGTGCGCCGACCAGGTCGCTGTCCGCGATCCCGGTGAGGTCCTGTACCTCCCGCGGGATGGAGCGGCCGGGGTCGACGAAGGTGCGGAAGTTCTCGAACGTGCCGGAACGGTCGAAGCGGGTCGCCCCGATCTCGATGATCCGGTCAGCCTCCGACGAGAGTCCGGTGGTCTCGAGGTCGAGGGCGACGAACCGATCGGGCATGTCGCCCGCCTTCAGGCGCGGCCGGCCGCCGCGCTAGTCCTCGCCGCGTTGCGCGGGGTCGAGCGAGTCCGGGGTGAAGGCGACCCAGCGGCCCTCGCGGGTCTTGTGCACCGCCTCGAAGCGTCCCGCGTGGAGTTCCTCCAGGAACTGCTCCGGTGACGTCACCTCGTTCGCGAAGCCGGTGGCGAAGGCGCCGATCCCGCTCGTGGAGTGCCCGTCCGAACCGCCGGTGCCGGGGAGCCCCAGGATGCGCGCGACCTCCAGCGCGAAGTCGTTCTCCTTCGGCGTGTTGGAGCCGTTGCCGACCTCGATCGCGTGGACGAACTTGAAGACCGGCATCCGCTCCGCGGCTTCCTCCGGCGTGAGTTCGAACTTCTGGCCGGTGCGCATCGCCGTCACCGGGTCGAAGAGCCGGCGGAACGGGTGGGCGACGATCAGGAAGCCGCCGATCTTGTCCAGTTCCTCGCGCAGTTTCGCGACGCGGCGGATGCCGGGGAGGTAGGTCGTCAGGCCCACGGCGAGCATGTGGCCCATGTCCGTGGAGACTTCCATGCCGAAGTTGATGAACTGGCCCGGGTACTGGTCACGGATCGCGCGCTGCTGGTGCGACTCCAGCACCTTGTCGTGCTCGGTCAGGTTCACACCCGTGAGCCCGGTCTCCTTCGCGATCTTCATCAGATCGGGGATCTCAAGCATCGAGTCGGACGAGGTGGGGTTGGTGTGGATGTGCATCTCGATCAACGAGCGCTGCAGACCGTCGCGGATGTCCAGGGGGCCCTCCACTCCCGGCGAGTGCTGGATCGAGCGTGCACCCCTCCGGCGCACGGTCAGGCCGGTAGGATACGTGCCGATCGCGCATCCGGCCACCCCACCGACGCCCGTCGCGCGAGGCCTATCGGCGCTCCGCCAGCACCGGCAGTAGCCCGCCGAGGCAGGCGGCGAGGATCGCGAGGCTGATGAGCACGGCCGGCGCCTCCCCCGTCCGCACCCGGCCGCGAACGATGACGTACGCCGCCGCGAGTACCGCCAGGCTCCCGAGCATGCCGATGACGAACGGCCGCCCGCCGGAGGCGTGGTAGATCGCCCCGAGCACCAGTCCGATCAGCGTGAGCGAGATGCTGAGGCCGTTCAGGAACAGGATGACCAGGACCGGCAGCCGCGAGCGCCCCTGGAAGCGCGCTGCGGGGCCCGGGCGCGCGGCCCAGATCACGAGCACGGGCGTGATGAACATGGCGGCGGCCGCGCCGGAGATCCACCCCGCCACCAGCGGACGCAGCAGTTCCTCGTCCGGGATCACGGGCCCGTGATCTCCTCGACCGCGGTCGCCGCCGCGCGGCCGAGCGTGCGGGCCTCGAAGACGGCCGCGCCCTGCGCGCGGAAGTCACGGCGCAGTTCGGACACCTTCGCGTCCTTCAGGATGAGCATGAACACGGACGGCCCCGCCCCGCAGAGGTGCATGCGGGGTGCGCCAGCCGCGGTGTAGCGCGCGTAGTGCGCCACCAGTTCCGGCTCCGTGCGCTCCACGACCGCCTCGAACACGTTCGCCAGGTCGGAGGTGGGCGGCGGCGCCTTCCGTGCGATGCGTGCGGCGAGGCGGCGCGCGCGCAGGCCGTCCGTGAACTCGTGCGGGTGGAGGGCGGCGTAACGTCGCGCGGTCTTGCCGGGCGCCGAGGGCACCGGTGGCGTGAGGATGAGCATGCGCAGCGGCGTCACGTCGCGGAGCGGCTCCACGCGCTCGCCTCGGCCGGTGCAGAAGGCGGTACCGCCGTGCAGGAAGAACGGCACGTCCGAGCCGAGCGTCGCGGCGACCGCCTCGAGCCGCTCGACCGGCCAGTCGAGCCGCCACAGCCGCTGCAGCCCTCGGATCACCGCCGCGGCGTCCGAGGAGCCGCCGCCGAGGCCACCGGGCGAGGGGATGCGCTTCTCGACGCGGATCGCCAGGTCGGGGTCACGGCCGGCGGCCTCCGCCACGCGGATCGCGGCACGGCGCGCGAGGTCGGATTCGGGATCGATCCCGGCGGCGTAGTCGCCGGTCAGCGTGACGCTGAGGCTGCTCCCGGCCGGGCGCGCCTCGATCTCCACGCGGTCGGCCAGGTCCACCGTGGTCATCACCGTGGCGACTTCGTGGTAGCCGTCCTGGCGCTTCCGCAGCACCTCCAGCGCGAGGTTGATCTTCGCCGGTGCGATGAGCCGGACGGCCCGCGGCGCGTCAGCGGACATCGAGCGCGTCCGGGAAGGCGGCGATAAAGGCGCGGAAGAGCCGCCCCCAGTCCTCCAGCGAGAGATGCTGCGGGCGCGCCGCCGGGTCGATGCCGGAGGCGGCGAGGAGATCGAGGATCGCCCCGCGCTCGTATCCGCTCTCCTCGACGAGGATGTTGTGGAGTTGCTTGCGCGGCTGCGCGAAACCCGCGCGCACGAGGTGGAAGAACGGCTCGATGGTCTCGGGCGTGAGACCGATCGCCGGCTCCGCCAGCCGGTCGATGGCGACGACCGCGGACTGCACCTTCGGCGGCGGCCAGAAGGCAATGGCGGGGACATCGAACAGGTAGCGGGGTTCGCCGTAGACCTTGATCGAGATCGAGAGCAACGACTCCTTGCCGGGGCCGCCGACCATGCGCTGCGCGACCTCGCGCTGCACGAGGACGACGATGTGCTCCGGCGCGGGGTCGCTCTCCAGCAGTTTCCGGACGATCGGCTGGGTGATGTAGTACGGCAGGTTGCCGACGGCGATGAACGGCGGCTGCGCGCCGCCCTCGGCGAGGAGTTCGACCGGCTCGAAGTCGAGCACGTCCGCGTTCACCACGGTCAGGCCGGGATACTCGGGCGACAGCCGCGCGCGGGTGAGCGCCGAGAGATCCTCGTCGATCTCGACGGCGACGACGGTGTCGGCGCGCGCGACGAGTTCCTGCGTCAGCACGCCCGGCCCCGCGCCGATCTCCAGGACGGGGACGGCGCGGTCACGCACCGCCGCGGCGGCGATGTCCGCGAGCAGCATCTCGTCCACGAGGAAATGCTGGCCCAGCGACTTGCGCGGGCGGAGCCCCAGTTTCCGGAGGAACACCGGCGCCTCGCCCGGCCCGGCGTCCCGGGCGGGCCTCGACGCCTTCGAGGACTTCGAGGACTTCGACGAGGAGCGTCGCTGCGGCTGGCCGGGGCTCATGGGTGTCCCCCGGTGTGATGGCGTCGTGAGACGCCGGATAGCGGTAGAGGTGGGGTGGCCGTGCCCCGCCGTCGTTCGGCCCTGCCGGCTTACTCGCGCTGGCCTGCTCAAACCCGGCGACCCCGTGGCACCCAGCACGTTCGGCTTACCGTTGCTGCCTTCCGGCCCTGGCGGGGTTCACCGGGTGCTGCCGCACAGGACCAGGCTCTCAACGCCGCCTGGCGTCCGCAGTCCCTTCAGTGTCGATCTCGGACGGGCATTCAGCCCCGCTCAAGCGGATTGCGGGTACAGGGCACCGCTAACTCCCCGCCTAGCACGACCACGTCGATCGTAGCAGCGGCCCTCGGGAGGCGCGAACCGCTCGGCTCAATTGATCGGGCGGTCGACCTCGGTCGGCGCGGAGTAGTCGACGCCGGCGACGCCGAAGCCGAAGAGGCGCTGGAAGTCCGCCTTGTAGCCAGCGTAGTCCGTGGTCTCCGCCAGGTTCGCCGTCGTGATCGTCGGCCAGATCCGCCCGACCGCCTCCTGCACCGCCTCCGACATCTCGAGGTCGTCGAGGCGGATGCGGCGCTCCGCATCCAGCACCGGCGTCTGCCCGGGGCCAAGGTGGTCGCGGAAGAGCCGGATGATCTGCTCGGTCGTGCCCTCGTGGACGCCCTGCTCCTTCATCACCTTGTAGGCGACGGAGAGGTACAGCGGCACCGCCGGGATCGCGCTGGAAGCCTGGGTGACCACGCTCTTGTTCACGCTCACCCACGCACCGCCGCCGTTGCCGGCCTGCGCCAGCGTCTCGTTCAGCTGGATGCCGGTGCGCTCCAGGTGCTCCTTCGCCGCGCCGATGGTGCCGCGCCGGTAGATGGGCGCGGTGACCTCCGGGCCGATGTAGGAGTAGGCCACGGTGCGGGCGCCCGGCGCGAGCAGGCCCTCCGCGCGCAGCATCTGCACCCAGTACCGCCAGTCCTCGCCGCCCATCACCTTGATCGTCGCCTCGATCTCTTCGTCCGTCGCCGGGTCGAGCGAGGTCTCCACGACCTCCTCCGAGCGGAGGTCGAACGCGCGGCCGTGGTACGGCGCACCGATCGGCTTGAGCGTGGAGGTCCAGACGGTACCGTCCGGCTCGCGGCGGCGAGGCGCGGCCAGCGAGTAGATCAGGAGGTCGACCGGGCCGAGGCGTCGAAGCGCCTCGACGACCTCCGCCTTTGCCTCGTCGGAGAAGGCGTCGCCGTTGATCGTCTCGTAGGTGAGCCCCTCGGCGGCGGCGAGGCGGTGCGCCTCCGCGACGTTGTACCAGCCGGCCGTGCCGGTCTTGTCGCCGGACGGCTCCTTCTCGAAGCAGACGCCCAGCGTCTTCGCGCCGTAGCCAAAGGCGGCGACGAGCGCGCTCGAGAGGCCGTAGCCGGTGCTGGAGCCGACGACGAGCGCGGTCCCGATGCTGCCGGTGAGGCCGGCGGCGCGGATCGCGGCGACCTGCTCGCGGACGTTCGCGGCGCAGCCGTCCGGGTGGGCGGTGAGGGAGATGAAGCCGCGGATCCGCGGCTGGACGACCTGCAGGGACATGCGACCCTCCCGGGGAGCCGCCCGGCTAGTCGTGCATCTTCAGGACGGCCATGAACGCCTCCTGCGGTACCTCGACCTGGCCGAGCATCTTCATGCGCTTCTTGCCGGCCTTCTGCTTCTCCAGCAACTTCCGCTTGCGCGTGATGTCGCCGCCGTAGCACTTCGCCAGCACGTTCTTCCGCATCGCCTTCACGGTTTCGCGGGCGACGATCTTCCCGCCGATGGTGGCCTGCACCGGCACATCGAACAACTGCCGGGGGATCAGGTCCTTCAGCGCCGCGACGAGCTTCCGGCCCTGTTGCGGCGCCTGCTCCGTGGGCACGATCACCGAGAGCGCGTCCACCGGGTCGCCGTTCACGAGGATGTCCAGGCGCGACACGCGCGCCGCGCGGTACCCGATCAACTGGTAGTCCATCGCCGCGTAGCCGGAGGTGCGCGACTTCAACTGGTCGTAGAACTCCACGAGGATCTCGGCGAGCGGCACCTCGAACGTCATCAACACGCGCGAGTCGCCCTCGTCCTCAGAGTGGTCGAGGTACTCGGTGCGCTGGAAGAGGCCGCGGCGCTCCGAGACGAGGCGCATGATCTGGCCGATGAAGCGCGCCGGCACGGTGATGGAGACGCCCACCCACGGCTCGCGGATCTCCGCGATCTCGTTGGAGGTCGGCAGGTCCGCCGGGGAGTCGATCACCTCCTCGCGGCCGTTCGTGCGGGTGATCTCGTACTGCACGGACGGCGCGGTGGCGATGAGATCCAGGTCGAACTCGCGCTCCAGGCGCTCCTGCACGATCTCCATGTGGAGCAGCCCGAGGAAACCGCAGCGGAACCCGAAGCCCAGCGCCACGCTGGTCTCCGGCTCCCACTGGAGCGCGGCATCGTTCAGCGTGAGGCGCTCGAGCGCCTCGCGCAGGCCCGTGTAGTCGTCCGGGTCGGTCGGGTAGATGCCGGCGAACACCATCGCCTTCGCCGGCTGGTACCCGCCGACGGCCTCGGTCGCCGGATGCATGTCCGTCGTGACCGTGTCACCGACGCGGCTCTCCGACACGCCCTTCAGGCCGGTCGCGATGTAGCCGACCTCGCCGGCCTCCAGGATGTCGGTGCGCGTGGGCGCGGGATGGAAGTAGCCGATCTCCACCGGCTCGAAGCGCGCGTTGCTCTGCATCATCCGCAACCGCTGGCGGCCGTCCACGCGGCCTTCCACGACGCGGACGTAGGCGACGACGCCCTTGAAGGCGTCGTACTTCGCGTCGAACACCATCGCCCGCAGGGGGGCGTCCTGGGAGCCGGTCGGCGGGGGCACGCGCTCGACGACGGCCTGGAGCATCTCCTTCACGCCGATGCCGCTCTTGCCGGAGCCGAACAGCACCTCATCCGCGTCGAACCCGATGATGTCGACGAGTTCCTTCGCGACGCGCTCGGGCTCCGCGGAGGGCAGGTCGACCTTGTTGACGACGGGGATGAGGCGCAGGTTCTGGTTCATCGCCATGTAGACGTTGGCGAGCGTCTGCGCCTGGATGCCCTGGGTGGCGTCCACCACGAGGATCGCGCCCTCGCACGCTGCGAGGGCACGGGAGACCTCGTACGCGAAGTCCACGTGGCCGGGGGTGTCGATCAGGTTGAGCTGGTAGCGCTCGCCGTCCGCGGCGGTGAAGTCCATCCGCACGGCCTGCGCCTTGATCGTGATCCCCTTCTCGCGCTCCAGGTCCATGGAGTCGAGCATCTGCTCGCGCATGTCGCGCGGGTCGACGGCGCCGGTGACCTCCAGCATGCGGTCGGCCAGCGTCGACTTGCCGTGGTCGATGTGGGCAATGATGCAGAAGTTCCGGATGCGTGAGGGTTCCACCGCATCATCCTAACGGGCGGCGAGGCTAGGCGCGCCGACATGAGACAGGCCCGCCTTGCGGCGGGCCTGTCAGTCGATCGGTGAGTCCGGACGGACTAGACGCGGTGGCAGGCCACGTAGTGGCCGGGCGCGGCCTCACGCCACTCCGGCACGCGCTCGCGGCACTCGTCCACCGCGATGGGGCAGCGCGTGTTGAACACGCAGCCCGGGGGCGGGCGGAGCGGGGACGGCACGTCACCGGTCAGGATGATGCGTTCGCGCTTGCGCTCCAGCTCCGGGTCCGTGATCGGCACGGCGGAGAGGAGGGCCTTCGTGTACGGGTGCAGCGGGTTCTGGTAGAGCTCGTTGGACTCCGCCAGCTCCATCATCTTGCCCAGGTACATCACCGCCACGCGGTCGGAAATGTGCCGGACAACCGCGAGGTCGTGGGCGATGAAGAGGTAGGTGAGGCCGAACTGCTCCTGGAGGTCCTCCAGCAGGTTGATGACCTGGGCCTGGATGGACACGTCCAGCGCGGAGACCGGCTCGTCACAGACCAGGAACTCCGGCTCCGCCGCGAGCGCACGGCCGATGCCGATGCGCTGGCGCTGGCCGCCGGAGAACTCGTGCGGGTAGCGGCGGGCGAAGGCGGGGTTCAGGCCGACCGCCTGCAGGATGTACTGCACGCGCTCCTTGCGCTCCGCACCCTTGTACAGGCCGTGGATCGCCAGCGGCTCGCCCACGATCTGTTCCACGCTCATGCGCGGGTTCAGCGAGGAGAACGGGTCCTGGAAGATCATCTGCATCCGGCGCCGGAACCGGCGCAGGTCGTTCGGCTTGAGCTCGGTCAGCTCGGTGCCGCCGAAGTTTACGGAACCGCCGGTCGGCTTGTAGAGCTGCAGCACCGCGCGGCCGGTCGTGGACTTGCCACAGCCGGACTCGCCCACCAGGCCGAGCGTCTCGCCCTTCGTCACGAAGAAGCTGAGGTCGTCCACGGCGCGGACGTCCGCGACCTTCTTCTGGATGAACGTCCCGGCGGTCACCGGGAAGTACATCTTCAGGTTCTGGACGTTCACCAGCGTCTCACCGTGCTTGACGGTGCTCTCGTAAATGTTCTTGGACTGCGTCTGCATCGTCGCCATTGAGGTCGCCCTTCCTGCGGATCAGTTCGCGGCGGCCGAGCCGGCGAGTTCGCGCGTCTTCGCGTCCACCAGCGGGTTGCGCCAGCAGCGCGCCGCGTGGCCGGGACCGACTTCGTCGAGCTCGGGGTGTTCGGTCTCACACTTGTCGATCGCCCAGTCGCAGCGAGGCCGGAACGGGCAGCCGGGGATCTCCCGGATGAGCAGCGGGGGCTGACCCTCGATGGTGGTCAGGCGCACCTTCTCGGTGGCGTCCAGACGCGGCACGGACGCCATCAGGCCGATGGTGTACGGGTGCCGCGGGTTCTTGAAGATGTCCGTGGCGCTGCCGGTCTCCACGATCTCGCCGGCGTACATCACGTTCACGCGGTCGGCGTAGCGGGCCACCACACCCAGGTTGTGGGTGATGATGAGGACAGCGGTGCCGAACTCGGTCGCCAGGCGGGCCATGATCTCCAGGACCTGCGCCTGGATGGTCACGTCCAGGGCCGTGGTCGGCTCGTCCGCGATCAGGAGCTTCGGGTTACAGGAGAGCGCCATGGCGATCATCACGCGCTGGCGCATACCGCCGGAGAACTGGTGCGGGTAGTCCTCCACGCGGCGCGCCGCCTCCGGGATGCCGACGAGTTCCAGCAGTTCCACCGCGCGGGCGGTGGCAGCCTCGTCGTCCAGACCCAGGTGCAGCTGGATGGACTCGCGGATCTGGGTGCCGATGGTCAGCACCGGGTTCAGCGAGGTCATCGGCTCCTGGAAGACCATGCCGATGCGGTTGCCGCGGATGGACCGCATCTCCGCGTCGCTGACCTTCAGCAGGTCCTTGCCCTCGAAGATGATCTCGCCGTCCACAATGCGGCCCGGCGGCGTCGGGATGAGCCGCAGGATGGACATCGCCGTCACCGACTTGCCACATCCGGACTCACCGACGAGGGCGAGTGTTTCGCCTTCGTCCAGGTGCCACGTCACGCCGTTCACGGAACGGACGACACCTTCGTCTGTGAAGAAATACGTCTTGAGGTTCTTGACCTCGAGCAGCTTCGCCATGGATGACCTCCGCGCTTCTGCGCGACCCCTCTCGGCTCCGTGGTTTCCGCGCCCAACCGGTCAAGGTCAGGCTTCTGGTGGGGAAGAGGAGACTCGAACTCCTACGCCTTGCGGCACGTGATCCTAAGTCACGCTCGTCTGCCAGTTCCGACACTTCCCCGTCGTCGTCGCT
Source organism: Chloroflexota bacterium (assembly GCA_045863195.1). Lineage (GTDB taxonomy): Bacteria > Chloroflexota > Dehalococcoidia > UBA2979 > UBA2979 > W-Chloroflexi-9. The sequence goes on from BTUI01000001.1 coordinate 457,789, forward strand.
GGCATCGGCCTGACCGCGTTACCCCGCGCGGCCGGGCCAGTGAGTGTGATGGTGAGCCCCGAGGGATTCGAACCCTCAACCGGCTGATTAAGAGTCAGCTGCTCTGCCATTGAGCTAGAGGCCCGGCAGGAAACTACCAATGGCCCGGAGCGGGTGTCAACGAACACCGCGCCCAAACCCCTGGTCCGACCTGCCGGGTGACCGTCCTCTCGTGCTCAACGGCTCGCCGTTGACCCTGTCGGGGCGGTACCATAGCGTCATTGAGCGCTCTTGTGTGGGCGTTGCCTCCGGGCGGTTAGCTCAGTTGGTTAGAGCGCAGCGTTGACATCGCTGAGGTCACTGGTTCGAATCCAGTACCGCCCACCACACCTCCTCCTCCCGTCCCTGCCCGCCCGCCACCGCCGGTAACGTCTACCGGCCGGGCGCGTTATCATCCCCGGACGCACAGCCGCGCAGCGATGCGCGGGATGACGAGCGCTGATGGGGACACGTCCCCGCGGTGCGCCTCCCCCAGAGAACGGGACCCGCCCCCGGGCGGTGCTGCAAGTCCCGCGGGCGGCGTCGCGGCGATACCACCCCGGAGCCCGCGGGCGAACCCGCGGCGCCTTGCCCCCGTTAGCGGGCCACAACGAGCCCTGGTGCCGCCGTGCGCCCGGGGAACGTCGGGTGGAACCACGCGAGCGCGCCTCACGTCCCGTCAGGACATGAGGCGCGCTTGTTGTTTGTGTGCCGGCGCCACCACGCCGGCCAGGAGGTCAGACGCGATGAGCGATGGACACGACGCCCCGTTCGCCGGACTGCCGCCGGAGGAGCGCCTGTTCCGCATGCGCCACTCCGCGGCACACGTGCTCGCGGAGGCGGTGCTGGAGATGTTCCCGGAGGCGAAGTACGCCATTGGCCCCCCGGTGGACAACGGCTTCTACTACGACTTCGACCTCCCCCGTCCGCTCACCCCGGACGACCTGGTCGCGCTGGAGGCGCGCATGCGCGTCACCGTGCAGCGCGACCTGCCGATCACGGGCGAGCAGATCCCGAAGGACCGCGCCCGCGCGATCTTTGCGGACCAGCCGTACAAACTCGAACTGATCGAGGGCATCGAGGACGCCACGGTCGGGCACTTCCGCCACGGCGAGTTCCAGGACCTCTGTCGCGGCGGCCATACCGAGACGACCGGCCAGATCGGCGCGTTCATCCTCGACCGTGTCGCCGGCGCCTACTGGCGGGGCGACGAGAAGAACCCAATGCTCCAGCGCGTGTACGGCCTGCTCTTTGCGACGCAGGCCGAACTGGACGCCTACCTGGAGCAGCGCGCGGAGGCGGAGAAGCGCGACCACCGACGGCTCGGCCGCGAGCTGGACCTCTTCCACATCGACCCGATCGCGCCGGGCTCGCCGTTCTGGCACCCGAAGGGCGCGGTCCTCTACAACGGCCTCGTCGACTACATGCGCGACCTGTACGAGGAGTACGGCTACCAGGAGGTGATCACGCCGCAGATCTTCGGCGTGGACCTCTGGAAGACCTCCGGGCACTACCAGAACTTCTCGGACGACATGTTCCTGTTCCACTCCGCGGACGAGGAACTGGGCGTGAAGCCGATGAACTGCCCCGGCCACTGTCACTACTTCGCCGGGGGACACCACTCCTACCGCGAGTTGCCGCTGCGCCTCGCGGAGTTCACGCGGCTCCACCGCAACGAGCGGTCGGGCGTGCTGCACGGCCTCACCCGCGTGCGCTCCTTCGCGCAGGACGACGCGCACATCTACTGCACCCCGGAGCAGTTCGAGGGCGAGATCGTGCTCATCTTCGCGATGATCGAGCGCGTCTACCGCGAGCTCGGCCTCGGCGAGCCGGAGATCCGGCTCGGCACGCGCCCCGCGAAGTTCGCGGGCACGGAGGCGGACTGGGCGGAGGGCGAGCGGCTGCTCGGCGAGACGGTGACGCGCGCCGGGAAGTCCTACACGCTCGCCCCGGGCGAGGGCGCGTTCTACGGCCCGAAGCTGGAGTTCCACTTCAAGGACGCGATCGGCCGGTCGTGGCAACTCGGGACCGTGCAGGTGGACATGGCGATGCCGGCCGCCTTCGGGCTCAACTACATCGGCGAGGACGGCCAGGAGCACCGGCCGATGATGCTGCACCGGGCGATCCTCGGGTCGCTGGAGCGGTTCCTCGGCGTCTACACGGAGCACACCGGCGGCCACTTCCCGCTCTGGCTGGCGCCGGTGCAGGCAGTGGTGGTGCCGATTGCCGACCGCCACGTGGACTACGCCCGCTCGGTCCGCAGCCGCCTGCGGGAGCGTGGCTTCCGGGTGGAGGTGGACGAGTCCGGCGAGCGCATGGGCGCGAAGATCCGCAAGGCGCAGTTGCAGCGGGTGCCCTACATGCTCGTCGTCGGTGACCGCGAGGCGGAGGCGGAGGCCGCCGCCGTCCGCGACCGCACCGGGGACGACCTGGGCGCCATGCCGGTCTTCCAGATCATCGACCGGATGGTGGACGAGCGGGACAGCAAGGCGATCCAGGCCCGCGCCTGACCACCCCCTCGGGGCCCCTCCGGGGGCCCCGAGGCTTGCCGCCTGAGCGCCGTCATGACAGTCTGGCAGCCGGTCTTCGCGCCCCCAACGCGGCGTCCTCGGCCCCCGATTTCCGGAGCACCGACACGTCTATGTTCAAACGCATCCTGATCGCCAACCGCGGCGAGATCGCCCTCCGAGTGCAGCGCACCTGCCGCGAGCTCGGCATCGAAACGGTCGCCGTCTACTCGGAGGTGGACCGCAACGCGCTCCACGTCCGCCAGGCCGACCACGCGGTCTGCATCGGCCCCGGCCCCGCCCTCGAGTCCTACCTCGTCATCGAGAAGATCATCGAGGCGGCGAAGGCGACGGGCGCCGACGCGATCCACCCCGGCTACGGCTTCCTCTCCGAGAACGCCTCCTTCGTGGAGGCGTGCGTGGAGGCCGGCATCACGTTCATTGGCCCGCCGGCGGACGCGATGCGCGCGCTGGGCGGCAAGGTCTCCGGCCGCAAGTTGATGGAGGCCGCCGGCGTCCCGATTGTGCCCGGCGCGAATGACATCACGCTGGACGACTTCGCCACCGCCCACCGGGAGGCGGCACGCATCGGCTTCCCGCTGCTCGTGAAGGCCTCCGCCGGCGGTGGCGGCCGCGGCATCCGCCTCGTCGAGCGCGACGAGGACCTGGAGAACGCCATGCGCGCCTCCGCGGGCGAGGCGGCGACCTCCTTCAAAGACGCGACGATCTTCCTCGAGAAGTACGTCTCGCCGGCCCGCCACATCGAAGTGCAGATCATCGCGGACAACTTCGGCAACGTGCGCGCCTTCGGCGAGCGCGAGTGCTCGATCCAGCGCCGCAACCAGAAACTGGTGGAGGAAGCGCCCTCCATCGCCGTGACCCCGGAGATCCGGAAGCGGCTGTGCGACGCGGCGATCGCCGCGGCCAAGTCCTGTGGCTACCGGAACGCCGGGACCGTCGAGTTCCTGATGGACCGGGACGGCAACTTCTACTTCCTGGAGGTGAACGCTCGCCTGCAGGTAGAGCACCCGGTCAGCGAACTGGTGTACGGCGGCGTGGACCTCGTGGCGATGCAGATCGCCGTGGCGTCCGGCCAGCCGGTGCCGGACCCGGACGCGCCGCTCAACCCGGTGGGGTGGGCGATCGAGTGCCGCATCAACGGCGAGGACCCGTTCAACAACTTCGCGCCGTCCGTGGGGCTGGTGGACTTCCTCCAGGTGCCCGCCGGCCCCGGCACGCGCTTCGACACGATGCTGTTCGAGGGCCTGGACGTCCCCGTCTTCTACGACTCGCTGCTCGGCAAGCTGATCGTGTGGGCGGAGACGCGCGACCGGGCGATCGAGCGGATGAAGCGCGCGCTGCGCGACCTCATCATCTCCGGCCCGCAGACGAACATCCCGTTCCACCTGGCGCTGTTCGACCACCCGGACTTCCGGAGCGGCGACTTCGCCACGAACTGGCTGGAACAGCACTTCACGATGCCCGTCCCGCCGGAGGACGACCCGCGGCTGGAGCAGGCGCTGGTCGCCGGCGCGGTCGCGGCCAACCTGCTCGGCAGCGCCGCCCCCGGCGGGATCACCGCAGCCGGCCTCCCGCGCTGGACGCAGGCCTCCCGCGCCATGGCACGGCGCGGCATTCGGACCGAGGAAGGACTCCGCGGATGGCGACGCGGCACCGTTTCCAGGTAGAGGGCGCCACGCGCGCCGTCACCATCGACGAGCTGAAGGACGGCCGTCTCCGCATCCGCGTGGACGAGGGTGACGCCTTTGACGTGGACGTGACCACGTCCGGCGTCCCCGGCCTGTTCTCGGTCATCCGCAACGGCGTCCCGACCAGCGCGTACGTCACGCGCGACGGGAAGGGGCTCCGGGTGCTGGTGGATGGCCGCACGTTCCACCTGGGCCCCGTGGGGGGCGCCGGGAAGCAGCGGGGAGCCTCGGGCGGACTCGCAGACCCGCTCGGCACCGTCACGGCGCCCCTGGCGGGCGTGGTGGTGGACATCCGCGTCGCCGTGGGCGACGAAATCAAGCCTCGCCAGACCCTCGTGGTCATCGAGGCGATGAAGATGCAGAACGAGGTGCAGGCCCCCCACGGCGGCGTGGTGAAGAAGATCACCGCCGTCCAGGGCGCCCGCATCGAAAAGGGCGAACTCGTCCTCGAGTACGAACCGGCGGAGGACGAGGGGTAACCCCGGATGCCGCCCCCTCCCGGGGCGCATCACAATCTTGCTAGAATGACGGCTCTGACGCTGCGCGCCGGTGCGCGGCGACAACACGGAGGGTGCTTCGATCAGTAAAGAGTTGCGCATTAACGAAGAGATCCGCATTCCCCAGGTCCGCGTGATCAAGGGGGATGAGCAGCTGGGCATCATGCCGACCATGGACGCCCTGCGGCTCGCGGAACAGGCGAACCTCGACCTCGTCGAAATCGCGCCGACGGCCAACCCGCCCGTGGTCAAGATCATGGACTACGGCAAGTTCAAGTACGAACAGGCCAAGCGCGATCGGGAGTCCCGGCGGGGCTCCAAGCAGGTCGAGTTGCGCGAAGTGCGCATGAAGGTGAAGATCGACACTCACGACCGCGACTTCAAGGTCCGGATCGCCCGCAAGCTGCTGCTGGAGGGCGACAAGGTCAAAGTCTCCGTCATGTTCCGGGCGCGTGAGATCACCCACCCGGAGGTGGCGGAGGGCCTGCTCAAGGACTTCTACGAGCGGGTCCAGGACGTTGCGGATCAGGAGAAGCCGCCGCGGCTTGAGGGTCGGTTCATGAACATGATCCTCGACCCCAGCAAGAAGCTGGCCGCCGCGGCGCGGAAGAGTGCGAAGCAGTCGGACAGCGGCGCACAGGAAGAGGCCCCGGCGGTCGCCGCCGAGTAGCCTGAGCGTCTGAGGGAGCACCACACGTGCCGAAGATGAAGACCCACAAGGGCACCGCGAAGCGCGTGAAGATCACCGGCACGGGCAAGGTGATGCTCCGCACCTTCAACCCGAAGCGCGCCAAGCGCTCCCGGGCCAAGATGTACGAGAACCGCGAGAACGTGCTGGCGCACGGAACCGTGGTGAAGGCGATCCGTAAGAACATGCCGTACGCCGGCGTTGCGCCGGCTGGCGCTCAGGCACAGGACTAACCCGATGGCTCGTGTCCGCTCGCGGGTGCAGACCCGCAACCGTCACCGCAAGATCTTCGAGATCACCAAGGGCCACCGCGGCAAGCGCCGGACCAACATCAAGGTCGCGCACCAGTCCGCCATGCACGCCCTGAAGTACGCGACCGAGCACCGGCGTGACCGCAAGGGCGACTTCCGCCGCCTGTGGATCATCCGCATCAACGCGGCCGCCCGCCTGCACGGCCTCACCTACGGGCAGCTGATCGACGGCCTCAAGAAGGCCGGCATCGAGCTGAACCGCAAGGTGCTCGCCGACCTGGCCGTGCGCGACTCGGAGGGCTTCGGCCGTATCGCCTCCGCCGCGAAGGCCGCGCTCGCGTAGCCCTCGCCCCGCTCGAACTGAACGAGGCCGCCCGATGGGCGGCCTCGTTGCTTATGTCGCATTACGATCCCGGCGTCAGGCGCGCTGCTCGGCCCCGAACTCGCGCTCCAGGCGCTTCACCAGCTTCGCCTGCTCGCGGTTCGCGTCCTCGCTGGTCAGCGTCCGGTTCGGCACCTGGTACCGGATCGAGAAGGCGATGCTCTTCTTCCCCTCCGGCAGCCGGCCGCCCGTGAACACATCGAACACGCGTGCGCTGGCGACCAGCGGGGAGCCCTCCAGCACCGCCCGCAGCGCGTCCGCGGTCACCGAGGCGTCCACGACGACCGCGAGGTCCTGCTCCACGGCCGGGAAGCGGGAGACGCTCTGCGCTTTCAGCCGCTCCGGCTGCTGCGCGGCGAGCCTCGCCACGTCCAGTTCGAACAGCAGCACGGGCTGCTCGATGTCGAAGGCAGCCAGCGCGTCCGGGTGGACCTCCGCCAGCACGCCCACGGGCTCACCGCGGAGCGAGAGCGTGGCGGTACGGCCGCGCATCAGGCCGAACTCCTCGGAGGCCACGTAGGCGGCGTCCAGTCGGAGCGCGGCGAACGCCGACTCCAGCATCCCCTTCGCGTCAAAGAAGTCCAGGCGGCGGTCGGTGGCGCGGCCCCAGCGGTCCAGGTCAGCGCCGGTGACGGCGCCGCAGACCACCTCGCGCTCCTCCGGGAGCACCTGGCCGTCCACGCGCCGCGGGACGTACGTCCGCCCCGCCTCGAAGATCGCGAGGCGCGGTGCGCCGCTGCGGATGCCGCGAGCGACGGTCTCCAGGATCGAGTGGCGCAGCGTCGGCCGCATCACCTGGCGGTCGGAGGAGAGCGTGTTGCGCAGCCGCAGCGGGCGCATGATCTCCAGGTCCTCGCGCGGGATCACGCGCTGCAGCACCTCGTCCGTCGTCAGCGAGTAAGTGATGACCTCCTGCAGCCCCGCCTCCACGAGCGCGTCCACGAGGCGGTCGCGGAGCGAGCGCACGTGGTCGGGCTCCCACGCCGGAATCCCCCCGGCGATCGCGGCGGCCGGCAGCCGGTCGTACCCCGCGAGACGCACGACCTCCTCCGCGAGGTCATCGGCGATGGCGATGTCGGTGCGCCACCACGGCGCGCGCACGCGGAAGGCGCCGTCCGCGCGGCCGCCATCGGTCGCCAGCACCTCGAACCCCAGCGTCTCGAGGATCGCGGTGACCTCCGCCGTCGGGACGGAAACCCCGATCACGGTGTCCAGCCGGGCGCGCGAGATGGAGACCTCCGGCTGTTGCACCACCGTGGGGTAGACATCGACCGCACCGTCCAACGCCGTGCCGCCGCACACCTCGACGAACAGCTGCGTCGCCCTGCGCGCCGCCACCATCGCCAGTTCCGGCGAGAGGCCGCGCTCGAAGCGCGACGACGCCTCGGACCGCAGCGACAGCCGCGTGGAGGTGCGCCGGATGGAGGTGGGGTCGAAGCGGGCGGCCTCCAGCAGGATGCGCGTCGTCCCCTCGCGCACCTCGGTCGCCTCGCCGCCCATGACCCCAGCGAGGGCGATCGGCCCGCGCTCGTCAGTGATGAGCAGCGTGTCCGGCGCGAGCGCGCGGTCCTGGCCGTCCAGCGTGCGCAGCGTCTCGCCGGGCCGCGCCAGCCGGACGCCGACCTCGCCGCGCACGGTGTCGAGGTCGAACGCGTGCAGCGGCTGGCCGAGTTCGAGCATGACGTAGTTGGTGATGTCGACGACGTTGCTGATCGGGCGCTGGCCGGCCGCGCGGAGGCGGTCCTGCAGCCACTGAGGCGATGGGCCCACCTGCACACCCTCGATCACCGTCGCGACGTAGCGCCAGCAGAGGTCGGGGTCATCGATGCGGACCGAGACGGCGGAGGCGGCGGGGCGGACGCCGGACGGCGTCGGGGGCTCCGGCATGCGCATCGGGACGCCGAGGATCGCCGCCACCTCCCGCGCGACGCCCACCATGCTCATCATGTCGGCACGGTTCGGCCACACGTGGACATCGAGGATCACGTCACCCAGGTAGTCCGCGAGCGGGGTGCCCACCGGCGCGTCGTCCGGCAGCACCACGATGCCCTCGTGCGCCTCGGAGAGGCCGAGTTCGCGCTCGGAGAGCACCATGCCGGCCGACTCCACGCCGCGGATGGCGGCGCGCTTCAGCACGGCCTCCTTGCCGGTGTGGCCATCCCGGACGCGGGCGCCCTCCTGCGCGAAGGCGATCTTCTGGCCGGCCGCCACGTTCGGCGCACCACAGACCACGCGCTGCGGCTCCGCGCCACCGAAGTCGACGGTCACGAGGCGCAGGCGGTCGGCGTTCGGGTGCGGCTCCACGGTAAGCGTGCGGGCGACGCGGATCAGGTCGCGGTCCCACTGGTCGCCCACGCGGTGGACGCCCTCGATCTCCGCGCTCGCCATGGTCAGCCGGTGCGCGAGGTCGTCCACGTCCAGCCCGGCGGGCAGGTCGACGTAGTCGCGGAGCCACTTCAGGGAGACGAGCATGGCGCGGCCTTCGGTTGTGCGGTTACAGTCCGGCCCGGCAGCGGGCCACCCGATGAGTCTGAAACACGGCGGCGTTGATCGCCACCCCGCGGCGTACGTGCCGGCCGCTACCCGCCCCGGAGCATCCGCAGCACCTCGTCGTGGACGCGGCCGTTCGAAGTAATGGCATAACCGTGCTCGATGCCGGCGACGCCGTCACCGTCCGTCATGCGGCCGCCGGCCTCCTCCACGATCACGATGAGTGCGCCGAGATCCCACGGGGTGACCTCCGGCTCCAGCATGACCTCGGCGGTCCCGTCCGCGACCAGGCAGTGCGCCCAGAAGTCGCCGTAACCGCGGTCGCGCCAGGCGGCCTGGATCACGGTCTCCGCGGTCACCGGCCACCGGCGACGGACGTAGCGCAGCGCGCCGTAGAGGACGTGGGACTCCGCGACGGTGGCGACCTCCGACACGCGGATGCGCGTGCCGGCGTGTCCGCGCGCCGGGAGGTCGCCCCGGTACGCGCCGAGGCCGCGCCCGGCCCACCAGCGCGTGCCGAGCGCCGGCGCCGAGGCGACGCCCACCTCGACCACGCCGTTCCGCTCGAAGGCGATCAGCGCCGCCCAGACCGGCACCCCGCGTGCGAAGCCGTGGGTACCGTCAATCGGATCGAGGATCCAGCGCCCCGCGTCCGCCTCGGTGCCGGCGGAGTAGCCCTGCTCCTCGCCGAGGATGGCGTGCGCCGGGAAGCGCGCAGCGATGCGCTCGCGCAGCATCGCCTCGACGGCGCGGTCCGCGCGGGTCACGAGCGAGCCGTCCCGCTTCATCTCCGTGCCCAGGTCGCCCCGGAAGTAGGACATCGAGATGCGGTCGGCCTCGTCCGCCAGCTCGAGCGCGAACGCGAGGATCTCCGCAGTCGAGTCGCCCATGCGCCGAGTCTAGCCGCCGCCCGGGTTCCAGTCCGGGCGGCGGACGACAAGGCCGGGGATGCGCTCGAACTCACGGACGTTCTCGGTCAGCACGTCGAAGTCATGAGCGAGCGCGGTCGCGGCGATGATCAGGTCGTGAGCGCCGACGGCTCGACCGTTGCTGGCCAGCATCGCGCTGACCACCGCGTGAACGCGGGCCGCGCGCAGGTCGAAGGACTGGACCGTCACGACCTCGATCAGCGTCTCCGCGAAGGACTCGCGCCGCAGTCGCCGCGCCTCCGAGTCCGCGCGATGGGCGCCGTGCAGTAACTCGGAAGCCGTCACCGCGGAGATGGCCGTCGGCTCATCGGCGAGTTGTGACAGCAGAGCCGACAGCGGCAAGTCGCGGCGCTCAAGCGTGATGAACACGCTCGTATCGATCAGGACGGCCATTCGGCCATCTCGGCTGGTGGTTGCTCTCGCTGGATCGCCTCGAGGTCGTCGGCATAGCCATCACCAGGCATGCGGAGGTCACCGAGCGCGGCCACGACCTCCCGGAACGTGGTGGCGCGTCGCGCCGCCGGCTCCAGCGTGCCAACGACCTCGCCGCCGCGCTCAATCACGAACCGCTCCCCCGCGTAGCGGACACGGTTGAGGATGTCGGAGAGGTTCCGGCTGAGTTCGGTCGCGGTGATGCGGGTCTCGGAGGTCGTTGCCATGACATGAGTGTATCAGATTCTCTGATTCTCCGAGAATCTGATACCACCCTACGTCGTCAGCGTCTCCTTGGTGCTCGGCACCTGCCCGGCGATCCGCGGGTCGAGCGCGACCGCGGCGTCGAGGGCGCGGCCGAGCGCCTTCATCGTCGCTTCCGCGATGTGGTGGTCGTTCGCGCCGGCCAGTTGCCGGACGTGGAGCGTGATCTTCGCGGTCGTCGCGAAGGAGCGCAGGACGTGCGGCACCATCTGAGTCGGCGCCTCGCCGATACGTTCGCCGACGAAGTCGAGCGAGACGGCCGCGAACGGCCGCCCGGAGATGTCGATCACCGCCTGCACCAGCGCCTCATCGAGCGGCACGAGCGCGTCCCCCATCCGCACGATGCCCTCGCGTGCGCCGAGCGCCTGGTCGACCGCCTGGCCGAGCGCCAGCGCGACGTCCTCCATGGTGTGGTGCTCGTCGATGTGGAGGTCGCCGGTCGACTTCACGACCAGATCGAAGCGCCCGTGGCGGGCGAACGCGGTGAGCATGTGGTCGTAGAAGCCAACGCCCGTGGAGACCTCGGCACGGCCGGTGCCGTCCAGGTTCAGTTCCACGCGCACCTGTGTCTCGGCGGTGTTGCGCTCCACCGTTGCGCGTCGATCAGCCACGAGCCAGCTCCTCACCGATCTCCCGGAACGCCTCGATCACCCGGTCGTTCTGCTCCGGGAGCGCCATCGAGATGCGAATGTGGTCCCGCAGGCGCGGGTGGTCGAAGTACCGCGCGAAGATGCCGCGCGCGCGCAGCATGTCACGCACCGTCTTGCCATCGCCACGGCTGAGGCGCAGCAGCACGAAGATCGACTCGCTCGGCCACGGGTGGACCCACCCCTGCGCCTGCAGCGCCGCCGCCACGCGCTCCCGTTCACCGGTCAGCGTGCAGGCGCGGTCGTCGAGGACGCTCGTGTCCGCGAACGAAGCGATGGTCGCCGCCTCGGCGGCCGCGTTGACGTTATACGGCTGCTTCGCGCGCATCAGGTAAGAGGCGGTCTCCGGATGCATCACACCGTAGCCGATGCGGAGCCCCGCGAGGCCACCCCACTTCGACATCGTGCGGAGCACGACCAGCCCTGGCTCGGCGGCTGCGCGCTGGACGAGCGACGGCTGGTGCGAGAACTCGATGTACGCCTCGTCCACCACGAGCAGCGTGCCAGTCGCGAGCAGCCGGTCCACGAGGGCGTGCGGAAGCGTGTTGCCGGTCGGGTTGTTCGGCGAGGGAATGAAGGTGACCTTCGCCTCCTGCGCCGCGTCCACCATCGCCTCGGCGTCGTACGTCCAGCCCTCCAGCAGCGGCACGTCCACCACCTCCACGCCGTGCAGGCCGGCGTCGAAGGCGTACATGCCGAACGTCGGCGTGGAGACCAGGATACGTTCGCCCTGGTCGGTGAACAGGCGGAACAGGAGGTCGATCAGTTCGTCCGAGCCGGAGCCGGCGACCACCGACTCCGGCGGGATGCCGAAGTGCGTCGCGATCGCCGTCCGGAGCCGCCGCTGATCCGGGTCGCCGTAGTGGTTGGGCCGGTAGTCACCCCGCAGCGCCTCCAGCGCGAGCGGCGACGGGCCGTACGGGTTCTCGTTCCCGTCGATCTTGATCACGCGCTCCGGTGACACGCCGTAGCGCGCCGCGACGGCTTCGAGGTCCTCGAGCGCGGCGTACTCCGGCAGGTGCCGGAGCATGGGGCGCAGCGCGGCGGCCGGGTCGAACCGGGGCATCGGCGTCCTCCTACCGGCCTTCGAGCCGGCGTTCGATGCTGCGGGCGTGCCCGGTCAGCCCCTCCGCCCGCGCGAGGCGCGCGGCGAACGGGCCGAGGCGGAACAGGTCCTCCTCGGTCAGGCTGACCACCGAGGTCACCTTCAGGAAGTCGAGCACGGAGAGCGGCGAGGCGAACCGCGCCGAGCCGCCCGTCGGCATGACGTGGCTCGGCCCCGCGGTGTAGTCGCCCAGCACCTCCGGCGACGACTCGCCGAGGAACACGCCGCCCGCGTTCCGGATGAGCGGCAGCAGCGCGGCGGGGTCCTCGGTCAGGACGCAGAGGTGCTCGGGCGCGAACTCGTTGGCGAGCATGACCGCCTGCTCCAGGTCGGCCGCCACCACCGCGCCGCCGCGCGCGATCGCGGCGCGAGCGATCGACTCCCGCTCGAGCGTCGCGAGCTGCGCCTCGACCTCGGCGGCGACCGCCTCGGCCTGCACGCGGCTCGTCGTGATGAGGACGGGCGTGGCGAGGACATCGTGCTCAGCCTGCGCCAGCAGGTCGGCCGCGCAGAGGTCCGGCGCGGCGGTCTCGTCCGCGAGTACGAGGGTCTCGGTCGGCCCGTAGATCGCATCGATGCCGACGCGGCCGAACAGCTGCTGCTTGGCGATCGTCACGAAGATGCCGCCCGGCCCGAAGATCTTGTCCACGCGCGGGATCGTCTCGGTGCCGAACGCGAGGGCGGCAATCGCCTGTGCGCCGGAGGCGCGGAAGATCCGCTGTACGCCGGCCACGTGCGCGGCGACCAGCTTCACCGGGTTCACCGACCCATCCGCGCGGGCGGCGGTCACGCCAATCACCTGATCCACGCCGGCGACCACGCCGGGCACGGCCGTGTGGATGACGGACGAGGGTAGCGCCGCGTCTGACCCGGTCATGTAGATCCCCGCGCGGAACAGCGGCTGGACCACCATGCCGACGCCGCGCTCGCGGAAACTGGTCGGGGCGTGCTCCAGTTGCATCTCGTGGTAGCGCCGCACGCGGTGCGCGGCGAACTGCACCGCTTCGAGGTCCTCCGGCGCGATCTCCTCGTAGGCGCGCGCGATCTCCTCGCCGCTGACCTCGATGGCGTCGTAGGCGGAGCCGTCGAAGCGCTGGCTGAAGCGGCGCACGGCGGCGTCGCCCTCCGTCCGGACCGCATCGATGATGCGACGGACGTGCTCGGCCGGCGTGACGTGCTCACCCCACAGTTCGTCGATGCCGCGCTGCACGGGCTCGGCGAGCACGGGTTCGGAGAGCGGCTCACGCCGAAGGATGGTCGCGCGCGCGACCTCGATGTCCTCGACGATGCGCAGCGTCTGGGTCGCCGTCATCGCAGGTACCCGCGCACACGCTCGGTCATCCGGTCCTCCGCATCGCGCCAGAAGCGCTCCACGCGTTCTGGCGTCACGATCCCATATGCCTCGCCTACGAGCGCTTCCGGGTCCGCGCACTCCTGCTCGATCCGCTCGGCGTCGAAGCCGGCCGCCTGGAAGTGGCGCACCATCATCCGGTGGAACCGGCTGTAGTCCGGCGGCTGGCCGGCCACGCTCTCCGAGACCGTCACCCACTCCTGCAGGAAGTGGTCTTCGATGAACGGGACACCGGCCACGGGTGTGCACGCCTCCAGCGCCGCACGGATCTCCTCCATCGCCTCGCGGTCCTCGCGATCTCGGCGGTCCATCTCGTACTGGAGCGCACGGTCGAGGATGTTGGAGCGCGGGTCGGCGTCACGCGGCGACAGCGGCCCGAAGGCGGGCCGGTAGACCTCGTTGATGAACGTCTCGTCCATCACCAGGTGCGTGAGGTAACCGGCCATGAACGCCACGGTGGAGGCGTCCAACCCGGCCGGCAGCGACAGCCCGGGGTGCTCGAGGAACATCCGCGCCACCGAGTCCTGGTCGCCCAGGTCGGTCAGGCGGAAGAAGTGCGTGACCTCCCGGTCGAGCCGGGTGAGCACGCGGATGTCCGGCGCGGTCGCACCGAGGTAGAACGGGCCACGGGCGCGATCAATCTCCGGGAGCGCGAGGCGCTCCGCGATCACGCGGGCCCGTGCCAGGTGCGACCCGAGCGAGGGCATCCAGCCGTCCTCCCGCGTCCCTACTCGCCCGCCCCGGCGGCCAGCCGCCGGACGAACTCGTCGCGCAACTCGCCACGCCGCCCGTCCGGGCGGACGGGCGCGCCGATCGCGCAGTTCGTGGACTCCATGATCACGTCGATCATACGCAGCCGGTTCGCCCGCAGCGTGGTCCCGGTCTCGGTCCCCTCCACGAGGATCTCGGCGTCCTCCGGCACGAAGCCCTCCGACGCACCGGAGATCGGGATCACCCGGTACTTGCCGAGGTGCCGCGACCGCGCGTACTCGTCCGCCAGCGCCACGTACTCGGACGCCACGCGGATCGGGAACTCCGGGTCATCGCGACGCCAGTAGGCGATCGCTTCCTCGATCGACTCGACGGCGAGGTCCTCCGTGATCACGGCACCGAGGCGGTAGTTGGAGCGCTTCAGGTCGCAGAGCTCGACCACCGGTGCGGCCGGGAAGGTGGCCGTGAACGCACGCAGCCAGTCTCGGCCGGTCAGCGCGAGGTCGAAGTATCCCAGTGCCACGGCGCGGGGCATGTCCTGCGGGCGCATCACCTTCACCTCCACGCCCGGCAGGTCGGACGTCGGAGTGCGCACCGCGCGCCCCTCCTCGTAGCCGTCGAAGGTGATCCCCGCGGCCGCCAGCGCGGCGACGGTGTGGCGCTGCGCGTGCCCGTCCGGCACGGCCAGGCGGAACGTCTCGCGCGCCACGGGCGGGCGCGGCTGCGCGCGCTGCACGCCGGCCAGGCCCTGCGGCTGGACGAGGCCACCAGCCTCCCGCGCCACGGGCAGCCGGAGCAGCGGCTCCAGCGCCGCCGACAGGTCGCGCGTCTCCAGCGCCTCCCGGTTCGCAATCAGCCAGACGCCGCTCCGGTGTACCTCCCCGAGGACCTCGAGGCCTTCCTTCTCCACGGCGGAACGGGGCGCCACCGCGAGTTCGGCGTCGAGCGGCGGCCAGGCTTCGGCCTGCGCCCACACCTCGTACAGCCGGTAGTCCGGGACGCGCGCGTGCACGAGAAAGTGCGCGGCGAGGTTCGGGACCTCGGTCGCCACGCGGACCACGCCCGCGCCCGCGATCTCCGCCAGGGTGCGGCCGCGCTCGCCGGCGACGACCAGCGGTTCGGAGGGCACGTCGATCTGCCGCAGCGGCACGACCGAGTCGAGGCGGTGCTTCACCAGCAGCTCGTCCACCCACTGGCGGCTGGCGATGCCGAGGTCGTAGTTGCCGATGGCGACCTGGATCGGGATGTCCTGGTCAGAGAAGACGCGCACCTGGATGCCCGGGCGGCGCTCCACCTCGAAGCGGTAGGTGCGCGCGCCGGAGCCGTACCCCTCCACGACGAAGTCCACGCCGCGCAGGTGCGCGTCCACGGGACTGCGCAGGTCGCCGCGCGGGAGCGCCACGCGCGCCGGGCGTGCCTCGCTGCTCACGAGGCGACCCCGGTCAGCCGCAGGAGGTCGGCGCCCCAGCCGCAGGCCGGCGCGGACGCGCCGCCCAGCGTCTCCGAGAGGCGGTCGTACCGGCCGCCGCCGAGGACAGTGCGCCCCCCGGCGAGGAACCGGAACGTGACGCCCGTGTAGTACTCGAAGTTGCGCGCGGTGCCGGCGCGCACGCGGAACGGGACGCCGGCGGCGTCCAGCGCCTGAGCGGCACCGAGCAGGTCGGCCAGCGCGGCGTCCGCGCCCGGGATCACGCCGGGCATCGCCGCGCGCAGGTTCGCGATGTAGCCGACGGACGTGCCGTCCACCTCCGCGAGCAGGCGTATGGCCGCGGCCCCGTCCGGGTGACGCCCGGCGAGGTCATCGATGAGCGAGGCGTCGCCCTCCAGCAGCCGGTCGTAGGCGGCCAGTTGCTCGGCGGCGTCCAGCCCGGCCGCGGCGAAGGCGGAGCGGGCGAGGCCGGCGTGCGCGAGTTCGCACTCCACCTCGGTGATGCCCAGGCCGGCGAGGAAGCGCTGGGCGAGCGCCAGCAGTTCGCCGTCCGCCTGCGCCGCCGGCGCGCCGAAGCACTCCACGCCGCACTGCCAGACCTCGCGGTCCTCGTCCGCGGCGAAGCGGTAGACGGGCTGCACGTAGGAGAGGCGCTGGGTGCCGGGGTCGCGCTGGTCGCCGTACCACCGCGCCACGGCGACCGTGGCGTCCGGGCGCAGCACCACGCGCTCCCCGCTCCAGCCGTCCCAGTCCAGGAACGAGTAGACGCGGTCCAGCGCCTGCGGCGACAGCGTGCCCGCGGCGGTGTAGAGGTGCAGCGGCTCGATGGTGGGCATCCGCACCTCGCGGTAGCCCGCGGCGGCGGTCACCTCCAGGAAGGTGCGCTCCACGGCGCGGAAGCGCTGCATCTCCTCGGGGCCCAGGTCGCGCATGCCGTGGCTGCGCAGTCCGCGGTCGGGCACGGTGTTCGCCTCCAACTGGGCGGGGGGATCAACTGGCATTCTACGTCCCTTCCTGGACGTCCCCGTGACGGGGGTCCCGTGTCCGCGACATTCGAGCCACGTGGCGGCCGGGCGCGCCCGGCACAACAACAACGCCGCGAGGCCTGGGCCGTCGCGGCGTCTGCTCTGTCCGTGTGCCGGTGGGTTCCGGGGTGGAACGACCGAGGGTCAGCGCGCGCGCGACGGCGAGGCGTGGCCGTGGTGGCCATGCCCGTGGTGATGCGCGTGCGCGTGAACGGTGCGTTCCATCGTGCTCCGGAGGGTAGGCGCGGCCCCGCCCACGATCAAACAGCGCATCAGGCGTCCGCCAGGTGGACGTCCCCCGCCAGGCACGCCCGCTCCGAGCCGTCAGCGAGCCGCACGAGGAGCGCTCCGGACGCGTCGACAGCGTTCGCCATGCCCTCGAACGTCTCGCCGGGCGCCTCCACGCGGACGCGCCGGCCGAGGGTCACGAGGCGTGCCGCCCACGCCTCGATCAGCGCGTCCGGCGTCGCCTCGGCGGCTTCGAGGCGGCGTTCGAGCGCGGTCGCCAGCGCGGCCAGCATCGCCTCGCGCGAGGGGGCCGGGCGGCCCGCCTGCTCGATGCTCGTCGCAATCGCCAGCACCTCGGCGGGCATGCCGGCGGGCGTGCGCAGGTTCAGGCCGATGCCGAGCATCACGTCAGCCCCCGCGGCGCCGGGCCGCGACTCGGCGAGGATGCCGCAGATCTTCCGGCCGCCATGCAGCACGTCGTTGGGCCACTTCAGATCCACGGTGAGACCCGCGGTCGCCTCCAGCGCGTCGGCCACGGCCAGCGCCGCTGCGGCGGCCACGAGGCCAGGGGCGGCTGGGGTCTGAAGGTGAAAGGTGACCCAGAGGCCGGCGCCCGGCTCGGACACCCACGAGCGCCCCTGGCGTCCCCGCCCGGCGGTCTGCGCCGCAGCCACGTAGGCCGTGCCCACCGGCCGGCCGGCGGCGGCGCCTGCTCGCGCGTCGTCCATCGTCGACCCGGTCTCCTCGAGGTGGACGACCTCCGTGCCGACGGTGCGGGTGTGGCGCAGGGCGTGGTAGCGGGCGAGATCGAACGGCATCGCGGGCCTCCCTCGGCGGACCCTCAAACAACGACTGAGGGCGTCGCTCACGCGACGCCCTCAGCGAGTCACTCAGCGGTCGGGGCTAGGTTTCGAGCACCTCCTTGAAGATGCCCTTCCCCTGAGACTGGTGACCATAACTATCGTCAGCCACGAGCATCACCCCCTTTCCTGACCCCGACGTTAGAGATCGGCGAGAGGGTTGTCAACACCTACGGATCAGCAGACTGAGCAGTTTGTTTTGGACATCTGACACGCGCCGTTATGTCCCCGTCACGGCCCGGATCGCCTCGCGCGTTGCGTCGACGATCTGGCGAATCTCCGACTCGTTGACGACGAGCGGCGGTGCGAAGACGACGTGGTCGCCGACGATACGCGTGATCACCCCGCCCTCCTCCCGCATGTGGCGCTGCACGCGGATCGCGGTCTGCGCGGCGAGGTCGAACGCCTCGCCCGTCGCCGCGTCCTTCACCAGCGAGAGGCCGGCCATGAGGCCGAGGTGGCGGAGGTTGGTGACGTGCGGGTGTCCCTCGAGCGCGCCGCGCAGGCCATCGCCCAGCACCTCGCCCATCGCGGCGGCGTTCGCGACCAGCCGCTCGTCCTCCATGATCTGGAGGTTGCGGAGGCCCACCGCCGCCGCCGTGGGGTGCCCGCTGTTCGTGTAGGCGTGCATGAAGCGCGCATCCGTCGGCGCTTGCTTCAACGCCTCGAAGATCGCGCCGGAGACGATGAACGCGCCCATCGGCACGTAGCCGGAGGTGATCGCCTTCGCGATGCTGAGGATGTCCGGCTGCACGCCCCAGTGTTCGAGGGCGAACCAGCGCCCGGTGCGGCCGAAGCCCGTGATCACCTCGTCGGCGATCATCAGCACCTCGTAGCGGTCGCAGATCTCGCGGACCTTCGGGAAGTACTCCGGGGCGGGCGTCCACACGCCGCCGGCGCCCTTCACCGGCTCCACGATGATCGCAGCGACCGTGTCCGGGCCCTCGCGCAGGATCGCCTGCTCGATCCAGCAGGCGCATTCACCGTCCGTGTTCGGGGTGCAGTCGCACTCCAGGTTCTCGGGCTTCCTCGTGTGGGTGATCTCCGGGACAAGGGGGCCGAAGTACTTCCAGAACGCCGGCAGGCCGGTCATGGAGGAGGCTGCGAGCGTGCCGCCGTGGTACGAGCGCTCGCGCGAGATCAATTTCACCTTGGACGGGCGGCCCTGCAGGTTCCAGTAGAACCGTGCCGCCTTCAGCGCCCCCTCGTTCGACTCCGATCCGGAGTTCGTGAAGAAGACCCCCTGCATGTTGTCGTAGGCGAGGTCGATCACCTTCGAGGCGAGGCGGATCGCGGGGACGTTCGTGAAGCCCACGTAGTTGTTGGTGAACGCCACCTTCCGCATCTGATCCGCAGCGGCGTCCGCGAGTTCGCCGCGGCCGTGCCCCACCGCCACGTTCCAGAGCGAGGCGAGGGCGTCGATGTACCTCCGGCCGCGCACATCGACCAGCCAGACGCCCTCGCCGCGGTCGAAGATGACCGGCTGCTGGTGGTCCGGCGCGAAGTACTGCGGGTGAAGCAGGTGCGCCTGGTCCTCGCGCGCCAGCGCTTCGTACATCGACGGGTCGAGGGTCATCGGGAAGACCTCCACTGCACCGCCAGTGTAGGACGGCGACCGGCGGTGCCGAGGTCCGTTGACAGCCTTCGCGTGACGTGGCTCACTGGCGGCAGGCGCGCATTCGCACGTTCGAGATCGCCCCGCCCCCGACCACTGGCCCGCTTGACCAGCGCACCGCCGGACGAGGCCCGACATCCGCCAGAGGAGCCCACTCCATGGCCGGGGCTACGCATTCCTCCGACGCGGGCTCGCCTCCGCCACGCGCGCCCCGACTGCAGGCCTTCCACGCCCTGCGGTACCGCGACTACCGGCTGCTGTGGTTCAGCACGCTGTTCTCCTCCTCCGGGCAGTGGTTCCAGCAGGTCACGCTCGGCTGGCTCGCGTACGAGATGACCGGCTCCGCCCTGGTGCTGGGCCTGGTGAACGGCCTCCGAGCGCTGCCGCTGCTGTTGCTGGGCCCGCTCGGTGGCGTCGCCGCGGACCGCATGGACAAGCGTGTCCTCATGGTCGGCACGCAGGCGTTCCTCGTGGTCGCGGCGCTGGCGTTCGCCGCCCTCGTGATCTTCGGCCATGTCGAGGTCTGGCACGTGCTCCTCTTCAGCGCGCTCACCGGGGTCGGCTGGGCGCTCAACACGCCGGTCCGCCAGACCCTGGTGTCCCAGATCGTGCCGCGCGAGGAACTGATGCACGCGCTGGCGCTCAACGCCGCCGGCTTCAACGCCACGCGCATCGCCGGCCCGGCGCTCGCGGGCGTGCTGATCGCAACGCTGGGGCCGGGTGAGAACTTCCTGGTGCAGGCGCTCGCCTATGCGGCCGTCGCGGCGCTGATCCTGCCGATCCGTCTGCCACTTGCTCCCGGGGGCTCGGTCGCGGGCCTCGGCGCCAGCCTGGTGGAGGGCGTCCGGTACGTCTCCCGGCACCCCACGTTACGTACGCAGTTGATCCTCGTGCTGGTGCCGGTGCTCGTGGCCCTGCCGTACACGGCGCTCCTGCCGGTCCTGGCGCGCGACACGCTCGGCCGCGGCGCGGGCGCGTACGGCCTCATGGTGGCCGCGCCCGGGGCCGGCGCGGTTGCGGCGACGCTCGTCATCGCCTCGCTCACCCGCGTCCGTCGCAAGGGGCGGGTACTCCTCGGCGCGATCGGCGTGCTGGGCGCCGCGCTGCTCCTGGTGGCGGTCTCTCGCTGGTTCCCCGTCACGCTCCTCGCCCTCGCGCTCGTCGGCGCGGCGCAGATGACCTACACGACGACGAACCAGGCGTTGATGCAGCTCACCACGCCGCCCGAGTACCGCGGCCGGGTGATGGGCATCTACATGCTGAACCAGGGGCTGCTCCCCCTCGGCAGCGTGCTCGCCGGTGTGTTCACGGATCTCACCGAGGTGCATCTCACGCTCGCGATCATGGGCGGGGGCGTGGCGGCCTTCGCGGCGGTCGCCTACTGGCGAGCACGGAGCATCCGTGAACTCGTCGCCACCTGAGCGAGCGCGCGAGGGCGGACGCCAACCCTCACGTTGACGGTAGAGTCGTCGCGTGGCTTACTTGGAGTAGGCGCGCGGACAGCGATGCTGCCGGGACGCCTGCCCCGCCCTCCGATCACTGGCCGACTGACCAGCGCACCGCCGGACGAGGCCCACTGGGACGACCACCAGTCGGGAGGACTCGATGGCCCGGGCTACGCATTCCCCGGAAACAGCCGAACGCGCCGCCGCCACCCCGGAGCGGGGCGGCATCCAGACGTTCCGCTCGCTCCGACACCGAAACTACCGGCTGCTCTGGTTCGGGACGCTGTTCTCCTCCTCCGGGCAGTGGATCCAGCAGGTCACGCTCGGCTGGCTCGCGTACGACATGACGGGCTCCGGCGCGATCCTCGGCGCGGTGAACGGCCTGCGCTCGCTGCCGCTGTTGTTCCTCGGGCCGTTCGGCGGGGTGGCGGCGGACCGCTTCGACAAGCAGCGGCTGATGTTCTCCACGCAGATGTTCCTGATGGTGACGGCAGCGATCTTCGCGACGCTGATCGTCACCGGGCATCTGGAGGTCTGGCACATCTTCGTGTTCAGTGCGCTGACCGGCGTGGGGTGGGCGTTCAACATGCCCGTCCGCCAGTCGATCGTGCCGAACGTGGTGCCGCGCGCGGACATGATGAACGCCATGGCGCTGAACTCCGCCGGGTTCAACGTCACGCGCATCATCGGCCCGGCGCTGGCGGGCCTGATGATTGCGAAGATCGGCGCGGGCGAGAACTTCTATATCCAGGCCGCCGCCTACCTCGGCGTCGCGTTCATGGTGTTGCAGTTGCGGCTGCCGGACATCCCGCGTTCCGGCCGCGGCAGCGTCGCGTCGAGCCTCGCCGAGGGCGCACGATACGTGGCGAAGCACCCGACGCTGCGCACCCAGATGACGCTGGCGCTGGTGCCGGTGGTCATCGCGCTCCCCTACACGGCGCTGCTGCCGATCCTCGCGAAGGACACGCTCGGCAAGGGCGCGGGCGGCTTCGGCGTCCTGATGTCGGCGCCGGGCCTGGGTGCGGTCGCCGCGACGCTGGTGATCGCGTCGCTGAACAACGTGCGGCGCAAGGGGCTGCTGCTGCTGGGCGCCGTCTTCTCCCTGGGGATCTCGCTCATCCTCGTCTCGCTCTCGCGGTCCTTCCCGTTGACGGTGGTGCTGCTGGTGGTGACCGGCGCGGCGCAGATGGCGTACATGACCACGAACCAGACGGTGCTCCAGTTGACGACGCCGGACGAGTACCGGGGCCGGGTGATGGGCATCTACATGCTCAACCAGGGGCTGTTGCCCTTCGGGAGCCTCTTCGCCGGGGTGATGGCGGATGCGTTCACCGCGCCGGTCGCGATCGCCGTGATGGGCGCGACGGTGTCCGTGCTGGCGGTGCTGTTCTTCCTGCGCGCGCCCAGCATCCGGGGGCTGGTGACGACCTAGCGCCCAGACGGGCGGCTAGATCGGCGGCCCGCCGAAGCGTTCCGCGATCAGTTCGCGCGCGGCCACCCGGTCGTCCCACGGCCGGGGCCCGTCCGCGTACTCCATCGTCGTTTCGTGGCCCATGCCCGCGAGCAGCACGAGGTCGCCCGGCTGCGCGATCGCGAGCGCGCGGTCGATCGCCGCGCGGCGG
>BTUI01000002.1:0-262590 GCA_045863195.1 Chloroflexota bacterium
TTAACCCGGAGGCCCCCGCCGACGTTCTCCGGGTTGCGTCGAAGGTGGGTGCGCCAAGGGCGTGCCTCGCCT
Source organism: Chloroflexota bacterium (assembly GCA_045863195.1). Classification (GTDB taxonomy): domain Bacteria; phylum Chloroflexota; class Dehalococcoidia; order UBA2979; family UBA2979; genus W-Chloroflexi-9. Next base: position 73 of record BTUI01000002.1, read on the forward strand.
ACGATGCCCGAATCTGTAGGAGTCGGTTTTCCGGGACGAGCAGGCGACGGTTGGTGGCGTCTCGCTCGAGCGGCGGTATCAGCCGCCTGACATACCGGACCCGGGACCGAGCCGGGGAAGGGGCTGCCGAGGACGTAGAACACACGGGTTTTCGAACGAAGATGCCGGCTCTCCTCATCCCTGGGGAGGCGGCGAATAGTCCTGGAGGACTAGTTTGACTCTCATCAAGAAGTTTGCGTGGAACGGCGCGTCCGTTGCCCTCGCAGCGGTGCTCGCAGTGGCCCTGCTGGTCGGGTCTCCGGCGAGCATCGCTTCTGCGGCGGTCGTGGTCGCTCCGAACCCGACGGCGGCCGATGGCACGACCACCGCTAGCATCGTCGCGACCCACTGGAAGACGGGCTCGGCGGCGATCGTCGCCGGTGACACCGTCACGGCTAGCACGACGGCGGGCACGTTCGCCAATGGTTCGAACACTCAGACCATCGTCGCTACTGGCGCGTCGGTCACGTTCCTCCTGAAGCACACCGCCGGGGCGACCGCCACGGTCACCCTGTCGGGCACTGACGCCAGCGCCGGTTTTGACGTGATCGAAACCACGGCTGGTAACGGCACGATGACGGTGGTCTTCTACGGCGCTCCGTCTAAGTCGCACGCCACCACTGACTTCAATGTCAACGGTGTGGCGAGCAACCTCGAAGACAACGCGACATCGGTCGCAGTGGTTTCGGGCCAGGCGATCAACGCCACCATCGCTGACGCGGGTGGCCGTCTGGTTGCCGGCGCTCCGTACACGATGGAAATCACCGGCGACGGTGTCTTCTCGGCCTCCGGCCAGAAGACGGTCGCTGGTGTGACCACGGCTGGTGGTGCCACGAACGCTACGAACCTGACCCTTTCGGGTACGGCCGCGGCGTCTGGGACCATCACCCTGACGGTGAACGCGGCGACGGGCCAGCTGGTCTTCGTCGGTAAGTTCCACCGCCTGGGCACGCTCGCCGGCTCGATCATCGCCCCGGTTGCCGGCTTCCCGGCCGTGAACCCGACCGTGATCGACCGCGCGGCTGGCGCTCAGGTCTTCGCCGTCCGCGTCCGCGATACGGCGAACAACTTCATCAACGGTCCGACGGTGACGGCTGCCGTCGCCACGGCCACGTTCGGCGCTATCGGCGGTGTGACCGACACGGGCGCTAACGGTATCTACAACGTCACCTACACCCCGGTGGCTACTCAATCTGGCGAGCAGACGATCACCTTCTCGATCGCTGCGAACACCACGACTGGCCAGACGGCCCAGTCGTTTGCGGTTACCTTCGTCCAGTCCGGAGTGGCCGCCACGGTGACCGTGACGGGTCCGGACGAGATCCTGGCGGGCGGCAACGGTGTCTTCACGGCCACGGTCCGTGACGCTGCCGGCTTCCCGGTGGTGAACGGCGCCCCGACGGTGACCTTCGCGGTGACCGGTGCGGCTGGTGGGAACCTCGTGGTCCCGTCGACCGCTGTTGCCACGACGAACGGTGTCGCCACGGCGACCTTCGTTTCGGGTGGTGTGACCGGCCCGTTCACGGTGACGGCTGTTCCGAGCGCCGGTACGGCGAGCTTTAAGCAGTTGACGGTCGTGACGGCCCTGACCCCGGCTCCGGGTGCGGGTGAGGGTGCCGGTGGCTTCACCGGTTCGATCGCCCCGTCCGGCGTCTCGCTGGTCGTCTACGGTGGTGGCACGGTGGCCCAGCTCGCGGCTGACGCCGCGGCGGCTGGCGTGAAGACCATCTCCGTGACGGTCGACGGCGCGTTCAAGGTCTACGTGGTGGGTGCCCCGGCGTTCGTGAACGCTGGCTTCCCGGCCACGCTGGCGGCGAACACGCCGGTCATCGTCGTCAAGTAATCCCGCGGGCTTCGGCCCACGGCTACTTGTCGGTTGTCTGATACGCAGCCCCGGGGTCGGGTTTCGGCCCGGCCCCGGGAACTGCGAACCTTTCTAGGGCGGGAATTCCTAGGAGTACGTATGGCTTTCATGAAGAAGGCGATGGGCATCGGCACTGCGTTCGCGGTCGCCGCGGTCCTCTTCGCTTCGTTCGCCGCCTCGGCGAGCGCCCAGACCCCGCCGTTCACGGCGTACGGCACTGGCCTCACCGCTGGTTCGGCGGTTACGGCCTGGATCGGCGACACCGCCTGTGGCGAGGCCACGGTCGACGCCGACGGCAACTGGCTGATCTACGTCCAGGCTGGCGGCGACTGCGCCCCGGTCGAGGGTGACACCATCTCCTTCCAGGTGGATGGCGCTGCCCAGAACGAGACGGCGACCTACTCCGCGGGCGGCGCCCCGGCTGACGTCGCCACGGGCATCACGCTGACGGCTGCGGCCGGCGGCGGCGAGGCCCCGACCCCGGCCCCCACCGGCAACGGTGGCCTGGTCGGCACGACCGGCACCTCCATGGCGCTGGTCCTCGCCCTCGGTGCGTTCGCCGCGGCCATGGTCGCCGGCGCCCGCACCGCCACCCGCTCCCGCTAGTTAGCGAGAGCGGCGAGGAGGAGAAATGGCTCGGACGCGCGGTTTCGCCGTCCGGCTGACGATCCTCCTCGGCGTGGTACTGGGTACCTTCGCGGCCGGTCCCTCCGCTTCGGCGGAGGGGCCGGTCGCTCTGTATTTTGGGTTCATTCTTCCCGCGGCAGACGAGCCGCTTCCGCTCCGCGTCCGTGTGACGTCACAAACGGGGACGGTGTGCGGGACGGCGACGGTCGATGCCTCTTCGGGGAACCGTGGGTTCTACGTTGTTGGCGTGTTCTCGCACGCCGAGCGGGCGGGTTGCCCGGCAGAGGGCGAGCCGCTGCTCTTCCGGTTCCTCTACGATCTCATCGATGACGGTGTCCAGGCGACGCCGCTCGGCGCGCCTCGGTCGGTGAACCCGACTCTCGTTGTCGGCGGACAGATCCGGGTCGACCTCATCGCCGACCCGGACAGCCCGGTCATTGACCTCGGGGGCTGGTCGGGAGTGCGGCCGCCCTCCGGCGGGGTGGCGCTGCTGACGTGGGCCGGGCCGGAGAACACGCCGGTCGACCAGGCGGTGCAGACGCTCGGCATCGAGGTCGTCGGGGTGTGGCACCTGCCGCCGGGCACGCAGCGCTTCGTCTCCTACATCCCGGGCGCGCCGGCCTTCGCGCAGACGTACCACACGGTGCACACCGGCGAGATTGTGTTTGTGCGAGCGCGCTGAGCCTTGCCCGATGCGTGCTACGCACGTGGGCGCGCGCGGGATGTTCGTCCGGGCGCGCTGAGCCTCGTTCCCCTCCACGCATCGAGGCGCCTCGGGCCGTCCGGGGCGGCAGCGTCGCGCCCTCACGGGATGCGCCGCCTATGATGGGCGCGCAGGGGCGTGGAAGGTGGCGCGCGTGGAGTTCCTCGAGGGTGGCGACGGCACGCTGGCGGGCCGCGCGTACTGGAACCATCGCCACGCGCTGGCGGAGCGCGCGCCCCGGCTGCGGGCGCTGGCGCGCACCATCGACAGCGAGACGAGCCTGAACCTGCCGCAGTGGGGACAACTCACGGCGCTGATGCTGGAGTACCAGCCGGACCTGGTGATCGAACTGGGCCGCGCGAAGGGGAACTCCACCTCCGCGTTCGCGGACGTGGCGGTCACCTCGGGCGCGCGCATCCTGAGCATCTGTCGCACGAAGATGTGGGCGGAGTCCGTGAAGCGGCTGGAGCCGCTGACGGACGCGGCGTGGCATTCGCACCTCGACATCCGTCGCGGCAACATCACCGGCTTCCCGTTCGCGCGCGAGGTGGGCGACGCGAAGCGCGTGCTGGTGTTCTGGGACGCGCACGGGATGCAGGTGGCGGGCGCGGTCCTCGGCAGCCTGTTGCCGGCGATCGCGGACCGCGAGCACGTGGTGATGATGCACGACATCTCCGACACCCGGTACGACGGCCCGGGCCGCGTGCCGTACAACGGCCGGCCGCTGTGGGACGGGACGATCTCCAGTCCTGACAAGTTCCGCATCGGCTACCTGGAGAGCAGCGTCTCGCAGACCATCGGCATCCTGGACTTCTGCACGCGCAACCGGATGCCGCTGCACTCCGCCGACCACAGCATCCACGAGGCGATCGAGGCCCCCGGCCGCGCGGAAGAGATGCGGGCGTTGATCGGCGACCTCTACAGCCCTCGGGCGCACTGGTCCTGGTTCACCGCCGCGGAGGCGCAGGCATCGCCGGTCTCGTACCCCTCGCCGCACTTCGCGCGCCCGAGCCCGAAGGCGCGGCTGAAGCGCGTGGCGCGCGCCGTGCTGGGATGGGACTGAGCATGGGCGCCGTGTTCCGTCCGGTGAAGCGCGGCTGGCTGGCCTTCGTGCGGTGGTTCGGCACCGTGCAGATGGTGATCCTGCTGACGTTCACGTACTTCGTGATGGTGACGCCGGTGTACCCGTTCCTCCGGTTCGTGAGCGACCCGCTGCGCCTTCGTGCACCCCGCGCGTCCAACTGGCAGCCGCGCGCGGCGACGCCGCCGGTGGCCGAGTACCTGAAGCGGCAGTTCTAGCGTGCCGTCCTACGTCCTGGGGATCTCCTGCTACTTCCACGACGCGGCCGCGGCGCTGCTGCGGGATGGCGAGGTGGTGGCGGCGGCGGAGGAGGAGCGCTTCACGCGCGTGAAGCATGACTTCTCCTTCCCGGAGCGCGCGATCGAGTTCTGCCTCCAGCACGCGGGGATTGAGGCGGGCGACCTCGAAGCGGTGGTGTTCTTCGAGAAGCCGTTCGTGAAGTTCGACCGGCTGCTGCGCACCTCGGTGGAGGCGTGGCCGCGCTCGTACTGGCTGTTCGCGCAGAGCATGCGGACGTGGCTGTTCGACAAGCTCTGGATCCGCTCGCGCATCCAGGAGCACCTCGGCCTGCCGGCCTCGAAGATCCTGTTCTCCGACCACCACCTGTCGCATGGGGCGAGCGCGTTCTACTGCTCGCCGTTCGAGGAGGCGGCGGTCCTCACGATCGACGGCGTGGGCGAGTGGAACACGGCGACGATGGGCGTCGGGCGCGGCGCTTCGCTCACGGTGACGGACGAGATGCGCTTCCCGCACTCGCTCGGCCTGCTCTACAGCGCGTTCACCGCGTACCTCGGGTTCGAGGTGAACGAGGGCGAGTACAAGGTCATGGGCATGGCCCCCTACGGGGAGCCGAAGTACGTCGACCGCGTGCTGCGCACGATGAAGGTGTACGACGACGGCAGCCTCTGGCTGGACCCGGCGTATTACTCCTTCCACTACGCGACGCGCTGGCCGATCACGCGGAAGTTCGTGCGGCTCTTCGGGGAGCCTCGGCCGCCGGAGATGCCGTTCTTCACGCACGGCACCGGGTTCCCGTCGTACTACGGCGAACGCCCGGCGGACGGCGACCGTGCGTGGGAGCGCAACCAGTACTACGCGGACGTGGCGGCGAGCATCCAGTTCGTCGCGGAGAACGCGATGGTGGCGATGGCGCGCGAGGCGCACCGCCGCACCGGGCTGACGGATCTGGCGATGGCGGGCGGCGTCGCCCTCAACTCCGTCGGCAACAACCGCATCCTGCGGGAGACGCCGATCGAGCGGCTGTACGTCCACCCGGCGGCCGGCGACTCCGGCGGGGCGCTGGGCGGCGCGCTCTGGGCGTGGCACGCGGGGATGGGCCACGCGGAGCGCCACGTGATGGACCACGCCTACTGGGGCGCGGACTACGGCGACGACGCCATCGAGGAGACGCTGCGCGCGACGGAGGGCATCCGGTACCGCCAGGAGACGGATGAGGCGTCGATTGCGCGGGTGGTGGACGCGCTGGTCGCCGGCAAGGTGGTGGGGTGGTCGCAGGGCCGGTTCGAGTGGGGACCGCGCGCCCTCGGCAACCGGAGCATCCTCGCGAACCCCACGCTCGCCGAGATGAAGGACGTGGTGAACGAGAAGATCAAGTTCCGCGAGCCGTTCCGTCCGTTCGCGCCGTCCGTCCCGGTCGAGGACGCCGCCCGCTACTTCGACCTGCCGGACCCCGCAGCGTCCTATCCGGGGCGCTTCATGCTGCAGGTGGTGCCGGTGCGGGACGAGATGGCGGACCGCGTGCCGGCCGTGAACCACCTCGGCACGGCGCGCGTGCAGACGATCCACGAGGCGACCAACCCCCGGTACTACCGCCTGGCGAAGGCGTTCGGCGAGGCGACGGGTACGCCGGTGCTGCTGAACACGTCCTACAACGTGCGGGGCGAGCCGATCGTGAACACGCCCGCGGAGTCGATCGCGACGTTCCTCAAGAGTGGCATTGATATACTCGCGCTCGGGCGGTGGGTGGTGGAGAAGGCGTAGGTTCGACCGTGCCCCTGTTGCGTGAAACCGGCGCCAAGTTCGGCATCGCCCGCGAACTCCTCGGATTCCTCTGGAGCATCCGGCTCTGGTGGGCGATCCCGATGGTCGCCCTGCTGATGTTCTTCGGCATCTTGATCGTGGTCGGGACCACGTCCGGCGTGGGCCCCTTCATCTACGCGCTCTTCTAGCGCGCCCAAGCCATGAGCGACGAGCCGAGCCCCCCACCCACTCCCGCCCGAGGCCGGCCGCGCGGCCGCGTGATCGCACTCGGGCTGGTCGTGCTGGTGCTGGGGTTCGGGGTGCTCGCGGAAGTCGGGGCGCGCATCGCGTGGCGGTTCGAGGGTGCGATCCGTGGCAGCCTGGGGGCGACCGCGCTGGATGAGTGGGAGGAGATGTCTCCGGACGGTCGGGACACCTGGTACCTCAAGCGCGACCTCACGCTGACGCTCGGCGACCTCATCGATTCGAAGATCCTCGGGGGCCGCACGCTCGCGGTGTCCGAACTCGAGGAGCGCCTGGCGAACGAGCCGCGGGAGACGGTGTACCTGCGCGTGAATCGCGATGGCTTCCGCGGCCCGGAGATCGACCCCGCGCACTCGAAGCCGCGCATCATCATGACCGGCGACTCGGTCACGTTCGGGATCCTCGCGCCTGAATCGAGCCCGTACCCGCGCGTGGTGGAGGACGAACTGGCGGCGGCGGGGATCGCGGTGGAAGTCGTGAACGCCGGGATCGAGGGATACGGCGCTGATCAGGTGTTGATGCGGGCCGACGAGTTCCTCGCGCTGCAGCCCGAGATCGTGACCGTCCTCATTGGGTGGAACGGGATCGTCACGGCGCCACGACCGGAGCCGGCGTGGGTCAGGTGGATGGACGACCACCTGGCATCCGTCCGGGCCGTCCGCCGCCTCCCGAGGCTGCTCGCCTCGCGCGCCGGGACATCGAGCGATTGGATGACGAGCGCGCGCGCCGCCACGCTCGACGACCCCGACCTCGAGATCCTGAAGGACTACCGCCCGCGTCCCACGGCGGCGGTGCGCGAGTTCGTCGGACGGATGCAGCGGGAGGGCGTGGAGGTCGTGCTGTTCACGCTTCCGGGCCTGTACGTCATGGACCAGCCGCCGACGGAGCGCGCCATGTCGTTCGGGTTCGTCACGCCGTGGAGCAACAACCCCTACGTGCTGGCGCGGATCACGGAGATCTACAACGAGGAACTGCGGGAGGTCGCCCGGGAGACCGGTGCGCATCTCATCGACCTCGATGCGTGGAGCCGCGATGCGCTGGTGCCGCGCGACGCGTACTTCTTCGATTCCGTCCACCTCACCGACCCGGGGCTGCGCCTGATGGGTCAGGAGATCGCGCGACAGATGGCCCCGATCGTCGCGACGCTCGACAGGCGCTGAGCCGGATGCGCATCCAGATCGTCTCGCTGAACTTCGCGCCGGAGCGGACGGGGACGGGGCAGACGATCGCGGCGCGCGCCGCGTACCTCGCGCGGGCGGGGCACCAGGTGGATGTCGTCGCCGGCTTTCCGCACTACCCGGAGTGGCGGGTCCACGAGGGGTACCGCCGACGCCCCTACCAGCGCGAGGTGATCGAGGGCGTGCGCGTCCTGCGCTGCTGGCACCACGTGCCGTCACGCTCGCACACGGCGGGCCGGATGCTCATCGAAGCGTCGTTCGGGCTGACCTCGCTCGCCGCGCACGCGCTGCCGAGGCCGGACGTGGTGCTGGGGGTGCTGCCGATCCTGAGCGACGGTGTGGCGGCGTGGCTGCTGGCGAAGCGGCACCGCGCCCCCTTCGGGCTGCTGGTGCAGGACCTGAGCGCACGCGCGGCGACGCAGAGCGGGATGACCGGCGCGAAGGCGCTGGCCGGGCCGGCCGGACGGGTGGAGGCGTTCCTCGCGCGGCGGGCGGACGGCGTGGCGATCATCGCGGCGGGGTTCCGCGCGCCGCTGCTGGAGTACGGCGCGCGGCCGGAGCGGCTGCACCTGGTGCCGAACTTCACCCCGGTGGAGGCGCCCTCGATCCCCCGCGCGGAGGTGCGCGCGCGCCTGGGCTGGCCGCAGGACCGGCCGCTGGTGCTGCACTCCGGGAACATGGGCTACAAGCAGGCGCTGGAGCACGTGGTGGAGGCGGCACGCCTCGCACGCGACGCGGGCAGCGCGACGGAGTTCGTGCTGGTGGGCGACGGCAACCAGCGGGCGATGCTGCAGGACCTGGTGGCGCGCCACCATCTCTCGAACGTGCGCTTCATGCCGCTGCAGGACGCCTCGATCTTCCCGAGCATGCTGGGTGCGGCGGACGTGCTGGTGCTGAACCAGCGCGCGACGGTGACGGACATGTCGCTGCCGGGCAAGCTGTCGACCTACCTCGCCTCCGGGCGGCCGGTGGTGGCGGCGGTGCACGAGGCGAGCGAGACGGCGCGGGAGTTGCGGCGCGCGGGCGCGGACTGCATCGTGCGGCCGGAGGACCCGGCGGCGTTGCTCGCGGGCATCGAGGCGCTGATCGCGGAGCCGGCGCGCGCGCAGGCGCTCGGCGAGCGGGGCCAGCGGTTCGCGCTCGATGAGTTCGCGCTGCCTCGGATCGAGGCGGCGCTGGACGGGTTCATCGAAGGCCTGGTGGCCGGCCGCTGAGGCCGTGCCGCTACTCCGCGCCTCGCATGCTCAGGATGGCGGGGATCGTCCGCAGCATGATGCCCAGGTCGCCACGGATGCTGCGGGTGCGGACGTACTCCACGTCCAGGCGGACGCGGTCCTCGTAGGAGAGCAGGGAGCGGCCGGAGACCTGCCAGAGGCCGGTGAGGCCGGGCTTCACGGACAACACCTCCGCGGCGTGCTCGCCGTACTTACGGTCGACCTCCACGCGGGTGACCGGGCGCGGCCCCACGATCGCCATGTCGCCGGCGAGGACGTTGAGCAACTGCGGCAGTTCGTCCAGCGAGGTGCGGCGGAGGATGCGGCCCACCGAGGTGATGCGCGGGTCGCCGGTCAGCTTGAACCGCTCCTCCAGTTCCGCCTTCAGTTCGGCGGGGATCTCCTGGTTCACGCGCATGGAGCGGAACTTCAGCACGCGGAAGGGGCGGCCGTGGCGGCCGGCGCGCTCGTGGCTGAAGAGGATGGGGCCGCGCGAGGTCGCCTTCACGGCGACCGCGACAGCCATCAGCACCGGCGAAAGCAGGACGAGCGCCGCGCAGGCGACCACGAGGTCGATGGCGCGGCTGAGGAGCGCGGACGGAGCGATGGGAGTCCCCTCGGCGGTGAAGCGGTGGTCGATGCGCACGCGAATGCCGCCCTCGAACGCCCCCGTCACGCGAGGATGCACGCCCGGTGGTGGCAGTGTCAACGCATCCTGACGGTCCAGGACGCCCCGCGCCCGTGAGGGAGCCCTGTGAGACAGTACGGGAGATGCGCCGCCTCGCCCGGATCGCCCGTCGTCTCCGACGCCGCCTCGTCCGCTGGCGCCGTCCGATCGTGGCCGCCGTCCTCCTGCTGCTGGTGCTGGACGTGGGCTGGCGCGCCGGGACCGCCGGCGCCGACCTCTTCCGCGCGTACCGCGACCTGAGCGCGGCCGCCGCCATCCTCGACCTCTCGGGGGAGGCGGCGCTGGACGCGCTGCCCTCGCCGAGCGAGTACCGCGAGGTCCGCCTGCGCGTGGCGCTGGCCGAAGAGCGGATGACCCGCGCGCACGCGCGGCTGGCCTACCTCCGCCCGGTCGTGCGTGCGACGGGGTACGTGCCGCTCATCGGCCCGACCGCGCGGGACGCGACGCGGATGCTGGACGCGGGCGTGGAGGTCACCCCGGCCCTCAGCCGCCTCCTCGTCGCTGGCGCTCCCCTGTTCGAAGACCCGGACGCTCCGCTGGTGCAGACCGCCCGCGCCGTGCTCGTCGGTGACGCCGAGGTGATCGAGGGCGCGCTGGACGCGATCGAGGCGGCGGACGCGGACCTCGCGCGGCTGGAGCCGGAGCGCTGGTTCTGGCCGCTGAACGGCCGCGCGGAGGAGGTCTCGCGCTTCTCGGAGGCGGTCGCGGTGCTGCGGCAGGAGCGGGAGACGTTCGAGGCGGTGTCGGACTCGTTCGACCGCCTCTTCGGCTACGACGGGCCGGTCCGCTGGGTGGTGGCCGGCCAGAACGACCAGGAACTGCGCCCCACCGGCGGCTTCATGGGGTCGATGGGCCTCGTCACGCTCGAACAGGGCGAGGTCGCGGAGCAGGACTACCGCTCCTCGGTCGCGTTCGACCCGCCGGCGGACCGTCCGTACCGGCAGCCACCGGCCCCGCTCGTGCAGTACCTCGGCATCGGCGCGTGGTACGTGCGTGACGCCAACTGGTGGCCGAACTTCCCGGTGTCGGCGGAGGCGGTGCTGACGCTGATGGAGGAGGACGCCGGCGTCGTCGCGGACGGTGTCATCGCAATCGATTCGCAGGCCGTCGGTCTGCTGGTGGATGTCTTCGGCCCGCTGGCCGTGCGCGAGTACCCGGAGCCGCTGACCTCCGACAACTGGTTCCGCCTCGCGGAGGAGGCGGTGACCGGGCATAGCGGCAACGCGGACGCCTCGAACGGGACGACCGCCGGGTGGAGCACGGTGGAGCCGAACACGCTGGAGGCCGTGACCTTCGCCGACGCCGGCGTCACGACCGAAGGGCTGCCGGAGGCGACGCTGACCGGCCTGCGCGCCACCGTGCGCGGCGCCGCGCGCATCTTCGCTTACCCCGTCCAGCTGGAGCCGGGCCTGACGTACGAGGGCTCCGTGTACGTCCTGATCCCGGAGGACTGGGACGGCGGTGGACTGCTGCTCGACATGCCGGAGTTCGACGGGATGGAGGGCGGCGGCGCGGTCGCCCTGGACATGTCGGTCCGCGGGGCATGGCAGCGCGTGGCGACCACCGGCACGACCGGCGGGGATGGCAGCGGCAACGTGCGGCTCGTCACCTCCTCGCAGCCCTCGCCGGGGCGCGCGCTGTACGTCACCCGCGTCCAGGTGGAGGTGGTCGGCGCGGAAGGCGCGGCGCAGGCCGCTGCCTCCCAGGAGGCGAAGCAGGCGTACCTGCGGCCGGTGCTGGAGGCGCTGCTGCAGCAGGCGCAGAGCGCGCCCGCCTCGAAGTTGCCGGCGCTCGCCTCCGCGCTGCACCACGCCGCACGCGGGCGGCACCTGCAGGTCTACCACCGCGATCCAGAGACGGAGCGCGCGCTCACCCTCGCGGGCGTGTCCGGCGTGATGGTCGAGGGCGAGGGCGAAGAGCTGCTCGCGGTCGTCGACTCGAACGTCACCTACTCGAAGATCCAGCCGGCGATCCGCCGCGACATCACCGTCCTTGTGCGCGCCGATGGTGGCCGGGACGTCATCGTGCAGTGGCGGAACATCGTGAACGAACTGGAACTGGACCGCGCGGCGCGGCTGGGACAGAGCGGGACGGTGTTCACGCGGGCGACGCTGGAGTACCGCCCCACGCCGGGGGTGTTCGGGACGTACACGCGCGTGTACGGCCCGGCCGGATCCACACTCCAGCGGACGGCCGGCTTCGACGTCCCGCCGGGTCTCTTCTCCGTCGACGAGGGCGACGACGTGCCGCGGTTCATGGTGGGCGGACCGGTCCTGCTGATGCCGGGCGACTCGAAACGGGCGATCGTCTCCTACGTGGTGCCGGAGTCGCGCCCGCGCCTGCGGGTATGGAAGCAGGCGGGCACGGTCTCGGACACGCTGACGGTGCTGCAGAACGTGGGCGACCAGCAGGTGACGCTGTACGAGGGGCCGCTGGTGGCCGATGTGGTGGTGGAGCTCCGATGAGCATCCGCCCCCAGCGTCGCAGCGCGGGTATGCTGGGCGGGCAGCGCCACCGGGAGGCCACGTGACCGCCACCCAGCGGCTCCCCCGCGTCCTGATCATCACGCCGGGCGTCCTGAACCCGTTCAAGTCGAGCGGGGTCACCCTCAGCCGCCTGTTCGCGGAGTGGCCGCGCGAGTGCATCGCGCAGATTCACTCGGACGTCTACCCGGAGGACCCGAGCCTGGCGAGCCGCTACTACGCGACGGGCGGGCCGTACCGGCGCCCCGGACGGGTGGGGATGCGGCGCGCGGCGCAGTTCGCCGCGTTCGCGCTCGGGCAGGCGGAGCACGGCCTGTTGTGGTCGCGCATGTCCGGACGGCTCCGCCGGTGGCTGCGCGACTACCGCCCCGAGGTGATCCTGAGCGAGACGGGCAACCTCTCCTTCGTCCACCTGACGCACGAGGTGATGGACGAGACCGGCGCGCCGCTGGTGCTGCACATCCCGGACGACTGGATGTCGGAGTGGCCGTCGAACGCGCTCGGCCGGTCGGTGCCGGTGGTGGGGCCCCGTCTCGCCGGGCTTGCTCGCCGCGAGTTCGCGCGGCTGGTCGACCGGGCATCCGGCCTGACCGCGATCAGCGAGGCGATGGCGCAGGTGTACCAGCAGCGGTATGGCCGCCCGTGGGAGGTGGTGGTGAACGGTGCGGACCTCGACGCGTGGCCGCCGGTGCCGCTCTCCGATGGCCCGTTCACCGCATCTCGGCCGTTCACGCTGCTCTACTCCGGGAGCCTCACCGGCCCCACGCAGTTCGATGGCGTGCGTTCGCTCGCGCGGGTCGTGGCGGACCTCGCCGCCGAGGGGCACCCGGTGCGGTTCGAGGTGGCGACGCATCCGGTGTTCCGGCATCGCGCGGCCGAACTGCCGGCGTCCCCGGCGGTCGCGTTCGTGGAGCAGGTGCCCGTGGAGCGGCTCCCGGCGCGGTTCGCGGAGGCGGACGCGCTCTACCTGCCGGGCACGTTCGACCCGCACCATCTCCGCTACGGGCGGCTGTCGATGCCGGGCAAGGTGGCCGAGTACCTGCCATCCTCGCGTCCGGTGCTGGTGTCGGGCCATCCGTCGCTGGCGTGGGTGGCACACGCCCAGCGCCACGGCTGGGGCGAGGTGGTGGCGACGCCGGAGCCGGCAGCGATGCGAGCGGCCGTGCTGCGGCTCGCCTCGGACGGGGTGCGCCGGGCCGCGCTCGTGGCGCGCGCACGCGAGGTCGCGGAGGCGGAGTTCTCGATCGACGTGATGCGGGCGCGTCTGCGCGACGCGCTGTTGCAGGCGGTGGCGGCATGACGGTGATCCCGCCGTCCGCCCTCGCCACGCGGCGGATCGCCACGCGCGGCGTTGCGGTGCGCCATGCGGTGACGACGCTGGAGCCGGGGCACCCGCTCGCCCGCATCCTCGCGCTGTACCTGTTCCTGTTGCCGTTCAGTCACCTGTCCCCGGCGCCCGGTGTGCGCATCCGGATCCTCCAATTGCCGAACCTCGGTGGACGGTGGGAGGACCACCTGGGGATCGGCGTGCTGCTCATGCCGGAGTTCCTGTTCGGCGTCGGGATGCTCGTCACGGCGTTGCTGGTGACCGGGCGCTGGATCGGCCGGGCGCCGCTCTCACGAGGGGGGCGCGTCCTGGTCACCGTCTCGGTGCTCGCGCTGGTGACCGCCCTGCCGGCCACGGTGGCCGGCGATCCCGTCGGGCCGGCCGTGCTCGGCTGGGTCAGCGTCGCCTCGGCGCTGTCGCTCGGCGTCGCCGTCGCGATCCTGCGCCCGACCGAGGCGACCGTGCGCCTGTGGGTGCTGGCGTTCATCTTCGGCAGCGCGGCGATCTCCGCCGTGGCGATCCGGTCGTACCTGTTGGCCTTCGGTGTGCCGGAGTCACTGGCGGTGCTGCCGGCGAACCGGCTGCATCCGTTCTACGAAGACTATGCGCGCATCACGTACGGCCACAGTGGCAACACGGCGGCCGTCCTCACGGTGACGGCGAGCATGACGCTGGCGATGCTGGCGGCACCGAGGCAGTCCCTGCTCCTCCGGGTCGTGCTGGCGTTGGTGCTCGCGGTGTTCATCGTGAACCTGGCGTTCGCGTTCCAGCGGTGGGCGTGGGTCACGCTGGCCGCCTCGCTGGTGGCGGTGATCTGGCGCTACCGGCGCAGCGGCACCGGGCTGACGCTGCTGGTGGTGTTGTCGCTGGTCGTGCTGCAGGCCGGTGCGATCGTCGCGGGCCAGCTGGGCGACTACTTCGTGGAGGGCAGTTCGCTGACGGCGGGCGGCTCGAACATCGGCAGCCGGATCGCGGCGTGGGCGTGGGCGTGGGACCTGATCCGGCTGAACCCGGCCGGTTACGGCATCAGCCTGACGCCGACTCTGGGCCTGCCGAACGTGATCGCCCACAACCTGCTGGTGGACGCGGCGGTGGAGGGCGGTGTGCTGTACGCCGCCTGCATCGGCACCTGGGCGGGGTACGTGCTGCTGCGCACGGCCGGGGCGGCGTTCCGGCTGCAACTCACGCCCGCACGGTTCGCGGCGCTCCTCGGCGGCGCGGCGCTCACCACGTGGACCGTGTTCTTCGGACTGACCGTGAACCTCGGCCACATCATCCTGGTGACGCTGTGGGTGGTGCCCGCGGCGATGGCGCTGGGCGCGCCCGAAACGGTCGAGCGTCCTACACTGGCGGTTCCCCCGCACGAAAGGTAAGGCCGTGGGTTCGTACTCGATCGTAGGCCTGGGGAAACTCGGCGCCAGCATGGCCGCCGCCATCGCCAGCCGCGGGCACCGGGTGATCGGCGTGGACGTGATCCCCGCCGCGGTCGAGGCGGTGAACGCCGGCCGCGCCCCGGTCCAGGAGACCGCGCTGGACGAGACGATCGCTGCGCACCGCGACCGCATCTCGGCGACCCTCGACTACACCGAGGCGGTCCGCGACACTGAGGCGACGTTCGTCGTGATCCCCACGCCGAGCGCGCCGGACGGCTCCTTCGACATCAGGTACGCGCGCGAGGCGTTCGCCGGCATCGGCCGGGCGCTGCGCGACAAGTCCGGCTACCACCTGGTGGTGATGACCAGCACCGTGCTGCCCGGCGCCACGCGGTACGGCCTGATCCCGCTGCTGGAGGAGGGCTCCGGCAAGCGCGCGGGCGTGGACTTCGGCGTCTGCTACAGCCCGGAGTTCATCGCGCTCGGCAGCGTCATCCGCGACTTTCTGCACCCCGACTTCACGCTCATCGGCGAGTACGACGAGCGCTCCGGCGACGCGCTGGAGGCGATCTACGGCGGCATCCTGGCGAACCAGGCGCCGGCCGCGCGCATGAGCATCGAGAACGCCGAACTGGCCAAGGTGGCGGTGAACACCTACGTCACCACCAAGATCACGTTCGCGAACATGCTCGCCGAGATCTGCGACCGCCTGCCGGGCGGGGACGTGGACGCGGTGACGCGCGCGCTCGGCATGGATTCGAGGATCGGCGCGCGCTACCTGACGGGCGCGCTTGGCTACGGCGGGCCGTGCTTCCCGCGCGACAACCAGGCGCTCTCCTTCATCGCACGCGCCGTCGGCTCGGACGCGCCGATCGCGGACGCGACCGACCGCACCAACCGCAGCCTGCCCGCCGCGCTCGCGCAGCGCGCCCTCGACGGGATCGAGGACGGCGCGCGCGTTGCCGTGCTCGGGCTCTCCTACAAGCCAGCCTCCCACGTGGTGGAGGAGTCCCAGGGCCTGGCGCTGGCGAACGCGATGGCGGCGGCAGGGGCGCGCGTGCGCGCCTTCGACCCGCTGGCGAACGGCACCGCCCAAGGCGCTGCGGACGCGCGCGTGGAACTCGTCGACTCGGTGGAGGCGTGCCTGCAGGGGGCGCGGGTGGTGCTGATCACCAACCCCGACCCGGCGTTCCGCGGGCTGGACGCGGCCGCCTTCGCCGCGACGGCGCGGCCGGTGCGGGTGGTCGACTACTGGCGGCTGCTGCCGGCGCTCGCCGGGGAGCCGGGCATCGAGTACGTCGGCTACGGCCGCGCGCGGGACGAGTCCGCCGGCGAGCGACTGGCCGACCTCTGGGCCGCGCCCGCGGGCCGGTAGCGATGTCCGAGGGCGATGCCGGCTGGCCGCGCGTCCTGATCGTCGCGCCGCCGCCGATGAACCTGCTGGCGGGCGGCGGCGTCACGCTGCACCGCATGTTCAGCCGCTGGCCCGCGTCCCACCTCGCGCAGGTGTACGCGGAGGACGTGGCGCCGGACGCCAGTCGTGCCTCCGGGTACTACCGGGCGGTACGACCGCCGACCTCCATCCGTCCGCGGCTCCTGCGGCACGTCGTAGGGGCCGGGCTGGTGGCGGCCGGCCGCGCGGACGTGAGCATCTTCGGCGGGCGGCCGTCCACAGCGGTGCGGGCGTTCGTGGACCGCTTCCGCCCCGACGTGATCTTCCTGATCCTGGCGTCCCATTCGCTGAACAGCGTCGCGCGGTCGCTGGCGAAGGAGTGCGGCATCCCGCTGGTGACGTGGGTGCCGGACGACTACCTGCCGAGTTACCCGCAGCGACGCATGCCGGGGGGGCGCCTCGGGTGGCGCGTGATGCACGAGATCGTGAACCGCGGCGCGCGGCGCGTCTTCGCCGAGTCCGCGGTGCACCTGGGGATCACGGAGGCGATGAGCCGCGAGTACTGGGTGCGGTACGGCTACGACTTCACGCCGATCTACAACTCCGTGGACATGGCCGCGTGGCCACCTCGGCCGCTGCGCGAGCCGGGCGAAGGACTGCGGGTCGTCTACTCCGGCTCCATCTTCGACACGACGCAGCGCGATGCGCTGCTCGATGTACGCGACGCAGTTGCGCTGCTGCGCGAGCGAGGCGTGGACGCGCGGCTGGAGGTGTTCAGCAACGACTGGCGGAAGCCGCACCTCCAGGCCGCGCTCGAGCGCCTGCCGGTGTCCACGCTGCGCGCGCTGGTGCCGATGGAACAGGTGCGCGCGAACCTGCAGGACGCGGACGTGCTGGTGATGCCGCTGTCCTTCGACGACACCGCGAAGTCCTACATGCGGCTGTCGATGCCGGGGAAACTGGCGGAGTTCATGGCGTCTGGCACACCGATCCTCGCGTACGGGCCGCCCGGCACGGTGCAGATGGAGTTCGTGCGCGAGCAGCAGGCCGGGCTGGTTGTCGACCACCGCTCCGTGCCGGACCTGGCGGACGCGCTCGACCGGTTGCGCACGGATGGGGTGCTGCGCGAGCGCCTCTCCGCCCGCGAGCGCGCGGTCGCGGCCGACACGTTCGCGCTGACCGTGGTCCGCTCTCGCTTCGAGCGCGCCGTCTGCAGCGCGGTCGGGCGCGAGCCGCCGGCCTGACACGATGAGCGAGGACGCCGCCCGACGGCTGCTGCGGCAAACCACCGTGTACATGTCGGGCCAGGTGGTGCGCGCGATGGCGGCCGCCGCCCAGATTCCGCTCTTCGCGGCGGCGCTGCCGCCCGCCGAGCTCGGCCGGTTCGTCACGGTGCAGGCGGTCGCGTTGCTGATGCGGCTGGCGGGCCAGGTGAACCTGACCGGCGGGCTCTTCCGCGTCCTCGCCGAGCACCACGCGACAGACGATGCCCGGGCTGCGCGCCGGGACGTGACTTCCACCTTCGTCGCCACGCTCCTCCTGTCCACGGTCGTGGCGGTGGCGATTGCGGTCGGTGCGCGCGTGCTGGAACAGTGGTGGCTCGCGCCGCGCTGGGTGCCGCTCGCAGATATCGCGGCGATCACGCTCGTGCTGTCGCTGCCGCGCGACCTCGCGGACATCGTGTTGCGCGCCACGCACCGGGCGGGCGCTGCTGCGGCGCTCGCCAGCGTGACCGCGCTGCTCACGCTCGGGGGGTGGATGACGGCGCTGCTCGTCCTCGATGGCGGTGCGCTGGAGATGCTGCGTGCGAGCGCCGCTGTCTCGGCGCTCGTTGCGATCCCCTCGCTCGCGGTGCTCGCGCCGTACCTCGGCGCGGACGCGTGCTCGCGCGAGGCGCTACGACGGATCGCGAAGATCGCGCTGCCGACGATCCCGGCGGTGAGCATCGACTGGGCGCAGCAGTACGCCGACCGCTTCTTCATCGGCGCGTTCGTGGGCGTGGAGGCGGTGGGCGTGTACGGATTGGCGCACCGGGTCGCGTCCTCGCTGCGGGACGTGGCGTTCACGGGCCTGCAGTCGGCGTGGGATCCGTTCACCTACACGGAGCACAGGCGGCCGGACGCGGCCCGGCTGTACGGGCGCGTGACCGGGTATTTCGCGATCGCCGGGATGGCCGCCGTGGTCGCGACCGCTGCCGGGATCGGGCCGCTGCTCGCGATCCTCGATGCCGATGGCGTGTACGCCGGTGCTGCGCCGCTCGTCTTCTTCCTGGCGACGGCGTACTGGCTGAGCATGCTGCGCCACATGTTCCTGGCGCCCACGGCAGTGCGAGAGCGCACCGACCGCGCGCTGCCGGTGTGGGCCGCTTCCGGCGTCTCCGCGGTGGCGTTCAGCCTCCTGCTGATCCCGGCGTTCGAGGCGGACGGCGCGGCGTGGGCGAAGGTCGCGACCTACGCCGTGGGCGCGCTCGTGGCGATCCCGGTGGGCCGGCGTCTCTGGCGTATCGAGTACGACTGGCGCGTGTTCATCGCGGTCGTGGTCGCGGGCGTGGCCGCCTACGCAGTCGTGGACACGCTGAGCGCCGGCCCGGCGATCATCGCGCTGATCTGGCAACCGCTCGCCGGGCTCGCGGTCCTTGTGGCCGTCCTGCTGATCTCGCGCACGATCACGACGGCCGACGTGCGCTCCGTGATGCGCACCGCACGACCGAGGGGTGTCCGCCGATGATGCCGAGGCATGCACCGCGGGCGGCGGTGGCGGCGGCGGTCGTCGCGCTGCTGCTCACCGCTGGGGGCGGGTGGTGGTGGCTCGCGGGCGGCGCGCCCGAGGTCACCCTGACCGTGCGGCGAGTGGATGCGGCCGGCGTTGTGAGCGAGACGCCGGTCATCCTCGACCCGCGGCGCGTCGGCATCGTCGTGGTGGACGTGTGGGACTCGCACCCTGACCCAGTGGCGGCGGAGCGGGTGGAGTCGCTGGTGCCGGCGCTCAACCGGTCGCTGGACGCCGCGCGCGACCTGGGTATGACGGTGTTCATCGCGCTGGCGGACGTGCCCGTGGAGGCGATCCCCGGCGGCACCCCCGCACGCCCCGACCGGCCGCAGATGCCGTTCGCCTACCCGGGGCGGACGGCCGTATCGCCCGCGTATGCGGAGATCCCGTACTTCAACGCCGCCGAGGGCCAGACCCAGGTGCCGCCCACGGTGGAGGTCCCCGCGCGGCCGCTGTGGACGACCGTGCACCCCGACCTGCGCCTCGATCCGCGCGACGTAGTCCTCGACGCGCGCGAGTGGTGGCCCGCCGACCGCGAGGAGTCGTGGGCCTCGATCTCCACGCGGCAGCTGTACTGGGAGTCCGTGGACCGGGGAATCACGCACCTGGTGTACGTGGGTGTCCATACGAACTGGTCCGTCTTCACGAAGAACTTCAGCATGGAGCCAATGCAACGCGCCGGCTTCACGGTGCTGCTCGCGCGGGACCTGTCGGACGCCTACACGGGGAACGGCGTGGACTGGGAGCCGGTCCCGCCGTCCGAGGCGGCGTGGCTCAGCCCGGACGCCGGGAACCGCCTGGTCAACGACTACGTGGCGCGGTGGATGGGGGGGACGGTCGATTCCGCCGACTGGGTGCGCGCGGCGGAGGCCGACTACGCGACCCACCTCGCCTCGCAGCCCGCGCTGATCGCGTACTGGCGGTTCGAGGGCGACGCCGGCGACCAGCACGTGCAGGACGAGCGTCGCGCGGAGGGCGCGTGGCTCGCGGGCGACGCAACGCAGGGCATCCCCGGGGCGTTCGAGGGGACACGGGCGCTGGCGCTGGCCGGTCAGGGCGCGGCGGTCGTCGCGCCGCTGTACCGCGCGGACCTGCCGCCGGGCGGGCCGCTGGCGGTGCTGTCCGGCGGGCCGACCACGCTCGAACTGTGGTTCCGGGTGGACGCGCTCGGGCCGCCGGTGGTGCTGCTCCAGCAGGACGGGGAGCAGCCGCTGCGGGTCGGCCTCGACGAAGGCGGGCGACCAGCCGCGACCTCCGGCGCCGCGTCCGTCGCAGCGGAGCATGTGGTGGAGCCGGGCCGCTGGCACCACCTGGCGGTGACGTTCGACGGCGCGGCGGGTGCGATCTGGCTCGACGGCGAGCGCGTCGCCGCAGGCGCGCTACCCCGCGCCGGGACGCCCTCGACAGCGCCGATCCTCTTGGGTGCAGCCGGGCTGGTGAGCGTCGAGCATGACGGGACGGTGGTGCCGGCGCTGACCGCGGGCGTCACGGGCGCGATCGATGAGGTCGCGGTGTACGCGGGCGTGCTGCCGGACGCGACGATCCGGACGCACGCACGCGCCCGGTAGCGCCCCGCGAGGGCCGGGCCTGTTGATCCGGCCCTGACGTCCCGAATATCGAAGGATCGGGGTATCCTCTCTGAGGCGGCCGGAGGGGACATGGAGCCGAGATCATGACGGAGCCGACGCGTGTGCTCGTGACCGGAGCCGGCGGGTTCATCGGTCACCACCTCGTGAACCGTCTCAAGGCGCAGGGCTACTGGGTGCGGGGCGTGGACCTCAAGGAGCCCGAGTTCGAGCCGAGCCGCGCGGACGAGTTCCTCCTCCTGGACCTCCGTCGCTGGGAGAACTGCCTGACCGCGACCCGTGGCATCGACGATGTCTACGCGCTGGCGGCGGACATGGGCGGCATGGGGTTCATCTCCAACCACCACGCCCAGATCCTGCACAACAACATCCTGATCTCCACGCACACCCTGGACGCTGCGCGCGAGAACGGCGTGCGGCGCTACCTGTACTCCTCCTCCGCGTGCGTGTACCCGGAGTACCGCCAGCAGGACGAGCACGTGGCGCCCCTCCGCGAGGACGAGGCGTATCCCGCCGCGCCGCAGGACGCCTACGGCTGGGAGAAGCTGATCACGGAGCGGCTGGCGGAGCACTACCGCCAGGACTACGGCATGGACGTGCGCGTGGTCCGCTTCCACAACATCTACGGCCCGCTCGGCACGTGGGACGGCGGCCGCGAGAAGGCGCCCGCCGCGCTCAGCCGCAAGATCGCGATCGCGAAGATCTCCGGCAACCTCGAGATCGAGGTCTGGGGCGACGGCGAGCAGACGCGGACGTTCTGCTACATCGACGACTGCGTCGAGGGCCTCATGCGCCTCATGGACTCCGGCTACACGCAGCCGCTGAACCTGGGCCGCGACGAGATGGTGAGCATCAACGAGCTCGCCTCGATCATCGCGGGGGTCGCCGGGGTGGACGTGACGCTGAAGCACGTGGACGGCCCGCAGGGCGTGCGCGGCCGGAACTCCGACAACTCGCTGTGCCGCGAGGTCCTCGGCTGGGAGCCGCAGATCACACTGGAGCAGGGCTTCGCCCTCACGTACCCGTGGATCGAACAGCAGGTGCGCGCGACGTACTTCGCGGGCCAGCCGCAGAACGAGGGCGTGCTGACGGGGCGCACCGCGTAGCCGCCCGCCCTCAGACGGAACGACGACGGCCACACCGAGAGGTGTGGCCGTTTCGTTGAGGTGCCGGGAACGCAACCGGGCCGGCGATGGGCCGGCCCGGTGCGGGTCTGGGTCACACGGCGGACTAGCCGGCGGCCTGGGCCTCCAGGTACTTGGCGGGGTTGCCGATGAAGCGGTTGCGGCAGCCCAGGTCGTTGAAGACGTACCAGGCGCCGTTGTGCATCCACTTCATCCCGTTGGCGGTGTCGAACGCCTTCCCGCACACCATGCAGGTCTGTTCAGCCATAGGTGTTCCCTTCCCTCGCTGACCGGCCGGACGAGCCGTATGTTATTCCTGCCTGCAAGCGTTCCCTGTGAGAAGAGGAACAATCGCCGGGAACGCCTACTTCTGGCGCGTCGCGCCGTTCGAGCCGGGCGCCGCGGACTTCTTCCAGAGCAGCGTCTGCTGCGTCTCGTCTTTCCAGGAGGAGCGGACGCGCAGGCCCATCTCCTTCGCGGCTTCCCGGAGCAGCCGCTTCACCGTGCCGGGTCGGTCGCCGGGTTCGAGGTCGATCGCGCCCGCCTCGCCGGACTGGAGCGCCTTCCGGTACGGCTCGCGTGAGATGCGCGCCGGACCGCGCCCGACGACGACTTCACTGGGATCGAGTTTCTTGAAGCGCGGCATGTTCCCTCTTCCGCTGCGGGCCGGAGTATATCGGCCGACCGGAAACCTGCGCGCAGATCACGCATACATACGGTATGCATCTTGGGATGATGTTGCTGCGGATAATCGAACGGTAAGCGGTGCGCGAGAGTCGCATCGCGACCGCGAGTCGCGGCGGTCCGCTAGAGGTGGAACAGTTGCCGCATGCGGCTGAGCGCGCCACCGTTCGCGCCGCCGTTCGTCGGAGCGGGCGCGTCGAGGGCGTCCGGCGCGGGCGTCGCGGACGCCTCGGACGGTGGCGCGGTGACGGCGGGCGCTGGCGGGTCCGGCGGCGGCGACGGCGGACGCGGCCGTTCGCGCAGCGCGCGTTCGAGCGCGCGCCATCGAGGCCCGGCGACCTCCCGGAAGACCGGTCGGAAGGCGGCGCGGCGCGCGGCCATGATCTCGCGCTGGCGCGCGATCAACTCGCCAACGGCGACGAGCGTCTCCGGCGGCAGCCGGTCGGTATGGGTGCGGACGGTGGCGCGCAGCCACTCGATCATCACGTCCGCATCCTGGTGCTCCCCGAGCAGGTCCTGGAGCCGCTTCACGGACTCCGTCATGCGCTGCGCGGGGCGGCCGTACAGGTCGCCGAACAGTTCGAGCGAGTAGCGCAGCCGCTTGCCACGGATGCGCAGCGCGTGGAACTCGACCGGCGGTGAGCCCGGCGTCAGGCGGCCGCCATCGCGGCGGACGGCGCGGACGCGGCGGGTGAGGATCGGCGCCGCGAAACCTCGGACCTCGGTCGGCGGGATCGCCGGGGGTGGGCCTTCGCGGAGCGCGGCGGACATCGCGGCGACCATCGTCGCGTAGCGCGCGCTGTCGAGCAGTTCGATGAGGCGCGCACGCTCCTCCACGCGCTGCTCCTCCAGGATCGCGACGAGCGGGGCGAGCGCGTATGCCTCCTCCTCCGGGGCGGCGGCCTGGAGGGCCTGCATCCCCTCGATCTGCACATCCAGATCGCGCACCGCACCGAGTTCGTGGCCGGCCCACTGCAATTCGTCGCGCAGCGTTTCGAGGCGTGCCGGGAGCACGGCGCGGAACAGCGCAATGGTGGCACGCAGGCGGCGGGTGGCGACGCGCATCTGATGCAGCGCCTCGATGTCCTCGCCCAGTCGGGTGCCGGGCTCGTGATGCAGGAACTCCGCCCAGTGGCGGCGGAGCCAGACGAAGCCGTACTCCGCTGCGCCAGCGGACGGGTCCAGCACCGTGGAACCGAAGTCGAGGGCCGCGCGCGGGGAGAGCGAGGCGGCCGCGAGCGCCGCTTCGAACTTGGAGGTGGTGGCTGGGGTCAGCCCGCAGTCGCGGGCGAGCGTCTTCACGAAGCCCGCCAGTTCGCGTTCGATCGCTGGCTCGATCACCTCGACCTCGACGCGCCGGAGCGTGCCGGCGACGGCCCCATCGTGGAGCAGCGCGGTCTCGTCCAGGTCCACGCTGGCGACGGCGTGGCCGTGTCGGAGCACGGCGACCGGGCGGCGGCGCGTGCGTACCTCCACGAGCGGCGCGAGCGGCTCCGCGGCAGCGATCGTCCGCACCCGCGTCGCGACCTCGCCGTCGCCGCCGAGGATCTCCGGGCCGTCCAGCGCCTCGGTGACCTCGCGTCGCGCGGAGAGGTCGCCGTGGCCGCGGTCCAGCGACTTCAGGGTCGCCTCGTAGCGGTCACCCTTCGCGCGGCGGCGGAGCGTGAAGCCGGCGCGGTGGACGCGCCAGTCCGCGGTGTCCAGGTAGATGTCGACCTGGTCCTTCGGCTCGCCGAGGGCGAACGCGAAGGGAGCATGTACCGGCTGGGACTCCAGCCAGCGCTCCACCACCGACAGGTCGGCGGCGTCGAACTGCCATTCGCGCTCGATGATGTCGACCATGCGGACGCGCCCTCTCCGCATCCAAGGCTATCAGCGAGCGCGCGACCGTGCGTCAAGGCGAGGGGCGTCCCGTGCCACCGATCGGGTAGGCTCCCGAGAGCGACCGGGACGCATCGGACAGGCGGCGGTGGTGGCGGGACTCACGCTGGTCACGGGGGGTGCGGGCAGCGGCAAGAGCGCGCGCCTGGTCGCCGTGGCCGCCGAGCGGTACGCGGCGGACCGGTTCGCGCCGGTGCTCGTGCTGGTCCCGACCGCGAGGCACGCCGACCAGTTCCGGAAGCGCGTGGTGGAGCGCGTCCCGGCGGTGTTCGGGCTGGACGTCGCCACCATCAACCAGTTCGCGCGACGCACCGCGGGGGACGCGTTGCTCGGCGCGGACGTGGCCGCCGAGTGGCTGCGCCGCGTGACGGTGGAGCGCGCGCACGGGAATGGCCAGGCGTCCCGCTTCCGCCCGATCGTCCACACCGGCGGCCTGCACGCGCTGGTGCGCGCCGCAGTCGCCGACCTCGTCGCGGACGCCGTCGACGCGGAGGCGTTCGCGGCTGCGGCGTCGCGCGCGGCCGGCGAGGCCGACCTGCGCGCGCTCGCGGACGTGTACGAGGCGTACCGGACGGAACTGGCAGAGCAGGGTGCGCGCGATCCCGGGGAGGCGGCCGCGGTTGCCGCCTCGATGGTCGCGGCTGGCGGTCAGCGCATCCCCGCGACGGTGCTGATCGACAGCGTGCAGTTCCTGCGTGGCGGCGAGGTCGCACTGATCGCCGCGCTTGCGCAGGTCACGGACGTCTGGCTGGCCCTCGACACGGATGCCGGCGACCGCGCGACCTGGACGGCGGAGGCGCTGGCCGCCCGCGTGCCGGGCCTGCGCACCGAGACGCTCGGCGCGGTCGCCTCGGACGCCACGGTCGAGGCGGCGACGGTCGCGGACGACGAGGCGCAACTGCGCGAGATCGCGCGCTCGATCAAGGCACGCATCGACGCCGACCGTGCGCTGCGGCCGTCCGACTTCGCCGTCGTGTTCCGTCGCGTCACGCCACACCTCGGTCTGGCGCGCCAGGTGTTCGCGGAGTACCGGCTGCCGCTCGACCCGGCCGCAGGCGAGCGCCCGTCCGAGCGTCCGTTCGGGACGTGGCTGCTGCGGCTCCTCCGCCTGCCCGAGCACGAGTGGCGGCTGCTCGATGTGCTCGACGTCGTCGCATCCGGCTTCTTCAATGACCGTCGCTCGGGCCTCACACCCGGCATGGCGGCGCAACTCCGCCGCATTGGTCGGGGCCACGATCTCTGGCGCGGGATTGAGGTGCTACGCCGGATGCCCGAGGCAGTCGAGGCGGAGATTGCGAAGGGCCGCAGCGGCGATCCGGAGCGGCTGCGTGCGGCGGCCGCCGCCTTCCTCGGCGTGGTCGAGCACCTCGAACGGATGCTGGTGCGCGATCCGGCGCGGCTGGGCGAGCACGCGGCGGCGATCGACGTGGCGCTGTTCGGCGCGGGCGCGATCGCCCGCGTCGCCGTGGAGGGGTACGCGACGCTCGACACTGAGGTCGAGGTCGTCCGTCGCGAGCTCACCTCGATGCGCGCGGTGGACGATGCGCTGGAGGCGGAGCCCGAGCCGTTCGAGGCGTTCGTGGCGGCGCTTGAGGCGCGGCTGCAGCGGCCCTCCACGCTGATCCGGCAGCCGGGCGGCGTCCTGCTCGCGCCGATGCATACGTTGCACGGCCTCCGCTTCCGCTACGTCGCGGTCGGGGGACTCGCGGAGGGGGAGTTCCCCGCGCCGCGCCGCACGGACGCGCTGCTGAACACGCGCGCACGGGCGGCGCTCGCCGCGGCGGGGCTCGCGCTGCCGCCGGAGCCGCGGGCGACGGAGGATGAACTGTGGCGCACGGCAATGAGCCGCGCGACGGAGGTCACCTCGATCTGGCGGACGCGCCTCGATGCGAAGGGACGCCCCGCGGCCGCCTCCTACTTCTTCGAGTCGGCCGTGCCGTCCGAGGCGGTCCGCCACGTGGACGCCGCGGCCGAGCCGGAGCGGAGCGCGTCCGAGCGTGAACTGGCCGTGGCGCTGACCTCGCGCTGGGCGGAGGGCGAGGCGCGCCGCCCGAAGGCGATGCCGGCGTGGACGTTGGTGGTGCGGTTGGCGGCGGCGGTGGAGCAGCAGCGCCGCTCGTTCAGCGGCGCCGGGCGGTACGAGGGCGACCTGCCGGGCGCGGACGTTGAGTACCTCACGACGCCTCGCTACGGCTGGAGTCCGAGCCGCCTCGAGTCCTATCGCACCTGCCCGTTCCAGTTCTTCGCGCACTACGGACTGCACCTGGACGAGCTGCGCGAGGAGCGCGAGCAGGCGGATGCCGCGGTGCGCGGCACCGTGGTGCACGCGGTGCTGGAGGACGCGGTGCAGCCGCTGGTGGACGCCGGGCAGCCACTCGTCCCCCAGACGGTGGAGGTCGCGGTCGCGCGGCTGCGCGCGAATGCGCGCGCGATCTGGGATCGCGCACCCGTGGAGCATGCCTTCGGCCGCGCCGCGCTCTGGCGGTACGAGGGCGACGAGGCGATTGCGCAGATGGAGGACGTCCTGCGCCGCGAGGCCGAGGCGAATGCGGGCATCGGGCTCGAGCGCGTCGAGGGCGGCGAGGCGTGGCTGTCGCACGAGGTGCCGGGCGACCCGCCGATGCTGGCGGTGGGGCGCGTCGACCGGCTCGACCGCGGGCCGGGCGTGGTGCAGATCGTGGACTACAAGAGCGGTCGGTTCATCCCGCGACGGCAGGTGCAGTCCGGCGAGCGGGTGCAGTTGCAGTGGTATGCGCTCGCCGCGCGCGAGCAGTACGGCGTGGACCGCGTGGTGGCGCGCTACGTCTTCCTGAAACTCCGACCCGGCGAGCAGGAGTGGTCGCTGGACACCGCGCGCGCCGAGGACGACGCGATCCTCGCGAGCGCAGTCGAGGTCGCGCACGAGATCCGTGACGAGATCGGGGCGGGTCGGTTCGGGGTCGCGCCGAACGTGCCGTGCCCCTCGTACTGCTCGTTCCTCCACGCGTGTCGCGTGAACCACTACACGCGCTGGAAGTCGTGGGAGTAGCGCCGTGCCGCTGACGGAGGAACAGGCGCGCATCGTCGAGGCCGGGGACATCGATGTCGCGGTGTCTGCGGGCGCGGGCAGCGGCAAGACGCACGTGCTCGTGGAGCGGTACGTGCACCTCCTCGGCCGCGTGGGGATCCCGGAGATCGTCGCGGTCACGTTCACGGAGGCGGCGGCCGTGGAGATGCGGCAGCGCATCCGCCGCGAGGTGATGCAGCGTCCCGAACTGGCGCACCACCGCCGTCACGTAGACGACGCGGTCGTCGGCACGATCCACTCGCTCTGCCTGCGGCTGCTGCGCGAGTTCCCCGTGGAGGCCGGCCTCGATCCCGGCGCGGAACTGCTGGCGGAGGACGAGGCGGAACTGCTGCGCCAGGTCGCGGCGACCGAGGCGATCGACGCGGCGGCGGAGTCCGGCGACGCGCGCACGGAGGCGCTGCGGGTGCTCGGCGTGTGGGCGACGACGCAGCAGCTGCCGCAGATGGTCGCCCAGCGCGACGAGGTGCGCGACGCCTTCGCGGCGATGCCCGGTGAGGATGCGGCGGCGTGGGCGGAGGCCGTGCGAGCGCGGCTGGACGACGCGCTGCAGCAGGCCGTGGAGCCGATGCGGCAGCGGGTGGTGGATACCTTCATCGACCTGTGGTCGGTCTGCCTCGACCGCGGCGATCTGCTGGCGGCGAAGGCGGCGACCGCCGAGGGGCTGCTCGGCGACCCGCGCTCGGGCGACTTCCGGGACTGGCACGCACGCCTGAGCGCTGGAGCACGCGCGATCAACCTGCAGGGCGGCCGGGCCTCCGCGTGGAGCGTCCCGGTCGCCGATGTCCGCGACCTGTTGCGCGGGCTCCGCGACGAAGTCCTGGCCCGCCTCGCGGGTGTCCCCGCCTGGAACGAATGGGACGACGTGGCGATGGCCGCGCTGCCCGGGCTGCGCGCGCTCTTCGAGGATGCGTGCGACCGCTACGCGCGCGCGAAGGCGGAGCGTCGCGCGCTCGACTTCCTCGACCTGGAGGTGGAGGCGGTGCGGCTGCTGGAGGAGCACCCGGCGGTGGCGGACGCGTGCCGTACGCGGTTCCGCCACGTGATGGTGGATGAGGCGCAGGACGTGAGCCCGATCCAGGAGCGGCTGATCCGCCGTCTGATCGGCGAGGGGGAGGGGCGGCCCCGGCTGTTCCTCGTCGGTGACGCGAAGCAGTCGATCTACGCGTTCCGCGGCGCGGACGTGCGGCGCTTCAACGCGTTGCGCGACCTCGTCCGCCAGTGGCGCGGCGACCTGCTCCCGCTCTCCGCCTCGTTCCGGACGCACGCCGCGCTGGTGGAGTTGAACAACGCGCTCTTCGACCTCGTGTTCGCGGACGGCGCCGGCGGCGTGGCGATGGACCGGATGAGCGGCCGCGAGACGGAGCCGCCCGCCGCGCCACACCTGACGCTGCTGCCGGTCACGCGCAGCGAGGACGACCGCACGGACGCGACCCGCCGGCGCGTGGAGGCTGACCTGGTCGCCGAGGAGGTCGCGCGGGTCCTCGATGAGGGCCGCCTGATCTGGGACAAGCGGCTGCGCGCCTATCGCGTCGCGACGCCTCGGGACGTGGCGGTGCTGCTCCGGCGGTTCTCGAACGTGCACCTGTTCGAGCAGGCGCTGGAGTCGCGCGGGGTGCCGTACACCACGCCGAGCGGCACGGGCTTCTTCTCGCGCGACGAGGTGGTCGACCTCGGCAACCTGCTGCGCTGGCTCGCCGAGCCGGACGACGAGATCGCGCTGCTCGCGGTGTTGCGCTCGCCGATGTTCGTGCTTGCAGACGACACGCTGCTCGCGCTGCGCGGTCCCTCGCCGCGCCCGTTCATCCTCGCGCTCGCCGAGCCACCGACCGGGATCGAGGAGGACGAGGCGGAGCGTTGCCGTTTCGCGGCGGAGGTGCTGCGCGACCTGCAGCGCGGGGCACGGACCGACTCGGCGGCTGCGTTGCTGGAACAGGCGCTCGTCCGGACGGGGTACGAGGCGTCCTGGGCGCCGGTGGGGGGCGGCGAGCAGGTGCTGGCGAACATCCGCAAGTTGTTGCGGATCGTGCGCGGCCTGGGCGCGTACCCGCTCAACCAGGTCGTCGAGTACCTCGCGCAGCGCCGGGACGACCAGCTCGGCCGCGAGGGGCCCGCGATCCTCGACCGGCGGGACGCGGTGCAGTTGATGACGGTGCATGGCGCGAAGGGGCTGGAGTTCCCCGTGGTGTTCGTGCCGGAGGCGCACCTGCCCGCCAGCGCGGGGAACGAGACCATCCGCTGGCGACGCGATGGCGGCGTGTCGTTCACGCTCGACGAGCGCGACGAGGAGGGCAGGCGCCAGCAGCCCGGCTTCCACGCGTGGTTGCGCGCACGAGACGCGGAGGACGAGGCGCAGGAGCATCTGCGGCTGTTCTACGTCGCGGCGACGCGCGCGGGCGACTACCTCACGATCAGCGGCGACGAGTCGACGTCCGGTGCCGGCTGGCTCGGCGCGGCCGACGCGGCGTACGCCGCGGGCGTCCTCGCGAGTATCGAGCGTCGCGAGGCGGTCCCGGCCGACCGGTCGCGGATCGCGGACCGCCCGCCCCCGGAGCCGGTGCGGGTGCCGCCGGTCACCGCTGAGGTCGAGTACGTGCCGCCGCTCCTCGAGCGTCCGCTGGTCATCCCGCTCCGCACGAGCACGCCGGCGACCGGCTTCCGGATCGCGGAGGGCGTGCGCTGGGGCGGCCACGGCGACGGGTTGGGCCGCCTGCGCGGCACGGTGGCACACCGCGCGATCGAACTCGCGTACACGACCGCTGCGCCCGTGGACGTCGCCGCGCTCGTCCGTGCGGAGGCGCAGGATGCGCTCGCTCCGGACGCGCAGGCGACGCTCGTCGCGGAGGTAGAGGAGATGGTGGCGCGCTTCCGCGCGTCCGCCATCGGGCGGGCGATCGCGCGGCCGGAGGCGGAGGCGCGGTTCGAGTCGCCGTTCGCGTGGGACTGGGACGGGGTGCCGGTCCACGGCACCGTCGACCTGCTCTTCCGTGAGGGCGACGGCTGGCGCGTGGTGGACTTCAAGACGGACCGCGTGACGGCGGGACGGAGCGCGGAGGCGGCCGCGCCGTACCTCGTGCAGATCGGCATCTACGCGCGCGCGCTTGCGGCGGCGACCGGCGCGCCCGTCCGTGCCGGGCTGCTCTTCCTGCGCACGGGCGAATGGTACGAGGCGTCACCGGCCGACCTCGACGCGGCGCTCGCAGAGGCGCGTGCGCGGATCGATGCGGGGACGATCATCGACGACGGTGGTGACACCGCGCCGGTCGACGACGACCGCTAGCCCTCGGTATCCGCGCCGTAGCGTGCGAGGTAGCCGCGCAGCCGCAGTTTGCGCGCCGTGTTCTCGCTGCTCATGTAGCGGACGACGCCGTACACCGGGCGCTCCGGCGCCCACGGCCGGTCGTACCGGCCGAGCACCCAGCCGATGCCGCTGCTGGAATTGGGGTCGCGTCCGTCCAGCGCGTAGCGGTTGTTGAGTTCGAGCATCGTCGCGAGCGCGTCGCGCGGCGTCGGGGCCCACTCCAGGACCTTCTTGCCCCACAGCATGCGCAGGTAGTTGTGGATGCGGCCCTCGCGGACGAGTTGTCGCTGTGCGGCGTTCCATAGCGGGTCGTGCGTTGCCGCGGCCGCGAACTCACCGAGGTCGTACACGTACTCGCGCGCGTCCGCGGCGTGGCGGTCGAGGGTGCGCCGCGCCCACTCGGGCAGCGTTTCGTAGGCGTCGGCATCGTCCGGGTGGCGGACGCTCCAGTTGAAGCCGAGTTCGCGCCAGGTGACGAGTTCGTCGAGGAACGACTCGGCGCCGGCGCTCAGCCCCCACCAGCCGGCCTTCGCCCCGGTCACGCGCGATGCGAGGCGGTCGGGCGTCCAGCCCTCGCGTGCCAGCACGGCGGCCGCCACCTCGTGCGCGCCGAGGTGGCCGAAATGGAGGTAGGGCGAGAGGCCGCTCGAGCCGTCGTCGTCCGGGTGGTTGCGGGCCTGTCCGTACCCATCGAGGGGGGCCGCCACGAAGCGTGCGAGCCGCTCCACCCCGGCGGTGTGCCCGCCGCGAGCGGGAGCGGGCGTGACGCCGTGGTCGATCGTGAGCGCGCCGAGGTCCACGGTGTGCGCGTCGCGGAGCGGCGGCCAGTGGCGTTCCACCTCGCTGAGGTCGGGCGGTGCGAGCCGCGGCGCCTCCGCGAGCGGGTCGGGCCGGGGGAACGCCTCGAGGTCGGCCGGCAGGGCCGCCTGCAGCGCGCGACGGAACAGGTACGCGGTGGGGTACGCCTTCGGGGCGCCGCGCATCGGGTGGAGGCCGTTGCCGTCCACTGCGGTCAGGCGCACGGGGCTGCGACGCGCGGCGGCCGCGGTCATGCGCGGGACGAAGAAGGCGGGGTAGTCGTCCGTCACGACCTCGCACGCACGGGCGGCCAGCGCTTCGAGCAGCCCGCCGCCCGCCCCCTCGGACGGTTCCAGGTACGGGTAGTAGCGGACAGGGCCGTCGCGCAGGGCCGTGGCGTGCTCCGCCATGCCGTCCAGGACGAACCGATGGAGGCGGTCGCTCGCCCACGGATAGCCGATGCGGAGCGCCTCGAGGATGACGAGCGGGCGCCCGAGGGCGGCGGCCCGCTCCACCGCGAACTGCAGCGCGAAGTTCGCGTGGAGCCGCCGCTGCGCCACCATCCAGTACAGGACGAAGCCGCCGTCCGCGCGTACCGACGCGGCGTTGAGCGGACGCAGGCGTCCGGCCGGGGTGCTGGTGGCCTCGCGGGTGCCCATGGATCGAGACTATCGGTCCGGGGCTGGACTGCACGCGCGCCGCGCCGATGATCCACGTATGGCCCGATGGCTCACGTTGCCCTCGCCTCGACGTGTCACGACCGCCCGGCTGGCGTTCGTGGGTGTCACGGTGTTCGTGAGCGGGTTCTTTGTGCTCGCCGCCGCCGGCCGGGACTACGGCCCGGCGACGCTGGCCCTCATTCTCGCGGGGGCTGCCGTGCTCGCGTTGCCGCTCGCCGCGTTCACGCTCGTGGTGGCGGGCTCGGAGTCCACCGTGGGGCGCGCGTGGGGGGCGGGATTCCGCAGCCTTCCCCCGCCCGAGCGCACCCGGGCCGCGACCGTGGACCGCGCGCTCCGCTACGCGGGCACGCTCTGGCTGGCGAACGGGCTGGCGCTCTGGTTCGCGACGCTCGCCGCCGGGTTCGGCGGCTAGCCGCGCCGCGACGCCTCGTCGCGGCGGGCCGCGTCTCGCGCACGGTCGAGGATGGCGAGGACGCCGGTGGGGTCCGGGATGCCGCCGAGGACGAAGTTCGGCTGTTCCCCGGCCGTCTGGCAGCGCAGTTCCCCGTAGTTCAGCACCGTCGGCAGGAAGCCCTCCCGGATCACGGCCACATCCTGCACGTCGACGAGGTCGGCGGAGGCGATGGCGTGGTGGAACCAATGCCGGCGCTGCGAGTCCAGGATGCGCTGGTTGGTGATGACCCAGAGGTCGTTCCGGTACTGGTACCAGACGAGGTAGGCGCGGACGCCGGTGGCGGCGACCCACGCGGCTACCAGGACCCCGGCGATCACCCCGACGGCGCCGTCCAGGCCGGCGGAGCGGTCGACGAGGATCAGGAAGCCGGCCGCTGGCCCGATCGCCATCGCGACGTGAAGGGCCAGGCGCGGGTACAGGAAGATCCAGTGCCGCCGGCTGATGTAGGTCGTGGTTTCGTCCGGCTGCAGTTGGATGGGGACGGGCATGACGGGCTCCCTGCATGCGTCGGCCGAAGGCGCCGGTACGCCTCGATCGTAGCGAGGGGCGTGAGGGGCTGTGTTACGGGCGGTGCGAGCGGCTGGTGGGGAGTCGCAGGATGTAGATCGTCCCGGCCACGGCGAGGATGAGCGTGAGGGCGTGCGCCCAGACCAGCGTGGTCGGGATCGCGACGAACACGGCGAAGAGGACGAACGGCCACATGATGCCCAGCGCGAGCACCTTCGCGCGGAGCGGCATCGCGCCGGTCTCGCGGAAGCGCCGGACGTGGGGGCCAAAGGCGCGGTTACTGATGATGCGGTCGTACATCCGCTGCGAGGAGCGCGCGTAGCAGGCGGCGGCGATGATCAGGAAGATCGTCGTGGGCCAGCCCGGCAGGATCACGCCCACAATGCCCATCGCCAGCGAGAAGGTGCCGAGGCCACCCCAGGCTGCGCGGACGAGTGGGTTCTCGGCGACGCGCGCGACGTGCGGCGATGCCTCGCCGCTCTCGTTCAGCCTCGTGGGGTCAGTTGCCACGGCCACGTGGTCGCTCCCGGTGCGTGTCAGCGTCCTCGGACGCCATCCACGGACAGAATCGTCCTGCCGCGGCTGGTGCGCCAGTAGAAATCTGCCGAAGGACGGGAGGATTCGTGAGAATTCGGGCGAGAGTCCCGAGATTACCCGGCCTCGCGAGGCCAGCGGCCGGGGGTGGCGCGCCGGGAGGGATTCGAACCCCCGACTCTCAGTTCCGAAGACTGATGCTCTATCCACTGAGCTACCGGCGCGTGTCCACCAGTCTACAACCGGCGAGGGGTACCGGCCGGATGTGCCGGACGCTGGCGCCTACAGGCGCTGCGCGCGGACGACGATGCGGTGGCTGTACTCGCGGGTGGTGGCGTCGAACTCGCCGCCGCAGGTGTAGAGCGTGATCGAGTCGATGCCGTCCGCGTTGCTCCAGACCTGCGCCCACCCGGCGCCGTCCGCGGCCACGTCGCGCACGGAGACGACCCCGTACCGCAGCGTCTCGCCACGGAAGTCGACCTCGATGATGTCGCCGTTGCCGAGCAGGCCCAGTTGGGCGAAGACGCCGTTGCCGCGGTAGTTCACGTCCGCGTAGGGGACGTATGCGGCGTAGTTCACGTGGCCGGAGAAGATGGCGTTGCCGCCCTCACCGGGGGCGCCGCCCATGCCGGGCCAGAGCGCCATGTCATACCAGACCACGTCCGCCGGTCCGGCCGGGGCCACCATCACGCCGTCGCCGCCGACGAACTTCGCGCTGACCTGTGAGTCCACGCCGAGCGTGGGGATGCGGATCCGCGCGTAGTTGGCGTCCGAGGGGTACCCGAAGTCGTCCAGGAACTGTGACAGGCCCTCGACGGTCTGGGCGCTCGGATCCTCGGTCGGGATCGGGGTCGGCGTGGTGGTGGGCGTACGCGTCACGGTGGCCGTGGCGGTCGCCGTCTCGGTAGGGGTGGGGGTCTCGGTGGGTGGGGGCGCGGCGTTGCCGCCGGAGCAGCCGCCGAGGAGCAGCGTCAGCGCGACGAGCGCGCCACCCACGATCACAGACATCCGCCGCAGCGCCATGCAGCGCCTCATTTCATCTCACGGGTCAGACGAACGGCGGGTGGGTGCGGTTCCACCACGATACCGCCCGAACTGGCCGTCCGGCTAGGCGGGCCCGGTCCGACCGGCGCGGCGGAGGTACTCCGCCATCAGGGCATCCTGGGCCTCTGCGGCCTCCTGACGGCCCTCCTGGAGGCCGGTCATCGCCCGCGCGCGGGCGCGTTCCAGCCGCGTCCGTGCGGAGCGCAGCGGGCCGCGCACGCCCTCCGGCAGCGCTTCCAGCGTCTCCTCGTCGGTCGCGAG
Source organism: Chloroflexota bacterium (assembly GCA_045863195.1). Lineage (GTDB taxonomy): Bacteria > Chloroflexota > Dehalococcoidia > UBA2979 > UBA2979 > W-Chloroflexi-9. Next base: position 34,974 of record BTUI01000002.1, read on the forward strand.
CAACTGACGGGCCGCCACGAAGCCGGCGGCGATGCCGGCGTGGGCGATGAGCAGCGTGGAGAGGCGCATGCCTAGTCCTGCTTCCGGCGGTTGCGGATGCCGGTGACGGACGCGAACCCGCGCCGCACGCCTCGCCCGACGGCGACCACGCGGATCAGCGGGTGGACGGCGGTATCGGCGACGAAGTCCGTGGTGCCGCGCACGTTCTGGACGGTGCGCTGCACCTCCTCCAGCGTCGGCCTGATCGGGTCGTTGAGGAGCGCCTGCAGCGTCCGCGAGAGCGAGCGGATCGCGAACCAGAGACCGAACGCCGCGATCGCGAGCGCGAGCATGAGGATCACCCCCATCGCGCCGTACACGATGACCACAATGTCGCGGAGTTCGGCCAGGCTCATGCGGAGCGCCCTTCCCCCTGCCGGTGTGCCCGGCCCTTCCATCCTACCGATGCGGGACGAGGCGGGACAAACCGCCCGCATGCCCGGGGGCCCATCAGGCCTCGGAGCGCTCGATGGTGCCGCCGCCCACGACCTCATCGCCCCGGTAGAGGACGAGCGCCTGGCCGGGAGCCGGGCCGCGGACGGGGCGGTCGAACTCGACCGTGAACCCGCACCCGTCCGCCTCGAATGCGACCACGCGCGCGGGCGCGGCCTCCGCGTGGTAGCGGATGCGCGCGCTCAGCGGCTCGCCTGGCAGCGGAGGCTCCGAGGTCCACGTGGCGCCGGAGGCGACCACGTGCCGCCGGCTCAGCGATGTCTCGTCGCCGATCACGATCACGTTCCGCCGCACATCGATCGCCGTCACGAACTGCTTCTCCGCGCCCGAGACGCCGAGGCCGCGGCGCTGGCCGACGGTGTAGAACGGCACCCCCCGGTGCTCGCCGGCGACGCTGCCATCCTCGCGCTCGATGTGGCCCGGGGACGCCTCCACGCCGCGGGCGGCGAGCAGGTCGCGGTAGTCGCCGCCGGGGACGAAGCAGATGTCCACGCTGTCCGGCTTGTCCGCGAGCGGGAGCCCCGCCTCGCGGGCGATGGCGCGGACCTCCGGCTTGGTGAGGCCGCCGAGCGGGAAGAGCGTGCGGCTCAGCGCCTCCTGCCCGAGCGTGTAGAGGACGTACGACTGGTCCTTGTCCGCATCCACGGCCGTGCGCAGCCGGAAGCGGTCGCCGTCGCGCTCCACGCGGGCGTAGTGGCCCGTGGCGAGCCGGTCGACGCCCATCGCGAGCGCGCGCTGGAGCAGGGTGTCGAACTTCACGTACTGGTTGCAGTTCAGGCAGGGGTTCGGGGTGCGACCGCTGGCGTACGCGTCCACGAACGCGGAGATCACGTCGCGTTCGAACTCGCGCTCCATGTTCAGCGTGTAGTGCGGGATGCCGATCGCCTGCGCGGCGGCGCGCGCGTCCGCGACATCCTCAATGCCGCAGCAGGTGCGACCGGAGGAGAGCGCAGCGCCGTCCGCCTCCGTGTAGAGGCGCAGCGTCACGCCCACCACGTCATACCCCTGGCGGTGCAGGAGCGCGGCGGCGACGGCGGAGTCGACTCCGCCCGACATGGCGACGAGGACGCGTTCCGGCACCGGGGAGACCTCCACGGGCGCGCGAACATGCGCGCCGGTCCATCACCCAGTGTGCCCTATACTCGGAGTCCGCGCACCGCACCCGCCGGGCGCATGGGACGGGAGTCCGGTCTGAGCATCGAGCAGGATGTGCACATCGACGACGCGGACACGCCAGCGCTGGTGGAGGCCGCGGACGCGCCTTCCCTCGCCCCCGCGGAGGCTGCGGACTACGCGCACGACCTGATCGATGTGCTGGTGGACCGGCAGGCCTCGGACGTGGTGCTGCTGGACCTGAGCCGCCTCGCCGCCTTCGCCGACTTCTTCGTGATCGCCACCGCGGACAACATCCGCCAGGCTCGCGCGCTGGTGGACGCGGTGGACGTGTGCGCGACGCAGCACGGCGAGAACGCGAGCGTGGAGGGCAGCGCGGACGAGGGCTGGATCCTGGTCGACGCGGGCAACGGCGTCATCATCCACCTGTTCTCGGTGGAGTCGCGCGTCTACTACAACCTCGAAGGCCTGTGGCGTCGCGCGCAGGAAGTCGTGCGCATCCAGTAGCGCCGGCCTATGGCTGGCGGGCTGCCCGCCGCCGGTGCACCTCGACCGCGACGAGCACGGCGGCGGCGGCCACGCGGGCGTCACCGGCCGCGACCGCGATCCGGCGGTCGGCCGCCTCGTGGTCCTCGTCTTCGTCTACCACCTCACGCAGCACCGCCACGGCCTCGAGCAGGCGCAATCGCGCCGTTTCGCCGATCGCCCGTCCCTCGCTGTTCAGCCGTTCGAGGGTGACCGCAGCGCCGAGCGCGGGTGCGACCTCGACCAGTGCGCGGACGGCCTCGCGGTGGAGGTCTCGGCGGCGTCCCTCCTGGGGCGTTGATGGGGCGGTGCGTTCGGACTGAGGGGAGTGAGGCAGCTCAACCATGGGAGCGACTCCGGACGGGGGGCCAACGCGTGTCGTGCGATTCGATACGGCTGATGGTGCGCCGGAGCGTTCCTGTCCCGTAGGCCGGACTGAGTGAATCCGGGTAGAGCCTGCGGGGTGAGCAGGTTAAGCCGGGGTGAATGCGTTACAGGCGCCCTCTCAGGCGCCCGTAACAGTTCTTGAACCGTGAACGAGTCTTACAGTTCGAACGCCCAGCGGTCCGTGTCGCGGCCCCAGGAGGCGATGGTCTGGCCCTCGAAGAAGATCCCGATCTCGCGCTCGGCGGAGGCGGGGCTGTCCGAGCCGTGGACCAGGTTGCGGCCGATCTCCACGCCCAGGTCGCCGCGGATCGTGCCGGGTGCGGCCTCGGTCGGGCGGGTGGCGCCCATCGTCTGGCGGGCGGCGGCCACGGCATTCGGCCCCTCGAAGACGGCGGCGAGGATCGGGCTGCTGGTGATGTAGTCGACCAGGCCCTGGAAGAACGGCTTGCCCTCGTGCTCGCCGTAGTGGCGCTTCGCCAGCGCCTCGTCCACCTGCAGCAGGCGCACGGCGACCGGCTTCAGGCCGCGCTGCTCCAGCCGGCGGAGGACTTCGAAGCCCAGCCCGCGCTGCATCGCGTCCGGCTTCACCAGGATCAGGGTGCGTTCCATGTCGGCCATCTCAGTCTCCTCGGTCGTATGTGTGACGTGGTGGATCAGACGCGCGGGCGCGGCGGGGTGATGGAGGGCGGGCGCAGATAGCGCGCATCCACCCTGGCCGGATCGCCGAAGGCCCCGTGCCACCGTGCGAGGCGCACCAGCGCCACCGCACGAGACGCCGCCGCTGGCCCCGCCACAGTGTCGCCGCTCCGGCCCTCAGCGTCTCGCGCCGCCTCCAGCGTGGGCGTGCGCTCGCCGCACCAGAGGGCCGGGCGGGGCGCCTCGCGGGCGGCGACCTCCGGCGCGTCGAGGCGTGCCTCGACGAGCGCCCGCGGCGCGGTGTTCGGGCCGGCGTCGACGTAGGCGGCCCAGGCGATGCCGGCGCGGCCGGCGTCGTGGACGGCCACGACCGTCGTGCCCGCCGCTATGTGCCTCCACGCGTCCGCCTCCAGCCGGTCGATGCCAGCGAGCGGGACGTCCAGCCCGAGCGCGAGGCCCTGCGCGGTGGCGATGCCGGTGCGGACCTGCCCGTACTGGCCGGGCCCCGCATTCACGGCGATGCGCCCGATCTGCCCGCGCTCGACCCCGGCGCGCTCGAGCAGCGCGTCCAGGCCGGCGAGCAGTTCGAGCGCGACGGTCTGGCTGACGCGCCACGCAGCCTCCGCCACCACCTGGCCGGCGGCATCGAGCAGCGCGAGCGACACATCGTCCGAGGCGGTGTCGATGCCGAGGTCGAGCGACCGGGGAGGGTGATCAGCCACGCGCGCCCAGCCCGTCCAGGATGCGGCGGTACCGCTCTCCGCTGGCGACGATGGTGATGCGTCGCTCCTTCGGTGCGCCCTCCACGAGGTCGATCACCACGAGGAGGTGCTCCGCCGGGAGGACCTCGATGCCACGCTCCGGCCACTCGATGAGCAGCACACCGTCCGCGGCTTGCTGTTCCAGCGCCAGGTCTTCGACCTCGGCCGGGTCGGTGAGGCGGTAGAGGTCCGCGTGGTAGAGGCGCAGGGCGCCCTCGTGCCGGGTCATGAGCACGAACGTGGGCGAGGTGACCGGCGTATCGAGGCGCAGCCCCTGACCGACGCCCTGCGCGAGCGCGGTCTTGCCGGCGCCCAGCGTCCCCTGCAGTAGCACCACGTCGCCCGCACGGAGCAGCCGCGCGAGCCGCCGCCCGAGGGCGCGCGTCTGTGCGACGCCAGCCGTCGTGTACGTCGCGCGGTTGGCGGTGTTCATCGGGCGGAGTGCGCCGGCTTCAACTGGTCCCAGCCACGGGAGGGTGGCTCGTAGGTGCTGCCATCCTCCGTGAGGACGATGACCTCGCCCGGGTGGTTGGCGACGACGCGGCCGATCAACGTGACCGGCAGGTCGGCACGGTCGAGCGAGCGGAGGATGCCCTCCGGGCCGCAGAGGATCAGTTCGAAGTCCTCCCCCCCGCCGAGCGCGAGGTCCAGCGCCGCCTCGTGCCCGAGCAGGCTGACGGCGGCCGGGGCCAGCGGCAGCGTGGCCGCCGCGAGCTCGATGCCGCAGCGCGAGGCGTCTGCGATGTGGCCGAGGTCCTGTAGCAGGCCGTCCGAGATGTCCATGCCGCAGGCGACGCCGCCCGCCGCGGCGGACTGGCCGAGGGCTACGCGGGCGCGTGGACGGCGGTGGGCCCGCAGCAGCGGCTCCGCGGCCGGGAGGTTCGCCCGCCCCGCCTCGATCAGCGCGAGGCCGGCGGCGCTCGCGCCGGGGGTGCCGCTGACGGCGACGCGGTCGCCGGGGCGCGCGCCGCCGCGACGCAGGAGCGCGGGGGTGCCGTCGCGGCGCATCCGCGCGACGCCGTACGCGGCGATGCTGATGGCGGTGGTCTCGCCTCGCACGATGTCGCCGCCGGCGACGTGGACGTGGTGCGCGCGGCACGCGCCGGCGATGCCCTCCGCGAGCGCGTCCACGTCCTCCACGGTCAGGGTGGGGCCCAGGGTGATGCCGGCGAGGAGCATGCTGGGTGTGGCCCCCATGGCGGCGAGGTCCGAGACGTTCGCGGCGACGGCGCGCCAGCCGGCATCGGCCAGCGACATGGTGTCGCGCCGCCAGTGGGTGCCCTCCGTCAGGACATCGATGGTGGCGACGGTCGCCCCCGCCTCGGGCAGCCAGGCTGCCGCGTCGTCCCCCGGTGGGACGAGGATGTCGCGCGCCGCGGACTCACCCAGCCGCGACACGATGCGGTCGATGAGTGAGAACTCGCCGAGGCTGTCCAGTGAGTGCGGCACCCTCAGAGTGTAGGCCGGGACGCCGGGCTTACGCCGGGGCGCCCGGCTCCAGCTCCGCCTGCACGCCGGTCTCCGCCTCATCGCCCTCGTCCGGGCCTTCGGCCTGGTCGACGCGGGCGACCGAGGCGACGCGGTCGTCGTTCCCCACGTTCATCACCTGGACGCCCTGGGTGGAGCGCCCCTGCTGGCTGATGGAGCCGGCGGAGGTGCGCATCACGATGCCCTGTTGCGACACGAGGATGAGCTGGTGGTCGGCGCGCACCATGCGCGCCACGGCCAACGGTCCGCTCTTCGAGGTGACCCGGAAGGTGAGGACGCCGCTGCCGCCGCGCCCCTTCGTCGGGTACTCGTCGACCGGGGTGCGCTTGCCCATGCCACGCTCGGAGACGACCAGCAGGTCGTCGCCGTCGTCCGCGATCAGGAGGCCGATCACGCTCGCGTCGTCCCGCAGGTTCATGCCGCGCACGCCGCCGGAGGCGCGGGAGGCGACGCGGAGCGTGCCGGCGCGGAAGCGCATCGCCTGGCCGTCCGAGGAGACGATGATCGCGTCCGTGGACTCGGACGCCGGGCGCGCCTCCACCAGGCGGTCGCCCTCGTCCAGTCGCATGGCGATGAGGCCGGGGCGGCGGACGGACTCGAACTCCTTGAGCGGCGTGCGCTTCACGATGCCGCGCTCCGTGACCAGGAGCATGGAGTCTCGGTTGAAGTCGCCCACGGCGACCACCGCGGTCACCCGGTCGCCCGCCTCCATCGACACGAGGTTCACGACCGGGATCCCTCGAGCGGTGCGGGAGGCTTCCGGCACCTCGTAGGTCTTGAGCGAGAAGACCTTGCCGCTGTCCGTGAAGAGCAGCAGCGAGTCGTGCGTGTCGCAGACGGTGAGGTGACGGACGGCGTCTTCCTCGCGCACGGTCTGGCCGGTGATGCCTCGGCCGCCGCGCCGCTGGACGCGGTAGGTGGTGAGGGGCACGCGCTTGATGTAGCCGCGGTCGGAGACGGTCACGACCACCTGCTGGTGGGCGACCAGGTCCTCCTCCGAGATGTCGTCCACGGCCGCGCTGAAGACCTGCGTGCGGCGGGCGTCGCCGTACTTCTCCTTCAGTTCGGCGCAGTCGACCTTGATGAGCGCGTCGATCTTCTCGGGGTGCTCCAGCAGGTCGACGAGGTAGGCGATGAACTCCATCAACTCCTGGTACTCGGCCTGGATGCGCTGTGACTCCAGTTGCGCGAGGCGGCGCAACTGCATGTCCAGCACCGCCTGAGCCTGCCGGTCGCTGAGGTCGAACGGGTTGCCCATCAGCGCGGCCTTCGCCGCCTCCGCGGAGGCGGACGCGCGGATCGTCTGGATCACGAGGTCCAGGAGCGACAGCGCTTTGAGCAGACCTTCGAGGATGTGCGCGCGGTCCCGCGCCTTCTCCAGGTCGAACTCCGAGCGGCGGCGGATGACCTCGCGCCGGTGGTCGATGAAGGCGCTCAGCGCCTCCACCAGGCTGAGCGTGCGCGGTTGGCCGTTGTGAAGCGCCAGCATGTTCACGGCGAACGAGGAGCGCAGTGCCGTGTGCTTGTAGAGCTGGTTCTGCACGGAGCGGTAGGTCGCGTTCCGCGACATCTCGATCACGATGCGCATGCCGTGACGGTCGGACTCGTCGCGGAGGTCGGAGATGCCCTCGATCTTTTTCTGCCGCACGAGGTCGGCGATGCGCTCGATCAGGGTGGCCTTGTTGACCTGGAACGGGAGTTCCGTCACCACGATCTGGCTGCGGCCGTTCTTGGTCTCTTCCACCTCCATGCGCGCCTGCATGATGATCCGGCCGCGCCCCGTGCGGTATGCCTCCAGGATTTCGGCGCGGTTGAAGATCATGCCCGCGGTCGGGAAGTCCGGGCCGTGGATCAGCCCAGCCTCGAACACCTCGTCCACCGTCGCGTCCGGGTGGTCGATGAGGTGGGTGACCACGTCGCAGATCTCATTGAGGTTGTGCGGCGGGATGTTCGTCGCCATGCCCACGGCGATACCCGCGGAGCCGTTGAGCAGCAGGTTCGGGAGGCGCGCCGGGAGGACCTCCGGTTGCGTGAGGGAGTCGTCGAAGTTCGGGTAGAAGTTGACCGTGTTCCGGTCGATGTCGGCGAGGAGTTCCATCGCCAGCGGCGCCAGGCGCGCCTCGGTGTATCGCATGGCCGCCGGCGGGTCGCCGTCGATGCTGCCGAAGTTGCCCTGGCCAGTGATGAGCGGATAGCGCATGGAGAAGTCCTGCGCCATGCGCACCAGCGCGTCGTAGATCGCGCTGTCGCCGTGGGGGTGGAACTTGCCCATCACCTCGCCCACCATGCGGGCGGACTTCTTGTAGGCGGAGGTCGGGCCCACGCCCAGTTCCTGCATCCCGAAGAGGATGCGGCGCTGCACCGGCTTCAGGCCGTCCCGGACGTCCGGGAGCGCCCGCGAGACGATCACCGACATCGCGTAGTCGAGGTAGGACGCCCGCATCTCGTCTTCGACGCGACGGGGCTGAACGCGATCCGGGGTCTCGTTGACCATGACAGGCCCTTCGCGCTGGCGACGCGTACAAACGGTCGAGCCGGGACGTGCTGGGTAGGTCTGATTCTACCAGCGCGGCCCGGCTCGAACGAGGGCGCCCGAGGGCGCTGTCAGCGTGTCGTTATGGCAACAGCACCACGGGGATGCGGTGCGTGGAGGGCGGGAAGCCCTCGCCACCGGACGGGTCCGGGGCGGCCACGACCAGATGGCCGACCTGCGGCTCGGCGACGGTGTAGGCGTCCAGCACGAACGTGAACGCGCCCGCGCCATCCACCCCGCCGCCCATCGTGAACCCGGAGGCGACGACGTTGCCCTCCCGGTCTTCCAGCATCCAGTCGACCTGCGACTCGAAGGTGCGCGAGCAGCCCTCGATCGTGTCGCCGGCCGCGAGCGGCTGCCCGGCGACGGCCGAAGTCACGAGGACGAACGAGGCCTCCGCGAGCACCGGGTCGAGCGCGTCACACGCGGCGACCGGGGTCGCCGGAGGCGCCGTCGGGCTCGATGGCGCTTCGGTGGCCGTCTCCGCGGGCGTCTCCGCGGGCGCGGTGGTGGCCGTCGCCGCTGCCTGGGGCGTCGAGGTCGACCCGGTGGGGGTGGGCTCGGCCTCGGACGAGCAGGCGGAAAGGATGAGTGCGAGGCCGGCGGCCGCGGCGATCAGCAGTCGTGGTCGGGTCATGGGTGGCCTCCTGGGGCGTGCGAATGCTGCCCGGGTAGGGCAGGGTCAGAAGATGTGACGCTGCGAGCGTCGCGCCGGTTCCCGGGGCGCGGCGCGAGGTTCAGGAGAGGACGCCGTCCGGGGTCGTGACGAAGCGGTAGCCGACGCCCCGGTGCGTCTCGATGTAACGAGGCTCGGACGGCACGGGCTCGAGTTTCCGGCGCAACTGGTTCACGTACACGTGGAGGTTCGCGATCGCATCCTCGTACCCCTGGCCCCAGACGCGGCGGAGGATGTCGTCGTGCGTGAGGACGCGCCCGGCGTTGCTGACGAGCAGGTGGAGCAGGCGTCGCTCGGTGTCGCTCATCGTGTTCCGGCGGTCGGCGACGCGGATCTCGTTGGTGTGGAAGTCCACGGTCACCTCCGCATCTCGGTAGGTGTTCACCTCCGCCTCGCGGCGGGGTGCGGCGCGACGGAGCAGCGCGGCGATGCGGGCGGTGAGTTCGGCCGGGTTCACCGGCTTCACGATGTAGTCGTCCGCCCCGGCGCTCAGCGCTGTCACCACGTCTGCGAGGTCGCTGCGGCCCGTCACCACCACCACCGGCAGGTCGCTCTGCTCGCGCACGTGCGCGACCACATCCATGCCGCCGAGGTCGGGGAGTCCGAGGTCGAGCGTCATCAGGTCGAACGTCTGTGACGCCATCAGGTTGAACGCGGTGGCGGCGTCCGGGGCGGTGGTGACCTGGTGCCCCTGCTGGCGCAGGACCACCTCCAGCAGCCGCCGGCCGCGCTCATCGTCCTCGACGACGAGGATGCTGGCGCGAGGCGAGGGGGGCGGCTGCGTGGTCACGGGCGGAGCATACCCGACCGGCCGGTCACGCCGGTGCGCTCGCGGGGAGGCGCACCGTGAAGGTGGAGCCAACCCCGGGCGTGGATGCGACCTCGATCGTGCCGCCCATCTGGTCAAGGAGCCGGCGCACGAGCGGGAGGCCGAGGCCGGTGCCGGTGGGGAGGCGGCCGGCCCGCTGGCGCAACTGCACGAAGTCGTCGAAGAGCCTTCGGTGGTCGCGAGGGTCGATGCCGATGCCGGTGTCGGCCACGGTGATTACCGCGCCCGGTGACTCCGCGCGGACGGTGACCGTGACGGCACCGCGGTCCGTGAACTGCACGGAGTTCGCGAGCAGGTGCAGGAGCACCAGCCGCGCGGAGCGCGCGTCCACGGCGACCTCCACGGGCGCCGGTGCGTCCAGCCTGAGGGCGAGGTCACGCACGTCCCCCGTGTGCCGCATCTCCTCCAGCACGTCCGCCGCGAGCCCAGCCAGATCCAGCGGCTCCGGCGTCGACCGCCACGCGCCGAGGTCCAGCGATGCGACATCGAGGATGTCGTTGACGAGCGAGAGCAGCCGGCGGCCGGCGTCCCGGATGTCACGCACGTGGTCGCGCTGGTCGCGGTTCAGCGGGCCGGAGATGCCATCGTCCAGGAGTTGCGCGAAGCCGAGGATGGCATGCAGGGGCGTCCTCAGTTCGTGGCTCATGGTCTGGAGGAAGCGGTCGCGTACGCGCTCCAGCGCCTGCGCGCGGTGTGCCTCCGCGCGATCCTCGACGTCCTCGAACGCGAGGACGTAGCCCGTGACGGCGCCGTCCTGCAGGGTGGCAGAGGCATGGAGGTCGACCGGTGTGGCGCGTCCGTCACTGCGTGTCGCCGGCTCCCCGGCGATGGCGACGGGTGCGTCCGTGCGCACTTCCGCCAGGCTGCGCGTGACGGCACGCCGGCGCGCATCCGACAGGACGGGGAGGACGCGGCCCACGACCTCTGCGGCGGGCCAGCCGAAGAGCCGCTCCGCGGCGGGGCTCCAGAGTTCGACGCGCCACTCCGCGTCCGTGACGACGATCGGCACCGGGGAGGCCGTGGCGAGCCGGTCCAGGACCTCCGTGAGGTGGAGGCCGCGCTGCTGTGCCTGGCGCAGGCCGCGAAGGTCCACGACCTCCACCATCACGCCGATCGCGCCGGCGTCGTCACGCAGCAGATGGGAGCGGGCGATGACGGGGATCATCTCGCCGGTGCGGGAGATCAGCGCCGTCTCGTACTCGGTGGGCGCGGGTTGCCCGCTCACGCGCGCGCTGCGGATCGCGGCCACGCGCGGGCGTTCGCTCGGTGCGATGAGGTCCCATGACGGCAGCGCCATGATCTGGTCACGGGTGTAGCCGGTCATGGCGCAGAGCGAGGCGTTCACCAGCAGGTAGGAACCGTTGATCCCCGCGACGAAGATGCCGGTCTGCGCTGCGTCCACCTCGGCGAGGTGGTGGGCTACCGCCCGCCGCACGCGGTCCTGATCGCGATGTGCGCGCGCCTGGGTGAGCGTCGCGTGGGCGCGCGACAGCGCTCCCTGCCACCCGGGGGTCCTGTCGCCTCGAGGTGGGCGCGGGGTGTTCCCGGCCATCTGCGCTCCCAGTCTGACGCCACGCACCGTCGATCTCTGACACGATGCCTGGCATTGGTGGCGCGTACCTTAGTCCCTTCGCAACTCTCTATGTGCTGCCTAAGATGCACATCTGAATTGCGGCTGAACTGCCGAGGCCCGTCAGCGTATGGAGTTCCCCGCCCCGCTCCCGGACCGCGACACGCTGGACCTGCTCCCGGAAGGGGTCATGGTCGCGGATGCCAGCGGCCGCATCGTGGAGGTCAACCGCGCCCTCTGCGACCTGCTGGGCTTCACGCGCGAGGAACTCCTGGCGATGGCGCCGAACGACATCGTCCCGCCGGACGAGCGCGACGACACGCGCGCGACACGCCTGGGGTTCCTGGAGTCCGGACGCGCGGTGCAGTCCGTCACCGGGCGGCGGCTGCGGAAGGACGGGACCAGCATCCCGCTGGAGGCGACCCTGGGCCGCCTGCCGGACGTCCCCGGCGAGCCTGCTCGCTACGTGTCGGTCTTCCACGAAGTGCTGCCGCCGTCCGATGCCGTGGGTGGGCTGCACGGTCGCGAGGCGTTCCTGCGCACGATCCTGGACAACTCCCAGAACGGCATCTGGATCATCGACAACTTCGGGCACGCCTTCTATTCGAACCCCGCGATGGCGGCGATACTCGGGTACACCGTGGATGAGTTCCTGGACCTGTCGATCGAGCGTCGGGTCCATCCGGACGAAGTCGACCGCATCCGGGGCTACACGGAGGCCCGCATCGCCGGTCGAGAGGCGCCAACGCAGTACCGCACGCGGCTGCTCCACCGGGACGGCCGCACGGTCTGGGTCGACCGGTCGATCACCGTGCTCCGGCGCGGCGACCAGTTCGCCGGCATCCTCGTGGAGCACCGGGACGTGTCCGCGGACGTGGCGCGGGAGGAGGCGGAACGCGCCGCGCACCTGGCGGAGATCGCCCGCCTGGAGCGGCTCGTGGACTCGTTCCAGAGCGGCATTGTGATCACGGACACGGCGGGACAGGCCACCTTCGTCAACCGCTCCATGGCGGCAATGCTCGGGTACACGGTGGAGGAGTATCGCGCGCTGACCGCGGAGCAGCGCCTCCACCCGGATGACCTGCCCTGGATCCGCGAGATGGTGCTGGGCCGGATGCGCGGCGAGGAGCAACCGGACAGTTACCGCGTCCGCATGCTGCACCGGGATGGCCACGTGGTGTGGATGGAGCGCCGCGTCTCCACGCTGACCGCGGAGGGCCGGATCATCGGCGCGCTCGCCGAGAACCGCGACGTGACCGAGGAACTCCAGCGCGCGGAGCGTGAGGCGGCGGCGCAGCAGGCGGAGACGGCGCGGCTCCGGCGCCTCCTCGACACGTTCCGCGTGGGCGTCACCATCCGTGACAACGCCGGCCGCACCCTGTTCTGCAACCCCGCCATGGCCTCGATGCTGGGCTACACCATCGAGGAGTTCATGGCGCGCCCGATCCTCGACCACGTCGCGGCGGCGGACCGCGCGCGGGTGGAGGAGTTCGGGCGGCTTCGCCGGGCAGGGCTTCCCGCGCCCGACCAGTACCGCGTCCGCCTGGTGCACCGGGACGGCCACACCGTCTGGGTCAGCCGTTCCGTGTCCGTCCTGACGGGCGAAGCGGGGGTGGCGGCGTGGCGATCTATGACCTCCTCGGCTCGCCTCGCTTCGGCAACCCCGCCATGGCGGAAATGCTGGGGTACACCGTTGAGGAGTTCCTTTCCGGAGAGCCGTTCCAGTTCATCCACCCCGATGATCGCGAGCGCGTGGCCACGTACGCAGCGCTGCGTGCCGCCGGCGAGCCGGTCCCGGATCACTACCGGATCCGCATGGTGCGGAAGGACGGCAGTGCGATCGTCGTCGACCGGTCCGCCACGCTGATCTCGTCGCCCGGCGAGGCGCCGGCCGTCCTTGTCGAGCATCGCGATGTGACGGAGGAGGTGCGGCTCGCGGAGCGGGAGGCGGCGGCGCAGCGGGAGGAGACGGAGCGGCTGCGCACCCTGCTCGACTCCTTCCAGAGCGGCATCGCGATCATCGAGGCGAGCGGCGCCGTGGTGTACTGCAACCCGGCGATGGCGGAGATGACCGGCTATACGCCGGCGGAGTACGTGGCGCTGCCGATCGACGCGCGCATCCACCCGCTCGACCTGGACCGGATGCGGACGATGCTGGACCAGCGCGTCGCGGGTGAGGATCTCCCCAACCGGTACCGCGTGCGGCTGCTGCACCGGGACGGCAGTGCGGTGTGGGTGGAGCGCAGTTCACGCATGCTCAGCGGCGCCGGCCTGGACGGCCTGATCCTGCTGGAGAACGTGAACATCACGGACCGCGTGCTTGCCGAGGAGCGCGAGGCGGCGATCCAGCGCGCGGAGCGGGAGCGGGTCGAGCGCATCCTGGACACGCTGCAGAACGGCGTCTGGATCACGGACTACGACCGCCAGCCCGTCTACGCCAACCCCGCGATGGCGGCGATGCTCGGCTACACCCTCGATGAGTTCATGACGCTGCCCCCGGAGCGGCGCATCCACCCGGAGGAGATCGAGCGCAACCTGGAGTTCGGCACGCGGCGCCGGCAGGGCGGTGACGCACCCTCGCGGTACCGCACGCGTCTGCTGCACCGTGACGGGCACGCCGTCTGGGTCGACCGCACGGTGACGACGCTCACCCGTGACGGCCGCGTGGAGGGGCTGCTGGTCGAGCATCGCGACGTCACGGAGGACGTCGCGCGCGAGGAGCGCGAGCGGGCGGCGCGGGAAGCGCAGACGGCGCGCCTGGAGTCGCTCGTCGCGGCGGCGATGGAGGTGAACAGCGTCGCCACGGTGATGGACCGGCTGCGCATCCTGACCGACGTCGTCCGCACCGTGATCCCGTCCCACCAGTCGATCACCTCGATCATCGACACGCGCGATTGGACGTCACGGCACGTTGTCTACCTGTCGGACCGGTACGCCGCATGGCGGGACTGGGAGATGCCGCTGGACGGCAGCGGGATCTACCGGCGTGTCATGGAGGCGAACCGCACCTTCCGCATGACACAGGCAGAACTGGAGGCGCACGCGGGGTGGCGCGGCTTCGGCACGGCGAAGGATGCCCACCCCCCCATGCGTGGCTGGCTGGCGGCGCCGCTGCGAGGGCCGGAAGGCACGGCGATCGGCCTGATCCAGCTCTCGGACCGCGTCGAAGGCGACTACACCGAGGAGGACGAGGCGCTGCTGGCGGAACTTGCCACGGTCGCCTCGGCCGCCGTCGCGGTCGCGGAGGCGCTGGAGGTGCAGCGCTCGCTCTCGGAGCACCTCGCGGAGCAGGTCGCGGAGGCGACGGAGCAGTTGCGCGAGCGGAACGAGGAGTTGCAGCGGGTGGCGCTGCAGCGGCAGGAGTTCCTCTCCACCCTCAGCCACGAACTGCGGACGCCACTGAACGTGGTCCTGGGCTATGCGCAATTGCTGAGCGCCGGCCAGATGGGCGAATTGAACGAGGATCAGCGGGAGGCGCTGGAGGACGTGCTGGTCTCCAGCCGTCACCTGGCCGCGATCATCTCCGACCTCCTCGACCTCGGGCGGATCGATGCGGGGCGCTGGGACTTCGCGCCGGAGGAGCACGACCCGCGCGAGATCATCGAGCGGGTCGTGGACGGCCTGCGGTCGCTCGCTCGGCCGGAGGTCACCGTCTACGCGCAGGTCGCCGCCTCGCCCCCCGCGATGACGGTGGACGCACGGTCGTTCCGGCAGGTGCTGACGAACCTCATTGGGAACGCGGTCAAGTTCACGGCGCAGGGCGAGGTGGCGGTGCGGGCGCGGGCGGTGCCGGAGGGCATCGAGGTGTCGGTGCGCGACACCGGGCCGGGGATCGACCCGGACGACCTGCCGCACCTGTTCGAGCCGTACTGGCGGTCGAAGGGGCGCACGGGCGAGGGCACCGGCCTGGGCCTGCCGATCACGAAACGGCTGATCGAGGCGATGGGTGGACGCCTGGACGTCCAATCGATCCCGGGCGAGGGCTCCACCTTCGTCGCGACGTTCCCGCTGGAGCCGCCGCCCGCGCGTTAGTGCGCGACGCCGCCCTGACGCCCGTTGTCCGGCAGCGCCGCGAGGCGCGCGATGTACGCCTCCGGCAAGCCGATAGCGCGCGCCCCACGCACGACCGTGTCGCGGTAGGCGGGCGACGGCAGGAAGCCCTGCGGGTCGGGGTGTGCCACGCGGTAGGAGCGGCACCGAACCACGTCCCCGGCGGCGGTGGTCACCTCCACCGTCACCCGCCGGTACGCGGGCGGGTCGCGGAAGACGCCCTCCTGCTCGTCGAGGCCGTGCGATTCGGCGGCGTCGATGATCCAGAGCGCCCCCCAGAGGGTCTCGCCGGGCGCGCCCACCATGTCGCCCACGCCGCCCAGCCACGAGCGTTTCGACTCGATGGTGAAGCCCAGCCGGTAGCCCTCCAGCCGGGCGGGGGCGACGAGGCGCGCGCTGGGGGCGTGCATGCGTAGACGCTCCGCGTCCAGGTTGGAGCCGAAGGCGAAGTAGAGGAACGGCCCGTCCGGCTGCACCGGCTCCGCGGGTTCCACGTTGCCCATCAGTCGCCGCCTTCCCCGGAGCGCCGCGCCGCGGCCTCCACGAACGCCTCGAAGAGGGGGAGCGAACCGGCGGCGAGCGCCGGGTCGGCCGCCATCTCCGCCCGCTCCGGATGCCACTGCACGCCGAGGAGCCACGGGTGCCCCGGCGCCTCCAGCGCCTCGACGACGCCATCGACCGCTGCGGTGGCGCGCAGGCCGGACGCCAGCCGCGCCGGCTCCACGGCCTGGTGGTGGCGGGAGTTCACCCGCAGCGCCTCGCGCCCGGTGAGGGCGTGGAGGAGCGAGCCGGGCGTGACGGTCACCTCGTGCCAGCCGGAGTCGATGCTGACGCCGTCCGCGCCGCGCCGGGCCCGGTGCGGGTCGCGTGCTTCGAGGTGCTGGAGGAGCGACCCGCCGCGTGCGACGTTCAACACCTGCATGCCCCGGCAGATGCACAGCAGCGGCACGCCGCCCTCGAACGCGTGCTGCACGAGCGCGACCTCTGCCTCGTCGCGCGCCGGGTTCACCTCGGCGACCCGCTCGGATCGAGGCGCGCCGTAGCGCGCCGGGTCGATGTCGACGCCGCCGGTGAGGAGGATGCCGGCGTGCGCCGGGAGCGCGGCCGGGCCGCCCCCGGTCTCCAGCGCGACGGGATCGCCGCCGGCGTCCGCGATGCGCTCGGCGTACTCCTCCCACCGTTCGCCGGTGATCGCCTCGGCGCGCGCGATGAGGATGACGGGTCGGGTGGCCATGCATGGATGCTAGCGTGCGCCGCGCGGTTTGAACGCACGGCTCCGCGGGCGGATGGTCGATCGGTGACGATCACCCCCGGCGCCGGCCCGCGCTCCCCGATGTTCCTGCCGGAACTCGATGTCATGCGCGGCGCGGCGATCCTGTGGGTGATGTACCTGCACGTCTACTTCAGCGGCTGGGCCTCCAGCCCGGAGTGGGAGGGCTGGTTCCTCCGCGTCACCCACCTCCTCGCGCACGGCGCCGTGCCGGTGTTCCTGTTCATCTCCGGCGTCCTGGTCACGCGCGCCACGGCCCGAGGATTCCTGTCGTTCGCCTCGAAGCGGGCACGTCGCGTCCTGGTGCCGGGGCTGACGTGGCTGACGCTGGCGCTCGCGTGGGAGGCGTGGCGCGCCGGCGGCCTGAGCCGCGACCTGATCGAGGCGTACCTGCTCTTCGACATCAGCGGGCAGTTCTACTACCTCGTGGTGCTGGTGACGCTGACCGTGGCGGCCTATGGCTGGCTCCGGGCTCCCGCCTCGATCCTCACGCGTGTCGCCGTGGTCGCGGTCGTGGTGAGCGCGGTGACGACCGCGTGGTACGAGCAGCAGACGCTCAGCGGGACGTTCGCGATCGTCGCCTACCGGAACCCGCTGGTGTGGTGCGGCTTCTTCGCGATGGGGATGGCGGCTTCGCGGCGGTGGCCGGGCCTGCGCTGGCCTCGGACGGTCACGCTGGTCGCGAGCCTGGTGATGGTGCTGGCGGCGGCGGTGTACCTGTACGGCTACGGCGCGCAGGGCTACACGCCGCAGTCGTACTTCGGTGTCACCGTGTTCACGTTCAGCGCGGCGTCGCTCTTCGTGTGGCCGGCCGTCGCGCGGCGCGCGCTCACCTCGGAGCTCCCGGCGGTGGCGAGGGCGGCGCGGGGTGCGGCGTGGCTCGCGCCGTACGCGTTCGCGCTGTACCTGGTGCACAAGCCGTACTTCGTCGGCTGGCTCTCCGACCGGGTCGTCTCCGACACCGTGCTCGCCGAGGACTACGTGCGGCTCATGCTGGGCCTGTTCGTGGTCGGCGCGGGCGCGAGCCTGGCGTTCGTGGTCGCCCTCGGCCGGGTGTGGCCGTGGGGGGCGCGGGTGCTGGTGGGCGTGGAGCGGCCGTCGCCCGGGATCCGGGCACAACGCGAAGACGCCCTGCGGGCGGCCGGTGGAGCGATGCCTGACGGGAAGTGAGTGGTCGGGGTGCGCGGATTTGAACCGCGGGCCTCTTCGTCCCGAACGAAGCGCTCTGCCAAGCTGAGCTACACCCCGAGAAGAACCCCGGCGTTCGGCCGGGTTCCGAATCGTAGCACCGGCCCTCGTTGCGAGCGAGACGCCCCCGGCGGCGGGTCGCCCGGGGCCGTCCCGGTGGTCTAGGATGGTCGGAGGCGGGGGATGAAAGGCCTGAGGCCCGTGCCGGCTGTCCGCTGGCGGCCGTGGCGTACCCGTTCGGGTGCCGCGCTCGCCGTCCTGTTCGCCCTGGCGCTCGGTGCGCTCGTGTTCTCCCGGGACACCGGTGTGGCGCAGGTCGTCGACCTCCGCGACGAGAACTCCTGGCTGCGCATCCAGAACGTGGGCGAGTCGCCCGCCTCCATCGAGATCGACTTCTACAACAACGAGGGCGCCCGGGTCGCCGGGGACGCCTGTCCCCGCACCGGGGCGTGCGACGCGCTCCGCCCCGGCTTCGGGCGCTCCTTCTTCCAGCAGACGCTCGCCGCGCTGCCGGAGGGGTACCGCGGGTCCGCCTTCGTCAGCGCCGACCAGCCGTTCGTCGCGCTCCTCGCTCGGGACGTCATGCGCACCGACGGTACGTTCCAGATCGCGGGTGAGGCGCTGCGGCTGGGCCCGGGCACGGCGAGGCACGCGCTGCCGTGGGTGGTGAACAGCGTGGGCCAGGTGTCCCGCATCGTGGTGGAGAACACCAGCGAGGACACCCTGGCGTGCGTGCAGATCCTCTACTACGCGGAGGGCGGCTCCACGCCCACCATCGATCCCGCGTCCCCCTCCCCGGCCTGTCCGAGCGGCGGCCGTGCGATCGCACCGCGCGGGTCGTGGGTGCGCGACGAGACGTCGCTCCCGGTGCCGTTCGGGTTCGATGGCGCGGCGCTGGTGGTGACCCAGCCGACGGGCACCGGCGTCAGCGCCGCCGCGCAGCAGCTCGCCGTGGTCGTTGACACGCGCAGCCGTCTGACGGCGGGGCTCGCCTCCTACCGCTCGCTCGGCTCGGACGAGATGAGCCAGGTGGTGCTGCTGCCGATGGTGGACCGCAACGCAACGGAGGGCTCCAGTACCGTCACCACGCGCTTCCGCATCGTCAGCGAGCAGCCCAACATCCCGAACGAGGTCAACCTGCTCTTCCAGGGGACCACGGGTGACGGCTCCACGTACGAGCGCGAGTCGACGATCACGGTCCTGGGCGCGCGCACGTGCGACCAGCGCGGCACGGGGATCGCCGCCTGCCTGCCGGTGGGCGAGCAACTGCCGAGCACGTTCTACGGCACGGTGCGGATGCAGGCCGTGTCGCCGGTGGCGGTGGTGGTGCAGCGGTCGTCCTCGGACGGATCGCTCGCGGACTACCGGGGCTTCACGGCGGACGAGGCGTCCCGGCAGGTGGTGTTGCCGGTGGTGAACAAGAACTACGGGCCGTTCGGCGGTGCACGGGGCTGGAACTCCTGGTTCCGCGTGCAGACGTGGGACGGCTCCGCCGCCAGCGTCTACGTGATCTACTACTCCAGCCGCTTCTCGGACGGGCTGTTCCCGCCCGCCCCCACGGTGGTGCGCGGCGCTCAGACATTCCGCCAGTGGGAGAACCGGCAGCTGCCGGACGGCTGGGTCGGCTCCGCCGCGATCGTCGCCGACCGGCCAATCGTGGTCGTCGCCAACCTCGAGAGCGACGTCTTCGAGGGCGACCCGGTGATGCTCTACAACGGTGTCGCGCTGGAATAGCGGAGGCCCCCCGCGGCGGGGAGCCTCCGGGACGCAGGGCGCGCTGCTCACCACGCGGCAGGTGCTGGAACGGTTCACCGCCGGGCCTCGGACGGGTGTGTTCACGGACGGCTCCTGCTCCGGCAACCCGGGGCCGGGTGGCTGGGGCGTGGTGTACGTGGTGAACGGCGAGGTGGTGACGCAGGAGCACGGCGCGGAGCCGCACACCACGAACAACCGCATGGAGTTCACGGCGATGATCCACGGCCTGCGGATGCTGGGGCCGGCGGAGGAGATGGACGTCTACACGGACTCCCAGCTGGTGGTGAACACCCTCACCCAGTGGGCGAAGGGCTGGGAGCGCAATGGCTGGAAGCGCCGCGACGGCGAGGTGAAGAACCTCGACCTCGTGCAGGAGGCGTACGCGCTCGCGAAGGAGCGCCCGCTGGCGCACATCCGCTGGATCAAGGCGCACGACGGCTCCCGCTGGAACGAATACGCCGACTCCCTCGCCACGGCCTACCTGCGCGCCGAGGTCTGACGGGGACGCCTCAGGTTCGCTCCCCGGCGGGTGACATTGGCCGGTGACGCACCGGCCACGCGTCCCTACACTCCGCGCATGCACGCACTCCTTGTCCTCTGGGACCTCTCGCAGGGCTCGAACGCCACGTTCGAGGAACTCCGCACGTACCTGCAGGAGCAGTCGATCCCGCGCTTCGAGCAGATGGCGGGGCTGCGCCAGAAGACGTGGATCTCCAGCACGGAGAGCGGCCGCTGGGGCGCCCTCTATCTGTTCGAGCAGCGCGAGCAGGCGCAGGCCGTCATCGACCACCTCGCGGAGAGCCCGGTCGTCGCGAAGACCGGCGTCCGGCCCACGCACGAACTGTTCGAGGTCGAAGCGGTCGTCGAGGGCAAGCACTCCGGTGTCGACCTGCTCACGGCAGGTCTCGCGCGGGCCGCGCGGTAGCGATCGTCCCTCCCCATGCGTCCACTCCACCTTGCCGCGCTGGTGCTGCTCGCGCTCATCTGGGGCGCCTCCTTCATGCTCATCAAGGTGATGCTGGAGGAGATGAGCCCGTCCGCGATCGGGTGGACACGCCTCGGCGGCGGCGCGCTGCTGATCATGATCGTGGTGGCGGTGCGCCGGCCGAGCATCCCGCGACTGGCGGGCCACTGGCGGGATGTCGCGGTCGTCGCTCTCCTCGCAAGCGCCGCGCCGATGGTGCTCATCCCCTGGGGTGAGCAGGAGATCCCCTCCAACCTGGCGGCGATCCTCAACGGCGCCACGCCGATCTGGGCGGCGGTACTGTCCGTGCTGTTCCTGCCCGCGGAGCGGATGACCCCGGTGCGCCTCGGTGGGGTCGCGATGGGCTTCGTCGGGCTCGCGGTGATCATCGGCCCGGACGCGCTGGACGTGCGCGCGGCGAGCACGCAGGGGCAACTGGCGGTGGTGCTGGCGACGCTGGGCTACGCCGCGGGTGCGGTGGTGACGCGACGACGGCTGCTGGGCGCGGACTCCACGCTGCTCGCGGGATCGCAGAACACGATCGCGTTCCTGATGCTCACGCCGCTGGTCATCGCGGCCGGCGAGGTGCCGGACTTCGGCGCGCTGGGCAGCCGGGTGCTGGTGTCCGCGCTCGCGCTCGCGTTCCTCGGTCAGGGGATCGCGATCATGATCTACTTCTGGCTGCTGAAGAACGTGGAGGCGACGCAGGTCGCGCTCGTCACGTACCTCGCGCCGGTCGCGGCGATCGCGTGGGGGTGGGCGATCCTGGACGAGCGGCTCGAACTGTCGCTGCTCCCCGGGATCGCGCTGATCCTCGCCGGGATGGTGCTGGCGAACCGCCGGCCGCGTCCCGTACCGGTCGAGGGCTGACGCCTCCGCCGAGGGACGCGGCCGCGGCCCGTCCGGATGGTCAGGCGCGCGTCCCCGCGGGGACCGCTTCCAGCAGGTCCGCAGCGCCGCCATCCACCAGCACGCGCGGAGAGAGGCCACGCGCCTGCAGCATGCTCGCGACGGTGGTGGCACGGCTGCCGCCGCCGCAGAAGATGAGCGGGTTGCCCTCGATCGCGGACGCCCACTCCTGGACGAGGTCGAACGGGCGGTGTTCCGCGCCCGGGACGGGCAGGAGCGCCACGTCCCTCTGGAAGCGCACGTCCAGCGTGCGCGCGCCCTCGGCGAGCAGGCGCGTCGCCTGCGCCACGGTGACGGCGTCCAGCGAGGCGGCGGGGCGCGACGCGTGCTCCCACGCCTCGAACGGCATCGCGCCGCGGATGTCCTCGTAGCCGATGCGGAAGAAGTCGGTCGCCACGCGGTCCGCCTGTGCGCGGTCTTCGGTCACCAGCACCATGGCGGCGTTGAACGGCACCGCCCAGCCGGCGAAGGCGAGCATGTTGCCGCCCTCCTCCAGCGAGAGGGAGCCCGGCACGTGAGCACGCGCGAAGGCGAGGCGGTCGCGCACGTCCACCACGAGCGCGCCGGCCCGCCGGATCGCCTCCAGGCCCTCCGGCGACTGGAGCGGCGGGACGGGCGGCGTGCCGTACAGGCGTGGGCCGCGGCGGTTCAGCGGCGCCATGTGCCGGTAGTAGGCGGGGATCGGCGCCGGGTTCGCCAGGTGCAGCACGCGGAACGTCTCGAAGTCCGGGCTGGCGAGGACGATGTTCCTCGGGCGCTCCGCCGCGAGGGTCGCGCGGCGCTCGCCGCTGCACGAGTTGCTCGAGCAGAACGAGCCGGCGCCGTGGGTGGGCAGGAGTTCGGAGTGGTCCGGGAGCAGGTGCTGGAGCCGCTGCGCGCTCTCCCACTGGAGGCGCGTCAGCGTCTCCGTCTCGTCCGGGCCGAGCAGGTCGGAGCGCCCGGCACCGCCGATGATGATCGATCCGCCGGTGAATGCCGCCGTCACCTGGCCGTCCTCGTCCACCGCGAGGTACGCGGTGTGGTGGTGCGTGTGGCCGGGGGCGTGCACCGCGCGGAGGCGGGCGCGGCCCACCGTCACCTCGTCGCCGTCGGCGACCGGTTGGTGCGGGAACCGCAGGCCCGAGTCTGCGGGCGCCACGATGCGCGCGCCGAGGGCGGCGAGTTCGGGGCCACCGGAGACGTAGTCGTTGTGGACGTGCGTCTCGAAGACGTGGGTGATCGTCGCGCCGCGGGCGCGGGCGGCGGCCAGGTACGGCCGCACGTCCCGCTGCGGGTCGACGACGGCGGCCTGCGTCCCGCTCACGACGAGGTAGGACGCATCGCCCAGCGCATCCGCGACGAACTGCACGATTTCCATGGCGGTCTCCTTCGGTGTGCCCGAGGTCCTCGGGCGGGGTTACGCCTCGACGGGGAGGCGGTGCAGCACCCACGCGGCCGTGCCACCGGCGACGGAGCGGGCGTCGAAGCCCTCCCGTCGCAGGTACTCGGCAGCGGAGAGGCTGCGGTTTCCGCTGGCGCAGATGCAGAAGATCGAGCGGTCGCGCGGCAGTTCCTTCAGGCGCGCGCCCAGGCCGTAGAGGGAGATGTGCTTCGCGTCAGCGGCGTGGCCGGACGACCACTCCCAGTCCTCGCGGACGTCGACAACGACGCCGGTGCCGGCGGTGACGGCAGCGTGCGCGTCCGGGGCGGAGATCTCGATGGAGGTGCGGGCGGTGGTCATCGTGGGCCTCTCAGAAAGTAACTATGTGACGATGTAGCAATGAATAGGGCGCGCTTCGGGCGGCCTCGGTGTTCCGCGCTAGCGGAGGCCGAGGGCGACCGAGTCGAGCCGGGCCTGTTCCTGGATGCGGTCGCAGACGATGGAGCAGAGTTGCTCCACGCTGCCGTCCGCGACGGCGTAGTAGGCGCTGGTCCCCTCCTGCCGCCGGACGACGACGCCGGCGTCCAGCAGCGTGCGGAGGTGCTTGCTGACGTTCGCCTGGCTCATCGCCAGCGCCTCGACGACTTCGCCCACGTTCGCCTCCCCGCGCAC
Source organism: Chloroflexota bacterium (assembly GCA_045863195.1). Classification (GTDB taxonomy): domain Bacteria; phylum Chloroflexota; class Dehalococcoidia; order UBA2979; family UBA2979; genus W-Chloroflexi-9. The sequence goes on from BTUI01000002.1 coordinate 58,152, forward strand.
GAGGAGGAACCGGACGATCGCGAGCCGGCTGGCGTCTCCCAGCACGCGGAAGCGGCGGGCGACGTGTTCGAGGAGGGCGTCGGGGACCAGTTCCTTCACGACGTGAATATATGCCGATGTAGCGATGAATGTCAACCCGCCCGGTGCCGTCTGGTACGGTGCCCACCGCTGTGACTGCCGTCGCTGGAGAGGGGACCGCCATGCACCGGACGCGCGTGGGGAACGTGGAGATCGTCTCGCTGTTCGATGTCTACTTCGGCTTCGACCCGCATCGGGTCTGGCCGACGGCGGGCGACGGGCTGGAGGCGTACCGCGACCGCCTGGAGCCGAACGGCGACATTGGGATGGACTGCCTCTGCTTCCTGCTCCGCGCCGACGGCCGCACCATCCTGGTCGACACCGGCCTCGGGCCGGAGTCGGGCGGGGTGTTGCTGGACGAACTGCGCGAGGCGGGGGTGCGGCCAGAGGAGGTGGACGACGTGATCTTCACGCACCTCCACGGCGACCACACCGGCTGGAACATCGACCGGGCGACCGGTGAGCCGCTGTTCACGCGCGCCCGCTACCTGGTACCGCGCGGCGACTGGGACGAGCAGACATCGCGCGCGCAGCCGGCGTCGTCGTTCACCCGGGACATCGCGCCGCTCAACCTGAAGAAGCGCATGGAACTGGTGGATGACGGGCGCGTGCTCACGCCCTCGCTCACCACAGTGCACACGCCGGGGCACACGCTGGGGCACATGAGCATCGCCGTGCACTCCGCGGGCGAGCGCGGCTTCATCCTCGGTGACGTGTTCCTGACGACGATCGACGTGGAGCAGGACGGCTGGTCCGGCATGTTCGACACCGACATGGAACTCGCCACGAAGACCCGCCGCGCGATCCTCGACCGGCTGGAGGCGGACGGGTCGCTCGTGGGGGCCGCGCACCTGCGCGCACCGGGCCTCGGCCGCGTCGTGCGGGTGGAGGGCAAGCGCGTGTGGCAGGGGATCGCGCCGTAGCGCGGCGTCCGAAGTTTGCGCGCGCCGTCGCCTCCGATAGCGTGGATCCCGACGGGAGCCGCACGATGCACGCCACCGAGGACCACCGCGACGAGGCACGCCGACCAGCCCGGTGGCCGCTACTCCTCGGGCTGATCGCCCTCGGCGTGGTGGCATCGCTGCTGATCCGCGCGCGTCGTCGAGCGAGCCTCGGTGCGCCGTCGTTCGCGCGGGCGTTCCGCGTGCAGGCGCCGGTGGAGGCGGTCGCGGCGTTTCACGAGGGGCCGGATGCGCTCGCACAGCTGCAGCCGCCGCTGAGCGGCACGCGCTTCGTGCGCGTCGACCCGCTGGGGGAGGGCTCCGTCACCGAGTTCTTGATGGGGCCCGGGCCGTTCGCGATCCGGTGGCGCGCCGTCCATCGCGACGTGCGCCCTGGACTCGGGTTCACCGACGAGCAGGTGGCGGGGCCCATGCGCCAGTGGGTGCACCGGCACGAATACCGCCCGCTGACCCCCGCGGCGACCGAGGTGTCCGACCGCATCTGGTTCCGGCACCACGAGGGCGCGCGTGGCCTGATCACGCGGCTGATGTTCAACACGTTCACGCTCGGTGTGCTGTTCCGCTACCGCGCGTTCGCCACGCGTCGCGCCGTGGAGGCGCGGGGCGCCGGGATCGAGGTCTGACGATGGCTGACGGTGAGGGCCACGAAGGCTGGCTGTGTGGCGAGGTCGGCGTGACCTCGATCGGTGGCGAAGCGTACCTGCAGCGCGCGTGGTCGCCGGTGGAGGGCCGCGAGATGCTGCGCCTGGGCCGCGAGGCCGCGGGCGCGACGCCGCCGGCGGAGGCGCAACTGATCTCGGAGGCGGAACTGCTGGGCCTCATCGACCAGGCGTGGGACGCGGGGCTGCTCTCCGACTTCTTCAAGCGACAGTTGTTCCACCAGGTCATGCGCCGCTACGAGGAGGCGCCGGAGGCGCTGTGGGCGGCCGGGCCGGCGTTCGAGCTGGACGACTGACGCGGGTTGCCGCTCGCTCCCGGGCGACCGATGCTCAGTGTTCCCCCACCTGACCGGAGGCCGACCGTGAAGATCACCCGCATGACCGTGCTCGCCACTCTGGGCGGCCTCGCGCTTGTCCTCGGGGCGTGCGGCGGTGGCGAGGGTGATGCGGGCGAGGCTGGCGCCGGCGCCGCGACCTCCTCGGCGCCGGCGCGGTGGGACGGGCAGTCGGTCAGCACTTCCGGCGCGGAGGCCCCGTTCAGCCCGCAGGTCGTGACCTCCAACTTCGGGGTGGGGCAGAACCGCCTGTCGCTCGCGCTGTTCAAGCCGGACCAGACGCTGGTCGCCGAGGCGGAGGTCTCGATGCGCCTCTACCGCCTCGCGGCGGACCCGGAGACGGAGCCCGAGGTGGCCGAGCAGGTGGGTGAGTTCACGCTCACACAGCGCACGCTCGACCTGCACCCCGACCACGCCGCGCGCCTGCTGGACGACGCGACCCGGCTCGTCGCGCTCACGCCCGGCGTCGTGACCGCCCCGGCGCACGCCGCGCACGAGGGCGATCTCACCACCGTGTTCGTCGCGAACCTCGAGTTCGACCGTGCCGGGTTCTGGGGGATCGAGGTCGACGCAACCGTGGACGGGACGACGTATCCCTCGATCCGCCGGCGCATCTTCGTGCAGGAGCACACCAGCGAACCGGCGATCGGCGACCCCGCGCCGCTGAGCCGGCAGGCCACGCTCGCGGACGTGGACGACATCGCGCAGATCAGCAGCGCGACTGAGCCGATCCCGGCGATGCTGGAGCACACGATCGCGGGCGCGGTCGCCCTCGGGCGGCCGGCGGTCGTGGCGTTCGTCACCCCGGCGTTCTGCCAGACGCGCTTCTGCGGCCCGGTGCTGGAGATGGTGGTGGTGCCGGCGTTCGAGCGGTACGGCGACCGCGTGACCTTCATCCACGTGGAGCCGTACGACCTGACCGCCGCGCGCACGCAGGGCCAGCTCGTCCCGGTGCCTGCGGTGACGGAGTGGGGCCTGCGCGTGGAGCCGATCCTGTTCGTGCTCGCGGCGGACGGCACCGTTTACGCGAAGCTCGAGGGCATCACCGACCTCGAGGAGTTGTCCGCGGCGATCGAGGCGGTCCTGGACTAGGTCGCCTACCGGAGGCGGACCGTGCCGTCGATCACCGTGACGGCGCGGCCGCCGATGGTGACGTGGTCGGGCGCGACCACCTCCACCGCCACGCGGCCGTTGCGCCCCATCGCCATGCCCTGCGCCGCCACGTACGCGCGCCCGGTGCGCGCGAGCAGCCCGGTCGCGCCGAGGTAGGCGCCCACGCTGGCGTTGCCGGAACCACACACCGGGTCTTCCGCGATGCCGTCCGCCGGCGCGAACGAGCGGACGTGGACGCGTGCCTCGACGTTTGCGTTCGGATCGACGGCGAAGGCGGTCAGCCCCGTCCATCCGCGCGCGGAGGTAACGGCGGCGATCGCCGCGAGGTCCGGCGTGGCCGCGCCCAGCGCCTCGATGCTCTCCGCCTGCGCGACGAGCCACGTGGGCCCCACGTCCACGGGCAGGGCGTCCGCGACGACGGGAGCGCCGAGGAGGCGTGCCGCCTCGGCGGCGGGGAGTGCCGCGTCGCGGCGCACCTGCGGCGCCGGCACGCGCGCGGCGATGGCCCCGTCCGGTGTGACGTGGAGGGGGATGAGGCCGGCGGCGCATTCCTGCACTAGCGCGCCGTCACGAGGTGTGACCAGGCCGGCCTCGATCAGGGCGTGCGCCGATCCGATCGTCGGATGTCCGGCGAAGGGGAGTTCGCTGCCGGGGGTGAAGATGCGCAGGCGGTAGTCGGCGCGGTCGGACGGCAGGACGAAGGTTGTCTCGGAGAGGTTCGTCCACCGCGCGATGCGGGCCATCTCGTCGTCGGCGAGCCCGTCCGCCTCGAGGATGACGGCGACCGGGTTGCCGAGGAACGGCCGCGCCGTGAACACGTCCACCTGCTTGAAGCGCACCACGTCCATCGCCCGCCCCCTCGCTGCGTCAGGCCCACACCGTAGGCCGCGGGATGGCGACCGGCACCGGCCAATCGGCGGTGGTGTGCGGGGCATCCCCCGAGGTGGGCAGGGCTAGTGCTCGGAGCGCTCGTGACGTGCCGCGGCGATGAGCGCCTCCGCGGCACGTACCGCCTCGCGCTTCGCTGCGGCGTCTGAGCGGGCGGTGGAGATGCGCGAGGCGCCGCCCCAGAGCCGGAAGGCGAGCGCGAACCCGCCGAGGAGGCCGAGCGACAGGCCGACCCAGAACACGCCCCACCAGCCCGCGGCGGCCAGGAGGCCCGGGCGATCGCCGCGGAACCCACTGGCGGTCGCAATCATCCAGAGCCAGCCGACGAATACCAGGCCGACGATCCCGCCGGTGACGCCGCCGAGGCCGACCGCCAGCCAGACGGCCGGCCGGCTGCTGCTGCGGCGCTCGGGCGGCATCGCGGTTACCCCGCAGCCTCGGCGGATGCGGGGAGCCCGAAGGCGTCCGCGATCAGTTCATAGGAGCGGACGCGGTCGGCGAAGTCGTAGGTGATCGTGAGCAGCACCACCTCGTCCGCGGTCAGTTCCTCGGCGATCGCCTCCACCTTCGCCTTCACCTGCTCGGGCGTGCCGATCGCGGCGCGGGGGCGGGAGTACTCGATGTACGCGAGTTCGGCTTCGGAGTACTGGAACGCCAGCGCCGTCTCCACGGACGGGATGCCGCCGCGGCGGAACCGCCAGCAGTACCGGCTCCAGGAGAGGCGGATCGCCTCCTCCTCGGTGGGCGCGGCGATCGCGGAGATGCCGACGGAGACGCGCGGCTCCGGGCACCACGCGGACGGGCGGAAGCGCTCGCGGTAGAGGCGGACGGCGCGCGGGCCGGCCTCCGGGTTGATGAACTGCGCGAAGGAGAACGGCAGGCCGACCTGCGCGGCGATCATCGCGCTGTCCAGCGAGGAGCCGAGACACCAGACCTGCGGGACGCCGTCCACCACGGGGGTGGCCTGCATGCCCCGGAAACGGTGGTCCTCCGGCAGCGTGTCGGAGAGGTAGAGGACCAGGTCCTGCACCTGCTCCGGGTACTGGTCCAGGGTGAGCGCGCCGGGGCCGTGCGCCAGCGCGGCGGCGGCCAGTTGCGTGCCGCCGGGCGCGCGCCCCACGCCGAGGTCGATGCGCCCGGGGTGGAACGCCTCCAGCGTGCGGAACTGCTCGGCGACCTTCAGGCTGGAGTAGTGCGAGAGCATCACGCCGCCGGAGCCGACGCGGATGCGCTCGGTGGCGGCGGCGATGTGGCCGATGAGGATCTCCGGCGCGGCCGAGGCGAGCCCGCCGCTGCCGTGGTGCTCGGCGACCCAGAAGCGCGTGTAGCCCAGGCGATCCGCCGCCTGCGCCAGCGCCACCGTCTCGCGCAGCGCCTGCGCGGCCGTGCCGCCCTCGCGGATCGGCGACTGATCGAGCACGCTCAGTTCCAGCACGCAGCCTCCCTCGCCCGGATCGATTCTACGCCGCGCGGCACGGCGGGTATCCTCGACGTCACAGGGATCGAGGGGAGACGCCGTGGTCGGGCACCGGATCGAACGCACCGAGGACGACATCATCAAGGAGGCGATGCACGAGATGCCGTATGGCATCTACGTGATCGGGACCACGGCTGACGGCCGCGCGAACGGGATGATCGCCGACTGGGTGATGCAGGTGTCGTTTTCGCCTCGGCTGGTGGCCGTGGCATTTGAGCGAGACTCCACCTCGCTTCAGCGGGTCCGCGCGCACGGCTACTTCACCGTGAACCTCCTCAACCAGGAGGGGAACGGCATGGCGCTGGCGGCGAAGTTCGTGCAGCCCTCCAACCCGGAGAAGGTGAAGGGCCGTACCGGGGACGCCTCCGTGCGTCAGCCCGTCGACAAGCTGGCCGGCGTGGACACGCGCCCGTCCGAGCGCGCCCCGGGCTGCCCGATCCTGGACGACGCGCTGGCGTACCTGGAGTGTCAGTCGGAGCAGGTGCTCGAGGTGGGCGATCACGTCGTCGTGATCGGCCGGGTGCTGTACGGCGAGGTCCAGCACAGCGGCGAGCCGCTGACGTCCACCTACACCGGCTGGTCGTACTCGGGCTGAGCCCCCGGCGTCAGCGCGCCGCCAGTTCGCGCAGCGAGCCGGCGAGCGCGTCCGCGGCGCGGCGCACGGTGACGGCGTCCGGCGCCGTCACCTGCAGGAGCACGAGGCCGTGCGCGAGCGCCAGCAGCGGCTCCGCGAGGAGCGCCGGGTCGAGGTCCGGCCGCAGTTCACCGGCGCGGATCCCGAGGCCTACGAGTTCTTCGACCTCGTGCCGTTGCGCCTCCAGCCGCGCCTGCTGCCGCGCGCGGAGGTCCGGGTCGCGCGCGGCCTGCGCGGTCGCCTCCACCCAGAACCGCCACCACGCGCGGCGTTCCTCGTCCTCCAGCACGAACGTGGAGAGGAGCGCTTCGATCCGGCCGAGCGCGGTCGCGGTGGCGCTGACGGTGGGTGAGACGCCGGCCGAGTCGATGGCGGCTAGGACGAGCCCGCGCTTGTTGCGGAAGTGGTAGTTCACGGTGCCGGTGCTGACGCCGGAAGCCTCCGCGATCTGCCGCATGGTCATGCCGTCCACCCCGCGCTCGCCGATCAGGCGCGTCGCGGCGCGGAGAACGGCGTGGCGGACGCCCTCGTCGGCGGGGTTGGTCATCGGACGGCCCCCAGGACGCGGTCGGTGTAGGTGTTGCCGAAGACGCCGGACGGGTCCAGGCGGCGGCGGGTGGCCTGGAACTCGTCCCAGCGCGGGTACAGTGGCCGCAGCGTCTCGTGCGTCTGGAAGTGCACCTTGCCCCAGTGCGGGCGGCCCTCGTAGTCCCGCATCACCGTCTCCACCGCCTCGAACAGCGGCTGGTACGCCTCTGAGCGGCGTGCGCGGACGGTGAGGGCGGCCGCCTCCCGCCGGTAGCACATGGAGAGCGGCACGGTGTCCGGCGCGGCCCAGCGCAGGACCGCCGGCAGCGCCGGACGCCAGCCGCTGCGCCGTACCAGGGTGCGGATGCGCTCGATCGCCTCCCGCGCGTGCTGGCGCGGGATCACGTACTCCATCTCCACGCGTCGAGGCCCGGCGCGGCGCGCGGCGAGGCGGTGCGCGCGGTCGATCCGCTCCTCCAGCGGTTCGTGCGGGAGCACGCGGCCGAGGCGTTCCGCGAGCGGCGGCGCGATCTGCTCGGCGCGCTTCACGGAGGGCTGGCCCACGCGGGTCGCCACCTCGTCGTTCAGACGGTCGCGCCAGCCGAGATCGGGCGTGCGGTCGGTGCGCCGCGCCTTCCGGATCAGCGCGTCGCCGGACGCGAGGTCAACCTCCGCCTCCAGTTGCTCTCCGGCATGAAGGAGGGCGGACTGGCGCTCCAGCACCGCCTCCACGGTGCTCGCTTCCTCCTGCTGCAGGAGGTGCGCGGCGGGCTGCACCTTCAGTGTGACCGTGGAGAGGATGCCCGCGGCGCCGAGGCCGGTGACGGCGGCCTCGAACACCTCGCGTTCGCGCTCCGGGGAGCAGTCGAGGACGTCGCCGGTGCCGGTGACCACGCGGAGCGCGGCGACCTGCGCGGCGAGGCTGGTGACGTGGAGACCGGACCCGTGGGTGCCCGTGCTGATCGCGCCGCCCAGCGTCGCCTCGCCGGCGTCGCCCCAGGCGGGCAGCACGAAGCCGCGCGACCAGAGCTCCTCCTCGAGACGGCGGAGGGTGACGCCGGCCTGCACGGTCACCAGGCCGCGGGTCACGTTCAGGTCCAGGAGCGCGTTGTAGCCCTCGATCGCCACGAGGTGGCCGTCCGAGAGGGCGACGCCGCTGTAGGAGCGGCCGCCGCCGGCGACGCGGACGCGCTCCTGCTCGGCGCGCGCGTTGCGGACGATGAGGACGAGTTCGGCCTCGGTGAGCGGGCGGTGGATGCGCAGGGGCGCGCAGATCTGGTTGCCGGCCCAGTTGCGCCAGCGTGGCCGGTCGTCCTCGCGCGCCCGTCCGGGCACGAACCTGCGCAGATCCATCAGACGCAGTCCCTGCCGGGGGTTACCAGAATCCGACTTTGTAAAAGAGGCCGCGGTGGGCAAAGCCCTTGTTGCCCGCCTTCTTCACGCGCTGGAGGTGCTTGGCGCAGAACCAGAGCGTGAGGCGCTCGCAGTCGTCCGGGTCACGCACCCAGCGCGACACGGCGACTTCCTCGATGGGGCGGGCGGTGCAGAACTCGCAGCGTTCGAGGGCCATGCGGCCATCCTAGCGCCGCTGTCAGACTCGGTCGCGCGCGGGGTGGCGGGGGAGGGGGAGAACACCGCAGCCGCCCGTGGAGGGCGGCTGCCGGGACGCCGGGGCGTCCGTGTGACCGCGGTGGGTCAGGCGGTGCGGCGCTGTCCGGAGCGCAGCACCCAGCCGCTACCGGCGACGTTCGAGAATTGCTTCTCCGCGCCACAGTTGCGGCACGTGCCAACGCTGGTCGTGCCACCCGGCGCCGGAAGCACCCAGTGGTGCACGTCACACGTCTGGACCCGAGCCTTCGAAGCCATGGTTCCCCCGCCTGATTCTGCTGCTTTCGCCGCTCGATTCCCCGCGAGCAGCGGCCTCCGGCACCATAACAGATTCGACGGCCGGATGTAACGGGTACGTAAGGGTTAGCGGGCAGGTTTCCCGCGATTTCTTCACCGGACGGTGAGTTGTCGGGGCTTCAGGGGGCCGATACGGTGCGTGCGGGCGTCCGGCACCGCCGATCCCGCCCGGCCCGCTGGCCGAGATCGCGACGGGAGCCGAACCGTGACCCCCTCCACCCAACGCCCGCACCGTGCGGTGCGCACCCTGCTCGTGGTGGCCGCCTCGCTCGCCGTCGCACTCCTCGGTGCGTCCGGCGCCGCCGCCGAGCCGCTGCAGACGGCGAGTCACGACGACCACGTGACGTGGCCAGTCCCGGACGGGACGCCGCTGCAGGTGGACCAGAAGTGGAGCGGCCCGGTGGCCATGTGCGTGGTGACCAGTCCGCTGGCCGCCGGCGTGACGGCCGACCTGCTGGTCTCCTGGGTCCGGCAGGCGATGGACGCCTGGAACGCCGTGAACGCCAACGTGGAGTTCCAGTACCAGGGTATCTGCAGCGGGACGCGCACCCCCGGCAACTCGATCAACGAGATCACCTTCGCCACGTATGACGCCGCCGACTCCGCCGTCGGCACCGCCCACACCTCGTTCGTCGGCTCAACGCTCGTCGAGGCGGACGTGACGCTGCGCCTCAACGCGGAGCAGCAGGCGGTGTGCTGGGTGAACGTGCTGGTGCACGAACTCGGCCACGTGCTGGGCTTCACCCACAGCGAGTACCGCTCCGAGGTGATGGGGTACGGCCCCTGCGGGGTGTTGCGCCCGACGCCGGCGGAGGTCGACATCCTCGCGGCCGCGTACGGGACGCGGACGTCCGCGCTGACCATCGGGACGCCGGCGCCGGCCGGGGCGGCGACGCTCACGCTCGGCGGGCGGCAGGTGGCGTACCAGGGCTCCGCGACGAACTACTACTTCCGCCCCTACGTCCGCATCGCCGGCGACAACACGCTCGCCCTCCGTCCGCCCGAGTGCTCCACCGTCGCCGGCCGCACGGACGACGAGTGCATCTCGAACACCACGAACTCCGCCGACTACTGGCCGGCGCACCAGGAACTGGGCGAGGTGACGTCCACGCCCGGGGCCACCAACGTCGTGGCGGCGGCGTCGCTCGGGCAGTTCGCCCGCAGCCTGCAGCCGTGCAACTCCGTGGGCTGCGCGACGGCGTTCCAGGCGCGCATCGGCGAGGTGCGGGCGATGAACACGGGCGTGGACTTCGCCTACTTCGCCCGTGCGACGACGGACGGCAAGGTGTCCGTGCAGCTGGTGAACACCTCCTTCTACTTTCCGCCCGACTTCCTGGACGACGAGCGCACCTTCGAGGTGCGCCGCCGTGGGGTCGCCGGGACGAGCGGCCTACTGGGGACGTGCCGCCTCAACCTCGGCGAGACGTGCACCCTGTCGCTGAGCGTGGCCGGGATGGACCTGGAACTGCTTGCGGTGACTTCCGGCGGCACGAAGACCGGCGTGTGGGTGACGGGCCTGGCGGCGATGGAGACGACGGCCCCGCCGGCCACCCCGACCACGCCGGCGACGTCGGCCGCCCCGGCGGGGACGCTGTTCCTCGGCTCGCTGCCGTCGAGGGGCTTCGGGCTGGCGGTCTGGGTTGGCGGCCCGGTGACCTCCGCCTCCTCCGATCCGCGCGTCGGTGCGATCTTCGTCTCGCAGGGCGGCGCGCTCCGCGGCTACACGGTGGGCGCGCCTGCCTTCGTGAACGCGGCGTTCCTGAGCAACGTGGGCTCGGAGATCCCCGCGAACACCCCGGTGCTGGTGGTGGTCCGCTAGCGCAACGCCGCGATGAGCGGCGCGGCGAGGTCGCCACGCCGCCCCGCGTGCACGCGGTCGAGGCCGAGCCACGCCGCCATGAGGCGGAGCTCGTCCGCGAGCGCCGCCGCCACCTCGCGGCGGTCGACGTCCGCCTCCGCGAAGGCGGACGGGACGAGGAGCGTGCGCGCGGCGCGGTCCGCCTTCACGTCCACGCGTGCGACCAGGCGGTCGCCCAGGAGGAACGGCAGCACGTAGTAGCCGTACTGCCGCTGCGCCGGCGGCGTGTACAGCTCGATGCGGTAGCGGAACGCGAAGAGGCGTTCCGCGCGGGCGCGCTCCCACACCACCGGGTCGAACGGCGTGAGCAGCGCCCGCGCGCGCACCGCCCGCGGGCGCTTCGCCTCCGGGTGCAGGTAGGCCGGCTCGCCCCAGCCCTCGATGGTGGCGGTGTCGAGCGCGCCCTCCGCCGCGAGGTCGCGCAGGTGCGGCGTCGCGATGCTGACCGGGACGCGGTAGTAGTCCGCCAGGTCGCGCGCGGTGCCGATGCCGTGGTGACGGGCGGAACGCAGCAGGAGCGCGCGGATCGCCTCCTCTGCCGGGGGCGTCGCCGCCTGGATGGCGTGGGCCGGCAGGGCGCGCTCCGGCAGGTCGTACAGCCGCTGGAACTGGCGGCGGGCGTTGGCCGTGAGGACGCCGTTGGCGAAGAGCCATTCGAGCGCGATCTTGCCGTGGTTCCATCCCCACCACGGCCCGGTGCGCTGCCCGGGATCCTCCAGTTCGCCCGCGGTCAGCGGGCCGCGCTCCCGAATCTCCTCCACGACGGCTTCGAGGTAGCCGGGGCGCTCCTCCAGTAACTGGCGCGGCCGCACCCACTGCTTCCCGCCGCTGGCCGCCATCCGGTGCCGGAACAGCGCATGCGCCTCCACCGGGATGACGGACGCCTCGTGCCCCCAGTACTCGAAGTGGTCGCGGCTCCACAGGAAGCGGTCCAGCGCCTCGCGGTCGTACGCGCCGAGGCGGGCGAAGAACGGGAGGTAGTGCGACCGCACGAGGACGTTCACGGCGTCCAGTTGCACCAGCCCCATGCGCTGCATCACGCGCCGGAAGTGCCGCGCGTCCACGCGCCCGGTCGGGCGTGGCTCCGCGAACCCCTGCGCGGCGAGGGCGATGCGCCGCGCCTCGGCGGCGGAGAGGCGCCCCGAGGTGCGCGCGGGCATCAGGCCGGGATGTGCGTCGTGGTCACCTCGGCAAGCAGGCGGCCACCGTCGCCGGTGACGCGGGTGCGCACCACGGCCACGCGCTTCCCAGCACGGACGAAGCGTGCCTCCGCGCGGATGGTGCCGCCGGGCTGGTTGGAGAGGAAGGTCGTGTGCAGGTCGATGCCGACCATGAACTTGCCGTCATCCTCGGTCGCCATGCGGTGGGTGTTGGCGAGCGTGGTCGCGGTGTTGTCGGCGAGCGACACCATGACGCCGCCGTGCACCATGCCGGTGGGGTTCGTGTGCTGCGGGCCGCACTCGATCTCCAGGACGGCGTGCTCCGCGTCCACCTCCACCTTGCGCGCGCCGAGGAACGTCGCGAACGGGCTGAGGCCCGCCTGGTATCCCTCGCGCCAGTCGCCGGTCGTCATCGCGTCCTCCTGCTGCTCCGCGCGGCAGCGTAGCAAAGCGCCGCGCGACCTCCGAAGGCGGGACGTCAGCCGAGGATGACGAGCAGGGTGCCGGTGACGCAGAGCAGCGTGCCGAGCGCGATGCGGCGCGTGGGGCGTTCGCCGAGGAAGAGCATCGACAACGGGATCGCCATCAGCGGCGAGGTGGAGTTGAGGACGACGGTCTTCGCGGTCCCCGCCTCGGCGAGCGCGTAGATGTAGAGCCACGAGCCGATGCCGGTGCCGAGGATCCCGACGACGACGATCAGCGCGAGGTCGCGGCCGCGGGGGAGCCGGTGGCGGACGGCGCCGCGCGTCGCCATGAGCATCACCCCGGCGATGATCAGGCCGCCGGTGGGGATGCGGATCGCGCCGGCGGCGGCGGTGCTCAGATCCTCGCGGCCGGCGGCGAGCAGCAGCGTGGCGCCGGTCCACGCGGCCGCGACGACCGTGACGGCGACCACCGTCTGCGCGGTCGTGGCCCTCGGCCGCTCGAGCGCGGCGAACGGCTCGACGGCCCGGATGACAACGAGGGTGCAGCCCGCCACCACGAGCACGCCGCCGAAGACGAGGTTCCAGTTGAACGGCTCGCCCAGGAGCAGGATGCCGCCGACGGCGCTCATCGCCACCCAGAGCGCCGTCGTCGTCGGCGCCATGCGCTGGATGCCCACGTTGCCCAGCGCGCGGATGTAGGCGGTGTCGCCGATGCCGTAGCCGATGAGGCCGCTCACCACCATCGCCAGCACCGGCGCGGGCGCGCCCGTCAGGTTGAGGGTGGCGAAGCCGCCGTCCATGAGGAGGAACACGATCAGGAGCGGGGTCGCGGCGAGCAGGCGGAGCGCGCTCAGGACCGGCGCGTCATAGCGGCTGCCGAGGCGTGCAAGGGCGGTGCTGGTCCCGGCCCAGCCCACCGCCGACGCGAGCGCCGCAAGTTCTCCCACGCCCCACCGGTTCAACGGGACGCACGTTCAGGTGCGCGCCATCATCGGGCCGCGCGGGACTGTGCGATAGCGGCGGGGACTCAGGCCGGGCGGGGCGGCTCCCACGAGACGATGCCGATGAACGGACGGGCCTCCGGCAGGGCGATTCGGTCGCCCTGGCCGTACCACTCGTCCATCAGCGCGCGCATCCGGCGCTCCTTCTCGGAGCCTTCCGCGAGCCAGAGGAGGCGCCGGCCCTGCCGGTACGCGTCCTCGCGCGCCATCGGTTCGGCGGGCGCGGCCGGGCTGGCCGTGCGCACCTCGTACCGCCGTCCGCGCGCGCCGAGGAGCGCGACGAACTCGCGGAGGGCGGGTAGCGTCGCCATTGGCTCGCCGTGGACGGCTTCCCAGAGCGGCGCGAGCGATGCGCCGCGCGCCTGCGCGCCGGCCATCACCACGCACGTCCGGCGCGTGTGCTGCTCCATCGCGTCGAGGAACGGGGCGATCGCCTCGATGTCGTAGAACACGTGGGCGGCCAGCGAGACATCCACGGTCTCCGCCCACGCCGGGTCGGGCCACCGGCCGTCACGGACCTCCACCTCGACGCCCGCCTCGGTGGCGGCGGCGGTGAGCGTCGCGCGCATCGCCTCGGACGGCTCGATGGCGACGACCCGTCGGGCGCTGCGCGCGAGCGGCACGGAGAAGCGGCCGCCGCCCGCGCCGATGTCCAGCACGGCGTCGTCGGGCCGGACCAGCGCCTCCAACGCGGGCCACTCCAGGTTCTCGCGGACGCCCGCGCGGAAGCTGCCGGCGATCGGCGCGTAGTAGTCGCTGGAGGCGGGACGGTCCTCGCGCAGGCGCTCGACCTGCTCGCGGTCGGCGGCGACAAGGGCGGCCCAGGCGGCCAGGGCTTCGGCTTCGGTGGGGCGTAGGGTGTTCATTCAGCAGACGATACTCCGTCTCAACGGGGTGTGTCACGGGGTGCGGACTACAATCCGGCCATGGCGCAGGCACCCGCGACCCCGGCCGTCCTCCGCGTGGAGGGGCTCTCGAAGCACTACCCGAACGTGGCGGCGGTGGACGGCATCGACCTGGAGGTGCGGGCGGGCGAGGTGTTCGGCCTGCTCGGCCCGAACGGGTGCGGCAAGTCGACCACGCTGAACATGGTGCTCGGGCTGGTGCGGCCGACGGCCGGCACGGTCGCCATCGCCGGCCACGACCTCCACACCGAGCGGCGCGCCGCGCTTGCCTCGATCGGCGGGCTGGTGGAGGGCACCGCGCTCTATCCGTACCTCAGCGGACGCGACAACCTGCGCCTGCTGGCGCGGCTGCGTGGCCTGCCGCCCGGGCGCGTCGACGAGGCGCTCGCGCAGGTGGAGATGGGCTACGCGGCCGACCGCACGTTCGGTGACTACTCGCAGGGCATGCGGCAGCGGCTGGGCGTGGCCGCCGCGCTGCTGCACCGCCCGGCGATCGTCGTGCTGGACGAGCCGACGAGCGGCCTGGACCCGGCGGGGACGCGCGACATGCGCGCGCTGATGCCGGCGCTTGCTCGCGAGGGGCGCGCGGTGTTGCTGACGAGCCACCTGCTGAACGAGGTGGAGCAGACCTGCGACCGCCTCGCGATCATGCAGCGCGGCAAGATCATCGCGACCGGCGAGGTGGACACGCTGCTCGGCCAGCATCGCGGCACGTTCGTCGTCCGGGTCGAGGACGCCGAGGTCGAGGCCGCGCTCACGGCGCTCCGCTCCCTGGCGGCAGTCGCGGACGTCATGGCGGCCGCGGATGGGCTGCATGTCTCCTTCGTCGCCGGCGGCGCGGTGGACGGCGCGACGTTGAACCGGGCGCTGGTCGCCGCCGGGGTCTACGCACGCGAGATCCGTCCGGAGGGCCCGTCGCTGGAGTCGGTCTTCCTGGAACTGACGGGCGACACCGCGGGGAGGATGTCGTGAGCGCGCTCGTCGCCATGGAATGGCACAAGATCGCGCGCCGGCGTCTCAACCACATCGTCCTCGGCGTGCTCTGCGCGATCCTCGTGCTGCTGTACGTGCTGCTCTGGCTGGCGACCGGTGTGGTGGAAGACGTGGGGCTGGGCGGCGAGGGGATGGTGAGCGAGTTGCGCTCCTCCCTGTTCCTCGAAGAGACGGTGCCGTTCGCGCTGATGATGCTGTACGGCTTCGGGCTGATGGCCGCGCTGGTGATGGTGGGCGCGAACGTGGGCGCCGAGTACACCTGGAACACGGTCCGCACGATGACCACCGCCGAGCCGCACCGCTGGCGCTGGCTCGCGGCGAAGGGGATCGCGCTCCTCGGCGCGACGCTCTTCGGCCTGCTGGTCGGGCTGTTGGTGGTGCTCCTCACGAGTACGGTGATCACGTTGATCGACGGACGACTGGACCTGGGGTTCGTGGACGGGCCGTACCTGCGCCACTCGGCCGCCTCGTTCGGACGGCTGCTCGTGCAGATCGCGCCGTACCTGTCGCTCTCGTTCATGTTCGCGGTGATCGGTCGCTCGCCCACCTCCGGGATCGCGATCTCGATCGGCGTGATGTTCCTGGAGGCGATCGTCGGCGGGATGATGACGCTGGCCGGCGGCTGGGTGGCGGAGATCCCGCGCTTCGGGCTGGACTACAACGCCGACTCGCTCTCGATGGAGGCGGGTGGCCTCTTCGGCCAGATGGCGGATTCCGCCGCATCGCCGTTCGCGAGCGTCATGGAGTTGCCGGACCCGAAGGTGGCCGCTGCGGTGCTGCTGACCTGGGCGGTCGTGTTCCTCGGGATTGCGTTCTGGCGCTTCCAGCGCCAGGACTTCGAGTACCAGGGCTAGAACGGCAGCGTGCGCCCCGCCCGCACGAGGGCGGCCCGACGCACCCGCGCGTCCGGCATCAGCCGCTCCACCTCCGCCCAGAAGCGCGGGCCGTGGTTGGGGTGCAGCAGGTGGCACAGCTCGTGCACCACCACGTAGTCGATGAGTCGGTGCTCCAGCATCGCCAGCCGCCAGTTGAAGCGGAGCGTGCCGTCCGGCGCGCATGACCCCCAGCGGCGGCGCTGGTCACGTACCAGCACCCGGGACGGCGACGCGCCGAGGCGCGCCGACCACTGCTCCACACGCCACGGGATCTCCTCCTCCGCCCGCGCGCGGTACCAGTTCCGCAGCGCCGCCTCGATCGAGGCACGACGGGACGCCTCCGGGATCCGGCGCGGGATGTCGATGCAGAGGTTGAGGAGATCGAGCCGCACCTGCACGCGGCGGATCGCGCGGTCCTCCACGAGCAGCGGCAGCGAGCGTCCGAGGTACGGGAGGTGCTCGCCGGTGGCGAACTCCACCGTGCGGGGCGCCTCCATCGCCGGGCGGCGGCCGTGCTTCAGGATCCACGGCACGCGGCTGCGGACGAAGGCGGCGATCTCGTGCTGGGATGCCCACATCGGGGCGGCGACGCGGACGCCCTCTGCCTCGATCGTCATCTCGATCGTCTTGCGGCGGCGCGCGCTGCGGACCACGCGATAGGACACGGCCACGCCGTCACGCTCGACGACGCCGTGTTCGGCCTCGGGCGGTGCGGGCGGGCGGCGACCGAAGCGCATGCGTCACTCCGACGGGTCGCGCCGGGGACGCGCGCCCACGCGATCAGCGTAACGCCGCCGGGAGGCGCGGCGGGGCGAGGTGCACGAGAGTCAGGGTCAGGCGGAGGCGGCGTCCGCGGCCTCGGGCAGGCCGGGCGGCTTCATCATCCCGGCGGGCCGCCGGTTGGCGACGCTGCAGACGGTGGTGCGGCCGATGGCGCCCTCCTCGTCGTACAGCGCGCACTCGCCGACGGCGATGCCGTCCACGCTGTGGTGCGCGACGACCTCGATGCCGATCCACTCGCCCACCGGGTAGCGGTGGAGGTAGAGCGTGGCGTCCGCGTTCACGAAGTTCAGCCCGGCGCTGCCGGAGTTCGCGAACGGGTTGGCGAAGTCCGACACCTGCGCCACGCGCACGAACGGCGTGAGTTCCACGCCCTGCACGAAGTCGAGCGACTCCCGCATCCACGCGCGCTTCTGGCCCTGCGAGCCGAAGTCGCCCTCGATGCGGCGGGTCTCCCAGACCGGCGTCATGCCGGGCGGGCCCTTCATCTCCTGCGGCGCGATGAGGTCCGGCGGGGGCACCTCCCACAGCGGCGGCGACCAGACCTGGCCCTCCGGCTGCTCCGCGCGGCGCAGGAACACCACGCTGCCGCGCGCGATCTCGGTGCCGTCGTCGCCGGTGATGGAGGCGTCCACCACGCGGATGCGGTTGCCATCGCGCCGGACGGAGGTGGTGAGGTTCACCGGCGCCATCGGCGCCACGCGGAACATGTCCGTGGTGAGGCGCGCCGCGTGGAAGTCCGGGTCGCCGTGCTCGGTCTCCACGGCATGCGCGATCAGGCCCGCGAGCACGCGGCCGTGGAGGGACTGCGGATCCCACGGGCCACGGGTCAGCGGGGTCGGGAGGAAGCGGCCGGGGCCGTCCTGCTCGAAGAAGAAGTCGCGCGCCATGGCGGTCGATGCTACGGGCACGCCTCCTGAGCGTCGAGGGTGCCCCGTGGCGGTGCGGAACCCGCTAGGGTGAGGCTGTTCGAGGGGAGCCGTCTCGTGGAGTGGTACCTGCCGTTCCTGATTTTCGGCGCGCGGATCCTGGATGTGTCGCTGGGGACGCTCCGCGTCATGCTCACGGTGAGCGGCAGCCGCTGGATTGCGGCGGCGCTCGGCTTCGTCGAACTCACGATCTGGGCGCTCGCCGTCGGTGGGCTCGTCAACAACCTCACGAACCCGTTCGCGCTGGTGGCGTACGCGGGCGGCTTCGCCGCGGGCACGCTGGTGGGGCTGACGATCGAGGACCGGCTGGCGCTTGGCTTCCGCACCGTGCAGATCGTGAACGCCGACAGCGGCGTCGACCTCGCCTCGCGGCTGCGCGAGGCGGGCTACCGGGTGACGGAACTGGCGGGCGAGGGACGCTCCGGGCCGGTGGAGGTGAGCCTGCTGGTGATCCGCCGGCGACAGCTCGGCGACCTGCGCCGGCTGATCACGGAGGTCGCTCCGGGCGCGTTCATGACGGTGGAGCGGGCCGACCGCCCGGCGGGCGGCGCGTTCGGCGCGCTCGGCGGGCGGCGGTCGTGGTGGCGCTTCGGGCCGTTCAAGTAACCCGACCCCGGCTCAGCGCGCCGGGGCTTCCTCGATCAGCCACTCGATCAGGCGGTCGACCTCCTGCTGGCTGAGGCCGCCGTTCAGCACCTGCGCGCCCCAGCCCGGCATCGCCGTCCCCTGGCGGCCGAGGGCGATGGCGGCGGCCCACTCGTCGCGCGTGGAGAGCCGGTCCGGCGTGAGCGCCGGGCCGATGCGCCCCTCGCGCTCCGGGCCGTGGCAGGAGGAGCAGTTGCGCGCGTAGAAGACGTGCGCCTCGCGCCCCCCGACGAGGTCCTCGGGCGGCACGTCTGGCGGGGGAGCGTCGCTCCCGGTGCAGGCCGCGGCGGCGACCGCGCCGAACGCTGCCATTGTCACGAGCCATCCACGTCGCGGCATGCGCACCTCCCGGTGACCGAGGATACGGAACGGGCACGGCTACCGTCCCCGACCCCGCAGCCGTTACACCCCAGGCAGGATGTCTGTCAGACTCCGTCCAGAACCCTCGGAATGCTCTAGAAACCTCGCAAACCTGACCTCGCTCGTGAGGCTTTACCCCGTCACGATGTTTCGGGCCGCTGGTCAGGCGGCGCCACGGAGGTATCCAAATCACTCTGCGTAGACAGAAGGAATCACAGATTTGATGCGCCACCGAACCATGATCCTGGCGGCTGCGGCCGCCAGCGCCGTGTTCCTCGCGGCCTGCTCCAGCGACGAGGAGGCCACGCCGACGGCGACGGCCGCCGCCACCGAGGTGGCGACGGCGACCGTTGAGGCGACGCCCGCGCCGGCGTTCCCAGTGGAGGTCACCGACCTCCTGGGCCGCGCCGTCACGATCGAGGCGAAGCCCGAGAAGATCGTTGCGATCAGCCCGACCTCGGTGGAGGTCGTGTACGCGGTGGGCGGCACGATCGTCGGCCGCTCGTCCTCGGTGGACTTCCCGGCTGAGGCAGCGGGTGCGGCGGACGTGGGCAGCGCCTACCAGCCGAACGTGGAGGCGATCCTTGCGCTCGCCCCCGACCTGATCGTGGCCGACTCGGTCATCCACCAGGACCCGGCCGTGCAGGGCCTGATCGAGGGCATCGGCGTGCCGGTCGTGTACGCGGGCGCCGACTCCGTGGAGGAGGTCATCGAAGCCCTCCGCCTGATGGGCCAGATCCTGGACGCCGGTGAGGCGGCCGAGGCGAAGGTCGCGGAGATCGAGAAGGCGGTCGCGGACGCCAAGGCGGCGCTGGCCGGCAAGGACGTGAGCGTGGTGGCGATCATCGCCGACCGCGACAACACGCTGTACGCGGCGGTGGCGGACTCCTGGACCGGCAACCTGTTCACCACGCTGGGCGTGACGAACATCGCCGGTGACCTGCCGCAGGCCGGGCCGTTCCCGGGCTACGCGACCCTGGCGCCCGAGGTGCTGCTGCAGGCCGACCCGACGTTCATCCTCACGGTGACGCCGGCGCCGGCGCCGGCGCCGCGGCTGTCGACGCTGATCCCGGCGGTCCCGCCGTTCCGCGGTCTGGGCGCCGTGGCCGGCAACAAGGTCGTGGAGCTGGACCTGCAGTTGTTCCTGCAGGCCCCGGGCCCCCGCGTGGTGGAGGCGCTGGCCTCGCTGGCGGAGACGCTCTCCGCGGAGTAAGTCTGTACGCATGACGGAACTCGCCCCTTCGGGCGGCCCACTGAGCGGGTCCGGCGCACGCCGGGCCCGCTCATGGCGTGCGGCGCGGATGCGCCGCTTCGCGCTGTTCGCGGGGGCCACCGGCGCGTTGCTGGTGGCGGTCTCGCTCCTCAGCCTGATGTGGGGCGCCGTCGACTTCACGCCCGCCGAGGCGGTCGCGGGGCTGTGGCCCGGCGGCGATGCGTTCTCCCGCACGATCGTGTGGGAGATCCGGTTCCCGCGCGTGCTCACCGCCGTGGTCGTGGGCGCGAGCCTCGCCGTCTCCGGCACGCTGCTCCAGGTGGTGACGCGCAACCCGCTCGCCGACCCCACGATCCTCGGCATCTCCTCCGGGGCGGGCCTTGGTACGGCGCTGGTGCTGGCGATCAGCCCGGGCGCGGCGGTGACGGTGCTGGTGGGGGTGGGGGCCGCCGGCGGGATCGCCGGCGCCTCGATCATCCTCTTCCTCGCGTGGCAGGGCGAGGTCTCCTCGATCCGCCTCACGCTCGCCGGCGTCGCGCTGTCGGCGTTCTTCGGCGCGATCATCGTCGCGCTGCTGTCCTCGTCGAGGACGTTCGTGGAACTCGGGCTCGGCTTCCTCGCCGGCGGGCTGTACGGCTCCGGCTGGGCGGATGCCCGCGCCTCCGCGCCGCTGATGCTTCCCGGCGTGTTGCTCTCGTTCGCGCTGGCGGGCCGCCTGAACGCGCTCGCGCTCGGCGACGACATGGCCGCGGGTCTCGGCGTGATGGCGGACCGCACGAGGGCGCTGACGCTGACGCTGGCGGGCGCGCTGGCCGGCGTCGCGGTGGCGCTCGCCGGGCTCGTCTCGTTCGTCGGGCTGGTCTCGCCGCACCTCGCGCGGTTCGCGGTGGGCGACGACCATCGCTACCTGATCCCGGCCTCCGCGCTGACGGGCGCGCTGCTGGTGGTGGCGGCGGACCTCGTCGCGCGGCTGGTGATCCAGCCGTCCGAGCTGCCGATGGGCATCTTCACCGCCGCGGTGGGCGCGCCGTTCCTCCTGTACCTGCTGAGGTTCCGCGCATGAAGTTGCGCGCCGAGGGGCTGTCGCTCTCCTACCGCGGGCACCCGGTGGTGCACGACGTGTCGCTGGCCGTGGAGTCCGGCGAGTTCGCCGTGATCGTGGGGCCGAACGCCGGCGGCAAGAGCACGCTGGTGCGCGGCCTGGCGGGCGTGATGAAGCCCGACCACGGCCACGTCTACCTCGGCGACGAACGCATCGACGCGCTCCCCCCGCGCGAGGTCGCCCGCCGCCTCGCGATCCTCCCGCAGATGCAGGCGATGGACCTGGACTTCGTGGTGGAGGAACTGGTCTGGCGTGGCCGCACGCCGCACCAGCGGCTGCTGAGGCCGGCGACCGCGGACGACGTGGCGGCGGTGGAGGCGGCGATCCGCGCGACGAACCTGGACGGCCTGCGCGGGCGGCCGCTCCGCGGCCTGTCGGGCGGCGAGCGTCAGCGGGCGTGGCTCGCGCTCGCGCTGGCGCAGCAGCCGCGCGTGCTGCTGCTGGACGAGCCGACCACGTTCCTCGACCTCCGTCACCAGGTGGAGGTGATGGAGGTGCTGCGGCGGCTGAACGCGGACGGCCTGACCGTGGTCGCGGTGCTGCACGACCTGACGCTGGCCGCGCGCTACGCGAGCCGCATCATCGGCATCGTGGACGGGCGGGTGGCGTTCGACGGCCCGCCGGCGTCCGTCCTTGATGCGGCGACGCTGGAGCGGGTGTTCGGGATCCCGATGCTGATGCTGCGCGACCCGAAGTCCGGCGACCCGATCCCGCTACCGGCGGTCTAGCCGCGCCCTACTTCGGCGGCGGCTTGGGGTTCGGCGTGCCGTGCGAGTGGCCGGACGATCCCGCGCCGTGACTGTGCCCGAAGTGCGACCAGCCGCCCGCGCCTGCCTTCGGGCGCTTCGCCGGGCCGGGCTGCTCCGCGAGGCCGTTCACCGCGAGCGGGGAAAACACGCGACGCGCACGCGCGCCGCAGGCGGGACAGTCCGCCGGCTCGCGCGCCTGCGACAGCGGTCGAGACACCTCGAACTCCGCGGTGCAGGCATCGCAACGGAAGTCGTAGTTCGGCATGTGTGCTCCGGGTAACGGCGCGCCCAGCGTACACCGTGCGAAGATTCGCAGGAGGATGGAGGAGACGCGCATGGCCCGACTGATGCTGATCGCCGACCGCACGCTCGGCTTCGAGCGGACGCAGGACCTGCGCGACCTGATGCAGTCGTTCGCCTCCTACCTCGGGGAGCCGGTCGAGTTCGTGTGGACGCGGCCGGAACTGGTGGCGCTCGCGCGCATGTCGGTCGAGCCGCAGGCGGGCGACGACCCGGTGGAGGTGCTCCAGCCGGTCGCCTCGAAGAACGTGCCGATGGGTGCGGCCGACATCATCTACGACGCGAACGGTCGCCCGGACTGGGGCGCGATCTGGCAGGGCTTCTGCGAACTGGCGCTGTTCGGTGGCCCTTCCCACCGTGGCGAGGACTCCGCGATCCGCGCCGTCGCCGACCTCGGCGCTCCCGCGCCGGACGGGGAGTTCGACGCGATCGCCGAGATCCGGCGCGGCATCTTCCTCACGACGGGGCTGTTCTCGGAGCCGTCCACGCAGCCGGGGTGGCTGGCGATCACCTGCCGCTCGCCGAAGCAGGCGGCGTGGATGTGCGCGTGCATCCTGCTGGAGAACGTGGAAGCGCGGCTGGACGAGGAGATGCGGCTGCTGGTGCCGGCGCACCCCTCGTACACGCTGAAGGACCAGGTGAAGAGCGTGATCACCGTGGTCGCGAAGGTGAACCACTACTGGGATCAGCACGCGCTGCTGGCCGGCATCGCATGACCCCCGCGGTGGAGGCGGCGAAGGCCGCCGGCGTGCCGTACGAGGTCGTGCAGTACGAGCACGACCCGAAGGCGGAGTCGTACGGCCTGGAGGCCGCCGAGATCCTCGGCGTGGCGCCGGAGCGCGTCTTCAAGACGCTGGTGGCGAAGGTGGACGGCCGCCTGACCGTGGGGATCGTGCCGGTGGCGGCGCGGCTCGACCTGAAGGCGCTGGCCGACGCGGTGGGCGGACGCAAGGCGGAGATGGCCGACCCGGCGGAGGCGCAGCGCGCCACCGGCTACGTGGTCGGCGGGATCAGCCCGCTCGGCCAGAAGCGCCGCCTCCCGACTGCGCTCGATGCCTCCGCGATGGAGCAGGAGACGGTCTACGTCAGCGGCGGTCGTCGCGGCCTGGAGATCGTCCTGGCCCCAGCCGACCTCGTGCGCCTCACCGACGCGAAGGTCGCGCCAATCGCCCGCTAGCCGGCAGCCATCGCGCGGGTCCCCGACGGGGCTGCGAACGGCGCGTCGGCGGGGGCGTCCGCCTCGAGGTCCCACGCAGCCAGGGTGCCGTCCTCACGCAGGTACAGCAGCAGTCCGGTGGCGGGGTCGAGCACGGCCTCCACGGTCGCGCCAGCGGGCGCGTCCGTCAGCGGGCCGGCGGTGCGGCCGGTATCCGACCAGTCACGCACGTCCGCCTCGTGGAACACGCCGTTGCCGTCCACGTACCAGGCGACCGGCTCCGCGGGGTGCGCCACGAACAGGCGGAACTGGCTGAGGAGCATGCCGCCGAACGAGGCGGGCCCGAGCGCGCGGGTCATCCGGTGCGAGGCCGCGTCGTACATCACGGTGCTGCCGACGAGCGTCGAGAGGATCACCTCGCCCGTGGCGGGGATGAAGGCGAACTCGCGGGAGAGGTCCACGACACCGCATCCGGGCAGGGCCGCGTCCGCGAAGCCGCGGAGCGGCGCGCCTTCCGCGCCGGTCGCGAGGCTGAGCGAATAGAGCGACTCGTGGGTGTCGGCGTACCAGAGGGTCTGCGTGGCCGCGTCGTACGACACTTCGCGTGCACCGGGGTACTGGCGGAGCGCGAGGCTGTCCGGGCTGGGCCGCTCCGTCCACGGCGGCAGCACGGTCGACTCCACACCAGCCTCGCGCATCACGACGGAGCCGTCGCTGAGGGCGAAGAACCAGCGGGTGGGCGCGCCCTCGGCGGGCGCGGTCGGGGAGGGACCGGCCGCGCCCGTCCCGGAGGGCGCCGCGGAGGCCGCGGGAACGGCGGTCTCCGCGATGAGGTGCTTGAGGTCGGAGATGATGTCGCCGACCTCCTGGGTGAAGGCGACGCCGAGCGTCCAGCGTCCCTCCCGGTCCAGCAGGTAGACGGTCGCCGGGTGGGAGATCAGGTCGCCCGTGGGGCGCGCCTCACGCACGGTCTGGATGCCCCACGTGCGCATGACCTCGTGCACCTGTTCCGGGTCACCGCTGACGCCGTGGAACGAGGCGTCAAAGTGCGCGACGTACTCGGCGAGGATCTCCGGGGTGTCGCGCTCCGGGTCCACGGTCACCATCACGACCTCAAGCTGGGCGCGCTCCTCCGGGGTGAGGCTGGCGACGACCTCCTTCATGGTCGAGAGCGTGAGCGGGCAGATGTCCGGGCAGAAAGTGTAGCCGAAGAAGACGGCCACGACCTTGCCGCGCTGCTCGCTGAGGCGGAAGGGGGCGCCTCCCGCCTCGGTGAGCGCGAAGTCGGGCATGGGGACCGCCGGGTCGACGCGCGTGGAGCGGTACTCGTACGGCGCGACCGCCGCCGGCTCCGTGGCTGCGGGCGTCGCCGCCTCCTCCGCCCCGCCGCAGGCGGCGAGGAGGAGGGCGGAGGCGCCGAGCAGGGCGATGAGCCAGTGGCGGGTCACGGTCGGTCCTCTCATGCCGGGCCGGCTAGATGCCGGTCATGATCTCCGGGTCTTCCGGGCCTTCCACCACCAGGTGGCCGGCCGCCCCCTTGCCGAGGCGGCTCAGGGCGTGGTCCACCAGGACGTAGGTGGCCGGGAGCTGTAGGTCGAACTCCACCATCGTCGCGCCACCCGGCGCCACGGTGACGGTCTGGACGTTCTCAGCGAGGTCGCTGAAGGAGCCCCAGGTCGCGACCCGGTCGAACACCTCGCCGATCACGTGGAAGGAGGAGGTGAGGTTCGGGCCGCCGACGCCGAAGAAGATGCGGACCTGCTCGCCGACGCGGGCGCGCAGGGCGCGGTCGCCGGCGATGGCGCCCACGGCCCCGTTGAAGACCACGTAGGTCGGGCGCTCGTCCGCCATCTTGCCCAGGTCGAAGTTCTGCATGCCCGGCTGGCCGGTGGGGCCCACGGTGTACATGTCGCCCTGGCAGACGTAGAACTCGCGGTCGACGGGCCGCAGGCCCTCCTCCGGCTCCACGACGATCAGGCCGTACATGCCGTTCGAGATGTGCAGGTCGATCGGCGCGGTGGCGCAGTGGTAGATGTAGACGCCCGGGTGGAGGGCCTTGAAGCGGAACGCCTTCTCCTCGCCCGGGTTGACCCGGGTCAGTTCGGCGCCGCCGCCCTGGCCGGTGGCCGCGTGGAAGTCCACGTTGTGGCCCACGCCGGAGTCCTGCGGGTTCCGGACCGTCACTTCCACCTGGTCGCCGACCCGCGCCCGCACCATGGGGCCCGGGATGGTGCCGCCGAAGGTCCAGAACTTGTAGCCGACGCCGTCCGCCAGCTTGCCCTCGACCTCCTTCACCTCCAGGAGCGCCTGCACGGTGGCGGGCTCACGCCGGGTGATCGGGGCGGCGACCTCCGGGTTCGGGAGGTAGGGCAGGTCAACGGCCTGCTGCACGGCCGGGGCCGCGCTGCCACCGCCGGCCGCGGCCGCCGCCGCCGGGGTGGGGGTGGGCGTACCGCGCTCGCGCTCGAGCATCGCCCGCTGCGCGGCGGTGGTGGGGTCGTCCGCGCCGTCCGTGCAGGCGGCGCCGAGCACGCCGACGACCGGCAGTGCGACGCCCGCGAGGCCCATGCGCCGCAGCACCTCGCGCCGTCCGATGGATTCGTGACCCTGAAGCATGGCCGTTCCCTCTCTCCGCCCCATCCGGCGTTCGTGCCGGCGCGGGCGCTGATGCTCTGCTCTCCGTGATACGTCTGCAACGTTCAGCAGTAGACTTAACAATGAGCATCTTGTACCATCGGTCGCACAACGTCAAGTACCACGCTCATCGTTGTTGAAGGAATTTACCGATGCAGATCGCTCTGGGCCGCAAGGGTGACTACGCCGTCCGCGCCGTCCTGGACCTGGCCCGTCACTGGGGCGGCGGACGCCGGAAGGCCCGCCAGATCGCGGAGGTCATGGATATCCCGGAGCGCTACCTGCCGCAGATCCTGGCGCTGCTGGTCCGCCACGGCGTGCTGGTTGCGACGGCTGGCCCGGACGGCGGCTACGAACTCGCCCGCCCGCCGAGCGCGATCACGTTGCTGGAGATCGTGGAGGTGGCGGAGGGGCCGATCGCCTCGGACGAATGCCTGCTGCGAGGCGGCCCGTGCGATTGGGAGCATGTCTGCCCGCTCCACAACCCGTGGAGTCGCGCCCAGTCCGTCTTCGCGCAGCAGTTGCGCCGGACGACCTTCGCCGAACTCGCCGCTGAAGACGAGGAGATCGAGGCGGGGCGGGTGCCCCCGCCGGAGACGCCGCACCACGCGAAGCAGGTCGCGCGGCGCGCGCCGCGGCGCGGGGTGCGCGAGGGCGGGGCCGACTGATGACGGGGGCGCGGCTGACCTCGTGGCTGCCGGTGGCAGCCGTGGGTCTGGGGGCCATGGTCGCGCTGGTCGCTGGCGTGTGGTCCGGCCTCGGGCGGCTCGCGGTGGACCTTCCCGGTGCGGCGCGCGCGACCGCGTTCCCGCACGGGGCGTTGATGGTGAGCGGCTTCGCCGGCACGGTGATCGGCCTCGAACGGGCGGTCGCCTCCGGGCGCGGCGTCGCGTTCGCGGGCCCGCTCGCGTCGGTCGCCGGCGCGGTGCTCCTGGTCGCCGGGGCCCACGAGGCGGCCGCGGCGTGCTTCGCGCTGGCGGGGGGCGCCCTCCTCGCGACGATGCTGCATTTCTGGCGGCTGCAACCGGCGCCGCCGGCGCTCGTGATCGCGTCCGGCGCGGCCGCGTGGGCGGCCGGTAGCCTGCACTGGCTGGCCAGCGGGCGCGTCCATGATGCGGTGCCGTGGTGGATGGCCTTCCTGGCGCTCACGATCGCGGGGGAGCGCCTGGAACTGACGCGCTTCCGGCGGCAGCCGCTGACGCCGCTGATCGCGGGGATCGTCCTGCTGGCCGCCGGCCTGCTCTTGATGCCCGTGACGGCCGATGCCGGCGCGCGTGTCGCCGGCGGTGCGCTGGCGCTCATCGGCGCGTGGCTCGCCTGGACGGACACGGCGCGCCTGACCGTGCGCCGCGGCGGCCTCGCGACGTACGCGGGGGCGGCGCTGCTCGCCTCGTACGTCTCGCTCGTCTCCGGCGGGGCGATGCTCGCGGCCGGCGGCTGGCACCCCGGCACCACGATGTACGACAGCGCGCTGCACCTGTTCTTCGTTGGCTTCGTGATGGGCGCGATCTTCGCGCACGCGCCGATCATCCTGCCGGCGATCACCGGGCTGACGCTGCGGATCACCGCGATCACCCCGGCGGCCCTCGCGCTGCTCTACGTGTCGCTGGTGGTCCGCGTCGCCGGGAACGCCATGGCCGATCACTCGCTGCGCCAGGCCGGCGGGTCGCTCCACGGCATCGCGTTCCTCCTCTTCGCCGTGGGACTGCTCGTCGCCGCCGTACGTGGCCGGAGGGCGGCCCCGGCTACTTCCGGGAGACCGTCATGACGGAGGCCCCCTACCCGCGGTTCCTGCTCACGGCGCTCGTGTTCGGCGTCCTCGGCGGATTCACGCTCGCCGTGTCGCTGCCGGTCGAGGCGGCCACCGGGCGCATGGACCTCGGCTGGGTGTCGCATGCGCAGATGCACGGCCACCTGCAGGTGATCGGCTTCGCGGGCGTGTTCGTGATCGGCGTCGCGCTGCACCTCGCACCGCGGTTCGGTGCCGGGCAGTTGTGCGGCGGCGCGCTGGTCGCCCCGCTGTGGGTGTTGCTATCGGTCGCGTTGCTCGCGCGGGCGCTGGCGCAGCCGCTGGCCGACCACGGCCCGTTCGCGGCGCTGCTGATCGTGGGCGTGGGGGCGGAGGCGGCCGCGGGTGCGCTGTTCCTCGTGATCATCGCGCGCACGCTCGGTACGGCTGTGCGTGCCGGCGCCCCGCACGCCTGGCTGCTCACCGGTGCGGCGGTCTGGTTCCTGGCGCAGGCGTTCCTCGGCGGGTGGTGGCTGGCGCTCCTCGCCGAGGAGGGCGGCACCGTACTCCGCGCCGACCGGAACGCGGTGTTGCTGGAGATGCAGTTCTTCGGCTTCCTGCTCTCCGCGATCCTCGGCGTGGGGATGCGCACGTTTCCCACGTTCTTCGGCATGCCCCCCACGCCGCCGCGCTCGGCGATGATCGTCGCGGTGCTGCTGCACGCCGGCGTCGCGACGTGGAGCCTCGGCGGGGTCGCGGGCATCGAGGCGGTGACGGCGGCCGGCCAGGGCACGGTCGGACTCGCGATCCTCGGCGCGGTCGCGACGTTCGGATTCTGGCGGCGCACGTACCGGTTCGCGCCCGCCTCGCGCGGGTACATCTGGGCGCTCCAGCCGGCGCTCGCCTGGCTTGCGCTCACGGGCGTCGCGCTCACGGCCTCGGCCGTGCGGGCGCTCATCGAGGGCGGCGTCCCGGGCGTGGCGGAGATGGACGCGATCCGTCACGTTTTCGCGGTCGGGGTGGTGACGCTGCTCATCGTCGGGATGTCGCAGTTGATCCTGCCGGAGTTCGCGAGTGAGCGGCTGGTGGCGAAGCCGTCACGGTGGCGGGGGCTGGCGTTCGGGCTCACCATCTCGGCCGCCTCGCTGCTGCGCGGGGTGCTGCCGTGGGCCGGCATGGAGGCGCCCGCGCGCTTCTGGCTGATGGCGGCCGGCGGGACGCTGGGCCTCGCCGCGGTCGCGGCGTTCGCCGTGCTGTACATGCGTGCGCTGCGACGGCACCGCGCCTACCTCGCGAAGATCGCCGCGATGCGCGCGCGCGAAGCGCCGGTCGCGACGCTGGAGTAGCGGGGGCTACGCGCTGCGCGTCGCCTCGACCTCGTCGAGGAAGGTGCGGACGGCGCGGTTCCAGTCATCCGGGCGCTCGAAGTAGGCGGAGTGCCCCGCCTCGGCGACCACGTGGAAGCGCGACCCGGGCGTGAGTTCGTGCGAGATCGCGATGAGGTCGCGATGCACCACACGGTCGTGCTCGCCCACGATCCAGAGGATCGGCAGCCCGCTGTCGATCAGGCGCTGCGCGGTGGAGCCGCGGTAGTTCACCATCCGCCCGGTCGGCTTCAGGAAGTCGGAGGGCCTCGATGGGTTGAGCGAGCGGATGCGCGCGTACAGGTACGCCATCTCCGGCGACTCGCCTCGGTAGGTGTCCGCCAGCGCCCGCTGGATGAGCGACCCGGCGAGGGTGCCGTCCGCCTCCAGCCGCGCCTTCAACTCCCGGTAGCGGTCATCCAGGCAGCCGCCGTTCGTGCCGGAGTAGGTGAGCGAGACGATCCGCTCCGGGTCGCGGCTGAGGAGCCCGAACGCCGTGCGTCCACCCATCGAGTGCCCCACGAAGTGCACCCGCTCCGCGCCGAGGTGGTCTAGGAGCAGCCGCAGGTCGGAGCCGAAAGCGATGCGCCCGGGGCCTTCCTCGAGGTCCGGCGACCGGCCAAACGCGCGGTGGTCGAAGGTGATGACGGGGTAGCGGTCTGCGAACGCCGGTACCTGCTGCCACCACGACATCGCGTTGCCGCCGGCGCCGTGTGCGAGCACGACCGGCGTCCCGGCCCCCGGCGACCCGATGGCGGGACCGTGGACCTCGTAGTGGAGCCGGAAGCCGTCAGCGAGCTCGAGGTGCACTGCGCGTGATCTCCGAGTCGTCCCACGGGATGCCGGTCGCGTTGGCGACCACGTCCAGCATGTCCTCGATGTCGCCGACGAGGCGCTCGTCCGGGTCGGACTGGTGCGCGCGCAGGAGGATGGTCCGCGCGGACTCGTACAGATCGTCGGCGCTCTGCGACACGGGCTGGTGCGCGCCGCCGCGCGACTTCGCGAGGGCGTTCGCGACGAACTCCCGGCACCAGCCGGTGGTGAACAGGATGTACGGGTCGTCCCCGCCGTCCGCGACGGCGCGGTCGAGTTCTGCGAGGCCGTCCGCGAACCGGCGCTTCCGCGTGACGAGCGTCTGCCCGAGGTAGGAGCGCGCCTGCGCGTACGCCGGCCACCGTTCGAGGATGCCCGTGACGCCCTCCAGCGCGACATCCACCTCGCCGCGGCTGTGCGCGTCCATGACGGCGCGCAGCGCCTCGCGCGCTTCGGTGGGGGGATCGAACGGGGCGGCGTCCATCCTCCGATGATACGCGCGCGGCCGAGGCGTCAGTCGGGGCGGGCGACCAGCGCCTCCAGCGCCAGCGCCACATCCACCTCGCCGCGTTCGGTGACGGGTGTGCGCGGCGGCCGGTCGAGGAGCGTGCGTGCGGACGCGGCCATGCGCTCCGTGAAGTCGGGCGCGTCCCACGGCACGGTCAGGCCGTACCGCGCCGCCTCGATCGCGGCGAGCATCCCGCGCTCCTCGGTCAGCCCGGTGATGCCGGCGCTCAGGACGTAGCCGTGGCCGCGCAGCGACTCGGCGACCGAGGAGTAGCCCGCCTTCGTGACGACGAGGCGAGCCGCAGCGAGCAGGTCCGGCCAGTAGGCGTCGTCCGGGACGGGCACGACCTCCGCTCCGAGGCCGGCGTGGGCGCCGACGGCGGCGTCCACCGCCAGCCGCAGCCCCCGGGCGCGCGCCTCGGCCGCGATCACGCGGAGCGCGTCCGCCGGCTGCGCCGCCGGGGCGGTGCGGCCGAACGCCCATGCGACGAACGGCTCCCCGCCGGCGAGGCCGTCGAGGGCGACCGGGCCGCGCGGCATGCGCGAGATCAGCGGCACGGCACGCCGCGTCCGCGCGAGCGGTAGCCCGGGGCCGAGCGGCATCTCCAGGCCGAGCGAGGTGCGCGCGACGACCTCGTGCAGCCGGTCGACGTCCGGCGTGGGGGCGTACATCGCATCGAACTGGTCGTCCCACGAGAAGTTGCTGACGAGGACGGAGGGGGCGCCGAGCGCGATCGCGACGGTGGAGATCCACGGTGTGGCGTCGGCGGCGACGACCTGCGGAGACCACGCGCGCAGCGCCTCGACCAGCGCTGGCTCTGGCCCGGCGAGCACCTCCGCGAACAACGGACGGGACGCCTCGCGGTCTACCCCGCGTCCCCCGGCGCCGAAGACATAGCCACGGTCGAGGCGTCCGGTGACGACGGTGACGGCCGGGAGGGCCGACGCCACGGCGGCCGCCATCTCCGGGCCGACGACGGCGGCGACGTGGTGGCCGCGCGCCAGCAGCGCCTCCAGGCAGACGAGCGAACGGCTCAGGTGTCCCCAGCCGTGGTTGCTGATCAGCCAGGCGACGCGGATCGAGGTCGGTGCAGTCATGCGTCCGATGATAGGTGCGGCGCTCGCGAGCGGCCTCGGACGTGCGGACGGGGCGGGCCGCAGCCCGCCCCGTCTCGGGGAGTCCTCGTGGCGGCGAGGACGTGGAGGCTAGAAGGAGAGGCCGCCGAAGCCACGGCCACCCGGGCCGTGACCGCGGCCGCCCTTGGAGCCGTGCCCCTCGCCGGAGTCGAAGCGCTCCAGGATCGCGTCGGCGCGCTCCTGCGTCATGTCGCCCGCGGCGACCTTCTCGGCCAGACGCGTCTCGAGTTCGGCGCGAGCCTCCGCCTTCGCGGCGGCGATCTCCTCATCGGTCGGCTGGGCCGCCTCGATCGCGGCCTCCAGCGCGTCCTGCGTCACGCCGAGTTCGCCCGCGACCGCGGCGAGGAAGGCGGCCTTCTTCGCAGCCATCTCCTCCTCGGTCGGCGGGGTGGCGGGGCGCTCCGCCGGGCGCGTGGCCTGGCGTGCCTCGTGCATGGCGTCCTCGAGCGCATCGACGGTGACGCCGAGGGTGGTCGCGACCTCCTCGAGCGCCGCGCCGTGGCCGAGGCCGCCGCCGCGCCCGCCGAGGTGGAAGCGCACGCCCTCGCCATCGGTCAGGACGCCGGCGGCGCCCATCGCCGCGCCCTGGACGAGCGCGGGCACCGTCCCACCGCCGGACTGGGCGAAGGCGAGGGTGGGGACGAGCGCCCCGCCGATGACGGCGAGGGAGGCGGCCCCGGTGATGACGTGCTTGCGAGTGATCTGCCTGCCAAACATCTGCTGTTCCTCCTGTGGAGAGCGGTGGCCTGTGGTGCCGGGTGTTCCCCGTGCGCCACAACCTACGGAGGCGGGCATAAGCAGGGCGTAAGGCTGTGCCGTGTGCAGTTACGCCGCGGGGATGGTGACGGTGATCTCCAGGCCGCCCGCGGAGAGGGCGCGTGCGCGCGCCTCGCCGCCGTGGTGGCGCGCCACCGCGCGCACGATCGCCAGGCCGAGGCCGTAGCCGCCGTCCTCGCGGGAGCGCGAGTCGTCCAGGCGGCGGAACCGCTCGAACAGGCCGTCCACCGCCGCGGGATCGATCACCGTGCCCGCGTTGGCGACCCGAAGCGTGGCGACGCCGTCTGAGACGGTGGTCGCCACCTCGATCCAGCCGCCGTCCACGTTGTAGGCGATGGCGTTCGCCACGAGGTTCTCGATCAGCCGGTCGAGAAGCACCGCGTCCCCGGCGACGGTGGCATGCTCCAGCGCGCTGCGGACCTCGATGCCCCGCGCGGCTGCGTCCGCGGCGCGTGCATCGATCACCGCGCGGGCGCGTTCCGCCAGGTCCACGGGGGTGCGGTTCGCGAGCGGCGCGTCCGCGCGCTCCAGCGTGAGGAGGGCGGCCACCAGCGCCTCCGACCGCGCGATCGAGCGCCGCAGCACTTCCGCGCTTGCGCGCATCTCCTCCGGCGTCGCGGCGGGGTCGTCGTAGGTGACGTCGAGTTCGGCGCGCATCACGGCGAGCGGCGTGCGGAGTTCGTGGGAAGCGTTCGCGACGAAGTCGCGCTGGGCGCGGAACGCCTCGTCCAGCCGGTCGAGCATGGCGTCGAACTGGTCTGCGAGCTCCTTCAGTTCGTCGCGCGGGCCGTCGAGGGCCACGCGCTCGTGCAGGCGCTCGGCGTTGATGCGTCGCACGGTGTCGGTGATGTCGCTCACCGGCCGAAGCATCCTCCCGGCGACCAGCCATCCCGCGCCGAGCGAGGCGACGGACATCAGCCCGAGCGCGACCGAGGACTGCGTCAGTAACTGCCGGAGCGCCTGCTCACGCGCGTCGCGGCGGGACTCCTCGAGCAGTTCGATGAACGCGGGGGCAGCGCCGCCGCGGCGCGGGGGCAGCGCCGGGTCCTGTCCGCGCAGCGAATCGCGCAGGCCGGGGACGCCCGCCCGTACGCCGATGCGGTCGACGAAGCCGGGATCCTGCTCCGGGAACGCGCGGTCGACGAGGACGTAGACGAGCGCGAGCAGCAGCACGCCGCTCGCGAGGAAGAGCGCGGCGTACCAGAGCGTCAGCCGGAATCGGATCGTCCCCATCAGGCGATGCGGTACCCCGCTCCCACGACCGTCTCGATCACCCCGGGCTCGCCGAGGCGCCGGCGCAGCGTCATCATCGCGACCCGCACCACGTTGCTGAACGGGTCGGTGTGCTCGTCCCAGACGCGCTCCAGCAGCGCCTCCGCGCTCACCACCGCGCCACCCGCGCCCAGCAGCACCTCCAGCACGCCGAACTCCTTCGGGGCCAGGTCGATGCGCCGGCCGTCCCGCGTCACCTCGCGGGTGGCCGGGTCGAGCCGGATGCCGGCGCGTTCCAGCACCGGCGGGCGGACGGCGCCGCCGCGCCGCGCCAGGGCCAGCACACGCGCGCGCAGTTCGTCGAAGGCGAACGGCTTGGGCAGGTAGTCGTCCGCGCCGAGGGTCAGCCCGGCGACCCGGTCAGCGACCTCGGCCGCCGCGGTGAGCATGATGACGCGCGCCTCGATGCCTTCGGCACGGAGGGAGCGGCAGACCTCGTCGCCGTGCAGGCGGGGGAGGTTCCGGTCCAGGATCACCACGTCGTAGCCGTTGACGAGCGCCTTCTCCAGGCCGTCCTCGCCATCGTGCGCCTCGTCCACGGCGATGCCGTCGCGCCGAAGCCCGCGCGCGAGGGCGGCGGAGAGGTCTCGCTCATCTTCGACGATCAGGACGCGCATCCGGCACCTCGGGGGACACGGTAGGGCGCGCGGCGTAAGCGGCGCATAAGGGCGCGCGCTACCCCTCGAAGCCGCGCCAGTCGACGACCGCCGGGGAGCGCTCCGCGCGTCGCGGCGGCGCCGCGCCGGCGGCGGGGTAGCCGAGGTAGACGTACGCGACGATGCGGTCGGACGGCGCGAGGCCGAGGAACTCGAACGCAGCGGGCTGCTCCGCCATCTCGCCGGTACTCCACTTCGCGGCGAGGCCTTCTGCGTGCGCGGCGAGCAGGAGGTTCTCCGTGGCGCATGCGCAGGCGGCGTAGTCCTCCCGGTCGCGTTCGGGGCGCTCCGGGTTGCCGTGCTGCGCCACGACGATCAGCACGGGCGAGCGGAGCGGCTTCGTGCGGGCGCCTTCGATCAACTTCGGCGAGGCGTTGTTGGCGACGAGTTCCGCAGCGAGGTGATCCGCGAAGCGGGCGCGTTCCTCGCCGGCGAGGACGAAGAAGCGCCACGGCTCCGTGCGGTGGTGGTTCGGCGCCCACGTCGCCGCCTCGATGATCCGCGCGATCGTCTCGCGCGGGGGCTGGTGCGGGGCGAACGCGCCGGCGGTGCGGCGTGTCGCGAGCGCTTCGTAGAGGTCCATGGACGTCGGCTCCTGCCGGTGATGTTCGGGTGTCGGTTCGAGTCTACCGCCCGTCTCGGATGCGGCGGCGTACCATCGTGCCCGCGCGCCGTCCGTGCGCCGTCCGGTAGGCGGGAGACTCCCATCGCCATAGAAGAGACGCGGTCGGAGGAGGACGCGCGCGTCACGCGCGCCGTCTACGCGATCGCGGCCGGGGCCGGCATCGCCAGCCTGTCGATGAACTTCTGGGTCCCGTTCCTCCCGCTGTACATGCGCGACCTGGGGGCGACCTCGGACGCGGACGCGCTGTTCTGGGTGGCGGTGGCGGCGACCTGCCAGGGGATCGTGCGGCTGGCGTCCGGCCCGGTGTGGGGCGTGCTGTCGGACCGGTACGGCCGGAAGTTGATGTTCCTGCGCGCGCTCACGTTCGCCTCGCTGACCACGGCGATCGCGGCGTTCGCCACGGAGCCGTGGCACATCGTGGTGGCGTTCGTGGTGCAGGGGATCTTCTCCGGGTTCATCCCGGCGGCGACCGCGCTGACGAGCGTGTCCGTGCCGGACCGGCGGCTGAATAGCAGCCTGAGCATGGTGAGCGGCGCGCAGTTCCTCGGGAACACGCTCGGCCCCGCGGCGGGGGCCGCCCTCGCCGTGGCGATCGGCTACCGGGGCGCGATCTTCGGCGCGGCGGCGATGCCAGCACTCGCCGCCGTGCTCGCCACCATCACCGTGCCGCGTGACCGTGTCGCCCCGACCCGCCGAGGCGACACGGGCGCGCCGGAGCGCGTCTCGATCCGCTCGCTCTTCACGGCCCAGTTCTCGCTCGTGCTGCTGATCTTCTTCGTGTCGATCTCGCTCAACGGCGTGCTCCGGCTCGCGACCCCGGTCGCCCTCGAGCGGATCGAGGGTGTCGGGCAGGCGACGGCGGCGTCCGGCGTGGCGTTCACGCTCGCGGGGCTGGCGAGCGTCGCCGGGGTGGTGGCGGCGCAGCGCGTGGTGCGCAGCGGGCGGCTGGTGCGGATGCTCGCGGCGGCGAGCCTGATCGGGGCGGCGGCGCACCTCGTGCTGGTGGTCGCGCCCGACTCCGCGACGTTCATCGCGGCGTTCACGGTGATCGCGCTGCTCCAGGCGGCGATGCTCCCGGCGACGAACACGCTGATCGCGGCGAACGCACCCCGAGAGCGCCGTGGCACGGCGTTCGGGTTCGCGAGCGGCGTGCAGGCGGTCGGCTTCATGGTGGGGCCGTCGATGGCTGCGGGGTTCGCCGCCGTCTCGCTCGACCTCGGGTTCCTCGTGCTGGCGGGGCTGTTCGGCGCGCTCGCGCTGCTGATCGCGATGGCGGTTCGGGAGCCGCGCCTGTAGGGCGGACGCTGCCTCAGTCCGCGAGCTCGCCCGCCGTCAGCACATGCCCGTCCGAGGGGTCACGGAGCGTGGCACCCAGCCCGTCCGGCATCGGCGTGGCGAGTTTCCGGAAGAAGTCCGGGAACGTCTTGGAGACGCAGGCCGGGTTGCGGATCACGATGCCGGGCACGAACAGTCCGAGCATGGCGAAGCACATCGCGACCCGGTGGTCCTCGAACGTCTCGATCTCGGCGCCGTGGAGGTCGGAGGGGTAGACCGTCAGGTCGTCGCCGTCCAGGTCCACGCGAGCGCCGCAGGCGGTCAGCCCCTCGTACAGCGCCATCACGCGGTCGCACTCCTGCACGCGCAGGCGGTCGAGGCCCACGAACCGCACGGGGCCCGCGATGAGGGGGGCCAGGACGATCGCCGTCATGATGCTGTCGCCGAGGTCGGTCGTGCGGGAGACGAGCGGCGGGACGCGCTCGGCGAGGACGTCCGCGCAGAAGCGCTCGAAGCGCACGTCGAACTGCCAGTCGGTGCGCGGCCAGTTCGTCACGGTCACGGACTCGGCGGTGCCGCCGCGCAGCCGCGCCAGCAGGTCCGCGCCGACGAGGTAGGAGGCGCTCGATGCGTCGCCCTCCACCTGGTGCTCGCCGGGGGCGCGGTAGATCGGGAGCATCTGCTCCGTCATCACCACGTACGGCGACTCGTCCGCGTTCGCGTCCGCGACCTCCACCTCCCAGCCGCCGTGGTCGGCGCAGAGCAGGAGGGCGGACGCGAACTGGGAGGACTCCCGGATCGAGACGGTGGTGCGGCCGGGGCGGCGGCCGCCGCCGTGGACCACGGCGGGCAGGCAGCCGTTCGGCGAGTCGATGCGGTAGCCGAGGCCGCGCAGCGCCTCGAACAGCGCCGCCTGTGGGCGCTCGTGCATGCGCTTCGTGCCGCTCAGCCGGTACGCGCCCTCGCCCAGGCAGACGAGCGCGACGAGGAAGCGCGCGGCGGTGCCGGCGTTGCCGACGAACAACTCCAGCGGAGCGTCCTCGGCGCCACCGGGGGCGAGGCGGCCCGCGCCGCCCTGTACCACGATCGTGCGGTTGTCCGGCTCGGTGGGGTCGGGGATGACCTCGACCGCCATGCCGAGCGTGCGGATGCACTCCACCATCACCTGCGTGTCGTCTGACCAGAGCGCGCCGCGCAACGTGAACTCACCGTCGCCCAGCGCGGCGAGGATGAGGGCGCGGTTCGTCTCGCTCTTGGAGCCGGGCACGCTGACGCGCGCGCGGATCGGCACGGGCGGCGGGACGACCTCGAGGAGCGGGGGGAGGGCCATGCACCGATTCTAGCGGTGCATGGCCCTCTGCTTCTGCGCTGGCATGTTTCCCGCGGCGGCGACTACTCGAACGCGGAGGGCGGGATGATGCCGAGCCGGCCGGCCCGGTAGTCCTCGAACGCCTGCACCAGTTCCTCGCGGTTGTTCATCACGAACGGGCCGTACCAGGCGATCGGCTCGTTGATCGGCCGGCCACCGAGGATGAGCACGTCCAGGTTCGGGCTGCGGCTCTCCTGCTCCCGGTCTGCCTCGATCACCAGGCCGCCCGGGCCCGGCTGGAAGACGGCCAGTTGCCCCATCTTCACCGGCCGGCGCTCCGGCCCGGCGGTGCCGAAGCCGTTGAGCACGTAGGCGAGCGCGTTGAAGGCGGGATCCCACGGCAGGCGCAGGCGCGAGCCGGGGTAGAGCGTCGCGTGGATCATCGTGATCGGCGTGTGCGTGACGCCCGGCCCGCTGCGGCCGTCCACCTCGCCCGCGATGAGCCGCACCAGCGCGCCGCCGTCCGAGGAGGTAAGCAGCCCCACCTGGCTCGACCGGAGGTCCTGGTACCTCGGCGGGAGGAACTTGTCGCGCGCGGGCAGGTTCACCCACAGCTGGAAGCCGTGGAACAGCCCGCCGGACATCACCAGCGCCTCGGGCGGCTTCTCGATGTGGAGGAGGCCGGAACCGGCGGTCATCCACTGCGTGTCGCCGTTGGTGATCACGCCGCCGCCGCCCTGGGAGTCCTGGTGCTCCAGGACGCCATCGATCATGTAGGTGACGGTCTCGAACCCGCGGTGCGGGTGCCACGGCGTGCCCTTCGGCTCGCCGGGGGCGTATTCCACCTCCCCCATCTGGTCGAGGTGGATGAACGGGTCCAGGAGTGCGTGGTCCACGCCCGCGAAGGCGCGGCGCACGGGGAAGCCCTCGCCCTCGTAGCCCTGAGGGGCGGTGGTCACCGACCGCACGCCACGATCGGGCGTCTCGCCGGTCGGTTCGGTGATGCGGGGGAGGGTGAGCAGGTCGTCGACGGTGACGGCTGGCATGGTGTGGCTCCGTTCGCTCCATCCATCATGTTATAGCATACATGAAGTAAGTCAGTATGACAAGGTAAGTACAGTCAAGGCGCATGCGACGGTCTCCGGGCGTACAGTTCGGGCGAAGTCCCGCACGGCACGCCTCGGGAGGGCTGGATGATCTACGAACTCCGCATCTACACGGCCAACACCGGCAAGATGCCGGCGCTGCACGCGCGGTTCCGCGACCACACCCTGCGCCTCTTCGAGCGACACGGCATCCGCAGCGTGGGCTACTGGACGAACTCGGTCGGCGGTCGCACGGACGAACTCTGGTACATGCTCGAGTTCGATGACGTCGCCCACCGCCAGGCGGCATGGGCGGCGTTCCAGGCCGACACGGAGTGGCACCGCGTGCGCGCTGAGTCGGAGGCGGACGGGCCGCTGGTCCACCACATCGAGAACCGCCTGATGTCGCCCACCGACTACTCGCCGAGGCGGTAGCGCCGGTCGCCGGGAACGCCCGAGGGCGCACCGGCGTTCTAGTGGGCAGGGCGACCTGCGCCCTGGAGACGGAGCCACCATGAGCCCATCCACCCGCTGGCTGATCGGCGTCGGCGGCCTCGTCGTGGCGGCCGCCCTCGCGAGCGCGGTCGTGGCGATGCTCGCCAGCGGCGTCGACGAGTTCCCGGAGGGGACCCCGGAGCGCGCGGTGCAGCAGTACCTGGCTGCCGTGGCCGACCGCGACGCCACCGAGGCGTTCACCTACCTCGCGCCCGATCTGGTGGAGGAGTGCGGGACCTTCGCGCGTGAGCCGATCACGCAGCGTGGCTCCAGCCGCTTCCGCGCGGCCCTCGAAGACACAGTCCCGCACGGCGACGGCGTGGA
Organism: Chloroflexota bacterium; assembly: GCA_045863195.1. GTDB lineage: Bacteria > Chloroflexota > Dehalococcoidia > UBA2979 > UBA2979 > W-Chloroflexi-9. The sequence goes on from BTUI01000002.1 coordinate 97,184, forward strand.
GGTGCAGGTCGCCCTCACCGAGTCGTACGGCGACCCGCCGTTCGACAGCGGCGAGTCGACCTGGACGGTGACGTTCCGCCTCGAGCAGCGGGACGGTGAGTGGCGCTTCGTAGAGGCGCCGTGGCCGACCTACTGCGCGAACCCGAAGCCCCTGCCCGCGCCCGGTGTCCGGTAGCCGCGAGATGGTGAGCCTGCTCTTCTTCATCTTCTTCGTGCCGCTCGTCCCGGCGCTGCTCGTGGCGACGCTGGTCGCGGTGATCGCGGCGCGCCGCCAGGACGGCGACGACCCGGACGAGGGCCTGGCGACGGCCGCGCGGCGCCTGTTCCTCTACGGCCTCGGCGGCCTCGCGCTGGCGTTCGCGACGGCCGGCGTGGCGCTACTCGTTGCCGGCGCGCTCGATGCGGTGGCGGGCACCTCGATCGTCACGGACGACGAACGGCGCCTGGCGCAGGCTCTGGCGTTCACGACCGTGGGCATCCCCGCGTGGGCGATCCTCATGCTGGCGGCGCAGCGCGCGCTGCGACGCGACCCGGACGAGGCGCGTTCGCAGGCACGGCGGTGGTACCTCGCGGTCGTGCGTGCGGTGACGCTGGTGGTCGCCACGTTCAACGCGGTGGAGGCCGGCCGCTGGGTGGTGGGCGTGGAGGAGTTCGCCGGCGCCCCCTGGGGCTGGCTCTTTGCGATGGGCGCGGTGTGGCTCCTGCACGACCGCCTCGCCGCCGCCGAGCCGGCGACCACGGTGACCGGCCGCCTGCTGGACCGGCTGTACGCCTACTACGCCACGTTCATCGGCCTCGCGTTCCTCATGGCCGGTGCGACGTGGGTGATCGCCGTGCCGCTGTCTGCCGCCTACGACGGCGCGTTCCGCGAGGCGTTCCTGGCCGGGGACTGGGACGAGCGCTGGCGCGAGGGCTGGCTGCTGGTGGCGGCGGGCCTCGGCGTGTGGGGCTGGCACTGGCTGCGCGCGCTGGCGCATGGCGACCGGGGCAGCACGCTGTGGCGCATCCTGGTGTTCCTTGCGGGCGTCCTCGCGGGCGTGCTGATCACTGTGGTGAGTGCGGGCTCGCTGCTCCATCTGCTACTCCAGTGGGCGATGGGTGAGCCGGACGCGAAGCGGGCCGCCGACCACTTCGCGATGCTCCCCGGGCTGTTCGCGGCCGGCCTCGTGGGTCTCGCGTCGTGGTCCTACCACCGGGTCGTGTTGATGGAGCGCGCGCAGGAGGCGCGGTCGGAGCCGGAGCGGATCTACCGCTACGTGCTGGCCGCCGCGGGCCTCGTCGCCGTCGCCTCCGGCGTGTCGGCGATGCTGGCGCTGACGCTCGAGGTGATCTCGGGCGCAAGCGCGGACCTCTTCGCGAGTGGTGGATGGTGGCGGAACCCGCTGGTGATGGCGCTCACGCTGCTGCTCGTGGGTGCGCCGCTCTGGGGGTACTCGTGGTGGCGGACGCAGCAGGCGGTCGCGGCCGGTGGCCGCGCGGAGCGCGTGGCCACCTCGCGACGCGTCTACCTGTTCGGCATCTTCGGCGTCGCCGCCCTCGTCGTGCTGATCGACCTGACGATCGTGCTCTATCAGCTGTTCGAGGCGTCTCTGGAGGGCGATCTCTCGCGCGATCTGGTGCGCGACGTGCGCTGGAATGCGGCGCTGGTGGTCACCGCTGGCGTGATCGCCGTCTACCACTGGCTCATTGTCCGCGAGGACCAGGCCGAGCGTGGCGAGGAGCAGGCGGTCGAGGCGCCGCCGCCGCGACGCGACGTGACGCTGATCGTCGCGGACGTGGACCGCGAGCTACTGCGGCGCGCGCTGGCCTCGGTGCCGGGGGTCAGCCTGAGCGTGTGGACGCGAGACGCTGCCTCGCCGGGTGGGACCTCACTCGGGGACGTGGACGCGCTTCGCGCGGCGCTGGCGGAGACGTCGGGCGGTCGCTTCGTCGTGCTCGCGGAGGACGGCGTGTACCGGCTGGTGTCGGTGCGGGACTGACGCGAAACGGGCGCGCAGCCCCGGATTGCGGGGCCACGCGCCGGCGTGCGTGCGCGTCAGGCGCCTCGGGCGGTGGTTAGCCGCGCGAGGGCAGGACGAGGACGGCGTGGCCCGGGCAGGTGGGCTCGCCCTTCTGGTTCACCACGTTCATCTCCAGGTAGACGCGGTTCTCACCGTCCTCCACCTTCTTGTCGGTGATCTTGCCGGTCACCGTGAGGATGTCGTTCTTCTGGTTGATCGCCCGGAACTGTACGCCGCACTCGCGGATCTGGGCCTCGTCGCCGATCCAGTCGCGGAGCGCGTTCAGCATGTAGGTGTAGCGCAGGTTGCCCATGCCGAAGGCGCCCTGCTCGTTCAGCGCCTTGCGGCCCGCCTCGTCGTCCATGTGGATGTAGACGAACTCGTCGTTGACCGCGGCGTAGCGGTTCCAGTTCATGAAGTCCGTCTGCCGCGACCACGCGGGGACCTCGTCGCCGACCTTCACGTCCTCGAAGTAGACGTTCACAGCCATGAGGTGATGCTCCTTCTGCCGCACGCTGGCGGCGCGTGCTGCCTTAGTAGCGGATGCCGGTGGAGACGCGGACCTTCACGACCTCGTCGCGCTGGTTGCGCCACTCCATCTCGGTCTCGGTGAAGAGCGTGAGGCCCAGGCGTGTGGTGCGCTCGTTCCAGTCCTTCAGCCGCGTGCGCGAGGTGATGACGTCGCCCGGCCGGATCGGCACGCCGAACGTCTCCACCTGGCCGCCGTTCATGCCTCGGGTGCCGGGGGTGCTGCCCATACCCTGCGGCGCGCCGCTCGCGGTGCGCGGGCGGTCGATGGGCCAGGCGAAGGGGTTGAAGTCGTTGGGGGCGATGATGCCGCCCCACTTCGTGCCCTTCGCGTACTCCGCGTCCCAGAAGATGCGCGGCGGCGTCTCCGGCCAGTAGGACGCGATCGCCCACTTCCGGATGTCGGACTCGGCGACCGGCGGGGAGACCCGGAGGTTCTCCCACACGCCCTTGCGGGCCTCCATCTCTGGCGTGACCAGGGTCTCGATCTGCTGTTCGGATGTCATGCGCGTGTTGCTCCGTTCCCCGCTCGCACGGCCGGGCGGCGAACGCGCCCCCGGACGGCGAGCACGATTGTAATCCGCACGTCACGCGTCGTTTCCTGACGCAGAACGAACGCGGGAGGTGGCCTCGGCGGGCTAGATCAGGCCGGCGCGCGTGGCCAGGAGCACCGCCTCCAGCCGCGTGCGCGCGCCGAGGCGGTCCATGGCCGCCTGTGCGTGGTTGCGCACGGTGACGAGGCGGATCGCCAGGGCGCTCGCGATCTCCTGCGGCGTCCGGCCCTCCGCCAGCAGCCGGAGCACGGCGATCTGGCGCTCCGTCAGGACGGGCGTGGCGATGGCCTCGCAGCGTGGGGCGGGGGGCGGCGTCCCGCAACGGACGAGGTGGACGACGCCGGTCTCCTCCGGTGTGTCGCCGGGCTGGAGGAGGATCGAGACACGGCGCGCCTGGGGTGTGCCGTCCTCGTGCGCACCCCACACCTCGAAGTCGTTGGCGACGTGGCCCTGGCGCGCCGCAATGATCACCGCGCAGTTGGGGCGGCAGCGGCTGTTGCGCGGGTCAAGCCCCGGCAGCACCTCGTAGCAGCGGCGGCCGAGGGCGTCATCGCGTCCGGCGATCTCGCTGCAGGCGCGGTCGTCCCAGTAGGTGATCCGCTGGTCCAGGTCCACGGTGTAGAGCGGGTGTGCTGACCGGATCGCCGGCGCGGGCGCCTCGCCGGGCCTCGCATCGTCGGTCGGGTCGGTGGTGGGAGCCGGCACGCGATCCTCCGTGCTGGCGGTCCGTTCGAGGTGGGCCGTCAGGCGCATCGTAGGCGCGCGCTTCGTCACATCGATGCCCGAACGTCCCGATCGAGGCGGGACGATCGCGCCCTCCGAGTCCCGGGTTCTGGTGCGAACGCACCATGCCTGGCCCCGGGGCCGTTCCTAGGCTTTGTGCGCGTGGGCACAACCCCCGCACGGCGCCTGGGACGGGACTCACTGTGAATCGACACCTCGCGATCGCCGGCATCCTGTGGGTGGTCTTCACCGCGCTTGCGGCCGCCGGGACGGCGCTGATGAACCCGTTCCCCACGGTGGGCGCCGAGGAGGCGGAGTTCAGCGACCACGCGTTCCGCCTGATGACGTACATGGGCTCGCCGGTGTTCGGCCTGGTGATGGCGGCCCTCTTCTACTCCGTCGTGACGTTCCGCGCGAAGGGCCCGGGCGAGGACGGCCCGCCGATCAAGGGGACGGGCCTGGTGCCCCGCGTCTGGCTGGTCACCACCAGCACGCTCGCGGTGGTCGTCATGATCTACCCCGGCCTCACCGGCCTCGCCGAGCTGCGCCGCGACCGGACGTACGACCTGGAGGTCAACGTCACCGGGTTCCGCTGGGCGTGGGTCGCCCAGTACCCCGAAGGCTTCTCCGCGCAGGAACTGGTGTTGCCGGTCGACCAGCGCGTGAAGTTCAACATCACCGCGCCGGCCGGCGACGTCCTGCATTCGTTCTGGGTGCCGGCGTTCCGGCTGAAGATCGATGCCGTCCCCGGCCAGGTCACGAACCTCTACATCACGCCGACCGAACTGGGCGACGGCGCGACGGACGCCGCGTACCGCGTCCAGTGCGCGGAGTTGTGCGGCCTCTACCACGCCCGCATGGCGATGCCGGTGCGCGTGGTCGAGGTCGAGGAGTACGAGGCCTGGGTGGCCGAGAAGGCGGGGCAATAGATGGCAATCCTGCTGGGTCTGGTGCTGGCCGTCGTCGGGTTCGCCCTCGGCACCGGCGTTGTCGGCGGCATCCGCGCCTCGATGGGTCACGAGTACTGGTCCACGGACCTGTCGTGGACGGTGGGCTATCCGTTCGCGCTTCTCGGCTGGCTCGCCGGCGTCGGTGGGTGGAAGTACTGGGCGACGGAGTGGTTCGGCGGCACCGCGGCGCAGACGCCGCGCGGGGTGCGCCGCTACTTCGAGTGGAACATGGACCACAAGGTCATCGGCATCCAGTACGGCGTGACGTTCGTCGCACTGTTCCTGCTCGCCGGCCTCACGGTCATGCTCATCCGCTATGAACTGATGCAGCCCGGCATGCAGTTGTTCACGGAGGATCAGTACAACTCCGCGATGTCGTTCCACGGCATCGGGATGGTGGCGGTGGCCGTGGCGATCATGCTCGGCGCGTTCGGCAACTACATCGTGCCGCTGCAGATCGGCGCGAAGGACATGGCGTTCCCGCGCGTGAACGCGCTGTCCTACTGGCTGGTACCGCCGGTCGCGATCATGCTCGTGATCGCGCTGATCCTCGGGGGCTGGGACTCGGGGTGGACGGCGTATCCGCCGCTCTCCGTGCTGAACAAGTCCGGCCAGGTGCTGTTCAACCTTGCCGTCATCACCTTCGGCCTGGTGTCGATCCTCGGTGGCATCAACTTCATCGCGACGATCATCTACGAGCGCGCGCCGGGCATGACCTGGGGACGGCTGCCGATCTTCGTGTGGGGCGCCTTCGCCGGGTCGCTGATCGCCTTCTTCTTCACGCAGGGGTTCGCGGCGGGCCTGCTGATGATCCTGCTGGACCGCGTGGCGAACACCTCGTTCTTCCACCCGGACGAGGGCGGTAGCCCGATCCTGTACGAGCATGTCTTCTGGTTCTACAGCCACCCGGCCGTGTACGTGATGGTGCTGCCGGCGTTCGGCGCGGTGCTGGAGGTGCTCTCGCATCTCTCGAGGAAGCCGCTGTACGCCTACAAGTGGGTGGTCGGCGCCATGCTCGGCATCGTCGCCATCTCCGGTGTGGTGTGGGCGCACCACATGTTCACCTCCGGCATGGAGGACTACCTGCACGCGCCCTTCCTGATCCTGACCGAGATGATCTCCATCCCGACCGGCATCATCTTCCTCTCCGCCATCGGCACCATCTGGGCGGGCCGGATCTGGGTGCGGACGCCGATGCTGTTTGCGCTGGCGTTCATCTTCAACTTCACGATCGGCGGCCTCACCGGCATCTACCTGGCGGACGTGCCGACGGACATCCACCTCCACGACACCTACTTCGTGGTGGCGCACTTCCACTACACGATCATGGGCGGCGAGATCTTCGCCCTGTTCGCGGCGCTCTACTACTGGTTCCCGAAGATGACGGGCCGCCAGTTCAACGAGACGCTGGGCAAGATCCACTTCTGGATCATGTTCATCGGCTTCCAGCTGGTCTTCATCCCCATGTTCCAGGTGGGCGTGAAGGGCATGAACCGCCGCGTCGCCGACTACCCGGAGGCGTACGAGGACTTCAACCGGTTCATCTCCTACTCCGGCTTCCTCCTGGGCATCTCGTTCATCTTCTTCACCGCGAACATGGTCCTGTCGTGGGTGAAGGGCGAGCGCGCCGAGGCGAACCCGTGGGGCGCCACCACGCTGGAGTGGCAGGTGTCCTCGCCGCCGCCGGAGCACAACTTCTCCGGGCAGCCGGTGATCCAGGCGGGGCCGTACGAGTACGGCGTGCCGAACGCGCCGTCCCACGCCCGCTTCGAGCCCGCCGCCGACCACGCGTAGTCCTGACGAGAGAGATCGGAGCGTCCGATGAGTGATCTGCGCGCCGCCGAGGCGGTCCAGCAACGGAAGGGGTTGATGGTCTTCCTCGCGCTCGCGGTGCTGACCGTCATCGAGTACGTCATCGCGGTGAGCCTGGACTCCACGCCGCTCCTCGTCACGATGCTCGCGGTGGCGGCCGGGGCGAAGTGCTGGGCGATCACCGTCTACTTCATGCACGTCACACGCCTGTGGCGCGGCGAGGAGGCCCACTCATGAGCGCAGCGGTCGCACACGGCCAGGAACACATCGATCCGGTCGCGCACGCGTGGCACCGGGTGCGCATCAACCGGCTAGGCCTCTGGCTCTTCCTGATCTCGGACGGCGCGCTGTTCGCGATCTTCGCCGCCTCCCGCTTCTACATCGGCGGCACGGCGACCGACCCGCACCTGAACCAGGCGCTGGGCCTGGCGATCACGTCGCTGCTGCTGCTGTCGTCGTTCAGCGCCTACCGCGCGGAGACGGCGTTCGCGCACGGCAACACCGCGCACGGCCGCACGATGCTCCTCGCGACGATCGTGATGGGCCTCGCGTTCGCCGGCGGCGTGGCGTACGAGTGGTCGATCGCCGAGTTCTCCGTGTCGGAGGCGTACGGGACGGCGTTCTTCTCCATGACCGGGATGCACGCGTTCCACGTGATGACCGGCATCCTGTTCCTTACGCTGATCTGGGCGAAGTCCGGCAACGGCCGCTACTCGGGCGGGCCGGGCGTGTGGCCGGTCACCGCGACGGTGATCTACTGGCACTTCGTGGACGTGGTCTGGGTGTTCTTCTACCCGACCCTGTACCTGCTGAAGTAGCCGGAGTGGAGGGGACCCCGGCCACGGTACGCACCGCGGTTCGAGTGCCGCGCGAGCGGTCGTGGCCGGTATCGAGCGCCGCTGTCCGCCGCTACGGCGGGGCGGCGCTCGTCTGCTTCGCCCTCTGCTGGACCGTCTCGCTCGCCTGGTGGCTGCTGCTCCCGGACGCGCGCATCGTGTCCATCGAGGTCCCCGCCGGCACCTCGGCGGCGATCGCCCGAGGCGAGGCGGTGTCGGTGATTCCCGATCGCCTGCTCCTGCGCCGAGGCGACACGCTGGCGATCCGTAACGACGACACGGTGGTGCACCAGGTGGGCACGGACCTGGTGCCGCCCGCCACCACGCTTCGCATCCCGGTGACGGACTCGCTCTTCGCGAGCGGCTCGCTCTCCTGCTCGATCCACCCGAACGGCGTGCTGGCGCTGTCGCCACTCGCGCGCCCGAGCCTCGCGAGCACGGCGATCCCGACGCTCCTTGCGGGCGTACCGACCTCGATCTCCGCGATCGTCGCGCTGGCGGTCGTGCACCGCCTCGGCCGCGACGAGGAGGACGAGGCGTAGCGCTGCGCGTCGTGGAGCAGCAGAAGCAGAAGGGGCCGGCAGATGCCGGCCCCTTTGTACGTTGACCGCGGGTGCGCTACGCGCGGGTCAGCGGCTGCAGCGGGAGTTCCATGGCCGTGAGGCTGAACTCCTTCATCATGTCGTACGCGTAGTCGATGCGGCCGGTGAGGGCCTTCGGGTCGCCCGAGACCAACTTGAAGCACGCCTCCGCCATGTGCTCGACGGGCGTCTCGCGCTCCTTCGTGTCTTCGCGCACCAGCTTGTGGTGCACCGTGCCCGGCGTCGCCACGAGGCCCGGCGAGATCACGTTGACGGCGATGTTGTCCGCGTACACCTCGGACGCGAGGCCCGTGGTGAAGCGCTCCAGTGCCGCCTTGCACATGCCGTACACGGTGCCGCCGCGGCCGCCCGCGTCCGCGGCGGGGTGCCGCGCCGCGCCTGAGGAGACGTTCACGATCCAGCCGGCGCCCTTCTCGCGCATGGCGGGCATGACCATCTGCGCCAGGTGGAACGGCGCGTAGACCTGGACCTCCTGCATCAGCCGGTAGCGGCGCTCCGGGAAGTCCTGCACGGGGATGAAGAACGTCACCGCCGCGTTGTTCACGAGGATGTCGATGGTGCCGTACGCATCCTGCGCCTGCTGGATCAACTCCTTGCGGCTCTCGCCGTCGGACAGGTCCACGCGCACCGCGGTCGCCTCGCCACCCGCCTCGCGGATGTTTTTCACGACACTGCTGATGCTGCCTTCCATCGGGTTGTCGCCGTCGTTCATCGTGCGGGCGGCGACGACCACCTTCGCCCCGGCCATCGCGTAGCGGACCGCGATCGCCTCGCCGATGCCGCGGGAGGCGCCGGTGACGACCGCCACCTTGCCCTTCAGCGGGCCGTCCATGTTTGCCTTCGGTGCCATGAGCGTGCTCCTGGGAACTGCATGCGATAGGTGTGCAACCTACCACCCGCGCGTGGGGCGGGGGAGCGGCCAGACGTGCGACCCGAACGCCCAGCCGCCTGGGTCACGCGAGGAGTGTGGACGCCCTAGCCGGCGTCCGCGAGCACCTCGTCCACCGTGCGGCGCGCCATCGCGGCGAACGCCGGCAGGCTGTCGATGTAGTACGGCAGCGCGATCATCGCCCAGGAGAGCGCCCAGCCGCGCCCGCGTGTCCACGTGTCGTCGTCCACCTCGACCGCCGCGCGGAAGGTGTGGCGCGCCTCGGGCGGGAGGATCGTCCACGCCGGCAGGAGATCGCACGCCGGGTCGCCGGTGCCGAGGCACCCGAAGTCGATCACGCCGGTGATGCGGCCGTCCTGCGCCAGCACGTTGCCCGGCAGCAGGTCGCCGTGGAGCCACCTCGGCGGCCCCGTCCACTCAGGCGCGCGGAGTGCCGCCTCCCACGCGGCCGTCACCGCCTCGATCTCCACGAGGCCGGTCGAGGCGGCGATCGCCTCGCGCATCGCACGGTCGCGCTGACGGAGCGGGACGCCTCGGAAGGAGTTGTGCGCACCCGGCGTCGGGCCGCCGGTCGCGTCCACCCCGCGCATCGCCACCACGAACGCGGCGAGGTCGCGCGCGGCGCGGTGCGGGTCGCCGATGCGGTCGCGCTCGGCGGGTTCGCCGGCGACCCAACGATGGACGGCCCAGCGGCACGGATAGCCCTCGCCGGGCTCGCCGGCCGCGAGCGCCTCCGGCACCGCGAGGGGGAGACGCGGAGCGAGGCGTGGGAGCCAGTCGCGTTCCTTGTTGAACTTGTCTTCGCGCGCCGCGGAGGGCCGCCGAGGGAGCCGCACGGACATCTCGTCGCCGAGCCGGAAGATCACGTTGTCGGTACCGCCCGGCTCGACGCGCGTCAGCGGGAGCGCCGCCCACGCCGGGAACTGGGCCGCGAGGAGACGCCGCACCAGCGCCTCATCGATCGGGAACTCGTCAGCGTGCAGCGTCGTGACGATCGAGGGCCTCCGTGCCGTCGTTCAGGCGCCGGGAGCGTCGGTGGCCCGCCACGCCGCGAGCGCCGTCTCGGCGCGGGCGGCGATGGTGGGGGACGCGCCGTGCACGAGACGCCGATCGCGCATCCAGCGCTGATGGAGGGCCTCGTCGTGGGTGCTGATGGACGCCTCGAATCGGTCCGCAAGGGCGACCGTGTGGCGGTCGACACCGAGCGCCGCGAGCGCGCCGGCCGCGGACGGCACGGGCAGCCGCAGCGCCCCGGACGCGCCCAGAAGCCCGGCGACCGCCTCGCCGGTCAGCACATGGTCGGCGTCCAGCCGGACGGAATGACTGAGGATGAACGCGTTCAACGCCAGCCGAACGTGCGGCGTTTCCGAGGCGCGGAAGATAGGAAACGTCGAGGCGTCTCCCACGACCTGGTTCTCGGCCACCTCGACCGCGTCGAAACGGACGGTGCCCTGCACCATCTCCGGGAGGTACGACTTCGGGGTGCCCTCGTCGATGTGGACGCCGGCCTGCCCGCGCGGCAGGACGGCGAACGGCGGCTCGTTCTGCTTCGCGCTCACGATGAGTTCGTCCACGTGCGCCGCAGCGGCCAACCACGTCTTCCAGCCGTCCAGCCGCCTCGCGCCGCCCGTGTTCTGGAGTGTGGTGCCGGGGAGGCGTCCGCTCTGGTCCTCGGTGTTGACGAACGACCGCCAGCCGGAGATGGCCGGGAGCGTGGGGAAGCAGCGGGTGATCGTCGCCTGGTAGCCGGCGAGGAAGACCCACGCGAGCCGGTCCGCCATGGCGCCGCCGATGATGGCGACGGCCAGCGGGTCCGGGCCGTTCACGCCGCCCTCGATCCACGCGCGGTGGTAGTCCGCCTCGTCTGGCGCATCAATGGGGGCGATCACGCCGGTGCGGATGCGCTCGATGAGTTCGGGGACGTCCACCTTCGCGCTCCTGTCCGGCTGTGGCCGTGCCAGCGTAGGGCGCGTGGAGGCGGTCGTGGAGTCGATGGTGGGCCCGCAGGGATTCGAACCCTGAACCGATGGATTAAAAGTCCACTGCTCTGCCGTTGAGCTACGGGCCCACTGTCAGGTTACTAGGATCGGATCGGCCGAGATAGGACGGCACGTAAGGTGCCGGGACACGGCGTTGCCGGCCGGATCGCGTGCGATTCCGCCGCCCTCCGGTACGCTATGGATCGGGCAACAGCGCCGCCGGACGCTCCGTACCGGTGGCCGAAACCGCTCACTTCGCTGCGCCGATGTCGAGCGCGGCTGTTCAACTCAGGGCAGGCAGGGAGACGACATGGACCGTGAGAACACGCGCCCGGGCGGGCCGACGAACCGCGACTGGTGGCCGAACCAGCTCGATCTGAGGGCGCTGTACCCGCACCACCCGGAGTCCGACCCGATGGGCGAGGACTTCGACTACGCCGCCGAGTTCACGTCGCTCGACCTGGCCGCCCTCAAGCGGGACGTCGTGGCGGTCATGACCACCTCGCAGGACTGGTGGCCGGCGGACTACGGCCACTACGGGCCGCTGTTCATCCGCCTGGCCTGGCACAGCGCGGGCACCTACCGCATCCACGACGGCCGAGGCGGCGCGGGGGCCGGCACCATCCGCTTCGCCCCGCTCAACTCGTGGCCGGACAACGCGAACCTGGACAAGGCGCGCCGGTTGCTGTGGCCGGTGAAGCAGAAGTACGGCCGCAAGATCTCCTGGGCCGACCTCATTATCCTCGCCGGCAACTGCGCGCTGGAGTCCATGGGCTTCAAGACCTTCGGTTTCGCCGGCGGGCGCGAGGATGTGTGGGAGCCGGAAGAGGGCATCTACTGGGGCCAGGAGCGCACGTGGCTCGGCGACGAGCGCTACAGCGGCGACCGCGACCTGGAGAACCCGCTGGCCGCCGTCCAGATGGGCCTGATCTACGTGAACCCGGAGGGCCCCAACGGCCAGCCGAGCGCGCTCGCGGCCGCCCGCGACATTCGCGAGACGTTCCGCCGCATGGCGATGAACGACGAGGAGACCGTGGCGCTGATCGCCGGCGGCCACTCCTTCGGCAAGACGCACGGCGCGGGGCCAGCGAGCCACGTGGGGCCGGAGCCGGAGGGCGCCGACATCACGGAGCAGGGCCTGGGGTGGAAGAGCACCTACGGCAGCGGCAAGGGTGGCGACACCATCACCAGCGGCCTCGAGGGCGCGTGGACGCCGACCCCGACCGCCTGGGACAACTCGTTCTTCGAGGTGTTGTTCAAGTACGACTGGGACCTGGTGAAGAGCCCGGCCGGCGCGTGGCAATGGGTGCCCACCGACCCCGCCGCCGCGACGACCGTGCCGGACGCCCACGACCCCAGCAAGCGCCACGCGCCGGTCATGCTGACCACGGACCTGGCGCTGCGCATGGACCCCGCGTACGCGCAGATCTCGCGGCGTTTCCGGGAGCACCCGGACCAGTTCGCGGACGCCTTCGCGCGCGCCTGGTTCAAGCTGACGCACCGCGACCTGGGCCCCTACGCCCGAGGCCTGGGCGCGGAGGTGCCGGCCGAGCCGCAGATCTGGCAGGACCCGGTGCCGCCGGTCTCCCACCCGCTGGTGGGCGCGACGGAGATCGCCGACCTGAAGGCGCGCCTGCTCGCCTCCGGCCTCTCGACGGCCGACCTTGTGACCACGGCATGGGCTGCCGCGGCCTCCTTCCGCGGCACAGACAAGCGCGGCGGCGCGAACGGCGCGCGCCTGCGGCTCGCGCCGCAGAAGGACTGGGCGGTGAACGAACCGCCGCGCCTCGCGCGCGTCCTGCAGACGCTGGAGGGCGTCCGCCAGGCGTTCAACGCCTCGCGGACGGATGGCATCGCGATCTCGCTGGCGGACCTGATCGTCCTCGGCGGGTGCGCTGGCGTGGAGCAGGCCGCGAAGGCGGCCGGGTTCGACGTCACGGTGCCGTTCACGCCGGGCCGCACGGACGCCTCGCAGGAGCAGACGGACGTGGAGTCGTTCGCGGTGCTGGAGCCGCCGGCGGATGGCTTCCGCAACTATGTGGCGGCCGGGCAGACGCGGCCGGCGGAGGCGCTGCTCGTCGAGCGCGCGCGGATGCTCACGCTGAACGCACCGGAGATGGCGGTGCTCGTGGCCGGCATGCGCGCGCTCGGCGCGAACCACGGGCAGTCCGGGCTCGGTGTCTTCACGCAGCGCCCGGGCGTCCTCACCAACGAGTTCTTCGTGAACCTCCTTGACTTGGGCGTCGAGTGGCACGAGGCGGGGGACGGTACGTTCGAGGGCCGCGACCGCGCGACCGGCGCGGCGCGCTGGACGGCGAGTCGCGTGGACCTGGTCTTCGGCTCCAACTCGCAGCTCCGCGCGCTCGCGGAGGTGTACGGGGCGGACGACGCGCGCGAGCGGTTTGTCCGTGACTTTGTGGCCGCGTGGGACAAGGTGATGAACCTCGACCGGTTCGACCTGGCCTGATTGGCCTGCACGGGACGCGAGCCAGCGAGGCCGGCGGGGCAACCCGCCGGCCTCGTCGCTGTTCCGAAGGGCAATCGAGGGTTCGTCAGAATCTTGTGGCGGAGTCCCAACGTTATCGGGCCGTACGTCCGTAGGGCGTACACCGGTTAGCCTGCATCCTCGCTGAGCAACTGCCGCATGCGGCAACGGAGAGAGGATCCAGATGGACGTATTGCGACGCCTCCGGTGGTTCGCGGCGCCCGCACTCATCGCCTCGGCGATGGTGGCGGTGGCCTGCTCCCCGGACACGCCGAACCCGAACCTGTCGGACGAAGCGCCGGCGGGTGGCCAGACCGCGGCCGCCCCTGAGCCGGTGTCCGCCGATGTGCTGCTCGGCGAGCTGTACATCAAGCCCGGTGTCATCACGGCGCCGGAGGGCGCACCGCTCACCCTCAACGTCACGAACGAAGGCGTGCTTGACCACGACCTCCAGATCGAGGGCGGCCCCGCGACGGCGATGCTGAAGCCGGGCACCGCGGAGGCGCTGGACGCCAGCGGCCTGGCGGCCGGCGAGTACGTGCTGTTCTGCTCCGTCCCCGGCCACCGCGAGGGCGGCATGACCGCGCGTCTCACCATCACCCCGGCGCCCGAGGGCGCCGCGCACGGTGACGCGACACACACGCCCGCTGCGGGCGCCGCGGACGGCACCATGACCGCAGAGGAGATGGACGCGCTGCACCTCGCGGTGATCGCGGAGTTCCCGGCGGCGACAGAGGGCCTCGGCAACCAGCCGATGGAGCCGGTGATCGTGGACGGCGTGAAGGTCTTTGAACTGACCGCCTCCGAAGTCCAGTGGGAAGTCGAGCCGGGCAAGTTCCGCGCCGCGATGGCCTACAACGGCCAGGTGCCGGGCCCGGAGATCCGCGTCGACCTGGGCGACCAGGTGCGCATCATCCTGCACAACGAGCTGCACCACTCCACCTCGATCCACTTCCACGGCCTGCTCGTCCCGAACGCCATGGACGGCGTCCCGGGCATCACGCAGCCGCCGGTGAAGCCGGGTGAGTCGTTCACCTACGAGTTCACGGTCCGCAACAGCGGCTCGCACATGTACCACTCCCACCACGACGCCGCGGTGCAGGTGCCGATGGGCCTCCTCGGCGCGTTCGTGGTGAACGATCCCGCCGACCAGCCGGTCGACCAGGATCTGGTCATGATCCTGAACGACGGCCCGCTGGGGTACACGATCAACGGCAAGGGCTTCCCGGCCACCACCCCGATCGTGGCGCAGTTCGGCGAGACCGTCCGCATCCGCTACATGAACGAGGGCCTGCAGATCCACCCGATGCACCTGCACGGCATCCCGCAGCTCGTCGTCGCCCGCGACGGCTACCCGCTGCCGCAGCCGTACATGGCGGACGTGGTGACGGTGGCGCCGGGCGAACGCATCGACGTCATCGTGGATGCGACGGAACTCGGCGTGTGGGCGTTCCACTGCCACATCCTGACGCACGCCGAGAGCAGCCAGGGGATGTTCGGCATGGTGACCGCGTTCATCGTGAACGAGTAACCGTCCGCCTCGGACACTCCGGGACGGGGGCGCAGCGATGCGCCCCCGTCCTGCGTCCGAGGCCGGTGCGCTAGCCTGTTGCTCGCATTGACGCAGGGGAGCGCGCCGCATGCTCGTTGCCACGTGGAACGTGAACTCGATCAACGCGCGCATGCCGCGCTTGCTCGAGTTCCTGGAGGCGCACCGGCCGGACGTGCTCTGCCTCCAGGAGACGAAGGTCGCCTCGGAGACGTTCCCGCGCATGGACCTCGCCGCGGCCGGGTACCAGGCCGTCGATCACTCCGGCGGGCGCTGGGCCGGCGTGGCGCTCCTCGTGCGGAACGGCCTCACCGTCTCGGACGTCCGGCAGGGGCTGCCGGGCGAGCCGCTGACCGAGGACGCGCGCTGGATCGAGGCAGTCGTCGAGGGCATCCGCTTCGCGTCCGTGTACGTGATCAACGGCCGCACGCTGGACGACCCGATGTTCGCGCACAAACTCGCGTTCCTGGAGGCGATGCGGTCACACCTCGGCGGGTACGCGGCGGCGCCGGCCGCGCTGCCGATGGTGGTGAGCGGCGACTTCAACATCGCCCCCGCCGACATCGACGTATTCGACCCGCGCTCGTTCGAGAACGCGACCCATGTGACGCCGGAGGAGCGTGCGTTGCTGGCGGGCATCCTCGCGGACGCGGTACTCGTCGATGCCTACCGGCACCTGTCGCCGGACACGGTGCAGTACACGTGGTGGGACTACCGGATGGGCGCGTTCCACAAGAACCTGGGCCTGCGGATCGACCTGATGCTTGCGAGCCGGTCGCTCGCGCCGCGGCTCCGCGCGTGCGGCATCGCGCGCGACTTCCGCAAGGGCCCGAAGCCCTCCGACCACGTGCCCGTGCTGCTGGAGATCGCCGAACCGTAGACGCCGCGCGGCTAGCGCCTCGGCGGGCGGTCGGGGAAGGCCATCCAGGTGGCGAACCGCGCGAGGCGCACGGCGCGCCGAGCGCGCGCGCGCAGGCCGCCGCGCTCCCGTGGCTGCGAGGCGAGCGTCAGGAGCGCCTCGGCGAATCCGGAGCGCACCGGATGTCCGTGCCCGGCGAGTCCGAACGGCGTCGCGTCTTCCTCCGCGAAGCGGGCGAGCGTGGCGAGGTACTCGCGGTCGTCCACGTTCGCGGCGGCGAGCGACCGTGCGAGGCCGTCCGGGTGCGAGATGACGAGGTCGCCGACGAGGCTGACGCCGGCATCCCACGCGATGAAGCAGGTGGATCCGAGCGTGTGACCGGGCGTGAGGACCGCCTCGATCCCCGGCGCGATCTCCTCGCGGCGCTCGATCGGCGCATCGACGCGCACGTCGGTGCGGATGCGGCCCCGACGCGCGAGGCCCGGCGCCACGCGCCAGCCGTCCTCGGTCGCCACGCAGTCGCCGATGCCGAGACGGACGCGCGCGTGCAGCGCCTGCGCGACGGCTCCGGCCGCGGCAGCGTGGTCGAAGTGTCCGTGGGTGAGCAGGACATCCGTCACGGGGGCGCCGTCCGCGATCTCCCGTGCCTGCGACACCACCGCGTGGGTGTTGCCGCTGAAGCCGGGGTCCACGAGCACGTACGAGCCGTCGCGCGTGCGGATCAGGTAGACGTTGCTGCCGCGCGTGCGCTCCAGCCACCAGATGCCGGGGGTGACCTCGACCGCCACTAGTTCACCGAGGGGTCGGCGGGGTAGGTGCCGTAGATCGCGATGTCGCCGTGCTGACGGCGCAGCACGCGCTGCCAGAGGGCGCCGGGGTTGTTGGTGAACGGGTCGTCCGGCTCCGCGTCCACCACGAACCACGCGTCCTGTGCGATCTCACCTTCCAGCTGCCCGCCGCCCCAGCCCGCGTAGCCGTGGAAGACGCGCAGCGCCTGCACTGCCGGCCCTGCTTCCCGTACGTCCACGGCGAGGTTCACGAGGCCCACGTCGCCGGCCACCGGCGTCCACCACTCCAGCGCCGCCTCGTCGCGGACGCGCGCCAGGCCGAGGACGGAGTTCGGCTGCACCGGGCCGCCGATGAACAGCGCGGCGGGCGAGGAGACGAACTCCGCCCACGCCGGGGCGGCGTCCGCGGCGCGCGCCTCCTGCGCGCGGTTCAGCACCAGCCCGAACGCGCCGTTCTCGTCGTGGAAGCAGAGGAACACCACCGTCCGCGCGAAGTTCGGGTCCTCCAGCAGCGGTGTGGCGACGAGCAGCCGGCCGGCGAGCGAGGGTGGCGTCATGCGTCGATCATCCTCGACCGGGGTGGGATCGGGCCAGCGCGCCGCGATACGCTGTCCGCTCGTGCGGAAGGGGAGACACATGGCCGGTGCCGGGGTGATCGAGGCGAACGACGCGACGTTCCGCGCGGAGGTGCTGGAGGCGTCCCTGCGGCAACCCGTGGTCGTGGACTTCTGGGCGCCGTGGTGCGGGCCCTGCCAGACCCTGGGCCCGATCATCGAGCGCGTCGCCGGCCAGCACCCCGGCGTGCGCCTGGTGAAGGTGAACGTGGACGAGAGTCCCGCCGTGGCGCAGGCGTTCGCGATCCAGAGCATCCCCGCCGTGATGGCGTTCCGCGACGGCAAGGTCGACTCCTCCTTCCTCGGCGCGATGCCGGAGCCGGACGTGCGGGCGTTCTTCGGCCGCCTCGCCCCGTCCGAGGCGGACGGGCTGGTGGAGGCGGCGGAGGCCGCCCTCGCCGCTGGCGACGTGGCGACCGCGCGCGCCCGGCTGGAGGCGTTGTTGCAGGGGGACCCCGGGAACGCGGACGCCTCCGCGGCGCTCGCCTCGATCCTGATCGACACGGGCGACCTCGCGGGCGCGGAGGCGGTGCTCGATCGCGCCGAGGCGACCCCGGCGGTGGCGGGACAGCGCGCGCGCATCGGGTTCGCGCGCGGCGCCGCCGGCGTGGACGTCGCCGGGATGACCGCGCGGGCCGCGGCGGACGAGGACGACATCGAGGCGCGGTACGCGCTCGGCTGCGTGGAAGCGGCGTCCGCCCGCTGGCGGGAGGCGCTGGAGCACTTCCTCGCCGTCGTCGCGCTCGACCGTGCGTACGCCTCGGACGGTGGTCGGCTACGTGCGCTGGACGTGTTCGACGTGCTCGGGTCGGAGCACCCGCTGACGGGCGAGTACCGGCGGCGGCTGACGATGCTGCTGTTCTAGCGCGTCCTAGCGAGCGGGGCGCCTCGGTGCGACTCAGGCGTGCGGGTGGCCGTGGAGCGACAGCGGCTCCAGGCCGTGCGCGAAGAGCAGCCCGGAGTCGTTGAGGACGTCCCGGCTCGGCCGGTCCGCGACCACGCGGCCCTGATCCAGCACCACCGTGCGCGGGAGCATGTCGGCGACCATCGCCAGGTCGTGCGTCGCGACGAGGATCGTGAGCGGCAGCCGCGCGAGCAGTTCGATCAGTTCGCGTCGCGACCGCGGGTCGAGGTTCGCGGTCGGCTCGTCCAGCGCGATCAGCGGCGTGCCCATCGACAGCACGGTGGCGATCGCGACGCGCTTCTTCTGCCCCAGGCTCAGGTGATGGGGCGCGCGCGCCTCGAACTCCTGCATCCCCACCGCGGCGAGCGCCTCACGCGCGCGCGAGAGGACCTCGTCGCGGGGGAGGCCCATGTGCAGCGGGCCGTAGGCGACGTCCTCCAGCACGGTCGGCGAGAAGAGCTGGTCGTCCGGGTTGGAGAAGAGCAGGCCGACCTTCGCGCGGACCGAACCGATCGTGCGTTCCGACAGCGTTTCGCCGAAGACCCGCACGCTTCCCGCGGAGGCGCGATGGATGCCGTTCAGGTTGAGGAGCAGCGTGGACTTGCCGGAGCCGTTCGGCCCCAGCAGCGCGATCTTCTCGCCCTGCTCCACACGCAGGGAGATGCCGTGGAGCGCCTTCGTCCCGTCCGGGTAGGCGTACTCCAGCCCGTCCACCTCCAGCGCCGCGTCCGTCACAGGCGCGCGCCGATCTGGACCGCCAGCGCGGTTGAGACGAAGGCGGCGGCGACGATCAGGTGCTCCGGCGGCAGCGGCGGGTCCGCCAGCGTCAGGTGCTCGCCCCGGTAGCCGCGCGCCTGCATCGCCGCGTAGACGCGCTCGCTGCGCTCGAGCGAGCGCACGAAGAGCGAGCCGGCCATGTGGCCGGTGACGTTCGCGCGCCAGCGGATCGTGCCGCCGCCGCGCAGGCCGGGCAGCCGCGCGCTGCGGCTATCGCGCGCGCGCAGCATGCGCTGCGCTTCCTCGCCGATGACGAAGAAGTAGCGATAGGTGAACGACACGGTGGTCACGAGGAGCCTCGGCACGCGCATCCAGCGGAGCGCGCGCAGGATCTCCACCACCGGCGTGCTGGACACCAGCACCACCGCGACGACCACGGAGAGCCACGACTTGCCGAGGATCGTGAGCACGGCCAGCACGCCGTCCTCGCTCGCGGTCCAGCCGAGCAACGGCAGCGTGAACACGGTCTCGCCGGGGCGGGTGAACATCAGCGGCACGGCGGCGAGCACGAACGGCAACGCGAGGAAGGTGCGGCGCAGCACGAACCACGGCCCGAGGCGGGAGGCGAGGACGAGCGCGGCCACGGGCAGCGCGAGCAGGAAGAGCGCGCTCCAGTCCGCCTCGCGCGTGGCGCTGATCGCGAGGATGTACGCGAACGCCGCCGGCACCTTCGCGCGGGCGTCCGTGTGGTGCAGCACGCTGTCGCGCGCGGAGTAGCGGTCGACGATGCCGGCGACGCTCATGTGGCGCGCGGATTGGTGGCGGTCATCGTGGCCCGCCGGTCGGGGCGCGGCGGCGGCGCAAGAGCACGCCCGCGCCATAGGTGAGGCCGCCGACGATCAGCACGCCGACGACCCCGGCGAGGGCCGTGGAGATCTGCTCGTTCTCGACGCCGGGAATGGTGTAGTCGGGGAGGATCTCGTAGCCCGGGTCCTTCGCGGTGTGGATGAACTCCTGGTCCTCCGCCACCCGCTCCAGGCCGTCCGGGTCGCCGGATGCGAGCCAGGCGGATGACACGGCGACCACGAGGGCGATCGCCAGCCCGGCAACGATCATCGAACGGGTACGGGTCATCGGTCTCTCCTCGTCGCTAGTGCGCGGCGGCGCGCTGCGGGAGCAGGTCGGGCCGGGCGCTGGCGACGAACGCGAGCGCGGCGGCCGTGATCAGCCCCTCACCGATGCCGATGAGCGCGTGGACGCCCACCATCGCCGGCATCACCACCTCGAACGGCGAGGTCCCGGAGGCGGCGAGTTGCAGCGCGGTGGCGATGGCGGACGCCTCCACCGACAGCCAGGCGGCGACGAACGCGACGGCGAGGAGCCCCGCACCGGAGCCGGCGAACGGCTTCGTGGCGCGGTACAGCGCCGCGCCGATGAACGCGGTGATCACGCCCATGTTCAGGATGTTCGCGCCGAGGACGGCGATCCCGCCGTCCTGGAACAGCACCGCCTGGAGCCCGACGACGGCGGTCATCACAATGATCGCCGCCCACGGCCCGAGCAGGATCGCGGCCAGCGCGCCGCCGAGCATGTGGCCGGACGTGCCGCCCGCCACCGGGAAGTTCATCATCTGCGCCGCGAAGATGAACGCGGCCATCACGCCCATCAGGGGGACGGCGCGCTCGTTCAGATCACGGTCTGCCATCCGCACGGCGACGCCGATCGCGATGATGGCGCCCGCCCATCCGAGGGCGGCGATCGGGGAGGAAAGGAAGCCGTCCGGGATGTGCAGGGCGGGGCCGGCGGCCTCGATCCCCACGGGCGGCGTGATGCTGAGGGTCACCGTGCGGCTCCTTCTCGTTCCTCGCGGCACCCGGCGCACCGTCCGCGGAGGGCCAGGTGGCGGATCGATACGTCGAACCCCGCGGCCTGGCGGACCTCGCGTTGGAGTGTCCGCACCGAGGTGAGGGCGACCTCTGACTCATGGCCGCAGACATCGCAGGTCAGGTGGTGGTGGTCGGAGTCATCCGACCACTCGAAGCGCATCTCCGACTGCGGCGAGCGGACGCCGTGCACCAGCCCCGCCGCCTCCAGCGATTCGAGCGCCCGGTAGACGGTGGAGCGGGCGACCGCCTCGCCGTCCGGCTCCTCCCGGAGCCGCGCGAGCACCTCGTCCGCCGTGCGGTGGCCGCCCGCATGGCGGAGCGCGACCGCCACGGCTGAGCGCGGCGAGGTACGCCGCAGGCCGGCGTCGCGGATGGCTCGGTCGGTGTCAGCGCTGCAGCACATCCGGGCTTCCCTCTTGCGATTCGTCGCAACAGGAGACTACGCGGGTCGTCAAGGTCGGATCATCATGGCGCGGTTGCGAGGGGGGCGGAGGGGCCGGAGACTGGAAGTGCGGCGATGCTGAGGCGATGCTGAAGGGACGGCGAGCGGATGTCCTCAATCCTCGAGACCTACGTGGCGATGCACCCGGGCTCGAAGACGCTCGCCGACCAGGCCGCCACCGTCTTCCCCTCCGGCGTCACGCACGATGCGCGCGCGTTCTCGCCGTTTCCCGTGTACGTGCAGCGCGCCCAGGGTCCGCGCAAGTGGGACGTGGACGGCAACGAATACGTGGACTTCATCGGCGGCCACGGCGCGCTGCTGCTGGGCCACAACCGGCCGGAGGTGATGGCGGCGGCGCGCGCCGCGATGGAGCGCGGGACGCACTTCGGTTCCAGCCACGACCTGGAGATCCAGTGGGGCCAGCAAGTGATCCAGATGGTCCCCTGCGCGGAGCGCGTACGCTTCACCGCCTCCGGCACGGAGTCCACGATGATGGCGCTGCGCCTGGCGCGCGCCTACACCGGCCGTGAGCGCGTGGTGAAGTTCGTGGAGCACTTCCACGGCTGGAACGACCAGCTGGTCGGCCGCCTGATCGATGAGGACGAGCATCCTCACTCCGTGGGCGTCCCGGATTCGATCTACGAGAACCTGACGGTGCTGCCCGCCGGTGATGTCGCGGCGCTGGAGGCGGTGCTGGCGGCGCGCGACACCGCCGCGGTCATCCTCGAACCCACCGGGGCGCACTGGGGCACGCACCCGCTGCGGCCGGAGTTCCTGCGCGCTATCCGCCGGCTGACGGCGGAGACCGGCGCGCTGATGATCATGGATGAGGTCATCACCGGCTTCCGCATGGCGCCCGGCGGGGCCTCCGAGCGGTACGACGTGCTGCCGGACCTGACGACGCTGGCGAAGATCCTCGCCGGTGGCCTCCCCGGTGGCGCCGTCGCGGGGCGCGCGGAGATCGTCGATTTCATCGAGATGCGCGATGGCGACGTGGAGTGGAACACGCGCCGCCGGATCTCCCACCAGGGCACCTTCAACGCCAACCCCGTCTCCGCCGCGGCGGGCCTCACCGCGCTCCGGCTGATCGCGGAAGGCGATCACTGCGCCACGGCGGACGCGACGACCGAGGCGCTGGTCCGCAGCCTCAACGACCTCTTCGCGAGCGAGTCCGTGCCGGGCTCCGCCTACGCGGTGTCGAGCATGTGGCACGTCAACCTCGGCTTCGACGTACCGCGCCCGTCCGGCATCGAGTGGGAGTCGGAGGCGGACGCCCCGGGCATCGCCCCGGCGCTGGTGCGGCCGCTCCGTTGGGCGCTCTACAACCACGGCGTCGACCTGATGGGGAACGGCGGCATGGTCTCCAGCAGCCACGGCGAGCGCGAAGTTGCGGACACCGTGCGTGCGTTCCGCGCGGCGATCGGCGACCTGCGCGCGGAGGGGCTCCTCGGCTAGTCCGAGTTCGAAACCGCGCGAACCTCGCGTCTCCTCGCACGATCCGGTGAGGTTCACGGGCTATCACGCATGTTCGTCCCTGTGGATAACTCGGGGGACGCATGGGTGTTGCCACGCGTGCTCTGGCTGACATACTCCGGGCGTGCGGGGGAAATTCATCCGTGCCGTGCGGCAGTCAATGCTGCGTGGCGCACTCGTTGCGGTTGCCGGTTTCGGTCTGTCGCTGGCCCTGGGGGCGGGCGGCTTCTGGTTGGCCGGCACGACCCCGACTGCGATGGCGAGCGCGATCATCGGCGAGACGCCGGAGCCGGACGCGCACCCGACCGAACTACAGGCATCCGCGCTCCCCACGCGCACCGTCGTGGAGGAGGCCGTCTCCGTCGTTCTGGTGAACCAGCAGGCACTGCTGGCGAGCCGGCTGGAGGGTGACGCGTCCGCGCCGGTCATCGCGGTGCCCGTGCCGGCTGCCGGTGCGGCGACCGCTGCGGTCGCAGCGGTGGAGGAGGCCGAGGCGCCCGACCTCGCGCCCGGGGACCGCGTGACGGCAACGCTTTCGTTCTACTACTGCCAGGAGGGCGTGCTGGGACTGCACCCCGGCGACGGCGGTGGGTTCTGCGGCATCATGCGTGACGGTTCCGTGGTCTACCCCGGGGCGGCGGCCTGCGACTACAAGTACCTCGGCCAGCAGTTCCGCATCATCGGGGACCCGCTGGACCGCGTGTATCGCTGCGCGGACACGGGCAGCGCGGTGCATGGACTGCACCGCGACGTGTGGTTCCACGACAGTGACGAGGGCTGGGACTGGCAGCACGCGCTGGGCCAGTCCGTGGTCATCGAGATCCTGCCGTAAGGGCCCGGATCCCCAGTATTTCCTAGCAAGAGAACCTTCATCGGATCTTCACGTGCGGGCCCATTTTGGGGTTGCCGTTGGCGTCAACGTACGTCATGATCGTTTGTGCAGAGACGCACAAACGGTGCCGGGGCATGACACCGGCATGGCTCGCTCCCACCCACCAGCAGTCCACGGGCTCGGCAGGCCCACCAGCAGAAATGGACGACATGACGACGACGACAGACGGCACCCGCCGGGAGATGCGGTCGGACATCGGCCAGCGGATCCGCGAGTGGCGCCTCCGCCGCGAGATGTCTCAGGCGGACGTGGCACGGCACGCGGGGATCACCCAGGCGTCCCTCTCCAACTACGAGAACGGCAAGCGCGACATGCCGCTGTCCACCCTCATCGGTGTGGCAGGCGCGCTGAACGTCTCGCTCGGTGACCTGCTCGACCTCCCGGAGGTCATCGTGGTGCGCGACTCTCTGCTCGGGCGTGCGGTCGAGCAGCTCCAGACGCGCGTCCCGGTGGGCGCCGCGGAGGCCGCGTTCTAGCGAGCCTGACGGCGAGTGATTCCTGAGGACGGCCTCCGCAGCAATGCGGGGGCCGTCCTGCTTCTGCGCGCTCGTCACGCGCTCGGAGCCCAACCCGCAGGCGTTGCTCGCGCGCGCGTATACTCACGGCGCACATCGCGAGGGGGCTTACGTTGGCCAACGATCGACCGTCCACCCTGGGGGCGCTGAAGGCTTCCGGCACCAAGGTGCTGCCCGTGCGCGAGGAGATGAGAAAGAACCTCATCGCCAAGATCCGCGCCGGCGAGACTATCTTCCCGGGCATCGTGGGCTACGAGGAGACCGTCATCCCGCAGCTCCAGAACGCCATCCTCTCGGGGCAGGACATCATCCTGCTCGGCGAGCGCGGCCAGGCGAAGTCGCGCATCATCCGCGCGCTCACCAGCCTGCTGGACGAGTGGACGCCGATCCTCGCCGGGTGCGAGATCCCGGAGGACCCGTTCAACCCGATCACCTCCGCCGGCAAGAGCATGGTCGCGGAGCAGGGTGACAACGCCCCCATCGCCTGGATGCACCGCTCCGAGCGGTACGGCGAGAAGCTCGCGACGCCGGACATCACCATCGCGGACCTCATCGGCGAAATCGACCCGATCAAGGTCGCGGAGGGCCGCTACCTCTCCGACGAACTGACGATCCACTACGGCCTGATCCCGCGCACCAACCGCGGCATCTTCGCGCTGAACGAACTCCCCGACCTGCAGGAGCGCATCCAGGTGGGCCTCCTGAACGTCATGGAGGAGCGCGACGTCCAGATCCGCGGCCACAAGGTGCGGCTGCCGCTGGACGTGCTGGTGGTGGCTACCGCGAACCCGGAGGACTACACCAACCGCGGCCGCATCATCACGCCGCTCAAGGACCGCTACGGCTCCCAGATCCGCACGCACTACCCGCGTAGCATCGAGCACGAGGTCGCGATCATGGAGGCCGAGACCGGCCACCTGCGCACCGACGAGTTCGAGATCGTGGTGCCCGAGTACATGAAGGAGATCGTCGCGGAGATCTCGCGCCTCGCGCGCCGGTCACCGGACGTGAGCCAGCGCTCCGGTGTCTCCGTCCGCGCATCCGTCGCGAACTACGAGGCGATGCTGGCGAACGCGATGCGCCGCGCCATCCGCCTCGGTGACAGCGTGGTGGTGCCGCGCATCTCCGACCTGCCGTTCGTCATCCCCGCCCTGCAGGGCAAGGTGGAGTTCGAGACGGTCGAGGACGGCAAGGACGAGCAGATCCTCGACCGCCTGATCCAGGGCGCCATCGTCTCGGTGTTCAACCGCCACCTGGGCGACGTGGACACGGAGCGCGTGGTGGAGGCGTTCAAGTCCGGCCGCTCCGTCGAGACCGGCGAGGCGATGCCGGCGGGTGACTACGCCCGCCTGCTGCGCGACGTGGACGGCCTCGCCGAGGTCGTCGGTGGCGTCTCCAACGACGAGCGGCCGCAGGTGCAGGCCGCCGCCGTGGAGTTCGTGCTGGAGGGGCTGCACCTCAACAAGCGCCTGAACAAGGACCGCCTCGGCGGGCAGGCGCTCTACCGCGGCTAGCGCGGAGGGCGCCGGAGGCCGCACGGGGGAATCGAGGGTCGCGATGCCGCTGACGTTTCGCTACAGCGAATGGGACGGGACGCAGACGATCCCGTCGCTGGACGCGGACGACGTGCTCGAGGCGCTGTCCGACGACCTGATGAACTTCGGCGACCTGCAGCACGCGTTGCGCAACCTGATGCAGCGCGGCACCCGCACGCCGCAGGGCGACCGCATGCAGGGCCTGCGCGACATCCTCCAGCGGCTGCGCCAGATGCGCCGCCAGCGGCTGGACCAGTTCGACATGGGCGGCGTGATGGAGGACATCCGGCGCCAGCTCGAAGAGATCCTCAACATGGAGCGCGACACGCTCCGAGAGCGGATGGGTGAATCCGGACAGCCGGGCGAGCAGGGCCAGCCGGACGCGCGCGGCCAGAGCCAGCAGGGCCAGGACGCGCAGGACGGCCAGCCGCAGGGCCAGCAGGGCATGGACGGCGATGGCGACGCGGACGGCCACGCCGCCGACGGCGAGGCGGAGATGGGCACGCCCGGCCAGGCCGGACGCCGCCAGCCCGGCGCGCAGGCGCAGCCCGGGCAGCAGCCCCGCGGTCAGCAGCAGCGCGGCGATAGCCAGCGCGGCCAGCAGTCCGGCAGCCCGCAGGCGGGCCAGCCGGGCGAGGGCAGCGAGCCGGGCCAGTCGGAGGGCGGCCAGCCGGGCGGCGGCCAGTCCCCGGAGCAGCAGTTCCAGGAGATGCTCCAGCGCATCGCGCAGCGCAAGCAGGACTTCCTGGA
This sequence comes from Chloroflexota bacterium, assembly GCA_045863195.1. Lineage (GTDB taxonomy): Bacteria > Chloroflexota > Dehalococcoidia > UBA2979 > UBA2979 > W-Chloroflexi-9. The sequence goes on from BTUI01000002.1 coordinate 123,466, forward strand.
CCAGTTGCCGCAGGACGCGCCGGGCCAGATGAAGGAACTCCAGAACTACGAGTTCCTGAACCCGGACGCACAGCACAAGTTCCAGGAGCTGGTGGACCAGCTCAAGCAGGCGATGACCAACCAGTTCTTCAAGGACGTCGAGAAGATGGTCCAGGAGATGTCCGAAGGGGACATCCAGCGGATGAAGGACATGGTGAAGGCGCTGAACGACATGCTCGCGCAGAAGATGCGCGGGCAGGAGCCCGACTTCGACTCCTTCATGGAACAGTTCGGCGACATGTTCGGCGACAACCCGCCGCAGTCCCTCGACGAGTTGATCGAGCAGATGCAGGCGCAGATGCAGGCGATGCAGTCGCTGATGCAGTCGATGCCGGGCGACCAGCGCGATCAGTTGCAGAGCCTCCTCTCCGATCGCCTCGGCGACCCCGAGCTGGAGTCGGAGCTCTCCGAACTGGCGCAGAACCTGGACTTCATGAACCCGCGCCGGGAGGATCCGCAGTCGTACCCGTTCCGCGGCGACGAGGAGATCGACCTCCAGCGCGCCATGGACCTCATGTCGGAGATGCACAACATCGACGACATGGAGCGCGACCTGGAGCGCGCGCAGTACACCGGCGACCTGGACCAGGTGGACCTGGACCAGTTGCGCGACCTCCTCGGCGACGAGGCGGCCCAGCAGTTCGAGGAACTGAAGAAGCTGCTCGAAGTCCTCGAGCAGGCCGGCTACGTCCGCCGCGAGGGCGACGAGTGGAAGCTGACGCCGCGCGGCACGCGCCAGATCGGCCAGCGCGCGCTCACCGAGATCTACAAGCAGTTGAAGAAGCACGGCCTGGGCAACCACGCCGTGCCGGAGGCCGGCCGCCACGGCGAACGCCTGGACGAGTCCAAGCCGTACGAGTTCGGCGACCCGTTCCACCTGGACATGCGCCGGACGATCATGAACGCGCTGGAGCGCGAAGGACGCGGCGCGCCGGTCGCGCTCGACCCGCAGGACTTCGAGGTCTACCGCACCGAGCTCGTCACGACGACGGCCACGGTGCTGATGGTGGACCTGTCCTGGTCGATGGCGCTGCGGGGCTCATTCCAGGCGGCGAAGAAGGTCGCGCTGGCGCTGCAGAACCTGATCAAGACGCTCTACCCGAAGGACACGCTCTACGTGATCGGCTTCTCCGCGTACGCGCGGGAACTGAAGCCGGCCGAGTTGCCGTACGTCCGCTGGGACGAGTCCGTGCTCGGCACGAACATGCACCACGCCCTGCTCCTCGCGGAGAAGTTGCTGGCGAAGCACCGAGGCGGATCGAAGCAGATCCTGATGATCTCGGACGGTGAGCCCACGGCGCACCTCGAGCGGGGCCGGTCGCAGTTCGCGTACCCGCCGAGCCCGGTCACGATCCGGGAGACGCTGAAGCAGGTGAAGCGCGTCACCCAGCAGGGCGTGACGATCAACACCTTCATGCTGGACCGGAACTACTACCTGAAGGAGTTCGTGAACCAGCTGGCGAAGATCAACGGCGGTCGTGTCTTCTACACGACCCCGGACCGCCTCGGCGAGTACCTGCTGGTGGACTACGTCCAGCACAAGCGCAAGAAGGTCAACCCGCGCTAGACGCCGGCAGGGGTAGGGCCACCGCACGGTGCGTCGACTCGCCACGCTCAGCGCGCTCCTGGCGCTCGTCATCCTCGGCGGATCGGCGTGGTATGTCCTGGTCGAGGGCTTCACCCCGCTTGATGGCATCTACCAGGCGGTCACTACGCTCTCCACGGTCGGCTTCCAGGAGGTGCAGCCGCTGGACACCAGCGGCCGCATCTTCACGATGTGCTTCATCTTCGTCGGTGTTGGGCTGCTGTTTTACGACCTCTCGACCTTCGTGGAGGTGGTGATCGTCGGGCAGGTAACAGAGCAGCTGGGACTCCGACGCATCCGTGGGAAGGTGCGAAAGATGGACGGCCACGTCATCGTTTGCGGGTTCGGCCGGGTAGGCGCGGAGGTCGCTCGGGAACTGGCCGCCCGGAACAGTCAGTTCGTCATCGTGGACAAGAACCCGGAGGCACTGACTGCGTCCGAGTGGCCGAACCTGCCTGCCGTGATCGGTGATGCGACCGAGGAGCAGGTGCTCCGCGATGCGGGCGTGGAGCGGGCGGAGGCCCTGATTGCCGCGGCGGACTCGGACGTGGAGAACACCTACATCGTCCTCGTGGCCCGGGCGATGAACCCGAACATCTTCATCGTGGCACGGGCAGGCAGTGACTCAGCGGAGCGCCGGATGGTGTCTGCGGGCGCCAACCGGGTGATCTCGCCGTTCCGCATTGGAGGGCGGCGGATGGCGCTGAGCGCGGTCCGACCGATGCTGCTCGACTTTGTCGACCACATCGCCAGCCGGCAGGAATCGGACGAGGTGAACGTGGTCGCCGAACTGCTGATCGCGGGTGAGGCCGGGGGCCTCGCCGGGCGCACGGTTGCGGAGGCGTTCCCCGCCGGTCGCGGGATGCACGTCATGGGGATCGAGCGTCAGGACGGGCAGGTCGAGACCGGGCCGGGTGGGGCAACCCAGCTGGAGCGGGGCGACCGGCTGATCGTGTACGGCGACCGTCGCGCCATCGAGGCGCTTGCGGCAACAAGCCCGCATCATGCGCCGCTCGTCCGCCGCACCTGACGCCGCCGGCTCGCCACGCCTACATCCAGATACCGGGGCGCTCTTCGCAGAAGAACTGCACCAGCATCCCGCCGGTGTAGCGCGGGTGGATGAACGCCTCGCTCCACGCGGCGCCGTCCCGCGTCCCGCTGTCCTCGCCGAACACCGGGATCTGGTGGTGCTGGAGCGCCGCCATCGCGTGCTGGAAGTCCCGCACCTCCACGTTGACGTGATGCATGTTCGGGCCGCGCTGGTCAAGGAACCGCTGGATGAACGACTGCTCGCCGACCGGCTCGATCATCTCGAACCGCAGCTGCTTCGTCGGCGTCTCCATGACGATCGTGCGGAAGTCCGACCCGGTGCCGTCGAAGCGGTCGATCGTGGTGCAGCCGAACACGCGCTCGTACCACGCGGCGAGGGCGTCCCGGTCCGGGGTGGCGTGGGCCAGGTGGTTCACCGCCACGATGCCCATCGAGTGCTCACCCGCGTCCTCGAACGGCTCGGCGGTGTGCCAGGGCTCGCCGGCGTACAACTGCCAGAGGAAGCCGTGCCCGCCACCGCGAGGATGGATGTAGGCCATCCCGCGTCCGGCGTCGCCGTCCTCGCCGGGTTCGGGGGCCTTGTAGCCCCACGGCTCGTTGCCCTCCATGCGGATCGTGTCCGCGGCCTGGGATGCGTCCTTGATCTGGATGGCGACGTGGTGCAGGCCCGGGCCGGCGGCGCCGCGCAGGAAGCGGTGGAGGTAGGAGTCCGGCCCGTTCGGCGCCAGCACCTCCCAGCCGATCGCGGAGCGGCCAGGCACCTCCAGGTTGGCGCCGAAGTAGCCCTCTTCGTTCTCGAACTTGCCGGCGAAGCGGAAGCCCATCACCCGCGTGAGGAAGTCGATCTGCGGATCGAGCTCGGGCACGGCCATGCTGATGTGGTCGAACTTCACGATCTCGATCACGGACACCTCCCCAGGACGGTTGCCGTCCGATTCTACCGGGCGACCCCCTACAGCCCACCGGCGCTAGCATCGATGCGATGACGGCACCCCTCGATCAACCCGCCTCCTCGCACCTGCGCCCGCGCCATCGCGCCGTCGTCGTCGCGAACCCCGTCGCGCGCCGGGCCGTGCCACTGCACGCGATCCGCGTCGCTGCGGCGCTCGCGCTGCCGGGCTGGGATGTCGAGGTGGTCGAGACCGCGCGAGGCGGTGACGCCGCGCGGCTCGCCTCGATCGCGACGCGCGCGGAGGTGGATGCGGTCGTGGCCTGTGGCGGGGACGGGACGCTGAACGGCGTGATCAACGGCGTGGCGTCCGCGCTGGACGGCCGCCACTCGGGCCCGGCGATCGGGCTGATCCCCGCGGGGACGGCGAACGTCTGGGCGAAGGAGGCGCGCATCCCGCGCGACCCGGAGCACGCGCTGTCGCTACTGGAGTCCGGCGTCCGAGTCCCACTCGACCTCGGTATCGCGACGCTGCGAGGCGAATCGCGCCGCTTCCTGCTGATGTGCGGCGTGGGGCTGGACGCCGCGGTGGTGGGACGCGTCGAGTCACGCCCCAGGCTGAAGCGCCGCCTCGGGCCGCTCGCCTTCGTCGGGCAGGGCGTCGCCACGCTCGCGCGCTGGCAGCCCGTATACGCGAGCGTGGAGGTAGACGGCGAGGTGCGCACGCAGCCGCTCGCGCTCGCGATCGCCGGGAACACGCGCCTGTACGGTGGCGTCGCGCGCGTGGTGGCCGCGGCCCGCGCGGACGATGGGCTGCTGGACCTCGTGACCTTCGAGGCTGCGGAGGGCCGCCGGGGGGCGCTGCTGCACGGCCGTCAGGCGCTCGCCGCCCTCGCTGGCCGCCTCGACCGCATGGGCGTGCGAGGCGCGGCGTACCGCCGAGGCGCCGCGATCGGCGTGCGACCGGAGCGGGCGCTCGCGGTGCAGGTGGACGGCGAGTGGCTGGGCGAATGCGGGCCGGAGGCGCCCCTCACGCTCGGGGTGGAGCCGCGCGCGCTCACCTTCGCGCTGCCGGCGGTGCCGAGCCCGCTGTTCAGCCTGCCGGCGGTGCCGTAGGCCTCAGCCGTCCGCTTCGGGCGTGATCGCGCCGGCCGCGAGGCGGTAGCGGAGCGCGCCCGGCAGTTCCTCGCGCGAGGGATGCCGCGCGTCCGGCGTGGTGATCAGCACCTGGTCCACGTTGTACGCGACCGACAGGACGCGCTGCCGCCGTCCCGGGTCAAGTTCCGACAGGATGTCGTCCAGCAGCAACACGGGCGGGTCGCCGGTGCGCGCCGTCGACAGGTCAATCTCGGCGAGGCGCAGCGCGAGCGCCGCCGTCCGCTGCTGCCCTCGGGACGCGGAGATCGCGGCTGGGTGGCCGCCGATGAGGAACTGCACGTCGTCGCGGTGCGGGCCCCAGCGCGTCATGCCGCGACGCACGTCCTCCTGCCGCTCCGGGCCGAGCGCCGCGCGGAAGCGGGCGGCGAAGTCGTGCTCGCGGACCGCCTCGGACAGCGTGCCGGGCAGGCGCGGCTCGTAGCAGACGCGCAGGTCCTCCGCCTCCGTGGCGGCCAGGCCCGTGTACTTCTCGGCCGCATCGCGCGCGAGACGTCGGACCGCCTCCGCGCGTGCGGTCGCGATGATCGCGCCGGCCTCGGCGAGTTCGTCGTCCCAGAAGTCGAGTTCGTCCGGCTTCGCTCGGCGCTCAGCGATGCGACGGAGGAGGGAGTTCCGCTGCTCCAGCACGCGCGTGTACCGCTGCAGCGCCCGCAGGTAGGCGGGGTCCAGCTGCGAGATGGTGATATCCAGGTAGCGCCGGCGGTTGGCTGGTGGCCCGTCGATGATGTGCAGGTCGTCCGCGGAGAACATCACGACGCGCAACTGGCCGACGAGGTCGCTCGCCCGCTTCGCGATGCCGTTCACGCGGAAGCGGCGCGAGGCGCGCGAGGGCGGGATGCCGGGCATGGACTCCGCCGCGATGACGGCGATCTCCAGCAGCCGCCGTCCGTGCCTCGTCTCGACGGTCGCCTCCAGGCGCGCGGCGGGCAGCGGATCATCGCGCACGGCGTCCCACGCGATCAGGTCGATGTCCGAGCCGGAGCGCAGCGTGCGCGTGGTGGCGAGCATCTGCACGCCGTCCAGCAGGTTGCTCTTCCCCTGCGCGTTCTCGCCCGCGATCACGTGGATCCCCGCCCCGAGGTCGAGCGCGAGGCGGCGGAAGGTGCGGACGTTGGTGAGATCGAGGTGGGAGAGGTGCATCGCCGCCGATTGTCTCACCGGGCGGCGGGTGCCGCCTCGCGCGGTCAGGCCGTGGCGCGGACCTCGATGCAGAAGCGTGCGCCGCCGCTCGCTGCCTCTTCCGCCCAGATCTTGCCGCCGCACGCCTCCACCAGCCGGCGCGCCACGGCGAGCCCGAGGCCGGAGCCGGGGACGGACCGTTCCGTCTCCTTCACCCGGTAGTACGGCTCGAAAATGCGCTCCCGCTCGTCCGGTGCGATGCCGGGGCCGGAGTCGGACACCTCCACGCGCACGTTGCCGTCGCCCCACGGGTAGGCCTGGATGGTGATGGTGCCGCCGCTCGGGGTGTAGCGCGCGGCGTTGGAAAGCAGGTTGAGCACCGCCTGTTCCATCATCCGCGGGTCGACGAAGGCGTGCAGTTCCGGTACCGGCAGGTCGAGGATGAAGGACTGGCCGCGGAGCATCATCGCTGGCCGCACCGTCGACTCCGCGTCGCGCAGGATCTGCGCCACGTCCACGTCGCGGCGGTGCGGCTCCAGCGGTAGTTCCGAGGTGCGCCCGAGTTCGATGAGGTCGTTCACCAGGCCGCTCAGCCGGTCCACGCCGCCGCTGAGCGAGGCGACCAGGTCGCGCGCCGTGCCGTCGAGCGCGCCCTGGTCCAGTTGAAGCAGTTCCGCGAACGCCTGGATGGAGGTGAGCGGCGTGCGGATCTCGTGCGAAATGGAGGCGATGAACTCGCGCCGCCGCACCTCCTGGTCCTCCAGGTCACGCTCGCGGCGGTAGGCCGCCTCGTACAGCGCGGCGTGGTCGAACGCTGCGCCCAGCCGCTCCGCGAGCAACTCGCGCAGTCCGGGATGTCCGAGGAGGGTCGGGCGGCGCGACGCCACGAGCAGCAGGCCGATCGGCTCGGCGCCGCTGCGGAGCGGGATCTGGGCGACCCACGGCCGTCCGCCGAGGCGTGCGGCGACCGGTTCGATCCACGGATGCACGGCCTTTGCGTGCTTCCACTCCGCCTCGCGCGCCACGGTCTCCACTCGGGCGGCGGGGGCGGACTCGAGCCAGGCACGCGGGTAGCCGGTCGCCGCGAGGGGGCGCAGGGGGCCGTCCTCTTCCCCGGCGATCGCCACGGTGGCGGCGTTGCCCAGTCCGTGCTCGGTGATCAGGCGGAGCGCCTCCGTGGCCGTGTCGCGGATGTTGCGCGGGGTGGACAGCAGATCGAGCAGCAGGCTCTCCACGGCGGCGCGCTGGCGCTCGCGGCGCAGTCCGCCGAGGAACCACCCGGTCACGCCGAGCAGGATGACCGCGAACGCCGCGTCGATCGCGATGACCTCCGGCACGGTCTCGCCGGTGACGGCGACCGTGAGCGCCGCGTGCGCGCCAAGGACGACGGCGGCGGCGAGGAGCAGCGCCATCCACAGGCGGCGGGTGCTGAGGCTCGCGCGCTGGATCGGGGTCATGCGCGCGCGCCGCCGTCCCGGGTGCGGGCGTCGGTGATCGTGTGGGCTTCCACAGTGCCGCCTCCCCGCAGCCCCCGCCGCGGGATCTCTGGATGCGCTACCGGAGCGCGATGAGCAACTCGCGGTCGGTCTCAGACGCGCTCTTCACGTGCGCCGGCTCGTGCAGCCGTTCGCTGAGCCCCGCCGCGATCTCGTCCGAATCGGTCGGCTCCATCAGTTCGATGCGTAGCCGCGCCTCCCCCTGCGAGTACGCCTCCACCGCCGCGTGGCGCACGTACGGCAGCCGCGCGAGGGCGTCCTGGACGCGCATCAGGCCCTGGAAGCCGGAGACGGGCATGACCCGCAGGATGAGCGTGCCCTCGTCCGGGAGGAACGTCGCGATCGGCGCGCCGTCCGCATCCGTCTCGGCGGCCCGCACGGGGGCGGAGGGTGGCGGTGCGCTGACGCCGCGCACCGGCGGTACCGCCGAGCGAGGTGGCGGCGGGGGTGGTGGTGGAGCCAGCGGCGCCGGCTCCACCTCGTCCTCGATCGCCGCGGGGGGCGGGGCAACGGCACGAGGGGCCCCCGGCTCCGGTGCCGCGGCGGTCGGCGCGGGCGTCTCCACCATCGGTGGGATGGCGACCGGTGACTCCGGCTCGACGGGCGCCGGCGGGACGTACGTGGGGGCGGGGGCAACCGGCGCCGGCTGGGGCGCGGGAGCCGGTGTCACGGGCGGTTCCAGGGCCGCGGCGCGCGGCGTGGGGCGGGTGACCGGCTCCGCGGCCGGAGGCTCGAACGTCGGCACGCGACGGGCGGGAGGCGGCGGAAGCGCGCGCCCGGCGGCGGCCGTCGTGCCGGCACGGCCGTCACGGAGCAGCGCTTCGATACGGTCCAGCCGCTGCTGGATCTGGCGGACCTCCGTCGTGAGTTCGGTGACGGCGCCCTTGACCTCCCGGATCGCGCGCTCCGAGACGCCGAAGTGGCGTTCCTCGATCAGCGAACGGGCGCGTTCCATCGACTCGTCGAGGATGCGCTGCGCTTGTTCGCGCGCATCCGCGAGGATCAGTTCGACCTCGTCCTCCGGGGCGGTGTCCTGATTCACGTCGCTCCGATTGTCGGACTTCGTCGGGGTGGCCGCGACTGGTGGCTCGGTGGCGGCCGGTACGGAAGGCATCGAAGGCGGTGCAGCGGCCTCCAGCGTAGCCCCGGTGTCGACCCCTACGGCGCGGACGATCCGGTCGATCGCCTTCGACTCGCTCTGGCTCAGCGCCATGAGCAACGAGCCCACCGCACGCAGGACTGCCGACGCGCTCCCGTCGGTGCGCTCGGCCTCGTCGGTCACTTCCGGGCGCCCCGCGTCATGTTCCGTTCCCGGCGGACGAACTTGTAGCCCACGCCGCGCTCGTTCACGATCATCGGGTCGTTGTGCGGGTCGTCGCCCAGTTTTCGGCGCAGGTGCTGGATGTGGACCTTCAGGTAGTCGGTCTCGTCCATGTACTCGCGGCCCCACACCTTCGCGAGCAGGGTGCGGAACGTCAGCACGCGGTTCTCGTTCCGCGTCAGGTGGTAGAGCAGGCCGTACTCGATCGGCGTCAACTTCACGGCCTCGCCGGCGACCGTCACGTCGCGGCTCGCGTAGTCGATGCGGAGCGGGCCGGCCTCGTACGGCGGGCCCTCGCTCGCGGGCACCTGCGACTCGGTGCGGCGCAGCACGGCGCGCACGCGGGCCAGGAGTTCGATGTGCGAGAAGGGCTTGGTGACGTAGTCGTCCGCGCCGAGTTCCAGGCCCTTCACCTTGTCCACTTCCTCGTGGCGGGCGGAGAGCATCACCACCGGGACGTCCGAGAAGTGTCGGATGCGCTCCAGCACTTCGAACCCGTCGATGTCCGGCAGGCCGATGTCCAGGATGATGATGTCCGGGGACTGCTGCTCGACGCCGCGGGCGCCCTCCTCCCCGGTCGAGGCGCTGAACACCTCGGCCTCGGGCCATCGGAGGTTGAAGGTGAGGCGGACGATCTCTACGACATCCGGCTCGTCATCGATCACGAGTACGCGCATGCGCGACAGTTTATGCGGAAGTGGGCAACTCTGGCAGTCATCCGCCTGAGCAATTCACCGAATGCCTGCGATCCTGTCGCCTCACCGAGCCGTTGCCGGACGCGCTACGCTCCCGGCCACTGTTCCCGTCACGGGAACGACCGAGGAGGGGAGCGAGCACCATGCAGATGACCGGCGGCCAGGCACTGGCCCAGTCCCTCAAGATCGAGGGCATCGACACGCTGTTCGCCCTTCCGGGCATCCAGATGGACTACCTCTTCGACGCCATCTGGGAGGAGCGGAACCACTACCGCGTCCACCACACGCGCCACGAGCAGGCGACCGCATACATGGCGGACGGCTACGCCCGCGCCACCGGGCGCATCGGCACGTTCGTGGTGGTGCCCGGTCCGGGCGTCCTGAACGCCACGGCGGCGCTCTCCACGGCGTACGCCTGCTCCTCGCCCGTCCTGTGCGTGACCGGCCAGATCGAGTCGTCCCAGATCGACCGCGGGCGGGGCGCCCTCCACGAGATCAACGACCAGCCGGGCCTGCTGTCCCACCTCACGAAGCTGTCCGAGCGCGCCATGCGGCCGGAGGAGATCCCCGGCATGGTGCGGCGCGCCGCGCAGGCGCTGCAGACCGGCCGCGCCCGTCCCGTCTCGATCGAGGTGCCCCCGGATGTCCTGGGCGCGGTCGGGGAGGTGCGGTTGCTGGAGCCGGAGTCGTGGGAGCGCTCGTCGCTGCACCAGGCGGACCCGGACCTGCTGGAGCGCGCCGCCAAGATCCTCGGCGAGGCGGAACGCCCGCTGATCTGCGCCGGTGGGGGCGTCCTCTCCGCCCGTGCGTGGGAAGAGGTGCGCGAACTGGCGCGCATGCTGGAGGCGCCCGTCCTGATGACGGCGAACGGGCGGGGCGTGGTCTCCGACCGCGACTACCGAGCGCAGACCGGCCGCACCGCCACCACCGAGCTGGTGCCGAACGCGGACGCGATCCTCGTCATCGGCACGCGCTTCGTCCTCGCGGCGAACATGGGCGCCGGCGCGACGCCGGTGAACGGGCGCGTGGTGCAGGCCGACATCGACCCGGAGGAGGTCGGCCGGAACGTCACGCCGGAGGTGAGCCTGGTGGGCGACGCGCGCCATACCGCCGCTGAACTGCTGAAGCGCGTCCCGAAGTACAACCGCTCCCGCCCCTCGCGCGAGGCGGAGCTCACCGCCCTCCGCGCGAAGCATGACGCGGCGATGGCGCGCACGCCGTGGCAGCAGGGGATGGCGCAGGCGATCCGGGACGTGCTGCCGGAGGACGGCATCCTCGTCTCGGAGAGCACGCAGGTCGGCTACTTCGTGCAGGGCGGAGGGTTCCCGGTCTACCAGCCGGGCACCATGTTCACGTCCGGCTACCAAGGGACGCTCGGCTACGGCTACGCGACCGCCCTCGGCGTGCAGGTCGGCAGCCCCGGGCGTCGCGTGGTCTCGATCAACGGCGACGGCGGGTTCATGTACAACGTGCAGGAGCTCTCCACGCAGGCGCAGCAGGGGATCCCCCTCGTGACCATCGTGTTCAACGACGGCATGTTCGGGAACGTGCGCCGCATCCAGGAGCAGCGCTACCAGGGCCACGGCATGGGGACGGACCTGAACAACCCGGACTTCGCCCGCGTCGCGGAGGCGTTCGGGGTCGCCGGCTTCAAGGCGAAGACGGCCGACGACCTGCGCGCCGTCCTCCGCGAGGCGTTCGACCTCAACGGCCCGGCGCTGATCGAGGTCGAGCAGCCGCCGACGCCGAGCCTGCCGGGGATGGCCCCCATGCAGCCGGTGCCGCCTCGGCCGACACTCAACCTGTAGCGATCCACGCGCGCCCTGGCGCGCGGCTCGGCACCGAGAGGAACCACCGATGGCTGACCGGCTCCGCGTAGGCGTGGTGGGTGCCGGCGCGAATACGCGCCTCCGTCACATCCCCGGCCTGCAGGCGATCGAGGGGATGGAGATCGTCGCCGTCTGCAACCGCTCGGAGGAGAGCGGGCGGCGCGTCGCGGAACAGTTCGGCATCGGCCGCGTGGTCACGGAACCGCGCGCGATCTTCGAGGCGGACGACATCGACGCCGTGGTCGTCGGCACCTGGCCGTACCGACACCGCGAGTACGTGATCGGCGCGCTGGAGGGCGGCAAGCACGTCCTGACCGAAGCGCGCATGGCGATGGATGCGCAGGAGGCGCGGGAGATGCTCGCCGTCGCCCGGCAACACCCGCATCTCGTCGCCCAGATCGTCCCCTCGCCGCTCGACTTCAAGTCGTGGCGCACGATCCGCCGGATGGTGACGGACGGTTCGCTGGGCGAGGTGATGGAGGTGCACGTGAACGTGCTCTCCGGCTCGTCGCTCGACCTCGGCGCGCCGCTGCACTGGCGCGAGCGGCGGGACTACTCAGGCACGAACACGATGACGCTGGGGCTGTACCTGGAGGCGATCCATCGGTGGCTGGGCCCCACGCAACGCGTCATGGCAGACGGCACCACCTTCATCACCTCGCGCATCGACCCGGAGACGGGCCGGCCGCACCAGATCGACGTCCCGGACAGCCTCGGCGTGCTTGCGGTGATGGAGAGCGGTGCGCGCGTCTCCTACCGCGTGAGCGCGGTCACGGCCGCCTCGGCCGGGCCGAACGGCGTGTCGATCTACGGGTCGAAGGGGACGCTGCACTGGGTGGCGGGCGACCGCATGACGTTCGCGCCGCTCGGTCAGCAAGCGCAGCCGCTGGAGCCGGACCCCGGCACCGCCGGCGACTGGCGCGTGGAGGCGGACTTCGTCGACTCGATCCGCACGGGCGCGCCGGTGCTCCTCACGAACTTCGAGGACGGCCTGCTCTACATGCGCGTCACGGAGGCGATCACCCGGTCACGCCTCGAAGGCCGCGCCGTCGAGATCGCGGAGGTCTAGCGCGTGCCTGGCTTCGTGGTGCAGAGCGAGCGCGACCCGTGGTCGCCGCAGGCGCTGCTGGCGCGCTTCGTCATCAACCTCGCGGGCCTGTTCCTCGCCGACCAGATCGTCCCGGGCATCGAGATCGGAGATATCACCTCGCTACTGGCGGGGACGGCGATCTTCGCGATCGTGAACATCCTGCTGCGGCCGCTGGCGACGTTCTTCGCGTTCTGCCTGATCGTCTTCACGTTCGGGCTGTTCGTGCTGATCATCAACACGGCGCTGCTCGGCGTGACGGCCTGGGTCGCGGGGCAACTCGACCTGGCGTTCACCGTGGACGGCTTCTGGTCCGCCTTCTTCGGCGCCCTCATCATCTCGTTTGTTTCGATCGTCGCCGCGATGACCGTGCGAGGCCGGCTCGTCCGCTAGACTCGGACGGCCGCGCCCACCGCGGGAATCGAGCCGACCATGCCCCGCGCCCGCCTGTCCGCCGTGGTGCTTGCGGCTGTCGCGTTAATCCTCGGCTGCTCGGATGGCGCGACGCGCGCGACCGGCGAGGCCGTCGACGCAGTCGCGACGGCGACCGCGACGCCCTCGCCCGCAGCGCCGACCGTGGAGCCACCAGGCCCGACACCAAGCCCGACGCCGCCCGGCCCGTTCGAGGGCCGGTTGCAGTCCTACTCGGTACCGGCGGGCAGCGGCCCGCACGACGTGGCGCCCGCGGCGGACGGTGGTGTCTGGTACACCGCACAGCGCGCCGGCGCGCTCGGGCACCTCGACCCGGCCACCGGGGCCACACGCCACATCGCCCTGGGCGCCGGCTCCGCGCCGCACGGGGTGATCGTGGATGCTGCCGGCGATGCCTGGGTGACGGACGGCGGCCTGAACGCGATCGTCCGCGTCGACGGGGAGACGGACGAGGTGACGGTGTACCCGCTGCCGGGTGCGCGCGCGAACCTCAACACCGCCGCGTTCGACGGCCGTGGACGGCTGTGGTTCACCGGCCAGAACGGCATCTACGGACGCCTGGACCCGGCGACAGGGGAGATGGCAGTCTTCGACGCGCCGCGCGGCCGCGGGCCGTACGGCATCACCACCACGCCGGACGGGGAGGTCTACTACGCCTCGCTCGCCGGGAACCACATCGCGCGGATCGACCTCGACACCGACGAGGCGACGGTGATCGAGCCGCCGACGGCCGGCCAGGGTGCGCGACGGGTGTGGGCGGACTCGCGCGGCGACATCTGGGTGAGCGAGTGGAACAGCGGCCAGGTCTCGCGCTACTCGCCGGCCACTGGCGCGTGGGCGGCGTGGCGGCTGCCCGGCGACGCCCCTCGCGCCTACTCGGTGTACGTGGACGAGCGCGACGCGGTGTGGCTTACCGATTTCGGCGCGCACACGATCGTGCGCTTCGACCCAGCGACCGAGGAGTTCGTCTCGTTCCCCACGACCGGCACGCCCGGCAACGTGCGCCAGATGCTCGGACGTCCGGGCGAGGTGTGGGCCCCGGAGTCGGCGAACGACCTGCTCACCGTGATCCGGTACGACTGAGGGCGGCCAGTCCTGCCGGACGGCGCCTCAGTCCAGGTCGAGGGCCCATCGCAGCGCCGCGTTGACCTCTTCGAGGCGCGCCGGTGAGAGGGTGCCTGCCATCTGTGTGAACTGCTGCTGCTTCAACGTCATCAGCGTGTTGAGGTTCGCGGCGCTCGGGCGGGGGAGACCCTCGGCCGCGCCAAGCGTGACCTCGGTCGGAACGCCGCGAATACGCGAGGTCACTGGCGAGACAATCACGGAGTCCCGAATCTGGTTCAGAATGTCACGCGAAACCACGAGGAACGGACGTGCTCCGACGGGCGGTGCGGCTTCGCCCCACCACACCTCACCACGTCTCATTCGTCCTCCCATGGGAACTCCTCAGCGAGGGCAGCCATCGCCGCCTGCTGGAACGCCATGACCTCCGCGACCTCCTCGGCCGTCTCTGGCATGCGCCGATAGGCCTCCGCATATGCACGCTCTTCAGCCTCGCGCTGGGATGCGCGCAGATACTGCGCGACGGCCTCACGGATCACGTGGCTGCGTGTTTCGCCGGTGCGCTGACGGTACTGCTCGATCTCATCGAGCAAGTCCGAGGGCAGGCTGATTGCGATCTTGGAGAATTCGGAGCTCATACCGAGAATCATACCACGGTCATACCGCTGGTATGACCGTGGCTACTCCGGGCGCAGCGGCCCGCCCCCGACCGGCGCGTGCCCCTTGCGGAGCATCCGAGGCCCCCGGCCGGCGCGCGAGGGCGTCCCGGGGGGCTCGATGCGGACGGCGCACGCCTTGAACTCCGGGATGCCGGACGGCAGGTCCAGCGCATCGTTGGTGAGGACGTTCGCGGCCTGGCCCTGCAACTGCACAAACGGGACGAAGACCTCGCCCCGACGCATCGACTCGACGAGGTGCGCGCGGGCGATGATCTCGCCGCGGCGGGAGGCCAGTTGCACCTCGTCGCCGTCGTGCACGCCCAGCATCTCCGCGTCACGCGGGTGGATGTCCACGGTCACCTCCGGCACGTTCCCGAGCAGGCCGGGGACGCGCCGCGTGATCACGCCGGTGTGCCAGTGGTACAGCGAGCGGCCGGTGATGAGCGTGTACGGGAACCGCTTCGAGGGCAGCTCGGCGGCCGGTGGCCCCTGCTCGACCGCGACGAAGAGGGCGCGGCCGCGCGGAAACTCCGTCTCGAACAGCCGAGGCGTCCCGGGGTGGTCGGGCGTGGGGCACGGCCACTGGATGCCACCCTCGCGTTCGAGGCGTTCATGCGACAGCCCGCCGACGATCGCGGTCAGCCGCGCCATCTCCTCGAACACCTCGGACGAGGTGCCCCACGCGAACTGGTCCGTGGGGCGCTCCAGCAGGCGTAGGACGCGGCGCGCGATCTCCGCGGTGATCGCCCAGTCCTCGCGCGCCTCGCCCGGCGGCGGGGAGAACGGCCGTACGAGCTGGACGCGGCGCTCCGAGTTCGTGAACGTGCCGTACTTCTCCGCGAAGGAGGCGGCCGGCAGCACCACGTCCGCGATCTCCGCCGTCTCGTGCATGAAGATGTCCTGCACGACGAGGAAGTCGAGCGACTGGAACGCGTCACGCGCGTGCGCCAGGTACGGGTCCGAGATCAGCGGGTTCTCGCCGATCACGTACATCGCGCGGACGCCGCCCGTGAACATCTCCTCGATCATGTGCGTCGCCTGCAGGCCGGGCGTGCGAGGCACCTCGACGCCCCAGGCACGCTCCCAGTGCTCGTGCGTGGGCCCACCGACGGGTTCGTAGCCGGGGAACACGTTCGGCAGGCAGCCGGAGTCGGAGCAGCCCTGCACGTTGTTCTGGCCGCGCAGCGGTGAGATGCCGTTCCCCTCGCCGCCCACCTGCCCGGCGAGCAGTGCGAGGTTGATGAGCGCGCGCGCGTTGTCGGAGCCGTTCGTGTGCTGCGTGACGCCCATGCCCCAGATCAGGCAGGCGCCGCGCACGTTCCCCTCCGCGTCCGGCCGAGGGCGCGCGTACAGCCGGGCCGCGCGGCGGATGTCGTCCGCGGGGACGCCGGTGATGCGCTCGGCGTCCTCCGGGGTGACCTGCTCCACCACGCGCCGCCACGCCTCGAAGCCCTCCGTGCGGGCAGCGACGAACGCCTCGTCCCAGAGGCCCTCGCGCAGGAGGACATGCGCCATCGCGTTGAAGAGCGCCACGTCCGTGCCCGGGCGCGGCTGCAGGTGGACCTCCGCCACGTCGCAGAGGTCGATGCGGATCGGGTTCACCACGATGAGCGCCGCGCCGCGGTCCGCCACCGCGCGGCGGAGGCGCGAGGCGACGACGGGGTGGTTCTGGCCGGTGTCAGAGCCGACGACCATGAGCGTGCCGGCGCGGTCGTAGTCCGCGTACGAGTTGCTCGTCGCGCCCGACCCCACCTGCTCCTGCAGCGCAACGACTGAGGGTGCGTGACAGAGCCGCGAGCAGTGGTCGATGGAGTTCGTCCCCATGACCGCGCGCACGAACTTCTGCATCACGTAGCCGTCCTCGTTCGTCGCCTTCGCGGAGGCGATGCCCGCGAACGTCCCGACCGAGGCGGCGAAACGCTGTGCGACGAGGTCCAGCGCCTCGTCCCAGGTGGCGGGCTGCAGGACGCCCTCGCGGCGGATGAGCGGCGTGGTGAGGCGGTCCGGCGCGTGGTGAAACTCCAGCCCGAAGCGGCCCTTCACGCAGGTCATCCCCTGCGACGACCCGTTCTCCGCGATGCCGTCCACCCACGCGACCTGGCCGTCGCGCACGTTCACGCGCAGGCCGCAGCCCACGCCGCAGTAGGGGCACGTGGTCTCCACCACGGTGACGTCCGAGGTCTGACGGCCAGACGCGCGCGCCGGCGTGACCGCCTTCGGGAGCAGCGCGCCGGTCGGGCACTGGGAGACGCACTGGCCGCAGGAGGTGCAGGTGGAGTCTTCCCACGCCGCCTCGAACGCCACGCCGATGCGCGCGTGCGCGCCGCGGCCGTTGATGCCGATGGCGCCGATGTGCTGCGTGCGCTGGCAGGCGTCTACGCAGCGGCCGCAGAGGATGCAGTCACCCATCTCGAAGTCGAAGAACAGGTTGCTCTCGTCGCGCTTCACCCGCGGGGCCGGTGCGTAGGACGACACGCCGAGGCCGTGGCGCTGCGCCTCGGCGGCGGCGTGGCCGGCGCCGCGCCCGTCCGTGGACATGCCGAGCGTCAGGTCCAGCACGCCGCGGCGCACGCGCTCCGCACGCTCGGACGTGGTGCGCACGGCCATGCCGTCCGCGACCGGCGTGTGGCACGCCGCGGCGAGGCGCGGTGCGCCCTCGACCTCCACGAGGCAGGTGCGGCAGGCCCCCAGCGGGCCGCGGTCGTCCGGGCGGCAGAGGTGGGGGAGCGACGCTGCGGCGCGCTCGACGGCGTCGAGGATCATCGCGTCGCGCGGCACGTCCACGGCGACGCCGTCCACGGTCACGCGCACGGTCGAGGCGATGACGGGGAGTCCGAGGGTCATCCTGTGCCTCCGTCGGGCGATCCTACCCGGAAGCACATCGGACGGGTGGGCGGGTTAGCGGACGGGCTTGCGGGTGAGGGCGCGCTTCTTCGCGTCCTCGATCGCCGTCGCCTCGTACCGTTCGCGGGCCTCGTTCGAGTCCTCGCCGAAGGCGTAGAAGCCGTCCGGGGACTTCAGGATCTTGCCGGCGCGGATCTGCTTCAGGTGCTTGGCGCAGGCCTGGACCGAGATCGCCGTCTGCGTGGAGGTCGCCCGGCGGCCCTTCAGGAGCATCCACCGCACCGTCTGAGTGCGCTCCAGGCCGTCCGCGTCCGCGCAGAAGTGACAGGTCATGAGTCAGAGCCTCCCGGGACGCATCCCCGCTCGCGCCGTCGCGCCTCTGCGCATCGTACGAGACAGAACGGACAGCCGCGACGATTCACGCCGCCATCACGATCAGCGTGCCTCGAACGCCTCAGGGAAGGAGACGAGTGCCGAGGCCACCGGCCGCCCGGCCATGCCGCCGAGCATGCACAGCGAGGCCTCCGACATCACCTCGATCAGCGCGTCGATCTGCTCGCGATGCGCTTGCGGAGCGTCGAGGAGCTGCAGGAGCCGCTGCGTCCCCTCGCGGCACGGCGTGCACTCGCCGCACGACTCGCGCGCGTTGTACGCGGCGAGCGAGCGCGTGACGCGCGCCAGGTCCGCGCCGAGCGGGAGCGCCACGATGCCGCCGGCGCCCAGCGCGCGCATCGTGAGCGGCTGCTCGTACTCCTCGGGCGTCACGAAGCGGCCGGACGGGCCACCGAGGAGCAGCGCGGCGGTACGGTGCGGGTTCGTGCCGGCCAGCGCCAGCAGCCCGGCCCAGGTCGTCGCGCCGTCCACCGGCACCTCGTACAGCCCCGGCCGCGCGACCGCGCCGGAGAGGGGGACGAGCTTCGTCGGCGGCGGCGGGTTCTCGAGGATGGTGGTGACGGCGCAGAGCGTCTCCGCGTTGTTGATCACGGTGGGGCGGCCCCACAGCCCCGCGTCCGTGGCGAACGGCGGCTTGTAGCGCGGGACGGGGCGCTCCCCCTCGATCGAGTTGAGGATCACCGACTCCTCGCCGCAGACGTAGCCGCCGGCGCCGGCACGCACCTCGATCTCCACGGGACGGTTGCCGAACGCGCGTCCATCGAGGATGCCCGCGGCCGCGGCCTCCGCGATCGCCGCTTCGAGCGCCGCGCGCGCCTGCCGTGCCTGGCCGTTGATGTAGACGAACGCGCGGTCGACGCCGATCGCGCCCGCCGCAATCAGGATGCCCTCGATCAGGCGGTGCGGGTCGCCCTCGATCAGGTGGCGATCCTTGAAGACGCCGGGCTCGCCCTCCTCGGCGTTCACCACGAGGTACTTCGTGCCCGGGTGCCGCGCGGCGAGCCGCCACTTCTGCGCGGTGGCGAAGTGTGCGCCGCCGCGTCCGGTGATCCCCGCCATCTCCACGAGCGAGGTCACCGTCTCCGCCGGGGCGGCCGCCACCGTGGCGAGCGCGGCGTACGCCCCGTAGCCCAGCGCCTCGCCGAGTGAGCGGTCGTGCCGCCCGAGGCGTCCCGTCAGCCCTCGCTCGCCGCGCCCAGCGTAGTCGTCGGCGCAGTCGCCACCGAGGCACGCCGCGAGCGTGTCCGGAATGCCGCGGTCGAGGCGTGCGAAGCGGTGGACGTGACCCTGGCGGAGCACGGTGGCGGCGGGCGCGGCCCAGCACGCGCCGTCGCAAGCGACCTCGGCGACGATCGCGCCGGGCAGCGCTTCGCGCAGCCGCTCGGCGACCGCCTCTGCGCCCACAGCGTCTCCGCAGGTGCCGCGATGCACGAGGAGCCGCGTTTCCGGTGCGCCGGGGTACGCCGCGCGCAGGCGATCGAGGGGTGCGGCACGCTGGACCGGCAGCAACTCCATCATCGGGCGTCCACCCGTGCGCGCAGGTCGTCCGGGGTGACGCGCCCGTACAGCCGCTCCGCGTCGTCATGGACGACGGGGGCCAGGGCGCACAGGAACTGGCAGTCGATGCGCTGCGCGTGCGTCCCGGCGGCTTCGATCAGCGCGTCCGCCCCCGCGAGGTCACACGCGACGCCGGTGCAGACGTACCACGCGCCCGGCTCCGGGCGTTCCAGCCGCAGCTCGGAGTAGGCGGTGGCGGTCGCATAGACCTCGGAGAGCGGGAGGTGGAGGTGCGCGGCGACGTGCTCGATCGCCTCGCGCGGCAGCCAGCCGAGCGCGTGCTGCGCGGCCTGGAAGGCGGGGAGTAACTGGTCGCGCCGGTCCGGGAGCGCGGTCACGGCGGCGCGCGCCGCTCGCAGGCGCTCGGCGGCGTCCGGGGCGTCGGGCGCGTAGGCATCGAGGTGGGGAGCAGGCATCGAGGCGATTGTAGCCCCGTGTGCGGTGCGGTCAGCCCGGCGTCAGTCGAGCGGCGTCACCGGGTCGCCCTCGTGGATCTCGCCCGGCCCGTCCGGCTGGAGCAGCACGCCGAAGTTCGGCTGTTCGTGGCCGAATGCGCGGGTGAGCGTCGTCAGCACCTCGCGGTTGCGGACGCCCGCGGTGGGGTCGGCGTGCGTGGCGATGCAGCGGCCGACCGGCCGCGCCACCGTGAACGTCACCGCGCCGATGCGGACGCCGCGGCCACGCCAGTCCAGTTCCTCCCACGGTGCGAGGCCATCGACGGCGATGTTCGAGCGGAAGCGACGCTCGTCCAGGGACGGGTCGCCGAGCACCTCGCCCAGCGCGAGGAGCGATCCGCGGCCGTGCATGGTCACGAACGCGCCTCGGTCCTGCAGGTGGCCGTCCTCCGCGTCACCCACCACGCGGAGCGGCGTGCGTCCGGAGCGGTCGAGGTCCGGCGCCTCGTCGAGGGTGCGCAGGTACGCCTCCAGCGCGGCGGCGAAGGCGGCGCGCCCGGCCTCGTCCACGCCGCACTCGACGAGCGTGCGGCCGGCGTGGCCGACGTGCAGGCGGCGGGCCGCGTCGTCGTAGCGGAGGTCGAGGCGCGCGATCCCGGGAGCGGTCATCAGCGTGACGAAGGCGGCCTTGGGCCACCAGTCGCCGTCCGTGACCGTGCGGTCGGGTTCGCCGGCGTCGCCGAGGAGCAGGCCGAAGAGCCGGTCGCCCTCGATCCGCCCGCGCTCGGTCACGCGCAGCGTCGGACGGCGTTCCGGCGTGAACGACTTCACCGGGTAGCGGTAGAGCGCGGCGACGTGTGCGGCCATGCCGGGCAGTCTAGCGGCCCGCCCGCCCGAGGCGCGCACGGGGCGCCTCCGTTACGCTCGATGCATGACGACCCCCGGTGACCCCGAGCGGCTGTTCGAGGCGGACGCGGACCGCGCCGGCTACGTGCAGACCATGTTCACGGAGATCTCGCCGCGCTACGACCTGATGAACCGGCTGATGACGGTCGGCCAGGACCAGTCGTGGCGCCGTCGTGCGGCCCGTGCGGCGGTACGGCCGGGGGACGTGGTGGTGGACGCCGGCACGGGCACCGGCGACCTCGCCTTCGCCTGCCTGGAGGCGGGCGCGGCACGCGTCGCCGGCTTCGACTTCGCCGGGGGGATGCTCGCCGGGGCGCGCCGCAAGGCCGCCGAGCGCGGCCTCTCCGACCGCACCGAGTTCGCCCTCGGCGACGCGACGAACCTCCCGCTGCCGGACGCGAGCGCGGACGTGTGGTGCTCCGCCTTCGTCGTCCGCAACATCCCCGACCTGGACGCCGCCCTGCGCGAGGCGCATCGCGTCCTGCGGCCCGGCGGCCGCCTCGCCGTCCTGGAGATCCCGAAGATGGAGCGCGGGCTGCTGCGGCCGTTCGCGCGCTTCCACTTCAACCAGGTGGTGCCGCGCCTCGGACGGCTGATCTCGGGCCACCGCACGGCGTACACCTACCTGCCGGTGTCGGTGGACCACTTCCTCACGCCGCGCGAGTTCACGCAGCGCCTCCGCTCCCACGGCTTCGAGGTGACGGAGGTACGGATGCTGATGTTCCACACCGTCGCGATGCACATCGCGGTCAAGCAGTCAACCGCTGGTTGTGCAGCGTAGCCCGTAGGTCCCCGGCTCAGAACTCGAGCCGCGCCACCTCGCCGGTCACGCCCAGGAAGTCGCGCACGAACGCCTCGGCCGCGTCCGGGTCGAAGCGCGTGCAGGTATAGATCACGAGCGAGAAGAAGCGCGGCGCCGCCCAGAAGTAGCCGGAGATGCCGCTGTCGATCAGCGGTACGAAGGCGTCCCAGCCCGCGTTCTCCTCGCGTCCCATCCCGCTCGCCGGTGCGAACACGACCGGATCGCCGTACGTGCGCAGCCCGAGGTGTCCCGCCAGGCCGAGGAGGCAGCGACGCACGGTGTCCGCATCCACCTCGACGGTCCAGGTGCCCTCCAGCAGCAGCCGCTGCCGGAGGATGTCGGGGGCGAGGTCGCGGTACGGCGCGGCCACGGGCGGGCGGCTAGGTGAGGAACACGTCGCCGAGCGGCTCGCGCGGGACGTCCTCGTTGGCGTTGATCATGTGGCGTGCCATGGGCCCCAGGCCGGCGAGGATCTCCGCGATCTCCGGCTCGCCGACACCGGCGGCCCGGAGCGCCGCGCCCATGTGGCGCAGCCACCGGCCCGCCCCGCGCTGGTCGATGACGAACGGGAAGTGGCGGCGTCGGAGACGCGGGTGGCCGTAGAGCGCGGAGTAGACCGGCTCGCCGCCGAGCCACTGCTCCATGAACAGCGCCTGCTTCTTGCGCCCGTGCTCCAGGTCGTCCGGGAAGAGCGGCCGCAGGTCGGGGTCGGCCGCCACGCGGTCGTAGAACTCGCGCACCACGTGCTGCACGACCTCGCGCCCGCCGATGCGCTCGAACAGGTTGTCCTGCCGCGCGGCACGCTCCCTCGACGGAATCGCCGCAGGCGCAGCCGCCGAGGTCACGGCGACCTCCACCGGCAGCGCGCGAGCCTCGAAGCCGCCGCACTGCGTCACGGGGAGCCGGGGGTACTTGGGGAAGGCCGGATCTTCCTCGTTGCGCGCGCAGCGAAAGAAGACGGAGGCTTTGCCGCTGGCCACGGCGCGCACGTGCTCGCATCTGCCGCAGAGGCCGGGGGCGGTGGTCATGCCTCGATTGTAGTCGCTGGTACTCTGGATTCCTCCAGGGCAACGGACGGGAACGACGCGTGCGCGCAACGCTCCAGGCGATCATGCCGTACGAACTGCACGGCACCCGCTACTACCAGGTCATCTTCCAGCCCGAGGGCGGCCAGCCTCAGCAGGCGCGCCTGTCCTGGGACATGGTGGACGCCGACCTCCAGCCCGGCGAAGCGGTGGAGGTCAACGCGATCCTCGGCATCGTCGACAGCGTGCGACGTGTGAAGGCGAGCAACTGATGCTGAACGAACCCGGCGGCGTGGACTTCCCGACCGGCCCCGCGGTGGGCGAGGTGGTCCCGGACTTCACCCTGCCCGACCAGCACGGCAACCCCGTCTCCCTGCTCGCGTCGCTGGCGGGGCAGCGGGCGCTGCTCCTGTTCTTCCGTTCGGTCAGGTGGTGACCGTACTGCCGCACGCAACTCGTGGAGTTGCAGCAGCACCTGGACGAGTTCACCGCCGCCGGCATTCGCGTCTTCGCCGTCTCCTACGACACCGTTGAGGAACTGGCGACGTTCGCGGAGGCGTACGGCATCCGCTATCCGCTGCTCTCTGACCTCGGGTCGGAGGTGATCCGGCGGTACGGCATCCTCAACACCACGCTGGAGCCGGACCACAAGAACTACGGCATCCCGTTCCCCGGCGCCTACGTGCTGGATCCGGACGGGCGCGTGGTCGAGAAGTCGTTCTTCCAGCAGTACCAGGTGCGACCGGCGGCGCAGTCCGTGCTGCGGGACGCCTTCGGTGTGGACTTCGAGGTGCGCGACAACCCGAGCGCTGAGACGGGCGCGCCGGGTGTGCGCGTGGAGGCGGTGCTCGGTGCGTCCTCGCTCGCGTTCATGCGGCGCGTGCCGCTCCTCGTGCGGTTCGAGGTGGACGAGGGGCTGCACCTGTACGGCGAGCCGATCCCGGACGGTTACATCCCCACGACCGTCACCGTCAGCGCCCCGGAGGGGATCGAGGTGGCGACTCCCGTCCCGCCCGCCACGCACCCGTTCCGGGTGGAGGGGCTTCCGGACGAGTTCCTCGTGTTCGACGGGCGTGCGGAGTTCGAGGTGCCGCTCACGGCAACCGTCCGCGAGGGCGGGCCGTTCACCCTCGACGTGACCGTCCGCTTCCAGGCGTGCGACGACCGCCAGTGCTTCCTGCCGCAGGAGCGGACGCTCCGGGTGGAGGTGCCGCTGGATCCGCTCACGAAGGCGGCCGGCGCGGGCTAGCCGACGCGACCGGTAGGCGGGAGGCCGGTACCATCGGCGACATGGCCGCGCCCGCGTCTCCCGTGCTTCGCCTGCTTGTGCAGTGCCCGGACCGGCCGGGCATTGTGGCGGCGGTGTCGCGCTTCCTGTTCGAGCACGGCGCGAACATCATGCAGGCGGACCAGTTCTCCACGGCGGGCGGCAGCGGCCGCTTCTTCCTCCGCATCGAGTTCCAGACCGCCGCCCTCGACCTCGACCAGGAGGCGCTGGCCTCGCGGTTCCAGGCGGAGATCGCCGGGCCGTTCGAGATGGAGTGGCGGCTGGCCGGCGAGCGCCGCCAGCGGGTGGCGCTGATGGCGTCCCGCACGGAGCACTGCCTGATGGAGTTGCTCTGGCGCTGGCGCCGGCGCGAACTGGAGATCGACATCCCGTTCGTGATCTCGAACCACGCCGACCTGCGCGCGGACGTGGAGGCGTTCGGGATCCCGTTCCACCACCTGCCGGTGACCGCCTCGACGCGTTCGGCGCAGGAGGCGCAGGTGCGCGCCCTGCTGGAGGCGGAGCAGGTCGACCTGGTGGTGATGGCGCGCTACATGCAGATCCTCTCGGGCGACTTCGTGAACGCCTACCCGGCGCGGATCATCAACATCCACCACTCGTTCCTGCCGGCCTTCGCCGGCGCCGACCCGTACGGACGCGCCTTCGACCGAGGCGTGAAGATCATCGGCGCGACCGCGCACTACGCCACGGAAGACCTCGACGAGGGCCCGATCATCGAGCAAGACGTGGTGCGGGTCTCCCACCGCGACGCGCGGGAGGACCTGGTACGCCTCGGGCGCGAGGTCGAGCGCAGCGTGCTGGCGCGCGCGGTCCAGTGGCACATCGAAGACCGCGTGTTCGTGTACGGGAACCGCACGGTCGTCTTCCGGTAGGGCGGGCCGCCTTCACTGAGGGCGAACAGACCAGACCCGCCCCCGGCAGTATTCTCGAAAGCCTTCCTGTGACAGGACGCCGTGACGGTTCGCGCCCGGGCCGGCTGGATGGTGGCGCTGCGTGTTGTCTCGCGGCTTCGTCACGCTCTGGTTCGCCATGCTCGTCGCGATGGCCGGCATCTCCATGGTCTCGCCGCTCCTCCCCGTGTACGTGGAGGAGGAACTCGGCGGCCCGGCGGTGGCGGTGGCGCTCTCCTTCTCCGGCCTGGCGATCGCGCAGATCATCACCGCGCCGATGATCGGCCGCCTCGGCGACCGCTTCGGCTCCAAGCGCTTCATCGTCATGGGCTTCACCGTCTACGCGGCGGGCGCGGTCGGGTACCTCTTCGCGACCCACTGGGCGATGGTCGTGGGCTTCCGCATCCTCTCCGGCGTGGGCGCCGCGGGCGTCTTCCCGATGACGCTGGCGTACGTCGGCCGACTCGCCCCCACGGGCCGCGAGGGCCGCTACATGGGCTGGTTCTCGGTCGCGCAGATCGGCGGGTTCGGCCTCGGGCCGTTGTTCGGCGGCGGGATGCGGGACGCGTTCGGATCGGACGCGGCGTTCTTCTCGATGGCGTTCATGCTGGCGGCCACGGCCGTTTCCACGCTGCTCTTCCTCCCCTCGGACGCCCCCGCCGCCCCTGCCGAGGGAGACGCGCCGAGGCCGGACGGGCTGCCGTTCCGGGTGCTGCTGAAGCGCCCGGCGGTGCAGGCCTCCACGCTGCTCGTGATGCTGACGGCGCTCGGCTGGGGGTCGGCGTCCACCTGGCTTGCCGTATACGTGATCTCGGAGGAGGGGCTGGCGACCGGGAGCGCGCTGTTCGCGGGCATCCTCCTCTCCAGCCGCTCGCTGCTGAACGCGGCGCTCCAGCCGTTCACCGGGCAGATGGCGGACCGCCTGAGCCGGATGTGGCTGGTGGTGATCGGCCTCGGCATCGGCGGCTGCGCGCAGGTGGCGATCCCGCTGGTGCCACACGGGATCATCGAGACGTCCGCGTTCGGCCCGGCGCTGGTGATCGTGCCGTGGGTGTTCGTCGCGATGCTGCTCGCGGGCCTCGGCGAGGCGCTCTCCTACCCGGCGCAGCAGGCGATCTTCGTGCAGGTCGGCCGGAAGGTCGGGATGAGCTCGCTCATGGGGCTGAACTCGATGGGGTCGTCGCTCGGGTTCCTGTCGGGCTCGCTCGTCGGCGCGTTCGTGAAGACGCAGTTCGGCATGGAGGCGGTCTTCTACATGGCGGGCGGCCTCGCGCTCCTCGGCATGTTCGCCTTCGTCGTCCTGATGCGGCGCGCACGGGCGGATCTGGCCGAGGACGAGATGACCGAGGGGGCCGCGGGGCTCCCAGAAGCGGCCGTGTAGGGCCGGGTTCCCCCGGAGCGACCGGCGGAGTACCATAACGGCAATGACCCACTTCTCCCGCGCGCCCTTCGCGCGGACATCCCACACCTCCCAGGACGATTCATGACCATTCTGACCACCGGGGGTAATGCCCGGTGACACCCCCTGCTGGCTTCCTGCGCCGAATCTTCGGCGGCAAATCAGACGACCAACCCCAGTCCGCAGATGCGGCCCCGCGCGTACCTCGCGCCGCGGCAGCCCGTCCCACGGCCCCGGCCGATGCGCCCGATGACGACGCGCCGCGGCGACGCCGGCGCGGTACCCGAGGCGGCCGCAACCGCAGCCGCGCCGAGGGACAGGCGCCCGAGGCCACCTCGTCCGCCGCGTCCGACGCGCGCGCACCCCGTGAACCTCGCGCACCGCGCGACCAGCGCGACCAGCGTGACCAGCGTGATCAGCGCGACGCCCGCTCCCGTGACGGCCGCGCGGATGCGGAACGCCCCGCCGCCAGCCGCTCTCAGTCCTCCGGCCGCTCGCGCTCGGGGGCCACGTCCGAGAGCGGCGGCGCCGCCTCGAACGGCGCCTACCGCTGGGGCCGCCAGGTCGACCCGAACGAGGCACGCGAGCGTGGTGAGCAGGCCTCCCGCCGCCGCCGTGGCTTCCGCCCCCAGCGCGGGGACCTGGATGCCCCCCTCCCGGAGGACATCGCCTTCCGTTCCGGCGACGAGGGCGGCGACCGCTCCATCCTCCCGAACCGCCGCCGGCGGCCGACCGGCCTGCGCGACACCGACCGCATCCTCGTCGGCGGCGCGCGCACCATCGGCAACTGGGTGCCCCGCGGCGACGTCGTCGCCCGGCCGCTCGCCCCGGCGACCCCGGTGGAGCTGCCGCCGAACATCGACAACCTCGACCCGGACGACCTCGTGGTCGTCGACGAGGATGGGACGCCGCTCGAGGTCGTCGCCGCCGGCTCCGGTGACGGGGAAGGCGAGGATGGCGAGGCGAAGCGCCGCCGTCGCGGACGCCGCGGCGGCCGTGGCCGCCGTCGCACCGAGGACGGATCGCCCGAGACCGCAGCCGCTCCCAGCGCTGACGAGGACGGCGACGGGCCGGAAGCGCTCGACGAGCCCGTGGTGCTGGAGGTGTCCGCAGAAGCGCCGACGCCCGCCGAGCGTGACGAGCGCCCGGCACGCGTGCGCCGCTCGCGACGGCCGGCACAGCCTGCCGCCGAGGACACGCGCGACGAAGCCGAGGCCGAGACCGAGGTCGACGAGGCACCGCGCCGCCAGCGACGCGCCCCGCGTCCCGCGGGCGACCCGTCCGAGTACCCGGCGGCCTTCGCCGCGCTCGGGCTGACGGACGCCACGCTTGCCTCGCTGGCGGCGTTCGGGTTCGCGCAGCCCACGCCCATCCAGGAGCAGGCGATCCCCGCGCTCATGAACGGGCTGGATGTCGTTGGCATCGCCCAGACGGGCAGCGGCAAGACGATCGCCTTCGGTGCGCCGATGGTGGAGAAGCTGGACCCCGACCTCGCCGAGGTGCAGGCGGTGGTGCTGGTGCCCACGCGCGAGCTCGCGCAGCAGGTGCTGGACGTCCTCGCCGATCTCGCCCGCCCGTGCGGCCTGGAGGCGGTCGGCCTCCTCGGTGGCCACTCGCTGCAGCGCGACTTCCGAGCGCTGGACGCGCGCCCGCACATCGTCGTCGGGACGCCGGGCCGGATCCTCGACCACCTCGGTCGGGGGACGCTCTCCCTCCGGCACGTGCGCTACGCCGTGCTGGACGAGGCGGACCAGATGCTGGACATCGGTTTCCTGCCGGACATCCGCCGCATCCTGAGCCGCACCCCGCAGCGCCGTCAGACGGCGCTGTTCTCGGCGACGATGCCGGGCACGATCCGCCGCCTGATCTGGCAGTTCATGAACGACC
The DNA here is from genome assembly GCA_045863195.1 of Chloroflexota bacterium. Classification (GTDB taxonomy): domain Bacteria; phylum Chloroflexota; class Dehalococcoidia; order UBA2979; family UBA2979; genus W-Chloroflexi-9. The sequence goes on from BTUI01000002.1 coordinate 151,273, forward strand.
CGGAGACGATCTCCGTCGCCGCCGAGTCCACCACCGTGGACAGCATCGCGCAGGTGTTCATGGAGGTCGCATCACGCGACAAGGTCCGCGCGATGCGCGAACTGATCGACCGTGAGCTGAAGGGCCGCACGCTGATCTTCTGCAACATGAAGCGGCGCGTGGACAACCTGGAGCACGATCTGGCGCGCGATGGCGTGCGCGTGGGCGCCCTGCACGGCGACATGGACCAGAAGCAGCGTGACCGCGTGGTGCAGCAGTTCCGGGAGGGCGCGCTGGACGTCCTGATCGCCACCAACGTGGCCGCCCGAGGCCTGGACATCCCGGAGATCACCCACGTGGTGAACTACGACGTGCCCCAGAACCCGGAGGAGTACGTCCACCGCATCGGCCGTACCGGCCGCGCGGGCCGCGAGGGCAAGGCGATCACCTTCGTCTCCGAGTGGGATATGGACGCCTTCGACCAGATCCACGCGAAGTTCGCGGACAAGATGCACAAGGAAGACCTGGCGCTCTACCGCCCGGCCGTGAAGCCGGCCGCGCCGCGTCCGGTGCTTGATCTGCGGCCCGACGACCCCGAGGACCTCGACGGCCCCGGGGTCGCGCAGGACGACGCCTCCGCCTGAGCCTCGGCCCCGCTCCTCCCCCTCCGCCGCACGAGGCGGAGGGGATGCGCGTACACTCCCGGCGCGGCGGCGCGACATGGCGCTGCCCGTAGCGGCGGCCCGACATGGGGTGCGCCGGAAAGGGACAGCATGCGCAGGCTTTCGATCGGGGTGAACTGGCAGGGCGAGTTCGACCTCGATGACGTCATCGAGCAGGCGAAGATCGCGGACGACGCGGGCGTGGAACTCATCTCCATCGCGGAGGCGTGGGGGCGTGACGCGCTCACCCTGCTCACGGTGCTGGCGCGGGAGACGTCCAACATCCACCTGGGCACCAGCATCATCAACAACTTCTCGCGCAGCCCTGCCGCCATCGCGCAGCACTTCGCGACGATGGACGAGATCTCGAAGGGCCGCATGGTGATCGGCCTCGGCTCCTCCGGGCCGAACGTGATCGAGCACTTCCACGGCATCAAGTTCGACCGTCCGCTGACCCGCACGCGCGAGTACGTGGACATCATCAACATGATCATGCGCGAAGAGCCGCTGAACTATGACGGCAAGATCTTCAACCTGCAGCGCGGTTTCACGCTGCGGTTCAAGCCGTTCCGGCCGCACATCCCGATCCATCTCGCCTCGGTGACGCCGAAGTCGGTGCAGCAGACCGCGGAGATCGCGGACGGCTGGATGCCGATCTTCCTGCCGAAGTCGCAGTGGAAGGAACAGCTGGACGCGTTCTACTCCGCGGTGGAGGCGGCCGGGCGGAAGCGCTCGGACGTGGACGTGCGCAACCCGAACGGGGTCACCGTGACGGACGACCCGGAGCGTGCGTACGCCGGCATCGCCGGCACGGCGGCGTTCTACATCGCCCGCATGGGCGAGTTCTACTACGAGCACTTCAGCCGCATGGGCTACGCGGACGAGGCGAACGCGGTCCGCCGCGCCTGGTCGGACGGCGGCTCCGGCGCCGGTGCGGCCGCCGTGCCGCGTCCTCTGGTGGAGGAGCTCGGCACCGTCGGCAGCGTCGAGGAGTGCATCGACGCGCTCGACGCCGCCTCGGAGGCTGGTTTCACGCTGCACGCGGTGAGCGTCACGGAGCGCGACCCGAAGAAGCGGTACGAGATCTACCGGAAGCTGGTCGGATAGCGTCCGGCGAGAGGGTCGAGAACGGTAAAGGAGGCCCGGGGAGACAACCCTCCGGGCCTCTCTTCTTTACCGACTGTCCATCGAAATAGCAGGCCGTTCACCGATGGACTCGAGGAGCACCTGATGTACTGTTCACGGCGGAAGGATCCGCCGTGAACGCAGACCGGACCAGGGCCGTCTTCGAGCAGTGGCTCGCCCTCGCGACCGAGGGCGGCGACTTTCTCTCGACGATCGGTGCGTTCTGCGCGCTCGACTGCCGCATCCATCTCCCGAACGGCATCCTGGCCGACTCGCAGGCAATGGCGCAGCAGACGATGGCCGCGCGCCTCTTCTTCCCCGATATGGCGGTGGAGATTGAGCGGGCATTCTTCCTGTCCGACCACCTGGTCGTGCAGGCGGTGGTCGCCGGCACCACGCAGCCGGTGATGCCACACCTGGCCGCGGTGGCCGGCGAGCCCATGCGCTCGTTCTCGCTGATGGTGTGCGAGGTCAATGACGAGGGCCGCTTCTCCGGCGTCTGGACGTACGTCAACATTGGGGCGGGCGCGCTGTTCCCGGTGCCGCCCGGCGCGCTGGACGCACCGTTCCCCTCGTCTCCTCACCCATCCGGCACGCTCCGCCAGGCGCAGGACCTCTACCAGGCGTGGACGGATGAGATGGAACGCGCCGACATGCCGACGGCGCTCGCCGCCGTGGCGGAGCCGGACTGCCTCGTCTACGCGACGAACGGCGTCGTCGGCGACCTCGCGATGATGCAGGCGCACGCCGCGATCGTGGCGCAGGGCTATCCCGACCTGTCGATGGAGATCGAGAACGTCCTCTTCTTCGAGGATCGGGTGCTCATCCAGATGCTGTTCAGCGCGACTCACACCGGCCGGCTGGGGATCTGGGAACCCACGGGCCGTCACGTCCGCTTCACCGGGGTGGTGATGATGCGCGTGGCCGCCTCCGGCCGCGCGGCGGAGATGTGGCCGCTCTTGTCACCGGGTAGCCCGCTCATCTTCCCTGTGGAGTACGAGGCATGACCCCCGAACGCTTCCAGGTGCTGCTGGCCGACTGGCTCGCGAAGGTCGAGCGCATGGACCTGGCCGAGTTCCTGATCTCGGTCTCGCACCCCTCGGTGGTGGTGCGGACGCCGAACGGGCAGGTGGGCGGGCCGCAGCTGATCCGTGACTACACCGGCCACCTGCGGACGGCGTTCCCGGACCTCGAGATGATCGTGGACCACATCGGCCTGACGCAGGACCGGGTGATCTTCCAGTTCACGCTGGAGGGCTCACACACGGGGCCGCTCGGGTTCATCCTGCCGACGCACCGACGCATCTCCTCGCCGGCCGCGCTGGTCGCGCGCGTGGAGGACGACGAGCGAATCCACGAACTGTGGGCCTACATCAACATGGTGGTCGCGTTGCTCGGCGCGATTGACGAACAGTCGCCCGGCGTCGCGCCGACCAACCCGCTCTTCCCGTCGCCGTCGACCCAGACCCCGCGCTTCCCGAGGCCGTTCGAGCGTTAACCGGCGGCCGGAACCTCCGGCGCCTCGCCGTTCTCCGGCTTCGCCTCGCCACGACGTCGCAGCCGCTCCTGCAGCGCCTCGCGCGCCTCGCCGAGGGCTCCGCCGAGGGCGTCACCCAGGTTGCGGAACAGCGCGGCTGCCGCCGCCGGCTGCGGCGCCACACCGATGGTGCGGAGACGGTGCTCCCGCCGCCCTCGACGCTGGGAGCCGCGGCCGCGCATCGCCTCGGCGAGCGCGCGGCGCAGCGCGGGACGGAGGAGGCGCACCGCGCCCTCCGGGTCAGCGTGCGCACCACCGGCCGGCTCCGGCACGACGGCATCGATGATGCCGAGGCTGAGCAGGTCGCCGGCGGCCACGCCGAGGGCCTCGGCGACCTCCGGTGCGCGCGCGCGGTCGCGGAACAGGATCGCGGCGGCGCCTTCCGGGGAGGTGATGGCGTACATCGCGTTCTGCTGCATGAGCACCCGGTCCGCCCAGGTCAGGGCGAGCGCGCCGCCCGAGCCGCCCTCGCCGATCACGACGGAGACGGTGGGGGTGGTGAGTGACGCCATGGTCGTCAGGCAGTCGGAGATCGCGCCAGCGAGGCCGCCGGCCTCGTCCGCGATGCCATCGTGCGCGCCGGGGGTGTCGACGAAGGTGACGAGCGGCAACCTCAGCCGGTCGGCGAGCAGCATCAGCCGGCGCGCCTTCCGGTAGCCGGCCGGCCCCACGCGGCCATCGTGCCGTGCGCCGTCCAGCGTGAGGTTCCCGCGCTCCTGCGCCACGATCACCACGTTGGTGTCGCCGATCCGCGCCAGGCCGCCGATCAGCGCCGGGTCGTCCGTGCCCGTGCGGTCGCCGCGCAACTCGAAGAAGTCGGACGCCAGCGCGCGGATGTAGGTGAGCGCGCGCGGGCGCTCCGGGTGCCGGGCGCGCTCCACCACGGCCCAGCCGCGCTCCTGCTGGCGCACCTCCACCGGGGGCGGCAGGAGGTCGAGGTCCGGCGCGACGGAGGGGCGCACCAGCGACACGAGCGTGATCAGCCGGTCACGGATCCCCTCGCGCGGGACCACGAGGTCGATCTGGCCGTGTGCCATCAGTTCGTCGGCGGACAGCGCCTCGCGCTCCTCGCCCGCGTCGTGCACGGCGCGGACGCGCGGCCCGGCGAAGCCCACGAGGGCGCCCGCCTCCGCGAGGATGATGTCCGCCTGCGTGCCGTAGGAGGCATAGACGCCGCCGGTGGTCGGGTTGGCGAGCACCGAGATCATCGGTACGCCCGCCTCGTGCAGGCGGGCGGCGGCGGCGGCGGTCTTCGCCATCTGCAGCAGGGCAACCATGCCCTCCTGCATGCGCGCGCCGCCGGAGCAGGTGACCGCGATGAACGGGACCTTCCCGCTGCCGGCGCGGTCCATGGCGTGGGCCACCCGCTGGCCCACGGCGAAGCCCATGGAGCCGCCGATGAAGCGGAAGTCGCTGACGGCGACCACGACCGGCATGCCGCCGATCTTGGCGATGCCGGTGAGCACGGCCTCCTCGCCGCCGCTCTTCTGGCGCGCCTCCGCGAGGCGTTCCGGGTAGGGCTGGGAGTCTTCGAAGTGCAGGGGGTCGGGGGTCGGGATGCCCGTGAACTGCTCGTCGAACGAGCCTGCGTCAAAGAGCAGGTCGATCCACTCGCGCGCGGAGAGGGCGGGTGCCGCGGTGCGGCTGGCGTCGGTAGTCATGCACCGATTGAAGCACAGCCGCCGGGGGGCGTTCGTGCCGCACATCACATAACGAGTAACGCCGTGGCCCGCCGCGGGACGTCAGTCGTTCGGGCGCGGTGGCGGTGGCGGGCCGAGGAACTCCCGGATCGCGGCCACGGTCGCCTCGGTCTGGTCGTGGTGGAGCCAGTGGCCGGCATCCTGGATCACCACGGTGCGCGAGTCCTGGAAGAAGTCGTCCAGCGGCTGCTCCAGGAACGACTTCCGCTTGAAGTGCGACTCCGAACCCACGAGGTGGAGGACAGGGGACGGGATGTTTCGCCAGAACCCCGCCATCTCCTTCGGGCTCATCTCCACCGGGGTGCGGCCCCGCACCCACGGGTCGAACTTCCACACCCAGCCGCCATCGATCGAGTGCGTCCCCCACCGCGCGAGGTGCTCCGCCATCTCCTGCGTCAGCGCCTTGTTCGCCTCGCGGACACGCTCGACCGCCGCCTCGAAGGAGGGGTAGACGCGCGGGGTCTGCTGCTCCATCGCGCGGGTGCGCATTGCCCAGGCGCGCATGCGCTCCGGGGTCATCTCGTGCATGTGCTCGTCCATGCGCGCGCCCGCGCCCTCAATCGCCACGATCTTCTCGAAGCGCTCCGGGAACGTGCCGGCGGTGAGCAGGGAGATCGCGCCGCCGAAGGAGTGGCCGACCACCCGGGCGCGACCGCCGTGCAGGTCGATGAGCGCGGCGAGGTCGAGGATGTGGTCGCCGAGGGCGTAGTGCGCGCCCACGGCCCACTGCGAGTCGCCGTGCCCGCGGAGGTCGCACGCGACGACGTGGTACTCGTCCCGGAACGCCTCCGCGATGCGGTCCCAGTTGCGCGAGTGGTCGCGCCCCCCATGCACGAGGATCAGCGGCGGGTTCGCGGCGCTACCCCAGGTCCAGTAGGCCAGACGGAGGCGCTGCGACTGGTAGAAATGCTGCCACGGCTCGGACACAGGGCGGCTCCCGGAGAGGTGTTCTGGTGGTGGTCAGGGGCGCGAGCGTAGCAGAGGCGCCGCCCTCGATCCGCGTCCCTTGCCGGAGCCCGGCCGCCTCCATACCGTCGATCCGTGAGCGAGCCCACCGACCCCACACCCGCCCCCGAGGACGACGCGCTGCCCGCCTTCGTGCGCGGCCTGCTGCAGCCCTCCGCCTACCCGCACCGCCCCGCGTCCGTTTCCCTGGTGCAGACGCACATCTCGTACGTCTTTCTCGCCGGTGACCTGGTCTACAAGGCGAAGAAGCCGGTGAACTTCGGCTTCATCGACCAGGTTGCGTTCGAGGCGCGCGAGCGCCACGCGCGCCAGGAGGTGACGCTGAACCGGCGCCTTGCCCCGGACGTCTACCTCGACGTCGTGCCGGTCGTGGAGCGTGCCGGCGGTGGCTTCGCCGTGGACGTGACGCCCGAGGCCGGCGACCGCGTGGTGGAGTGGGCCGTGAAGATGCGACGGCTCCCGGACGACCGCACGCTGGACCGGCTGATCGCCGCGGACGCCGTGCCCCACGACCTCCCGGAGCGCATCGCGCAGCGCCTCGTGACGTTCCACGATGCCGCGCGCGTGGTGGCGAACGACCCCGCCTTCGCCGGCGCGGAGGGCGAGCGCAACTGGTGGGCGCGCGAGTACCGCGAGGCCGAGCCGAACATCGGCGGGACCTGGCGCGCGGACGACGCGCTCCACCTGCGCGAGTTCATCGACGCGTTCATCGAGCGCGAATCGGCGCTGTTCGACGAGCGGCTCGCGGCGGGACGCGTGGTGGAGGGCCACGGTGACCTGCACGCGAAGCACATCTACACACTCGGCCCGCGCGCCGAGGATCTCGTGATCGTCGACTGCATCGAGTTCACGGAGTGGTTCCACTTCCGCTACCTGGACGTGGGCTACGACCTCGCGTTCCTCGCCATGGATCTGGAGGCGCGCGGCCGCCGCGACCTGGGCGATGAGGTCGCCGGGCGCTACCTCGCCGCGACGGCGGACGAGACGCTGGGCGTCCTCCAGCCGCTCCACCGCGCGTTCCGCGCGTTTGTCCGCGGCAAGGTGGAGTCGATCGGCGCGAACGCGCCGGAGGTGCCGGCCGCGCAGCGTGCCGATCTCGCCGCCTCCGCCGCCGCGTACTTCCGCCTGGCGACCGAGTTCACCCGCCGTGTGGCGTCGCCCTGCCTCATCCTGCTGTCGGGCCCATCCGGCACCGGCAAGTCGACCGTCGGTGCGACGCTCGCGGCGCGCATCGGGGCGGCGTACGTCTCCTCGGACGCCGTCCGGAAGGCGCTGGCCGGAGTCCCGCCGCGCTCGCATGGCCACGAGGCGGCGCTGTACACGGCCGGCATGACCGAGCGCACGTACGCGGAGGTCCGTCGTCGTGCCGCGGCGCACCTCGCGGCCGGGCGCGCCGTGGTGGTGGACGCCGTCCACGGCCGAGCGGAGGACCGCGAGGCGGCGCGCGCCGTGGCACGGGCGGCCGGGGTGCCATCGCTCCTCGTGGCGCTCAACCTCTCGGCCGAGGTGGCGCTCGCGCGCATCGAGGCGCGGCAGCACGACCCGCTCGCGATCTCGGACGCCACGGCGGAGGTATACCGACGCCAGGTGGAGTCGTTCGACGCGATCCGCAGCATCGAGGGCGACTACCTGGCGCTGGACGCCGCGCAGCCACTGATCGCGCTGGTCGACGAGATCGAGCCGGCGCTCCCGCGCTGAACGTCCCCCGCCACGCGGGACTCGTGCACCCTCACATCCGCCGCCCGCTGTCGTACCGTGCAGGGGTAGCGCCAAGCATGGCGAGCGTAGAGGTGCACGATGAACTTCCTGAAGTGGATCGGCCGCGGGATCGTCACCCGGATCGCGATGATGACGCGGCTCCTGCCGTTCCCACCCCACCGGCGTGACCCCGCGACCTCCGCGAAGACCCAGGTGGAGCCGATCCAGCGGTCCGCGCCGCCGCCGACCGCGACCGGTTCCGGCGAGGTGCCGGGCGACCAGCACCACGTTAGCCCGGCGCCCGATATGGAACGGGGCCACCCGAAGCGGTAGCCTCCCGACGCACCCTCTCGATCGGAGACCGCCGTGCCTGAGAGCCTCTCGCCCGAACTGGTCGCGCTCCGCGACCGTATTCGCACCTTCGTGGAGCAGGACCTCCGCCCGCTCGAAGCGGGGATCGAGGAGGAGGGGCCGGTGCCGGAGGAGATCCGGCGGCGCGTCCGCGAGCGCTCGAAGGAACTCGGGCTGTTCGGGATGACGCAGCCGGTGGAGTTTGGCGGCACGGAGGCGGGGCCGCTGGCGATGACGGTGGCGCGCGAGACGCTGGCCGCCGGCAACACGCCGCTCTCCCGCTTCGTTTTCGGGCCGGACCCCGGCCTCCTGCGCCGCGCGGAGGGCGACCTGCGCACCCGCTACCGCGAGCCCGTGCTGGCGGGCGAGAAGACGTGGTCGTTCGCCTTCACCGAGCCCAGCGGCCCCGGCGCACCGGCCAAGCCCACGTGGGCGACACGCGATGGTGATCACCTGGTCGTGACCGGCCGCAAGTCGTTCGTCACCGGTGGTGCGGCCGCCGACTTCTTCGCGACGCTCGTGAACGTCGATGAAGGCCCGGAAGGGCCGGGTGGCACCGCGATGCTGCTGATCGACAGCAACCTCCCCGGCGTGAAGATCGACCGCGCCTTCCGCAGCATGGAGGGCGGCGGGCACGTCGAACTCTCCTTCGACGCGGTGCGCGTCCCCATGGCGAACCTACTCGGCAAGATCGGCGAGGGGATGCCGCGCGCGATGGGGAACATCGGCGAGGAGCGCATGGCCTCCGCGGCGTCCGCGTGCGGCATCGCGCTGTGGACCGTGGAGTACGTCACGAAGCACATCACCGGCGGCCATCGCGCCGGCGGCCGCCTCGCGGACCGCGAGGGCGTGCGGCTGCGCTACGCCGACCTGCGCATCGAGACCTACGCCGCGCGCGCGACGCTGTACCGTACGGCGCGCCTGGCGGAGTCCGGCGCGGACGTGATGAACGAGGGCGCCGCGGCGAAGGTGTTCTGCACGGAGGTCGCGAGCCGCGTGGTGGACGGCGCGCTGCAGCTCGTCGGCGGGCAGGCACTGATCGTCGGCCACCCGCTGGAGGCGATGTACCGCCGCGTCCGCTCCATGCGGCTGGCCGGCGGCGCGTCCGACATCCTGCGGCTCGGGGTCGCGCGCGGCATCGTCGAGTTCGACGCCGGCTTGCTCTAGCCGCCCCACGAGGGCTGCCGCGTGCGGATCGTCTCGTGGAACATCCGCGCCGGCGGCGGCCGGCGTGTCGAGGCGATCGCCGAACAGGTCGCGGCGTGGGCGCCGGACATCCTGGTCTGCCTGGAGGCGAGGGGAACGGCGCCCGGCCGGCGCCTCGCGGAACGCCTCGCCGAGGGCGGCCTGGCGCACCAGCGCGCCACCGCTGACCCGGCCTCGCCCGCCACGAACGCGGTGCTGGTCGCCTCCCGCTGGCCGCTCGCCCCGGCGCGGCTGCGGGGCGGCCCCGCCGAGCCGCGCCGCTGGCTCCCCGTGCGCGTCGCCGCGCCGCTCGAGGCGGGTGGCCCGCTCACCCTCGGTGCCATGCACGTGCCGAACTTCGTCCCGGACCGGCGGCGCAAGTTCGCCTACCTCGACGCTGTCCACGCGCTCGCGCGGGGCTGGCGAGGCGGCCCGGCGCTGCTGCTGGGTGACACGAACACCGGCCGCGCGTGGTGGGACGAGGAGTCGCCGGTGTTCGACGCGCGGCACGACGCCTGGATGGTGGCGATGGCGGAGGCGGGCTGGCCGGACATCTTCCGGGCGCACCACCCGGAGGCGCGTGAGTTCACGTGGTACTCGCCGAACCGGGGTAACGGCTTTCGCCTGGACCAGGCGTTCGTGAACCGGGCACTCGCGCCGCGCGTCCGCTCGGTGCGTCACGCCTGGGGCGGGGACGGCGCACGGCGGGAGGCGCTCTCCGACCATGCCGCGCTCATCCTCGACCTGTCGTAGCGGCCCGCCGAGGACGGTAGACGCGGCGGGAGTAGAATCCGCGCGTCCGAGGATGGAGGGGACGCGATGCGCTACTGCCCGAACTGCTCGCTGCCGCTGACGACGAAGTTCGATGGGGGGCGCGACCGCCTGGCCTGCCCGGACTCCTCCTGCGGGTTCATCCACTTCGGCAACTTCTCCATCGGCGCGGCCGCCGTCGTGATGCGGGAGAACCGCGCGCTGCTGATCCAGCGCGGCCAGAACCCGGGCCGCGGCTCCTGGCAGATCCCCGGCGGATACGTGGAGCACGACGAGCCGATCCTCGAAGCGGTGGAGCGCGAGGTGCTGGAGGAGGCGAACGTCGTCGCGAAGGCGCGCGACGTGATCGCGTTCCGCCACTCCATCGGCGGCTCCATCGGCGGGCCGAGCACGAACCTCTACGTGGTGTTCCGCCTCGACTACGTGGAAGGGGAGCCGTCCTACGACAACGACGAGGTGATCGGGGCGGGCTTCTACAGCATCGACGAGATGGCGCAGATGGAGGGGGTACAGGGCCTCTCCCGCTGGGCGATCGACAAGGCGATGCGCGCGGCCGGGCTGAAGGGGCTGCACCCGGAGAACGGTCAGACCTCCATGCCGGCGCGCCCGGGCTGGCAGCTGTTTGGGCTCCACCACGGCGATCCCGACCTGATGTAGCGCGGGCCGGGTGTCCGCGTATGGCGCTTGTGGTGGCCGGTGGTAGAGTGACCCTTGCCGTGAACGTCAGGGTAAGACGTCGCGGACACGTCACGCGAAGAAGGCCAACATGACCACGAGCGCCACGCCGGGAGACAACACCGCCTTCCTGGACCAGTCCCCGCCCGCGACGCTCGAACGGCCCGCCGCCCCACCCCGTCCTCAGCCCGGCCCCGGTGGCCCCGGTGGATACCGAGGTGGCCCCGGGGCGCCAAAGGCGAAGTTCTCGATCAGCACGTTCAAGTCGCTGGGCGACCCGAACTACCGGTGGTTCTTCATCTCTCTGCTGGGACACTTCGCGGCGATGAACATGCAGATGTTCATCCGCGGGTACCTCGTCTTCCAGATGACCGGCTCGTACGCCATGCTCGGCGTGATCTCACTCGCGAACGCGATCCCGGGCCTGCTCTTCTCGCTCGTCGGCGGCGTGATCGCCGACAACGTGCGCTCCAAGAAGCGCGTGGTGGAACTCGCCCAGGCGACGAACGTGGTGAACGTCGCGACCATCGCCGTCCTCATCGCGACCGGGCGGCTGGAGGTGTGGCACCTCGTGGCCGCGGCCGTGGTCCAGGGCGCGGTGATGTCGCTGATGATGCCGTCCCGCCAGATCCTGACTTCGGACGTGGTCGGCTTCGACCGCCTGATGAACGCGCTGGCGCTCAACAACGCCGCCATGAACGTGACGCGCCTGGGCATGCCGGCGCTGGGCGGCGTGGTGTTCGGGCTGGTGAACTCCGGCTCCGGCATCGATGGCGGCGAGTGGATCTACGGGATCATGTGCTTCACCTACTTCGTCTCCTTCGCCGCGATGATCCCGGTGCAGGTGCCGGAGAACACGCAGCAGCGTGGGAAGCGCACCATGCGTTCCTCCTTCGCGGAACTGGGGATGGGGTTCTCCTACATCGGCCGTGACAAGACGGTCATGATGCTCCTGCTCGTGAACCTCGTCATCGTCATGGGCTCCATGCCCTACCTGCAGCTGCTTCCCGGCTTCGTGGACGAGGTGCTGGACGCGAAGGCGGGTGGCCTGGGCTTCTTGATGAGCATCCAGGGCGTCGGCTCGCTGGTCGGCTCGCTCGTCATCGCCTCGATGCCGAGCCGCAACCGCGGCCGGATGCTGATGCTGTCCTCGATCCTGCTCGCCGCCTCGCTGATCGCCTTCTCGGCGTCGTCCTGGTTCTGGGTCACCGCCGTGGTGCTCATCATCGTCGGCGTCGGCCAGGCGGGCCGCATGTCGCTGAGCCAGGTGCTGGTGCAGACCTACTCGGAGGAGGAATACCGCGGCCGCGTGCAGTCCATCTACATGATGGAGATGAGCATCGTGAACGTCGGCACCTTCCTCGTCGGCCTGCTCGCGAACGTCGTTGGCCCGCAGTGGGCGATCGGCGGGACCTCCGTGGCGATGCTCGTCTTCGTGGTCGGGATCTGGTTCTTCGTCCCGAAGATGCGGCAGCTGGCGTAGCGTCACGAGGCTACTCGCCCGCTCCGAGGGTGGACGGGGGCGGCGCGGGATAGCACACTCGGCCCACGACCGAGGGCTCGTGGGACGGCGCTGTGGTACGCGAGATGACGGCTGGTGGATGGCGACGCGCGACCCCCGCGCTCGTCCTCGTGGTGCCCGCGGCGCTGGCGATCCTCGGCGTCCTCGTGCTCTCTGCGTTCGCGCCGGCTGGCCCGTGGCGTGACACCTGGGAGGCGTCCGCGAGCGCGACCGAGCGAGCCCGCGCCGGCGCGTACGCCTCCACCCACCACCTCCGCGAGGCCGCGCGCACCGAGGCGTTCCGGGAGGGTCTGGCGGCGTCCTCCGGCATCGGCGCGGCTGGTGCGCTCCTCGCCGTGACGCTCGGCTTGCCCGCCTCCGCCCTCATCGCGCGGCGTCCGTTCACCGGCATCGGTGTGCTGCGGACGGCGCTCCTGCTCCCGCTGGCGCTACCGCCGCTGGCGGTGGCGCTCGGCCTGCGCCGAGTTGCCGGCACCGAGGGCTGGCTCGCCCTCGATCCAGGCGTCGCCGCCGTGTCCGTCGTCGTGGCGACGCACGCGCTGTACGGCGTGGCGCTGGCGACGTGGCTGTGCGGCGATGCATGGTCGCGGGTGAACGCGCGCTCCACCGAGGCGGCGCGCATCCTCGGCGGGCGGCCGTGGGGCGCGTGGCGCGCCACCGTCTGGCCGGTGATCCGGCCAGCGGTGCGTGCGGTGGCCGCGCTGACCTTCGCCTCCGGGTTCGTGTCCGTGGTCGCGATCCTGGTCGCCGGCGATGGACGGCTCTCGACGCTCGACACGCTGGTGGCCGGCGATGGCGTGGTCGCGCACCTGGCGGTGTACGGCCTGGTGAACGCCGCCGTCCTTGGCGTGGCCACCCGCTTCGCGTGGCCACGCCCGCGCGGCCGCCAGTACCCCGTGCGGACGTTGCGAGGGCTGCCGCTGGCGGCCGGCTGGCTGGCGGCGCTGACGGTGGTCGCCGTGACGGTCGCCTCGTTCCTCGGACTCGCCGCCGGAGCCGTGACGCCGGCGGAGGCGGACGTGGCGCCGGTGGACGTCTTCGTCGGGCTGTTCGAGCCGGTCGCGTCCGGTGGGGCGCGTGAGCCACTGCTGCGGTCGGTTGTCTACGCCGCGGCAGCGACGACCGGCGCAGTGCTCCTGGCGGCCTCCGCCGCGCGCATCGTCCGCTCCGGCGACCGCGGGGTGCGCGGCCTCGCCCGTGCCGCCCTGCTCGTGCCCGCCGTCCTCGCGCCCGCCTCGGTCGCCCTCGCGCTCCGCGAGGCGCTGTCGTTGCGCTCGGAGCCAGCGCTCGTCGCGGGTGTCGCGGTCCTCCTCGCGTTCCCGCTGGCGCTGCGCGTGGCGGCGAGCGTGCCGCTGGAGGGCAGCACCGCCTCGGACGCCGCGCGCCTGCTCGGAGCGTCGCGGTTCGGTGCCTGGCGCACGTTGCGCCTGCGCGCCAGCCTGCCAGCGCTGGTGGCGGCGGCGGGCGTCACGCTCGCCTTCGCGCTGGGCGAAGCCGCCGCGACGCCCCGACTCGTCGCGGGCGGCGACGAAACGCTCGCCGTGCGCGCGCTGCGCGAGGCCACCTCGCCCGGCACCCCAGCGAGCGCGTACGCAGCGGCGCTGCTGCTGGCGATGCCCGGCGCCCTCCTCTTCCTCGGTTCCTGGCGCTGGTGGCGTTCCGCCTCCGGCGGGCGGCAGGGGTAGCGCGCATGGCGACGCTCGAGGTCCGTGGCCTGTCGCGCGTCGAGGGCGGCCGCATGGCGCTGGACGGCGTCAGCCTGTCCGTGGAGTCGGGTGAGTTCGCCGTCCTCTACGGGCCGGATGGCGCGGGGAAGACCACGCTGCTGCGCGCGATCGCGGGCCTCGATCGACCCGATGCCGGGGATGTCCTCCTGAATGGCACGTCTATCGTGCACTGGCCGCCGCACCGGCGTGGGGCGGGCATGGTGTTCCAGGATCTCGCCCTCTTCGAGGGGCGCACGGTCTGGGAGAACGTTGCCTACGGCCTGCGCACCACGGGCTACCCGCGGCGCGAGTACGCCCGTCGGGTCGCGGAGGTACTCCGCATGGTGGACGCGGACGGGCTGCAGGACCTCCCCGTCGACCGGTTGACGCCTGACCAGCAGCAGCGCGTCGCCATCGCGCGCACGCTCGCACCGATGGTGTCTCGCAGCCCGCTCGTCCTGCTCCTCGACGAACCGATCGAGCACATCGCGCCGCGCGACCGTCCGGCGTTCCGGGACCGGTTGCGCGACATCGTGACGGACCTGGGTATCACCACGATCCTCGCGACACGCGACCTCGACGATGCGTTCGCGCTGGCGCAGGACCTGATCGTGCTCGACGAAGGCCGCGTGCTGCAGTCCGGCCCGCTCTGGCGCGTGCTGCACGGCCCGAGCTCCGTGCGCGCGGCGGAGCTGTTCGGCTACGCCACCCTGATCGAGGGCGAGACGAGCGCGGGCCGAATCGTGGAGCCAGGTGTCGGCACGCTCGCCTACCCGACCGGGTTCCCGCTCGGGCGGCAGGCGCTGGCGCTGGCGCATCCCTCGGCGTTGCTGGCGGTGCCGGTGGATTCCGGGCTGGGGTGCGGGATCGAGGGCAGCATTGCGCGCATCCGCGCGTATGGCCCGACGTGGGTGCTGGACGTCCGCCTGGGGGGCCGGCTGATGGAGGTGCGCTGGGAGTGGGACGTCGCCCCGCCGCCCCTCGACCAGCCGGTCGCGATCGCGGTGCGGCCGGACACGCTGCGCTTCTTCAACGCCGCTCGCGCCGGTGCGCCGTCCAGCACCACGCCGCCGGTCCGTCCCGAACCCGCCGCGCCGCCGCCCCCGGCGGACGACGAGCCGGAGCCGCTGGCCGGCGAGGCCGACGCGGCCGCGCCGCCGCCCGAGCCCGACACGCTCGACATGCTCGAGGCGGCCCCGCGCCCGGCCCTCGAGCCGTCCCCACCGCTCGTCACGCCGCGCATCGAGGCGCCGTCCTCGATCACCCCGGCGGCGCGCCCGCCGCGCATCGCCACGTTCGAGGCCGCCCCGCCCTCGCCGGCGCCCGCGCCGCCGCGCACCCAGCCGCCCGCAGAGCCGCCGGACGGTGCGGCCACGGAGCGGGCGTGGTCGCCGCCGCCGAGTTCCTCGGCGGACACGCACCACCGGGGCATGCCGCTCGACTGACGGCGGCGGCGATCCGTACAGTGAGGGCATGGCGCGGGGGATCTCACTCGACCGGCTGATCAGGCGCGACCCGGAGCGGCGGACGCTGCACGCGCTCGGCGAGCGCCTGAAGACGTTGCCCGCGCGCCACCGGCCCGACCAGTCGCTCCAGATCGTCGCTGACCTCGCGCGCGAACTGACCCACGGCCGGTACGCGGCGCTCTCCGTGACCGACGAGCACGATGTGACCGAGGGCTTCTTCGCGTCCGGCCTCAACCGCGACCAGATGGCGCGGCTCCGCACGCCTCCGCAGGGCCATGGCCCCCTGGGGTCGCTCCGGTACGACGGCCGTCCCGTGCGCTTCGAGGATGTGGGCCACCACGCGAAGGCGTTTGGCTTCCCCACGCACCACCCGGAGATGCGGGCGATGGTCGGCGTCGCGATCTGGGCGCGCGGCACCGTCCGCGGCGCGCTCTACGTGACCGACCGCGAGGACGGCCGCCCTTTCGACGACACGGACGAGCGCATCCTGACGACGCTCGCGGCGCACGCCTCCAAGGTCATCGAGAACGAGTGGTACTAGCGCGGGGCTAGCGCGGGCGGACGCGGACGCCCGTAGGAGGCGAGTATGTCGACCGCTTCGCAGCAAGCGTTCAACAGGGCGCGTGAACTCGCATGGGGCATGATTCTGAGTTGGTGCTTCACCGGAGCACTGCTCGGCTTCTTCTATGGTGCGAGTGCTGGCCCTCAGCCCCTGGACGCGAAGGTTTCCCCGGACGCGAGCCTGATCACCTCGTTCGGCACGTTCCTTGGGCTCGTCGCGGGTGTGATGGTCATCTGTGTTCTTCTCGCGAATGTCTGGAAGGCGTCAGGTCACCCTGGACGCGCGGGTGTCGTTGGATTTCTCCCCGCGGTTCTCTACCTGTTCGTGATTCTTCTCTCGCGGGCGTTTTCTGTTGGCTCTTGGGAATACCTGATGCCGGGCGGCGTCCTCACCTTCTTAGGCTGCTCAGTCTGGGCCCTCTGGTGCTGGGGAAGGCTCGCGTGGCTTGCGTCCTGGCTGCGTGTCGGAAGTGGGAGCAGAGGGCACCAACTGCGGCTGTCACTCCGAGACCAAGCGAACACGCCGCACTTGGTCGAGTTGACGGTCTGCATTCGCACTGAGACTGACTGTCAGGGGGCGCGGCTTCGTCTGTCCGTCGCCGCCCTCGTGGATGGCTGTGCGACGGTACCGGAACACACCACACTCAGGTGCTAGCGCGGGCGGACGCGCACCGGCTCGGCCTCGGCGCGCTCCAGCACCTCCTCGAGGGCCAGGCGGAGCGCCGGGTCGAAGCCGCCCTGCAGGCAGCGCGGGCAGTTGGGCTGGTCCGGCGCGCCCGTGTCGTGCAACGTCACCACCACGCCGCCCTCGTCCAGGATGATGCCGCAGACGGTGTCCACGTGGGACGCGTAGAAGCGCCGGTCGCCGCGCGGCTCCGCATCATGCAGCACCACCCAGTGCCAGTCGTCCCCGAAGTCGTTCAGCGCCTTCGCGACGATCTGCATCTCCGCCATGCGGTGCGGGTCCCCTCGTGCGCTACTGGCCCTGCAGGTACTTGCCGAACCAGGCCAGGGACTTCGCCCAGGAGTCGGCGGCGGCCTGCGGGTGGAAGGCGGGGCGAGTGTCGTTGAAGAAGGAGTGCTGGGCGCCCTCGTACAGCGTGATGTCGTTCGGCACGCCGGCCTTTGTGAGGGTGTCGCGGAGCATGTTGACCTGCTCCGCCGGGATGCCGGCGTCCGCCGATCCGTAGGAGCCGGCCACCGGCACCCTGATCGTCGCGACCTGCTCGGCGGGCGGCATGCCGCCGCCGTAGTAGACGTGCACCGCGTCCACGTTCGAGGTCGGGCGGATCGCCGCAGCCAGGCTGAGGCCGCCGCCCATGCAGTAGCCCACGCAGCCGACCTTGCCGGCGCTCCGCGTCTCCTTCAGCCAGGCGATCGCGGCATCGATCTCGCGCGCGGCGACTTCGCGCTCCATGGACATCGCCAGCTTGCGCGCCTCGTCCGGCTCATTCGCGACCTGGCCGTGGTAGAGGTCCGGCGAGAAGGCCAGGTAGCCCTCCTTTGCGTAGCGATCCGCGATCTCCTTGATGTCCGGGGTGAGCCCCCACCACTCCTGGATCACGATGAGGCCGGCCTTCACCTCCGCCGGTTCCGCCAGGTAGCCGCTGATGCTCATCCCGCGGTGCTGGATCGTGATGTCTGGCATGGCGTGGCTCCTGTCATGCATCGATGTCATGCATCGAGGGCGAAGCGGCCTTCGAGGCCCCCGGCAGTATACGACCGCGTCCGGAGCGCCCCGGCTACCGTCCGGCGCCGAGCGCGTCCGGGTCGAACTCCCACGTGACCCGCGCGCCCGCCTCGATCCCGTGCGCGGCGTACCACCCGAGGGGCGCCTCCACCGCCGCGAGGTATGGCGCGTCCGGCCGGTGGATCTCCAGCGATTCCGCCTCCATCTGGAGGATGGCGATCACCTCCCGGTCTCGGTCAACGAACGCGATATCGAGTGGGATGTGGGTGCCCTTCATCCAGAATCCGGACTGGCTGTTGCCGTCCGGCCAGTAGAAGAGCATCCCGCGTCCCTCG
The DNA here is from genome assembly GCA_045863195.1 of Chloroflexota bacterium. GTDB lineage: Bacteria > Chloroflexota > Dehalococcoidia > UBA2979 > UBA2979 > W-Chloroflexi-9. Next base: position 169,202 of record BTUI01000002.1, read on the forward strand.
AGCGAGGTGCGCCCGGACAGCCCGACCGCGAACTCGGCCGCGCCGATCACCTCCACCGGTAGGCGCGCCTCCGTGCCATCCGGCATCGTGAAGCGCGCGACGGGGAGCGACTCCGTGGGGACCGCGGCCGTGGAGGCGACCGGCTCGCCCGAGGCGTCCGGCGCCGCGGTTGCGCTCGCCTCGGTGGTAGCGGTCGCGGTCGCGCCGCGCCCGTCGGATGCGCCTCCGCAGGCGGCGAGGAGGCACGCGAGTGCGAGCAAGAACGGCAGCGCGACGCGTCGGCGTGGGGTCATGGTGTGATCGTCGCGGGTGACCCGGCGGATTGACAACCGCGGGAGTCGCTTGCGAGCCTCGGAGGCACATGCCCAACGAACTGCTCGCCCTCGCCAACCGCCTCTGGCCGTCCGTCCGCGACACCGGCCAGGTGGCCGATCCCAACGACCTCGACCTGCTCCTCGCCGCGCAGGGGAAGCCCGGCGCGCCCGGCTACGACCGCGGTGTGCGCGGCACCTTCGCCTGCTTCGCGCCGGACGAGGAGGCTGCGCTCACGATGCCGACCGGCGAGCGCAGCACCTCGGACGCCGAGGCGCGCCTCCTCGCGCATCTGCTCGTGACGCGCGTGCTGATGGCGGCCGGCCTGCACATCGACCGGCGCGTGCAGCGCGCCGTGGGCGACGCGTACGCGGTGACGTGGTGCGTCCGAGGTGGCTACCGCGCGACGCCGCTGACGCTGGCGACGAGCCTCTGGCTGATCGCGCTCGACCCGCTGCACCGCAGCGACCGCCCGCTCCCGATCGACTGGTCGCCGGAGGCGTACCAGGACGCGACGCTCTGGGACCTCGATTACCGGCTCTTCTCGCACTACGACATCCGCGAGCGCGGCCTGGACTGGGTGGTCTACGCCAGCCTCGCGGACGAGCGGCACGCGGGCTGCTCGATCTGGACGATCGTGGAGCCGCTCCTGCGACTGGAGGACGACCGGTCGTTCCAGGCGCTCTCCGTGTTCGCGGAGGCGTCCGACGAAGAGGCCGAGATCCCGGCGGCGGCCGTCCTCGAGCGTGGCCGCATCGCGGGGCTGCTCCGCGCCTTCGCGGCGCAGCACCGCCAGCGCCGCGCCTGACGGGCCGGGCAAACCAGAACCCCTCTCCCACTGGGAGAGGGGCAGGGGTGAGGGTCGGGCGCGGAGCGCCCGCAGCAGCCGAGCGCCGCGCCGGAGCGCCTGCCGCTACAGGTTCTCGCCCGGCTCCTCGACGTCGCCGAGGGTGGCCATCTCGTTGATGGCGTCCAGGACGCGCAGCAGGTGGTCATCGTCCGGGGCGGCCATGTCGGGGATGTGGTAGCCGCCGAAGGCGTCCACCACCGTCTTGTGGTCGTCGATCACGAAGTCCGGGGTCATCGGCACGCCGAGGGAGACGAGGCGCGCGTGGTGGTCGTCCAGCGGCTTCACGAAGTAGTCCGTGACGAACTCGTCCAGGTTGTGGCGCTTCATGTCCCAGCGCCGGATCCCCACGCCCGACCAGACGTAGATGGTGTGGCCCGCGTCCTTCAGCGACTGGAACACGTCACGCGTGTGGTTCCGGAGCTTGCCGTTCCACATGATCAGCGTGTTGTCGACGTCGAAGAAGACGTTGAGCGGCCGGCGCGGCTCCGCGCCCGGTACGGCGCCCGGCGTGACGCCCGAGGGCAACCCCTCGCCCGGCGTGCCCTGCATCCCCGGAAGTCCCTCGGTCATCCTGCCTCCGACCCGTCGTCATGGTGGCGCGCCAGGAACGCCCCCACGATCTGATTGAACTGCACGGGATCCTCGAAGTAGACCGAGTGGCCCAGGCCGGGCAACTCGACGTACTCCGCGTCCGGCAGGAGCGCGTGGAACGCGCGGATCAATGGTGGCGGGGTGACGGCGTCCTCCGCCCCTACCAGGCACAATACCGGTACGGAGAGCCGGCGCACATCCTCCGGGGTCGGGGAGCCCGGGACCGGCCCTGCGGTCGCCGGCCGGGGCGGGTTCAGCGCCTCGATCTGGCGGTACAGGAAGGTCAGGCCGGGCTCTCGCTGCTGGAACGCCGCGCCGAGGGCTCGATGCACCAGCGGGGTAGTGGTGGCCGTGGCCAGGGCGCGGGCGCGCTCCTGCTGCTCCGGCCAGTCGAAGAAGCCCCACGTGTCCGCCATCACCAGCGCTCGCACCCGCTCCGGGTGGCGCAGCGCGAAGCCGAGCGCCGCCCGCCCGCCGAGCGACTGCGCCACGATGGCGCATCGCTCCACGCCGAGGTGCGCGAGGAGCGCCTCCAGGTCGTCCGTGTACCGCGCCGGGCCCTCGCCGGTGGGGTCAGCCGAGCGGCCGAAGCCGCGCTGGTCGTAGGTGATGCACCGGTACCGCTCCCGGAACGTCGGGACCTCCTGCCACCACGACATGTGGTTGCCGGCGGCGCCGTGGATGAAGACCACCGGGTCGCCCTCGCCGGCGACCTCGTGGAACAGGCTGATGCCGTTCACCTCCGCGAAGGGCATGGTGACGTCTCCGTTACTTCCGGCGTCCGCCGGAGGGCCGGTCCAGCCGCGCCTCGATCGAGGTCAGGCGGTCCTGCAACTTCTGGTTCGTCTGCTGGAGTTCTTCGACCTGCTTCTTCAGGTCCTTCACCTCCGCCGCACCACCGGCGCGCTCGCCGATGCGCCGTGCGGCGACGCGGTTCACGCGCCGCACGCGGCCGTCCATCGCCCGCCCGGCCGCCGAGGACAGTGCCCCGATCGCCTTCGGGTCGCCCGCCTGCTCGAGCGCCATCGCGCTCGAGAGTTGGATGCGCAGCCAGCGGTCGTCCAGGAGTTCCTCCAGCCGCTCGCGGGCGACGGTGCGGTGCGGCTCCTCCAGGAACGGGTAGAGCGCGCCGAGTGCGAGCGCCGCGGCGCGACGGGCGTTCTGGTGGACGCCCCAGCGGGTGTGGTCCAGCAGCAGTGGCAGCGCCGCCGCGCTGCGCGTGAAGCCGAGGCCGGTCAGCGCGCCGGCCGTGATCGCGTCGTTGTGGGCGGGCCGCCCGAGGACGCCGGAGAGCACGCCCACCGCGTCCGGTTGCAGCGTGCGCCCGAGCGCCGTCGCGGCGTTCGCCTGCGTGTAGTACGAGGCGTCGCCATCGCCCGCGAGCAGCGCCGTCACGGCGGCGGCGGCCTCGGCGTCACGGAACGCGCCGAGGGCGAGCGCGGAGGCGCGCCGCACGCGGGCGACGCGTTCCTTCGTCCCGGCGATCAGCGCGTCGCGTGCCGCCTCCGACTTCATCGTGCCCAGCGCCGCCGCGACCTCCGCCCGCACGAAGTCGACCTCGCGGCGGTTGAGGAGCGCGCCGCGCAGCGCCTCGACCGCCGCGGGGGTACCGGCCTTCGCCAGCGCCTTCGCGGCATCGATGCGGCCGATGACCTCCGGGCAGTCCTTCAGCGCGGCGGCGAGGGCGGTCACGCCCGGCGCGTAGTCCAGCGTCTTCAGCACGCGGCCGGCCGGGTCGATCGAGACGAACGCCGGCTCCGCGGCGAGCGCGAACACGAACGAGTGGTGCGCGGCGGTGACGCGCACCGTCCGGCGCTCGAACGTCCCGCTCACCATGAAGCCGACCTCGAGCGGAACGGAGTAGATCGAGGTGAGCGTGTCGTCCGGCTGCTGCGTCTGGTCGATGGTGAGCGTGAGCGCCTTCTGCTTGGCGTCCCAGGCGGTGCTGGCCTTGAAGTCCGGGTGCCCGCCCTTCCAGACCCACTGCTGGAAGAAGGCGTCCACGTTGCGCCCGGTCGCCTGCTCGATCGCACGCTGGAAGTCGTGCGTCAGCACGTCCTGCTCCGCGTGCGTGGTGACGTAGTGGTTGATCGCGCGCCACCAGAGATCGTCGCCGAGTTCGGTGCGGAGCATGTCCAGCACCACGGAGCCGCGCTCGTACAGGTGGCGGTCGAAGATGTCGATCGGCTCGCTGTAGACGTTCTGCACCAGCGGGCGGCGGTAGGAGCCGCCGTCCTCCGCCAGGTAGAGGTCCGCGTTCTGGCGCACGTTGTAGCGGAACGCATCCCAGCCGCGGTGGTGCTCCACGAACAGCGCGTCGAAGTACGTCGCGAACGACTCGTTCAGCCAGCCGTGCGACCACTCGCGGCAGGTGAGCAGGTCGCCGAACCACTGGTGGGCGAGTTCGTGCGCGGTGATCGAGTCTGCCGGCTCCACGAAGTCGCCGTGCGCGCGCTCGTCGTGCAGCAGCGTGTCGGTCATCGTCGTGGCGGAGGTGTTCTCCATGCCGCCGAAGATGAAGTCGTGCACGGCGACCGTGGCGTACTTCGCCCACGGGTACGGGACGCCGATCTTCGACTCGAAGAAGTCGATCATCTGCGGCGTGCGGCCGAACGCGCGCACCAGGTCCGCCGAGGATCCCGGCTGCCCGTAGTACTGCACCGCCACGCCGCTCTTCGAGGTCGCCTCGACCACGTCGAACTCGCCCGCGCACAGCGTCACGAGGTAGGCGGGGTGCGGGCGCTCCTGCGTCCAGTGGAAGGTCTTCGTGCGCTTGCGACGGTCTTCTGTGACCCCGGCGAGGCTGCCGTTCGAGATCGCGGTCCACGAGTCGGGGACGGTCACCAGCATCTCGGAGGTGAACTTCTCGCCCGGGAAGTCGAAGCACGGGAAGTAGGCGGCGGAGTCCTCCGCCTGACCCTGCGTCCAGATCTGCGTTGGGCGGTTCGGGTAGCCCTCGTCCGGGAGGTTGAAGTAGAGGCCGCGGCGCGGGGTGGCGGTGTAGGTCACGACGGTGGTGATCGACCGGCTCGCCGGCCGCGCCCGCCCGAGGTCGATGCGCAGCGCGCGGTCGGTGGAGGTGAACGGGAGCGCCTTGCCGGCCTCGTCCGTCACGGACTCGATCGTCAGGTCGTGCGCGTCGAAGGTCGCCTCGCGGAGGCCGTCGAGGCGCGGGCGGAAGGTGGTGGTGGCGACGCCGCGGAGCGAGCGCTTCTTGAGGTCGAACGCGAACTCCAGGCGCAGGTGCTCCACGCGGAAGGGGCGGTCGCGGCCCCACACGGGGCGGTCGCCCGGCATCACGAAGGGAGCACGGTCCGCGGCCAGTCCGCCCGCAGCCAGGCCGTGGCACGCCTCCGCCACCCATGTCATCGCGTCGAAGTCGCTCATCGGGCCAGCCTTCCTGTCGGCGTCGCGTGCATGCCCGGCTTACGCCGTGGCGTCGAGGTACTCGAGGATCATCTGCAGGGCGCGCTCAGACGCCGCCTGCATCGTCTCCAGGCGGTCGCCGGGGAAGACGTGGCGCTCGGTGCGTTCGTAGCCGCCCGCGGAGAGCGCGAGGCAGTAGAGGCCGCCCGGGCGATCCGGGTTGCCGGTCGGCGACGCGATGCCCGTCTCCGCGACGGCGACGGCGACGTCCATCGCCTCCCGCGCACCTCGGGCCATCGCCAGCGCTGCCTCCTCGCTCACGGAGCCGTGGCGGAGGATGAGTTCCGGGTCGACGCCGAGCCAGCCCGTCTTCGGCGCGCGGCCGTAGGCGGCCACGCCGCCCACGAAGACCTTCGAGGCGCCCGGCACGGCCACCACCAGGTGGCCGGTGAGGCCGCCCGTCGTCGCGTCTACGGTGGCGAGGCGGATACCCCGCTCGGTCATCCGGCGGACGACCTCCTCGGCGGTGCTGCTCATGATGGGTACCCTTCCGCGGCCTTGATGCCGTTCACCTGCCCCACGTGGTCCAGGTCGTGCAGGCGCACGAACGCGAACCACGAGCGCGACGGGAGCGCGCCAAACCGCTCGTGTTCGATGACCGCATCCTCCGAGGGCGTCGCGGGGAGCCGCTCCGTGACCGAAGCGATGCGCATGGAGACCTCGGTGAGCGCGCGGCGCACCTCGGCGAGCGTGGCGCCGTCCGCCAGCGGTCGAGGTGGGAGCGAGGCCGGGCTGGGCTGCCCGGCGGCGGTCGCCTCGATGTTCGCGATGGCGTAGTCCGACCAGCCGACGACGTGGCGGGCGACCTGCAGGATGCTCCAGCCGTCCTCCTCGCCCTCGATCAGGCCGGCGGGCGGCTTCCAGCGTGCCTGGTCCTCGGTCACGTCGCCCAGCGCCTCGATCAACTGCAGGCGGGCGGCCATGACGCGCGGCCAAAGGTCGACCCAGTCGAAGCGCTCCGCCTGTCCGAGCAGGTAGCGGCGGCCGTCGAAGCCGGTCACGAGGCGCTCGGGCGTCCGGTGACGCGCTGCGTCGCCTTGCCGAAGCGGGTCATGTGGTCGGGGCCGCCGCGCAGCAGCAGGTCCGCCTGCAACTCCAGCCCTCGGGCGTCGCCGCCGGAGACGGCCGCGTCGATCGTGGCCTTTGACCACTGGAGCGCGAGCGGCGAGGCGGCGGCGATGCTCTTCGCGAGCGCGTCCACCTCCGCGGCGAAGTCCGCGTCCGGCACCGTGCGGTTCACGAGGCCGATCCGCGCCGCCTCGGTGGCGTCGACCACGCGGCCAGTGAAGATGAGTTCCTTCGCCACCGCGCCACCCACGAGGCGCGGGAGGCCTACCGCCCCGACGACCAGGCCGTACTCGGAGCCCGGGAAGCGGAAGCGTGACCGCTCGGAGGCGACGCGGATGTCGCAGGAGCAGGCGAGGAGCGCGCCCGCGCCGTAGGCGGGGCCGTCGATGGCCGCGATCACCGGCTTCACGGAGGCGCCGACGCGGGTGGCGGCGTCCTGCGAGGGGTTGAAGCGGCGGTCGCCCTCCTCGTAGTGCCCCATCGCCTCCGCCATGTCGGCGCCGGCGCAGAACGCGCCGTCCGTGCCCTCCACGACGATGCAGACGACGGAGTCGTCCGCGTCCAGCCGCACCATGGCGTCCTGGATCGCGCGGGAGAGTTCGGAGTTGATGGCGTGGCGCTTGTCGGGGCGGTTGAGACGGAGACGCCCGACCCCGTCCGCGATTTCGACCAGGACGAGGTCGGGCATCAGCGTATCTTCCCTTCGGTCGCGCCCTAGAGGATGGCCCCCGCGGCGCGCATGGCGGCAATCTCGTCCGGGGAGTATCCCGCACCGGCAAGCACTTCGTCCGTGTGCGCGCCGAGGACTGGCGAGGCGGCCTCCGGGATCGGCGGCGTCTTGCTCATCTTCCACGGCGCGGACTGCATGCGGACCGGGCCGGCCATCTCGTGGAACAGGTCCACCACGTAGCCGTTCTCGATCACCTGCTGCTGCTCGGAGAGCTCCTGCACGAACAGGATCGGCGCCACCGGGACGCCGCCGTCGGTCAGGCGCTTGTCCCAGTAGGCCGTCGGGTGCTCGCGGAACATCGCCTCCACCTTCGCGGTGAGGGCGAGGTCGATGGCGCGCTGCTCCGGGTTGAGCGCGTCGTACCCCGGCTCGTCCCGGTTGTGCTCCACGCCCAGCGTGGCGCGCACCTTCGCGCGGAGGCCGGCGGAGAGCGCGCCGATCGCGAGCGCGCCGTCCGAGGTGATGTAGCACCGGTAGTAGATGTTCCCGGCCTGCGCGGCGCGGAGCATGTTGTCGCGCGTCTTCAGGAAGTCGGCGTACGGCACGCCCTCAGCGCGCGCCTTGTTGAGGGCGTTCAGGAACGCCTCGCGCTGCGCGCCGTCCGCGGCCGGGATGTCATCGAACTGGCTCATGTGGATGGTGAGGGCGTTGATGAGGAGGGAGGTCTCCACCTTCTGGCCCTCGCCCGTGCGCTGGCGGTGGAACAGCGCCGCCAGCACGCCGGCGCAGATCGCGTAGCCGGTGGTGGTGTCCGCGACCGCGGGGCCCACCAGCGGGTTGCCTCGGTCGTCCACCTTGGCGACGGCGGTCGTGAGGCCGGAGAACGCCTGCACCACGATGTCGTAGCCGGGGCGGTCGGCGTACGGGCCCTCGCGCCCGAAGGCGGTGTTGTCGAGGTAAATCAGGTCCGGCTTGAGCGCGCTCAGCGTCTCGTAGTCGATCCCGAGCCGGGCGGCGACGTCCGGGCGGTAGTTGATCACGACCACGTCGATGGTGGGGATGAGGCGGTGGATCGCCTCGCGCGACTGCGGGTGCGCCAGGTTCACGGCGAAGGACTTCTTGCCGCGGTTGAGGCCCATGAAGGTCTTGGACTCCTTGGGCATGAACATGGCGTTCAGCCGCCACGGCTCGCCTTCCGGGGGCTCCACCTTGATCACGTCCGCGCCCAGGTCCGCCAGCAACTGGCAGCCGAGGGGCCCGGCGATGATCTGGGTGAACTCGAGGATGCGAATGCCGTTGAGCGGTCCTGAAGCCATCAGCGGCCCCTCCATCTCAGGTCTGGGTGTGGGAGTGGCGGGAGTGTACGCAAGCACGGCCAAGGCGTCACCCCGCCCGAGGTGCGCCTCCGCCGGTGTGTCGCGTCGCTCGGTCAGGCGATGACGCCCCGGGCGTACAGGTCCGCGATCTCGTCCGCGCTCAGCCCCGCCTCGGCGACGATCGCCGCCGTGTCCTGGCCGAGGACGGGCGACGGCCCCTGCACCTGCAGCGGCGTTCGGCTCATCTTCAGCACCGGGCCCACCACGGTCTGCGGGCCGGAGAGCGGGTGCTCGATGTGGACCGGGATGTCGTTCGCGATCGACTGCGGGTCCGCCAGCATGTCCTCCGCGAAGTTCACCGGCCCGGCGGGGACGCCGTTCCGCTCCAGGTGCTCGATCCACCACGCGGTCGGCTTGCCTCGGAAGATCTCCTCGACCTCGGCGACACGCCCGCGGGCGGCCTCCACCCAGGCGGCGTCCTGGAGGTTGTAGTTCGGGTCCGCCATGCCGAGGAAATCCGTGGGGATGGCGGCGCGCACCTTCGCCCAGAGCGTGGGCGACAGCGCGCCGATCGCGATCGCGCCGTCCGCCGTCTCGTAGGTGCGGTAGTAGATGTTCGCCGCCCGCTGCGCGCGGGTGGTGGCGTGGTACGCGTCGATGATCTCGCCGTAGGAGGCGTGCTGCTCCTGGAGGGCGTGGACGCGCTCCATCTTCTGGTACTTGATGACGTCCGCTGCGGGCAGGTCCATGGCGCCGGTCGAGAGGAAGTAGAGCGCCGTGCTGAGGAGCGTCGTCTCGATCAGCTGGCCTTCGCCGGTCTTCTCCCGATGGTAGAGGGCGGCAGAGACGGCCCAGGCGATCGCCAGTCCAGTGCCGAAGTCCGCGATCGCGGTGGAGGTGATCTGGCCCGGCGCGCCGTTCGGATCCAGTTTGCCCTCGTTCGCCATCAGGCCAGAGACGGCCTGCGCGACGATGTCGTAGCCGGGGCGCTGCGCCCACGGGCCTTTGCGGCCCCACGCCGTGTTGTCGACATAAATGATGTTCGGCTTGATCGCGCGGATCGTGTCGTAGTCGATCCCGAGCTTCGCGGGCACGTCCGGTCGGTAGTTGATCACCACCACGTCCACCGAGGGGATGAGGCGGTGGATGATCGCCTGCGCCTCCGGCTCCTGCAGCTTCAGGACGAGCGACTTCTTGCCGCGGTTCAGCGACTGGAACGTCTTGGACTCGCCCGGCATGAACTGGCTGAACAGGCGCCACGGCTCGCCCTCGGGCGGCTCGATCTTGATGACCTCCGCGCCCATGTCCGCCAGGTGCTGGCAGCCCACCGGGCCAGCGATGATCTGCGTGAACTCCAGCACTCGAATCCCGCTCAGCGGCCCGGATGCCATCTGACGCCCCCTCAGTCTCGTCCCCGGTGGTCGGGCCGAATCCTACGCGCCGAGGCACGGCGCGCCAACCGATGCATACCGGCTGTCTGTTGTCCGCTGACCGGGCCGCCCGTACGCTGACGCTCCCATGCCGCAGGACGCCGATCCCGCCTTCTCGCCTGCCTCGATCGAGGGGCTGCTGGCGCCCTCTGTGGGGCGGCTGGAGCCGCCGACCTCGCTCTCGCCGCTCCCATACGACCTGAACGCCGGCGTCCCTGACCGCCCGACGCTGCCTGCCGCCGAACTGGAGGCAGCGCTGCACCGCGCGCTGGCGGCGGACGCGGCCGGCGCGCTGACCTACGGCGGCCAGCAGGGGTACGAGCCGCTGCGCGCGTGGATCGCAGAGCGGCAGGCGGCCGAGACCGGGCTGCCGCTGACCTCCGCCAACATCACGATCACCACCGGCAGCGCCCACGCCATCGACAACATCGCCGCCACGTTCATCGGCGAGGGCGATGTGGTCGTGGTGGGCGCACCGACATACCCGGGCGCGATCCGCACGTTCCTCGCGCGAGGCGCCTCGATCATCGACGTGCCGCAGGACGACCATGGGATCATCCCGTCCGCGCTGGCGCGCGTGCTGGACACGCGCCGCATGACCGGCCGCCAGGCGAAGCTGCTGTACGTCCAGGCGAACTACGACAACCCGAGCGGCGCGACGCTTCCCGTCGACCGCCGCGAGGCGCTCGTGGCGCTCGGGCGGCAGCACGGCGTGCTCCTCGTGGAGGACGACGCCTACACGGGCATCGACCTGGACGGGCCGCCGCTGACCTCGCTCTACGAGATTGCGGGCGGGCGCGGCATCATGCGCGTCGGCACCTTCTCGAAGACGATCGCGACCGGGCTGCGGGTGGGCTACATCACGGCGCAGCCGGAAATCATCAAGCCGCTCGTCTTCATGCGCTTCGACAACGGCTCGCCGCCGATCCTCCACCGGATGGTGCACGAGTACCTCCTGGGCGGGACATACGACGCCCACGTGCGGCGGCTCCAGGACCTCTACCGCGAGCGCCGCGACGCCAGCGCCCAGGCGCTGCGCGAGTTCTGCGAGCCGTACGTCACCTTCCAGGTGCCGCGCGGTGGCTTCTTCCACTGGCTGCGCCTGCGCCCCGGCCTGGACGCGAAGGCAGTGGTCGCCGCGGCGAAGGAGCGAGGCGTGGCGGTGACGCCGGGCGCCGGCTACTACTCGACCGGCGGCGGCGAAGACCGCATCCGCCTCGTCTTCTCCGCCCTTCCGCCGGAGGATCTCCGGGAGGCGGTCCGGCGGCTGGGCGAGGCGATGGAGGCGGTCGCGAACGGCCAGGCAGGCGCTTCCTGACGCCCCAGGGGTATTGGGGGGTTGAAGGGGCGAGTTACGCGACATAGCATCGACCGATTACCGGCGTATGACAGACGTGCTTCGCGGGGACGCACGGCTTGAAGGAATGCAACCGTGACGGTGGAGTCTGCCCGTTCGCTCGCTGACGAACTTCGCCAGGCGTGGTCGCAGTACGACCTCGACGAACTGACCAGTGACGCCGTGAAGTACCTGACGGCCGGCACGCCCACCGACTGGGGCCTGCCCTCCAACCCGCCGTCCCGCGTCCCCCCGATCACCCTCGGCAGCGGCATCCCCGACCCGGCTTCGCTCCCGCGCGAACCACTCATCGAGGCGATGAAGCGCGCGCTCGACACGGTGGACGATGGTCCGCTGCGCTACGGCGGTGGCGTGGGCTTCGAGCCGCTGCGCGCGGAACTCGCCGCGCGATACACGCGCGACCGGGGCTTCCCAGTCACTTCCGACTACTTCCTGCTGACGAACGGATCCGCGGGCGCGATCGACCAGGTCTGCGCGGCGCTGATCTCGCCCGGCGACATCGTGATCACGGAGGCGCCCACGTTCTCCGGCTCCATCCGCACGTTCCGCGGCCACCAGGCCGAGGTGCACACGGTGCCGATGGACGACGACGGCATGCGCGTCGACCACCTCGAGCCGCTGATCGCGAAGCTGAAGGCGCAGGGTCGCCGGGTGAAGGCGATCTACACGATCTCCTCCTACCACAACCCCATGGGCGTCACCCTTGCCTCCGACCGCCGCGTCGAACTGCTGCGCATCGCCTCCAAGCACGGCATCTTCGTCATCGACGACGACGCCTACGGCGAGCTCTACTTCGACGTCGACCGCAAACCGACGGCGCTCTCCGCGCTCTCCGAGTGCGAAGGGGTGATCTCCGTCGGCACCTTCTCGAAGGCGATCGCGACGGGTCTGCGCGTCGGCTGGATCCACGCCACCCCGGAACTCCTGGACCGCGTGGTGCGCATGCGGTTCGAGATGGGGAACTCGCCGCTGCTCCACGGCATGCTGTACGAGTTCGTGAAGGACGGCGGCCTGGACCGCCACCTGCAACACGTCCGCAAGATCTACCGCCGGAAACTGGACGCGCTCACGAACGCGCTCCACGAGTACTGCGAGCCGTACACCACGTGGCGACGCCCGGACGGCGGCTTCTTCCTCTGGGTGAGCCTGACCGGCGGCCTGGACGCGCGAAAGGTGCAGGCCGTCGCCATCGACGAGGGCTTCATCTTCCCCGGCGGCTTCGCCTTCTTCCCCGACCGCGTGGACACCGGCGAGCACATCCGCCTCGCCTTCTCCTGGGCGTCCGAGGACGACCTACGGGAGGGCGCCCGCCGCCTGGCGAAGGCCTGCGAGATCGTCGCGAACGGCGGCGGCTAGGCCGTTACCCGGCCCCCTGCACACGCGGGCGTATCATCCGCAACGCACCCCGCCGCGTCGGGGTGCGGGAGGGTGCCGCCATGCCGGACCGCCGCGTACCTCGAGCGTTCACGCTGCCGTGGGGCAGGGGCCAGATCGTGGAGGAGGCCGCCGTGGAGGTGGGGCTCCACCAGCCGGCGGTGCAACTGCTCCACTACGAACTCGGTGAGAAGAAGGGGCAACTGGCGCTGCGCTTCGTCGCGTACGACGAGGAAGGCCATCTGGAGCAGCGCCCGCTCATCATCAACCAGCGCGAGATCGCCAGCCTGAAGGCGGAGATCGACCGCGCCCCGCGCCTGAAAGCGCTGCTCCGCCGCCTCGTCGAGGACTGACCGCGGGCTACGCCTGCGTGACGGCGCCCGGTTCCGGGCCGGGCAGCGGCATGATCGCCCCGTTCACCGCCGCCGAGCGGCAGAGCCACCCGATCGCCTCCGCCACGTCCACCTGCGTCGGGCGACGGACGCCCTCCACCGGCGCGCGCGAGGCGACCACCTCCGCGAGGCGGTCGAGGGGGATGCGCGTCACCGGGCCGGGCGCGACGGCGTTCACGGTGATGCCGTGGGGGGCCTCCTGGCGGGCGAGTGTGCGCACCATCCAGTGGCGTGCGGCCTTGCCCAGCCCATAGTCGAACGGCGCCTGCTCCGGCGGCAGCGGCCACGTCTCCGCATCGAACCCACCGACGGCGACGATGCGCCCCCAGCCGGCGGCGCGCATGGCGGGGAGCGCCTCGCGCGCGGCGAGGTAGAGCGCGTCCACCTCCTCCACCATCGCCTCCCGCCACTCGGTGAGCGGGATCGCCTCGACCGGGCGTGGCACCCAGCGCCCGCCTGCGGAGACGACGACGATGTCCGGCGTGCCGAGGCGCTCGCGCGCGACCTCGAACATGCGCGCGACCACGGCGGGGTCGCTGCTGTCGCCGGCGACGACCTCCGCGCGACGTCCAACGGCGCGCACCGCCTCGGCGACCTCGTGCGCGGCCGCTTCGGAGCGGTGCGTGTTCACGAGGATGTCCGCGCCGTCCCGGGCGAGGACGAGCGCGGTCGCGCGGCCGATGCCGCGCCCGGCGGCGCCGGTGACGATGGCGACGTGCCCGGCGAGTGGGAGGTTCGACGCTTCGGCCATGCGTCCTATCGTATGCGTCGCGTGGGTGCGGAACACCGCGCCGGAGGGGACGACGATGCCCGACGAGCCGTGCGCACCCTCCCCAGCGATCGACGTCGTGCGAGAGGCGATCGAGGCGTCCCGTTCAGGGCTCCTCGTGGCGCTCGATGGCATCACGCAGCCGGAGTTCGAGCACGAGGTGGACGGCGTGTGCGTGCGCGACCTGCTGTGGGCGCACGGGCAGCGCGAGGACTGGTACCGCCGGAGCATCGACCAGGCGGCAGGCGGGCGGCCGGTGGACGGGTTCGCGCTGCATCCGCGCCCGGAGCGCCTCGCCACGCCCGACTACCTGATCGCGTGGATCGACCAGACCCGGCGCCCGCTGCTCGCGCTCCTCCGGCGGCTGAGCGACGCGGACCTCGAGGTCTCCGTGCGCCCGCCGGATGGCGCGGAACGCACGCCGCGCGCGATATTGACGGGACTCGCGGCGGATGAACACGCGCTCGCGGACGCGGTGCGCGTGGCTCGTTCGGCGGCGCGAGGCGTGTAGGGAGGTCACCGATGGGGACGAAGAAGCGGCCAGAGGGCACCGTGCCGTGGATGCCGGGGTTCCGCTACGGGGCGCTGCTGCCCGCGCTCTCGCTGAACCTCCTCGTGCGGGACACGGAGCGGTCCGCGAACTTCTACCGCGATGTGTTCGAGGCGGAGGTGCACTACCGCGACGTGGACTTCTCCGCCGTGCGCGTGGCCAACGTGGAGGTGATGCTGCACGCCGACCACACCCACGACAACCACCCGTGGTACGAGCAGGTCACGCGCGGCGAGACGCGCGGCCTCGGCGCGCAATTCCGCGTGCTGGGCGTGATTGACCCGGACGCGCTCTACGCGCGCGCGCAGCAGCACGGCGCCACGGTGGTCGCGCCGCCCGAGAACAAGGGCCACGGCTGGCGCGAGGTGCTGGTCCGCGACCCGGACGGTTACGAGTGGGCGTGCGGCATCCTCGTACCGCCGGCCACCGGCCCCTTCGGCCCGCAGCCCGCGCCGCCTCCCGCCTCGTGAGCGACGCGCCCGCCTGGCGCGCCGAGGTGGAGGCGTACCGCCGGGATCTGGAGGTGCGTGCGACGCTGCGCGGCCGCGAGTTCGCCTTCACGACGGCCTGGGGACTCTTCTCTCCGCGCGAGGTCGACCTCGGCACGCTCGAACTGATCGAGGAACTCCGCGTCGCGGAGACGGACGACTGCTTCGACCTCGGGTGTGGCTACGGGCCGGTGGCGCTCACGCTCGCGCACCTCGCGCCGAAGGGTGAGACGTGGGCGGTGGACCGCGACTTCCTCGCGGTGGAGTACACGCGCTGGAACGCGGAGGCGAACGGCCTGCGCAACGTCACGGCGCTGCTCTCCAACGGCTTCTCGGCCGTCCCCGCCGACCGGCGGTTCGATGTGGTGGCGACGAACCTCCCCGCGAAGGTCGGGAACGAACTGACCACGTTGCTCTTCGCGGACGCGTACCTCCATCTGCGGCCGGGCGGCCGCCTGTACGTGGTGACGCTGAGCGGGATGCGCAAGTTCATCCAGCGCACCCTCACCGACCTCTTCGGCAACTACGAGAAGGTGCACCAGGGGCGGCAGCACACCGTCCACCTCGCGGTGCGCGAGGGGTAACGGAACGGGCCGGGGATCGTCCCCGGCCCGTCGTCATGGCCTCGCCGCGCCCTACGGGAAGGTGAAGCCCGGCGGTGGCGTGGGGAACCCCGGCGGGATCGTGCCGCCACCCGGGATCGTCGGGATCGTGGGGATGGTGGGGATCGTCGGAGGCGTCAGCCGCACCGAGCCGACGCGGAACGCCGGCTGCCGGATCGCACCGATGGTGACGCTGCTCCCGATGCTCCCCGGCGGCAGGTCGATCGCCCGCAGGGACGCGTCCAGGACGAGGTCGACGGCGATGCCATCGATCAGCGGGATCGCCGGCACCAGGGAGGCATCGAACGGCGCGAGGGTGGCCGGGAGCGACGCGGCCACTGCCGCGGCGGCGCTGGCGACCGGCACCGTGGCCGTGGGCGTCGCGGTGGCCGTCGCGGTCGGGGTCGCTTCGTCGTCGCCGCCGCCGCTACACGCGGTGGCGAACAGGAGGGCGGAGGCGGCCAGCAGGCCGGTCGTCAGGAGGCGTCGCATCGCCTAGTTCCCTTCGCTCAGGTCGCGTGCGATCACCGCCGCGCTCTCGACCGCCAGCCGCACCTCGATCTGTTCGCGCCGGAGCGCGTCCAGCGAGGCGATGAGGTCGCGCGCGTCGCCGTCACCGGCGCCCGTGCACTGGCTCGCGGCATCCCGGAGCGAGCCCAGGTAGCCCTCCAGCCGCGACTGCGCGTCACCCAGCGTGTCGCGGAGGCGTGCCCCGTCGTCCCCGGTGCCGACGACGGAGGCGGCGGCGTCCCGGAAGGTGGCGATACTCGCCTCGACATCCGGGATCGCGCTGTCGAGCGAGCCCTGCGCCTGCGCGCAGACGCGAGCCGCCGTCCAGGTGCCCGTGGTCTCGTTCACGTCCTCGGCGATCTCCGCCCAGAAGTTCTGGAACGTGGTCCCCGCGACGGCGAACGCGGTCTCGTCGCCGCGTTCCATCGCCGCGCGCAGTTCGGCCTCCAGCGCGTCTCGCCGTTCCGACATGAGTGCGAGGATCTGGTCGGCGTCCGGGAACGCCGGATCGGCCGCCTTCCGCGCGGCGAGTTCGGCGCGGGCCGCCTCCACCAGCGGGCGTGCGGTGGCGAGTCGCCCGTCCACCGCCTTCATCGCCAGGCGGACACGGACCTCGATCGCGGCTTGTCGCTCGGGGGAGTCGGCCGTGCGCGCCTCTGCAACCGCGGCATCCACGCGCGCGAGCATCGCGTCAAAGGGGGCCTGGAGGCCTCGGAGGGCCGCGGCGTCCTTGCCGGCGAGTTCCTGCGCCATCACCTCTGCCTCAGCGCGGATGCGCGCCTCGGCGGCGGCGATGCGGCCGGCGAGCGCCTCCTGGACGCGCGCGGTGATGACCTCCGTGGCCTGTGCCTGGAGTACGGCGACCTGCGCTTCCACGGCCGCCTGGATCGAGGCCGGGTCACCGCCGCCAGCGGCGGCCGACTGCGCGTACGCCTGGAGTTCGGCCTGCGCCCGCGCCTGCTCCTCCTTGAGGTACTGGTCCGCGATCGCCTGGCCCTCCGGCTGGAGTTCGGCCTCCACCTCCGCCTTGCGCTCGGCGGCCCACGCATCCAGCTGTGGACGGATGCGCGCCTCGATTTCGTCCACGCGTGCTTCGATCTGTCCGCCCAGCGCCTCGCTCAGTGCGCCGTAGCGCGCCTCCATGTCCACGTTGATCGCGAGCAGCGCGTCCACGGCGGCAGTTGCTTCCTCGACCGTCGAGGCGGAGCAGACCGTGCCGAGGGCGGCGTTCGCCTGCGTGCGGTAGGACTCCGGGTCGGGCAGGGCATAGCTGATGCCGGCGGCCGTCAGGGCGGCTTGCGCGGCCGGCTGCGTCTCGTTGAGCGCATCGATGACCGCGAAGATCTCGAGCGTGCGCCAGCGGGTGGTGGCACAGACCGCCTCCACGAGTTCCGCCTGCGTCAGGAACTCGCGCGCCGTCTCCGGGATCGTGACACCGAGCGCACCCTGCGCCTCCGCGTTCCCGGGGCCGCGCCCGACGGCCCCCACGATGATCGCCCCGGCGAGCGCGACGGCCCCCAGACTCAGCACCCACCGGCGCGCGGCAGTTCTTCGACGGTCCATGTGTCCTCCGGACGGCACGTGGTGCCGGTACCGTTCCATGGTGTCGGAGTCCGACCTACTGTCCCACCGCCACGCGGCCCGGTCACTTCGGGACTATGGGCCGGAGCGCGGCTGCGGCATACTTCCAGCATGGCTACTGACACCCCACCTCCCATGTATCCGAGCCTCCGCGGCAAGCGTGCCGTGGTCCTCGGTGGGTCGCGCGGCATCGGGCGGGCGATCGCGCTGCGGCTGGCGCGGGAGGGCACCCACGTCCTGGTGAACTACGCGCGCTCCGCAGAGGCTGCGGAGGAGACCGCGGCGGACTGCCGCTCCATGGGCGTGGAGGCGGAGGCGGTGCAGGCCGACGTGGGCGTGCCCGAGGAACTCGACGCGGTCTTCGCCCGCGCTGCCGAATGGGGCGGCGTGGACATCCTCGTGAACAACGCCGCCCGCGGACTGGAGCGGCCGCGCAACGCCTTTGAGCAGCGTTCCGGCCACCTGCACCGGACGATGGACGTGAACCTCTTCGGGCCGTGGCACGCCTCCCAGCTGGCCGTGCCGATGATGGAGGCACGCGGCGGCGGCAGCATCGTGAACCTGCTGTCGCCGGGGTCGCGCCACTGGATGCCGGACTACTCGGCGGTTGGCATTACCAAGGCGGCGCTGGAGTCGCTGACGCTCTACCTGTCGGTCGAACTCGCGCCGCGCGGCATCCGCGTGAACGGCGTCTCCGCCGGCTGGGTGGAGGGGTCCGAGGGCGAGCATTCGTACCGCGCGGATGTGAGCGACCGGGTGCGCCCCCACGTTCCGGCCGGCCGCAACGTCCACCCGGAGGACATTGCCGCGGCGGTCGCATGGGTCGTTTCAGACGAGGCGTCGATGCTGGTGGGGCACACGCTGCACCTGGACGGTGGCTTCGGCCACGGCGCCTGGCGCGCCGTCCTCGGCAACTGACGCCCTCAGGGGCGTGTCGTGTGGGTGTTACGCCCCGGCCCTGCCGCCGCGAGGCGGGCGGCAACAGTTGATGCGACGGCAGGACCGGGAACGCCTGGATCGATGGGTGGACGCGCCCCCTAGCGGAGCGTGACGCCGAGGACGCCGCCCGCGTCCGCGACGATGGTGGCTTCGACGGCCTCAGCCTCGACGGATGCCTCCGTGCCCAGCCCGAGGTCGACCTGCAGGCCGGTGCCGGCGCTCGCGCTCGCCCCGGTGGTCGCGGCACCGGTGGTGTCACCCGCGACCTCGAGGACGCCGAGCGTTGCGTTCACCTCGGTCAGCAGGGAGCCCTCGGCCCCGAGCGACACGGCGGTGTCCGAGGCGACTTCGGCCTCGGCGGCCACGCCGGCCGTCGAGCCGGAACCGCCGCCCAGCCGCAGCATTGAGCCGAGGTCGGCCTCGATGAGGATCGGCGCGGGCATCGCGCGGATCTCCTGCTGGAGCGTGGTGTTGCCGGCGAACATCGCGCTGGCGGCGACGCCAGAGGCGGCGGCCAGGGCGATCACCTTCTTGGAGGCTGCGAACGTGATGGCGGTAGTCAGCATGTGCGTCTCCTCCCGACTGCACTGATTCCAACGGGAGGAGGCCGTACGGCGTTCGCCGTGCGGCACGGAGATTTCAGAAGGTTTCGCTAGCGGCCCCGGACCTCGGTGATCGCGGCGTCCAGCGTGAGCGGACGCCGGTCGAGCGGGAAGCGGCGGGATGGATCGGCGCACACCTGGCGGTCGCGCAGCGTCTCCAGCAGCAGCCGCGTCTCCCGCCTCGGCAGCCGCGCGAGGCTCCACGCGATCTGCTCCCCGGCCCCCTCGCCCCAGCCGGGAAGCGGTACGTAGACCCGCCGCGCACCCGCCGCCCGGCCCCACGTCCGCACCACCTCGCCGAAGGTCGTGCGCGTGCTCCCGGCGATGTCGTACGACCGCTCCGAGAACTCCGGCGTGTCGATCGCGACCCGCAGCGCTTCCACGACATCCGAGAGGGCGACCGGTTCCACCTCCGTGCGCCGCCAGCGCCAGAGCGGCACGACCGGCGATCGGGCCACCACGCGACGCATCGACTCGAAGAGTGTGCTGCCGCCGCCGACGATGAACGGCGCGCGCAGCACCGTCCAGCCGAGGCCGGACTGGCGCACCGCGAGTTCCGTGGCCCACCGTGCGACGAGGTGCTGCGAGGTCGCCTCCCCCTGCGCGGCGAGATGCCCGAGGTAGATCACCCGCTCCACGCCCGCCGCCCGTGCGGCGATCAGCGTGTTCTGCACCGCCTCGAGGTCGTTCGCGACGACATCGCCGGGGCGGTCGAGCGTGTGGATGAGGTAGACGAGCGTGCGGACGCCGCGCATCGCGGTGTCCAGTCCGCGTCCGGTGACGGCGTCGCCGGTCACCGCCTCAATGTCTCGGTCGCGGAGGCGGAGGGCGTCGAACTCGCGGCGGACGAAGGCGCGGAGGGTGCGAGGTGCGCCGTCAGGGGCGGGGGTGCGTTCGAGCCCGGCGACCAACGCCGAGCCGACGCATCCCCCCGCCCCCGCGACGAGGATCATCGGGCCGTCCTAGCGCGTGATCGCGCCGCGGTCGGCCTGCGTGACGGTGCGGGCGTACTTCGCGAAGACGCCGTGCGTATAGCGCGGGGGCAGCGGCGTGCGGTTCGCCAGGCGTCGCGCGATCTCGTCCGCCGGCACGTCCACGTCCAGGCGGCGGTTCGGGATGTCGATGACGATCCGGTCGCCCTCCTGGACCGCGCCGATTGGGCCGCCCACGGCCGCCTCGGGCGCCACGTGCCCGGCCATCAGGCCGCGCGTCGCGCCGGAGAAGCGGCCGTCCGTGAGCAGCGCCACCGTCTCGCCGAGCCCGGCACCAACGAGGGCGGCGGTCACGCCGAGCATTTCGCGCATGCCGGGGCCGCCCACGGGGCCTTCGTTGCGGATCACCAGCACGTCGCCGGGGTTGATGCGGTGCTCCAGCACCGCCGCCATCGCCTCCGGCTCCGACTCGAAGACGCGCGCCGGGCCCTCGTGGTTGAGGCGCTCGTGGCCGGCGACCTTGATCACGGCGCCGTTCGGCGCGAGCGAGCCCTTCAGGATCACCAGGCCGCCGGTCGGCTTCAGCGCGCGCTCCACCGGCAGGATCACGTCCTGGCCGGGGGTTTCGACGGCACTGGCCGCTTCCTCCGCGATCGTCTTGCCGGTGACGGTCATGACGTCGCCGTGCAGTTTCCCGGCCTCCAGCAGCCGCTTCGCGAGCAGCGGCGTGCCGCCGGCGCGGTCCCAGTCCAGCGCCACGTAGCGGCCGCCCGGCCGCAGGTCACCGATGAGCGGCGTCTGGTCCGAGATGCGGTCGAAGTCGTCGATGTCGAGCTCCACGCCCGCCTCCGCGGCGATCGCGAGCAGGTGCAGCACCACGTTGGTGGAGCCGCCGGTGGAGGCGGCGCAGATGATGCCGTTCTCCAGCGACTTCCGCGTGATCAGGTCGCGCGGCAGCACCCCTCGGCGCAGCACGTCCATCACGAGCGCGCCGGCGCGCTCGCCGATGTCGTCCTTCACGGGGTCGGTCGCGCCGGGGGTGGCGGAGCCCATCGGCGAGAGGCCCATGAACTCCATCACCGTGGCCATGGTGTTGGCGGTGTACTGCGCGCCGCAGGCGCCGGCGCCGGGACAGGCGGCCGCCTCGAGGGCGGCGAGACGCTCGTCCGAGAGGTTGCCGGCGGAGTGCTGGCCCACGCCCTCGAACACGTCCTGGATCGTGACGTCCTTCCCCTCCCACCGGCCGGGGGCGATGGAGCCGGAGTAGAGGACGATGCCGGGGATATTCAGGCGTGCCAGCGCCATGGCGCCGGCGGGGATCGTCTTGTCGCAGCCGACGATGATCACGACCGCGTCGAACGAGTAGCCGATGCCGCAGAGTTCGATGGAGTCCGTGATGATCTCGCGGGAGATCAGGGAGGCCTTCATGCCCTCCGTGCCCATGGAGATGCCGTCCGAGATCGAGACGGTGTTCACCTCCATCGGCGTGCCGCCGGCGGCGCGGATCCCGGCCATGACGCGCTGGGCCAGCGCCCGCTGCGAGTAGTTGCACGGCATGGTGCCGATCCACTCGTGCGCGACCATCACCAGCGGCTTCTTGAGGTCCTCCGCCGTGTAGCCGACGGAGTGGAAGTAGGACCGGGCGGCGGCGCGCTCTGGCCCGTCCACCAGCGTGTGGCTCCGGTGTCGCGGGTCGAAGGCCATGGGGGAACTCCTCGCAGGGCGGCGCGGCCGAGGGCGGTCGCAGATGGGGTCGAACCCGCATCGTACCGCGCCCCCTGCGAGGGGTCAGCGAGCCAATCGACGATCCGCGGCTACGGGCAGAGGGCGCGCGAGAGGACCGTCAGTGTCTCCGGGCGCAGGCGGTAGTAGGCCCAGGAGCCGCGGCGCTCGCGCTCCAGCAGGCCGGCGTCCTTCAGCACCTTGAGGTGGTGGCTGATCGTCGGCTGCGAGAGGTCGAGCGCGCCGGTCAGGTCACACACGCACGCCTCATGGCCCGCGGAGGCGGCGACGATCGAGAGCAGTCGAACCCGCGCGGGGTCGGCGAGCGCCTTGAACACGCGCGCGGCCTGCGCCGCTTCGTCCTCGGACAGCGCGCCGCCGAGGAGCGGCGGGCAGCACGCCTCGGACGCCTCGGGGATGGCGTCGAGCAGGGGGAGGGCGTGGGTGACGCTGGTGTCCATGCCCGAAAGGATACCACGGATTCGATGGCCATCGATATTGACAGATGTCGATGCACGGCTGATCCTCTACATCGATGGACATCAATGCCGCGTGCAGCCATGCTGCGCGCGCGAGGAAGGATCGGGACGATGGCTGAGCAGATGGCCGCCCCGCAGGACGCCCGCGAGGTGAAGCGCACCGTGGTGGACCACTACGGCGCGCGGGCGCGCCGCGCGATGGAGGTCGCCGGCGTCGGTGGCGCCGCGGCCGCAGACGCGGCCTGTTGTGGCGACGACTGCTGCGCGCCCGGCGCAACGTCCGAGGCGCCCTCGGCGGCCGCGGCGCAGCCGCTGGAGTTCGTGTCGCTGGCCAGCGCGACCGATGCGGCGTGCTGCGGCGACGATTGTTGCTCGGCGGACAGCGTGGGGCGCGAGCTGACCGCCGCGCAGCGCTACTACGCCTCCGCGGACGTGGAGACGCTGCCGGACAGCGTCACGCTCGCCTCGGCGGGGTGTGGCAACCCTCTGGCGGTGGCCGAACTGCGCGAGGGCGAGCGGGTGCTCGACCTCGGCTCCGGCGGCGGCATCGACTGCTTCCTCGCGGCGCGCCAGGTGGGCGCGGCCGGCGAGGTGTGGGGGCTGGACATGACGCCGGACATGGTGGCGCTGGCGCGGCACAACGCCGGCGAACTGGGCCTCGGCAACGTCCGCTTCCGCCTCGGTGAGATTGAGGACATCCCGTTCGCGGACGGCCACTTCGACGTGATCATGTCGAACTGCGTGATCAACCTGTCGCCGGACAAGCCACGCGTCTTCGCGGAGGCGTTCCGTGTGCTGCGCCCCGGCGGCCGCTTCCGCGCCTCCGACATGGTGTGGACGCGCCCGATCCCGGCGGACGTGGCGGCGAGCCGCGCTGAGTGGGCGGCGTGCGTCGCCGGCGCCCCGCAGGTGGAGGAGTACCTGGACGGGCTGCGCGCGGCCGGCTTCGTGCAGGTCGCCGCGGACTACACCGACAACGAGCAGGGCATCGTCTCCGCGTACATCACCGCCACGAAGCCGGAGTAGCGCGATGCAGTTCGGCCTGTTCATGGAGTGGGCGAACCGCGGCCGCCGTCCGTGGCGCGAGATGTTCGAAGAGGGCATCCGCGAGGCGGTGGCGGCGGAGGAGGCGGGCTTCGACTTCATCCTGCTCGCGGAGCACCACTTCTCGAACTACAGCGAGGGTCCGGCCCCGCTGATCGCGGCGCTCGAGATTGCGCGGGCCACCTCGCGCATCCGCATCGGTACGGGCGTGGCGGTGCTGCCGGAGTGGCAGCCGCTGCGCCTGGCCGAGGAGATGGCGGTGGTGGACCAGTTGAGCGGCGGCCGCTTCATCGCGGGCATTGGGCGCGGCTTCGTCCCGTTCGAGCAGGAGCGGTTCGCCGTCCCCGCCGCGGACTCGCGCGCCGTCTTCGACGAGTCGCTCGAGGTGCTGCTGCAGGCGTGGACGGCGACCGACTTCACCTACGAGGGCCGGCACGTGCGCGTCCCGAAGCCGACCACGGTGGTGCCGCGCCCGCTGCAACAGCCGCACCCGCCGCTCTGGCTCGCCGGATCCAGCGCCGAGTCGTTCGCGCTGGCCGCGCGTCATCGGATGACGCCGATCATCTCCGCCGCCGGGGGACTCGCCTCGGTGGGCCGTCAGGTGGAGGCGTACCGCGCCGCACTCGCCGCACTCGCCGCGCACGGACGGGCGGACGAGGTCCCCGAGGTCGTCGCGCAGTGCTCCACGCTCGTGACGGCGACTGACGAGGAGGCGAGCGCGGCGGTGGGGCCGGTGCGCTGGCAGCGCGCCGGTGCCGGGGCCCTGCTCTCCGAGTCGGTCGTCGGTGGGGTGATCGATCCCACGGTGGACACGTCCCCACCGGACGAGGCGTTCCGGGAGGTGTTCTTCGCCGGAAGCCCGGAGAAGGTACGCGCGCAGTTCGCGGCGCTCGGTGCGCTCGGCGTGACGCACATCAGCGCGCCCATGGCGGTGGGTGGGATCGACCACGCACTGGTGATGCGCTCGATCCGGCTGATGGGCGCGGAGGTGATCCCGGCGTTGCGCGACCCCGCGCACGCGCGCCTGTAGGCGATACTCGCGGCTCGGACGCCCCTCGGACAGGACGGCAGCCGTGGTGGACCGCGTCAGGCTCTGGTGGGCCGCGTTCCTGATGGGGATGGTGACCATCGGGGCGTACGGCGTTGCGTACTACTCGATCGGTGTCCTGATCCCGCAGATCAGTGACGAGACGGGCTGGGGCGCCGGGACGGTCGCCGCCGGCTTCTCGATCGGCGTCGTGGGGTCGGGCGCGGTGGCGCTGATCGGCGGGCGCTGGTTCGACCGGCGCGGATCGGCGCTGCTGCTGGCGCCGGCGCTGGCGGTCGGTGCGAGCGCCTTCCTCCTCGCGTCGTGGGCGACCGAGGCGTGGCAGTTCGTCGCGGCGTGGGCGGTCGGCGGCGCCGCCGTGGCGGGCGGGCTCTACTACAACGTCACGATGCCGGTGGTCTCGCGCCTCTACCCGGAACGACGGGCGGGCGCGCTCTCCGTGCTGACACTCCTCGGCGCGCTCGCGAGCCCGATCTTCTACCCGGTGGCGGGCGCGATGATCGAGGAGTGGGGGTGGCGCGGTGCGCTACGGGGCCTCGTCGTCCTGCTCGTGCTGTGTGCCGCGCCCGGTGCGCTGCTGGTGCGCGCGCCCGCGGCGGCCCGTCCGGCCGCCGGAACGAGGGGGACCGGGAGCGTGTGGTCGGCGCTGAGGATGCCGGCGGTGCATCGGCTGCTCCTCGTCTCCTCGCTCGCGGGGCTCGCCTCCTCGGCGCTGCTGCTGCACCAGGTGGCGGCGATGCAGGCGGCGGGTCTGACGCTGGCGGCGGCCTCCGGCTTTGCGGGGGCGCGCGGCGCGTTCCAGATCCCGGGTCGCCTCCTGATGACGCCGCTGGTGGCGCGCTTCGGTGTCCGGGGGAGCATTGCGCTCTGTTACGGCGGCGCGACGCTCGGCACGGCGATGTTGCTCGCGGCGATGGGCGGCGGGGCGACCTCGGCGCTGGCGCTCGGCTACGCGGCGCTCTGCGGCATGACGCTGGGGCTGCTGTCGCCGCTCAACGGGCTGTTCCAGGCGGAGGTCTACGGCGACGCGCGCCTGGGCACGCTCACGGGGGTGTCCACGGTCATCGGGAGCCTGTCGCAGGCGGCGGGGGCGTGGGGGGCGGGCGTGGCGGTGGACCTGACGGGCTCGTACCGGACGCCGCTGACGCTCGTCATCCTGCTCCAGGCAGCCGCGCTCGGGGCGCTGTGGTGGCAGCGACGGGCGGCCGAGGTGGCTGGCAGCGCGGACGCCGGGGTGGATGGCGCACCCTGATCTCCAAGCCTATGATGCGGCCGCAGGCCGCGGGAAGGTTGCGACCGCTCCGGCCCGGCGCTCCGCCGGGAGGACGATGAGGTAGAACGAAGGCGCGCCGATGTACAAGAAGATCCTTCTGACGCTGGACGGCTCCGAGGTCGCGACCCAGGCCATCCCCCACGCAAGCGCACTCGCGAAGGCAACCGGCTCCCCGGTGGTGGTCCTGCAGGTCATCGACTCCGAAGCGCAGATCATCTCGCAGGCCTCCGGGGCGACGATCGAGCCGATCTCGATGGGCACGATCACCGTCGAGATTGCACGCGAGGCGGTGCAGGCCCAGCGCCAGGCCGCGCAGGCGAACCTGGACGCGGCGAAGGCGACCCTGGCGAAGGACGGCGTGACGAACGTCACCACCGTGGTGCGCGAGGGCTCCCCGGGTGACCAGATCGTGGAGGCCGTGGAGAAGGAAGGCGCGGACGTGGTGGTGATCGCCACGCACGGCCGCTCCGGCATCCGGCGCGTGATCATGGGCTCGGTGGCGGACCACGTGGTCCGCAACACCCCGACCGCCTCCGTGCTGCTCATCCGCGCGCACGACTAGCGCGGCTCACGGCTGAAGACGAAACGGGCGAGGCCAGCGGCCTCGCCCGTTTCGTTGACCGGCATCAGCGCCCGGGGCTACTCGTCGTCGTCATCGTCGTCCTCGGCGGCAGGGACTTCGAGGTGCTTCGAGTGGCCGTTGGTGTGCGGGCAGAAGTGCTGCTCGCCCTCGAAGTTCAGCGGTTGCTTGCAGAGCGGGCAGATCGGCCGGCCGGCGGTGACGATCTCCTCGATCAGCCGGATGAGGGCGACGACCTGGTCTCGCGACATCGCCAGGCGGAACGCGGGGGTATCGCCGCGCTCCATCGCCGGCTGGTCGTCCGCCAGCAGGATGAGTTGCTCCTGGTCGCCGTCGTAGTCCAGGCCCAGGCGCACCACCTGCATCTCCACCTGCGGGCGCTGCGGGAAGTTCCCGACCGCCTCCGGTGTGCCGGCCGGGCGGCCGCGCAACTTCGAGCGCTCCGCGAGGAGCTGCGAGAACAGCCGCCCGAGTTCGGCCAGTTGTTCCTTCTCGATCCAGAGCGCCGCGTAGGAGTCGCCGCTGCGGGCGCGGAGGCGGAACGTGCGCTGGCCGGGTTGGCCGATCGCTTCCGCATCGACCGCGTTGACGAGGCCGAAATCGATCATCGGGTGCCGATCATCTCGTGGAGGGGTGGGGCGTGGACGCGGGCGAGCGTACGAGGCGGCCTCGCGCCCGGTCAATCTCGCGGCGACCGGCCGGTGACCTCGCGGCCATCTGCGCGAAACGCGCTCGGCGTAGGATGCCGCTGGAAGCGGAGGCCCCATGTCCGACCAGGATCTCGTCTACCTCACCATCGCCGAGGCCGGCGCGCTCATCGCCTCGAAGTCACTCTCGCCGGTCGAACTGGCCGAGGCGGTTTTCCGCCGCATCGAGGCGACGGACGGGCGGCTGAACTCCTACAACCGGCTGATGCGCGCCTCGGCGCTGGCGGAGGCCCGCGCGGCCGAGCAGCGCGCCGCGGCCGGCACGCTCCTCGGCCCGCTCGATGGCATCCCGATCGGCGTGAAGGACCTGTACGACACGGCCGGGGTCATCACCACCGGCGGCACCGGCGCCTACCGGCAGCGCGTCCCGGCGCAGGACGCGACCACGGTCCGGTTGCTGCGACAGGCCGGCGCCGTCATCGTCGGCAAGACGAACACGCATGAACTCGCGCTGGGCGGCACCACGAACAACGCGCACTACGGGCCCTCGCGGAACCCGTGGAACACCGAACGGGTGCCGGGGGGGTCATCCGGCGGCTCCGGCTCCGCGGTCGCGGCCGGGCAGGCACTGGGCGCGCTGGGCACGGACACCGGTGGCAGCATCCGCATCCCGGCCGCGTTCTGCGGCATCACCGGCCACAAGCCCTCGCATGGCCTCGTGGGGCGAGGCGGCGTGCTGCCGCTGTCGCTCACGCTCGACCACGCCGGGCCGATGACGCGGAGCGCGCTTGACTGTGCGCTGATGCTCACCGTGCTTGCCGGGTACGACCCGCGCGACCTGGACTCCGTGCGGCGGCCGCACGAGAACTACGCCGCCGGCATCGACGTGCCGGTGGCCGGGCTGAAGGTCGCCATCGTGCCGTCGCTGCTGGCGGAGTGCCAGCCGGCCGTCCTCGATGCGTTCGAGGGGTCGCTCGGCGTGCTGCGGGCGCTCGGCGTCGAGATCGGCGAGGTGGAGCCGATGGCCGGGTTCGACGACTGGCGGGCGGAGATGCAGCCGATCATGATGACCGAGGCCGCCTCCTACAACGAGAAGATCCTGGACGACGTGCCGCCGACGGTGAGCGAGCCGATCCGCACGATGATGAACCGCGGGTTCGAGGTGAAGGCGGTCGCCTACCAGCGCGCGCTGGACTTCCGGAAGTTGATGGAGCAGCGGTACGAGCACGCGCTGGCGGACGGTGGGTACGCCGCCTACGTCACGCCTACCTCGCCGCAGGTCGCCGAGCCGATCGCCCCCGACCCTACGGCGGAGCCGCCACAGCCGCTCAAGTTCCGCAACACGAGCGTGTTCAACCAGAACCGGCAGCCCTCGATCAGCCTCCCGAACGGCTTCGACGGCGACGGCCTGCCCACGGGCCTGATGGTGAGCGCCGCCCGCTGGCAGGACGCGACCGCGCTCCGCATCGCCCACGCGGTGCAGCAGGTGACGGACTGGCACACGAGGCGGCCCGCGCTGGCGGGATGAGGCGGACCGAGGCCGTGCGCCGCTAGGATCGGCGGATGGCACCCACGCCGCCCCCACTCCCCGACGCGCCGCCCGACCTCGGGCTGACGCGCGACGAGCCGCTGGCCCGCCACACCTACATCCGCCTCGGGGGCCCCGCGGCCTACTTCGGCACGCCCGAGGACCTGGACACCGTGGGCCGCATCGCCGCGTGGGCGCGCGATGTGGGGCTGCCGCTGCGCGTGATGGGCGGCGGCTCGAACCTCCTGGTCGCGGACGAGGGCCTGCGCGCGGTCGTCCTCTCGCTCCGCCGAGCGTGCGGCCGCGTCACCTTCGAGGGCGCCGAGGCGCACGCGGGTGCCGGCGTGATGCTCCCGGCGCTCGCACGGCAGGCGGCGGAGCGCGACCTCGGCGGGCTGGAGTTCGCGATCGGCATCCCGGGCACGGTGGGCGGGGCGTTGCAGACGAACGCCGGCGTCGGTGACGGCCGCGCGATCGGCGACCTCGTGACGGCGGTCGAGGTGCTGCGCGATGGCGCGCGCCTGACGCTGCCGCGCGAGGCGATCCGATTCGGCTATCGGGAGACCTCGCTGCGCGGCTCCGGCGACGTGGTGCTCGCGGCGCGGCTCACGCTGACGCCGCGCCCGCGCGCGGAGTGCGAGGCGGAGATGCGACGTCTGCTGGAGGGCCGGCAGCGCACGCAGCCAACGGCGGAGCCGAACAACGGGTCGGTGTTCCGGAACCCGCCCGGCGACCACGCGGGACGCCTGATCGAGGCGGCGGGGTGCAAGGGGCTGCGCGTCGGCGGCGCCTCGGTCAGCACGCTCCACGCGAACTTCATCGTGCATGACGGCACCGCCACGACCGCCGATGTCCTCGGCGTGATGGGCGAGGTGCAGCGGCGGGTGGCGGAGGGGTTCGGCGTGCGGCTGGTGCCGGAGGTGGAGTGGTGGGGGGACGGGCCGCCGCCCCCACCGTTCGAGGCGGTCGCCTAGCCCGCGCGCTCCGAGGCCGGGGCGACCCGGAAGATCGTCCAGTGCCGCAGCCGCGCGAGCGGCGTGCCGTCCTGTCCCTGCACCAGGCAGTCGAAGTTGGCGATGTGGTGCGCCTTGCGCTCGTACGCCTCCAGGAAGTGCGCACCGGTGGTGACGCGCTGGCCCGCGTAGGCGGGGGCCAGGTGCTGGATACGGCTGCGGGTGTGGATCGAGTTCGGCAGCGACACGTTGTGGCGCATGATCCGCTCGGCGCGCCCGGCGATGAACGCCGGGTGGAGGCGCGGGCGGTCCCCGGTGAAGATCGGGTCGTTGCTGCGCTGGTTGTGGGAGGCGAAGTGCTGCATCTCCGGCACCGGCGTCTCCTCCGACATCGGGCGCCAGTCCTGGCCGACCGGCGCCTCCGCCAGCAGCAGCCCCGGCTTCGGGTCGGGCGAGGCGGCCCCGGTCATCCTCCCCGGCGTCCGGTACTCCTCGATCCACGGCGCGTCGCCGAGGCCGACCGAGGCGACGACGCAGAGCACGCCGTCCTGGTTCGTCATCGTCACCGACCAGGCGTCCGGCCCGGCGTCCGAGCCGGGGGCCACACGCACGGCGAGCGTGTCGCCGGGGTAGGTCGGCTGGCGGAACGCGAAGTCCGCCCAACCACGGTCCAGCCAGCCCGGCCCGAGCGCCTCGAGGATGGTCGGCGTCGCCCAGCCCCAGACCGTGACGCCGCCGACGAGCGCGGCCTTGAAGCCGTACTTCTGCGCGGTGGCGCTGGAGTGGATCGGGTTGGAGATGTCCTCGCTGTCCGCGTGCGGGAGGAAGGCCTCCACGGTGCGTTCGACGGCGGTGGTTCCGGGCATGGTTCGTCTCCTCCTGAGCCCGGGGATGATACGTCTGGGGGGAAGGGTCAGGTAGGATGGCGGCACGCACGGAGACGGAGGCGGCATGACCCCGGACGGCTTCCCGGTGGTGGGGATCGTGGGCGGCGGGCAACTCGCCCGCATGATGATCCAGGCCGCGATCCCGCTCGGCATTGGCGTGCGCGTCCTCGCGGAGCGCGCGGACGACAGCGCCGCGCGCGTCTGCCCGGACGTGGTGATCGGCTCCCCCGACTCCATCGATGACCTGGTCGCCTTCGCCGCCGGCTGCGATGCCGTCACGCTCGACCACGAACTCGTGAACCTGGAGGCGCTCCAGCGCATCGAGGCTGCGGGCGGGGTAGTGCGGCCCGGGCCGTTCACGCTCGCCTTCGCGAAGGACAAGGCGCACCAGCGCCGCGAGTTCTCTGCCGCCGGCCTGCCGGTGCCCGAGTTCCAAGAGGTCGCGACCGCCGCGGACATCGAGGCGTTCGCGCAACGCCTCGGCGGGTGGCCGGTCGTGGTGAAGGCGCAGCGCGGCGGCTATGACGGGCGCGGCGTGTGGGTGATCGACGGCCCGGACGCTGCCGCCAACCTCGCGGCCGAGGCCGGACAGCGCGGCGTCGCGCTGATCGCGGAACGCTTCGTGCGCATTCGCAAGGAACTCGCCGTCCTCGTCGCACGGCGTCCCGGCGGCGAGACCGCGGTCTACCCGGTCGTCGAGACGGTGCAGCGCGACGGCATCTGCCACGAGGTACTGGCGCCGGCGCCGGTGCCGGACGCGGTCGCGGAGCGCGCGCTGGAGATCGGTCGCCGCGTCGCGGAACTCACGCGGGCGACCGGTATCGTGGCGACCGAGTTGTTCTGGTCCGAGACGGACGAGGTGCTGATCAACGAGATCGCGACGCGCCCGCATAACTCCGGGCACTTCTCGATCGATGGGTCGCAGACCTCGCAGTTCGCGAACCACCTGCGTGGGGTGCTGGACTGGCCGCTCGGCGACGTCTCGTTGCTGGCGCCGGCGGTGGTGATGGCGAACCTGCTCGGTGCGGACTCGGAGAGCCTCGCGCCGAGGATGGTGCGGGCCCTGGAGCAGCCGGCGCCGGGCGTCCACCCGCACCTGTACGGCAAGGGCGTGCGGCCGGGGCGCAAGATCGGGCATGTGAACGCGCTGGGCGACGACCCGGTGGAGACGCGCGAGCGCGCGATGCGCGCCGCCGCGCTGCTGACGGGGAGGGCCGAATGAGCCAGCCGCGCCCGGTGGTGGGCATCGTGATGGGGAGCGACTCCGACCTGCCGGTGATGCGGGCGGCCGCGGAGGCCCTCGCCGAGTTCGACATCCCGCACGAGGTGCGCGTGGTCTCCGCGCACCGCACCGCCGCCGGGATGCTGGAGTACGGCCAGACCGCGGTGGCGCGCGGTCTGAAGGTGATCGTCGCCGGGGCGGGCGGCGCGGCCCACCTGCCGGGGATGCTGGCGTCCGTCACGCCGCTGCCGGTGATCGGCGTCCCGGTGCCGCTGAAGTACCTGGACGGCATGGACTCGCTCCTCTCGATTGTGCAGATGCCGGCCGGCGTGCCGGTGGCGACGGTGGCGATCGGCAACGCGCGCAACGCCGGGCTGCTCGCCGCTCGGATCCTCGGCGCGCAGGACGAGGCGATCCGCGCGAAGGTGGCGGCGGCGCAGGCCGCGCTCATCGACGCCGTCGCGGAGAAAGACGCAACCGTGCGGGCGGAGTTCCCGAACCGCGCGGAGTGAGGCGCGCCGGCGCGGGCCGGCGGAAAGGCAGGACGTGATGGCCGAGGTCCCCGGGCCGATGAAGTTCTGCATCGTCATCGTCCCCTCGCAGGACGGCGACCGGCTGCTGGCGAAGATGGCGGAGCAGAGCTTCCGCGCCACCCGCATCGGCTCGACGGGCGGGTTCCTGAAGCGCGGCAGCGCGACCGTGTTCAGCGCGATCCCCGTGGAGAAGGTGCCGGACCTCGTCGCGCTGCTGCATCGCGAGTTCCCGGAGGTGGTGGAGCAGATGCCGCTGACGGCGCTCCCCTTCGCCGACGAGCTTGAGGCGGGCCCCGCGGCGATGGTGGACGTGCGCGTGGGCGGCGCGGTGCTGTTCGTGCTCGACCTTGACCGGGTGGAGCGTGTCTAGGCGCCCCGTGCGCCGCCTGTCGTTCGGCGCTGCGGCTGCGGTGGTGCTGCTCGCCGCCGGCCTCTCCGCCGCGCCGGTCCAGGCGACGCCGCCAGGGCTGGCGGCGTTCGTGTCGAGCGCCGGGCAGCCCTCGCAGGCCACGTACGCGCGGCTCCTCATCCCCGCGATTGGCGTCGATGCGGCGGTGGCCGCGCACGTCATCCCGCCGGACGAGGCGATGCCGAACCCGTAC
The DNA here is from genome assembly GCA_045863195.1 of Chloroflexota bacterium. Lineage (GTDB taxonomy): Bacteria > Chloroflexota > Dehalococcoidia > UBA2979 > UBA2979 > W-Chloroflexi-9. Next base: position 201,479 of record BTUI01000002.1, read on the forward strand.
GGCCCCGCGGACGTGGCCTGGTATGACTTCAGCAACTACCCGGGCATGGGTGGCGCGCCGGGATCGGGCGGGAACGCCGTCTTCTCCGGGCACGTCGACTACAACGCGCGCGTCCCGTACGCGGGCGTTCGCTACCGCGGTCCCGGGGTGTTCGAGGGCATTGGGCGGCTCGCGCTCGGTGACACCGTGCAGGTCACGCGGGGCACCCGGACGTACACCTACCTGGTCACGTCCACCGAGCGCGTGGCGGAGGACTCGCCGCGCTGGCGGTCGATCTGGTCGCGCAACGTGCGGGTCGACACGGTGACGCTCTTCACCTGTACCGGGGCGTTCGATCCCTCGGACGCCTCTTATTCGCACCGGACGGTGGTGCGGGCCGAGCGCGTGGAGGGCGCCGCGCGCGTGGTGCCGCTGCTCCCGGGCGAACACTGGGCGGCGGGCGTCTCCGGCGTCACACACCCGCAGGCGCTTGCCGCGCGGCAGCCGTACCGTGTGGCGGCGATCTACGGGCAGGATGCGAGCACCGGTGAATGGCTCACCTACGTCCCCGGCGCGCCGGCGTTCGTGAACACGCTGGTCGGGCACCTGCGGACCGATTCGTTCGTCATCATCAGAAGGGGATAAGCGTGCGCGTCCTGGTCACCGGCTCCTCCGGCTTCGTGGGGAGCCACCTCGTGCGGCGACTCGTGGCGGACGGCCACGAGGTCACCGGCCTCGACCAGGCCCCGCAGCGCCGCCCGTTCGAGGGCTACCGTGACGTCCGCGCCGACATCCGCGACGAGGCGGCGGTGACGCGCGTGATGCAGGAGGTGCGGCCGGAGGTCGTGTTCCACCTCGCCGCGCAGGTGTCGGTCTCCGTTTCCATGCGCGAGCCGCGCCTCGACATCGAGACGAACGTGCTCGCGACGGTGCTGCTCGCGAACGCTGCTGGGGCGGCGGGGACGCGTCGCTTCGTGTTCACCTCCAGCGGCGGCGCGATGTTCGGTCAGCCGCCACACGTCCCCGCGACGGAGGAGACGCCCGTCGCCCCTCGTTCGTTCTACGGCGCGTCGAAGGTCGCCGCGGAGCGCTATCTCGCGATCATCGAGGCGGAGACCGGCATGTCGGTGGCCTCGGTGCGGCCGTCCAACATCTATGGCCCGTGGCAGGACCCGCACGGCGAGGCGGGCGTCGTGGCGATCTTCGCGCAGCGCATGCTGCGCGGGCAGGACGTGACGATCTTCGCGCCCGGCACCGACACGCGGGACTACGTGTATGTCGCCGATGTGGTGGAGGCGCAGGTCGCCGCCGCGACCGCGCCCGAGGGCGCGATGTGCCTCGTCGGCACCGGTGTCGAGACGAGCACGCGCCAGATCTTCGATGTACTGGCCGCGCATTGTGGCTACGAGCGCCCGCCCGTGATGGGGCCGCGGCGTCCCGGGGACATCGAGCGGATCGCCCTGGACACCTCCCGCGCTCGCGAGGCGTGGGGGTGGTCGGCGCGCGTGGCGCTCGATGACGGCATGCGGCGCACGGTGGAGGCGTTCCGAGAAGACCTCGAGGCCGGGCGCTAGGCGCTGTTCCGGCGGCGCTGGCGCGCGCGCACTTTCTTCAGCCCGGCCTGGATCATCGTGCGGTACTCATCCGTGGAACGGCGCAGCGCCTCCACGTTCTTGAGCGAGATCGACGCTTCACGCATCGCCTCGAAGTAGAGCGCCAGCCGCTCGCCTTCCGGGAAGGCGTCCGGGTGGGTGGTGAGCCAGGTGCGCGCGTCCTCTTCTGACCAGAAGAGATTGTTGGTGCCTCAGGTCCCGCCCCGGAGCAGGTAGAGCGACTCCGGGTCGGTGCCGGAGACCTCGCCGTCCTCGAACCGCACGCGCATCCGCCGGTGCGTCTGCGTGCAGGCGTCCTCGATGGTGAGCCGGTGGTCGGGGTAGTTGCCGCTGACCAGCAGCAAGAAGTCGACCGCTCAGGGGACGTTGAAGGCGGCTTCGCCCTCCACGCGCACGGTATGGAACTGGAGTCCCGTCCCCTGCAGGAAGCGCGACAGGTCCGGCGCGATCCGCCCGCGGACGAGGAACCCGGTCGCCGTCAGGACGCGCCGCGCGATGTTCGCGTCCGCCTCGTCCAGCCCCGCGCGTTCGGTCGCCTCGGCCAGCGAGACGCCATCCACGAGGTGACGTGCGACGAGCTTCTCGTCTTCGGTGAGCGTGAGCGTGTAGGGCGTGGCGCCGTACCCGGCGACCGGCTTCCACGCCGCCTTCGAGCGCTGGAGCGCGGCGAAGAGGCGGAGCCGCTGCGCCGTGTCGCGAGGTAGCCCCAGGGAGTCCTGCGCCTGCTGCACGGTGGACACGTCCAGGTGTCGCCGCCAGCGGCGCTTGAGCAGGTCGAGGACGGTGGCATCGGTGGTCGTGGCCATGCGCGCAGTATCACCGATGTACGGCGGTGCCGCATCGGTGCGTGCGGTGCGGCGAACGTGCGGGGAGGGGTATGCTATCCGCTGGCGGGTGGGGTGGAGTCGTCTGCATGCCCGGCCGCCGTGCGCTTCGCGCGACCCTGCTGGCGATGATCTTCGCCCTGCTGGTGACGCCCCTGGCCCCCGCCGCCGTGGCGGCGCCGCCCACCGAGACCGCCTCGCGCCCCGTCAGCGGCGACCCCCTCGAGCCCGGCAGTACCGCGATCGTCCGTGGCGACGGCGAGTGCCTGCGCATGCGTGACGTGCCGGGCCTGTCGGGTACCCGCATCGATTGCATCCCGGACGGCGCCACCGTCACCGTGCTCCCGAACGTCGCCCACGCCGACGGTTACCGCTGGCAGTTCGTCATGTTCCGCCAGCGCACCGGCTGGGTGGCGGACGAGTTCCTGGAGGCGTACACCGGCCCGCCCCTGACCGAGGGCTGCAACGCCGCCTCGTCGCTCGCGCCGGGGTTCACCGGCGGGGTGCCCTCGCGCGGGTTCGGCCTCGTGGTGTGGGGCGGCGGCACGACGGCCGGCGTGCAGACGACGGCGATGTCGCGGGGTTGCTCGCCCCGCGCGGTCTGGGCGAACGGCCCGGGCGGCGGCCTCATCGGGTTCACGTTCGGGGCGCCGGACTTCGTGAACCGCGCGTGGCTCGTGGCGTTCCCGGGCGGCCAGATCGCGGGCGGCACGCCGCTCATGCTGGTCTGCGAGCCGCGCACCGACGGCGCCGCGATCAGCACCATCCCCGCGCCTGCGCCTCGTGGCACCGCGCCGCGCCTCACGGGCGTGCCGGCGCCGTCCGTGGCCGCCCGTGCCGCGGTCGTGGTCGACGAGGCCTCCGGGGCGGTGCTGTACGACCAGAACGCGTACGAGTCGGTGCCGCCGGCGAGCCTGACGAAGATCGTCACCGCCATCCTCGCGATCGAGGGCGGCGACCTGGACTCGTGGGTACACGTGGCGGACGTGGACTACCGGCAGATGCCGGGGAGCAGCGTGGTCGGCCTCGTGCCGGGTGACTGCTTCCGGCTGCGCGACCTCGTGTACGGCCTCATGCTCCCGTCCGGCAACGACGCGGCGCTCGCGATCGCACGGCACCTCGCCGGGTCGGATGCGGCCTTCGTGCACCAGATGAACACGCTCATGGCGCGCCTCGGCGTCACGGGGAGCGCCTTCACCGACCCGCACGGCCTCGGCAGCGCGCAGCACAACATGTCCGCCTACGACATCGCCATGGTGTCGAGGTACGCGATGACGCTGCCCGCGTTCCGGGAGGTGGTGAACGCGCGCTCCTGGACCGCGACCGGTGACCGCGACCTGTCGATGCTGAACGTGAACGCGTTCCTCGGGCAGTACCAGGGCGGCGACGGTGTGAAGACCGGCTTTACGGAGGAGGCCGGGCGCACGCTTGCCGCCTCCGCGACGCGCGACGGCCGCCGTCTGTACGTCGTGCTGCTGAACGCGAACGACCGCTACGCGGACGCCCGCACCCTGCTCGACTGGGCGTTCACGAACCACACCTGGGACTAGCCGGGAACCATCCCGCCGCGTCCTGCGTCATAACGACGTGTGGAGGTGGCGGCGATGCGACGACTCGGCCGATGGCTCGCGGGTGGACTACTCGCGGTGGTGCTGACGGGCGCGGTCGGCTGGACGCCGGCCGACATTGCCGGCGGCAACCCCGCGCCGCCGAGGCCTGATGCGAGCGACGCCGCAGGCACGCCCCACTTCTCGGTCGTGCAGGCGCTGTCGAGCGGCTTCGGCGAACCGATGCGCGTGAACGGCTTTCTCGTGATCGCGGACGGTGAGACGCGCCTCTGTCAGGCGCTCACCCGCTCGCTCCCGCCTCGGTGCGCGGGGACGTCGCTGGCCGTCGCCGGGCTCGACCTCACGGGGCTGCCGCTCGTGTCCGTGGAGGACGTCACGTGGTCGGGCCAGCCGGTCGACCTCTTCGGGACGGTGTCGGACGGCACGCTGACCTCGGTGCTGCACCTGCGCTAACGGCGGCTCACAGCCCGAGCTCGCGCTCCAGCGCACGCCGAGCGGCTCGGGGCGGATGCCGCCGTCCACCAACGGCTCGACGATGCGGCTCCACTCTCGCAGTGTGGAGACGCAACAGGGGCCGCCCACCTGGGCGGCCCCTGCCGTGGAGCGCCGGGCGTGGTGGAGGACTAGTCCTTCATCCACACCTTCCGGATGTCGATGAACCAGGACTGCGGTTGGACGAAGCCCTGCACCTTCGGGGAGAGCACCCGGAGGTTGAGGTCGTGCACGGTCACGAGGACCGGCGCGTCCTTCATCATCGTGGACTGGAACTGCTTCAGGAGCCGGTCCTGCTCCGCCTTGTCGAAGGTCTCCTGCGCCTGGAAGTACAGGGCGTCGGTCGCCTCGGAGAAGTAGCCGGACTGGTTGCAGCAGCCGTTCGGGGCAATGTACGCACCCACGTAGGAGCGGAAGCCCGTGGGGGCGACCGGCGCCAGCGAGATGTACGACATGTCGTACTGCGACCAGTTCGGGTTGTGGAACCCCTCGCGCAGCGCGGTGAGGATGTTGTTCCACTCGAGCGGGATCAGTTCGACATCGACGCCGACCGCGGCGAGGTCCTGCTTCAGCTTCTCGTTCATGGGGCCGGGGAACATGTTCCCGGAGCCGCCGGTCGGGTAAATCATCTTCAGCGAGAGGCCGTCCGCGAAGCCGGCCTCAGCGAGGAGGGCCTTCGCCTTCTCCGGATCGTAGGTATAGCCCTGCCACGTCTCGTCGTACCAGGGGTGCCCCTCGTAGAGGTACTGCGTGGCGGGGAAGCCGATGTTGTTGATGAGGACAGACGTGCCCTCGCGGTCCACGGCGTAGTTCAGGGCCTGCCGGACGCGGACGTCGTGCAGGGCGCTGCCCTCGTTGGTGTTCAGCTGGTACGTGATCACGTGCGGGTAGTTCTTCAGGTAGATCTGGAACCCGCTCGCCTCCAGCAGGGAGACGGAGTCCGGCGGCGGCAGTTCCGCCCAGTCAATGTCACCGGCCTGCAGCGCCGCGAGGCGGGTCGCCGGCTCGGGCATCGGCAGCAGCACGATCTTGTCGAGCGACGGACGCCCGTCCCAGTACTGCTCGAACGCCTCGAGCTCCATCACCTGGCCATCGACGTACTTGGTCATCTTGAACGGGCCGGTGCCGGTCGCGCTCTTGATGTAGTCGTCGTTGCCGACGGCCATCACCACCTCCGGCGAGGGGAAGTAGATGTAGGCGAGGTCGTACGGCAGGAAGGCGTTCGGGGCCTTCGTCGTGATGGCGATCGTGTAATCGTCCACCTTCTCCCACTTGGCGATCGACGCGAGCGACGAGCCGTTCGTGGAGGCCAGGTTGGCGTCGTAGTACTCGAACTCCTTGTCGGCGATGCGCCGGTACTGGAAGACCGTGTCGTCCGCGTCGAACGTGGTGCCGTCGTGGAACGTCACACCCTCGCGCAGCTTGAACGTCCAGGTGAGGTTGTCCTCCGACAGGGTGAAGGACTCGGCGAGCGCCAGCTCCGGCTCCGGCACCGTGTCACCCTGGTAGGTGGTCCACCGGTAGAGCGCGTCATAGATCTGGTAGCCGACGAAGCGCCGGCCCTCGAAGCCCTCGTTGGGGGGCGTGTTGGGGAACGGCAGGTTGCCGGCCGTGAGGCCGATGCGCAACGTGCCGCCGGTCCCGCTGGTGTCCACCGGCGCTGACGCGGCGTTCGACCCGACCGGGAGCGTGGCCGTGGCGTCGCCGCCAGCAGCCGTGTCGCCCGATCCACAGGCCGTCAGCACCGCGGCGGCGAGGAACCCCAGCAGGGCCGGGGCCGCACCCCGGATCCGCTTGATGTTCAAACCACACCTCCGACTGTTCTCCCCTCGGATGGCCCGAGGGGTCCTCTGGTGCACGGCACGCTACGCACCGCGATTTGCACGCGCGTGACCGCACGATGAAGCCTCCGTGACGCCTCGCTCTCCCGGCTGTCTCTGGCTCGTTACGGCTGCGTGACGCGTCAGGCGGCGGATGCAGCGCAGAAACATTCGCGCAGGAACAGCGTCACTCACGATTCACGCCCGGGTCACGAGCGCGTCACGCGCCCCCCGTACGGTCATCACCGACACGGACGAGGAGGACGCCCATGGCCGTTCAGGCTCCACTACGCAGGGACGTTGAGCAGCCGTCTGCACCGGTGTTGAAGCCCGGTGAGCCGTTGCTGCAGGTGCGTGGTCTGACTACGCGCTTCCCAACCAAGAACGGCTGGCTCACCGCCGTGAACGAGGTCTCCTATGACCTGCAGCCCGGGCGGGTGCTGGGTGTGCTCGGCGAGTCCGGGTCCGGCAAGAGCGCCATGCTCCGCACGATCCTCGGACTCCAGCCGCACACGGCGCAGATTTCCGGCGAGGTCATCCTCAACGGCCGCGACCTGATCGCGATGTCCCCGCGCGAGCGCAGCGAGATCCGCGGCTCGTGGGTCTCGATGGTGTTCCAGGACCCGATGACGGCGCTGGACCCGGTGTTCACCGTGGAGCAGCAGCTCGTCGAGACGATCCGGCGTCACAGCGACCTCTCGAAGAAGGAGGCCATGGAGCGCGCCCTCGAACTCCTCACGCTCGTGCAGATCCCCTCACCGGAGCGCCGGCTGAAGGCGTACCCCTTCGAGCTCTCCGGCGGCATGCGGCAGCGCGTCGTCATTGCCCTCGCGCTGGTGTCCAACCCCACGCTGCTGCTCGCGGACGAGCCGACGACGGCGCTGGACGTCACCGTGCAGGCGCGCGTGCTAGACCTGTTCCGCGATCTGAAGAGCCGCCTGGGCATGGCGGTCATCTTCGTCACCCACGACCTGGCGGTCGCCGCCGAGATCGCGGACGAGATCGCCGTGATGTACGCGGGCCGCATCGTGGAGCAGGGGACCGTCGAGGACATCGTCCGCTCGCCGCAGCACCCGTACACGCGCGGCCTGCTGGAGGCCAACGTGCGCCCCGGACAGACGGAGCGCCCCGAGGCGGTCCCGGGGTCCCCGCCGAACCTCGCCAAGCTGCCCCCGGGCTGCGCGTTCGCCCCGCGGTGCACGGTCGCGGAGGAGCGCTGCTGGGAGGCGCTCCCCGGCCTGGTCTCACTCACCCCCTCGCACAGCGCTCGCTGTGTGCTGGTGTCCGGCTCCTAGGAGGCTGCGATGGCGATGGTGATCTTCCGCCGGCTGGGCATGGCCGTCCCGACCCTCCTGGGCGTGTCGCTGCTCATCTGGCTGCTGCTGTCGATCCTCCCGGGCGACCCGCTCGTCGCGCTCCTGCCGCAGGACGCCACGCCCGAGGACCGCGCTGCGCTCGAGGAGTCGCTGGGCCTCGACCAGCCGTTGCCGGTCCGATACGTGCAGTGGCTCGGCAACGTGGTGCAGGGCGACTTCGGCTACTCGCCGTTCCGCCGCCGCGACGTCTCCGAGTTGATCTCGACGGCGTGGAAGAACACCGCCGTCCTGGCGGCGGTCTCCGCCACGGTCGGCCTGTCGCTCGGGCTGCTCGCCGGCACGGTGGCCGGGGTCTATCGAGGGCGATGGATCGACCGGGTGGTGACGAGCTCGGCGATTGTCGGGCTGAGTGTGCCCTCGTTCTGGGTGGCGATCCTGCTGCTCATCATCTTCTCGGCGGAACTGAAGATCCTGCCCGCGGGCGGACGCGCGGACCTCGCTGACGGGCTCTTCAACTACGCGAAGTACCTCGTGATGCCGGTCATCGCCGGGTCGCTCATCACCATCGCGATCACGGCACGGGTGGCCCGCGCGAGCATCGTGGAGACGTACCAGGCCGAATTCGTGGAACTGCTGCGCGCGAAAGGCCTGCGCGAGTGGCAGGTGCTGGTGCACGTGGGCAAGAACGCAGTGTCGCCGGTGCTCACCACCGCCGGCCTGCAGGTGGGTTACCTGCTCGGTGGGTCGGTCCTCATCGAGACCATCTACTCGTGGCCGGGCCTGGGGCAGCTCGTCTTCAACGCGATCGCGGCGCGCGACCTGCTGGTGGTGCAGGCGACCACGCTGCTCATCGCCGTCACGTTCGTCCTGCTGAACCTGGCGGTGGACATCCTTCAGGTCACGTTCGACCCGCGCCAGAAGCGCGCGGCCTAGGAGGCGCACCATGGCAACCTTCAACCCGCCTGCCGGCTCCATCGCCGCGAAGTGGCGCGAGGCGGACGCCCCCTCGGCGCCGGAGTCCTACCTGCAGGCGGCGCGCCGGCGCTTCCTGAAGAACCGCACTGGCCTCGTCGCACTTGGCGTGCTGATGCTGCTGGCGCTGGGCGCGGTGTTCGCCCCGGTGCTCACGCCGTACGACCCGATCGTCGGGACGCCGGTGGACCGTCTCAAGGGCCTTGGCGCCGCCGGGCATCCGCTGGGGACGGACGAGCAGGGGCGTGACATGCTCACGCGCCTGCTGTACGGCGGCCGCCTGTCGCTCGTCGCCGGCCTCACGCCGGTGGTCATCGCGACAGTGATCGGGACGGCGCTCGGCTCCTTCTCGGGCTACGTGAAGGGGTGGGTGGCGGCGCTGATCATGCGCGCGATGGACATGCTGTACGCGTTCCCGACCGTGCTCCTGGCCATCGCCGTCTCCGCCTCGCTCGGCCCTGGCCTCACCAACGTCATCATCGCGATGACCGTCGTCTACATCGCCCCGATCGCCCGCGTGGCTGAGGCGGCGACGCGGCGGGTGGTCGTCGCCGAGTACATCGAGGCGGCGCGCCTCACGGGGGCGAGCACGCCGAAGATCCTGCTCACGCAGGTGCTGGCGAACATCTTCAGCCCGATCTTCGTCTACGCGTCCGGCCTCGTGGGCCTGTCGATCGTGATCGCGGCCAGCCTCTCCTTCCTCGGCCTGGGCGTGAAGCCGCCGGCGCCGGAGTGGGGATTCATGCTCAACGCCCTCCGCGGCACCATCTACGTCAACCCGTGGGTGGCGGCGCTGCCGGGCTTCTTCATCTTCCTGACGTCCATCTCGTTCAACCTGCTCGCGGACGCGATCCGCGACTCGCTGGACGTGCGGGGATAGGAGCGCGCCATGACCTCTCTGACCGTCGAGACCGACCCGCTGGTGGCTGTGGTGGACGGCGATCCCGGCCGTCCCCCCCTGCTCGAGGTCCGCAACGTCTCCAAGAAGTTCCCCGTGCGGTTGAGCCCCTTCACGAAGGGCTACGTCTCCGCCGTGGACGGCCTCTCGTTCACGGTGAAGCACGGCACCACCGTGGGCATCGTGGGGGAGTCCGGCTGCGGTAAGTCCACCGCGGCGCGGCTCATCCTCGGGCTCATCGACATCGATGAGGGCGACGTGCTGTTCGAGGGCCGCAACGTCCGCGCGCAGCGAGAGTCGCCGCAGACGCCGGACGACCGGCGCGAGTTGCGCCGCAACATGCAGATGGTCTTCCAGGACCCGCACTCCGCGCTGAACCCGCGCGCCTCCATCGGCGAGATCATCTCGTTCCCGATGAAGGTGCACGGCTTCTCGAAAGAGGAGCAGGAGGAGCGGACGCGCTGGCTGCTGGAGCAGGTGGGCCTGCACGCCAACCACGCGTCCTACTACCCGCACCAGATGTCGGGCGGCCAGCGGCAGCGCGTGAACATCGCCCGCGCGCTCGCCCTCTCGCCGCGGCTCGTGGTGTGCGACGAGGCGGTGTCCGCGCTCGACAAGTCCGTGCAGGCGCAGGTGCTGAACCTGCTGAAGGACCTGCAGCAGGAGCTGGGCCTCACCTACCTGTTCATCAGCCACGACCTGAACGTGGTCCAGTACATGAGCGACGAGGTGCTCGTCATGTACCTCGGCCAGGCCGTGGAGATGACGGACTCCGCGAGGCTCTACGCAAAGCCGCTGCACCCGTACACGCAGGCGCTGCTCGCCTCCACCCCACGGCTGGGTGACGAGGAGGCGCCGACCGCGCCGCCACTGGAGGGCGAGCTGCCGAGCCCGCTCGACCCGCCGTCCGGCTGCCGCTTCCGCACCCGTTGTCCGTATGCGATGGAGGTCTGCGCGCAGGAGCGCCCGCCCATCGTCGAGGCTGCAGAGGGCCACCGCGTGGCCTGTCATCTCTACGTCGAGGGTTCGACGGAGCCCCGGGCGACCTCGCCCGTGCTCGTCGCGTCCGCCTAGTCCCGAATCGGAGTCCGCAGATGCCCGTACCGAAGGATGTTCCGGCCGCTGTCCGCGCCATGCTGGAGGCCGCCGGCCTGACCGTGAGCGAGGACGAGTTCAAGGCGTTCGTGGAGATGTACCCCATGCTCCGCGAGGCGACCGATTCGCTCTACATCGAGGAGGTCCGCTACGAGGAGCCGGCGCTGGTCTTCACCCCGGTCGCCCTGGCGAAGGGGGCGTAACCGTGACGCTGCCGATCACCATCCAGGAGGCCGCCGCCGCGCTGCGAGCGGGGCAGGTCTCGTCCGTTGAACTGACCGAAGCCGCCCTCGGGCGCATCGCCGCGCTGAACGGCACGGTCGGTGCGTTCATCACCGTCACGGACGATCTCGCGCTGGCGGGCGCGAAGCAGGCGGACGCCGACTTCGCGGCCGGCATCGACCGCGGCCCGCTGCAGGGCATCCCCTTCGCGCTGAAGGACATCCTCGCGACGAAAGACGCGCCGACGACCGCGAACTCGGTCGTCCTCGACCCCGCGTGGGGCGAGGGCTACGACGCCGTCGCGACGGAGCGCATCCGGGCGACCGGCGCGGCGCTGCTGGGCAAGCTCGTCCTGTCCGAGTTCGCGATCGGCATGCCGGACGCGACGAAGCCGTTCCCGATCCCGCGCAACCCGTGGGCGCTGGACCGGACGCCCGGTGGCTCCTCCTCCGGCACCGGCATCGCCGTGGCGACGGGGATGGCGCTCGGCGGCCTGGGCACCGACACCGGCGGCAGCGTCCGTTTCCCGGCGGCGTACTGCGGCCACACCGGTCTGAAGGTCACCTATGGCCGCGTCCCGAAGTGGGGCTGCGCGCCGCTGGGCTACACGCTCGACTCGATCGGTCCGATGGCGCGCAGCGCCTGGGACTGCGCGGCGATCATGAACGCGCTGGCCGGCTACGACCACCGCGACCCCACCGCCTCTCGCGAACCGGCGGAGGACTACCTCGCCGGGATCGATGCCGGCGTGAAGGGCCTGAAGATCGGCGTGCCGGTCGGCTACTTCTTCGACCACCCGATGCTCGACCCGGAGGCGAAGGCGACGACGCTCGCCGTGATCGACGTCCTCAAGGGCCTGGGCGCCGAGGTGATCGAGGTCGACCTGCCTCGGTCCGCCGAGGCGAAGGAGGCGAACACGCTCACGATGGTGAGCGAGGCGTTCGCCTATCACCGCATGGACATGGCGAGCCGCTGGACGGACTACGGCGCCGGCACGCGCGCCGTCATCGCGCGCGGCGCGTTCACCTCCGCCGCGGACTACGTGCAGGCGCAGCGGTTCCGTTCCTGGTACGCGAAGGAGGCCGCGAAGGTGATGGCGAAGGTCGACGTGCTGATCACGCCGACGATCTTCGAGCCGGCGCAGGTCGTGGCGAACATGGACCTCAACAAGCGGATGATGTCGCCCTCGTTCACCGGCCCGTTCAACCTGCTCGGCTACCCCGGCCTGGCGATCCCCTCCGGTTTCTCGAAGGACGGCCTGCCGCTCTCCGCGCAGATCGTCGGCGCGCCGTTCGCGGAGGCGCTCGTGCTCCGCGCCGGCTACGCCTATCAGCAGGTGACGGACTTCCACCTCCAGGTGCCGGCGATGGCGGCCGCGGCCGTCTAGTCGCTGCTCGAACGTCCTCCACAACAGGGGCCGGGAGACACCCCGGCCCCTGTTGCGTCCGGCGTAGGATCGCCGCGGGGAGGTGCCCCATGAGCGCCCTCGTGATCTACGAATCGATGTTCGGCAACAACCGCGACCTGGCCGTGGCGATCTCCGAGGGGATCGCGACACGCATAGAGGTCACCACCGTTGAGGTGGGTGTGGCGCCCGTCGAGGTGCCCGAGGGCGTGACGCTCCTCGTCGTCGGCGGCCCGACGCACGGCTTCGGCATGACGCGCGCCAGTACCCGGCGTGACGCGGCGAAGCAGGCCGCTCCCGAGCCCGTGATCTCCGCGGCGATTGGCATCCGCGAGTGGCTGGAGGAGGCCCGCGTGCAGACGGTCCTCGACGCGGCGGCGTGGGACACGCGGGTGGACCGACCGGCGTTCCTGAAACTGATCGACCGCAGCGCGGAAGGGATGGTCAAGGGGCTGCGCCGTCTCGGATGTTCTGTGGTCGCCTCGCCGCAGCACTTCGCGGTCGAGGGGACGAAGGGGCCGCTGGTAGCGGGCGAGGTCGAACATGCGCGCCGATGGGGTGAGCAGCTGGCCGGCCTCGTCACCTCGAACTGACCGACGATGCGACAACGGGCCGGGGAGCGATCCCCGGCCCGCGTTGTGCAGCGACCAGCGACGGCTAGTGCGTGTCGAACACCGCCTGGTACTTGGCGATCACCTCGCGCGTCGCGGCCACCTCGTCCGGCGTCGGGTGGAACGGATCCTTCGCCGGGGGCGGTGCGCCGAACGTGAGCAGGCACGCCATCAGCAGGATGCGCGCCTTCGTCGAGGTGAGGTTGCTGCCCGCGATCAGCACCGGATCGATCTTCGAGGCAAGGCCGCCCGTGGCGCCTCGGCCGCAGCGCGCGACCGGCATACCGCTGAACGTCGCGACGAGGAGCGCGTCGTCCGTCGACCGGTTCATGGAGCCGTACGGGGAGGCGCCCTCGCCCACGAACCCGGCGAGGGGCCGCGACCGCAGGTTCTCCTGGATGCGCGCCATGATCTCGACCTCGTCCGCCGCACCGGAGTCAGCCGAGTCCGGCTGGTAGCGTGCGTACTTCGCGAGCGTCACCTTCGGCATGACGTCCGGGAGCAGGAACCCCTCGGCGTCCTTGACCTGCACCGTGACCGGCTGGATGACACCCTCGCCGCCGCGCACGCCCATCACGGTGGACGGCATCTTCGTGAGGTTCACGTCCGACCGCCACGTGTGCTGCTTCGTCGGGATGTAGGTCAGTGCGGGCGGGCCGTAGCCGCCCATGAGGGCCACGACCCCGCCGTGGCCGCCCGTCGCCTGGTAGTTGCCGGGACGCGCATCCGTCTTCGTCACCTCGCGCGAGTGGAAGACCTGCTCGTCCACGATCATCACCCCGCCGACGGCGTCCTTGCCGCCGCCGTTCGAGGAGATCCCGGAGACGATGTACTTCACCCCGTCGTAGATGTTCTTGTCGCCGTCCGCGCTCACCGTCTGGTGGGGGCGCTGCGCGGAGTGGCCGACGAGCGGGACCGTGGTGTCGATCACCAGGTTCAGCCAGTACATCGACTCCTCCGTCGTCGGGGAGCCCTCCAGCCACTGGGCGCCGGCGTACTCGCCGCTCGCGAGGGCCTTCGCGACGACGTTGGTGGCGCGGGCGAGCGCGCTCATCGGCGGCTCCGCGCGCAGGTGGCGCGGGTAGTACATGAAGAAGTCCTCGCCCCACGTCTCGGGGGCGATGTCGCCCTCGCCGCGGTCCGTCCGCAGCGCGGCGGCGCGGCCCTTTCGCCAGCCGCCAGACGGCGCCGGGCGGTAGAAGTCGAAGTCTGCGAGGTTGGAGAGGAGGCTCGACTGCCCGTTCGAGTCCAGCCCGAAGCGGTCGATCTCCTCGTAGATGCGGGAGGCGTCCGGGTAGAACGTCTGCCGCGACACGTCCGACGGGGCGAGGGGGTACGAGCACGCCTCGTCCCACGGCTTGCCGTCCCGCTGCCGCGCCATGTACGGCAGCAGGTAAAGGCCGTCGGCCGGGTCCAGCGTGACGCGGTAGACCGCGCGGTCGGACGCCGTGGCCGCCGTCTCATGGAACGCGCCGGACGCGTCCAGGTAGCCGTCCGGGGGCGCATAGAGGTCGGCGGCGTCCTCCTCCAGCGGGTGAGCGCTCAGGTAGTCGATGTAGACGGTGACGGGCGCGGCGAGGCGTTGCGCGCGCACGCCGTCCTGCGCGATCGGGGCGCCCTCGCCATCGGTCAGCAATGGCAGGCCGTGGAGGGCTCGCGCCTTGTTGCTGGTGACCAGCGGCGGGCTGTTCTGGATGGTGGCGGTAGGTCCCGAGAAGACCGCGATGCGTGGCTTCGCCATGGTGCTCCCTCGTGCGCTGCGTGTGTGACGCGACCACCGTACGGATCGTGCGTGTCCGCGCTATGACGCGCCGGTTGCAGTCCGATGTCGTCCGGCGGATCGGAAAGCGCCGTGAGACATGCGCGCCACGCGCTCTTCACGAACCCGTCGCGGAGGCGCAACTACCGCTGTCTACGCTCGGTCCGGACGAGCAGGAAGGGGGCGCGCGAGGGTTGTCGCAGACGGAAGCGCGCCCGGGTGCGGGCTGTCGGGGAGGATGCCGGCAGGCCGGAGTACCTGCGGCCGTAGGGACGTCCGTCCCGACTCGCCGCACCGGCTAAGCATGGCTTTAGGCCGCCCGTGCCGCCCTTAGCGGGGCGGAAGGGATCCGGCCGTACTCTCGATCTCGAGGTCGGAAGCAGGCGGGCGCCACCCCCCGTCCCGCCTCGGAGACGGATGCACCGATGCCAGCCGACGACGTTCACATTCTCCTGGTGGAAGACGACGCCCCCAGCCGGCGGCTCCTCTCCATGGCGCTGCGCTCCGAGGGGTACCGTGTCACCGATGTCGGGTCTGGCGAAGCGGCGCTCACGCTGCTCGCCGATGAGGGAGCAGACTTCCGTGCGCTGGTGACGGACGTGATGATGCCCGGCATCGGCGGCCACCGCCTGCTGGACCACATCCACGCCTCGCCCCGGTGGCGGCTGCTGCCGGTGCTGGTCGTGACCGGCCTCGCCTCTCCGCCAGCGCTGACGGGAGATGGTCATCAGGGCGCGACGGCGTACCTCAGCAAGCCGGTCCACCTCAGCGAGTTCTTCGCCGTCATCGCGGGACTGCTGGCCGGTGCGCGGGTGTCGCGGTGACCTTCGATCGCGGAGCATCGCCGGCGCCGGTGTTGGTCGCGGAAGACGACCCGCGGAGCCTGCGCATGATCACGCTGATGTTCCAATCGCTCGGCATCCCCGCCGTGACCGTGCCGGACGGGCGGGCGGCGATCGAGGCACTCACGCCGGTGGACGCGTCATTCCGAGCCGCCGTGCTGGACATGCAGATGCCACGGGCGAGCGGCGTGGAGGTCACGCGCTGGATCCGCTCGCAGGAGCACACCCGGACCCTGCCCGTGGTGATCGTCACCGCTTTCGCCTACCCCCAGGACGAGGCGGCCGCGCGCGCCGCGGGCGCCGATCACTTCCTCACCAAGCCGCTCTCCCTGGAGATGCTCACGCACGCCATGCGCCAGATCGACGCGGGACGCTGATGTTCAACCGCTGGCTGCATCCCGGTCGGGACGCCTCCGCGCGCGGCATACCGCACCACCAGCGCCCCCTCCAGACTCCCGCCGCCACGCACGGCGACGCGGTGATCGAGTTGACCGAGGTGATCGAGACGCTGATCGCGCAGGCGGTCCGGCTGGAGTCGGTCCTGCATACGCCCGGCGAGGACGCGCTCGCGCAGCGCGAAGCGATCATGGCGACGTTGCAGGATGCACGGGCGTGGCTGGCTGAAGCCGAGCGTGTGCTCGGGATGACGCCGGCCGCTCAGCCGCCGGCCGAGCGCGATCGCCCGCTATGACTCGTCCCGGCTGAGGACGCGACTCAGGAAGCGCCGCGTCCGCTCCTCGCGCGGCGACTCGAAGAGTTCGGCAGGCGGCGCGCATTCCAGGATCACGCCCTCGTCGATGAAGGCGACCCGGTCGGCGACGCGACGGGCGAAGCCCATCTCGTGCGTCACCACCAGCATCGTCATCCCCTCCTCGGCCAGTTCGCGCATCACGCGCAGCACCTCCCCCACGAGTTCGGGGTCGAGGGCGCTCGTCGCCTCGTCGAAGAGCATCACGCCGGGGTCCATCGCCAGCGCGCGGGCGATCGCCACGCGCTGCTGCTGGCCGCCGGAGAGGCGCGCCGGGTACTCGTGCCGCTTGTCCTCCAGCCCCACGCGCCGAAGCATCGCGGTCGCCGTCTCGACGGCTTCCTCGTGCCCGCGTCGGAGGACGGTCTGCTGGGCAATGGTGATGTTCCGCTCGACGGTCAGGTGCGGGAACAGGTTGAACTGCTGGAACACCATCCCCATGTGCGCGCGCACGCGGTCGATGTCGCAGTCCGGCGCGGTCACCTCCGTGCCCTCCACGAAGACGCGCCCGCTGGTGGGGCGTTCGAGGAGGTTCACGCAGCGCAGCAGCGTCGACTTGCCCGAGCCGGACGGACCGATGATGCACACCTTCTCGCCGCGCTCCACGCGCAGGTCGACGCCGCGCAGGACCTCCAGCCGGCCGAACGACTTACGCACCTGTTCGAGCAGCACCGCCGCGACGGCGGCGTCGCCCGCGGCGGGTGGGGGCGGGTGCGGGCTCATCGGGACGCCCTCGCGCGGCGCTCGAGGTACCCGGCGAGCCGCGTCATCGGCAGCGTGAGCGCGAGGTAGACCAGGCCAGCCACGACGAGCGGGGTCGCGTTCGCGCTCGCGTTCACGCCATCGCGCCCGAAGCGGGTCAGTTCCTTCGTCGCGTCGGTGACGCCGATGACGGAGATGAGCGCGGTGTCCTTCAGCAGGAGCACCAGTTCGTTCGTCATCGGCGGGATGATGATGCGGAACGCCTGCGGGATGACGATGCGGCGCATCGCCTGGGCGTGGCTCATGCCGAGCGAACGTGCCGCCTCCGTCTGGCCGCGCGGCACCGCCTCGATGCCCGCGCGCACGACCTCCGCGATGTAGGCGGAGGCGACGATCGCGAGCGCGAGCGAGCCGCGGCCGTAGGTGCCGGGGATGCGGACATCGAGCGCGATCGGCAGGCCGAACGCGATGAAGATGAGCACGAGCAGCGCTGGCAGCCCGCGGATCACGTCGATGTACACGGCCGCGAACCAGCGGTACGGCCGGAACGTGGAGAGGCGCATCAGCGCCAGCACCACGCCCAGCGCGAGGCCGCCTGAGAAGCCGAACGCGGTGAAGATCAGCGTGTTCTTCGCTGCCTGCGTCACCACCCCGGGGAACTGGTCCGCCACCAGGTCGGGCCGGAACATCTTGTCCTGCAGCCGCGCCCAGTCCACCGCGAATCCCACGACGAGGGCGAACGCGAGCGTGCCGCCGTACAGCGCCCCGCGGGTGAGGGTGACGCTGGAAACGCCGAGCCGCCGCCGTGATGGCGGCGGCTCGGGGCCCGGTCGCACGGATGCGCCGGGGGTCATGCGGCTCCTAGCCGAACCACTTCGTGAAGACCTCGTCGTACTTGCCGTTATCGCGCAGTTCGGCGAGTTGCTCGTTGACCGCCTCGATCAGCGCGGTGTTCTCGGGGTCAACGGCGAAGCCGTACTGCTCGCCGGTGGTGAACGTCTCGGTCACCACCATGTTCGCGTCCTGCGTCTGGCGGTATCCGTTCACCGGCAGGTCCTGCAGGATCGCGTCCACCTCGCCGGATTCCAGCGCCAGGAACATGGCCGCCGGCTCGTCGAACGAGACCAGCGTGGCGCCCTGCGGGGTGTTCTCCTTCGCGTAGACCTCGCCGGTGGTGCCGGTCTGCACGGCGATCTTCTTGCCGGCGAGGCTGGCGAGGGTGGCGTAGGTCGCCTCGTCCGCCTTGCGGACCAGGAGCGACTGGTCGGCGTCGAAGTACGGGTCGGAGAACAGGGCCGAGGCCTTGCGCTCGTCCGTGATCGTCATCGCCGAGCCGACGATGTCGCACTCACCGGCCGCCGGGAGGAGCCAGATGCCGTCGAACGGCACGACCTTCACGTCCAGCGTGAGGTCCAGACCGCTGCCGATCTCGCGCAGCAGGTCCATGTCGAAGCCGGTGAAGTTCCCATCCGCGTCCTGGAACTCGAACGGCTCGTACGGCGCGTCCGTGCAGACGGTGAGTTTCCCGGCGGCCACCAGGCCCAGTTCCTCGTCCGAGGAGCCTGAGCACGCGGCGAGGATGAGCGAACCGGCGGCGGCAACCAGCGCCAGCGGTGCAAGGGAGCGATGCATGGTGTGTCCTGTCCTCCGTGCGGCGTCCCCCGCCGCATGTATCCGCGCATCCTACGGAATCCTCGCGGGCGCGGCTACGCCGCCACCAGATTCATCGCTACCGTCCGAGGCGTGACGGACGTCGACCGGCCCGGCCCGATCTGGCTCGTACCGATGCCCGCGGCGGCGCGCGGCGCGTTGCTGCTGCATCAGCAGTGCTGGCTGTGGGGACAGGACCTGCGCAGCCCGGCCGGCAACCTCCTCGTCGCGGCAGGGCTGCATCGCCTTGACCCGCCTGAGGCCGGCCGTGGCGGGCACCGGACGCGCTACGGCGCGACGCTTGAGGGCGGCTGCTACGTGGTGGCCTGGAGCGGAGGGTTCGCGTTCGGGAGCGAGGACGGGCTGCTCTGCTTCCCCAGGCTCCTCTTCCAGCCACGTCTGCTGCCTGACGTCCAACGGCTGTCGGCTGTGCCGCATTTCGCCGCGCCGCCCCTGCCGGAGGGCGACGCGCCGTCCGGCCACACCGCGCTCGCGCTCGTCGTTCCGGCGCTGGAGTGGCTCGCGACGTACGAGGCGGTCGCTGTCCGCATCGCGGGCGAGGCGTATCGCGGAGCCTGCGCGTCCGAATGGGGGCGCATCGAACGGGAGGCGGAGCGCCTCGCCGCGGCGGAGGGCGTAACGTACGACCCGCTGCCGGGCATCCCCCTCCACGGGCTCGCGCGCGACTGGTGGGCCCTCGCGCAGATGCTCGCGCGGTAAAGTCCCCGCCCGCACACCGGGAAGGGCATGACCGTGACGTCCCACGCCGACCCGCCCGCCTTCTTCGTCCCGGACGGTGACCGCTTCATCCCCACCGACCGTGCGCGAGGGCCGTGGAACCCGGAGTCGCTCTCCGGCTGGGTGATGATGGGCCTGCTCGCGCACGCGACGGAGGCCCACCGGCCGGAGGGGTTCCACGTCGCCCGCCTCACCGTGGACATGTTCCGCCCGCCGCCCTTCGCGCCCGCCTCCGTGACGACGGAGGTCGTCCGCAGCGGCAGCCGCATCCGCATCGTCGATGCTGTCCTCACGGTGGACGGACAGGACGTTGCACGCTCCACCGCGACGATGTTGCGGTTCGGCGATGTCCCGGAGGGGACCATCTGGGAGGCGCCGCCGTCCTCGATCCCGGCGCCAGAGTCGGTGCCGGCGGTGGAAGGGACGAACGCGCGCGCCCGCTCGTGGGACATCCGCCACGTCGGCGGGCCCATGGGCCAGGCGGGGCGGCGTATCGCGTGGCTGCGGCAGACGGCGCCGCTGATCGAGGGGACGGAGACCTCCGCCTTCGTCCGGCTGGCGACCCAGTCCGATTACACGAACCCGTTCGCGAACTCCGGCGACCGCGGGCTGGTCTACATCAACGCGGACGTGACGCTGTACCTCCACCGGCCGGTGGAGGGCGAGTGGCTGGGCCTGGAGGTGACGAGCCACCGCGCCGAGCAGGGGATCGCCCTCGGCCTGTGTCGGGTGTACGACCGGCGCGGCGAGGCCGGCTACACCGCGGCGAGCGCCATCTCCAACCGGCTGCGTGGCCGTTGAGGCGGCCGGGATCAGAGACTCTTCACACTCCTCCGGGCGACCTCCGGTAGGCTAGTCGCTTGGTGCGGCCGTCCATGAGGCGGCGTGTCGTTGAGGTGATGGAGGACGCATGGGCGGCAACCGTCGAGAACGAGCGCGCAACCGGCGCGAGGCGCGAGAGGCGGGGTCGTCCGGCGCCGCGCCCGCCGCGTCCACCGCGAAGTCCTCGAAGCCGCGCCCGCAGTGGCGGCGGACGCTCGACTCGTTCGGCGGCTTCACCGTGGTCGTGCCGCTGGTGCTGACCGTGGTCGCCGCCGTCGTCCTGCTCGCGCGGCAGCCGCTCGGCATCGCGCAGTCGGAAGATCCGCTGATGGGCGACGAGATCCCGATCACCAGCGCCGCGCACGTCCCGGACGGCACGCTCACCGAGCGTTCCACGCGCCCGCCCGTGGAGGGCCCGCACTACGTCCTGCCGCAGCGCGTCGGCGCGTACGACGCGGTGCTGGATGATGGCAACGTCATCCACTCCCTGGAGCACGGGATCGTCTGGATCTCCTACCACCCGGAGCAGGTGACGGAGGAGCAGATCGCCGGACTCCGCAGCGTGTACCAGGCGTACTCCGGTGACGTCATCCTCTCGCCGCGGCCCGAGAACGACGCGCCGGTCTACATCGTCTCGTGGGGCCGCCGCCTGGCGGTCGACCCGGAGGACACGGACACCCTGCGGAAGTTCGTGGAGACGAACCGCAACCGCTCGCCGGAGCCGGGCGTCCGCTAAGCGGCGCCTCGGGCACGTCGAGCGGGGCGAGGCGGCACGCGCCGCTCGCTGGCGCAGGTCATGCCGGGCGGCGCTCGATCTTGCGCAGCAGCCGCGCGTGTCGCTTCGCCCACTCCTCCGCCGCCTGGTCGCGCGGCGCGGTTGCTTCGACGACGGAGAGCGCCCGGCCGAGGTCGCGCGCGTGGTGTTCGAAGTGGATCGCCAGCTGGCGGCGGGCCCACGTCCCGTGCGAAGCGGAGTGATCTGCGAGCCACTGCCAGTGCGGCACCGCGAGGTGGCGCTGTCCGGTCACCCGGTAGGCCGCGGCGAGGTCGCGCGTCGCCTCCTCGCGTGCCGCGGGACGCCGCAGCGTGGCGACCGCGTGCTCCAGGTGGCGGATCGCCTCCACGTGCCGTCGTCCGGCCAGCGCGATCCGGCCGAGGGCGAGCGAGCGTTGCGGATTGCCCGCCGCGTCCGGCGCGAGGCCACGCGCGCCCTCGTGCAGGTGGGCAACGAGCGTGGCGAGCGCCAGCACGTCCACGGCGTTGTGCTCCAAGATCGGCTCGATGAACCGCATGGAGCCGCTGCGGACGAAGCGGAAGTACCAGTGCGGGATCTCCGCGCCGGCGACCTCGAATTCCGGGCGGGTGATGCCGAGTACGGTCGCCTCCACCTCCGCGAGCCGGTGGGAGGGCAACAGGCCGCGGTAGCCGCGCCGGACGGCGTGCAGCAGGTCCAGGTGGCGGGCCGCCTGCAACCCGGACCGCCGGCGGTGCATCGTCGCGCGTTCGTCCATGAACGGTGCGTCGAACGTGCGCCCGTTGTAGGTGACCAGGACGGGGTCATCGACCGTGCGGACCTCGCGCAGCACGGCGTCGACGAGGGCGCCTTCGTCCGCCGGTGACGGCGAGACGTACTGGCGCAGCACCAGTTCGGCCGCCTCCACGCGCGCGGTCGCGACCATGAACACGGCCGCCCCGGCGCCCCCCAGCCCAGTCGTCTCGATGTCGAAGAACACGAGGTCGGACGCGCTCGTGCCCTCCGCCTCGTCGAGATCGGGGTCGCCCCGGCCGAGGAGCGCCAGCGACCGTGCATCCGTCTCGAACAGCGGCGCGAGCCCCTGCCGGCCGACGACCTCGTCCATGCCGTAGCGCAGTTCGCGGAACCCGACGGTGCCGCCCTCGCCCGTGTGCCATGCGAGGATGCCCGGGGTCGCCGCCGGGATCGCGGGCCTCGTCGGGCGCGGCCGCGCCTCGATCTCCCGGATCACGTCCTGGAGCCGTCGCCGCGCCTCGGCGCGCTCGAGGAGGCCGGGCGCGACCGTCACACCGCCACCGCCTCGCGCGGCGCGTCCACGGCGGCGAGGACCTGCAGGACGCGCGCCTTCACTGAGTCGCCCGGCGCGGACGGCGGGCCGACGCAGCCGGGGCAACCGTGCGTGCAGGCGCACGCCTCCACGAGTTCGCGGGCCATGAGGAGGAAGCGGTCGCGCTCGCGCAGGAGTTGCTCGCTGAAGCCCACGCCGCCCGGGACGCGCTCCCAGAGGAAGACCGTGGGGCGGCGGGTGTGCGGCGCGCGTACCTGCACGTTCAGCGACAGGTCGCCGCGGTCGCACATCAGCAGCAGCGGCGCCACGCCCGCGAGCAACTGTCCGAGGCCCATGAGCGCCTGCTCCGCCTCGTCCCGCGTCCACCCGGCGACCAGATCCTCCGGCAGCGCGTGCCAGAACGCGTCCGTGTGCAGGTCGTCCTGCGGGAGGCGGATCTTCCCCCAGCCGATGTTCTCGTGCGTGTGAAGGCGGATCTTCTTGAAGATCGTCGCGAGGAATGTCACGGCCACCTGCCCGGCGGCGCTGTCGCCCTCCGCGCGGTCTTCGTTCAGGACGCGCAGGTCCGCGGCGAGGTTCGCGTCCGTGTAGTAGTCCACCTCCACCGGGCGGACGTACGCCTTCAGTTCGTCCCAGTCGAGGCGGTCGACGTGGTACTGGCGGCCGTCATGGAGGTAGATCGCCTCGTCGTGGAGCAGGGTCATCGCGGAGGGGCGGTCGACCTCGCCGATCACGCGCGCGGGCGGGCCCTGGTCAACGATCACCACGTTCTGGTCCGGCCCGTTGCGCAGTGAGATCTCCACCGCCGGGTACGCCTCGCTTGTCCAGTAGGTGCGGCCGCGCGTCTGCTGCACCAGCCCCTGCTCATCGAGCGCGTCGAGGGCGACCTCGGCGGCCGGGCCCAGCAGCCCGCGTTCGTCGTCGTCGAGCGGGAGTTCGAAGACCGCGCACTTCACGTGCTCGGCGGCGATGAGCGGGTTGTCCGGGTTGATGCGTGCCGCCTCCACCGCCTCGCCGAGCAGGTAGTCCGGGTGCGCGACGGCGTACTGGTCGAGGGGCGACGAGCCGGCCACCATCACCGTGACGGAGGTCGCGTGGCTGCGCCCGGCGCGGCCCATCTGCTGGCGCGTGCTGGCCACGGTCCCCGGGAACCCGGCGAGCACGGCGGCGTCCAGCCCGCCGATGTCGATGCCCAGTTCGAGCGCGTTCGTGGAGACCACTGTGCGGACCGATCCGTCGCGCAGGCCGGCCTCCACCGCGCGTCGCTCGTGCGGGAGGTAGCCGGAGCGGTAGCCGCGCACCGGCTCCGGCATGCCCGGCGCCCGCTTCGGGCCGGGGCGCTCGCGCAGGTACTGCGTCATCAGTTCGACCTGCGTGCGCGATCCCGCGAACACGATCGTCTGCAGGCGGTGCTCCTGGAGGACGCCCGCCACGTCCGTCGCCGCGCGCACGACTCCGCGGCGGATGCCGAGTTCGCGGTTCACCACCGGTGGGTTGTACAGCCCGACCAGCCGTTCCCCCTGCGGTGCGCCGGACTCCTCGATGATCTCGACCTCGTGCCCGAGGAGCGTGGTGGCGAGTTCGCGCGCGTTCGCGATGGTGGCGGAACAGCAAATGAAGACGGGGTTGGAGCCGTAGAACCGGCAGATGCGGAGCAGCCGCCGGATCACATTCGCGACGTGTGAGCCGAATACGCCGCGGTAGGTGTGGAGTTCATCGATCACCACGTAGCGGAGGTGCTCGAACAGCCGTGTCCACTTCGTGTGGTGGGGCAGGATGCCGCTGTGCAGCATGTCGGGGTTCGTGAGGCCCCCGTGCCCGGCGGTGCGCACCGCGCGGCGCGCTCCCGGCGAGGTGTCACCGTCGTAGGTGTGCGTGCGGACATCGAGGCCCGCCTCGCCCACCAGTTCGTGGAGCTCGTGCAACTGGTCCTGCGCCAGCGCCTTCGTCGGGAAGAGGTAGAGCGCGCGTGCCGAGGGGTCGTCGACGATCCCCTGGAGCACGGGCACGGTGTAGCAGAGCGTCTTCCCGGAGGCGGTGGGCGTGACGATCACCTGGTCGCGCCCGGCGAGGGCGTGCGCCACCGCCTGCGCCTGGTGCGTGTACGGCCGTTCGACCCCGCGGCGCTCGAGGGCCTCGACGATGCGCGCATCCAGCCCGGCCGGCCACGCGCCGTACTCCGCCGCGCGAGGGGGGACGGTGAACCACTGCAGGTCGCCCTCGGCGAGCGTCGAGTCGCTGGCGAGGGCCGCCACGGCACGTTCCACGGACATCGGTGCCCCCTTTGTCCCGCTCGGATCGAGGCGCGGCGAGACGTGGGGACGATAGCAGAACAGACGTTCAGAACGCTAGTGCGATTGACTGCCCCTACGGCCGGATGATCAGCTTTCCGAGGCTCTGACCGCTGGTGATCTGCGCCAGCGCTTCCGCGACGCCCTCGAGGCGCCATGAGCCGCCGAGGTGCGGGCGGAGCGTCCCGGCCTGGTGCCACGCGAACAGGTCCGCCATGCGCATCCGGTACTCGGCCGCGTCGCGCAGGTGGTCGCCGAGGCCGGGGCGCGTGAAGAAGATCGACCCGGCGCGCTGCATCAGGGACGTGTCCAGCATCCCGACCGGCCCCGACGCGCCGCCGTACAGGACGCAGGTGCCTCGACGCTTCGTCGCGAGGAGCGACTGTTCGATGGTGGCCGCACCGACGGCGTCGTAGACCACGTCCGCGCCCTCGCCACTGGTGACCTCCTTCGCCACCGCGAACACGTCGTGCTCCGTGCGGTCGACGACGACCTGCGCGCCGAGCGCGCGGGCGAGCGACGCCTTGCCCTCGCCGCCGACCGAGGCGATGACGCGCGCGCCCTTCGCGACCGCGATCTGCACGAGCAGGTGGCCGACGCCGCCGGCCGCCGCGTGGACGAGCGCGGTGTGCCCGGGCTGCAGGTTGAAGGAGGCGGTCACCAGGTAGTGCGCGGTGGTGCCCTGCACCATCAGCGCGACCGCGACCTCGTCCGTCACCCCGTCCGGGATCGGCACGGCGCGCCAGGCGGGGACGGCGGCGTACTCCGCGAAGGCGCTCGGGAGCGGGTTCCAGTAGACGACGCGCTGCCCGGGTGCGAGGTCGGTGACGCCTTCGCCCACCCGTTCGACCACACCGGCGGCCTCGACGCCCGGGACGAAGGGCGGCGCGGAGCGGCGCGCGGTGCCCAGCACCATGCCACCGTCCGCGAAGTTCACCCCTGCCGCGCTGACCCGCACGAGGACCTCGCCGGGAGCGGGGGAGGGCGTGTCGATTTCCGTGACGCGGATCGACTCGAACGGGCCGTACTCGGTGACCAGGGCTGCGCGCATGGGGAGGCTCCTCCGTGACTCGGGGGCCGCAGGGTACAGCGCACGCCGTTGCGTGTGGGCGGGAACCGGCGGAGGCTCGCGAACGTTCTGCGGAGTGAGGGCCGCCGCGGGCGCGGCCCGACTCGGTCACAACTGAAGGGCTCCCATGATGATCACGAAGCGTCCCTGGCGCCTGGCGCTGGTCGCTGCTGCCACCGCCGTCGCCCTGCTCGGCGCGGCGTGCGGCTCCGAGGACGGCGAGGACGCCTCCGCCGGTACGCCGGCCGTCTCCGTCCTGCGCGGCGAGGGCGCCGTGCCGAGTCTGGAGATCGACGCGACCGGCCTCCAGGCGAACGCCGAGTACGTCGCGCGGCTGCACGCCGGGACGTGCGAGGCGGAAGGCGCGAGCGGCGGCACGCTCGGCACGCTGACCGCGGACGCGGACGGCACCGCCTCGCTCTCCACCTCCACCGTGCTCGTCGGGGCGGCGGGCGCGCCGGCGGATCTCACCGCCGAGGTGCTGGAGGGCGACCACGTCGTCCGGCTGCTCCCGGTCGCCGGCGGCGACGCGATCTGCGTGCCGGTGCCGTAGCGCAGCCCCGGCGTCACGCGCTGGGCCCACGAGGCGGCGTCCATCCCTCCGGACGCCGCCTCGGTGCGTCCGTGGGGTCCGAGGGCTGGGGCGATTGTGCGCGGCGGCGCGAATCACCGCCCCCCGATTGTGTAGGCTCCCCACCACGTTCGTAATGCCGGTCAACGTTCGGGACGATCATGGCCGGCACGGTGGAGGGAGCCGTGCGATGGCAGGGGTGCTGGACGGGATCCGCGTGCTGGAGTTCTCCCAGATCGTGGCGGCGCCGGTAGCGGGGGTGAACCTCTCCGACTTCGGCGCCGACGTGATCAAGGTGGAGCCGCCGGGGGGCGAGCAGACCCGCAACACCGGCGCCGTGGTCCCCGGCGAGGGCAAGGGCTTCCAGGCGCTGAACCGCGGCAAGCGGTCGCTCGTGGTTGACCTCCATGACCCGCGCGGGCAGGAGGTCATCCACCGCCTGCTGCCGCAGACGGACGTGGTGCTCATCAACTACCGCTTCGGCGTCGCGAACCGCATGGGCATCGACTACGAGACGCTGAAGGCGTTCCGCCCGGACCTCATCTACTGGCAGAACACCGGCTTCGGCGAGCAGGGGCCAGAGGCGTACCGCGCCGGCTCGGACGTCGTCGCGCAGGCGTACGCCGGACTGATGGTGAACGACGCGAAGACGGACGAGGACGGCGCGCCCGACCTCATCTCGATCCCGATCGCGGACATCGCCTCCGGGTTCGCCGCGGCGATGGGCGTCGGCATGGCGCTCTTCCACCGCGAACGCACCGGCCAGGGCCAGTACCTCAGCACCTCGCTGCTGCGCACCTCGCTCTTCCTCCAGGCCGGCGTCGTCATGCGCGAGCCGGTGACGGACGCCGTGCTGCGCGACCAGATGCTCGCCGAGATCGATGCCGCGCTCGCCGCGGGCAAGGGGTACGAGGAACTCCTCGCGATCCGGAAGCGCCGAGGCGGGCTGCGGGTCGCCTTCCGTCTCTACTACGGCGGTTACCGTGCGAAGGACGGCGCGGTGGTGCTGGGCGCGCTCACGAAGACCAACCGCGACAAGATGCGCATGGTGCTCGGCTTCCCGGAGGAGGACAGCGACCAGCCGGGGTACGACTCGCTCGACCCGGCGAACATCGAACGCGCGCACGAGTGGAAGCGACGCTTCCGCGCGCGGTTCCTCGAACGCACCGTCGAGGAGTGGGTACGCGACTTTGACGCGGCCGGCGTGCCGGTCTCCGCGGTGCGCAACCCGGAGGTGCTGTCGGACGACCCGCAGGTGATCGCGGACGGCATGATGTGGGAGATCGAGCACTCCGTCACCGGCGCGCAGCGCGTGGTGGGGCCCGCCGTGAACATGTCGCTCACGCCCACGCGCGTGCAGCGCTCCGCGCCCGCGCTCGGCGAGCACAGCGCGGAGGTGATGGTGGAGGGCGGCTACACGCCGGAGGAGATCCGCGCGCTCTGCGAGTGCGGCGTCGTCGTCCAGCGGTAGCGCCGAGGCGTGCGCCGCGCGGCTACGCCTCCGAGATGCGCTTGAGGCCGGTCGCGGGGTAGGTCTCGCGGAAGTAGTCCGCGTCCCGCGTGGAGCGGAAGAGGATCACCGTGCGCCCGTCGCGGTCGACCAGGCGCAGGCCCTCGGACGGCCAGCGCACGCCCTCGCCGTTGCCGGTGACCACGCGCAGCGCCTGGTGCGGCAGGTGGTCCAGCATCGTCTCCGCGCCGTACTCGTCCAGCAGGCGCCGCATGACCACGTCGAACTGCAGATCGCCCACGGCGGCGAGGATCGGCGCGCTGCGGGCGCCGTCCGCCTCCCACAGCACCTGCACCGCGCCCTCCTGCTCAAGTTGTTCGAGGCCGCGCGAGAACTGCTTGCTGCGCAGCACGTCCTTGTTGCGCAGCCGCGCGAACCGTTCCGGCTCGAAGCGCGGGATCGCGTCGAAGACGATCGCGGGGTCGGCGGTCAGCGTGTCACCGATGCCGAGGACGCCCGGGTTGATGATGCCGATGATGTCGCCGGGGTACGCCTCATCGATGGTCTTGCGCTCCTGGCCGAAGAGCGTCTGGGAGCCGCGCATCCGCAGTTGCTTGCCGCTGCGCGGGTGGGAGACGGCCATGTCGCGCTCGAAGCGGCCGGAGCAGACGCGCACGAAGGCCATGCAGTCGCGGTGCTGCGGGTCCATGTTCGCCTGGATCTTGAAGACGAAGCCGGAGAACGCCTCCGCGTCCGGCGGCACCGTCCCCGTCTCCGTCTCGCGTGCGGCGGGCGGCGGCGCGAACTCCGCGATCGCCTCCAGCAGCGTCTCCACGCCGAAGTTGTTGACCGCGCTCCCGAAGAACACCGGCGTCAGCGTCCCCGCGAGGAACGCCGCCTCGTCGAACGCCACGCCCGCCTCTTCCACCAGCGCGACGGACTCCTGGAGGTACGCCACCGCCTCCGCGCCGATCGAGGCGGCCAGCGCGCCGTCCGGATCGTCCAGCGTGCTCTCGATCACCGGCGCGCGATGCCGTCCGCCCGCGGTGCGCTCGAAGCGCAGCACCCGCTCGTGGCGCAGGTCGTACACGCCCTGGAAGGACGGCCCGTCCCCGATCGGTCACGTCAGCGGCGCGGCGGCGATGCCGAGCGTGCGCTCCACGTGGTCGAGGAGTTCCATCGGGTCCAGGGCGTCGTGGTCCATCTTGTTCACGAACGTGACGATCGGGATGCGGCGCGCGCGGCAGACCTCGTACAGCTTCCGCGTCTGCGGCTCGATGCCCTTCGCGGCGTCCAGCACCATCACCGCGCTATCCGCGGCGATCAGCGTGCGGTAGGTGTCCTCCGAGAAGTCCTGGTGGCCCGGCGTGTCGAGGAGGTTGAAGCGCACGCCCTCGTAGTCGAACTCCAGCACCGTGGAGGTGATGGAGATGCCGCGTTCGCGCTCCATCGCCATCCAGTCGGAGGTGGCGTAGCGCGCGGTCTTGCGGGCGCGGACGGACCCGGCCACCTCCACGGCGCCCGCGTAGAGCAGGAACTTCTCCGTGAGCGTGGTCTTGCCGGCGTCCGGGTGGGAGATGATCGCGAACGTCCGGCGTCGCGCGATCTCTTCGGCCAGTGAGGGCATGCGTGGAACCTCGAAGCGTCTCGAAGCAGGGGCGGGCGGTCCGAGGTGTCCTACAACGGGGTCGATCCTGCCGGTCGGGGAGCGGGCGGCGCGGGTGGCCGCCGGCTGATCTGATCGAACCGTATCACCACGTCTGCGGCAACCGCGCGCGTCGCCCGGCCGGCCTCAGCGGCCGCGCGGCGGCCAGCGCCGGCGCGCCGCCCACACCACCGCGAGCGTGCTCGCGAGGAGCGCGACCGCGAGCGCCACCGTCACGAGCACCTGCCGCCCCGCGCCGAGGTAGGCGACGCCCGGCATCTGGTGCCAGCCCGGCGGGTCGATGTGCAGTGCCACGCGGGAGATCGTGAGGCCGGCCAGCGCCACGGGGATCACCCACCGCACCATCGGTTCGATGAGCGCGCGCGGCGACCGTTCGCCGGGGGCCAGGCCCAGTTCCGCGGCCAGCCAGCCGCGCGGTAGCCGTCGCATGACGATGACGACGATGATCAGCGCCGTCACCGGCAACCCCATCGTCCCCACCGTCTCGTCCAGCAGGTCCAGCACCCGCCACCCGGCGACCTGCAGGTCCATGCCCGAGTACGAGAGCGCCGAGGGCAGCCCGAGCGCGCCGAGCAGCACCGTGAGCAGCGCCGCGCACTGGCGACGCGTCAGCCTCGTGCGTTCCTCCAGCGCCGCCACGCTCAGTTCGAGCATGGAGACGGCGCTGGTGAGGCCGGCGAAGAACAGCAGCAGGAAGAACGCCGGGCCCAGCACGCCCCCGCCCGGCATCTGCGCGAACGCCTGCGGGAGGGAGGAGAACGCGAGTTCCGCGCCCGCGGCCGGCTCCAGACCGTACGTGAACACCACCGCGAACACCGTCATGCCCGCCAGCAGCGCCACCGCCACGTCCGCCAGCGAGATGACCGCGGACGCCATCACCAGGTCCGTCCGCCGCTCCACGTACGCCCCGTACGTGATCAGGATCCCGAAGCCGACCGAGAGCGAGAAGAACGCCTGCCCCAGCGCCGCGCTCCACAGTTCCGCGCGGCCGAGCACGGAGAAGTCCGGCTCGAACAGGAACCGCAGCCCCTCGCCGAAGCCGTCCAGCGTGGCCGCGTACACGAACAGCACCGCGAGGATCACGAACGCCGCCGGCATCAGCACGCTCGACAGCCGCTCGATGCCGGCGCGGACGCCCAGCGATACCACCGCGCCCACGATCACCAGCGTCACCCCGTACGTCAGCACCGGCCCGTACCCCGCGGTGTACGCCTCGAAGGTCATCTCCCGCCCGGCGGCGTCCGCGACGAAGAACGCCAGCGTCCACCCGGTGATCACGAGGTAGTACGAGAGGATCGTGAAGACGACCGTGGCGATCAGCCAGCCGGCGATCTCGGCGCGCGGCGAGAGTGTGCGCAGCGCCGCCACCAGGTTCGCGCGCAGCCGCCGGCCCGCCGCCAGTTCCAGCACCATCAACGGGATCGCCAGCACGAGGATCGCGAGGACGTAGGGGAGCAGGTACGCCCCGCCGCCGTTCTGCCCCACCACGGAGGAGAACCGCCAGATGTTCCCGATCCCCACCGCGGACCCCACCGCGGCGAGGATGAAACCGCGCTGGGACGACCACGTCTCCACGCTGCGCGCCTCCGCTTCCGCCCTCGGAGCGTAACGGAGGCGCCGTGCGGCGCGCCCTACCGGCTGAGGTTCACCTGGCCAC
Source organism: Chloroflexota bacterium (assembly GCA_045863195.1). GTDB lineage: Bacteria > Chloroflexota > Dehalococcoidia > UBA2979 > UBA2979 > W-Chloroflexi-9. The sequence goes on from BTUI01000002.1 coordinate 232,301, forward strand.
GGTAGAGCAGCATCATGCCCTCCGAGGTCCACCGCGGCGTCCATTCCGGGTGCGCGGCGATGAACGCCTGCACCGCGCCGAACTTGCTGCCCCGTCGCGCCTCTTCCTCCACGTCCGGCGGGTCGCCGTGGGCATAGAAGACCCCGTAGCAGTTGTCCACCACGATCACGGCCGTCTCCGCCATGCATGGCGCGAGCGCCTCCAGTTCCGCGGAGGCGTGTGCGAAGGTGTGGTTGGAGTCCACGAGCGCGAAGTCGATCGGCGTCGTTCCGGCCTGTTCCCGCAGCCAGCCAATGCTGTCCGTCCCGAACACCGGCTGCCAGCAGTCGACCACACCGAGGTCACTGAACAGCGGGTGCGCGTTCGCGAAGATCGGTAGTTCGGACGAGCGGATGTCCACGCTTGTCAGGGTCGCCGGGATGCCGACACCACGCAGGTGCCAGGCGGCGGACAGCAGGAAGCGTGTGGTGACCATGCCCTCGTCAGGTGCACGGCTGACGCGCCACGGCGATCCGCCCGGGTACGTGGCGGGGTAGTAGGTGAACGCAGTCCCCAGTTCGACGATGCGGCGCGCGCGCAGCAGGATCGGGATCGCGTATAGCGGCACGGCCAGGTAGCTCACGAACGAGTCGCGCGCATGGGCCGCAATGGACTCGTGATGCGTCGGCGGGGCGGCCCCGCGCTGGCGGATCATCGCCGTCGCCCAGGGCTCGACCGCCGGACGGAGGTCGACCGGGACGCGCCGGAGCAGGCGCCACCGTTCGAGGGCGGGGACGCGGTCGATGACGGTACGGCGCAGCCACCGCTTGATCGTGACCTTTATCGGACTGGTGACGAGGCGTCTCAGCATCCTGCCCTCCCTAGCCCGCCTGCGCCTCGGGCGGGCGCAGCGTCGCCGCCTCGCGGAGCAGCGGGATCGCGCGCAGCGCCGGGGCCATCGAGGCGCTCGCGAGGACCAGGCAGCCCTTGCGAGAGCCGCCCTCCTCCGCGGACGGCGTCGCCGGCCAGAACCCCACCACGCCCGGCCACTCCCACGCGCGCAGGTACCGCAGCGTCAGTTCCTGGCCTCGGTCGTAGCGGTCGTAGCCGTAGCCGGGGTCGTCCGGCACCTGGAAGTCGTCCAGCACGGCCACCCAGTCGCGCCAGCCGAGGATGATCTGCTCCACCTCCTCGCGCAGCGGCAGATGCTCCTCCCAGTGCGCGTCCAGGTAGGCGAAGACCGGCCCCTCCGGGCGCTCTCGCGCCAGCCACCGCAGCACCTCCACGGAGTCGCCGAGGACCGCCGTGACGTTGGGGACGTCCCGCAGCCGCCAGCGCGCGTAGTGGTGGAAGCGCGGCACCACCTCCACGGTGGTGACCGGCCCGGCGAAGCGTTGCGCGATGAAGGCGGTGGAGGAGCCCCGGAACGTGCCGGTCTCCACCACCTGCCGGAACGGGACGCCCTCGATCAGCGCGGCCACCAGCGCCTGCCGCGCGGGTTGTGCGTTCAGCGGCCCGCCGAAGAACTCTCGCAGTTCCGGGCGAAACCGGTCCGCGAACGCGCCGAGGCGCGGCGGCATCTCGTCCACGATGTCCTCGACGAGCGTCTTGCGCCGCCAAGCCTGCACCAGCAGCACCGGGATCGTCAGTGCCCTCGGGATCTTCATGCGCGGCTGTTCTCGAAGAGCAGGTCGACGTAGGTGTTGAACACGATTGGGTGCTCGTCGACGAGTGCGAAGCCCCGTGCGGTGAGGTACTGGACGATGCCCTCGCGGTCGTTGTCGGCATCGACGTACTGCGAACCACCAGGGAGGTACGCCTCTACGCGAATCCGACGAACGTCCCGCAGGCGGTCGCCCAGGGATTGAAGGACGGAGAGGTCGGCGCCTTGAGCGTCGACGGAGAGGAAGTCGATTCGGTTCAGGCCCACGGACTGCATGAACGTATCGAGTCGGACGGTCGGCACCGGGCTCGCCTGCGTCTCGTGGTAGGCATCAGCCGCGAGGAACTGCCTGACGTAGGTGCTGTCGATTGGCCGGAGCGATCCGGCCGCGGGATCGGATGCGAAGTGGAAGGTCGCCATGCCGTCGTGCCCGGTGACGGCCGCCGCAATCACCGTGGCATCGGGCCGAGCGCGGTGTAGGTCAGCGAGAAGGAGCGTATTCGGCTCGAACGCGTAGACCCGGGCGTTCGGGGGAGCCTCGTAGAGTGATCCCCCCTGACTTGCACCGACTTCCACCCAGATCGGGCGATCGCCGGACGGGATAACCCCGCTCGTTTCGCCGGGTGCCGGTTGCTCAACAGCCCACTCGTATCGGTTGTAGAGCGTGCCGCCGGTCGATCGCATTCTCCCGCCGACTGCCCGAAGGGCGAGTGCAATTCGGCGCCGGATCGGTCGCGGAAGGTATCGGTAGGGTCCGGCCACGAGTCCTCCACGTCCGTTCGAGAGTGTAAGGCGGTGAGCCGGGAACGTTCTCGCGCCAAATCCTCCTCCGAACATCCAGCGCATCCGCCGTAGGGTCGCGAGGACGGAGGAACCATGACCAGAGTGGTGTTGGCTGGCGGCGGCGCGTCCAAGTTGGAAGTGGCGTGGAACGCGGGGCGTCGCGCGCTCACACCCAGGGGCAGTCTTGCTCTGCTCGGGGCAGCGGCCTCGACGGGACGGCTGGAAGCGTCGGGTGTGAACCTCGTTCGCAATCCACGTGCAGGGATATCGGGCTCGTGGTCGCCGAGCGGCACGGGCACCGTGATCGATCCGGTGGAGTTGGCTTCCCCAGAGGCTGCATCGGCCTTCACGCTGTACGGCCACTCAGGGACGACCTGCCGCATGTCCGACAGCGTCGCGGGGACGTCGCCCTCTCTCGTCCAGGGCGCACCGTTCTCGGCGCGCGCGTGGTACCGCGCTCTGAACGAAGAGGCGGTCGGTTCAACGTTCTCGTTGCTGCTCTGGGAGATGGGCGGCGCGCACGGGGACGAGACGACGGTGTCGGCGACGGGGACGTTCACCGAGGAGTGGCAGGTCGCGACGATGAGCGGCGCGATCCAGCGGGAGGGGCGGACGGACCTGCGGGTGTTCGCGGGGACCACCGTGGGCGGGGCCGCGGCGGGCGCGGAGTATGCGCTGACGGCGATCCAGGTGGAGGCCGCCGCCTCCCTCTCCTCCTACATCGATGGCGACCTGGGCGCGGGGTACGCGTGGACGGGCACCCCGCACGCCTCCGCCTCCACGCGCGCCGCTGGCTCGCTCCGAGGGCGCGTGCCGGCGGCGAGCGCGGCGGCCGGGGGCATCGCCCTCTGGCTCCGGCCGATGTGGCCCGGCAGCGCGGTCACGCCTCGGACGGTGCTCGACTGGCGCGGCGCGAGCGACCGCCGCCTGCGACTGCGGCACGAGGACGGCGAGTGGCGGGTGGGCTGGCGCAGTGGCGAGACGCTCGACGAAGCGGTGGTGACGGCAGGCCACGCCACGGACGGCGCCGTGCGCCTGTTCGCGTGGTGGACGCCTCGGGAGGTCGGGCTGGAGGTGGACGGCGTCGCCGCGGGCACGCCTCGGACGGGGGCGCCGCCGGCGATGGCTGACGCGTTGGTCTCGCTCGGCGCGGACCTGGAGGGCGGGGCGCACGCGGACGTGGCGGCGGGGCCGTGGGTGTGGGCGGGGCGTCCGCTGCGCGCGGTGGACCGCGCGGTGCTGGCGCGCACGCCCGACCCGCTGCGCTGGCGGCCGTAGGCGGCCGCTCGCGGCGGTGCGCCGTGCTGCCTCGGTACACTCGACGAGGCCGGACGCCCGTCCGGCCTCGATGAGCGCGAGGGTGCCGGTGTTCCCGCTGCACGACGTGAACCCGACGCACCGCCGCCCGCTGGTCACGCTGGCGGTGATCCTCGCGAACGTCCTCGTGTGGGTGTGGTGGCAGCCGCACGGCTCCGTGGAGGCGGAGGTGGACTTCCTCTACCGGTACGCCGCCGTGGCGTGCGAGGTGATGCGGAACGGCCCGCTCACCGCCGCGGACCTCATCACCGGTCGCTGCCTGGAGGCGCCGGCCAGCCCGCAGGTCTTCCCGGAGAAGCCGATCGCGCTGTCCGTCTTCACCTCCATGTTCCTGCACGGCGGCCTGCTGCACCTGGCGGGGAACATGTGGTTCCTCTGGGTGTTCGGGAACAACGTGGAGGACCGCTTCGGCCACGTCCGCTACGCGCTGCTCTACCTGGCCTGCGGGGTCATCGCCACGCTCGGCTTCGTCGCCATGCGCCCGGCGGAGGTGACGCCGCTGATCGGCGCGTCCGGCGCGGTGGCGGGCATCCTCGGCGCGTACCTGCTGCTCTACCCGCGCCACGCAGTGGTCTCCTGGGTGGGGTGGCTGGTGGTGCCGGTGCCCGCGTTCGTCTTCCTCGCGATCTGGTTCGTCGGCCAGTTCTTCGTCGGCGACATCGGCGTCGCGTGGGAGGCACACGTCGCGGGGTTCCTCGGCGGGATGCTGCTGACGTGGCCGCTCGCGCGCCGCGACCGAGGGCGCATGCGCTACCGCTGAGGCGCGACCCTGACGGGGCCGCCCGAGGTGATCCGGTACGCTGTCTTCCCCACCGACAGGAAGGAGCCGCGCGTGGCCGCCTCCACCTCCGCACGCGGCGCGTCCGCGTGGTGGCTCTTCGCGCCGGTCGTGTTCCTGAGCGCGTTCCTGCTCTTCCAGGTGCAGCCGATCATCGGGCGCGCGCTGCTGCCGTGGTTCGGCGGCGGGTCGTCGGTGTGGATGACCACGCTGCTCTTCTTCCAGGCCGCGCTCCTCCTCGGCTACGGCTACGCGCACGTCATCGGCCGGCTGGCGCCGCGTGCGCAGGCCGCCGTCCACGTCGCGCTGCTCCTCGCCGCCGCCGTGACGCTGCCGATCATCCCGCGCGAGGCGCTGCGTCCGGAGGACGCCTCGAGGCCGGCGCTACGGCTGCTGATCGCGCTTGCGGTGACGGTGGGGCCCACGTTCGTGTTGCTCGCGACCACCGGGCCGCTGCTCCAGCGCTGGTTCGCCACGGCGAACGCGGGGCGGTCGCCCTACCCGCTCTACGCCGTCTCCAACGCCGGGTCGCTGCTGGCGCTGCTCACCTACCCGGTGCTGGTGGAGCCGCTGTCCGGCCTCCGCGCGCAGTCGTGGGCGTGGTCCGCCGGCTACGTGGCGTTCGCCCTCGCCTGCGGCGCGCTGGCGTGGCGCTCGCTGCGCGGCGCGCGCGGGCTGGAGGCGGCGCGCGCCGAGGCCGCCCCACCGGAGCCTCGCCCCGGCGTGGGGCGGATGGCGGCGTGGGTGGCGCTCCCCGCCGTCGCGACGATGCTGCTGATGGCGACGACGAACCAGGTGACGCAGGACATCGCCTCCGTGCCGCTGCTGTGGGTGCTGCCGCTGGCGATCTACCTGCTCACGTTCATCCTCTGCTTCAGCAGCGACCGGGTGTATGACGGCCCGCTCTTCTCTGTCCTGCTCGTCATCGCGCTCTTCTACTCGGTCTACCTCCTGCAGCGTCCGGCGCTGGGGCTGGGGTGGCACGTCCTGTTCTCCGGCAGCCTGGTCTTCTTCGGCTGCATGTCGCTGCATGGGGAGACCGCGCGCCTGAAGCCCGGCCCCGCGCACCTCACGCTCTTCTACCTGCTCGTCGCGCTGGGCGGCGCGATCGGTGGGGCGTTCGTGGGCCTCGTCGCTCCCGTGCTGTTCGAGGGCTTCTGGGAGTATCACGTGGCGCTGTGGCTGACGCCGGCGCTGGTGCTGGCGGCGCAGTTCGCGGGCGGGCGGCCGGACCGCCGCCTGGTGGCGGGCGCGGCTGCGGGGCTGCTGGTGCTCGGCGGGGTGCTCACGGCGCAGGTGCAGCAGCGATCGGCGGACGTGATCTTCCGCGAGCGGAACTTCTACGGCGTGGTGCGGGTGATCGAGCGCCCCTCGAGGAGTTCGGAGCACGTCCTGCGGACGCTGGAGCACGGGCGCATCGTCCACGGCATCCAGCGCCAGGATCCGTCGCACGCGCGCGCGCCACTGGCGTACTACACGCCGGACTCCGGCGTGGGCGTCACCTTCGCGCAGCTGCCGCCCGCGGACGAGGAGGAGATCCGCGTCGGCGTGATCGGCCTCGGCGCCGGCGTCATCGCCTCGTACGCACAGCCGGAGGAGGCGTGGGTGTTCTACGAGATCGACCCGCTGGTCACGGACGTCGCGGAGTCGTACTTCACCTACCTGCGCGATGCCCGCGACCGTGGCACGACGGTGGAGGTGCGCCACGGCGACGCGCGCCTGGTGATGGAGCGCGAACTACGGGAGGGCGTCCCGGGCCGCTTCGATGTCCTGGTGGTGGACGCGTTCAGCGGCGACTCGGTGCCCACGCACCTCCTCACGCGCGAGGCGTTCGAGGTCTACTGGCAGCACCTGGAGCCGGACGGCGTGCTGGTGGTGCAGGTGACCAACCGCCACATCGACCTCACCCCCGTCGCGCGCGGCCTGGCCGCCGAGCGCGGCCACGAGGCGCTGCTCGTCGTCGACCGCACGGTGGAGCCGGACTCGTACGGCTCCGCGTGGGTGCTGGTGACGCGCGACGAGGCATTCCTCGCGGCCGTGGAGGCCTCGGTCACGCCGTGGCAGGCCCACGCCCGCACCCCGCGCATCTGGACGGACGACCGCAGCGACGTCTTCGGGCTGCTCGTCTTCAACTGAGCCGCCTCGCGGCAGCACGCGCCTCCGGCCGCGTGGTAGAGATCGCACAGGCGAGGTGAGCGGGGAGGCGTGCGATGGCGGTCGAGGGCGTGCAGGTGCTGGGGGCGGTCACGGGCCGCCGCGCGGAGATCCTGACGGACGAGGCGCTCGCCTTTCTCGCGACGCTGCACCGCACGCTGGAGGGCGACCGGCGCGCGCTGCTCGCCGAGCGCGCGGCACGCTGGGCGCGGCTGCAGGCGGGCGAGCGCCCGGGGTTCCTCGATGAGACGCGCGCGGTGCGGGAGTCGGACTGGCGGGTGTCCCCACCGCCGCCGGCGCTGATGGACCGGCGCGTGGAGATCACCGGGCCGACCGACCGCAAGATGGTGATCAACGCGTTGAACTGCGGCGCGCGCGTCTTCATGGCCGACTTCGAGGATGCGAACTCGCCCACCTGGGCGAACATGGTGGACGGCCAGGTGAACCTCGCCGACGCCGCCCGCCGCACGATCGAACTGACCGAGGGCGACCGCCACTACCGGCTGAACGACGAGGTCGCGACGCTCGTCGTGCGCCCTCGGGGCTGGCACCTGGTGGAGCGCCACCTGCTGGTGGACGGCGAGCCGATCTCCGGGTCGCTGTTCGACTTCGGGCTGTACGTCTTCCACAACGCCCGCGCACTGCTGGAGCGCGGCAGCGGGCCGTTCTTCTACCTCCCGAAGATGGAGGGGCACCGCGAGGCACGCCTCTGGGCGCGTGCGTTCGTGATCGCGGAGGAACGCCTCGGCCTCGAGCGCGGCACGGTGCGCGCGACGGCGCTCATCGAGACGGTGCTCGCGGCGTTCGAGATGGACGAGATCCTGTACGAGTTACGGGAGCACTCGGCGGGCCTGAACGCGGGCCGGTGGGACTACATCTTCAGCGTCATCAAGAAACTGGGCGCGCAGCCGGCGTTCCTCATCCCCAACCGGTCGCAGGTGACGATGACCGTGCCGTTCATGGCCGCCTACTCGCGCCTCCTCGCGGCGACCTGTCACCGCCGAGGCGCGCACGCCATCGGCGGCATGTCCGCGTTCATCCCGAACCGCCGCGACCCGGAGGTGACGGAGCGCGCGTTCGCCCGCGTGCGCGAGGACAAGCGTCGCGAGGCGGGCCAGGGCTTCGACGGCACGTGGGTCGCCCACCCCGACCTCGTCCCCATCGCCCGCGCGGAGTTCGATGCGGTCCTCGGCAACCGCCCCAACCAGGTGGAGGTGCGCCCGGACGTGGCGGCGGAGGCCGCGGCGCTCCTCGACGTGTCCGTGGAGGGCGCGGCGTTCACGGAGGCGGAACTCCGCAACAACGTGCAGGTCGGCATCTGGTACATCGCCGCGTGGCTGGACGGGACGGGCGCCGTCGCGATCCACAACCTGATGGAGGACGCCGCCACCGCCGAGATCTCGCGCTCGCAGGTCTGGCAGTGGCTCCGCCACGGCGTGGTGCTGGACACGGAGACGCGCGTCACCGCGGACCTGGTCCGCGCCATCGCGCGCGAGGAGTGCGAGGGGCTGCGCGCGATCGTCGCGCCGGGCGTCGCGGCACGCCTCGACGCCGCGCGCGACCTGTTCGAGCGGTGCGCGCTGTCCGAGGCGTTCGTCGAGTTCCTGACGCTCCCCGCGTACGAGGTGCTGGAATAGCGCCCGGCGACGCTCGCCCTTCGACAGGCTCCGGGCGAGCGACCGTGCCCGCGTGGCTCAGCCGCGCGGATTGATGACGGAGCGCGCGACCTCGCCGGTCTCCATGTCCGCGAACGCCTCGTTCACCTCGCGGAGCGGCCGGCGCTTCGAGACGAGGTCGTCCAGGTTCAACTTGCCGTCCATGTAGAGGTCGATCAGGCGCGGGATGTCGTACTGCGGCCGCGCCGACCCGAAGAACGAGCCGACCAGCTTCTTCTCGCCGAGGAAGTCGCGCCCCGGTATCGTGACGTCCTGCCCGACCACGCCGACGACCACGGCCATGCCGCCTCGGCGGATCATGGCGAACGCCTGCGACACGGTGACGCCCAGGCCGATCGCCTCGAACGCGTAGTCCAGATAGCCGCCGGCGATTTTCTGCACCTGCGCCACCGGGTCGCCCTCGGAGGCGTTCACGAAGTGCGTCGCGCCGAACTTCGCCGCGAGTTCGCCCTTCGAGGCGACGGTGTCGACCGCGATGATCCGCCGCGCCCCGGCGAGGCGTGCGCCCTGCACGATGTTCAGCCCGACGCCGCCGAGGCCGATCACCGCGACGTCCGAGCCGGACTGCACGCGCGCGGTGTTGATCGCCGCCCCCACGCCCGTCGTGACGCCGCAACCGACGAGGCACACCACATCGAGCGGTGCGTCGTCGCGGACCTTCACCACGCCGCGCTCCGGCATCAGCGTGTACTCGGAGTAGCCGGCCACGCCCACGCCCTGCTGCACCGGCTGGCCGTTCGCGCGCAGGCGCGGCCGGGGGCCGGCGGCTGCACGCTCCGGGTTGTCCGGCCGCTCGCACAGCGCCAGGTCGCCGCGGAGGCAGAAGAAGCACTGCCCGCAGTTGGGGCGGAAGGCCACCACCACGTGGTCGCCGGCCGTGACGCTGGTAACGCCCGGGCCCACCGCCTCGACCACGCCGCCGACCTCGTGCCCGAGGATCATCGGCACGGGCAGTGGGCCGGACTTCGCGCGGTGGATCGCGTGCAGGTCGGAGTGGCAGACGCCGCAGGCGACCACGCGCACCAGCACCTCGCCCGCCTCCGGGTCGGCGAGGTCGATGCGCTCCACCTGCATCGGGTCGGGACCGCGGAGGACGGCGGACTGCATGGTGGGCATCGGGGCACCTCCACCGCCCCTACGGGCGGGCGATTGGTCGCGGGGCAACTAGTGATGCGCGCGAGAATAAACGATGGGAGCAAGACGGGCCGCCTTTGGGCGTCCCGTCCGCGGCAAGCGCGTGAGTGCGGCCCCGGTCAGGCCGGTTGCAGCACCGTCCGGGCCCACTGGGGGTAGGTCCCGGTGTCGATCATCCGCTGCTTCACCTCGGTGCGCAGCACGTGCATCTCCTCGTCCGTCGGCGGGGGCGTCGTCGGGACGCCCTCGAGGTTGCCGAGGTCGAAGCCGGTGTGGTCCTGCACCTGCTGCGCGGTGAAGCCCTCGTGTACCGACTCGATGCCGTAGCGGCCCGCTCCGCGGTCGAAGGAGAGGACGGCCATCGTCGTGAAGATCTTGAACGCCTCCTGCGGCCGTTTGATCGAGGGCGGCGTGACCATCGCCCCGGAGACGAAGTCCACCTTCGGGACGAAGGTGCGCTTCGTGTGCTCCGTGCGGAAGAAGAGGATCCGCTTCGCCGTGTACGACATCAGCCCGGATCCGTAGCCACCCGGGAGCCGCAGGTCGGGCGCGTTCGGGTCGCCGACGACGTGGAGGTTGAAGTTGCCCTCCGCGTCGAACTGGATCGCGCTGTGAAAGAACAGGTCCAGTTTCCCGCGCTGGGAGAGGAAGTGGATGTCCTTCCCCAGGTTCCGGTCCAGCTGCTCGCTGCCGAGGATGATGATCTCCGCGTTCGGCGCATGGGTCGCCTCGGCGAGGAGGAGCGCCGCCGCCGGGATCATCGAGACCGCCCCGCAGGCTGAGATCTCCCAGTCGCGGATCTCCCGCGACATCAGGATCGCCAGCAGTTCGTCCGTGTTGCAGGCGACAGCGCTCGTCATCTACGCACCACCTCCACCGGCCGCGTGGGTCTCCACGCGGGAGCCCTGACGCACCAGCGCCTGGTACTCCTCCTCGGTCTTCCCGATGACGTACTTCTGCAGGTACGCCGCGTACAGCGCGTCGTCAGAGGCGGCGCGCATGTACTCGCGGATGTGGTCCGAGTCCTGCTCGTACAGGCCAGGGACGCCGGCCGGGTGTGCGCCACCGGGGGCGTGCACGACCGCCGTCACGTTGATCGCGGAGATGAAGGTGCCGCCCTCGTCGTCCGCGGTGACCCGGTCCACGATCTCCTCGGCCGTGACGATCACGCGGTGGGAGGCCTGCGCCACCATCACGTCTTCGCCGTGCTTGCGGAGCAGCGCGTTGCCGTCGCGGTCCGCCTTCAGCGCGTGCAGGATGGCGACGTTCGGGTTCTGCGCGAGCGCGACTACGGTCTCCTCGGACGGGTCGAACGGGTTGGGGGCGATGATCATGTCATCGCGCCGCTTGAAGACGTCCGTGCCGGCAAGGCCGCGGACGGGGATGTAAGGGACGCCCATAGATCCAGCCTGGATCATCGAGTAGTGGACGCCTCAGGTGTTGTCGAGGGCGAAGATCCGACCTTGCTTCAGGAAGCGGTCGAAGTTCGGGGCGGCCTGCGCGTACGGCTGGAAGCCGATGCTGCAGCACTCCATCGTCCTGACCTGCCCAGACCCCACGAGGAAGTCGAGGTTGATCGATCCGCCGACGACACCGATGACGTGGAGGTCCTGCACCTCGCTCCGCACCAGTTCGCGGAGCATGGCCATCGGGGCGTGGTTGAACCCCGAACTCATCACCACCTGGTCGCCGTCGCGCACGATCCGTGCGGCCGACTCCAGGCTCACCAGTTTGCTGCGCATCTCAGCCCTCTCCGCCGGGACCGGCGGGCCGTGGCCCGGCTGATGCATCGGATAACATGCGTCATCCGAGCGGAACCTACGCCTTCCCTCACGCGCGCGTCAACGATTCTGCTCCCGGGAAGGAATGCCCCATGACCGACCGCACCGGCCTCCTCGCGCTCGGCGAGCGCGTCCCGGCGCTCGCGCTGGATGCGGCGGACGGCGAGCACTACGTCCTGGCCGAGGCGCTCGCCCGCGGCCCCGTCCTCCTCGTCTTCTTCTCGCTTGACTGCCAGGCGTGCGATGCCGCGTACCTGCACTGGGACGCGGCGTTCGAGGCGTACGCGGGGGAGGAGTTCGCGCTGTGGGCCGTGGGGCTCGACCCCCGCGACCAGGCGCAGGCGTTCTGGGAGAAGTCCGGCGTCTCGTTCCCGGTGCTCTTCGACGATGGCAGCAGCGTGCTGGCCTTGCGGCTGACCAGCACACCGTCACACGTCCTCGTCGGCACGGACGGGCTGGTCCTCGCCTCATTCGACGCGTGGGACCGGCAGGCGTGGAACGCGATGCTCGCGGAGGTGGCGGGCCGCCTCGGGCGTCCGGCGATCGAGGTGGCGCCGGGGGAGGCGCCGGAGTTCCGGCCGGGCTGCACGGTACACGCCGCGTAGCGGCGAGAGCCAGCGGTCGGGGGAGCCTCGGGGGAGAGGCTGGCGGAGAGGGCGGGATTCGAACCCGCGAACGAGTTGCCCCGTTACCCGCTTTCCAGGCGAGCGCCTTCAACCACTCGGCCACCTCTCCGCGGGAGGTGAAGCAGACTCTGTACGTCCCGGGGGGCGGTGGTTGTCGCGTGCCGGGCGGCGCTGGGTCAGGTCGGGAGGTGAGTCACGACCGGGTGGCGGAGAGGGCGGGATTCGAACCCGCGAAACCTTTCGGTTTACTCGTTTTCGAGACGAGCGCCTTCAACCGCTCGGCCACCTCTCCGCCGACGAGTCTACCGGAGCGCCGCCGCTACGCGCATGCGGGAGCGCCCGGACGCCTTAGCCCGGTGGCGCCACGGCGAGGCGTCCCGTGACGCCGTGCTGCTCGATGAGCCGGCCGACGAGGCCGGAGGCCTTCGCCTCCTCCACGAACGCGCGCAGGAAGGCGGCGCCAGCGCGGTTCGCCTTCGCCGTGCCGACCGCCTGCTGCACGGTGGCGAAGTGGCCGTCCAGCACGCGCGCGCCCGGCAGCCGCTGCACGTCCTCCAGCAGGCCGGGGCGCAGGCTGGCGAGGGCATCGAGGCCCTCCGCGACGAACCGCTCCATCGCCTCGCCGGGCGTGTCGGTCGCGATGAGCGTCGCGTGGCGCAGGTTCCGCTCCAGCCATAGCCCGTAGGCGGCGCGGGCGGAGACGGCGACGCGCACGCCGGGCCGGTCGACCTCGTCCACCGACCGGATCGAGGAGCCGGCCGGGACCAGGTAGGTCGCCTCGATCTCCGCGTACGCGGCGGTGAACTCGATCTGCTCGGCGCGCTGCGGCTCCGCGCCGATGAGTGCGATGTCCCACGCGCCAGTCCCCACGGCGTCCGCGAGCACCCCCGGCGAGGCGAACGGCACCAGCTGCACCGGCACGCCGAGCCGTGCCGCAATCGCGCGCGCCATGTCCGGCGACACCCCGTCCGGGTCGTCCTCGGCGGTGCGCCCCGTGACCAGCAGGAAGTTGCCCATGTTCACGCCGGCGCGCAGCACGCCCTCCGGCGCCAGTTCCGCCCTCGCCTCGTCGAGCATCGTGGCCCTCCCGTGCCGGTGGGTGTGTGCGGGGGCAGGGTACCCGGTCGGACGGACCGAGGTGGCGTGGGGTGACAGTGGCTGCCGCGCGTGCCGGTCAGGTGATGGTGGCATCCTCGGGCGGTGATGGCAGCAGCGCCAGCATGCCGCCGGCCTGCAGCCCCTCCACGAGGGTGCTGAGTTCGGCGACCCCACGCGGGGTACACCTCCCGCAGCCGCTGCCGCGCCTCCTCGTCGTCCGGTGTCTGCTGGTGGCGCGCGGCGAGCGGCGTGGTCTCCAGGTGCGCGAGCCCAAGGCTCACGTTGCGGTCAGCGCGAGCACCGGGGCGCCTTCGAGTAGCCGACCCCGGTCAGTGATCTTGATCACCGAGTTGAGGGCCGGATCCGGCTACAACGAGATTGAACGATCCGGTCAAGGCAGGTCGTTTCACGCGCGACGAGGAGAGGTCATGGCACGAGTAGTCGTCTACGGCAGCTCGATCCCGTGCCCGGACATGGCGCGGTTCACCTGGTGGCTGGATCGCCATGAGGTGGATGCGATGGTGATGCGGGACATTCACCGGGATCCGGAGGCGATGGAGATCGTCCTTGGCCTGACGGGCGGCAATGCCTCCGTCCCGACGCTCGTGATCGCTCCGGATAACGGCTGGTTGCCGATCCAGGCCCCTGCGCCGCTCGGGGGACGCCTCCGGGCTGTCGACCGCGGGACGGTGCTCACGGAGCCCAACCCCGGCCAGATCGCCGGTTTCCTGCGCGCGAACGGCATTGAGGTCCGTGAGCGTGGTCAGGGTCAGCCGCGGGCCGGCCTGGATGCAGAGGCGACCGCCCCGACCGTAGTGACGGTTTACCCGATCACCGGCAAGCAACTCTTCTTCCGCGTCCCCGAGTCGTGGTGTCGTGAATGCGACCTCACGATTCGGGCGGTCGAGCGGGTGATCGAGGGGCGCGACGACATCGAACTCCGCATCAAGCCGTGGTGGAATCACCTGTTCGACGCGTTGCGGCGAGGTGGCTGGCACGCGCCGGTCGTCACGATCAACGGCAAGGTGTTCTCGCAGGGTGTTGTTCCGGAGCACAGGCAGCTGCTGGACGCGCTCGGCCCGGCGGGGGACCGCTAATGCCGACGAGGAACGTCCGGCGTGCGAGTGCCGTGATCGCATCGCTCGCGGCCGGCGCTCTGGCCATGGCCTGTGCGGCAGGCAGCGACGGTGCAAAGGACGCTCGGGGCGCTCCGCCATCCGGGTCGCCATCGCAAGCGGATGGCCGGGAGGACCGAGTCGCTGGCCGGGCGATTCACTCGGTTCTGCCAGGTGTCGACCTGTCGAGAAGGACCGTCCCCCTCACCGATCTGGTGTCAGGCGGAGTGGGTGCCGACTCCGGCATTCCATCCCTCCATCACCCGCAGTTCGACTCGATCGAGCGCGCGTCAGACTGGCTGACACCACGGGAGCCGGTCGTTGCCCTTGAGGTGAACGGGGAGGCGCGCATCTACCCCATTCAGATCGTCATGTGGCACGAGGTGGTGAACGACGTATTGGGTGGGGACCCCGTCCTCGTGACCTTCTGCCCGCTTTGCTACACCGCCATCGCCTTCGACCGTCGCGTGGGCGGTGAGGTGCGAGACTTCGGTGTGAGCGGGTTGCTCCGTGAGAGCGACCTCATCCTCTACGACTACCAGACCACCACGCTGTGGCAACAGCTCACCGGCGATGCGGTCGTGGGCACGGACGCCGGGGAACGGCTCCGCTTCCTGCCGGCACAGCTCGTGGCGTTCGCGGATGCGCGCGCCCAGTACCCGGACGCGCTCGTGCTCTCACGCCAGACGGGGTTCAACCGTGCCTACGGCACGAATCCCTATGCCGGCTACGACAGTGTCGACTCCGGCCCGATCTTCCGGACATCGTTTGCAGACGATGGACGCCTGCCGGCGAAAGCCCAGGTATTGACGTTTGAGGTCCGCGCGCAGCCGGTCGCGATCCCCTTCGACCGCCTGGCCAATGAGGTTGTTGTCGAAACGACTCTCGAAGGCATCCCCGTGGTCGCGCTCTGGCAGCCCGGCACCAACGCCGCCCTCGACGCGCGTAGCATCGAGGATGGTCGGGACATCGGTGCGGCGGGTGCCTTTCGTGCTGAGATCGACGGCCGTCCGGCGCGGTTCGAGGCTCGCGAAGGCGCGATCTACGACAGCGATACCGGGAGCCGTTGGAACGTCCTCGGCACTGCGGTCGAGGGTCCGCTGACGGGTAAGCGCCTCCAGCCACTCGTCTCCGGGACGCACTTCTGGTTCATTTGGTCGGTCTTCAAGCCGGACACGACCGTCCTCGTCGAGTGACAGGCGTCGAGTTCGCGGGTGATGGGCTCGGCGGCAAAATGCTCGCAGCCATCGCACGTGCCTCGCTTGCCGGCGTTGGGCCGGCCGCGATCCCCGCGTCCCGATGGCTCGGCGAGGGACGGTACCGATGGATCGAGCGCGCGGCCGCACGGCGAGCATGGGGCGCATTCAACGCGGATGTGCGGGTGAGTGGGCTGCATCACGCGCGCGAAGGGCCGTTTGTCGTCCTGCCCCTCCACGAGAGCCTCGTCGATCCGCTACTGCTGGCGCGGCTGCCCCTGCTGCTCCGGTACGTGGCTCGCGACGAGCTGTTCGGATGGCCATATGTGGGGCGCCTGCTTCGCGGCGGCAGGCACCTCTCCGTCCCGCTGCACTTGGATGCCGGTAGTGCTCGGGCGCTACTCCGAGAAGTGCGCGAGTCAACCGCACGCGGAGAGTCGGTGGTCGTCTTCCCACAGGGCTCCATCCTCGGGATCGAGGTCGCCTTCCACCGCGGCGGGTTCTGGCTGGCAAGCCAGCTCGGTCTGCCCGTGCTCCCTGTGGTGCTGGTCGGAACGCACCGACTCTGGGAATACCCGTACTCCCCTCGCCTCCGCCGAGGCTGTCCCGTCTCAGTGCGGCTGCTTCAGCCAATCCCCGGCGACGAGGCGCGGCACCGAGCAGCCGAGGTCGAAGAAGCGATGCGCCACCTGGCGCTTCACGATGATCACGCATCTCCTCGGCGATTCGTGCCTGAACGGGACGGATATTGGGACGGCTACCCGTACGAGATCGCTCCCGCATTTCCGGCTCTCTCTGCACGGGTCGCGGCGCATCGTGTCAACGCTGGCCTGCACTAGGACACCCTGTGCGGTGTCACCCTCGGTGCCCGGTTGCTGACCGCGTGTCGTGCCCACACGGGCGATGGGTTTCCCGGGCGCTGCCCACCCCCGGCCGGCCATCCGCCGGCTCGTCACCGGTGCGGCTGGTCCTGATCCGGAGCCCGCGCCGCTGGGCGTTCGGATTCCCGTAGTCACGTTCGGCGATCGCCACCGGCGGTGCGAGCAGGGGCAGGGCCACCGATGTAGCGCGTCAGTGAGGTGCATCACAGATGACGGGCGACCGGCGCTGGATGCTGGTGCTCGCCCCCACCCCACGAAAGGCGATCACGTCCGTATGCAGCGATTCGAACGACTGGACTACGTACTCCCTCGGCGCCGGTTCCTGGCGCTGAGCGGGATGGGAGCGGCGAGTGCCCTGTTCCTGATGGCGTGCGGCACCGATGAGGACGGCGCGGCCACGCCCACGGCTGACACCGCGTCGCCGACCTCGGCGGCCACCACGGCGGCGACCTCTGGCGGGACGGCGGCTGCCGGCGCAGGGGCAGGCGAGACCGGGCAGGTCCTTGTCGGTGATGTGCTCGATCACCGCTTGAGCTCGGAGGACTGGAGCGGTGACTTCGGCTGGGTTCGGTTCCAGTTGCATCATGCCTGGGTCGGCGGCGAGGACGCGTACTTCATCCGCACTGATGCGTCAGACGCGGAGTTCGCGAGGCGGGAAGCCCTCGTGCACGTACCGCTCATGGCGAACGCTCTGAACGCGGGCGCAGGCCTCGGCGTGGTCTATCTCTTCGAGGACGGCGCAGAGGGGCAGCTGGCCGTCATGAACTCAGCCCCCCACCGCGCCGACTACAGTCCCGCGTTTCGTGTGATCCGCGTGCAGGGGGCGATCGCACTCCTGGAGTCAGCCGAGGCGATCGAGGCGGCAGCCGAGGCCGGCGAGGTCACGCTCCAGCCGACGGAGATCGTCGTCAACTATCCGGTGGTGAAGTGGCCCGGCGGTGAACTGCCGCACGACGAGGTGCGGGAGGCCTACCTGGGTGACGGACAGCTACTCGAGCCGGTCAACGTGGAGGCAATGACGGTCACCTTCAAGTTGCACTCCTGCTACCCGAACTCGCGGTACATCGTCACGGACGTGACCATGGCGCCGATGGCGGAGGGCATGAAGGTCGCACCCGCGCCGGCGGCGGCAGCGCTGACGGACGCCGGTGCGACCGCGAAGATCCTCGTCTTCGGCAACGGCGTCGAGGGCAGCGGGCCGATGGGGTTCCAGAAGAGTGTCACCGACACCGTCGCCGGAGACCCTCGATGGAGCCCGTACTGGGACCACTTCACGTTCACCTGGGCAGAGGGTGCGGGAGCCAGCGTGCTCAAGTCCGAGGCTGAGATCATCGCCGCCGAGGGGGCAGGCCAGTTGCAGCGGTTCAGCGGCGTGCCGGACAGCCACCCCACGGGGTTCATGGTCAACTGCCCGGTGCCGGTGGTTGCTCCCGTCGCCTGAGACGGGCCGTACAGAGAGGGGCGTTCCGGAACGGAACGCCCCCGCTCCGGTCCTCGCCGTCGAAAGGACGGTGAGGACCGCCTGGGGTCCTCGGTCACGGCGCTCGACGTGCGGCTGAAGGCGTCGAGCGCCACGCTTGCCGGCGCCGTGGACGGTGCGACGTATGTCGCCGGTGTGTCCCCCGCCGTGCGGCATCGAGGCCGTGCGCGGCGGGATCCTCGACGGCCCATTCCCTGGCCGGGAACACGCGATCTGTCGTAGTCATGTGGTCGCCCTCCCCGGGCCGTTGCTGCCGAATCGCCTCGATCTGCAGGTTGCCTCCGCGTTGGTGCGGGCACTCTCCGAGGCCAGGCACGTTACGGCGTGGGGTGACTCGACGTGCGCACACGCTCAGTAGCGTTTGTGGCATCTTGTCGTCGCCCCGTGGCGTGCGAGACGAGTACCGCGTGGGGGGGGGGGAGCACGAAGGGAGAGTCTGTTGACTACCGACACATCCGCCGGCGTCACGGAGCGCGAGCTTGAAGTGAGTGTGAACGGGCGTCGGGTCCCGACGGTGCTCTGGACACCTGCGGGCGTGGATGCGCCCGTGCCGCTGGTGCTCGTTGGACATGGTGGCAGCGGGCACAAGCGTCACTCGGTCGTGGTGAGCATGGCACATGGTCTCGTCACCGAGCATGGCATCGCCGCGCTCGCCATCGATGGCCCCGTGAACGGGGACCGCGAGGAGAACGACGACGGTGCTCGTGCGCTTCGCGAGGCGGACCGAGACGCCTACCGGCGCCGCTACTACGTGGCGAAGTACGACCAGATGGTCGAGGACTGGCAGGCGGCGTTGACCGTGGCCCAGGCGCAGCCTGAAGTCGGCACTGGTCCGGTTGGGTACTGGGGCGTATCGATGGGCACCCGCTTTGGGCTCCCGCTGGTGGTCGCGGAGCCGCGCATCACCGTCGCGGTCCTCGGGTTGTTCGGGCTGAAACCCGGCGTTGAGGTGAATCAGCGGGTATATGACGATGCGCCGAGACTCCGGACGCCAGTCCTCTTCCTCCAACAACTTGATGATCAGCAGATCGACCGGACCGCTTACGCGGACCTCTTCGACCTGCTGGGGACGGACGATCGTCGGCTGCACGCGAACCTCGGAGGACACGCGGAGATCCCGGAGGACGAGTACGCCGACTCGCGGCGGTTCCTCGCGCGCCGGCTTGCCGGACAGCGGGTCTAGGGCGTCCGAGGCACGCCCGGGCGGAGCTGAGGGCTCGTACGACTGGAGCGATCATGGCTGACGTAATCGGAACGACTCGGTCGGGCGCGGTCAGGGGGGTCACCCTCGATTCAGGCATCCACCGGTTCCTCGGCATCCCATACGGCGCCCCGACGGGTGGCCACCGGCGTTTCAAGCCACCGCTCGCGGCCGAGCCGTGGGAGGGCACCCGCGACGCGACTCAGTTCGGGCATCGCTCGCCTCAGGACATGACGCGCCACCGGGATGAGGATCCCGCTTCGTTCTCCGGGCCAGACGAGCCCGGTGAAGACTGCCTCGTCGCGAACATCTGGACGCCCGCGGTTGGCGATGGGAGAGCGCGTCCCGTCATGTTCTGGCTGCACGGCGGCGGCTTCAGCGGCGGCGCCGCCTCGAGCATCTGGTGCGACGGCGAGAACCTTGCCGCGCGTGGCGATGTCGTGGTCGTGAGCATCAACCACCGACTCAACGTCTTCGGGTTCCTCCACCTGGAGGACCTGTGCGGCCCCGAGTAAACGGGCTCCGGCGTCGCCGGCATGCTCGACATCGTGCTGGCCCTCGAGTGGGTGCGCGACAACATCGAGGCCTTCGGCGGCGATCCCGCGAACGTCACGGTCTTCGGCGAGTCGGGCGGTGGCCGTAAGGTCTGCATGCTGATGGGGATGCCTGCCGCGCGAGGGCTGTTCCACCGCGCCATTGTGGAGAGCGGAGCACACCCTCGCGGCGTTGACCGCGAACTGGCGAATCGCTTCGCCACCCGACTCTTCGAAGGCCTCGGCCTCGAGGTCGGCGATGTGGCCGCCCTTCAGTCGATCCCGCACGACGAGCTCTACACCCGTGTGATGGCTGCGATCGCGGCGATGGACGACCCAGGATTGCCCGCGTCGCGTGGCATGCTGCTCTCGCCTGTGGTCGATGGTCACCACCTGCCTGCCCACCCCTTCGACCCGGCGTCGCCGGAGGGCCGGGACGTGCCGCTCATCATCGGATCCAACAAGGACGAGATGGCGTGGACGCTGTCCACGGCGAAGGATGCCGGCACGCTTTCCGAGGACGACCTGGTGAAGCGGTTGCGCGGTGTATTCGGCGACCGGACTGAGGCGATCCTCGGCGCGCATCGCCGCAACAGCCCCACACTCACCCCGTGGGAACTGCTGGTGCAGATCACCAGCGAGGATCGGCGGCTGCTCTCGATCGAGATCGCGGAGAAGAAGGCCGCTCAGCATCAGGCTGGGGGCGCGCCAGTCTACATGTACCTGTTCACCTGGGAGAGCAACTACGGCCTGCTCAAGGCCGCGCACACGATGGAAATCCCGTTCGTCTTCCACAACGTTGATCGGACCGCCCTCGTCGGCACGCGCGAGGATCGGTACGTCCTCCAGGACGCGATGGCGGACACCTGGATCGCCTTCGCACGGACCGGCTCGCCGAACCACCCCGCGATTCCCGAGTGGCTGCCCTACGAGCGATCCACGCGTCCCACGATGATCTTCGACGTGCCGGTGCGCCTCAGGCGCGACCCGATGAGCGAGGAGCGCGAAGCGTGGGGTGACCGCCGCCCGTCCCTCCCGTTTGAGGGGCATTCCTTCGTGGGCTCGCCGGTCGCCGGCGCCTGATGGAGCGCGCCATGCCGGCGGGCGCGCCGGCATGGCGCAACGCGCCTCCCTCAGGCGACGCGGGCGCCGGTCAGGAGCGCCGCGACGTGGCGCCCAATCGCAAGGCTGGAGGTGAGTCCCGGCGATTCGATCCCGCCCAGGTGCACGTACCCGCGGTCGAGCATGACCACGAAGTCCGCGAACCCCTCCACGGCGCGCTTCGGGCGGAAGCCCACCTGCCCCGGCACGAGATCTTCCGCGGTCACGGACTCACCGAGGAGGCGACGTGCTGCGGCCAGGAAGGGACCGCGGTCTTTGTCGACGGAGCGGTAGTTGATGGGGGTGTCGTCCGGCATCCAGGTCGTGTCCGGGCCGAGATGCGCGACGCCGTCCACATCGACGCTGAGGTGGATGCCGAGCCCCCCGCCCTGATCCTGCTGGGTGGACACGGTGCGCCCGGGTGGGACCGGGTAGATCGTGCGCGACACGCACCGGCCGAGGGTGGCGTCGGAGAAGTCGTAGTAGATGCCGCGGTTCCTGCGCTGGGCGAGCACCGGTAGCCCCTCGCCTCCGTCGAGCGGATAGCCAAGCGCGCGCGCGACCGCAGGTGCGCCATGACCAGCCGCATTCACGAGTGCGCCGACGCGCAGGGACGCCTCGTTCCCGTCGTCGCCGACGGTGGTGACGACGAAGTCGTTCCCGTGACGCTCCACGGAAGCGACACGGTGCTGGTACGCGAAGAGCACGGCAGCCTGAAGGCAGGCGGACTCCAGCGACTTCGCGTACGCGGCCTGGTCGACGACGGAGGAGGTGCCCGACCAGATCGCCTCGTGGATCCGCACCTGCGGCTCCAGGGCGGTCGCCTCCGCCGCGGTGAGCAGGTGCACCCCGGGCACATCGTTCGCGAGGCACTGCTCCCATACCTGTTGGAGCCCCTCGGTGTCCTCGGGTTCAACCGCGATGATGAGCTTGCCACAGTGCCGCAGGGGGACGTTGAAACGGGCGGCCCATTCGTGGATGAGCACATTGCCCTCCAGGCAGAACCGGTGCTTCAGCGTCCCCGTCGGATAGAACATCCCCGCATGCACGATCCCGGTGTTGTGCGCGCTGGTCTCGCGACCGGGTGCATCGTTCGCCTCGATCACGACGACCGTCCCATGCGCGGAGAGAGCGTGCGCCGTGGCGAGGCCGACAACGCCAGCGCCGATCACCGCGATATCTGCATCCCGCCCAGCCGGGTAGCCCATCACTCGCCCTCCATGCGGACGCGCGCGGCCGCATCATGCCATCCGGTCACCCGATCGAGGCGGTCGCCCTCGGACATCTGCGGATCGAAGGTGCCCCGGTCAGGCAACGTGGCCTCCGCGAACTCCTCAGAACCGGGCCCAGACTCCTGCGGCGAATTCAGTAACCCCGCTGCACCGAGGACGGTTACCTCAGCGTGTTCTGACGCCCGGGCGGGGCAGGCCGATCATGTCGGCCTGGAATCGCATCAGGGAGACATGGCTGACCGGGCCACCGCCCACGCGGAACGAACAACGCAGAGGGGTGCATCCTCCCGCATGCACTCGATCCGGTCGAGCGACCCGTACGCAGTCGCTAATCGGGTGTCCCTGGAACGTCGGCGACGCGAACGGACTACTCCTACGGCGCGCGGTCCACGAGCGAAGTCCTTGGGGCGATTCGGTCGCTTGAGCGCATGCTGTCCCTGCCCCGGAGCGCGTCGTCGGGTTCTGTGCGCACACGTGGGGCCGGCAAGTTCAGCCTGCTCGCCTCGGAGACGCGTGCTGGGTGCCGGGATGATCGCGCAGGCCGTGCGGACTGAGGTCACGGCATGGGCCTACGAGACGTGGGACTACTCAGGGCAGGAACCGCTCTAGAGCCCTGACCTGGTCGCTACCACTGTACGAACATTGGCATGGACGTTCTCGTGTGATAAACGACGAGCTCATCGGTCGGCGCTTCCGGAGCACGTTTGCCCTTCGCGACTTCAACGTACGGGGAGTTTGAGCAGTCCCCGTTCCTGGTGCCGTGACTAGGGCGTTGAGCCGACCAGGTCGTAGTAGCCGCACGCCTGTCCGTGCAGTGGATCGCTACGGCAACCTCCGAGTCGGGTCGTCATGCTCTCGCGTTAGAATCCGCTCCCGTCGGTCTTCCGCAGCGCGTCTTGTCCGGAGTGGCCTGAGGGCGGCGGCACTCGTCGCTGATGGGGTCGTTCAGCCAATAGCTCTGAGGTAGACCGTTCCCGCCGACGGGTGGCTCCCAGCCTCGCTTCTGCATCATCCGTCGGTCCCCTCCAAAAGCACGGCTTCAATTGGCGAAGCGCCAGTACCGGACCGAACCACAAGGCTGGGATGGTATCCAGCTGGCATCGCTGTACCGTCTGCCTCCGCTCGATCCTCCCACTCGTACAGACGAACACGCATGGTGTTTAGAGCCCGCCCGATCTGGAGAGCTAGAGGCCACGGACACCGCAATAGAAGATGGACGTCCGTCGTCTGGTGTTGATCAGCGAACCGCCGGACGAACTGGGAGATCTCTCCGACCAACGCGCCGGTATCCGAAGAATCCAAGTTCCCGACCGCAGTTGGACGAAGGTGGGCGACGCCTTGGAACGGATCGACTGCTGAGATGAGCGCGTCGAACGCTGCATCCGACCGCTCTGACAGGAGATCAACATAGATGAGTACCGCGGCATGACCGTCGGCTTCATGTCGCAGAACCTCTGCAGCGATGAGCGACTGTCCTTCAGCGGGAACGGGTACCGGCGCGCCCAGGCTCCAGACGAACCCGCCGGTGTCTTCTACCTCCACCGTTCCGTACTTCGTGGTAGGCAGGGCGGCACCAATTGCATATGCCACGCTGAGGTGTGCCGCGCCCCTGAGACGGATTTTTCGAGCCCCCGCGAGATCGATCAGGTAGGGAAGATCGGCGAGGAAGAGTTGGAGATCCTGAAGTCCTCGGACGTGGGGTCGGCGGTTCCTGTCCTCCGGTGGTCGTAACCGGAGTACGAGATCGGCATCGAACAGCGCGGCAAATGGCGGCACGCGGGTCTGTACGTCGATGAGCAGCGCCCGGCCGCTGGTTTCGATTTCTGCGTGTAGTGCCTGCATTCGCCGACGGCACTGAATCCTTGCAAGCTCAGCCCGCTGCGTCCCGGTGGAGATGGGCCGCTGATCGAAGCGGCTTAGACGCGCGCGACGCTGGTGCAGGAGGCGGTCAGGCGCCCGATAGTCGAGCTTGCCCGGGCTCCTCTCGATAGTTGAACCGATCGACAGCGCGAAGGACCGGTCCTTCGCGAGCGCAAGGAGCCGGGGCAATTCGGTGTCCCGCACGACTTCGGAATGCTGAATCTCGGGAGTGATCAGCAACACAGCGCCTGAGAGTCCTGAGTCCAGTGCCTCGTCAAGTCGGTCTCTAGTGTCGCCCGGCGGCAGGTCACTCTTGTCTTGCCAGACCGGAACGCCGGCGGCTCGCAGTGCCCACGCGATATCCGTCGCGACCTCAGTGCCATCGCTCTGGCGATACGAGATGAAAACTGGCCCCAATGCGTTCGCGCCCGGGAAGCGTGGGGCACGCGCGAACAGTCGGCGGATGAAGTCCAACATGGGTCGCCCTCCTGTAGAACTTGTGTTCGCGCAGTAATATACTCACATTACCTCCTCCGGCGGGGAGCAACTTCGGATCGTGACGGTTAGGAGGGGGTATGGATCTCCCGAGCTACTTTGTCGACTTCCTAGGAAACATCCGGCTCACGCCGACTCAGGCGGACGCATGCGCGGACGGTCACCAGAGCCTGCGTGATCGCCTGAACAAGGACGATCGGCTCGCCCCGATCATCGTGAACACCTTCCTCCAGGGAAGCTACAAGCGATCCACGATCGTGAAGCCGGGCCCGACCCAGGCGAGCGATGTCGACGTGGTGGTGGTCACACGGCTCGCGCAGGCCGACTATCCCAATCCAGAGGACGCGATGGACGAGTTCCTGCCGTTCCTCGAGGAGCACTACCAGGGCCAGTACGAGGAGCAGGGACGGTCTTTTGGCCTCACCGTACCGGGAGTCAAGCTTGACCTAGTGATCACCTCGGCCCCGTCGGAAGAGGAAGCGGGGATCCTCGCACTAGAGGCATTGGCAGCTTCTGAGGACCTCACGGCGTTCAAAGAGGCAAGGGCGCAGTGGCCGACCGTCGAGGCGGTCCTTCAGAAGATGATGGCCAAGGCAAGCGAGCCAGGCTGGAAGCTGGAGCCGCTCTACATTCCCGATCGTGAGGCTCGGTGCTGGGAACCCACGCACCCGTTACAGCAGATCCTGTGGACCGTCGACAAGAACGCCCGCTGCAACGGTCACTACGTGAACGTTGTGAAGGCGATCAAATGGTGGCGCCGAATTGATCCGCTCGCGCTGAAGTACCCGAAGGGTTACCCCCTGGAGCACCTGATCGGGCGGGCGTGCCCCGATGGCATCACGTCAGTCGCACAAGGCATCGTGGAGACCCTCGAGGCGCTGGAGACGACATACGCCAGCCGCCAGAAGCCGGTGCTCCCGGACCACGGAGTTCCCACGAACGACGTCCTCAAGCGGCTGACGCAGCAGGACTTCGAGGCGTTCTACGACCGAGTGACCTGGGCGGCGAGCGTTGCCCGAGAGGCGTTCGACTCCGAGCTGGTCACCGAGAGCGCGAACCGCTGGCGCGATCTCTTCGGGGACGAGTTCCCGGCACCGCCGGAGAAGGGAGGCGACGGCGACACTGGTCGCGGCCCGTCGGGTGGGTTCACGCCACGGGAGGGTCCTTCGCGAGTGCCCACTGGGCGTTTCGCCTAACGTGGCGCGCGAACTGTCCGAGGAGCTGTTGGCCGCTCGCCGGGCGCTCGACGGGCTACCTGAGGTATCTCTTCTCGAGGATCTGGAGTGGGATGAAGGCGTTCAGCGTTGGGTATTGAAGATAGGGATCGACCTCGGAGCAGACGCTACTGAGGTCGAGGCGCGTACTGAATGGTACGTGCTCATCCATCCAACATACCCGCGAGGCTCGATCTCGATTCATCCCGCCCGTACCGGCGGTCTTACTGATGTGCGTGAGCACCAGGCAGCGCTCGGTTCCGCGACGCCCAGTCAACGGTGGACTACAGCTGACATCTGCGTCCGAGTTAAGAGTTGGCTCGGGTACCGGGGTGCGTTTGAGTCGGAACCCCGAGATCATCATCTTCGACTCTCTTGGTATGCCGAGCGCGCGATCGAATGGCTCAAGGCCGCAGCTACCAACACCCTTGCAGTCGCAGGCGAATACTTTGAGCTACCGCAAGTCATCGCTCCGCCCCTCGGCGACGCCGTCGCGTTCGCTGAGGACAGAGCCACGTTCGGAGTGTGGCAGACCCGCCATGACATGGTCGGGCTCGCCCGACTGCGCCGTCCCAACCAGGTGCCTCGTCGCCTTGTCGTGTATGCCGTTGAAGACCGCGCGGGCAACGAAATACTGAGTCCAGGGTGGGGGCGTCAGGTTCGAGAGGGTAGTGAGACCGAGTCTGCCATATGGATTCGGATGAGCAACGTGCCGGTGGTCGGGCACTGGCGTGTACCGAGCACATGGGGAGAGTTGCGCACCGCCTGCGCCAAGTTGGGGTGCGACCTCGATACCGAGATGCAAACCGTGCTGGGTCGGATCCGCGATGGTCGCCCTCACGTCATGATGCTCGGCTTCCCGATCCCGCGAATCGTTGGGGAACTGCCGGTTCGAATGCACTGGTGGTGTATTCGCCTGCCGGTCTTGTCGTGGGGCAGGGAGCGCGCGGATGGCTTCCGTGCGGATGACGAAGGGCAGTGGCAGCGTGACCGGCAGGAGTTGCTGGCGAACAACGTAGCGCTGCGATGGCTCGCGACCGAGAACTGGGATCGCGAAGAGGTCAGTGCGCGGGGCCGGTTAAGCGAGTCTCTTCGGGGACAACGCATTCTCATCATCGGAGTGGGCTCGCTCGGATCGGCAATCGCGGAGCTGCTGGTGCGCGGGGGTGTGCGGGAGTTGGTGCTACTGGACCCGGACCTCCTTGAGGCTGGGAATCTCGTCCGACACTTGGGCCTCCTGACCAACCTCGACACACCAAAGGCGGCGGTAATGGCAGAGCGGCTCAACTCGGCCTCGCCCCATGCTGATGTGACAGGGATCTGGGCGGCGTTTCCGCCACTCGACGTCGACGCCACCTTGGCTGTCGAACTGACCGATGTGGTGATCGATGTGACTGCTAGTGATGATCTTCTAGACGAGCTTGAAGCCTACCCCTGGCCAGCGCGATCAAGACTGTTCTGCTCTGTCTCGCTTGGCATAGACGCTCGGCGGCTGTTCTTCTTCGCGCACACGAGCCCCGTGTTTGATCGGGAGAGCTTCCTCAAAGAATTTGAGCCCTGGCGGAGTCGTGAACTCGACGACAACAAGGATCGCTCGCCGATCTATGAGCCCATCGGGTGTTATCACCCCCTATTCCCAGCCCGTGTGGACCGGGTCTGGCGTCAGGCAGCCAGGGCAGTCGAGCATCTTGACCATATTGTGGGATCCAGGGCTGGGAGCGTTCCGTCATTCACAGTCTTCGATGACGAGAGCGCTGGATGACCCAGGCACCGGCTGTCATGGCGTCTGATGATGGGCAGTTCGCGGTTCGCCTCCCTCAGGCGGTCCTCACGCGGTTATTCAAGCTCTGCGAAGAAGCTGGCCAGGCAGAAACGGGTGGGATTCTGATAGG
The DNA here is from genome assembly GCA_045863195.1 of Chloroflexota bacterium. Taxonomy (GTDB): domain Bacteria; phylum Chloroflexota; class Dehalococcoidia; order UBA2979; family UBA2979; genus W-Chloroflexi-9. Next base: position 259,490 of record BTUI01000002.1, read on the forward strand.
CCGCTACGACAACGCCCATGCGGTTGCCTTGGTGGAGGAGATACTTGGGCCAACCGGCGACTCACGGGCTGGTCGTACCTGGTTCGTGCGCGGCGTTCGCGGCCTTACGGTTGCACTGGAAAGACTCTGGCGTGGTGGAACCTACTATCTCGGTGAATGGCATTTCCACCCTGGCGGAGCGCCGGAACCAAGTCCTCCGGACATTCGGGCGATGCGCCGAATCGCTTCCGATCCCAAGGCTGCTTGCCCCGAGCCTGTTCTTCTTGTTGCTGCAGGCGGTGCTTCGGCGATCGAGCTCGGCGCGTTTGTTGTCCGTGCGTCGGGGGCGATCGTCACTCTTACCGTCCGCGACTAGCGCGGAGAGCCGTTCACGAGCATCCTCGCCCTCCTATTCCTAGGGTGGTGCTGTGCGTCGCTTGCACAGCAGCCTTCGGATGATCGGCTCGCGACAGTACTTGGGGGTGGTTGTGGTGGGGATCGCACTGATCCCCACCACATCTCGTTATGCTGCCTCCGGCTCCTGATTCTCCTCTACCCCCAACCCTAGGTATGACCTCGATCGCAACAAGGGCGGCAGCCAGCCCGTGCCTACCAGGAGTTCCTCGGCGGCTCTGACCAGCGGCTGCTTCTTCAGCCCAGCGATGCGCTCGGCGGCCTCGTCGGAGGCCCCTTCCTGCACCGCCTGCACGATGTGCGCCTTTGTGACTCGTTCGAGGTAGTTGTCCGCCGTCGGTTGCCAGTACCCGGCCATGTTGAGAGACACCGCTTCGGCGAGCGTGTCCACCAGCGCGAGCGAGTGGCGCTTTGTATCCCACCGCTGCTGCACCGCGTACACCGTCCCCGCGATGCAGTGGGCGAGCAGGCGCATCCGCTCCTCGTCGCTGAGTACGGCCACGAAGTCCCACAACTCGTCCGAGTTCCTGGGGACGCGCTCCGCCCACGCCCGGTGGCGTTCCTCGAGTGCCTTCGCCGCCGCGGTCTCGCCGATCCCCTCGGCATGATGCGTCAGCGGCGACGCCGTCATATGGACCTCCAGACAACTCTGGTCATCGGCCGCGTGGTAGAAGGTCTGGCTGGCGAGCGCATGGGTGAGCGCGATCAGCGCCACCACAGGCTGATCACCCAGCTCGAGGCGGAGGGCAAGCGTGCGGTGGGCGGTCAGATCCCGGACGAGCGCGTCCGACAGCGGCTTGCCGACGTCGCCGGTTTCGTTCTCGTCATCGTCGGCGCGCCGCTCGTCGGTGTGTGCGTCTTCGCCCACGTCATCGGCCTCCTCGTCAAGCGCATCACCATCCGGCTTCGCCTGCGGGACGTCCTCCGGACGGACGAACCCGCGTTCGATCTGGGGATCGCCATCTCGATCCAGCGCGACGAACACGCCGCAGCGGGCGATGACGTCAGGGTCGAAGATGCGCTGGCGCTCCGAGAACTGCTCGATCGCGGCCTCGAGTTCGTTGAAGCGGGCCTCCACCTCGTCCGGAACGTCCTCGTCGCCCTCATACTGCTCGGCGATGTCGTCCCATTCGCGGCGGAGCGCCTCGTAGCGCTTCTGATCCGTCTCGGAAAGCGACACCTGCCGCGGATACTCACGCCGCAGGCCGTGGCTGTACGGGAAGTCGAGGTGCACCTCGACCCACTTCCAGCCCTCCGTGCGCACCTCATCGGCGAGGGCGTTGAGCCGCCCCAGTGCGAGGCGGTCGAGCAGCCCGGCGTCCTCGAAGTAGCCGCTGCCTTCCTCACTGAAGAGGTCGCGCACCACTACGCCGCCCGCCTGTTCGTAAGCTTCGACGCCGACGAAGATCGCGCGTCGATCGTTCGGCGGGACGTGGGACTCCATCATCCGTGAACGAATGACTCGCGGTTCGCGGTTCCAGCCGAGGTTCTCGTACACCTCCTCCTGGCGGGCGTGATCATCGGTGACGGCGAACGCCATCAGCTGTTCGAGGGTCAGCTCCCCGTCGCGGTAGCACTGCATCAGGCGGGGGCTGGCGGCCCCGAGCCGGAGGCGCTGACGAACGGTGAGCGGCGAGATGCCAAAGCGGGCCGCGATCTCCTCGGCGCCCCAGCCACGTTCCTCGCTCAGCGCGCGGAACGCCTCGAACTGGTCGGCAGGGTGCATCTCGGTGCGGGTGACGTTCTCGTCGAGGCTGATCTCGAGCGCGTCGTGCGCCGCATCCACGATGCAGCGGACTGGCTCCGTCCGCTTGATCTCGCGCCGCTTCGCTCGCAGTTCCAGCGCGAGCCGGCGGCCTTCGCCGGCGGTAACCAGGTAGTAACCCGTCGCCGCACCATCGGCCTTCACCTCCGGCTGGACGACGAGGTTCTGCAGGAGCCCCTTGTGCGCGATGCTCGCGGCGAGTGCCGCGATCGCCGCCTCGCCATGCGGGGTCCTGCGGGCGTTGTGCGGGGACTTCTTGAGCTTGTTCAGCGGGATGAGCACCTCACCGCCCGGTTCGGCGGCGGGTGTGGTCTTGGTCGTCATACTGTTTCTCCTACTTGGACTGAGTGTTTGGGCAGTGCGCCCATCGGGTGATCGCGGGTGCAGGGCCGCCTAGAGGCGGCCCGCGCCGCGTGGTCGTGCGTCAGAGCAGACGCATCTGTTCGCCGTCGTCGGACCCGAATCGATCCGCGACGGGAGTCCAGCCGTCCTGCGACGCGGGATGAGCACCCGCGCCCATGAGGGCGGGCAGGGCTTCGGGCGCGACGTCCCGAGCGTCAAGCGCCTCCTGCGCGGAGTCGGCGACGAGACGCGCCTCGGCGAACAGCGCCTCGAGCGACTCCTCGTCGACCTCGCCGCCGCCCGCGAGGGACCGCGCGAGTTCGAGGGTGAGGTTGTCGCCCTCCGCTCCGTGTGCCGCCAGTCCGCCGTCGCCGATCTCGCCCTCGACGATCAGCGACGCCTGGAGCTTGTGGGCGACCAGCAGGAGCGCCTGTGCCTGGAGCGTGGCGCGGTACGCGAAGTAGATCACGCGCACCGGCCGGCGCTGGCCGATGCGCCACGACCGCCGGCTCGCCTGCCTCATCGTGTAGACGGAGTATTCGACCTCGTACCAGGCGATCGTGGGGAAGTCGATCAGGTCGAGGCCGGTCTGGACGAGGCG
>BTUI01000003.1:0-248044 GCA_045863195.1 Chloroflexota bacterium
GGACGTCCCACGGCCGGGGCCCGTCCGCGTCCTCCTTCGTGGTTTCGTGGCCCTTGCCCGCGTGCAGCACGTGGTCGCCCGGCGGCGCGATCTCGAGCGCGCGGTCTATCGCCGCGCGGCGGTCGGGGATGCGCTCGAACGTCTCGCCCTCCACCGCCCCGGCCGCCAGCATCGCGCGGGCGATGTCGTCGATGATCGCGTCGCTCGACTCGGAGCGCGGGTCCTCGTCCGCGAGGATGGCGTAGTCCACCTGGCGCGCGGCGACCGAGCCGAGGCCGGTGCGGCGCTCCATGCCGCGCTCGCCCGCGCAGCCGAAGACGGCGATGACACGGCCCTCCACCACCGGGCGCACGGTCTCCACGACCTTCTGCAGCGCGTCCGCGGTGTGCGCGTAGTCCACGATGACCGTGAACGGCGCGCCATCGATCCGCTGCATGCGCCCCGGCACGCCCTCGCACGCGGCGATGCCGGCGGCCGCCTGCATCGCATTCAGCCCGAGCGCGGCGGCAGCGGTGATCGCCGCGGCGGCGTTCGCGACGTTGAAGCGGCCCGGGAGCCGGATCGAGGCCTCCAGCGACTCCTCGCCGGTCGAGAGCGCGAAGGTGGAGCCGTCCGGCCAGAGCATGATGTCCTCGACGATCACGTCCGCCTCGGGGTCGTCGAGCGCATAGGTGACGACGCGCGCCTTCGTGCGGTTGGAGAGGTAACGCCACGCCGCGTCGTCGCGGTTCAGCACCGCCGTCCCGCGCCGCTTTCCGCGGTCGGGGGCATCGAGGAGTTCGAAGAGCCGCCCCTTCGCCGCCCGGTACTTCTGCACGTCGCCGTGGAAGTCGAGGTGGTCCGGGGTGAGGTTCGTGAACACGGCGACGTCGAACGCGCAGTGGTCGAGACGGTGCAGGTCGAGGCCGATGGAGGTCGCCTCCACCACCGCGTGGGTGCAGCCCGCCTCCAGCATCTCGGCGAGCAGGCGCTGGACGACGGGCGCCTCCTGCGAGGTGAGGCGCGTGGGGTTGGGGAGGACCGTGGTGCCGATCTTCGACTCGATCGTGGTGAGGAGGCCCGTCTTCAGGCCGCAGGCGGTGAGCGCGGCGTGCAACAGGAACGCCGTGGTCGACTTCCCGTCCGTCCCCGTGATGCCGATCACCTTCAGGCGTCGCGCGGGGTAGCCCTCGTGCGCGGCGGCGACCGAGGCGAGCGTCACGCGCGGGTCGGCCACCTCCACCACGGGGACGCCGAGGCCGCGCAGCGCCTCGCCCCGCCCGGCCTGCGCGACGAGCGCCACGGCCCCCGCCTGCACCGCCTGCGGCGCGAACGCGTGGCCGTCCGCCTGGCCGCCGGGGATGCAGGCGAAGAGGTCGCCCGGCCCGACCTGGCGGGAATCGAACTGGACGGTCCGGATCGGGGGCAGCGAGGCGCGGTCGACGCCCTCGGGGAGGCCGTCTCGCCAGTCGCCTCGGGCGGTCGTTGGAACATCGGCGGTCATGCGTCGATGCTACGTCGGCGCGGACGTGGCGTCCCCGGTGGACACTCACGCGGAGGGCACTGTAGATTTTCCAGCGCCTCATCAGATGGACGTACGGAGAGCGGAGCCTCATGGCGATTGAACTGACGGACGAGTGGAAGCAGGCGATCAACAACGCCTTCACGGACGGCTGCCCGATCGTCTGGGCGAGCGCCGGCAAGGACGGCCAGCCGGTCCTCAACTTCTTCGGCACCACGCAGGCGTACAGCGACCATGAGCTGGCGATCTGGATGCGCACGCCGGAGCGCGGCTTCCTCCAGCGCATCGCTGACAACCCGAACGTCGCGATGATGTACCGCAACCCCGCCACGCGGCTGGTGATCCAGGTGCACGGCGAGGCGCGCCACGTGGACGACCCGGCGGTGAAGGATCACGTCTACAACAACGCCGCGGAGGCGGAGCGCGCCCAGGATCCCGAGAAGAAGGGCACGGCCGTGGTGATCGATGTCACCCGGATCGTGCAGCGCGGCCAGGTGGTCCAGTCGCGCGACTGAGCGAGGACGCATGGCCCTCGCGGGGAAGTTGGGCACCAGGGGGCCTGTAAGCCGGATTCTGTACCGCGTCCCGAGCCCAACCGGGACGCGGCGACGGCCATCCATCTAGGGCGGGGGTTGCCCACCGCCTCCAGCAGCCTACCCGGGGACAGGACGGGCCGCCCGTATGTCCCCCTATTTGGCCTTGCTCCGGGTGGGGTTTGCACGGCCGCCGTGTTACCACGACGCCGGTGCGCTCTTACCGCACCATTTCACCCTGACCGGGCTGCCCGAAGGCGGCCCGGCGGTATGTTTCTGTTGCACTGTCCGTCGGCTCACGCCGCCCGGCCGTTAGCCGGCACCCTGCCCTGCGGAGTCCGGACTTTCCTCCCGTCTCTCCGAAGAGAGACCGGCGACCATCCGGCCCCCTGGTTCGATTCGAGTGTACGCCCTTGCCTCGGCGGGACGCGGTCAGCGACGTCGGGTGACGCGCACGGCATCGTCCGTGACGACCACCTCTGCGACCGCGGCCTGCAGCAGCGCGCGGCGCTCCGCGAACGTGAGCGCGTCCCACTCAGCGACGAGGCGCTCGCGCGCCTCGCCGGCGTCCAGCGGCCCCGCGCCTGGCATCGGACGCTCCGCCTCGAGGATGGCGGCCGCCGTCTCGCCCGCGCGGCGCTCCAGGTCCGCCCACGCCCACTCGCCGCTCTCCCAGCGTTCGAGCATCCGCGCGAGGCGACGCTCGGCGCGCTCGCGCCGCCCGGCGCGGTCGTCCTCGGACGGCTCGGGGTGGACGGCAACGGGCAGCGGCCCGGTCGCGCGCAGCAGTTCACCGCGCACCAGCGCCTCGAGTTCGTCGGCGCGGCGCGTGCCGTACCGGCAGCGCCCGCGGTTCGTGGCGGACTCGCAGCGGTACAGCGGCACGTCGCCGGCCGGCGAGGGACGGCGCGCGCCGATCATGCGGTGGTGGCAGTGGCCGCAGCGCGCCAGCCCGGCCAGGAGGTAGGCGTGGCGGCGCTGCACCTTCGCGGAGGTGCGCCGCGCGTCCAGCCGTCGTTGCGCCTCGTGGAACCGCGCCGCCGGCACCAGCGCCGGGTGCGCCTTCGGGACCGCCACGCCGAGGCGGCGGTAGAGGCCGATGTAGGCGGGATTGCGCAGCACCGTCCGCACGGCGCCGGTGCTCCACGTCCCACCCCGGCGCGTCTTCACGCCGCCGGCGTTGAGCGCGCCGGCGATGCGGCGGATGCCCTCTCCTTCGTCGAGGTAGAGCGTGAAGATCCGCTCCACCACGCGCGCCTCGCGCGGGTGCGGCACTAGCGTGCGGCCCTCCACGGCGTAGCCGTAGGGGGGGCGGCCGAGGACCTCGGCGCGGAGCGCGCGGCGCCGCATCCCCTCGCGTGCGCGCTCACGGCGTCGCTCCGCGTCCGGGCGCCCCGCCCAGCCCTCTCGCAGCGCGGCCTCCGCCCGGCGGCCGTCCGCGAACACCACGGTGCCCCCGGCGTGCTCCAGCGCGAAGAGCCGCCACGCCTGTTCCACGACCGTCGCACCGAGTACGGGGAGCGTCGCGACCACCACGGTGCCCTCCGCGGCTGCCTCCAGGCGCCCGACCAGACGGAAGAAGGCGGACCAGCCGCCGTCCGCCGGCTCCTCGACGAGTTCGGGCTCGCCGAAGCCCTCGCCGCGGGCGCAGGCGACCACCGCACGGCGCTGGATCGCGACGTCGAGCGGCGGGCCGTCGAGGGCCACCGGGGCGACGTAGGCGAAGACCGGGCGTTCGAGCGGGCCAGGGGGCGTCGCGTCGGGCATACGGCCAGTCTAGGACGGCGACCCGGCGGCCGCGCCGCCTCGGGCGTGCCGGGGGCCGGTGTTAGCATGATGATCTGCCGCCCGGAGGCGGCGCCCCGTGCTGATCAACGTCGCCACCCTGGTCCAGGAACCGATCGGCCACGCTCGGCGCTACCACGCCGAGCGCGAGCGCGTCGCCGTGCCGGAAGACGGGTGGCAGCAGGAGATCACCGGCGATCTCCGGCTGATCCGGAGCGAACGGGGCGTCCTCGTGACCGCCTCGCTCGACCTCGCACCGGTCGAGATGGAGTGCGGGCGCTGCCTGGAGCCGTTCAAGGCGCCCCTGCACATCGACTTCGACGAGGAATATGTCGTGTCGCGCGACCCGGTCAGCGGGCTGCGGATGGAGGCGGCCGAGGACGAGTTCCGCATCGACCTGCGCTGGCATCTCGATCTCAGCGAAGCCGTCCGGCAATATGAACAGTCCGCGCTCCCGATCCAGCCGGTCTGCCGGCCGGATTGTCGCGGCCTCTGCCCCACCTGCGGGCAGAACCTGAACCAGGGCACGTGCGGCTGTGACGCCGCCGCGCCGAGCGAACGGTGGGGACCGCTGGCCGGACTGGCCGAGCGGCTCCAGTTAGAGGAACGCCATGGCTCTCCCGAAGCGTAGGACGCCGAAGTCCAAGACCAACTCCCGCCGCGCGCACGACCGCGCCGGGATCCCCACGCTGGTGCGCGACCCCGCTACCGGCGGGTTCAAGGTGAACCACACCGCTGGTGGCGCGCGTGACCGCAAGGGCCGCGTCATCAAGCGCGACGAGGACTAGTCCCCCGTGCCCGGGCTGGACGACCTCGCGAGCCGGATCGCCTCGCTGCCCCTTGCCGCGGACACCGCCTGGGTGTTCCCGGGCCAGGGCGCGCAGGCCGTGGGCATGGGCCAGGACCTGGCTCAGGAGATCCCCGCCGCGCGCGAGGTCTTCGATGCTGCCGATGCCGCGCTGGGCGTGGCCATCTCGCGCATCTGCTTCGAGGGGCCGGAGGCTGAACTCACCCGCACGGTGAACACGCAGCCGGCGATTGTGACCCACTCGATCGCCGCGCTGGTCGCGGCGCTGGACGCGGGCACCCTCACCCACCGCCCGGCGATGGTCGCCGGGCACTCGCTCGGCGAGTACGCGGCGCTCATCGTCGCCGGCGCGGTCACCTTCGCGGACGGCGTCCGCCTGGTACGCGAGCGCGGCCGCCTGATGCAGGAGGCCTGCGACCGCGAGCCGAGCACCATGGCCGCCGTGCTGGGCGTGGAGCCGGACGTGCTGCGCGCCATCTGCGACGAGCACGGCGCCGCGATCTGCAACATCAACGCCCCGGGCAACATCACCATCGGCGGCACCACCGCCGCGGTGGAGGCGGCCTCCGCGGCGGCCACCGCCGCCGGCGCCTCGCGCGTGGTCCCGCTCACCGTCTCCGGTGCGTTCCACACGCCGCTGATGCAGTCCGCCGCCGAGGGGATGCGTGGCGTGCTGGCCGGCGTGGCGTTCCGCGACCCGGGCATCCCGGTCGTCTCCAACGTCACCGCGCAGCCGATCACGACCGCAGCCGCGCTGCCGGAGGAACTCGCGAGCCAGGTCACCCACCCGGTGCTCTGGGTCCCCTCCGTGCAGACGATGCAGGCCGGCGGCGTCTCCCAGGTGGTCGAGTTCGGGCCGGGCCGCGTCCTGACCGGCCTCGTGCGCCGCATCGACCGCGCGATCGGCATCCGCAACGTCTCCACCGCCGAGGAGGCGCGGGCGTGACCGAAGCGGCCCGACCGCTCGCCGGGAAGGTCGCGCTGGTCACCGGCGGCGGCCGCGGCATCGGCCGTGCCATCGTGACGGCGCTGGCCGCAGCCGGCGCGGACGTGGCCCTGACCTACCGGGGCAGCGAGGCGGCCGCGCAGGCGCTCGCACAGGAGGTCGCCGCCAAGCACGGGGTGCGCGCACACGCGATCCAGTGCGATGTCCGCGAGGCAGCCGACATCGACCGTGCCTTCACGGAGGCGAAGGAGGCGCTCGGCGCCGTCGCCATCCTCGTCAACAACGCCGGGATGACCGCGGACACGCTGGTCATGCGCATGTCCGAGGAGGCGTGGGACGACGTCCTCACGACGAACCTCCGGGGCACCTTCCTCGCCTCGAAGGCGGCGCTCCGGGACATGGTCCGCGCGCGCGGGGGGCGGATCATCAACATCACCTCCGTGGTGGGGGTGACCGGCAACGCCGGCCAGGCGAACTACTCCGCCGCGAAGGCCGGGATCATCGGCTTCACGCGCTCGCTCGCCCAGGAGGTCGCCAGCCGCGGGATCACCGTGAACGCCGTCGCCCCCGGGTTCGTGCTGACGGACATGACGGCGGGCCTGACCGAGGAGCAGAAGGGGGCGATCCTGCAGCGCATCCCCATGGGCCGCTACGGCGAGGCCGCCGAGATCGCCTCGGTCGTCGCGTTCCTGGCTTCGGACGCCGCCTCGTACATCACAGGGCAGGTGCTGAACGTGGACGGCGGTCTGGTCACGGCCTAGCGCCGCTGCACCGCCCCTCCATGGTCGCCACACCCCGCCGCCGCTCGCGCATCGTCGCCTTCCGCACGCTCTTCGAGGCGGACATGTCCGGCCACCCGCTCGCCGCCGTGCTGGAGCGGCAGCTGGAGGAGGCCGGCCTGACCGGGGAGTCCGGCGCGTTCGCGCGTGGCCTCGTGGCCGGGGTGGAGGAGCGCCGCGACGCCATCGACACGGTGATCCGGAAGCACGCGCCCGCGTTCCCGCTGGAGGACATGGCGGTCGTAGACCGTAACGTGCTCCGCCTTGCAATCTACGAAGTGCTCTTTGATACTGACCCCGCGCCGCTCCGCTCCGCCATCAACGAAGCGGTCGAAATCGCCAAGGGCTACGGTTCAGAGTCGTCCGGGCGCTTCGTCAACGGAGTGCTCGGCGCGGTCGTATTGGACGCAGCCGGGCGGCACGGCACTGACGATTCCGTCGCCGACGAAGATGTCGACGGCGACTAACTGGGAGGACTGCCTTCAGTGGCTTCGATCTACGAGCGGGTGCGTGCACTCATCACTGACCAGCTGGGCGTGGACGACGAAGAGGTGACGATGAACGCCTCCTTTGTCGACGACCTGAACGCCGACTCGCTCGACCTCGTCGAGTTGATTATGTCCATCGAGGAGGAGTTCTCGAAGGACGGCGTCCAGCTCGAGATCTCCGACGAGGACTCCGAGAAGATCCGCACGGTGCAGGACGCGGTGGACTACCTCCGCGACGCTGGTATCGAGGACGAGTAACCCTTCCTCCCGGCAGATGTAACGCGCCCCGGCAGTCCGCTGGACTGACCGGGGCGTACTATTGGACACCATGAACCTGTTCGGCGTCGGCGCGCCCGAGGCGGGGGTCATCCTCCTCATCGCGCTCATCCTGATCGGCCCCCAGAACTTTCCGCAGGTCATGCGGCAGGCTGGCCGGTGGTATCGCGTCGCCCGGGCGTTCTCCAACGAGGTCATGAAGGACGTCCGCTCCGCCGTCGACGAGATCGAGCAGGAGGTGAAGCGGGACGCCGGCGACCTGGAGTCGATCCGCGAACTCACGAACCTCGATGGCGACCTGCGCCAGGTGAAGACGGACATCGCCGCCGTCGGCCAGGAGACCTCTCGCGTCGCGCGCGGCGACGACATGATCGCTCCGCGCGAAATGCCCGCCCCCGCCCCACCGAGGCCAAAGGGCTGGTGGGAGGACCGCGACCCGAACGACCCGTTCGTCAAACTCGAGCGCGAACGCGCCGCCGCCCGGGAGGCCGCGCTCGCCGCCCGTGCCGCGAAGGCTGCGGACGCCGCGACTCCGGCGGCGAGCAGCCCGGATGCCGCTGCCGGCACCCCGGCGCGATCCGACGCGGCTGACGGGAACGGCACGCCCTCGTGACGACAGCGGAACGTCCGGCCCGCGAGGGCGGCGAGATGACGCTGATGGAGCACCTGATGGAGCTCCGGAAGCGCGTGACGTGGGTCGCGATCGCCGTGGTGCTCGGGATGTCCGTGTTCTTCGTGCCCGCCATCGGCTTCCGTGTGATCGAGGCGCTCCTGGGCCCGGCGCGCCAGGCGGTCCCTGACTTCCGCCCGCAGTACATCGAGCCGCTCGAGAACATCGTCGTGTACTTCCGGGTCGCGTTGCTGGGCGGGATCACGGTGGCGATGCCGATGATCGTGTTCCAGGTGCTCGCGTTCGTCACACCGGCGCTGACGCCGCAGGAGAAGCGCTGGGTCTTCCCGATCGTGGCCGGCGCCACGATCTCGTTCCTGCTGGGCCTGGCCTTCTCATTCTTCGTGGTGCTGCCGTTCACCCTCGACTTCCTGCTGACGTTCGGCGAGTCGTTCGCCGAGGCGGACTGGCGGATCGGCAACTACATCGACTTCGTCACGCGGATGCTGCTGGTGCTCGGTCTGGTGTTCGAGACGCCCCTGATCGTGATGGGGCTGGCGAAGTTCCGCGTGGTCACGGCTCGCAAACTGTTGAAGTACTGGCGGTTCGCCGTGGTCGCCGCGTTCCTCATCGCGGCGATCGTGACGCCCACGATCGACCCGGTGACGCAGTCCCTGGTCGGCGGGCCGATCATCGTCCTGTACTTCGTCGGCATCGGACTGGCGTGGCTGGTCCGGCGCGACTAACCGGATCAACTGCATACTCGAATATACGATTCATTGCCCGGGACACCCCGCGGTGTTACCCTTCCGGCAATGCATCGCACCCCTGATCCCGTGGCGCATCGGTCGTCTCGGACCGCCCTCGCGTCACGGCCGGAGGGTCTCCGCGTGGCGGATCCGCGTCTGACGGCACCGGTATCGCTCCGCCCTCTCTACGAGGTGCCCGCCCCCGTGGCCGGGCTCTACGAGGAGATTGCGGACTGCCCGGCCTGCCCGCTGGCGAGGACCCGCACCCACACCGTGCCGGGCTCCGGCCCCGTTCCCAGCGACCTGATGCTCATCGGCGAGGGCCCCGGGCAGCGCGAGGACGAACTGGGGCTCCCCTTCGTGGGACGCTCCGGCCAGTTCCTGGACGAACTCCTCGGCACGATCGGCCGGTCACGGCAGGACGTGTACGTCACCAACGTGGTGAAGTGCCGCCCGCCCGGCAACCGCGACCCGGAGCCGGCGGAGATGACAGCCTGCAAGGGCTACCTGGACCGCCAGATCGAGGCGGTCCGGCCGCGGGTGATCGCCACCCTCGGGCGGTTCTCCATGGCGCGCTGGTTCCCGGGCGAGCGCATCTCCGCGATCCACGGGCGCGCCGTGCGCGCCGGGAGTGCGTGGGTGGTGCCGATGTACCACCCCGCCGCGGCGCTCCGGACCGGCTCCCTCCGCGACGTGATGAAGCAGGACTTCCAGCAGATCCCCGCGCTCCTGGCGAGTGCCCCAACCGATGAGGCTGCCCGCCCATGACTGACACCCTCCGCGTCATCCCCCTCGGCGGTCTCGGCGAGATCGGCCGGAACATGATGGTCTACGAGTACGGCGACACGATGATCGCCGTGGACGTGGGGCTGATGTTCCCGGACTCCGACCACCCCGGCGTCGACCTGATCGTGCCCGACATCAGTTATGTCATGGAGAACGCCTCCCGCCTCAAGGCGATCTTCCTCACCCACGGGCACGAGGACCACATTGGTGCGATCCCGTTCCTGCTGCGGGAGGTCAACGCGCCGATCTTCTGCCTGGAACTGACGCGCGGCCTGGTGCAGGTGAAGTTGAAGGAACACCACCTCACCGACATCGCCGAGGTGAACGTCCTGGAGCCTGGCGACATCGTGGACGTGGGCCCATTCTCCGTGGAGTTCTTCTCCGTTTCCCACTCCATCCCCGACTCGGGCGGCCTGATCATCGAGACGCCGCTCGGGCCGATCGTCCACACGGGCGACTTCAAACTCGACCACACCCCGATCATGGGACAGCACACCGACCTCGCCCGCCTCGCCACGGTCGCGGAGGAGGGCGCCCTGCTGCTCTGCGCCGACTCCACCTACGCGGAGGTGGAGGGGTACACCCCCTCCGAGCAGCGGGTGGCGGAGACGCTGGACCGCTACATCGGCGAGGCGGAGGGGCGGGTGATCGTCACCACGTTTGCCTCGCTCATCTCGCGCATCCAGATCGCGATCGATTCGGCGGCGAAGCACGGCCGGCGGGTGTTCGTGACCGGGCGCTCGATGATCAACAACGTGAACATGGCGCGCGACCTGGGCTACCTGAAGGTCCCCGGGAACGTGCTGATGTCCGTGAACGAGATGAAGAACCACCCGGCGAACAAGACGGTGATCATTTGCACGGGGTCGCAGGGTGAACCGACCTCGGTTCTCACGCGGATGGCGGCCGGCACCCACCAGCAGATCACCGTGCAGCAGGGCGACACCGTCATCCTCTCCTCCAGCCCGATCCCCGGGAACGAGAAGCTGGTCTCGAGGAACATCGACCTCCTCTACCAGGCCGGCGCGCGCGTGATCTACAGCCGCATCGCGGACGTCCACGTGCACGGCCATGCCGCGCGCGAGGAACTGAAGATCATCCACCGCCTGGTGCGGCCGCAGTACTTCGTCCCGATCCACGGCGAGTACCGCCACCTGGTCATGCACCGCGAACTCGCGCTCTCGCTCGGCATGGCGCCCGAGGACGCATTCGTCCTCACCGACGGCGACGTGCTGGAGATTGACGACGACGGTACGAGGATGGGCGCGAAGGTCTCCGCGGACTACGTGTACGTGGACGGCCTGGGCATTGGCGACGTGGACGACTTCGTGCTGCGCGACCGCCAGAAGCTGGCGGACGACGGCTTCCTCGTCTTCGTCGCGACGATCGACCGGCATGGCGGGAAACTGACGCGCCCGCCGCAGGTGATGTCGCACGGCTTCATCGGGCCGGACGAGGAGCCAGCCGTGCTGGAACAGGTCAGCCAGCTGCTGGTCGGCGTCCTCGGCGGCGAGGAACAGGCGGTAGACTGGAAGGCGCTGCACGAATCCCTGCGGGAGGACGTGGCGGATCTGCTGTACCGCAAGACCCACCGGCGGCCACTGGTGATCCCGGTGATGCTGGAGGTCTAGCGACCGAACGAGGACAGAGAGGAACACGGCCAATCGGACGCGCCGGGGCGGGGGCCAGAGGCGCGGCCGCAGGAGCAACTGGAGCCATGGCTCGGACACGAACCCGGCGTACCCGCGCAGCCCGGAGCGCGGCCCCCGCAATCCCCGACATCACGACACTCGCCCGAGGCGTGCTCCGCCCCGAGGTGGCCGGCACCGTGCTGGTCGTGCTGGCCGTCGCCTCGATCCCATACCTCGTCCCGCTCACTGGCGTGATCGGCGAGTTCCGCGACCTGCTCGTGGAGGCGCTGGGCCTCCACGTGTTCACGCTCATCGTGCTGCTCGCCGCCGCCGGCATCCTGCTCGTCACGCGCCGGATGGATGTGCTCGCCGAGCATCGACGCCACATCGCCGGCTTGCTCGCGCTGCTCGGCTTTGTCGCCGGCATCCTCGGCTTCTGGCAGCCGGACACGCGCGTCGGCGGCGTCGACTTCCGCGAGGTCTCCGCGGGCGGTGACGCCGGGCGCGCGCTGCACGCGAGCGCCATCGCCACGGTCGCGTGGCTCGCGCTGTTCGCCGCCGCGTTCGCGCTGCTGTGGCCGCGCACCGCGCGCGCCTTCGTCGCCAACGCGCCGAGGACGACGTGGGAGATGCTGCGCTGGCTGTGGGGCCTCGGCCTGCACCGTCACCTCGGCCACGCCGTCGCAGCGCTGCCGGGGCTCATCGCGCGGCTGAACCGCCGGCCGGATGCGCCCGTCCTCGCGACCGCAACGGCCGAGGTGGCACCGGCCGCCGTCGAGCCGAAGCCGGCACGCCGCAAGGCCGTGGCCGCCGAGGCGCCAACCGAGAGTGCGATCGTCCTCGACCCGGACGTGCCGGTGGAACCGGCGAGCCGGCGCAGGGCGAAGGCCGCCGAAGCCGCCGAGGCGAAGCCAGCCGCGCAACTGCCGATGGACATGGAGACGCCGGTCGGCGAGTGGCGTCAGTCCGCGGACGGCTGGCAGATCCCGCCGATGAAGATGCTCACCCCGCAGCCTGCCGACACGGACCGCACGGTCGACAACAAGATCCGCGCCCGCCTCATCGAGCAGACGCTCGCCTCGTTCGGCGTGGACGCGAAGGTGGTCGAGATCAACACCGGCCCCACGGTCACGCAGTTCGGCGTGGAGCCGGGCTGGGACGTGAAGACGAAGGCGGTCGTGGAGCGCGACGCCAGCGGCACGGTGATCACCGACGCGGCCGGCGCGCCGAAGACCAACGACGTGGAGATCGCCCGCACCCGCATCCGCGTGAACCGCATCACCGCGCTCCAGAACGACCTGGCCCTGGCGCTGGCCGCGCCGGCGCTCCGCATCGAGGCCCCCGTCCCTGGCAAGGCGATGGTGGGCATCGAGGTGCCGAACGGGACCACCTCAGTCGTCACGCTGCGCCAGATCATGGAATCGCCGGCGTTCAAGCAACTGGCGGAGAAGGCGGCGCTGCCGATCGCCCTCGGCGCCGGGGTGTCCGGCGACGCCGTCGTCGCCGACCTCGCGAAGATGCCGCACCTGCTGATCGCAGGCGCGACCGGCGCCGGCAAGTCGGTCGGGCTGAACTCGATCATCGCGTGCCTGCTGATGAACTTCTCGCCGGAGCAACTGCGATTCGTGATGGTCGACCCGAAGCGCGTCGAGATGACGCCGTACACACCGATCCCGCACCTGGCCTTCTCCGAGATCGTCGTGGAAATGGACCGCGTCGTCGGCACGCTCCAGGCGGTGATCAACGAGATGGAGACGCGCTACCGGCGCTTCGCGCAGGTCGGCGTCCGCAACATCGAGCGGTACAACGAGAAGGAAGCGCGGAAGCTCCCCTACTGGGTCGTGATCATCGATGAACTCGCGGACCTGATGCTGGCCGCGCCGTACCAGGTGGAGCACCAGCTGGTACGCCTCGCACAGCTCGCACGTGCGACGGGCATCCACCTGATCGTCGCCACGCAGCGGCCGTCCGTGGACGTCATCACCGGCCTGATCAAGGCGAACTTCCCGACGCGCATCGCGTTCGCGGTCTCCTCGATGGTGGACTCGCGCACGATCCTCGACCAGGGCGGCGCAGAGAAACTGCTTGGCAAGGGCGACATGCTCTTCCTCGCGCCAGACGCGCAGAAGCCGAAGCGCGTGCAGGGCGTGTACGTGAAGGACGACGAGATCGAGCACATCGTCGCGTTCTGGACGCAGGACCGGTTCAAGTCACTGGTGCCGGAGAAGTACGACGCGATGCTGGAGGCCGCCCTGGACCAGGCGGTGAGCATGGGCGCGGACGGCGCACCGCCACCGGACGCCGCCGACGACCCGATGATCCAGCGCGCGATCGACGTGGCGAAGGGCAGCAAGTCGCTCTCCACCTCCATGCTCCAGCGGAAACTGGGGATCGGCTATCCGCGCGCCGCGCGCCTGATGGACCTGCTGGAGGAGCGCGGTGTCGTGGGGCCGCAGGAACCTGGCAGCAAGCCGCGTGACGTGCTCATCGATGGAGACGGCGACGCCATCGGCGGGGTCGACGCGTTCGAGCCGGCGAGCCTGGCGGCACACGCCGCCTCGTTCACCCCGAAGCGGCGCGAGGAGCCGGCCGGCGACGACGGCCTCCGCCCGCGCCCGTTCCCTGCGGCGTTCGACCAGGACTAAGAAGACGCCTCGGTCGGTTCGTGCTCGTTCCCACGAGCGCATCCGCGCGATCGGATGCGCTCGCGAGCGGGCGAGCGATCGCGGACGGCGCCTGACGCGCACTCCCGCCACGAGGATCGCTGCGGGCGCGGTTGCCCCGGCGGCGGATGATGCTCGTACGGATGGACGACATCCAGGCGAGGTTGCCCCGGAGAGGAGGGCCCGCCATTGCAGCAGGAACCTTCACCGGAAGCGTGGCCTTCCCTGGGTGGTGCGACCGGGCCCGAGCCAATACTCGAGTAGGTCGTCACCGAGTCCGCAGGGCTCGTGGTGAGCGCACCGATGCGCGCCAACTCATGCGCTCCGACCTGACTCCAGGGCCATCGCCGTCTCACGGCGCGAGGCTCCGGGCGCAGCCCCCAGGGATCGACAAGCCGCCCCCGGCAGTGATGCCGGGGGCGGTCTGCGTCTGCCGCCGTATCGGGAGCGTGGAGTGCTAGCGGGTACGCCTCGTGCGGCCGCCGCGCACCTTGCGCGCGTCCGGGCGGCGCGTCTGCGCGGAGAGCGACCGCAGCGACTCCGGCATGCCGTCGCCGAGTTGCTCGCGCCGCAGTTCGACCACCTGGTCGCGCAGCAGCGCCGCGCGCTCGAAGTCGAGGTCCTTCGCCGCCGCCTTCATCTGCCGTTCGAGGTCGGCGATCATCCTCGCCAGTTCCTCCTTCGGCACGTCGCGCGCGCTGACGTCGTACGCCGGCGCCTCCTCGGACACCTGGCGAAGGCGGTCGCCGATGTCACGGATGGTCTTGCGGATGCCCTCCGGCGTGATGCCGTGCGTCTCGTTGTACGCCTGCTGGATCTCGCGACGGCGGTTCGTCTCATCGAGCGCGAATCGCATGGAGTCGGTGATGACGTCCGCGTACATCACCACCTGGCCGTCCACGTGGCGCGCGGCGCGTCCGATCGTCTGTACGAGCGAGCCACCCGACCGCAGGTAGCCCTCCTTGTCCGCATCGAGGATGCAGACGAGCGACACCTCCGGCAGGTCCAGGCCCTCGCGCAGGAGGTTGATCCCCACGACCACGTCGTACACACCGAGGCGGAGGTCGCGGAGGATGTCGATGCGTTCGAGCGTGTCGATCTCGGAGTGGAGGTACATGGTCTTCACCCCCATCTCCTGCAGGTAGTCGCTCAGGTCCTCCGCCATCTTCTTGGTGAGCGTGGTGACCAGCGTCCGTTCGCCGCGCTGGATGCGCTGGCGGACCTCGTGGAGCAGATCGTCGATCTGCCCCTTCGTGGGGCGCACCTCGATCCGCGGATCGAGGAGGCCGGTCGGGCGGATTACCTGCTGCACGATCTGGTCGGACACCTCGAGTTCGAACGGGCCGGGGGTCGCGGAGACGAAGACGACCTGGTTGATGTGCGCGTTGAACTCCTGGAAGTTCAGCGGCCGGTTGTCCATCGCGCTCGGCAGGCGGAAGCCGTACTCGACCAGCGTCTGCTTGCGGGCGCGGTCACCCTCGTACATGCCGCGCACCTGGGGCACGGCGATGTGCGACTCGTCGATGAAGAGCAGCCAGTCGTCCGGGAAGTAGTCGAGGAGCGTCCACGGGGTGGAGCCGGGCGGCCGCGCGGCGAGGTGGCGCGAGTAGTTCTCGATGCCGGCGCAGTAGCCCGCCTCCCGCAACGTCTCCAGGTCGTACTTCGTGCGCTCCTCCAGCCGCGCCGCCTCCAGGATCTTGCCGGCGGCACGGAACTCCGCGAGGCGCTCCGCGAGTTCCGCTTCGATCGAGGCGATCGCCTGCTCCATGCGGTCGGCGGAGGTCACGAAGTGCTTCGCGGGGTAGATCGCCGCACGCTCCGCCTCGCCCAGGATCTCGCCGGTGAGCGGGTCAAGCGTGACGATGCGCTCGACCTCGTCGCCGAAGAAATCGATGCGGATCGCCAGGTCCTCGTACGCCGGGAAGACGGTGAGCGAGTCGCCGCGCACGCGGAAGGTGCCGCGGATCAGGTTCATGTCGTTGCGGGCGTACTGCATCGCGACCAGTTGCCGCACGAGCGAGCTGCGGTTGACGTGGCGGCCCTTCCAGAGGTCGGCGACGAACGACTGGTACTCCCCCGGCTCACCGAGGCCGTAGATGCACGACACCGACGCCACGATGATCACATCGCGCCGCTCGAACAGCGCGCGCGTCGCGGCGTGCCGCAACTTGTCGATCTCGTCGTTGATGTCCGCGTCCTTGGCGATGTAGGTGTCGGAACGCGGGATGTACGCCTCGGGCTGGTAGTAGTCGTAGTAGGAGACGAAGTACTCCACGGCGTTCTGCGGGAAGAACTCGCGGAACTCCTGCGCCAGTTGCGCCGCCAGCGTGCGGTTGGGCGCGAGCACCAGCGTGGGGCGCTGGTAGCGCTGGATGATGTTCGCCATCGTGAAGGTCTTGCCGGTGCCGGTGGCCCCGAGCAGCGTCTGCGCGCGCACGCCCGTCTCCAGCGCCCCCACGAGCGCCTCGACGGCCTTCGGCTGGTCGCCGGTCATCTGGAAGTCGGAGACGAGGGTGAACGGGCGCGCCTCGGCGAGCGGCGCTTCGGTAACGGTCACTGGGTCCCCCGGAATGGTGCGGATCCCAGTGTACCGCGGGCTAGGCGGACTCCCGGGGGCCGGCTGACGCGGGTGCGCCGCGGCTGACCGTGCCCTGGCCGAAGAACACCACCTGGTTCTTACCGGACCGCTTCGCCTCGTAGAGTGCGCGGTCGGCGCGGTGGATCAGCTCGAACTCGTCCTGGTCGACCTCGACGGGCATGGCCGAGACGCCGATCGAGATGGTCATCTTCAGCGGCGGCCCGTCCGCCGACGGCAGGCCGTCCGAGCGGAACTCGAACGCTTCCAGCGCCTGCCGCAGTTTCTCGCCCACCACGACCGCCTGGTCGCGCGCCGTCTCCGGCAGCGCCAGCGCGAACTCCTCGCCACCGTAGCGCCCGAGGATGTCGGACTCGCGCACGTTCGCCGCGATGACGTGGGCGGTCGCCTGCAGGACGTAGTCACCGAACGGGTGGCCCCACTGATCGTTCACGCGCTTGAAGTTGTCGAGGTCGAGCATCAGCACGGAGAGGTGGCGGCTGTACCGCTTCGACCGCCGGAACTCGAGGCCCAGGAGGTCGAAGAAGGCGCGGCGGTTGAGGATCCCGGTGAGCGGGTCAGTACGTGCGAGGCGGTCGAGTTCCGCCGAGACCTCGCGCAGCTGCGCCGCAGTACGGACGAGGCGGCGCTCACGATGCAGCGCTGAGCGGCTGTTCAGCACCATCTGTGTCGCGAACGCGACCGCCAGGATCGTGCCCATCAGGCCCCACGCGTCGTGGCTGACTCCGAGGAAGTTCCACGCGACGAGGTGTAGCCCGCCGTCCGACCGCTGGTCGATGACCAGCACCAGCACGCACAGCAGGACGGCAATGACGATCGGCGCCCGCGTCCGAAGGCGGCTCACGCGGCGCTGCCCGTCCGCGCCTGCTGCTCCAGCACTGCACGCAGCAGGTCTTCGAGCGCGACGAGCTCCGGCCGGGCCTCGAGCGCGTGCTCCACGGCCCGCTCCGCGTCACGCCGGCTGTACTGCAGCCCGATCAGCGCCTCCACCGCATCCGCGCGTACGTCGCCCGCCACATCCTGGGCGGACGGTGGCGCCTCGGGGACGCCGTCGCGCAGCAGGGCCTCCAGCGTCAGCCGGCCGTTCAACTGCGCGACGATGGTCTGCGACAGCCGCTGGCCAATGCCGGGCAGTTGCTGGATCGCCTTCACGTCGCTCGCTTCGATCCAGCGGGCGATCTCGGAGACCGGGCGGGTGAGCGCGCGGACGGCCTTGGTGGGCCCCACGTCCGGGACTTCGATGAACTTGCGGAAGAATTCGCGCTCCGCGAGGTGCTGGAAGCCGACGAGGAGGGGCGCGGGCTGGCGCTCCGAGACGTGGTAGTAGGTGTAGATCGTCGTGTCATCCTCGCCGAGCACGGAGGCGATCCATTCGGCCGCGAAGGCGGGGATGCGCACCTCGTACGTCACGCCCTGCACGGCGACCCATGCGGTCGCCGTCTCGGCATTCCAGTGCGTCACGGTGCCGGTGAGTGCGGCGATCATCGGGCGATCGCCTCTTCGAGCCGCGCGTCCGCGAGCCGGGTGAGCGCAATCGCGGCGGCGTCCGTCACGTCCAGCGGACCATCAATAGCCGTCACGCCGAGGTGGAGCAGCACCATCTGCTGCACCTGTTCCTTCGGCGCGCCACCCCACCCGACGACCGACTCCTTCACGGAGGTCGGCGCGTACTCGTACACCTCGAGGCCGGCGGCCGCGGCCGCGACCATCGCCGCGGCACGGGCCTCGCCGATCGCCATCGCGGAGCGGACGTTCTCGGCGACGAACTGCTGCTCGATGGCGACCTCGGTCGGGCCGTACTCGGCGATGAGCGCGGTCACCAGGTCGTGGATGCGGTGGAGGCGCTGCGCGCGCGGCAGCGATGCGCGGGTGCGGAGGCAGCCGGAGTACACCAGCGTCCCACCGGAGCCACGGCCGTCCACGACGGCGTAGCCGGTCACGGCCAGGCCCGGGTCGATTCCGAGGACCCGCCGTGGGAGCGGCGGCGGTCGGTCGGACATCTCGCCCCCTCGGCGGGACATCCAACGGCGTCGGTCGGTGACGGGCGGGTTACCCCGCGATCGCCTCCAGCACCGCGTCGTCGAACTCCGCGTTCGAAAACACGCGCGACACATCGTCCAGTTCGTCCAGCCGCTCCAGGAGCCGCAGGACGGACTCGGCGTCCTTCTCCGCGAGGTTGATCCGGTTGCGCGGGATCGGCGCGAGTTCCGCGCTTTCCACGGCGAGCCCCTGCGCCTCCAGGGCCTCCCGGACCTTGTGCAGGTCGGCCGGCTCCGTGATGACCTCCACGGATGCCTCGTCCGTGACGTCCACGTCCACCGCGCCGGCCTCGATCACCTGCAACTGCACCTCGTCGAGGTCTTTCCCGGCGGCGTTGATGGTGATCACGCCGCGGTTGTCGAACTGCCAGGAGACCGCGCCGTTGTCGGCCATGGAGCCGCCGGCGCGGGAGAAGGCGAACCGGACCTCCGCCACGGTGCGGTTCCGGTTGTCGGTCACGGCATGCACGATGACCGCCGTCCCCCCCGGGCCGTACCCCTCGTAGGTGATCTCCTCGAGGTTGGCGGCGTCGCCGCTGCCGGTCGCGCGCTCCACGGCGCGCTTGATGTTGTCGGCGGGCATGTTCGCCTGCTTCGCCTTCGCGATGGCGAGGCGCAGCCCGGCGTTCAGTTCCGGATCGGGGTCACCCTGCTTCGCCGCCATCGTGATGTCACGGGCGAGCTTGGTGAACATCTGACCCTTCTTGGCGTCAGTGGCGGCCTTCTTGTGCTTGATCGAGGCCCATTTGGAGTGACCGGACAACCGTGCGACCTCCACCGTCAGGCAGTGCCCGGATCTGATCATCCGGACGTGCAGTTCCGACAGTTCATACTACCAGTCTGTCAGGTTCGATGACACCGGGACGGTGCACCGGAGGGCCCGCCGCGTGGCCGCCGGGTCGGTCCGCTCAGACGGCGAGCAGGACGTTATCGATGAGCCGCGTGCCGCCGAACCGGACGGCCAGCGAGAGCAGGGCATCCCGCGTGACGGCACCCTCGCACTCCTGGAGGGAGCCCTGGTCCGCCAGCGACACGTAGTCGATGCGGGCGAGCGGCTGCGCCTCGATCTCCGCAACCACGAGGCGGCGCAGCGCCGAGGCGTCTCGCACGCCGTCGCCCCAGGCCCCCTCCGCCTTCCGCAGGCCGCGGGACAGCGCGAGCGCCTGCGTCCGCTCCTCCGGCGAGAGGTAGACGTTGCGCGAGGAGAGCGCGAGGCCGTCCGCCTCCCGGACCGTGGGACAACCGATGACCTCGATCGGGAAGAGGAGGTCGGCGGCCATCCGGCGCAGCACCATGAGTTGCTGGGCGTCCTTCTGGCCGAAGTAGGCGCGCTGCGGCTGGACGATGTTGAAGAGTTTGCTGACCACCGTGGTCACGCCGTCGAAGTGGCCGGGGCGCGCCGCGCCCTCCAGCACCGTCGAGAGCGGGCCAACGCTCACGGTCGCGGTGGCGCCCTCGGGGTAGATCTCCGGCACGGGCGGCAGGAGCACCAGCGCCACGCCCTCCGCCTCGCAGATCGCGAGGTCGCGCTCCTCGTCGCGCGGGTAGCGGTCGAAGTCGTCGTTCGGGCCGAACTGGGTGGGGTTCACGAAGATGCTGACGGCGACCGCGTCGCACTCCGCCTTCGCGCGGCGCATGAGGGATCGGTGCCCCTCGTGCAGGTACCCCATGGTCGGGACGAGGCCGAGCGCACCGCCGAGAGCGGCCCGATGGGCGCGGAACTCCGCGACGGTGCGCGCGACGTGCATCCGCGAGGGGCTAGTCGGCAGAGGACGGCTGCGGCGCCGTCTCCACCTCGCGCAGCACCCGCTCCGCCTCGCTCATGTCCTCCTCGGCGGAGGGGGTCATGCGGCGGATCAGTTCCAGCGCGCGCTCGTCCATGTAGAAGGACTCTGCGGCGGTCGGGAACGCGCCGGACTCCACCTGCTCGCGGTAGGTGATGAGGGCGGTGCGGATCTGGTCACCGACCTCGGCGAACCGGCGCGCGTGCTTCGGCTTCAGGTCGTCGTACAGGCCCAGGATGTCGTGCCACACCTGCACCTGGCCGGAGCAGAACGGCCCCGCGCCAATGCCGATGGTCGGCACCTTCACGCGCTGCGTGACCATGTGGGCGAGCGCCGTGGGCACGAGTTCGAGGACGATGGCGTACGCGCCCGCCTCGGCGAGCGCGACGGCGTCACCGATCAGGTGGACGGCGTCGCGGGGGGTCTTGCCCTGCACCTTGAAGCCGCCGAACTGGTTCACGGACTGTGGCGTGAGGCCAATGTGGCCCATGACGGGGATGCCCGCCTCGACCAGCTTGTGGACCGTCTCCGCGGAACGCTGGCCGCCCTCCAACTTCACGGAGGCGCAGCCGGTCTCCTTCATGATCCGGGTGGCGTTGCGCAGCGCCTGCTGCCAGCCCTCCTGGTAGGAGCCAAAGGGCATGTCGATCACGACGTGCGCGCGCTTCGCGCCGCGGACCACGGCGCGGCCGTGGTGGATCATGTCCTCCACGGTCACCGGGATCGTGGAGTCGTAGCCAAGCACCACCATCCCCAGCGTGTCACCGACGAGGATGAGGTCGATGCCGGACTGGTCGGCGAGCTTCGCGGTCGGGTAGTCGTAGGCCGTCACCATGGTGATCGGCTTGCCCTGCTCGCGCTTCGCCTGCAGGTCCAGGACTGTCACGGGCTTCGTCATGAGGGTCTCCGTCTCGGTCTCGAGATCCAAGCGGATTGGAGCGACGTCCCTACGGTCGGATCAGTGTCCTGCCTCGCCGCCGCGACGGGTCGACGGGCCTGTTAAGGCCGAGTATAGGAGCCATGGGAGGCGCGTCAACGAGAAACGGGCCGCGCGCGCCGACGCTTCTGGCGGGCATCACCAACCGCCGGGACCCCCGCGAGCGACGTCGCGAGGCGTACCCCGGCGAGGATCGCGCGCTCCAGCGCCCGCGTGGCCATCGCCTCGATCGCGTTGAGCGCGTCGTCAGCGACCTCCACCTCGCCGGTCGCGAGGGCAAAGATGGTGTCGCCATCGCCTCGCGTGTGGACGGGCCAGATGGTGCGGGCAAATCCGTCGTGCGCGACGGTCGCCATGCGGTTCACCTGCGTCTTCGTTAGCCGTGCGTTCGTCGCGACGACGGCGAGCGTGGTGTTCTGCCCGGCCTCCTCCGTGCGCCGCCGGCCGCGGCCCGTCCGCAGGATCGCATCGACGTCCTGCATCCCGCCTCGATCATCGCGAGGAGCGGCGACGACCTCGCCGGTGCGGGGGTCGCGGATCGAGCCGACGGCATTCACGGCCGCGAGCGCGGCGACGATCACCCCGGTGTCGAGGCGCTCGCTCGCGGTGCCCAGGCCGCCCTTCCACGTGCGCTCAGGGCCGCCCATCTTCGCGACGGTCGCCCCGGTACCGGCACCGACGCTCCCCTGTTCGACACGTCCGCCGGAGGCGCGGGCGGCGGCGCGACGTCCCGCCTCCGCGTCCGGCCAGGCGGGCTTGCCGACGGGCAGGTCGAAGAGGATGGCCGACGGGACGATGGGGACGCAGAGGTCGCCCATCTTGAAGCCCACGCCACGCTCGGCGAGGTAGCGCATCACGCCGGTCGCCGCCTCCAGCCCGAACGCGGAGCCCCCCGCGAGCACCACCGCGTGCACCTCCTCCACCAGGTTACCGGGGCGCAGGAGGTCCGTCTCGCGGGTGCCGGGGGCGGCGCCGCGGACATCGACACCGCCGACGGTGTCGGGCGGGCAGAGGATGACGGTGCAGCCGGTCGCGGCGCGTCGGTCGGTCCACTGACCGACGCGGATGCCGGGGATATCGGTGAGGGCGTCGCGGAGGGCGGGCACGGGCCCGGCGGGTTAGCCGGCGGCCTGGGTGGAGGTGGCGGAGTAGGAACCTCGCGCCGGGGCCAGTTCGTCCACGAACTGGGTGCAGCGGCGGAGGTACGGCTCCGGCGTCTGCGAGAAGGCGTTCCCGTGGCCCAGCAGGTCGCTGACGATCCAGACGCGCACGCGCGGGTCCATGGACGCAGCGGCGAGGTTGAGCGTGTGCGCCGGCGGCACCTGGTGGTCGCCCTCGTTGTGGATGAAGAGCACCGGCGTGGTCACGCGCTCAATGGCGCGGATCGGGCGGACGGCGTCCATGTCGGCGCGGAAGAGCCGCCGCGCGAGGAAGGAGGCGGCCCAGAACACCGGGGCCGGCGCGTGCCGGTACTCGGAGCGCATGTACTGGCGCATCGAGACGAAGGGAGAGTCGGCGACGATGCCCGCGACCTCGGTGCCGTGGGCGACCGCCTCGAGGGCGAGCGCGGCGCCAAAGCCGAAGCCGTGCAGGACGATGGGGGTGGAGCCGGTGCGGCGGCGGACGTAGGCGACGGCCGCCTGCACGTCGAGCCGCTCGTCGCGGCCGAGGGTGTCGCGCTTGCCGCCGGACTCGCCGTGCCCGCGCAGGTCGAAGGCGAAGACGGCGAGGCCTCGACGGACGTAGTCGCGCTGGAGGTACAGGAGGGAGCGGGCGCGCTCGGCGCGGTTCGCGCCGAGGTCATGCACCAGCACCACGGTGGCACGCGCGTTCGGCGCGTCGAGGAACCAGCCGCGGAGCGTCAGGCGGTCGGCGGTGAGGAACTGGATCTCCTCGTAGCGGAGGCCCAGGTCAGCGGGCGTCCCCTGCACGCGCGTCCGGCGCGAGCGGGTGAACGAGTCGGCGAGGTAGACAGCGGCGATGCCCGCGGAGAGCAGCATGCCCGCCGCCACAGCCAGTCCCAGCCACAGGATCATGTGGTGTTCGCTTCCCCCGCCCGCCGGGCAGCCGTTCGCCCGGTGAAGCGAGCTGAACCGTACCAACCGGAGCCGTCAGGAAGCAAGAGGTACGCCGTGATGACAACATGTGTCAGTTAGGTTTGCGCGACTTGCCCCCGAGGCGTGCGCGGCAGGCGCTGGCACCTCGGGCAGTGGTGGGTGCCCCGCCCGGCGACGCGCGACTTCACGATCGTCGTCCCGCAGCGCCCGCACGGCTGCCCCTCCCGGCGGAAGACGTGGACGCGAACGTGGTGCATCCCCTCCCCGCCGAGGCCGTCCCGGTAGTCACTGAAGGAGGAGCCACGGTCGCCCAGGGAAGCCTCCAGCGTCTCGAGCACGGCGGCGTGCAGCGCGCGCACCTTCGCCGTGGTGAGATCGCCGCCCGGCGTCTCGGGGTGGACGCGGGCGATCCACAGCGCCTCGTCCGCGTAGATGTTGCCGACACCGGCCGCGACGCGCTGGTCGAGGAGGAGCGCCTTCACCGGCGCAGCCCGCCCTCGGAGCCGCGAACCCAGCCACGCCGGCGAGAAGGACGCGCCGAGGGCGTCCGGGCCGGTGTGCGGCATCGCCTCGGCGGCGTCGTGGACCAGGTGCCACGTGCCGAACTTCCGCAGGTCGTTGAAGCGCAGCGTCGTCCCGTCGTCCAGGTCGATGCGAGCGCGCTCGAAGCGGTGGGGCGGCTGGGCGGCCGGGGCGATGTGGATCGAGCCGGTCATGCGGAGGTGCACCACCCAGGTCCGGCCGTCGCCGAGATGGATGAGGAGGTACTTGCCGTGGCGGCCGAGCGCGTCCACCCGCCGTCCGGCGAGTTCCCGTTCGAGGTCGCGCGGGGCGTGGGTGACGGCCAGGCGCTCCCCGCCGGGGTGGATGCGGACCCGCCGGAGCGTTCGGCCCACGAGGAGCGGGGCCAGGTCACGGCGGATCGTCTCGACCTCGGGGAGTTCGGGCACGGGAGCGCCGCTACTCCATCTCGCCCCAGGAGACGCCGACCTTCTCGTCCAGGTCGAGCGGCACCGCCATCTCGATGGACGGCATCAGCCGCTGAGCGACCTCCCGGACGTCGTCCAGTTCTTCGCGGGGGAGTTCGAAGATCAGTTCGTCGTGGACCTGGAGGATCATGCGGGCGCGGGCGCCCTTCCGGCGGCGCGCTTCCAGTTCAGCATCAATGCGGTTCATCGCGATCTTGATGATGTCTGCGGCGGTGCCCTGAATCGGCATGTTCACGGCCACGCGCTCCGCCGCCTGGCGCACCACGTGGTTTCGGGAGCGCAGGTCGGGGATGTACCGCCGGCGCCCGCTCAACGTCTCGGCGTAGCCGCGCTCGCGAGCCTCCTCCACCACCTTCGAGCGCCACTCCTGCACGCGCGGGTACGCGCCGAAGTAGGCGGCGATGAACGCGTCCGCCTCGTCGCGCGGGATGCCCTCGCGCGTCGCCATGCCGAAGGCGGTGAGGCCGTAGAGGACGCCGAAGTTGAAGACCTTGGCGCGACGCCGGTCCTCCGGGGTGACCTCCGACTCCCGCTTCTTGAAGACGTTGGCCGCGGTGGCGGTGTGGATGTCCTTCCCTTCGAGGAAGGCGCGGCGCAGTTCCTCGTCGCCGCAGACGTGCGCGAGCACGCGCAGTTCGATCTGCGAGTAGTCGATGCTGAGCAGCACCGGCGCGTCGCCGCAGTCGCGGGCGACGAAGGCGCGGCGCACCATCTGGCCGATCTCCGTGCGCACGGGGATGTTCTGCAGGTTCGGGTCGTTCGAGGAGAGCCGGCCGGTCGCCGCGGTGACCTGCGAGTAGACGGTGTGGACGCGCCCGGTACGCGGGTTCACCTGCAACGGCAGCGTGTCGATGTACGTCGACTTGATCTTGGTCAGTTCGCGCCAGTCGAGGATCGCGTTCACCACCGGGTGCAGCGGGCGCAGCGGCTCCAGCGCGTCCGCGTCCGTGGTGTAGCCGGTCTTGGTCTTGCGGGTACGGGGCAGCCCGATCTCCTCGAACAACAGGTGCGAGAGTTCGAGCGGCGAGCCGATCTTCACCTCGTGGCCCACCGAGTCGTACACGGCGTGCTCCGCCGCGCGGATGCGGTCGCCGAGCGTGCGGTCGAGGGCGGCGAGCACCTCCGCGTCCAGCGCGACGCCGTAGTGCTCCATCCGCGCGAGCACCGGCACATGCGGCAGGTCGATCTCCTCGAACACCCCGGTCAGCGACGCCTCGGCGAGTTCCTCGCTCAGCGGCGCGACCGCGCGCGACACCACGTCCGCGTTGATCGAGGCGTACCGCGCGACCTCCTCCACCGGGGCCTTCGAGAACGGGATCGCCTTGCTCGCGGTGCCGAGGAATGACTTCGGGTCGACCGTGTCCTGCCGCAGGCGCGTGGAGGCGAGCCGCTGCAACGACATCCCGGAGTCGCCCGCCAGGTAGGCGGCGACCTGCGTGTCGAAGTCGACCGAGGCGAACCAGAGGCGCGGATTGGCCTCGGAGAGCGCGAGGAGGGCGTACTTGAGGTCGTGGCCGACACGCCGGACCGCCGGATCGGCGAGGAGCGGGGCGAGGGCGTCGAACACCACGTCGCGCGGCAACTGCGCGGCGGGGGCGTCGCCGTCATCGAGGAGGCGCGGTTGCGCCTCCGAGAGGTGGCCGAAGGGGATGTAGGCGGCGCTGCCCGCCTCCGGGCTGATGGCGATGCCGACGAGGCCGTCCGCGGCCTTCACCGGATGGTCGCTATCGGCGACCACGGCCAGCGCCATCTGGCCGCTCGCGCGCACCGCCGCGACCAGCGCCTCGAGCGCCTCGCGCGTGCGGATGACCTCGTACGCGCCGTCCGGCGTCTCCGCAGGGGCCTCCACCTCTGAGACGAGGTCGGACGCCGGCAGGCGCGGGATGAGCGAGCGGAACTCGAGTTCGTGGAACAGGTCGACCACCGCCTGGCGGTCGTAGTGGCGGAGCACGGCCGCGTCCAGGTCCAGCACGACGTCCGGCACGTCACGGACGATCGTCGCGAGTTCGCGCGAGAGGATCGCGTCCTGGACGCCCTCCGCCAGCGCGGTGCGGAGACGCTTGGGCTCGATCTCCTCGATGCGTTCGAGCATCACGTCGAGCGTGCCGAACTGGTCGATGAGCGCCTTCGCGCCCTTCTCGCCGATGCCCTTCACGCCCGGGATGTTGTCGGAGGTGTCGCCGACCAGCGCCTTGTAGTCGATCATCCGCTCCGGCTCGAAGCCGAACCGCTCGATAACCGTGGGCACGTCGTACAGGACGTAGTCCTTCTGGTAGGCGCGGTACATGTAGACGGAGACGCCCGGCTGCACCAGCTGCACCATGTCGTTGTCCATGGTGACGATGACGACCGGGATGCCCTCTTCCTTCGCCTGTTGCGCCAGTGTCCCCAGCACGTCGTCCGCCTCGTACCCCATCTTCTCGACGAGGGGGATCTGGAACGCGGCGAGCAACTGGCGGACGCGGTCGAACTGGGGCACCAGGTCGTCCGGCGTAGCGTCGCGGTGGGCCTTGTACCGCTCGTCCTTCTCCTTGCGGAACGTCTCCTCGGAGGCGTCCCAGGCGGCGATGACGTGGGTGGGCTTCAGTTCGTTGAAGACGGTGAGGAGGCTATTCGCGTAGCCGAAGACCGCGGCCACCGGCTCCCCCGTCCGGCGCACGGTGAGCACGTCCCGGAGCGCGAAGTAGGAGCGGAAGATGATGCCGTGCGAGTCGAGGATGACGAGCAGCGGCTGCTGCTCCTCCTCGGCGGCGTCCGGGGTCGTGCGGGCGCGGCGGGCGGTCGTCGGTGAGGTAGTCACGCGGCGAGTATAGCCGCCGTCCTCCGGCCGCCCGAGGCGTCACGGCAGCGCCCGACGGCGCGGCCGCATCACACGTATCATGCCGCGGATGCTGCGCTACCGTTCGCTGCCTCGGCTCGCGCTCCGGCGAATGTCGCGCAACTGGCGGCTGCTCCTCAGCGTGGTCGCCGGCACGCTGGTCGCGGCGGCGATCCTCTCCGCGACGGCGGTCTACGCCGACGCGATCCGCGACCTGGGGCTCCGCTACGCCCTCGGCCAGCGCGACCCGCGGTCGCTCGACCTCGTCGTCAGCCAGAGCAACATCCCCGTCTCGGCGGCGCGGAACGCGGACACGCGCGCCCGGCAGGACGCCGCCGTGGGCCGTGTCCTGGGCGATGCCGCCGGCGAGGTCGTGCGTCAGGGCACCACCGCGACGCTCTTCCCGAGCGCCCCGGGCACGCCACCGGGCGCCGCACCCGACCGCCCACGCGCTAACCTGCTCTTCCGCACGGGCCTCGACGAGCACGTGGAGATCGTCGCCGGCGCGTACCCATCCGCGCCCGCGGGCGGCCCGATCGAGGTCCTCGTGGGGACGGCGACCGCGGAGGCTGCGGGGATCACGGTCGGGCAGGAGTTCGGCCTCACGCCGTTCTGGGACGCCTCCGCGCGCCCCGTGCGCGTGCGGGTCGCCGGCATCGCCCGGGAACGCGAACCGGCCGGCCGGTACTGGGGCGCCTCCACCGTGCGGCTCGACGCCTCCAGCCCCAACTGGGTCACCTACCGGCTGTTCGTGCCGGAGCAGACGTTCTTCGGCGCGCTGGTCGCCGCGCTGCCCACGGTCAGCGCGGACTACCGCACGCAGTACCTCGTGCGTCTCGACGAACTGAACGCGCGCCGGGCGCTGGAGGTCGCGTTCGGGCTGGCATCGCTCACGCGCGTCCTCAACGCCGTCGACGACCGCGTGACAGTCGAGAGCGGGCTGGAGCCGGTGCTGCGGACGTTCGACGAGAAGTTGTTCTTCACGCGCATCCCGCTGCTCGTCCTGCTCCTGCAGGTCGGCGGCATCGTCGCGTACTACCTCGTGATGGTGTCGACGATGCTGATCGAGCGGCAGGCCGCGGAGATCGCGACGATGCGCAGCCGCGGCGCGACGACCCCGCAGCTGCTCGCGATGTACGGCGTGGAGGGCGCGGCGCTGGCGCTGCTGGCGACGCTGGCCGGGCCGCCGCTCGCCGGGCTGATCATCGGCGCGCTCGGGCCGACACCCGCGTTCAGCGCCCTCTCCGGCGGCGGCGCGCTGGAGGTGCATATCGGCACCGCCGCCTACGTCCTCGCGGTTGCCGGCGCCGTGCTGGCGTTCCTGTCGTTGATGGTGCCCGCGTGGTTCGCCACGCGGGACACGGTGGTGGAATTCAAACGCGGCGTGGCGCGGCCGAAGCCGGTGCCGCTCATCCTCCGCTACTACATGGACGTGGTGTTCGTCCTCGTCGTTGCCGCGGTGTTCTGGCGGCTGTCGCAGCAGGACGGCCTGGTCTCCGAGTCGATCTTCGGCGAGGCGCAGGTGGACCCGTTCCTCCTGGCCACGCCGGCGGTGTTCATGCTCACGGTGGGGATCGTCTTCCTGCGGCTGTTCCCGGTCGTCCTCCGTGGCATCGCGTGGGTACTCGGCTGGACGAGGAGCGTGGCGATCCTCGCGGGGATGCGGTCGCTCGTCCGCAACCCCACGCACTACACGCGCCTGGTGCTGCTCCTGATGTTCGCCACGGGCGTGGGCATGTTCGGGGCGACCTTCTCCGCGACGCTCAGCCGCTCCTACGACGACCGCGCCCTCTACGTCTCCGGCGCCGATGTCCGCGCGACCGGCCTCGTCGCGCCTGCGTTCCAGGGCGACGCCGCGGTGCGCGAGGCGATCGAGGCCGTTCCGGCGGAGGCGACCTCGCCCGTCGTCCGCGCGACCGGGTTCGGCTACCTCGGACGGGAGACGGTCGACCTCCAGTTCCTCGGCGTCGACCCGGCGACCTTCGGCGCGGTCGCCTACTTCCGCGACGACTTCGCGCCGGAGCCGCTGGCCGCGATCCTCGAGGGCGTCGGCGGCGACGGCGCCGTCGAGGGCGCACGAGGCGCGGTCCTGCCCCCGGATGCGGCCCAGGTGGGCATCTGGGCGCGCTTCCCGGACATTCGCGGCCGTGTCTCCCTGGGCGTGTCGCTGCGCGACGCGACGGGCCGCGTCTCCCATCGTGCGCTCGGCACCACGAGGCCTGACCACATCGCGACGGAGACATGGACGCTCTTCGCCGCCGACCTGGCGACGCCGCGCACCCGGAACGGTGCCGTCTCCAACGAGCCCGCGCTGGTGGCGCCCGTGGAACTGCTCGGCGTGTGGTTCATCCCCGCCGGCCGGATCGCCTCGCAGCGCGGCGTGGTGCTGTTCGGCCCCGCGGTCACCACCGCCTCGCCGCTCACGGACGCGACCGAGGTGGGTGGCCTCGCGGAGCGCACCGCCGCATGGCCGGACGCACGGCTCGTCCACGACTTCACGCAGCCGGGCTTCGACGTGGTGCGAAACCTCACGCAGGTGGCGGTGCAGGATCAGACGCGCGTGGCGACCGAGGGGCCGCCCGGCATCGCCTCGTCGCTGCGGTTCGAGTGGGTGGACACGGCGGGCGCGCCGACCTTCCGCGGGCTGGCGGCGGCGTACGCCGCCCCGCCGGTGCCGGTGTACCTCAGCCGCCGCGAGGCGGAGCGGCTCGGCGTGCAGCCCGGTGGCGTCTTCCGCGCCTCGCTCTCCGGCCGCTACATCGACCTCCAGTTCGCCGGCGCGGTCGACTACTTCCCGACGTTCGACCCGAACGGGCGCGGCGGGATCGCGGTTGCCGACGCCAGCCGTCTGGTCGCGGCGGTGAACGCGAGCCTTCCCGACCGCTGGCTGCTCACGAACGAGGCCTGGTTCGCCTCGGACGAGCCGGGGGCGACGGCGGCGGCGCTGGAGCCGCTCCAGCCGCGCGAGGTGGTGCAGCGCGCGGCGGTACAGGCGACGCAGCAGGAAGATCCGCTCGTCGCGGCGGGGTGGGCCGGCATCCTGGCGATCGCGTTCGGCGCGGTCCTGCTGCTCTCCGCGATCGGGTTCATCGTCTACTCCTACCTCACCGCCCAGCAGCGAGGGCTGGAGTTCGCGATCCTGCGGACGCTCGGGTTCTCCCGCGTGCAGGTGTTCGGGGTGGTGCTCTTCGAGCACCTGTTCATCATCGCGGCCGGGATGGGGCTCGGGACGGCGGTCGGGCTGCGCCTCGGGCGGCTCATGCTCGGCCTCCTCGCGGTGGACGAGCGCGGGGCGGCGGTGCTGCCGCCGTTACAACTGCGCGTGTCATGGGTGGAGGTCGTGGCGGTCTGGGGCATCCTCGGGGTGGTGTTCATCGCTACCATCGCCGCGGTGGTGGCGATGTACTTCCGCCTCGCCGTCCACCGCGTGCTGAGGATTGGCGACGCCTGATGGTCCACGCCCCCACCGAGCCGCCGCCGTACATCCACTGCGAAGACCTGTTCAAGATCTACAAGTCGGACGACCTGGAGGTGGTCGCCCTCCGCGGCCTCGACCTCCGGGTCGAACGCGGCGAGATGATGGCGATCGTCGGCGCGTCCGGCTCCGGGAAGTCCACGCTGCTCAACATCCTCGCGGGCCTCGACCAGCCCTCCGCCGGACGCATCCGCGTGGGCGACCGCGACCTCCTGACGATGCGCGAGGAAGACCTGGTCGACTACCGCCGGCGGGATGTCGGCTTCGTGTGGCAGCAGACCGGCCGCAACCTCATCCCCTACCTCGGCGCGCTCGAGAACATCGAGGTGCCCATGGCGCTGGAGGGCGTCCCGCGCGCGGCGGCGCGCGAGCGGGCGCGTGCGCTCCTCGAACAGGTGGGACTGGCGAGCAAGGCGCGCAACCGCCCGACGGAACTCTCCGGCGGCGAGCAGCAGCGCGTGGCGATCGCCGTCGCGCTCGCGAACGAGCCGCCACTCCTGCTCGCCGACGAGCCGACTGGCGAACTCGACTCCGCGACCGCGGACGAGGTATTCGCGCTGCTCACCCGCCTGAACCGTGAGACCGGCGTCACGATCGTCATCGTCACCCATGACCGCGAGATCACCCGCCGCGTGGACCGCGTCGTCGCGATGCGGGACGGGCGCACCTCCACCGAGATCGTGCGGCGCGTCCACTTCGCGCGAGACGAGGCGGAGCGGGCGGACGAGTTCGCGGTGGTCGACCGCTCGGGCCGCCTCCAGATCCCGCGCGAGTACCTCGATGCGCTCGACATCGAACGTCGCGCGCGGGTGACGATGGCGGACGGCCGCGTGGAGGTGCGCCCGGAGCGCGACGCCAACGAGGGGCGCCGGCGATGACCGCGCGCGAGCCCGCCATGATCGAGGTGCGTGACGCCACGCGCGTCTTCCGTTCCGCGGGCACGGCCGTGACGGCGGTGAACCACGTCTCGCTGTCCGTGCCGCGCGGCGAGTTCCTCGCGGTCGTCGGGCGCTCCGGCTCCGGCAAGACCACCCTCCTGAACCTGGTCGCCGGCCTCGACCGGCCGGACGAGGGCGAGGTGATCGTCGACGGGCAGGAGGTCCACCGCTTCACGGACGCGCAGACCACGGCGTTCCGCCGGCGGACGGTGGGGTTCGTCTTCCAGTCGTTCGGCCTGCTGCCGTTGCTCTCGGCGGCGGAGAACATCGACCTGGCGCTCCGCATCGCCGGCGCCGGGCTGCGCGAGCGGAACGAGCGCAC
Source organism: Chloroflexota bacterium (assembly GCA_045863195.1). Taxonomy (GTDB): domain Bacteria; phylum Chloroflexota; class Dehalococcoidia; order UBA2979; family UBA2979; genus W-Chloroflexi-9. The sequence continues at coordinate 31,511 of BTUI01000003.1, forward strand.
GCGCGAGTTGCTGACGCTGGTCGGCCTCGCGGACCGCGCCGACCACCGGCCGTACGAACTGTCGGGCGGCGAGCAGCAGCGCGTCGCCGTGGCGCGGGCGCTGGCGAACCGGCCGCCGCTGATCATCGCGGACGAGCCCACCGGTGAACTGGACTCCACCACCGGCGCACAGATCTTCGGCATGCTCCGCGAGGTCGCCTCGCAGGGGGTCACGGTGGTCGCCGCCACGCATGACCCGTTCGTGATGGAGCACGTCGACCGCGTGCTGGAGATGTCGGACGGCCACCTGCTCCCGGAGGGCGAGGGCACCCTCGTCGCCCAGCACCGGCGACGTCGCTCGGACGAGGCGCGTCCTCGCACGGATGTGCCGCCCGTGCGACGCTGATCCGCATGGCCGGCGTCGTCCACGTCCTGTGCGCCACCCTCCGTCCCGACGTCCCGCCCGAGGTCGTGGACGCCGCGGTTGAGCGTGCGCGCGGGATGTCCGCAGCCGCCGGTGTCCGCCAGACGGTCTGCGCGCGCACCTCGGACGTGATCCTCGCGGCGACGTGGGTGGGCGACCGTGCCGCGCTGGAAGTCTTCGCGGCGTCGCCGGAGCACATGGCGTTCGTCATGCGCGGGCTCGCTCCCTGCGTGCGCGGGATGTGGAGCGCCGCCTCGGAGACCGAGGCATCGCCGCCCGGCGAGACCGAGGCGCTGTGGGTGTTCGCCGTCCGGAACGCAGACGCCGTCTTCGAGTGGCAGATCCGCGACCTCCTGCGCAGCCTGGAGGCGCTGCCCGGCACCCTGGCTGCAGGCGTGACCTTCGAGGAGCGGGACCGCTATCGCGCCGGCGGCGTGGTCGCGGTGCCCCCCGGCCGTTCGGACACCTTCCGCACCGCCCTCGATGCGCTCCGGCCGTCCTGGGGTGACCTCGGCGAGCACGTGGTCGAGGCGTTCGCGCCGGTGCCGGGGGCATGAAGCAGCCGCCCGGGAACGGCCCCGTCTACCGCGGACGGCCGCCCGGACAGCGGCCGTCCGGCCGGCGACGACGAGGCGGCGACCCGCTGTCGACGGCGGGCGAGCGTCGCACGCGACGCCAGTTGAACCGCCTGGTGCTGGTGGTCGCGGCGCTCATCCTCATCGTGACCGGGTTCACGCGCCTCGCCAGCCGCGGGAGCGAGGACGCCCCCCCGCCGACCTCCACCGCGCCGCTGGCTGCCGCGGCCGCCACGGCCACCATCGCGCCCGCCTCCCCCGCGACGCCGACCCCCCACCCGCTCGTGCCGGTGCCCGGAGCGATCACCGTGGAGGTCGACCGGATCATCGATGGCGACACGCTGGACGTGGTGTCGGCCGAGACAGTGATCCGCGTGCGCCTCTTCGGCGTGGACACGCCCGAGCGGGGCGAACCGTGCTTCCGGGAGGCGACGGAGCGCCTGCGCGTGCTCGCCGGTGAGGTCGTGCAACTCGTCCCGGACGCGCGCCTCACCGACCGGTACGGCCGTGAGTTGCGTTATGTCTATACGTGGGACGGCATGCTGATCGACGAGGCGCTCGTGCTCGAGGGCTTCGGCGTGGCGTGGACGCAGGACGGCGCTCTTCGCGAGCAGATCATGGCCTCCGAGGCGATCGCCCGCGCCGCCGGCGTCGGCTGCCTGTGGAGCGCCAACTAGGCGGCCCTACTCACCGATGTTCGTCAGTTCGAAGACGATGTCGCTGTTGTCCCACCGCAGCACCTGGTGCGGCGCCTCCGCGTTCACCCACGCGGTGCGCACCGCGCGGCCGTTGCGGAAGATCAGCCGCCACGCCTCGAACTCCCCGGCCGGCACGGTGATCGTCTCGCGCTGCGGCACCTGCAGGTTCACGGTCTGCTGGCTCTGCTCCACCGGGTTCGCGGAGACGTAGTTCTGGTTGAAGCCCTCCTCGAACGCCAGCGCGCGCCACAGCCAGAGCGAGGATTCGTTGTCGTAGTAGTGGTCGCGGATGCGGAGCGTCCGCTCCCGCGTCTCCTCACCGATCGTCCGCACCGAGGTCATCGTGACGTTGCCCTCGTCGTCGAGGCCGTACGTCCAGGTGTACGACTCCGGCTGCAGGCTGCCGCTCTCCGTGCGTCGCATCACCTCGCGCGAGCCCTCGACCGGGCGGAGCGTCGCGGCGTCTACCACGACGCGCGCCGTGTCGGTGGCCGGCGTCTGGCCGTCCGGCGCGGACGCCTCCACGTACTGCTGCCCGAGGACGAGCCGGTCGCCCTCCACGGTGGTCGTGAGGATCGCGTGACCGATGAGTTCGCCGGTGCCGGAGTGCAGGTCGTACTCCAGGCGCTCCGGGCCGGTCCACGGCGCGCCGGCGAACACATCGCCGGTCGGGGCGCTCGGGGTCGCGCCCTCGCAGGCGGCGGCGAGCAGGCCGAGGAGCGCGACGAGCGGCAGGAACAGCGCCGGAGGGCGCGAGGCGATGTTCACGCGACGGCCGGGAGCGACTGCAGCACCGCGCGGATGCGCGGGATCGCCGCCTCGATCTGCTCGGCGGTCACGTCCAGGTGACACACCATCCTGACCCGCTGTGGTGATGTCCCGGTGCAGAGCACGCCCTCCTCCGCCAGCCGGCGGCGGAACTCCGCGCCGTCCACCCCGTCCAGGGTGAAGAAGACCAGGTTGGTGTCGACCCCGGCGGGGTCCATGCGCACGTGCGGCATCTCCGCGACGGCGGAGGCGAGGCGTCGCGCGTTCGCGTGGTCCTCCGCCAGCCGCTCCACGTGATGCTCCAGCGCGTACAGCGCACCGGCCGCGATCACGCCGGACTGGCGCATGGAACCGCCCAGCAGCCGCCGGTTGACGCGCGCGCGGTCGATGAACTCGCGCGGGCCGCAGAGCACCGACCCGACCGGCGCGCCGAGGCCCTTCGAGAAGCAGAACGAGACGGTGTCCGCCTCCGCGACCAGCGTCTTCGCGTCCGTCTCCAGCGCCACCGCGGCGTTGAAGATGCGCGCACCGTCCACGTGGACGCGGACGCCGCGCTCGTGCGCCACGTCCGCGACAGCGCGCATCTCGCTCGCGGTCAGCGCGGCGCCGCCGCAGCGGTTGTGGGTGTTCTCCAGGCAGACGACGGTGGTCCGCGGCCACGTCTCGCGGATCAGCCCGCGCACCTCGGACGGGTCGATGCGGCCGCGCTCGTCGTTGCGGGCGGCGCGCACGGGGATCCCGCCGAGCACGCTCGACCCCATGCCCTCGTGGTTCAGGATGTGCGACTCGCTCCCGGCGATCGCCTCGTCGCCGCGCCCGCAGTGCGTGAGCAGCGCGACGAGGTTCGCCATGGTGCCACTGGGCACGAGGAGCGCCGCTTCCTTGCCGATGCGCGCGGCGGCGGCGGCCTCCAGCGCCTTCACCGAGGGGTCATCGCCCAGCAGGTCGTCGCCGACCTCGGCGCGTGCGATCGCCTCGCGCATCTCGGCGGTGGGCCGGGTGACGGTGTCGGAACGCAGGTCGATGACGTCCACGGGTGCCCTCCAGGCGGCGTCCGTCACGGGAGCGCGCCGAGGGCGAGCGTAGCATCGGCGCCGGTCAGATTCTGCGGGAACTCGCGGGGGACGGTCGGGTCAGGAGGAGGCGTCGCGCTGCCAGAGCGTCTGGTAGCCCTCGCCACCGCGGATCATCGCGACGAGGTCCGCGCGTTCGAGGCGCATCCCCTCGCGGAAGGCGAGGGCGGTGCGGTCCGCGGCCGGCTCACCGCCGATGGCGATCATGCGGCGCTCGATGTCCTCCCAGATCCCGACCTCGCGGAGCGCCTTCAGGGAGCGCGGCCACTGGAACACCGTGATCTGGTCCGGCAACGGCATGCCCGGCCGCTCCTTCTGGAGAAACCGGTAGCGCTCCTCCGCGGAACTCACGGGCGGCACCAGGCGGATGTACGGCATGCCGTCATCGTCCGGGCGGGAGTCGACGAGCAGGCGCTGCTCGATCATCGAGAAGCGGATGACGAACACGTCCGCCGTCTCCACCACGCGGCGGATCGCGTCGATGTCGATGCCCTCGGGGTCGGGTCGTCCGGCCATGCGCCCAGTCTACGCCCTCGGAGGGCGGGCGGTCGCACGGGCCGCGGTCAACGGATCTGGAAGGTGCGGTCCAGGTACGGGATGCGGATCAGCCCGGTCATCTGCAGGCCGAAGACAATGAGGATCACGCCGCCGATCTTCGTCAGCAGGTCGAGTTGCCCCGTGACCATGCTCCCCACGAGGCCCGCCGAGGCGCCGACGACCGTGAAGACGATCGTGAAGCCAATGACGAACGCGAGCGCGTTCCCCATGACCCGTGCGCGTGCGGCCGTGCCGCCCTCCGCACCGCCCAGGACCGCCTCACCCGCGATGTTCACGAGGTAGGCCGGCACCAGCGGCAGGACGCAGGGCGAGAGGAACGAGACGACGCCGCCGAAGAAGGCGATCAGCGGCCCGAGCCATCCTTCGAGCCCGCTCGCCAGATCCTGTTCCGCGGAGGCGGTGGAGTCGAAGAAGAAGCCGAAGCGCTGGAAGTACGCCGCCATCCGCTCGAACTCGCCGAGCAGCATGAGCGCGCCGACGACGATGAAGAGTGCGCCGCTGATCACCATGAGCCTCGGGAGGTGCGGGTTGAGGCGGCGCAACCTGGGCGAGAGCCAGCCGAAGAACGCACCCATCGCCAGGAACCAGAGACCGAGGCCGAGCGAGTACGCGAACAGCAGCAGCGCCCCGTGGTACGCCGTCCCGGAGGTGGCCGCGAGCGTCAGCACCACGCCGAGGATCGGCCCGATGCACGGCGACCACGCGATCGAGAACGTCGCGCCGATGACGAAGGAGCGCGGGTAGCCGCGTCCGAGCCAGCCTCGCTCGGTGGACGGCGTGGCGGCGCTCATTCTTCGATCCCCAGTAGGTGGCGACGCGCGGCGTCGTAACGCTCTTTCGCGCGCGCCTCGCGGTTCAGGAGTCCCTTGATCTGCTCGGGCGGCAGGCGCTTCCCCTCCAGCAGGAGGTCATGCACACCGGTCAGGTGGCGCTGCCAGTCCGCGTACGCCTCGCGGTACGTCTGCTTCGGGTCGGCGGCGGGCGTGTCGGCCATGGATCGAGTGTACAGCCGGCCCCGCTGGCGGGAGCCTCCGCCTCCGGGCACGAAACGGGCCGCCGGGGCGGCCCTGGTACAGACACTGGTGACCCGTGCGGGATTCGAACCCGCGATCTCCACCTTGAGAGGGCGCTGGGTAGCGTACCGCGGCGTCCATCTGCGGCCTCCGGGTCGCTCGTTGCGAGGACAAGTGGGGCTCGGATGTCTGCTCAGTACTGGCTGTTCTACGTGGTATCGGCTGGTCGTGAACCCAGTTCTGAACCCAGCAGGTAGTCAGCGAACCGCGCTCGTCGGAAAGGCATCGACCAGGCGAGGCCGCCCCATCGGTTCCCGCCAAGGACGAATGCGAGCGAAAGTGCGCCGGGCGAACACGCCTCGTATCGGAGTAGGACCGTCCTCCGAGGAAATCCGCGCTCGCGGATCTGCCTATCTCTCTCGCAAGTCGCGAGCGACCGGATCATATTCGTAGTCCAAGATGTCACCAGACGAGATCAGGTCGACGGCGCGGTCAATGACCGAGAGTGGCACCACGAACCACTCTGAGACCTCATAGACGCGACCGTCTTTGCCCGTCTGACTGACGTCGAGGCGCACCTCGCTGAACACCCGATGCAGAAGGTGCTCCAACGCCGAAGTTCTCAGGTTGTAGGTCCGATAGCTAGCAACAATCTCGACAGGTGCCATCAGATATGTAGGTTGTCGCTCTGCGTTGGCGATGCGCTTCTCAACTGGGAAGCGCGAGAAGCCAATCTTGTGGAGGTCAGCGATCCCGCTGATCTGCGGATCGTTGCTGAGGGAGCGGAGGACGTAGATGTAGCCGGTCGCCTCGTCGTCGGACAGGAGGGTGACCTCGTCGGCTGATACAACGACGTAGCCATCATCCTCCGACAGACGGATGGCGAGCGACTGGCGGTACATGTTGGACTCGGTGCCGTTCTCGAAGATGCAACGGAGACGCTGCTTGGTACGTCCTGAGACGTTGGCCTCCGTCGGCCCTACTTCGGCGATGAAGACCATCACGCCGGATAGAACGAAGAAGGCACCTTCGACGATCTGATTGAGGCCACCGAACCTCACGAGCTTCGAGGTTCCAGCCGTTATTTCTGCGTGCTTCTGCTGGAATAGGGGCTCGAAGCGGTCGAAGTCGGCGCTCTTGACGCGCTGCGCAACCTCGTCAGGGTCGTTCCGCTGAACGCGAGTTGGCAGGTCAGAAGTATCGAGCACGCCAGTGGCGTCGCCGAGGAGGTCGAGGTCATCGCTCTCAATCAGTTCGGCGAGGGATGCCGGTGGCTCGGGATCGGCGAGCAGCCCCACCTCGTCGAGATGCTTCAGCGCGAGCAGTTTCTCCTCATTCGCGAGCATGCCGTCCAGCCGAGCGCCCAACTTTCGTTCGGCGATCTCCCGCGTATCCGATCGAGGAGCCCGCCCGTGCTCTCTATAGAAGTCGACGATCTCGAGGAACGACCGCTCCAGCCGGTCCGACGCGGAGAGAGCGCTTGGCTTCTCCGGCGTATCGAGGAGACCGTCGTCATCCGACTCGAAGATGTCCTTGAGATCGCTGGATGTCATTGCTGCCGCAATTTCAAGTCCGCTTCGTGCTCGCGCTTCTTCCTCTGGAGGAAGAGCAAGACCTCTGCGTAGCGCTTCTCGGTGGGGTCGCCACTGCGCACGTCCGGCTGACGCCGGTTCACCTTGGCGAACTGCTGGATCTTCGGCCAGAGCAGCCGTGCCTCTTCCTCGCTCACCTCGATGCGCGTCGCGGTGATGGTGTCCTGGACGACGCGGAGCACCTGGGGTGTGAGGGACTTGGAGAGGACCTCGAAGGCGCGCTGAAACGGGTTGACGCGGTCGATCAGGTTGATGTCGATGTCGTCGAGGTTCACGAACTTGTCGGACATGCGGATAAACCGCTTGTCCCCGACCTCGCGCACCTCTCCGTTCTTGATTACCGAGTCAACCACAACCTGCTGACGCAGCTCCTCGACCTGTGACTCGTCGAGGTCCGGGTATCGCTCCCGGATGATTTTCGGGATCAGCACCTTGTTGGTGACCTCGGCGTCGAGGTTGCCCGCCGCAGCCTTCGCGAAGTTGTCGTCCTGCAGGATCGTCGCCTTGAGATCGTTCAGGTCAGTTGCGACGATCTGCTTCACGCGGTCCGTCGATGGCTCCTTGAAGCCCTTGATCCGTAACTCACCCGGCATCGGTGCATCGTCATTGCCCGCCTTGGCCCTGAACGTGAAGTTCGGTGCCAGCACCTGCTCCATGAGGAGCGAGGCGGTGATCGCCTTCAGCATGTTGTTCACCGACAACTTGACCTCGTCGGTCGTGGCATCTGGCTGCGCGATCAGGTTCGTGAACTGGGCGTGTTCTTTGCCGGGACTGTCCCGGGTCACCCGCCCGATGATCTGGATGACCTCCGTGAGCGAGGCACGGTAGCCAACGGTGAGGGCGTGCTCCGCGAAAGGCCAGTCGAAGCCCTCCTTCGCCATCCCGAGCGCGATGATGATGTCAACCGCGTCGGCGTCCTTCGATGCCACGGTGCCCAGGTAGTGCAGGGTCTCGGCACGCTTGAGCTGATCGGTGTCATCGACGAGGTCGGCCACGCGGAGAATCTCGCCGTTGTCCTGGCGGCGCACCAGCAGGATGCCTGATTCCTCCTGGCCGACCACCCCTCCGATCACGTCAAGGATGAAGCCCACCTCCTCGATCTTGTCCTTCGTCGACTCGCCGCTGTTCACGTTCGGGATGTGAATGAGCGTCTTCTTGTCCAGGTCGAGGATCTCGTGGATCGCGCTCGTGTAGCGCCCCTGGTAGAAGTGGTGCCCGATCCCGAGCGACTTTAGATGCTCGTAGCCATTGAGCTGGTCGTAGTAGTTGAAGGTGACCGGCGTGAACTTTGCCTCGTCTTCTGGCAGGAGCACCGGGACCGCGTCGCCCCGGAAGTACGAGCCCGTCATCGCCACGATGTGGGCATCCGACCCAGACATGACTCCCTTCAGCAGATCCCCCAGGCGACTGCTCGACGTGTCCGCAGAGACATGGTGGAACTCATCGATCGCGAGCACGGTGCCATCGAAGTCCGAGGCGGGGAGCTTCTCGTAGGCGAAACGCAGTGTGGCATGGGTGCAGAGCAACACCGTCCCCGTGCCGTGCAGGAAGTCGATGAACTGTTGAACCTTGCCGCTGGCGGCCCCGGGCGTGCAGAGGTTGTGCTCTGGCTTGATCTCCCAGTCTGCGAAGAAGCCGTGACTGGTGAGGTTGGTGCTAGCGAACGATCCCGCGATCGAGCGCTCCGGGACCGCCACGATGACTTTCTTGCGCCCCTGGTTGAAGAGCTTGTCCAGCGCCACGAACATGAGCGCACGCGACTTACCGGAGGCGGGCGGGGCCTTCACGAGCAGGTACTGAGCATCCCGCTTGGCGAAGACACGCTGCTGCATTTCGCGCATGCCGAGCGCGTCGGTGTGGACGCTGTTCCCCGTCTGCTTGTAGGTGACCTCGACGATGTTCACAGACTTCTTCGGCGCGGTCACTTGGCCGTCTCCTGGGCTGTCATCTGCTCGTACAAGGCGAACAGGTACGACAGACGCTCCTCGTCGGTCCCGAAGCCCCGCCTGCGATAGATAACGTCGACGAGGTCGTCTAGCTCCTGATGAGCCAGCCGCAGGTCATCGGGCATCCGATCGGGATCGTACAGTTCCGCCAGCGTGCGCTCCGAGTGGTACTCCCGCACGTCGAGGACCCGAAGCGCGGCTTCGGTGAGTTCATCCTTCGCCCGCACTGAGAGCTCGGGTACGGGGAAGTTGTTGTAGACGATGGTCGCCGAGTACCGGAGGTCGGTCTTCAGTCGACCTGCCACTGCGCGCGTCCAGACCATGTGCATCCTCGAGGTGAGCAGCGCGAATACCCAGGGCTCTGCGTCGTACACGGCGAAGGCGGCGTTGGAGATCACAGTACCGCTGTCGAGGTAGCCGATCGGGATGTATTCCCGATTCTCAGACGAGACACCCGGAACGATGATTGACTCGGTGCGCTTGTATCGGATCTCCACGAAACGGTGCGGTTGCGAGGCATAGGCTGCAGTGTCCGCCTTGGAGCTCTCTGCCCGCTTGGCAGCGACTCGGGCCAAGCGTTCCGCGATCGGCGGAATCGTTCGCGCAAGATCCACATCTGCATCTTCGATCCAGAGGCAGTACCTATCGATTCCCTGGATGTACTCCTCGGAACCCACGTACGCCTTAACCAACTTCGCGGCCATCGGGTACTGGTCGAAGAGTGCCCTCCTTTCACGTGCAGTCAGGATGAGCCCGCCACCATCTCGCGGCATCGAACCGAACGCCATCCTGGGGTGCGGCGCTCCGAGAGGTGAATTGCGCCGCGCGACGAACACGTTCGTGCCGTCAGCGAGGTAGCCGTTGATGTTCGAGGCCTCGATGCGAAGTTCCTCCGTGTAGAGGTACTTCGGGCCGGGACGAGCGTTACGGAGGTTCACGACGGCGACCGTGACGCCGGCGTTTCGCCGGGCGTTGTTTTCCCACTTGAACGAGGTGTACGCGAAGCCGATCTCTAGGCCCATCTCGAAGAGCATCGGGAACATCAAGCCTGCATGCTCGCCCTGAGCGACGGAATTGGTCGTCACGAACGCCAGTTCGGCTCTCGTCCCCGCGATGTAATCGGCGCCCTTCACGAACCAGAGGGCGATGTAGTCAAGGTTCTTAGAGTAGGGCCGGCCAGCGAAGACGTGGTCGTAGTCGGCCTTCTGATCCTTCGTTTGAACCTTCGAGCCCGCGTATGGAGGGTTCCCGATCAGGTAGACCTCCTCGCTGCCATCGTTCGGACAAACCTCTTGCCAATCGATCAGAGCCGCATTGCCGCGACGGATCTGGCCTACTTCCCGGAGTGGGATCAGCGGTAGGTCGATACCGAACTTGTCACGGAACTCCAGGTTCATCTGGTGCTTGGCGATCCAGAGAGACAGGATGGCGACCTCCACAGCGAAGTCGTCGAGCTCCAATCCGTAGAAGTGCTCGATGTTGATCTGCGATCCGAGCATGCGGCTCTGATGCTTGCTCCCTCGCAGATCCGACAAGCGCTCCAGGATTGCGTGCTCGAGCTTGCGCAGTTCCTTGTATGCGATGACGAGAAAGTTCCCTGAGCCACAGGCGGGGTCGAACACCTTGATCTGGCCGATCCGGCGCAGGAGTGCTTCCAGCTGTGGAACGCTGTCGAAACCCGAGTCGAACTGTTCGCGAAGTCCATCGAGGAACAGCGGCTCAATCGTCTTCAGGATGTTCGGCACCGAGGTGTAGTGCTGTCCGAGGTCTGAGCGTTGCCCTGGCGTGACGACCGCCTGAAACATCGAACCGAAGATGTCAGGGTTGATCTCGTTCCACAACAAGCGCCCGCTCTCGATCAACAGGTCACGGGCCTTCTTGTTGAAGACGGGCACCATGTCGTGCTCGCCGACCGCGAACAATCGCCCGTTCACGTAAGGAAACGCGGCGAGGTGGTTAGGCTTCCTCTGCGGCTCGGCGGTATCCAGGGCGTTGAAGAGGTCGGAGAGGAACTCACTGACGTCGGAGCCGTCCGGCTGCGTCAGTGTCCCCACGGCTTCGATGAACTGGCCCTTGCTGAAGATGCCGGTGTCCTCAGCGAAGAAGCAGAACAGCAGCCTTGTGAAAAACACGTTGAGGGCGTGCCGCCCGCGAGCCGTCGTGTGCATCTCGGGATTGATCGCGAGCAGCTCGTCGAAGAGCCTCGCCATGCGCTCAGCCGCTTTAACGTCGGCGTGCGCCTCCGCCACGTACTGTGCCTTCTCCATTCCAGCCCACGGCAAGAAGAAGGTGTAGTGCTTGTCGATGTCCGCGATCAGGATCGCTAGCGTCTCCTGTGTCTTCGTATCGACCGCCAGCAGATCTTTGTAGTTGGTCACGATCACGAAGCGGGTGCTGTAGCGCACCACGGTTGGAGAGCTTCGCAGCTCATCGATCACTGCGTATAAGTCGTCGCTCGTCGGCTTGAAGTAGACGACGTTCTTGCAGGCGACCTCGGTCTCACGATCGTCGGCGACGTTCAGGGAGCCGTTTCTGAGTCGCGTGATGATGCTTGTCGGCTTCCCATAGGCAGCCAGCAGCTCGAAGAGGAATTCACGGTCGTAGTTCGGCCGACCTCCGAGCGGGCGCACCCCCTCCTCGATGGACTTCAGGTTCAGTCTCATCGTGTTGGCCCTCCCGGCAGTGCGAGGCTTGCCCTGGCTTCCCCCGCCAGTGCCACGGGAGATGCTACACCAGCGCCTTCGAGGAGCCCTACGGCTAAGGCCCCGCACGAGTCTCGTAGCCGGTGGGCTTTTCCCATCGCTTCAGCCCCGCGCGCACTCGCTACCCGCACCCCCACCCCAACCCCCGTCCGCTCGCGCTCTCGGCTCAAACTCCGCAGTGCGCCTCCCACCGAGCACCCTTACGAAGTCACCCCTTTGAGGGCACCGTCCGTACGCCGTAAGAGCTCAGCGAGGGCCCCGGTGCGTTCCACGAGATTCGCCCCGTGAGGGCAGGGCCACCCTCTTCCCGGACAGCCATGAAGCCCGCTCCCGTACCCCCCCACCGCCAGCCCCCTGAGGGAGACCGGGTCGTCAGCAGCCGCAGGGCGTGCGAGGCAGAGTGCGTGATGCGCGAAGGGCGAGGTGGACGGACTGCCCACAGGGCAATGAACCTTCAGGGCGCCAATACGAGGGGCTTCACAGGTTAACGGAACCGGGATACTCGGGCGTTGTCAGCATCCTCCCCCGTATTGGGGACGGAGACGCCTCTGAGAGCATCCTTGAGGCGTACCGCCGCTGCACTCGCCCGGCGTGACCGTGCCTCTGACCGGTGAGCACGGACGTACGCCCGCTCGATCGCCGTGTACTCGCCGGCCCAGCCTGGCACCAGCAGACTCTTCGCGTACAGGGGGAACAACTCCGGGCCACAAGCCGCGAGGAGCGCCACACAGGCCGGGCAGTGTCCTGGGTGTGGGCTGCTGGTCGCGGTCCTGGGGGTGCTCGCCACATCTGTAGGGTGGAGATCCGGGCCCGGAGCACGCGGTTCTTGAACGTGGAAATCAACGGTCACAGGTCGTTACTCCCGGATCTGGGTTCAGGCTTGGGTTCATGTCCGCGCAAATGCAGGCAGCAATCAACCCCGTGAGCGGGTATTCGGCTGCTCATTCGCGTTGGACGACGTCCGGCCCAAGCCACAAGAGCAGGGGCCGCCCACCGGGCCCCCTAGGACCTATATCCCGGCACAACGATTTCCGCGGCGCTGGCCCGCTCATCGTCGGCCTTCTCGCAAGATGAATGTCTGCTGTCCCGGTCTCCCGAACGCGATCACACCGGAGACGTGGTCGCAGTCCCGGCGGTCTCTCGTACGGCAGTACTTGCAGGTGCGCAGGAGCTTCTGAGTCGCCTCCTCCTCTGTTGCGCCGTAGTAGTGAGTGCGCTCGAACGAGACAGGGCGGCCGGAGGGCTCGTTCCCCACGGGACCAGAGCCATAGGCCTGACCCTCCGGCAGCCGTGACTCGTGCGACCGGCGCGTAATCCTCCGCGCGGCCGCCGTTGCATTGCGGGCCGCCGACTTTGATCCGCGTTCATGCCCGCGGGGGGCACGTAGGTCGGGCAGTCGCCGCCACTGCCGGCCCTCCCGGTCGGCGTAGTAGCCCTCCCCGACCCGCACCGGCCCTTCGTGATCGACCACGAGCGCATGGCGTTCCTGCACGAGGTCAGTGACGCCGAACACGTGGTCGTACGACTGCTGCGCGCGGGGCGAGATGCCGGTCAGGCGTTCAATCCACGGGCGTCCCAGAGGTGCGCGGGAGAACTCGCCGCGGTAGTTCGGAATCTCGTGGACCGTCGCATAGAGCTGCGCGCGCATTGCTGACGGCGTCGTAAGGAACGCGATCGGGATCTGGTGCGGGATTCCCGGTCGTTCTTCGTCGAAGCGCACCACCAGATGTCCAACTGAGCAGAGCCAGTATCGAGCATCTCGCCCCAAGCCCGTCTGCAGCGCATAGCCACGCTGGACGAAGCGCTGAAGGCGACCGCGATGCGATCGCGGGGCAAGATCCGGCTGCCACTGTCGCAGTGCGTCGAGGGCTGCCGTCCGTCCGATCTGGCCGCTACCACCGTCCGACTCACGAATGCAGTCGCGGAGGAAGCTCCAGGTTGCGAAGTCGACTGCCTCGTCGGCCCGTAGAGCAGCCCATGCCAGTCTCGGGAAGACGGTGACGCGTGTCGGGACGCGGTTGGTGCCGGAGGTCACGAGGCGTCGACCTGACCCGCGAGTACCCGGTCCGCCTGGCTGCGCGAGATGAGCAGCCGGCCACCGACGCGAATAACCGCGCACCCGGCGACCTCGCCGGTGTCCTTCGCCAGGTTGTAGGCGTATCCCCTGCTCACCCCGAGGAGCCGGGCAAATTCAGGGACGGAGTACGTACGAGGTTCCGTTGTCGTCGCTGCCATCTCTAGTGCTCCAATCCGTCCTGCGACGGCCATGGCTGCCGTCTACCTGATACACTAGAGACAGTTGGTAAAGTCCATCGGACAGAAAACAACGACAATGTGTCACATGGAGTGTCTAATGCCTGCTCCACTGCACCGAGTGCACTCGATCGTGATGGAAGTAATCGCGAACTCCCCGGACTGGTCTGCGGCGCGAATCCACGACTACCTCGCTACCGCCCTCGGGCTCCGGGGGGGAGACGAGAACCAACTTCCCAGCATTCGAACCATCGCAAGGTGGAAGGCTGATGCGGCGAAGCTCGACCTAACGGAGTTCCAGTACATCCGATGGCCTCAGACCTTTGATGCGGGACTGCTGCCGTGGTCAGCAGCGGCTGAGATTCTGGAACTGCTTGGTGAGTTGTGGCCTCATCGCGGGCCTCGCTTCACGGTGCGTCTCGCGCGCTGGTATCTCCGCTGCCAGCAGGCAATGAACATCCAGGAGGCGGTGACGCTGCCGGGAGCGCAACTACGGTCGACCCCGAGGGCGATCCATCTCCAAGTCGCGCAATACCTCAGCGCACGGGAGGCCTCCGGCACGTTGACCGAGGTCGAACTCCTTCGGGTGCACTACTGGATAGCGCTTCGCGGCTGGTCGGACGCACCTAGCTACCGCACGGCTCTGGAGATGGAATTCCCTGAATGGGAGACAGGCCATGATCCCGACCCCCGGGGTGAGCCCTGGGACCTGTCGGAGACGACAACGGGGCTGCTGTCCGGGGGGAATGTCGCGGCTGCCCTCTTCCAGCTTGGCTGGAGCAGTGATGCGGCAATCGACACGGCTGCCTTCTTGAAGAACGTTGCGGCGAAGGGGCCCGGGCCAGCGACCGAAGCATTGCCTAAGTGGCGAGATGAGGAAGGAGATGGAGATGAGTGATCGTCGCACAGAGGGTCGAGTCGAATGGCGTGGTCGAGACTGTCTTGAGCCCCAGCACCAGCACTCTAGGTGCCCGTATCGAGTCCGTCGTCACACCGGCTTCGACCCGGTCACAGGCAAGCGCCAGTACGTGTACGCGACCGGCAGAGGGAACGCGAAGGTGGCCGAGAAGGCCCTCCGTGACCTCCTGGGCAAGCGTGACAACGGCATTACCGTTCAGCCCACACGCACCACCACCGCTGAGTGGCTCGACACGTGGCTGGAGGGACGAATCGCGGACGGCAAGGTGGGCCTGCGCGCCGCCGAGAACTACCGGATCATCGTCACGAGGCGACTCAAGCCGGCTGTGGGCACCCTTCGACTGACTGACCTGCGCACCGACCACGTGATCGCCTTCAAGACGAGCCTCATAGACGAGGGGCTCGCCCCCGCGACCATTGGGAAGGTGCTCGGGCTGCTTCGTCAGTCCTTGGAAGCGGCGGTCAAGGCAGGGCTGATCCTCCGAAACCCTACACAGGGCGTGGAGCGACCGTCCGTGTCCAGTACCGCGACCGAACGACGCGCCTTGTCCGAAGAGGAGCTCAGCCGCCTCCTGAGCGCAGCTTCCGGAACGCAGTATGAGGTCGCGATCCGCTTCGCACTGGCGACCGGCGTACGCCAGTCAGAGTTGCTCGGAGCGAGGTGGTCGGACATTGATCTCGAAGGCGGTTCATTCACGATCCAGCAGACGATCCAGCACGTCGCAGGGCAGTTCCACGCCCTCGCCCCGAAGACTTCCAACTCGCGACGGCTGATTGAGCTCTCGCCTATTACGCTCGCCCTGCTCAGACGACACAGAACCGCGCAGAACGAGGAGCGACTGCGACTCGGTAGCATCTGGCAAGACCGAGGGCTCGTGTTCCCCGCCTCGGACGGCAGCCCACAGTACCGCCGCATCTTCTACCGAGACTACGTCGCGATCGTGAGGACGGCCGGGCTCGACCACCCAGAGACCATCAACTGGCACTCCCTGCGGCACACCGCGGCGTCGCTCTGGATCAAGGCGGGAATCGATGTCTTCGTGGTGAGCAGGCGGCTCGGGCACGCGAACCCTGGGTTCACGATGAAGGTCTACACCCATCTCCTGCCGGGTCAGCAGCGGGCTGCCGCTGCGGCTCTGGACCACCTTCTGGCGGTCCCATGAACCCATCTTGAACCCAATAGAAAGGCCCCCGCGTGAGCGAGGGCCGCTTCTAGATTCGACACTGGTGACCCGTGCGGGATTCGAACCCGCGATCTCCACCTTGAGAGGGTGGCGTCCTGGACCGCTAGACGAACGGGCCGCGACTGCAGCGAGCCTCTACCTTACCGAGACTCCGGTTTCTGCGCCAGATTGCCCCGCCCGCGCGTGCGGTAGCATCGACCGCCGTCGACCGCCTCGGAGAAGGAGCGCCGCATGGACCTGGCCGTGATGATCGAGGGGCAGGAGGGGCTGAACTGGGACCTCTGGCGGCGCATCAACCGCGCGACCGAGGACCTGGGGTTCGAGTCGCTCTTCCGCTCCGACCACTTCTTCTCCCTCTCTGGCCCGCGTGACCGCGACGCGCTGGAGACGTTCGCCTCCTTCGTCATGACGGCGCAGGAGACGAAGCGCATCCGCTTCGGGTCGCTCGTCGCCTCCATGACGTTCCGGCCCCCCTCGCTCCTCGCACGCATGGCGGCGCAGATCGATGTGCTGTCGGGCGGGCGGTTCATCCTGGGCGTGGGCGCCGGCTGGAACGTGCCGGAGCACGAGGCGTTCGGGCTGCCCTTCCCGCCCGTGCGGGAGCGGATGGACCGGCTGGACGAGGGCATCCGCGTCATCAAGACGCTGTGGGGCCCCGGCCCCGCCTCGTTCGAGGGACGCTACTACCAGTTGAAGGACGTGGACTCCCACCCGAAGCCGGCGGCGAACCCGCAGCAGCTGCTCGTCGGCGGCAGCGGCGAACGGCGGACGCTGCGCATCGTCGCGGAGCACGCGACGGAGTGGAACGCGGTGGGCCTCAACCTGGACGGCTACCGGCACAAGCGCGCCGTGCTGGAGCAGCACTGCGCGACGGTGGGTCGCGACCCGTCCACGATCCGGCACTCGCAGATGACCGGCTTCGTGATCGGGAAGGACGAGGCGGCGATCCGCGCCCACCTCGGCCGGATCGCGGAGCGCAACCCGATGCTCGGCCGGTCGACGCCGGACGAGGTGCTCGCCGGCGTGCAGTCGCGCGGGTGGCTCGTCGGCACGCCGGACGCGATCGTCCAGGAGCTCGGCCGGCGCGAGGAGGCGGGCATCACCCGCACGATGCTCCAGCACCACGCGATGTCGGACTTCGAGACGCTCGAACTGGTCGCATCGCAGGTGCTGCCGCAGGTGCAGCGGTAGCGATGTCGCATCAGCGCCAGGCGAAGGGGTGTGGTGCCCTCAAGGGGAGTCGAACCCCTGTCTGGACCTTGAAAGGGTCCCGTCCTGACCGCTAGACGATGAGGGCGCGGCCCGGCGAACGTTCCCCACGATAGCAGCGCCCCTCGCACCGGTCACGGCACGAGGGGCGCGAGTGGTCGCCGGACGGGACGACTATCCGAAGGAGCCGACCGCTTCGCGGTACGGCGCCGGCTGCGGTGCGGCCGGGCCGTCACCGGAGGGCGCCTCGTCCGTCGGGGTCAGCGGCGCGGCCGGGGTGATGTCCGGGCGCTCCGGCTCGTCCATCAGGTACGCCGGGTGCTCGTCGTCGCGCTTCCAGAGGATGTAGGCGACGGCCGCGATCGCGGCGGTCGCGAGCAGCCCGAGGGCGATCCGGAGCAGCGGCGTTCGGCGCGAGCGGCGGCGGTGCAGCGCGCGATCGACGGCGCGGTCGACCAGCGGCTCCACCTGCTCGCGGAGCTCCTCCACGGCGTGGCGGGCATCCTCCAGCGTCACGGCCGGCAGGGCGGCCGGGAGCGCCTCGCGCAGCGTCTCCGCGCGACGGCGTCCGTCTCGGGCGAGTTCGCGGACTCGGGTCTGGTTGGGGGTAGTGAATCGCATGGCGGCACGCCTCGGTCCCGGTGCGTACCGGACGCGCGCTGCCGCGGCGCGGCCGGTGTGGATAAGTGGGCCCCACCCCGGCGGGAGGTCGAGTTTACCACGCACCCGCGGCCGGGCTGGGCGGCCTCCGCGCCTCGATCCTGCACACACTGACCACACCGGGGGGAATCCGCGAAGAATCCCGCGCGGATGGATGCCCGGGGGGCCGCCGGGCGGTATGCTCCGCATACAACGCTGACGCACCCTCGCCACCCTGCAGCGCTCGACGACGATCGGGCACGGCAGGGCTGTTGCGTTCCTAGCCGAGGCGTATAGTCAGGGTCTCCGCAGCCTGCCCAGGGGGGTTCCCATGATCGCCGATCGCGCCGAGCGGAACATCAAGCACTACCCGGACCGTACGAACCCGGGTGCCGGCTACCAGCTGCTCCTGCGGCTTCGCATGGAGAACCGGCCGGGCATGCACGGCCGCGTCGCCACCGTCCTCGGTGACATGGGCGCGCAGATCCTGGACATCGACATCGCGGATGTGAACCCGGACGTGATCGTCCGCGACTTCATCATCCTCTGTGCCGACCAGGCCCAGGCGCACACCATCGTGCAGGCCGTCGAGGAGATCGACGGGGTCGAGGTGCAGCACGCCTCCGACCGCACGTTCCAGCTGCACCGCCGCGGTAAGATCCAGGTCGCGAACAAGGTGCACATCCGCACCAACGCGGAACTGGCGCACGTCTACACCCCCGGCGTGGGCCGCGTCTCCATGCAGATCTACGAAAACCCGGACGCCGTCTGGTCGCTCACCATCAAGCCGAACACCGTGGCCGTGGTCACGGACGGCACCGCCGTCCTGGGCCTGGGCGACATTGGCCCCTATGCCGCGATGCCGGTGATGGAGGGCAAGTCCATGCTGTTCAAGTCCTTCGCGGACATTGACGCGTGGCCGATCTGCCTGGACACCAAGGACACGGACGAGATCATCGCCATCTGCAAGGCGATCGCCCCGGGCTTCGGCGGCATCCTGCTGGAGGACATCTCCGCCCCCCGCTGCTTCGAGATCGAGGACCGGCTGCGCGATGAACTGGACATCCCGGTCTTCCACGACGACCAGCACGGCACGGCCGTGGTGGTGCTCGCGGCGCTGATGAACAGCCTGAAGATCGTGAAGAAGCGCCCGGAGGACCTGAAGGTCTGCGTGCTGGGCGTGGGCGCCTCCGGCGTGGCCTGCTCCAAGATCATGATGAACTTCGGCGTGAAGAACGTGATCGGCTTCGACCGCCAGGGCGCGGTCTACCGCGGCCGCAAGGAGCACATGAACACGGCGAAGGAATGGTTCGCGGACCACACCAACCCGGAGGGCTTCGACGGCACGCTGGAGGAGGCGCTGGAGGGCGCGGACATGTTCCTGGGCCTCTCGGGCCCGAACCTCCTGAACCCCTCCTGGGTGGACAAGATGGCCTCGGACGCGATCGTCTTCGCGCTGGCGAACCCGATCCCGGAGGTGATGCCGTACGACATCACCGGCAAGGCCCGCGTGATCGCCACCGGGCGGTCGGACTTCCCGAACCAGATCAACAACGTGCTCTGCTTCCCCGGCCTGTTCCGGGGCGCGCTGGACGCCGGCGCGAAGCAGATCACGGAGGAGATGAAGATCGTCGCAGCCCGCGCCATCGCGGAGACGATCCCAGACGAGCTGCTGACGGAGGACTACATCCTCCCGTCCGTCTTCAACGAGGACGTGGTCGCCCGCGTCTCGGAGGCCGTGGCCGCCGAGGCGATCCGTGCCGGCAACGTGCGCGTGAAGGGCTCCCGCGTCTTCATCTAGGCTGCACAGGAGACACACCCGCCACCCCGCCCTCGGGCGGAACGCGGCATGAAGAAGCCCGGCGTTGCGGCCGGGCTTCTTCGCGTCTACGGGGCAACGAGGGGTGCGCCCGGGCTAGCCGTAGCGCTCCTCGGTCCAGGGGTCGCCGTGCATGTGGTAGCCGTACATCTCCCAGAAGCCGGGGCGGTCCTGCGCGACGAACTCGATGCCGCGGATCCACTTCGCGCTCTTCCAGAAGTAGAGGTTGGGCACCAGCCCGCGCAGCGGCCAGCCGTGCTCCGGGGTCAGGGGCTCGCCGTTGTGCGTGTGCACCAGCATGTTCTCCGGGCCCTGGAGCTCAGGGAGCGGGACGTTGGTGGTGTAGCCGCCATACGAGTGGAAGATGACGTGGCCGGCCTCCGGCTTCACCTTCACCAGCGCCTGGAGGTCGATGAACCGCACGCCGTCCCAGTGGTTGTCGAACTTGCTCCACGTGGTGACGCAGTGGATGTCGGAGAGCGAGTTGGTCTGCGGGAGGGCCATGACGTCCTCCCACGTCAGCACGCGCTCCTCCTCCACGAGGCCGAAGATGTGGAGCCGCCAGTCGGCGAGGTTGATGTTCGGGATGTTCCCGTAGTGCAGGACGGGCCAGCCGTCCGTGAGCCGCTGTCCCGGCGGGAGCCGCCGGCGCCCGTCTGGGCGCGTCTCCTGGGAACGAGGGTCGGTGCGAAAGAGCGACATGCGCGCCCTCCTGAACCGTGGTGCGGCGGCTGCGAATGCATCGAGTGTAACATCGGCGTCCTGCCGCCCCTCGCCCGCCCGGGCGACCGAGCGCGGCTCCGGCCGTACGATGGATCGACGATGCCGGACCGCCCCGTCACCCCTGCTGCACCGGACCAGGCGAGCGCCGCAGGCGCCCGCGGCTGGGCGCGTGCCGCGCACCGCGTGCGCGCCTTTCTGCTGCTCGCGGCGGTCGTGGCCGTGCTCGACCAGGCGACGAAGGCGCTGGTCCGCGCGAACCTCGCCGTGGGCGAGCGGTGGCCCGAGGGCTGGGATCTGATCCGGCTCACGCACATCCGCAACACGGGCGCGGCGTTCGGCATTCTGCAGGGGGCGGGCGACTTCCTGGTCGTCGCCTCGCTCCTCGGCGTGGGCGCGATCACGTTCTTCCTGCTCTCGCTGCCCGGGCACGGCCGCCTCTACCCGCTGACGCTGAGCCTGATCCTCGGTGGGGCGATCGGCAACCTGATCGACCGCGTCCGCCTCGGCCACGTCACGGACTTCATCGACCCGTGGAACTACCCCGCCTTTAACCTCGCCGACTCCGCCATCGTCGTCGGCGTGATCGGTATGGCGATCCTCTCCTTCATGGAGCCGGACGAGGCGCCCGCATCGCCCGCACGGACGGGAGGCGAGGCGAGCGCGGAGCACGCCGGATGAGCCCGGTCACCCGCTTTGTCGTCGCCGAGGACGCCCGTCTCGACCTCGCCGTCACCGCGCAGATGCCGGCGCTATCGCGCTCGCAGGTACGCCGCCTGATCGAGGCCGGCAAGGTGGAGGTGGACGGCGCGCCGGTCCTGAAGCCGGGCGTGACCGTGGCCGCCGGCGTCGCCGTCGCCGTGGAGGAGCCGACGCTCCGTGACATGGACCTCGCCGCCGCGGACGTGCCGCTCCGCATCCTCTACGAGGACGAACAGACGCTCGTGCTGGACAAGCAGCCCGGCCTCATCGTCCACCCGCGCGAGGGCGTCCCGGAGGTCACGCTGATCAACGCCGTGCGTGCGCGCTACCCCGAGGTGCGCGAGATCGACGATTCCGACCGCGGCGGCATCGTGCACCGCCTCGACCGCGACACCTCGGGCGTGATCGCGCTGGCGAAGTCGGAGGAGTCGCAGGCGGCGCTGAAGGACCAGTGGCGCAACCGCGAGACGAGCAAGACCTACCTGGCGCTCCTCGAAGGCCGCGTGGAGCCGCCTCGCGGGATCGTGGAGGCGCCGTTGGGCGCCGACCCGGAGGCGCCGCACAAGCGCGCGGTGGTGGAGCACGGGCAGTACGCCCGCTCCGAGTACCGGGTGCTGGAACAGTACGGCGACGAGGCGGCGCTGGTGCTGGTGGACATCTTCACCGGCCGGACGCACCAGATCCGCGTCCACATGGCGGCGGTGGGGCACCCGGTCGTCGCGGACACCCTCTACGGCCGCGAGTCGTCGCTGATCGCGCGGCAGGCGTTGCACGCATGGCGTCTCGGCTTCACCCTCGCCTCCAACGGTGCATGGCGCGTCTTCGAGGCGCCGCTGCCGAAGGACATGCGGCGCGCGGTGCGCGCGCTGCGCACGAAGCACCAGGTCGCACCGTGCCCTGAGATCGGAGCCCTCTCGTGACGGCCCTCACCCCCGCCCGGGTGCGCTACGCCCCCAGCCCCACCGGCGACCCGCACGTCGGCAACATCCGCATGGCGATCTGGTCCTGGCTCTACGCCCGCCACACCGGCGGCCAGTTCCTCGTCCGCATCGAGGACACGGACCAGACGCGGCTGATCCCCGGCGCGGTGGAGCGCATCCTGGAATCGCTGACGTGGCTCGGGCTGGACTGGGACGAGGGGCCGGACATCGGCGGTCCGTACGAGCCGTACTTCCAGTCGCAGCGGCTCCCGCTCTACCGCGAGGCGGCGGACCGCCTCGTCGCGCAGGGGAACGCGTACCCGTGCTTCTGCTCCGCCGAGGAACTGGACGCGCTGCGCTCCCGCCAGCAGGCGGAGAAGCGCCCCACAGGGTACGAGGGCAAGTGCCGCGCCATCCCGCGCGAGGAGGCGGCGCGCCGTGCCGCCTCCGGCGAGCCGCACGTGATCCGCTTCGCGACCCCACGCGAGGGGGCGACGACGGCGCACGACCTGCTGCGCGGCGACATCACCGTGGAGAACGCGACGCTGGACGACTTCGTGATCCTGAAGTCGGACGGGTTCCCGACCTACCACCTGGCGCACCCAGTGGACGACTATGCGATGAAGATCACGCACGTCACCCGAGGCGAGGAGTGGATCCCGTCACTGCCGCGTCACGTCCTGCTCTTCGACGCGCTGGGCTACCCGCGCCCGCAGTACGTCCACGGGCCGGTCATCCTCGCGCCCGGCGGCGGCAAACTGTCGAAGCGCCACGGGGCGACCTCGGTGCTGGAGTACGCGGAGGCGGGCTACCTGCCGGACGCGCTGCTGAACTTCCTGTGCATCACCGGCTGGGGCCACGGCGACGAGACCGTGTTCAGCCGTGAGCGGCTGATCGAGATCTTCGACATCGCCGACGTGAGCCTCGCCCCGGCGACCTTCGACACCGAGAAGTTGCAGTGGCTGAACGGCGTCTACCTGCGCCAGATGCCGCTCCCCGAACTGACCGAGGCGGTGGCGCGGCGGCTGGAGCGCGAACTCCCCGTCGACGTGCCGCGGCCGCTCGACCGCGCCCTCGTCGCGGAGGTCACCCCGCTCATCCAGGAGCGTATCCAGACGCTGGCTGAGGCCACCGGCCTCGTCGACTTCTTCTGGTCGCCGGTGATCGACACGCCTCCCGCGAGCGAGTTCCTGCAGAAGAAGTGGGCGGGCCAGGGCGAGGCGGCGGCCGCCGCGCTCGAGGCCGTCGCGGCAGCCATCGACGCGCTCGACACGTTCGAGGCCGCCCCGCTGGAGGCGCGCCTGCGCGCGCTGGCGGACGAGGTGGGGGCGAAGGCAGGGGACCTGTTCACCCTCGTGCGGCTCGCCGTCACCGGGCGTCGCGTCTCGCCGCCGCTGTTCGAGTCGATGGAGATCATCGGCGCTGAGCCGTGCGCGGAGCGCCTGCGCCGGGCCGCCTCGGTGGTGCGGGCGGGATGACCGAACCGGGTTGATCCGGTACCCTAGCCGGTACCGCTGGGGATTCGTCTAAAGGTAGGACAGCGCACTCTGGATGCGTCAGTCGAGGTTCGAATCCTCGATCCCCAGCCAATCTCGACCGCCTGAACGCCCCCAGCACGGGGGCGTTCTCGTGCCCGCCTCCTACTACTCGCGAGATGGCACGGCGGCAACGACGGGCATACACTTCGCGTCCTCATCACCAATTGCGAAGGGAACCGCCATGGGCAAGCTGGACGGCAAGGTCGCGCTCGTCACCGGCGCCAGCCGCGGGATCGGGCAGGCAATCGCGGAACTATTCGCCTCGGAGGGCGCGAAGGTCGTCTGCGCCGCCCGCACCCTGAAGGAGGGCGACCACCAGCTGGAGGGGTCGCTGGAGCGGACCGTCCAGAAGATCGTCGCCACCGGTGGCCAGGCCGTGGCCGTCACCGCCGACGTCTCCCGCGAGGACGATTGCAACCGGCTGGTCGAGGAGGCAGTCGCCGCCTTCGGGCCGGTCGATGTCCTCGTGAACAACGCCGCGCTGAACTACTACATCCCGATCGTGGACTACCCGGCGAGCCGCTGGATGCGCGCGTTCGCGGTGAACGTGCACGGCCCGTTCATGCTCTCGAAGGCTGTCCTCCCCGCGATGATCGAGCGGAAGGGCGGCGCCATCATCAACATCTCCTCCGGCGCGGGCATCGGGCCCGGCCGCGGCCCCTACCCGGGCGCGCGCGTGACCGGCGGCACCATGTACGGCGCCTCCAAGGCGGCGCTGGAGCGGATGACGCAGGGCCTGGCGCAGGAGGTGTACGAGCACGGCGTGACGGTGGCGTGCTTCTCGCCCTCGCAGGTGGTGCCGACGCCGGGGACCGTCTTCCACCACCTGGTGGACGGCCTGGACGACCCGAAGGGTGAGCCGCCGCTCATGATGGCGCGCGCCGCCCTGCTCCTGGCCACGGAGCCCGTGGACAAGGTCACCGGGCGGGTCACGTACAGCCAGCAGATCCTGCAGGAGTTCGGCTGGATCACCAACGGGAAGGGTACCGGCATCGACCGGCCCGGCTCCGGCTTCTCCCAGATGTAGGGATTCCCGTCCAGTCGTACGCCCTCGGCTGCGGCCGAGGGCGTACGATCACGTTCCACGAGACCGCACGACCATACGGAAGGGGACGACCAGATGCACGAGGCCATCCGCGCGCTGGACGAGATCCGTCCCCTCCGCGACCCGATCCTCATCGGCGCCTTCACCGGCTTCACGGACGCGCCCGGCGCGGCGACCCACACCGTCGACTACCTCGTGAAGCAGTGGGTGGCGACGCCGTTCGCCGAACTCGACCCGGAGCGGTTCTACGACTTCACGGTGCAGCGCCCGCGCGTCCGCCTGGAGCACGGCGAGCGCGTCCTGGACTGGCCGGCGAACCGCATCTACCTCGCCTCCCCCGTGGGGGCGACGCGGGACGTGCTGCTGATGACCGGCCAGGAGCCGCACCTGCGCTGGCGCACCTTCTGCGACGCGATCCTCGAGGTGCTGCGGGAGACCGGCTCCACGACCAGCGTGACGCTGGGCGCGCAGCCCGCCGGCGTCCCGCACACGCGCCCCCTCCCCGTCTCACTCTCCGCCTCGCACGAGGAGTTCGAGACGCTGTTCGGGCTGAAGGCGCCGGCGTCCCGGTACCAGGGCCAGACCGGCATCGTGGGCGTGCTCAACCTGCAACTGCGCGCGCAGGGCTGGAAGAACGCCAGCCTCTGGGCCATGGCGCCACACTACCTGACCGTGGGGCCGAACCCGCACATCGCCACGGCGCTCGTGCGCCTCGTGGACCGCGCGCTCGGCACCAGCACCCCGGTGGGGCCGCTGACCGAGGAGGCGGAGCAGTTCGACGAGCAGGTGCGCCAGGTGGTGGCGGAGTCGGACGAGGCGGCCGCCTACGTCCGGCAACTCGAGGAGCAGTACGACTCCAGCCGCCCCGCCCTGCCGCCCGGCGCGCCGGAGACGCCCGCCGAGGATCTGCCGCCGACCCCGGAGATCCTCGACGACCTCGAACGGTTCCTGCGCGAGCAGCGCAAGGGCGACTGAGCCTCGCGCGTCCGAGTGGCTATCGCCCGGACGCCAGCACCACGAACGATACGGCGAGGAACGCGACCACCGCGCCCAGCAGCGGAGCGTCACGCATCACCAGTTCGTCCACCGGCCGCGCCCCCGCTCGCCTCGCGAGGATCGCGAAGCGCCAGAGCCCGAGCGTGACCGGGACGAGCGCAAGCAGCAGCAGGCCTCCGCCCGGTGCACCGGGACGCACCGCGTACGCGGCGAAGATGCCGCCGATCCACCACCCGGTGAACCCGACGGCCACCTGCAGGAACGGCGGACGGTAGCGACGGTGCACCGACCGATGCGCCCCCGCGAGGTCGCCGAGGAGCGCCTGCTCCTGCTCCCGCTTCAGCCAGACGACGAACAGCGCGCCCAGCGTCGCGAGCGACACCAGCCAGCCCGAGGCGGGGACGTCGATCGCCGCGGCGCCCGCGATCGCGCGCAGCCCAAAGCCGGCCGCGATGGCGCACGCCTCCACCACCGGGACGCGTCGGAGGAAGCGGGTGTAGAGCGCGGACAGGACCAGGTAGGCGAGCAGCACGGCGGCGAAGGCGGGGGCGAGCACGTAGCCAGCGACGAGCGCCACCCCCGCGAGGAGCAGCGCCCAGCGGGTCGCTTCGGCGGCGGCGAGTGCGCCGGCGGCGATCGGGCGCTCGCGCTTCCTCGGGTGCGCGCGGTCGGACTCGGCGTCGCGGGCGTCGTTCGCGAGGTAGACGGCGGAGGAGGCGACGGAGAAGACGGCCACGCCGAGGAGTCCGCGGAGCAGGACCCGCCGCCAGTCCTCCAGCGCGCCGGCGTCCCAGTGCTCGTCCACGGAGAACACGGCGGCGGCGAGGAGGAGGAGGTTCTTCTGCCACTGGAGCGGGCGGGCGGCGCGCCAGAGGGCGCTCACCGGCGCAGTCGTCATCAGGCTTCCCCCTGCGTCGCGCCGGCCCGCGTTTCACCGAGAGTCTACCGAGGCGGCCCCTTCCGGGGTGCCCTCGGGCCGCGCGAACACCGACAATGGCGGGGTGACACACCACCACCAGGCCACCGCATGACCGACATCTCCACGGCCGGGCGTCCCGGCCTCCTCGGACGGCTGTCGCGGAGCCGCCTCGCGCGCGTTGCGCTGGTCGGCGCGATGTCAGGCGCGGTGGACTTCGGCGTGTTCAACCTCCTGCTCCTGACCGGCGCACGAGGCGCGGCCGCGGTGGTGCTGTTCAACACGCTCGCCTTCGGCTGCGCGATGGTGGTGAATTACAGCCTCAACGCACGCTTCTCCTTCGGCGTGGCGATGACGCGGGAGAGCGCGGTCCGGTACACGGTGTTCACCGCCTTCGGGCTGGTGCTGTACAACGGGAACCTGCTGCTGGTGCGCTGGCTGCTGGACGCCGACGATCCGGTCCTGCTGAACGCCTCCAAGGTGATCGCGATGGGTGTGCTCGTGGTGTGGAACTACCTCGGCTACCACCGGTTCGTCTTCCGCCCCGCGGACGGTGGCGGCCGGTGACGCGCACGCTGTCGGTCGTCCTCCCCGCGAAGGACGAGGAGCGCCGCCTGGGCCGCGCGATCGCGCGCCTGCGCGAGGTCGCGCCCGCGCTCGGCATCACCGAGGTTGTAGTCGTGGACGATGGCAGCCGCGACCGGACGCCCGATCTCGTGCGTGCCGCGGAGGCGGAGGGCGGCGTGCCGGCGTTCCGGCTGGTGCAGCACCCGCAGAACCGCGGCAAGGGCGCGGCGCTCCGCACGGGGATGCGCGCGGCGACCGGCGACGTCATCGCCGTGTTCGATGCCGACCTGTCGGTCGACCCCACCTACCTGACGGACGCCCTCGCGCGGATCGACGCGGGAGCGCAGGTGGTGAGCGGCACCCGACTGCAGCCGGACGGGACGGAGGCGCGCGGCTCGCAGCCGCTGTTCCGCCGGATCGGGAGCCGCGGCTTCCGGTTCCTCCAGCAGACGATCGTGGGGCTGCCGTTCGCGGACACGCAGTGCCCGTTCAAGGTGATGACGCGCGAGGCGCGCGACGCCATCGTGCCGCACCTGGAGATCGACCGCTGGAACTTCGACGTGGAGTTCCTGGTGGTCGCGATGCGGCAGGGCTTCGTGGTGCGCGAGCAGCCGGTTGTCTTCGAGCACGTCGAGGGCTCCACGGTGCGGATGACGCCGGGCTACTTCATCGAGCAGCCACGCGCGCTCTGGGCGATCCGCCGCCGGCACGGGGCGGTGCGCCGGAGCGACCGCCGGTGAGCCGCACCCCGCTCCAGCGCGCCGGTTCGTACGAACGCCGTGGCCCGCTCGGCATCGAGGCGGCGTTCCGCGGCCTCGGGCGGCGGTGGCTGACAGACTGGCCGCACCGGTCGTGGGACCTGCCCGTCTCGGTACCCTCGCGCCGTGCCTCGCAATGGGTGTTCGCACTGGCGGTCGTGGTGGCCGCGGTGAACCTCGCGATCGTGATCTGGGCGGACCTGGACTGGGTGTGGGCGGACGGCCGCGCCCGCCTGACGATCGCGCGATCGATCATCGACAACAAGCAGCCGGGGTTCACGCAGTTCGGCAACACCTGGCTGCCGCTGCACCCCGCCTCCATGCGGCCGCTGATCTGGATCGACTGGGCGTTCCGGTCGGGTGCGGCCGGCATCCTGGTGAGCACGATCTCGCTCGCCGTATGTATCTTCTACCTGCACCGCTTCGTGTTCCTGCTGACCCGATCGATGGGCGGCGCGTTCGTCGCCGCGGTCGCCCTCACGCTCTCGCCGAACTTCATGTTCATGGCGGGGACGCCGATGTCGGAGACGCCGTTCGCGGCGCTGACGATGGCGGCCTGGTACTACCTCGTGCTGTGGACACGTGATCCGTCGCAGGCGCGGGCGCTGACGATCGCCGGGTTGTGCGTGGGCGCGGGCGCGATGATCCGCTACGAGGCGTGGTTCTTCGTGCCGGCGGGCGCCGCGTTCATGGTGCTGAGCCGCATCCAGAAGGAACGGCCAACGCCGTTCTGGCAGACGCGCATGGAGGGCGAACTGCTGGCGTTCGTGTCGCTGGCGGTGTTCCCGATCTTCCTGTTCATCGTCTACAACTGGCTCATCTTCGACCACCCGGACGCGTTCCTGCGGAACAACGAGCAGGCGGTGGCGGAGCAGGCGGTCGGGCTCAACCTGGGCGGGAACCTGAGCAACACCACCCGCGTGCTCGGCTGGACGATCCTCGACAACATCGGGTACATCGCCAGCGCGACCGCCGCGATCGGCCTCGCCGTGTTCGCGGTCGTCGGGCGGCGGCCGGTCGCGTGGATCGCCATGCTGCTGCCGGCGGTGTCGATCGCCTTCTTCTTCTACTCGATCTACAGCGGGGGCTCGGTCCTCCGGCATGATCGGGTGTACGAGGGGTTCGGCCTGCTGAACGCCCGATACGGCGTGATCGCGATCCCGCCGGCCGCCGTCGCCATCGGCGTCCTCGGCTCGTTCGGGCGGCTGCCGGCGCTGCTCGCGCTCGCCGCCGTCGGCATCCAGTTCGGCGCGTTCATGACCTCCCCCACGCCGGTGATCACCGTGCGGGACGCGACCCAGACCGGCTACCGCCACTTCGAGGCGACCGCGCAACTCTTCGACGAGGTCTACGACGGCGGCGATGTGCTGATGGCGCTCCGCGACCACGCGCAGTTGCTGCCGGCGATCCACCTCCACCTGGACCAGGTGATCCACGAGGGCGTCTCCCAGGTCTCGCCCACGTGGGAGATGGCGCTCGCCGACCCGGCCGCGTACGTCCGGTGGATCGTGATCCGTGAGAACGGCCAGGGCAAACTGGACCAGCTGATCCCGCCGATCATCCTCGAACGTGACTTCGAGGTGGTCGGCGAGGTCCGCCTGGAGGCGCCGTACTTCGTGGAGCGCATCTACCGCGTGCGTCCCGGCATCAACCGCGCGCCCGCGCGCTGACGGCCCGCCAACGTCCCGCCGGTGCGGGACGTTCGACCGGTGGCCGCAAACCCACCTCGTGACACTGTTGAACTGGGCAAGTGGTCGAACAAGGCGCGACCACGCTCACGCCCGCGTCGATCCGAAGGGGGGACCGGCATGGCTTCGACCGGCATGGGGTTCGAGGACCTGGCACGTGAGGCTGCGAACCAGCGCCTGGGGCGGCGGCGCGTCCTCCGCTTCGGGCTGGGCGCGATCCTCGCGCTGATCGGGTGGCGCCTCGTGACGCCTCCGGCCGGCGCAGCCCCGCCGTCCGCCGCCGCCGAACCAGCGGCAGCGGCCGCCGCCAACCCGCCGCCGTTCGGCGACTTCCTCCGCATGGCCGCGTCCAACATCGCGAACCTGATCACCCGCCTCACGTCCAGCGACAGCGCAGGGACCTTCGAGGCGGTGTCCACGGGCGACGGCCCCGCGCTGTCCGGCCAGGCGTTCACGGCTCGGGCGGTCGTCGGCACCAGCGTCACGAACGTCGGCGTGTTCGGCTACTCCGAGGCGCATGTGGGCGTGGTCGGAGAAGGCGGCGACCGTGGCGTCCACGGCTTCAGCCCGACCATGGTCGGCGTCCGTGCCGCCTCCAACACCGGCATCGGCCTCGCCGCCACAAGCGGCAGCCCGCCGCCATCCGAGCCCTCCCCGCCCTCGCCGGCCGGCCCGATCGCCGTGGTCGCGGAGTCGTTCAACCCCGGCGGCGTGGGGGTGGTGGCGAAGGGGCCGGAGCGCGGCCTGGACGCCTACTCAGAGACGGGTGTCGGCGCGAAGGGCGAGTCCGTGCAATCGGCCGGCGTGGTCGCGAAGAGCGGTCAGGCGCAGGGCCTCTACGCCCAGTCGGACGGCCTGAACACCGCCGCCGTGGAGGCTGTGGCCACCTCCACCGACCTCGCCACGTTCAACACGGGCGTCCTCGGCCGCGTCGAGCGCGGCCACGGCGTGCAGGGGTACGCCGCGACCGGTATCGGCGTGAAGGGACAGAGCGAGGAGACCAGCGGGAGCGGCATCGGCGTCCTGGGTGACGCCGCCGCGGGCGTGGCGGTGAAGGGCTTCTCCCGCGACGCGACCGGCATTGGGATCGGCGTGCTGGGCGAGGCGCTGACGGGCGTGGCGCTGAAGGGCTTCGTCGGCTCGCCCGGAGGCATGGGCGCCGTGGGCGAAGCGCCGGAAGGGACGGGCGTCCTCGGGTCGTCCGTCGCGGGCACGGGCGTCCACGCCTACTCCGTGAGCGGCTGGGCACTGAACGCGCAGGGCCGAGCGCGCTTCGAGAGCGTGACGGTGGTGCCGGTGAACGCCGGGCGCAACGTGGGCCGCCTGACCGGCATCCCGCACGCGCACACGGGCTCCGTGGGGATCGCCACGGCGCAGGGCACGGGCCTCGGCGTGGCGGTGAGCCACATCGCCATCCCGGAGGACGGGACGGTGGAGGTGCACCTGACCGGTGCGGCCTCGGCCGCCGGCTACGTGGCGGTGCTGATCCTGAACTAGGCGCGCAGCATCTAGCGTGGGTCTTCGCCCTCGCGGATCGCCTTCGCGTCCCACGCGATCGCGTGGCACAGCAGGTCGAAGAGCGCCTCCGCCAGCGGCACGGAGTCCGTCTCCACCGGCAGCCAGTCGTCCGCGAGCGCGGAGAGCGCGCTGGGGGCGCGGCACGTGAACGCGACCACGCGCACGCCTCGGTCGCGGGCGGCCTGCGCCGCGTTCACGATGTTCGGCGAGCGTCCGCTGGTGCTGATCGCGACCAGGATGTCGCCGGGGCGCGTGAGGTCTTCCACCTGGCGCTGGATCGCGACCTCGAACGAGTCGTCGTTCGACCAGGCGGTCAGGAGCGGCACGTTGTCGTTCAGGCAGAACGCGCGGATCGCCGGACGCCCGGGCACGCCGGCGCCCTTCACGAGGTCGTTCGTGAAGTGGCTCGCCATCGCCGCGGAGCCGCCATTCCCGACGACGAACACGCTCGCACCGCGCTCGGCCGCCGCGACGAGTTCCTTCGCCACGCGCCGCGTCAGTGCGACATCGATGTGGTCGAGGCCGACGCGCGCGCCGGCGATGAAGTCTTCGATCCGCAGGGGAGTCTCCTCGTCCTATCCGCCGGTCGGCGGTGCCTCCGGGAATTCGCGCAGCGCCGGGACAGCGGAGCCGCCGGTGACGGTCCGCTGCACGGAGAGCAGGATCAGTTTCACGTCCGCCCATACGGAATACGTCCGCAGGTAGGCCAGGTCGTCGAGCAGCGTGGTGCCGAGGTCGGCGTGGGCGCTGTTCCACGGGCCGGTGAGGCCCGGCGGCATCAGCAGCAGACGGCTCCGCCACGGGTCGCGACCGGTTGCCGCGGAGGCCGGAAGCGGGCGCGGCCCCACGATGCTCAGGTCGCCCTTCAGCACGCCGAGGAGCGCGGGCATCTTCTCCGCCCGACCGGGCACCGGCCGGCCTCCGCCGGGCGCGGGGCGGGGCGCGAGCAGGCGCATCCGCACGATGCGTCCGCCCCGCCCGAGTACTTCCACCGTGCGGAAGACGGGGCCCCCTCGCAGCCGCGCGAAGAGCAGCACGAGGGCGAGCGCCGGCATCAGCGCGAGCGCGATGCCGATGTCCATGGCCCGCTTCATCACCGCCTCGCTGCGTCTCAGCTGCGCCGGGCGCAGGCGGACGAGCGACGGCATCCCATCGCGCGCCGCAACGACCTCGGAGGAGAGGAGGTCGTGGATGCCCGCGACCATGAACACGCGGAGCGCGGGCCGCTGCGCCGCGACCTGCATCACGTACTCCTGCGCCTCCCACGAGACGGCGCTGGCGACGACCATGACGCTGGTCACGGCGTGCCGGTCCACCACGGCCTCCAGTTCGAGCGGGTCGCCGAGGACCTCCACCCCGCCCACGCGGCTGGAGCGCGGGCTGAACTCGTCCAGCACGCCGACGACGTCCAGTGCGTGCGATCCGTCGGAGGTGAGTTGTTCGGCCACGCGCTCCGCCTGCTGATCCGCGCCCACGATGAGCAGGCGCTCCCGGAACGCCCCCCGGCGCTGGAGCGCGAGCAGCGCCACGGCGCGCGCGAGGTAGGTCACGGCGATGGCCCCGGCGGTCGCCCCGAAGGCGAAGACGATGGTGCGGCGCTCGGGCTCCCCATTCGTCACGAAGTGCGTGGCGAGGTAGGTCAGCAGCACCCAGATCAGGCCGCGCAGGAGGTGTGCGTATGGCGGCCGAGCGACACGGGGGTGCGAGGTGTCGTACACGTCCGCGGCGACGAACCAGCCGACCTGCAACGCGGAGGCGATCGCGGCAAGCACAACCACCTCCCACGCGCGGTAGCCGTCCGCCAGTGCAAACACGGTCGCCGCGGCCAGGTAGACGGCTGCGGCGTCACGCATGGGGCCGAACCAGGGGTGGGAGAGCCAGCGCACCATCAGGCAGGCACCCAGGCGCGGCGTTCGCTGTTCATCAGCACGCGCGCCCCGGACCAGTCGAAGCGGTAGTCCAGCGGCTTCAGCCCGGCCTCCTGCATCGCGTGGCGCAGCCGCTCCTCCTCGCCCTCGGCGGCCATCGCGAGGAGGTAGCCGCCGCCGCCCGCCCCGGTCAGTTTCGCGCCGAGCGCACCGTTGCCCAGGGCGTGCGTGATCCACTCGTCGATGCGGTCGGTGGAGATGCCGTTCGCCAGGCCGCGCTTCTTCTCCCAGCCCACGCGCAGCAGGCGCCCCACCTCGTCCAGGTCGCCCGCGGCGAGCGCGCCCTCGGTAGCCGTGGCGAAATCGAGGAGGTCGAGCATGGAGGTCGCCGTGGAGCGCTCGCGGGCGTTATCGGACTGCGCGCGGAGGATCTTGTTCGCTTCGCGCTGGACGCCCGTGAAGTAGAGGTGCAGCCGGCGCTCCAGCGCGCCGACCGTGGCCGGGGCCAGCGGCAGCGGGCGCACGGTCACGTCGCCATCGGTCGCGAACTCCAGGACGTTGAACCCGCCGTACGCGGCGGCGTACTGGTCTTGCTTGCCGATCGGCGACTTCAGCCGCTCCAGTTCAATGTGGCACGCCCGCTCCGCGACCTGCTGATCACTGAGGTGCTGCCCCAGGAACGTGGAGACCGCCTTCACCAGCGCGACCGCGGTGGCGCTCGACGAGCCGAGACCGGTGCCGGGCGGCGTCTCGGAGGCGGTGAACACGTCCACCCCCTCGTCCAGGCCGAAGTCGGTGAGGACGGCGCGCACGAGCGACAGCGACCCGTCGCCGGCATCGAGGTCCGCGCCCGGCTCGAAGTTCAGGAACGCCGAGAAGTCGGACGAGGTGAGCTGCACGCCGCCGCGGCGGTTCGCGCTGAGGACCACATAGACGTAGCGGTTGATCGCCGCGTTCACCACGCGCCCGCCCGATTGGCGGTAGAACGCAGGGAGGTCCGTCCCGCCACCGGCGAGGCCGATCCTCACCGGGGCGCGGGTGATGATCACGAGGTCGCCCCCGTGGCCGTGGCGGGTACCTCTGCGTTCACGCGGGTACGATACCGATTCCGCGCACCACCTGCTCGACACGGCCGGTGCGCCGACCGTTGAGCCTGCGTAAAGGAGCCGCCGTGGCCGCCGCACCCGCGATTGAACATGCCGTGATCATCGCCGGGGGACGCGGGACGCGCATGCTTCCGGCGACACGAGCCCTTCCGAAGGAGTTCCTCGCCGTCGCGGACCGCCCGCTCATCCAGCACGCCGTGGAGGAAGCGGTCGCCTGCGGCGCGCGCCGCGTCGTGATCGTCGCCTCGCCGCGCTCGCTGCCGATGATGCGCGAGCACTTCGCCCCACTGTCCGAGGCCGAGCGCGGCGACCACCGTCTCGCCTCGCTGCGCGCGATCCGGGAGCGCACAGAGGTCGTGTTCGCGGTGCAGGAGCGCGCGGACGGCACCGGCCCCGCGACGCTCCTCGCGGAGCCCCTGGTGGAGCGCTCCCGCTTCCTGCTGATCCTGCCGGACGTGCTGTTCACCCAGGCACCGCCCGGGCTCGAACTCGCCTCGACCGCCGCGCGGCTCGGCGGGAGCGTGATCGCGGTGCGGCAGGTGACGCCGGACGCCTACGACCGGTACGGGCTCGTGAAGGGCGAAGCGGTGGAGGACGGCAGCGTGCGGCTGCGCTCGGTGCATGAGAAGCCGGGGGCGCGTTACACCGAGCCGTCCGCGCTCGGCATCACCGGGCGCTACCTGCTGGCGCCTGGCATCTTCGACGCGTTGCGCTCCACGCCGCCGGGCGTCGGCGGCGAGGTCCACATCACGGACGCGATCGCGCTGCTCGCGGCACGGGAGCCGGTGTTCGCGCGAGTCTGCGAGGGTGACCATTTCGATGCGGGCCACCCGGCCGGCTACCTCGCCGGGTCGCTGGCGCGCGCCCTCGCCGACCCCGCGCTACGGGACGGCGTGGTGGACGCCGCCGGGCCGGTGCTGGACGCGGCGCGCGAGGCGTAGCAGGCGGACTACAGGTCGGCGAGCGATGCGAGGATGGCGTCCGGACGCGGGGCGTCCTCCGTGAGCGGCTCCGGCTTGCGGTGGCGCGGGGGGAACCAGACCGCGTTCATCCCGGCGGCGCGTGCCCCCGTGACGTCCGAGTGCAACGAGTCGCCGATGTGGACGGCGGCAGCGGCCTCGATCCCGGCCTCGGCGAGCAGGTGCCGGAAGATCGCCGGGT
Organism: Chloroflexota bacterium; assembly: GCA_045863195.1. Taxonomy (GTDB): domain Bacteria; phylum Chloroflexota; class Dehalococcoidia; order UBA2979; family UBA2979; genus W-Chloroflexi-9. The sequence continues at coordinate 66,364 of BTUI01000003.1, forward strand.
CCGGCTTGTGCGCCCCCACCTCGCCGGAGACGACGATGTGGTCGACGAGGTCAGCGAGGCCGAACTTCTCCACCTTCGGGCGCTGGATCTCGCTCGGGCCGTTCGTCACCACGCCCAGCCGGTAGCGCCCGCGCAACCGCGCGAGGAGTTCCGGGGCGCCCTCCACCCACTGCAGCACGTCCGGCAGCGGCGCGTTGTAGGCCGCGCGGATCGCGCGCCCGGCGGTGGAGTCGCCCTCGATACCGAGGATGTCGAAGAGGACGACCAGCCGGCCGTCCACGACCGGATCGGCGGCGACGGCACGCTCACGCGCGAGTTCGAGCAGGTCGCGGTTGACGCCCTCGATCACCTCGAGCGCGCGACGGACGGCCGCGTCCACACGCACCGGGGCCGCGCCGTCCGTATCGACCAGCGTGTCGTCCAGGTCGAAGGAGATGAGCGCGATCCCGCGCTCCTCGATCAGGCGGGCAGCGTCCGAGGTCACACCATCCCCGCGCGGCGTGCGGTGACCTTCATGGAGCCGTAGTGCACCGGGATGTACAACCGCGCCTGGAGCGACTTCGGGATCAGGCGGTCGACGAGGCGCATCACCGGGCGGAGCACCGGGTAGTAGCGCGACACGCGTTCGATCAGGAACGCGATCGGGTAGCGGTTCGGGTCGATGCGCGCCTCGATGTGCTCGAAGCCGGCCGCCTCCAGCATCCGCGCCAGGGTGCGGGGGGTGAAGTAGTACAGGTGCTCCTTCGGCTTGTACTCGTACCAGCGGCGGCGGGCGATCTTCGCGAACCAGCCGGCCTGGTTGGGCGTGGTCATCACGATCAGGCCGCCCGGCTTCAGCGCCCGCGCCATCTTCTGCAGCCCGGCGAGCGGGTCGTCGAAGTGCTCGATCGTCTGGAAGAGCGCGACCACGTCGAAGGTGCCGGGCTCGATCGCCGCCTCCTCGATCGAACCGGCGAGCACCGGCAGCCCGAGTTCGTCGCGGATGATGCGCTGGCAGGCGTGGGACGGCTCGATGCCCCACGGCTGGAGGCCGTGGTTGCGCGCCTGCTCCAGGAAGAAGCCGCTGGCCGCGCCGATCTCCAGCACCTTCCCGCCCGGCTTCTGCCGCGCGATCTCAGCGGCGATCCGCCCGAAGTACGGCGAGAGCACTGGCCGGTCGCTGGAGTACGAGGTGTACCCGGGGCGCCCGGTCGCGAGCTCCCCCTTCTCGTGGTACTCGTCGCTCTCGTACTGTTGCACCGGGTTCCACGCGATGCGCGGACTCACGTAGGTGAGCGAACAACGGCGACAGCGCACGATGCGCCCCTCGCCCGTGGACTCCTTGATGGTGCGCGTGTCGTCAGAGCCGCACAGGTTGCACGGCACGCTTCGCATCTCGAATGCGGGAGAAGGACGGTCGGTCATTCGGCACCTACTTCCGTCCCATTATCGGTGGATGCCCCCTGCGGCGCACCCGCGTGCCGGTGAAGACCCGGTGAACACGTGATCCCAGACCCGCGCTGGCACGTCCTCACCGGATGGGGTGGCACCGCGCCCGCCGGCGCACGGCTCGTCCCCATCGACGGCCCCGAGGCTGTCCGGCGTGCGCTCCTCGATGCCCGCGCCCGGGGCGTGATCGCGCGCGGCCTGGGGCGTGCCTACGGCGACGCCGCCCAGGTCGCGGGCGGCACCGTCGTCGCGATGCCCGGCCTCGGCGGGGCGGTACGCCTCGACCCGGCGGCCGGCACCGTCACCACGCCCGCAGGTGCGCGGCTGGGCGCGCTGCTGCGGCTGTTGCTCCCACGCGGCTGGATGCTCCCCGTGCTGCCCGGCACGGCGCACGTCACGGTGGGCGGTGCGATCGCGGCCGATGTCCACGGCAAGGACCACCACCGCACCGGCTCGTTCGGCGCGCACGTGGAGGCGCTGACGCTGCTGACACCGGACGGCGAGGCGCGGACGCTCTCGCGCCACGCGGACGCCGAGGCGTTCCACGCCACGCTCGGCGGGATGGGGCTGACCGGCGTGGTCACCGAGGCGACGCTCCGCCTCGAGCGCGTCGCGACGGCGTATGCACACACGACGATGGTGCGGACGCGTGACCTCGACTCGACGATGGCGGCGCTCGGCGAGGCGGATGCGCGGCACCGGTGGTCGGTGGCCTGGGTCGACCTCGCGCGAGGCGGCGCGGCGTTCGCGCGGGGCGTGGTGGAGGCGGGCGACCCGGCGTCGCTGGAGGCGCTGCCGCCGCGCGCGCTCGCCAGGCCGCTGCTCGCGCGTGGCCCGCGGCCGCTGCGCATGCCGCCGCTCCCCGTCTCCGCGGTCTCCACGCCGGCGGTGCGCGCGTTCAACGAGGCGCGGTTCGCCCTCGCCGGGCGCGCGACGCCGGAGGCCGTGCGGCCGCTGGAGGCGTTCCTGTTCCCGCTCGACCGCCTCGCGGCATGGCCGCGGCTGTACGGGCCGCGCGGGTTCATCCAGTACCAGTTCGTCCTGCCGTTCGGCGCGGAGCGGACGCTGCACGAGGTCGCCCGCCGGATCGCAGCCGGCCCGATGCCGGTCGCGCTCGCCGTCCTCAAACGGCTCGGCGACGGTGACGGCGCGCCGATCGGGTTTCCGATGGCCGGATGGACGCTCGCGCTCGACCTCCCCGCCGTCCGTGACCCAGGCCTCGCCGCCCTGCTCGACCGCTGCGACGACCTGGTCGCGGAGGCGGGCGGGCGCGTCTACCTCGCGAAAGATGCGAGGATGCGCGCAGAGGTGGTACCGGCGATGTACCCGCGCCTCAGCGAGTGGCGCGCGGTGCGTGACCGGCTCGACCCGGAGCGGCGGATGACGTCCGACCTCGACCGGCGGCTCAACCTCAGCGGGAGGCACGCGTGACGGACGCGCTCGGACGGCCCCACGGCGTGCTGGTGCTCGGGGGCGGCTCCGAGATCGGGCTCGCGACGGCGCGCGCCCTCGTCGAGCGTGGGGCGACGCGCGTCTGGCTCGCCGGCCGTGACGAGGCCGCGATGCGCGAGGCGGCCGCCCTCCCCCCCGACGCCGAGGTGCGCACGCTCCGGTTCGATGCGCTCGACCCGGCCTCGCACGAGACGGCCGTGGCGGAGGCGTTTGCGGACGGCCCGGTGGATATCGTGGTGCTCGCGTTCGCCGTTCTCGGCGACCAGCACGCCTACGAGGCCGACCCGGCGGAGGCGGCGCGCACGGCGCAGGTGAACTTCACCGCCGCCGTCTCCGTGGGGATGGTCGCGGCGCGCGCGCTCGCCGCGCAGGGACATGGAGCGCTCGTCGTGCTCTCCTCGGTGGCGGCGCAGCGGCCACGGCGGTCGAATTATGTCTACGGCGCGACGAAGGCCGGGCTCGACTTCTTCGCGCGCGGCCTGGACGAGGCGCTGCGCGGCAGCGGCGCGGGGGTGCTCGTGGTCCGGCCGGGCTTCGTGCGCACGCGCATGACGCACGGCCTGCGGCCGATGCCGCTGGCGACCACCCCGGACGCGGTCGCCGCCGATATCCTGAGGGCGCTCGACCGCGGCGCGCGGGTCGCGTGGTCGCCGCCCGCCGTCCGATGGCTGGCGCTGGCCCTGCGCCTGATGCCCGCCGCCCTGCTCCGCCGGCTGGACCGCCGGTAGCCCTCGGAGGCCGCTTGGACGCCATCGCCCGCCCGCTCGTCATCTCCCACCGCACCAACATGGGGACGATGCCGGAGAACACGCTCGCCGGCATCGACGCGGCGATCGAGGACGGCGTCGACGCGATCGAGATCGACGTGCACGCCACGCGTGACGGCGTCGCCGTGCTGCTGCACGATGCCGACCCCGCACGCGTCGCCGGCGACCCCCGGGACGCGACCACGCTGACCCTCGATGAACTGCGCGAGGTGCGGCTGCTGGCGAAGCCGGACGGCGCGGAGCGCCAGCCGGTTCCCACGCTGGAGGAGGCGCTGGCGCGCGTGGCCGGGCGGGCGATCCTCGTGATCGAGATCAAGCAACGCGGCGTGGAGGGTGCGGTCGCGCAGGCGATCCGCGCCGCGAAGGCGGCCGAGTGGTGCTGGATCTGGTCGTTCGACCCGACCATCGGGCGGACGTGCCGGGCGCTGGTCCCGGAGGTGCCGTTCGGCCTGAACGTCGCCCCTGGCAGCCTGATCCGCCTCGGCGAGTCCGGAAACGCCATCGAGACGTGCGTGCGCGGCGGCTTCGCGGCGATCAGCCTGCACCACCCGCTCGTCAGCGCCGCCTCGGTGCGGGACGCGCACCGTCGAGGGCTGGCGGTCTACACGTGGACCGTCGACCGGGAGCCGGACATCGAGCGGGTGTGGCGGGCCGGCGTGGACGGGATTTGCGGCAACACGCCGCCCGTGATTGACGCCGTGATCGGGCGGACGCCCGGTGAAACCTCCTGGTAGCGGGTCACGCTTTCCCGTTCGGGAGAGCCGTTGCTACACTTGGGTTTCGCGTAGGAGTGTAGCTCAGTTGGTAGAGCAGCGGTCTCCAAAACCGCCGGCCGGGGGTTCGAGTCCCTCCACTCCTGCCACTCGATTGCGGGCCCAGGTGGCGGAATCGGCAGACGCGCTGTCTTGAGGGGGCAGTGTCCGTAAGGGCGTATGAGTTCAAGTCTCATCCTGGGCACCATCAATCAGAGTCGTTCGAGGTCCGTGCGGAAGTAGCTCAGTGGCAGAGCGCCTCCTTGCCAAGGAGGAGGTCGCGAGTTCGACCCTCGTCTTCCGCTCCATGATCTGTCCGGGGCCACGTAGCCAAGCGGCAAGGCAGAGGTCTGCAAAACCTCGATCACGGGTTCGATTCCCGTCGTGGCCTCCAGCACACACGAACGGCGACGCCTACGCGTCGCCGTTCTGCTTCCCGCCCCGGCCGAGGCAGCCCGTCAGTCCGCGTAGAACCGCGCCGCTTCCGCCTCCATCGCGCGACGCGTCGCCTCGTCCATCGGCTCGCCGGCGAGCGCCGTCGCCACGTTCTCCCGCACGCGCGAGGGGTGGCGTGCGCCAGGGATGGCAACGGAGACGCCCGGGCGCGCGAGCACGTAGCGGAGCAGGTTCGGCGGCGTCAGTAGCCCGTCGTACCCCTCCGCGATGCGGCCGCGCATGATGCTCGTGCGGCCCGATCCGCCGACCGGGCGCATCACGATCACGCCCACGTCCAGCGACGCGGCGAGGTCGATGAGCGGCGCGGTCTCCGGGAAGAAGGCGGAGTACTCCAGCATCACCGTGTCGAACGCGCCGCTCTCGATGATCTCGCGCGCCAGCACGGTGTGGTGGGTGGAGACGCCGATGTGCTGGATCAGGCCGCGGTACTGCGCGATCTGCAGGCCCTCCAGCGCGCCGTCCGGCGCCATCACCTCCGCCCACGCCTCCGGCGTGGAGATGTCGTGCAACTGGTAGAGGCCGATGCGTTCCACGCCGAGGATGCTGAGCGACCGGTCCACGTCGCGCTGCGCACCGTCCGCGGTGTGACGGAAGGTCTTGCTGGCGAGCACAGCGTCCGTGCCGCCGCGCTCGCGGATCACCTGGCCCAGGAGGAACTCGGAGCCCTCGTACTCGCGGGCGGTGTCGATGAAGGTGATGCCGGCGTCCAGCGCCGCCTCCACCGTGGCAACGGCCTCCGGCGAGTGGGGCGTGTCCATCGCGCCCAGCCCCACCTCCGTCACCATTAGCCCGGTCCGCCCGAGGCGTCTCGTCCGCAGTGCCGCCACCATCGCCTCCCGCCCGTGCCCGCTCAGGCTATCGGGAATGCTACGGTGCGCGCATGTCCTTCAAACGTGGCGCCCGCCTCGATCCATCCCAGGTGCGTGACATCCGAGGCAAGCGCGGCGCCGGCCTGGCCGTGGGCGGCGGCCTCGGCAGCATCGTGCTCGTCGTCCTCGTGCTGCTGATGGGCGGCGACCCGCAGCAACTCCCGCTCGATGCCCTCGGCGGCGCTGGCGGGAGCCAGAGCAGCGTCCCCGCCGCGAACCTCGCCGAGGAGTGCCAGACCGGCGCGGACGCGAACGAGCGCGAGGACTGCCGCATCGTCGGCTACGTGAACAGCGTGCAGGCCTACTGGAGCGAAGCGTTCGAGGGCTACCGCCCGGCGGTCACCACGCTCTTCACCGGCTCCGTCTCCACCGCCTGCGGCAACGCCACCAGCGCCGTGGGCCCGTTCTACTGTCCCGCCGACGAAACGATCTACATCGACCTCGGGTTCTTCGAGGTGCTGACCACGCGCTTCGGCGCGGAGGGCGGGCCGTTCGCGCAGGCGTACGTGGTGGCGCACGAGTACGGGCACCACGTCCAGCACCTGGAGGGCGCGCTACGCGGCAGCCGCGACTCCGGCGCGGAGAGCGAGGCGGTGCGCGTGGAGTTGCAGGCGGACTGCTACGCCGGCGTGTGGGCGGCCAACGCGGTGGCCACCGGCTTCCTCGAACCGCTCACCCGCGAGCAGATCGCGCAGGCGCTGGACGCCGCCGCGGCGGTGGGCGACGACCGCATCCAGGAACGCATCGAGGGGCGCGTGACGCCCGAGTCCTGGACGCACGGCTCGTCGGAGCAGCGGCAGCGCTGGTTCACCACCGGCCTGGAGCGCGCCACCCCGGCCGCGTGCGACACGTTCAACGGCGACCTCTAGCCGGCGCGACGGACGGAGCGCCCCACATGACGACCTCGTGGCCCTCAATCTGGCGCGCGGCGCTGCTCGGCATCCTCCTCCTCGCGCCCGCGTGCAGCAGTAGCGACGGCGACGACGCCACGCCCGAGGCGTTCGCGGACCCGTTCGCCTACTGCGCCGCCGTCCGGGACATCGACGCGCCGGACACGCGCTACACCGGCGACCCGCTCCCGCCCGTGATCATCGAGGGCATCCGCACCGCCACCGGGGCGTCCGCCGACGCGCCGCTCGAGTTCTTCGAGCGCGGTACGTCCTGGCGCTGCATGGACGGCGCGGTCTACGCCTGCACCGTGGGTGCGAACCTGCCGTGCGAGGCGAAGGCGGACACGAGCGACACGCCCTCAGCGGCGATGGCGGCGTTCTGCGCCGAGAACGCCGGTGCCGAGGTCATCCCGGCCGCCGTCACCGGCCGCGAGACCGTCTACGCCTGGCGCTGCGAGGGCGAGACGCCCTCGATCGAGCGCCAGGTCATGCAGGTGGACGCGCGCGGTTTCCTCGCGGACATCTGGTACCGCCTCGACGCGCCGGGGAGATGAGCGAACGCGTTCCCTTGCTGTTGGTACCGGGGGTGGGGGTCGAACCCACACGCCTTGCGGCCGCGGGGTTTAAGCCCGCTGCGTCTGCCATTTCGCCACCCCGGCACGAACGCGCTCCTGCCCGATTCTACCGGTAGGATCGAGGGTGGGAGGTACGCACGATGACCGGACGCGCACACTGGGATGCGACCTACACACGGTCGCCGCTGGACCGCCTCGGCTGGTACGAGGCGTCACCGGCGGTGTCGCTGGAGATGGTGGAACGCACGGGCGTGTCCCCTGACGACCTGGTGATCGATGTCGAGAGCGGCGCCTCCACGTTCATCGCGGCGCTCACCGACCTCGGGTTCCGGCGTCTCGCCGCGGTCGACATCAGCGCCGTCGCGCTCGACCACCTCCGCGCGATGCTCGGCGACCGCGCGGAAGCCGTCACGTTCGTCGAGGGCGACGTGAGCCGCCCGGAGACGTTCGCCGGCCTGACGGGCGCAGCGCTCTGGCATGACCGCGCCGCCCTGCACTTCCTCACCGACCCCGCGGACCGCACCGGCTACGCCCAGGCGGTCCGCGCGACGGTGCGTCCCGGCGGCTGGGTGATGCTCGCCGCGTTCGCCATTGGCGGCGCGACCGAGTGCAGCAACCTGCCGGTGGTGAACTACGACGCCTCGATGTTCTCGGCGCTCCTCGGCGAGGGGTTCGACCTGGTGGAGGCGCGCGACCACCTGTACATCAACCCCGGCGGCGGCGAGCGGCCGTACGTCTATGCGCTGTTCCGGCGCTCCGGCGGCTGAGGCGCCGCGCCCGTAGACTGACCTCATGCTGTTCTCCGTGCGCTTCCACGAGCCGATCCGTCGCGGCGAGATCACCGTCACCCTGCGTCGCTGGAAGCGGCCGCAGGCCGCGGCCGGCGGGCGCACGCGCCTGCACACGGGCGGGGTGATCGAGGCCACCGCCGTGGAGGTGGTGACGCCCGAGGACGTGACGCCCGCGGACGCCTGGCGCGCCGGCTTCGACTCCCCGGCGGAGGCGCTCGCCGGCCTCGACCGGTTCGAGGGCGACCTGTACCGCGTGACCTTCCGCTACCTGGGCGACCTGTCGGACGAACGCGCGCTGCTCGCCGCCGACGACGACCTGGACGTGGCGACCTCCGAGGAGATCCTGGCGCGGCTGGCGAAGATGGACGGCGGCGGGCGCGGCGCGTGGACGCTGGACGTGCTGCGCCTGATCGGCGCGAACGAAGGCGTGCGCGCACCCGACCTCGCCGCGCGCGTGGGGCGCGAGGTGGTGCGCTTCAAGGCGGACGTCCGCCGCCTGAAGGCGCTCGGCCTGACCGAGAGTCTGGAGGTCGGCTACCGCCTCAGCCCTCGCGGGCGGGCGCTGCTGCGCGCCATCGACGCGCGCGCGACGACCTCGGCCGAGGCGTAGCGAGATGGCGACGCCGGAGCGGGAGGCGCGGCTGCGCCAGGTGCTGGAGCGCCGCCAGTTCGACCTGCAGGTCGGCATCGACCACGTCCACGACCCGCACAACGCCGCCGCGATCCTGCGCTCCGCGGACGGCTTCGGGCTGCACACCGTGAACCTGCTCTACCAGCGGGAGACGTTCCCGGAGATCTCCAACCCGGTCTCGGCGTTCACGAAGAAGTGGCTGGAGATCCGCCGCTTCGAGGACGCCCCGTCGCTCGTCGAAACGCTGCACGCGGGCGGGATGCGCGTGTACGCGACGAACCTGGCCGGCGACGCGCTCGACTTCCGCGAGGTGGACTGGACGCAGCCCTCCGCGGTGGTGTTCGGGAACGAGCACCGCGGGTGCACGCCCGAGGTGATCGAGGCGGCGGACGCGAACGTGGTCATCCCCATGCAGGGCTTCGCGCAGTCGTTCAACGTCTCCGTCTCCGCCGCCGTGATCCTCGCGGAGGCCTACCGGCAGCGCGCGGCGGCGGGGATGTTCGAGCCGCGCTGGGACGACCACCGCGAGGCGATCCTGCAGGACTGGCTTCGTCGCGACCTGTACCGCGGCCACCCGCAGCAGGCATAGCCCTCGGACGCCCGCGCCGCTAGTAGGTCGGGCGGCCGAGCAGCTGGTCCACGGGGGCGAAGTCGTCACGGAGGACGCGCGCATCGCCGGCGAAGGCGCGGGCCGCCTCGCCACCCCACACCACGTCCAGGTCGCCGCGCGCGTCCGCCAGCGCCTGCAGCCGCTCGACATCGATCGGTGCGTCCGACCCGACGAGGACGAAGTTCCCGCCGAGGTCGCCCTGCAGGTAGCGCGCGGGCGCCATCACGGCGACGTGCGCGAACACGTCGAGGAACGTCGCAGCCTCGGCGCGGACGAAGCCCTGCGGCGGGTAGTCGATCACGTTCGCCACGTAGATGCCGCCGGGGGCGAGCACGCGCTGCACCTCGCCGAGGAACTCGCGCGTGGTGAGGTGCCACGGCACGCTCAGCCCGCCGAAGGCGTCCCCCACCAGCACGTCGAACGCGCCCGCCGGCTCCTCCGGCAGCGCCAGCCGCCCGTCACCCACACGCACGCGCAGCACCTCGGACTCCTCGACGCCGAACTCGCGCCGCACGAGGTCCACGAGCGCGCCGTCGATCTCGAACACCGTGGCCGTGGAGCCGGGGCGCGTGGCGAGCAGGTAGGTCGGCAGCGTGAACGCGCCCCCGCCGAGGAACCCGGCGGAGATCGCGCCCTCCGGCGCCAGCGCGATCACGTCCGCGATGCCGCGCGTGTAGCGGAAGTAGAGGTAGGTCGGGTCGTCCGCGTCCACGTACGAGTGGCGCAGCGTGTCCAGCCAGAGGATGCGTCCGCCCTCGTTCGTCGGGTCGGGCTCGATGCTGGCGCAGAAGTAGGTGGTCTGCCACTGGCACGGCCCGGGCGCGGCGGCGAGGTTGGCGCCGGCGAAGAGCGCGAGCGCGACCACGCCGAGGCGACGCCCGCGCGTCATGTTCGCGCCGCCGAGGGCCACGCCCCACAGCACCAGCAGCACGCCGACGCCGATCACGATCGGCCTCGTGGGGAACGCGGCGACGAAGATGAAGCCGGTGACGAACGTGCCCCAGAGCGCGCCCCAGGTGCTGACCGCGGAGAGCGAGCCGACGACCTTGCCGGTCTCGTCCAACGACTGCAGCCGCAACTTCACGACCAGCGGCGGGATCGCGGAGAGGAAGAACGAGGGCAGGAAGAACGCCGCCGTGGTGAGCGCCACGATCTCCAGCGGCCCCGCCGCGCGCATCGAGGGGCCCAGGCCGTCCACCACCGTGGGGATCGCGAGCGCGAGCACGCCCGAGACGACGAGGGCCGGCGAGAGCAGCCGGTGGGGGTCGCTCGTGCGATCCGCGGTGCGCCCACCGAACCACGACCCGGAGGCGATGCCGGCGAGGACGACGCCGATGATGCCGGTGAACGTCTCCAGCGAGACGCCGACGTACGGCGCCATCAGTCGCCCCGCGAGGATCTCGAGGACGAGCACGGCCGCGGAGGAGCCGAAGACGAGCAGGCGCGCCATGAACAGGGACATCGCCCGCCAGTGTCCCACGCCACCGCCTCCGGCGGCGCGGCCGCGCCGAGGGGTGCCCTCGATCCCTATGGCGATCCGATATAGTCGAGGGGCAGGAGGGCACCCCCATGAGCCAGGCGCTGCCACGCCCCAACCTCGGCCCCACCGCGGCGCCTCGGACGGCGCAGCCCTCGCTGGGCTTCCTGCGCCGGCGCTGGCGCGCCGCCACGCGGCTGTTCAACCGCCTCAACGGCATCACCCCGGCAGAGGTCTACCGGGAAGACATCGACGAACTGCTGCGCCCCACCTTCACCTGAGACGACGAATATCTGGCCGTGAGCCGGATCTACGAACTCTCCACCATCGGCCGCGGCGTCAAATGGGATCGCCTGTAGGGGGGCATAGGGACAGGGGACACAATGTGGCCTGAGGACGAACAGAAGCAGTCACAACCGCCCGAAAAAGTCGAGCCGCCTCAGAAGTCAAGCGAACTCCCGAAGATCCAGCCGAAGATCGAGAAGAACTCGTACGAACCCGACTCGAAGATGGACGCGCGGCCCCGTAAACGGCCCGACTAACGGTCGGGTTTCTGCTGTCGTTCGAGGTCGACGATCACAGCAGGGATCGTCGGCGTAGTCTCGGCGCCGACAGGCATAGTTACTTGTGGGGTGTCGGTGCGCTCTCCTGAACGGACGGAGACAACCGCCAACATCGCAAGGAATGCTACGGCTGAGACCAAGAGCAGCAGACTCACCGTGAAGCAGTTCAGCTTCAGCGCAACGCGCTTCTCGGTCGCCTCGGACGCACTCGACACCGAATCGGCGAACCACCACAGGATCACGTCCTGATCGGTCTCCCCGAACGCTTGCTCACGGATGTTTGCGATCCCAGGGAACCCTTGCATCTTGACGGGGAACAGCCCCAATGCACCAATCAAGACAGCACCGCCCCCAAGGAGCATCGCGGGCATGGCAACGAAGCCCACGTCGAGCACGAAGATGCCAACGACAAGGGCTGCAGCCATCGCCGTAATACCGAGGAGCTTCGCGTCCGCACGGGTGGCTCGACCATGCTGATGCTCCAACACGGACATTGCGTAGGTAAGACCGACCGAACCAAGCCGTACGGGGTGTCGATTCTCCTCAGGAACGGACGAGGCCGACTCCTGGACTGAAGTACTTCGCTGCCAGAGCCGTTTCATGGCTGAGTCCCCCGGCTGGAGTCTAGCCCCCTACCCCATCGCGCGATCCTGACTAGAATGCCTGCGCCGCCCCGGTGGGGGTGCGACCGCGTGTCGTGATGGCGGCCATCAGGAATCGTCGAGGTTTGGGGGGCGTGTGGACGGACCGCTGGTCGGGACGAGGGTGATCGACCTCTCCCAGTACGTCGCCGGGCCGTATGCCGGCCGGATCATGGCCGGCTTCGGTGCGGACGTGATCAAGGTGGAGCCACCGGACGGCGACCCGATCCGCCACTGGGGCCCGTTCACGGAGGGGAAGCCGAACCCGGAGACGGGCGCCCTGCACCTCTACCTCAACCAGGGCAAGCGCTCCGTCACGCTGGACCTGGACACCGCAGACGGCCGCGCCGTCCTCCGCGAGTTGATCGCCACCGCGGACGTCCTCGTGGAGTCGTTCCGGCCGGGCGCGCTCGCGGAGATCGGCTTCGGCTACGAGCAGTTGAAGGCGGAGTTCCCCGGCCTCGTCTACCTCTCGGTCACGCCGTTCGGCCAGACCGGGCCGTACGCGCAGCACCACGCGTGGGAGATCACCACCTACGCCCTGAGCGGCCTCATGTCGATCACGGGCGAGCCGGACCGGGAGCCGTTGAAGAACGGCGGCTACATCGGCCAGTACGGCACCGGGCAGAACGCCTACATCGCCACGCTCGCCGCGCTGTGGGAGCGCACCGCCTCCGGCCTGGGCCAGCACATCGACGTCTCCGTCTTCGAGCACACGACCTCGTTGCTGGAGATGACGGACATGTACTGGATCTACGGCGGGGAGATCTACCCGCGCTCCGGCAACGGCGCGCGCGCCGCGTGGGGCATCTACCCCTGCGCGGACGGCTTCGTCGGCGTGGTCTCCGGCCCGCTGCGGCGCTGGGCGAACATCGCCACCCTCATGGAGGAGCCACAACTGGCGGAGGAGCGCTTCCAGCGCCCCGGCTCGCAGGCGGAACTGCGCGACGAGATCGACGCGCTGATGCTGCCGTGGCTGCTGACGCACGAGAAGGAGGAGATCTACCAGAAGGCGCAGGCCCTCGGCCTTCCCTTCGGTTATGTCTCTACCCCGGCGGACTTCTTCAAGAACGAGCAACTCCAGTACCGCGGCTTCTTCCACGAGGTGGAGCACCCGGTCGCCGGCACCATGAAGTACCCCTCGGTCGCGGCGCACTTCTCGGACGGCCTGTGGGAGTCGAAGCGCGCGCCGCTGCTCGGCGAACACACCGCGGAGGTGGTCGCCTCGCTCGGCCACGACCGCGCCTCGGCGGAGCGCCTGGCCGCGGCCGGCGCCTTCGGCGGCGCACCCAACGACCGGCGTCCGACGAAGGGAGCCGCCCGATGACCGACGCGACGAAGCGCGACGCGGTGGTGCCGTCCGGCATCACGATGGCGAACGGCCGCACCCTGCCCCTGCGCGAGGGCCAGAGCGGGCCGCTGACGGGCCTCGTGGTCCTCGACTGCTCGATGGTGTGGGCGGGCCCGTACTGCACGAAGCTCCTGGGCGACCTGGGCGCCACGATCATCAAGATCGAGGCGAACCGGCAGACGGACTCGATCCGCGGCGTGGCGATCCCGCCGAAGCCGGCGCCGCCCACCTACTTCAACAACGACATCGGCGAGGACCCGTGGAACCGCAACGGGTACTTCAACAAGTACAACCGCAACAAGCTCGGCATGTGCATGAACATCCTCATGGACGAGGGCCGCAAGGTGTTCATGGAACTGGCCGCGCTGGCGGACGTGGTGGTGGAGAACTTCGGCGGCGGCGTCTTCGAGCGCATGGGGTACGGCTACGACGTGCTCCGCAGCGTGAACGAGGACGTGGTCTTCGTCTCCATGCCGCCCTCCGGCAACGGCGGGCCGGAGGCGAAGTACGTGGGCTACGGCGTCGCCATCGAGCAGCTCGGCGGCATCGTGGCGCGGACGGGCTACATCGGCGACTACGCGCCGATGAAGACGGGCATCAACTACGGCGACCCGATCGCCGGCATGCACACGGCGTCCTACATCATGACCGCGCTCATGCACCGCAAGAAGACGGGCCGCGGCCAGTACATCGACCTCTCGCAGCGCGAGGCGACGATCGGCTGGGTGGGCGAGTCCGTCCTCGAGTGGCAGATGACCGGCGAGGACCCGACGTGGATCGGTAACCGCGACCGGTACATGGCCCCCTCCGGCGTCTACCGCTGCACGGGCGAGGACCGCTGGCTCGCGCTGGCGGTCGGCTCGGACGCGGAGTGGAAGGCGCTCTGCGCCGCCATCCAGGAGCCGGAACTCGTCGCGAAGTACCCGACGTTCGACGCGCGCGCGCAGGCGCACGACGAGATCGACGCGGTGCTCTCCGCGTGGTGCGCCACGCGCGACGCGGACGAGGCGATGACGCTGCTCCAGCAGTTCGGCGTGGCGGCCGGCGTCTGCTCCGACAGCCGCCGCGTGGTGGAAGACCCGCACCTGCGGGCGCGGGGCTTCTGGCCCACGGTCGACCACGCCTCCGTCGGCGAGCACATCCTCGCCGGCCCGGCCTGGCAGTACGACCGCACGCCGAGCGCTGTGTACGCGGCCGCGCCGCAACTGGGCCAGCACACGGACTGGGTGCTCCGCGAAGTCCTCGGCAAGTCGGAAGCGGAGATCGCCGCGCTCCGCGACGCGGGCATCCTGGAGAACATCCCGGAAGAAGTCCTGAAGCAGCGCGCCGCGCAGCAGCAGGCATAGCGGGCCGCATGACGTTCGCACGAGGGCCGCGACGGGCCGCCACTGGCGGAATCGTCGCGGCCCTCGTCGCGCTGCTCCTCGTCTCCTCGGGCGGCAGCGCCGCCGCGCAGACGCCGCCGGCGACGGCCGGCGGTCCGCCGATCGCGGAACTGCAGGCGGAACTCCAGCGCCTCATCGACACCTATCGCGGCGGCGGCGAGTACGCCGTCGCCGTCACCGACCTCCAGACCGGCGAGACGGTCTCCGTGTACGGCGACCGCCCGCACCTCGCGGCGTGCAGCGTGAACCTGTTCGTGCTGCTGCAGACGATGGTGGACCTGCAGGCGGGACGCGTACGCGAGGAGCAGGTCGGCCGGCTGATGGCGCAGACGATCTACGCCAGCAACCCTGTCACGGCGCGATCGCTGTACGTCCTCCTCGGCAACGGGGACGTACTGCGCGGCCTCCGACGTGTCACGGCGCTGATGGATCGGATGGGAATGGAGGACACCGTCCTCAACCACCCGCCCGGCTTCGGCCGCGACTCGCTCGGCATCGACCGGAACAACTGGATCACGGCGCTGGACATGAACCGCGGGCTCCAGGCGATCTGGGACGGCCCGATCCTGCGGGAACGCTGGCGTGACGACTTCCTCGAGCGGCTCACGCTGGTGAAGCCCGGCCTGAACTACCTCACCGCCACCGTCCCCGCCACGGTGAGCCACAAGAACGGCTTCTTCCCGGCGACCGATGGCACGTTCGTCGATAACGACGCCGCGATCGTGCGGTTCACCTCGGACGGCCGCGAGTACGCCTACGCGATCTCGTTCTTCTCCCAGTGGGTGCCGAAGAAGTACGCCGACATCCCCCTCGGCCAGTCGCTCGTCCGCACCACCTGGCTCTTCTTCCAGGCCCGCTACGGCGAGGCGGACTGAGACACGACGAGGGGGCGCCGATGCGCCCCCTCGCTACTGTGCTGCCCTGGCCTGCCCCCGCGTTCCCGCGCTACACCTCGGCCGGCGGAGCCGCCGCCGGCGCCCCGCCGAGCCGCGAGGCGTCACCGGTGCGGACGAGCGAGATGAGGTCGACGAGGCCGAGGCCAACCGTCTGCTGGAGCGCAGCGTCCGTCGTCGCCAGCACCTCGGGCGTCAGGTTCAGCAGCTGCTTGGTCGTGCTGCCGCCGCCCCCGCCGCCGAAGTCCATCAGCCGGATCTCGTCGACGTGCGAGATCGGTGACGCCGCGGCGGCGACGATCTCCGGCAGCCGGGCGATGATGTCCGTCGCCAGCTGCACGCGGATCGCCTCGTCCGTGTATTGCTTGAGGGCGGTCGCGCGCTCCGCGAGACCCCTCGCCTCCGCGAGCAGTTTCGCGGCGATCGCGTCGGCGTCCGCGTTACCGCGTTCGCGCGTGGCGGACGCTTCACCCTC
Source organism: Chloroflexota bacterium (assembly GCA_045863195.1). Lineage (GTDB taxonomy): Bacteria > Chloroflexota > Dehalococcoidia > UBA2979 > UBA2979 > W-Chloroflexi-9. Next base: position 82,370 of record BTUI01000003.1, read on the forward strand.
ACCCTTGAGGACGATCGCGAGCCGTTCCGCCTCGGCGCGGCGGCGTTCGGCCTCCGCCTCCGCCTCGGCGCGCAGGATGCGCTCCTGCTTGCGGCCTTCCGAGTCCAGGATGAGGCGCTGCTTCTCCGCCTCGGCGGCGGCCACGACCTCCGCCTCCAGTTCGCGACGGCGCTGCTCCGCGTGCTTCTGCGCGAGGACGGCGAGCGCCTCCGCGACCTGCTGCTTCGCTTCGGCCTCGGCCTGCTGCGCGGCCTGCAGGGCGCGCGCCTCTTCGGCGGTGGTGAGCGCCTGGTACTGCGCCTTCTTGACGTCGCGCTCCTTCTCCGCCTCCGCGACCAGCGTGTCGGCGGAGGCGCGCGCCTGCTCCGACTCCTGGCGAGCGACCGCCTCCGCGATCGTCGCCTCCCGGTCCGCGTTTGCCTCGCCGATGCGTGCGTCACGCTTGACCTCGGCGGTGCGTTTGCGGCCCAGCGCGTCCAGGTAGCCGACCTCATCGCTGATCTCGCGCAGCGTGAGCGTGTCGAGCGTGATGCCCATCTGGGTGAGTTCGGCCTGCGCCTGCTCCGCGATCTGTCCCTGGAACGCGGTGCGGTCCTGGTAGATCTCCTCCGGCGTCAGTTGCCCGCACACGCCGCGGAGGTGGCCCTCCAGCACCGCCTGCACGTCACGCTCGATGTCGGTCCGCGGACGGCCGAGGTAGCGCTCGGCCGCGTTCATGATCCCCTCGGAGTCGCTGGACACCTTGAAGATGGCGGTGCCGGCGACGATCAGCGGGACGCCCTCCTTCGAGATGGCGTTGACGGTGCGCACCTCGGTGCTGATGACGTGCAGCGACATCCGCTCGAGTTGTTCGAGGACGGGGAAGATGAACGCACCACCGCTGCGCACCACGCGGAAGCCCACGTTCTCGGTGGTCCCGTCCGGACGACGCCGTGAGTTGCGGCGACCCGAGATCACCAGCACCTCGTCCGGCCCGGCGCGCTCGTACCTCGATGCCCACGTGCCGAAGATGGCGGCGAGCACCAGCACCATGATCGCGACGATGAGGCCGATGCCCAGGTTGATGCCGGGGAGGTCAAACATCGGTCAGTCCGTTTCCGCGGGGGCCACGTGAAGTTCGCCCGCCACAATGCGCTTCACCACGACCACCGTCCCCTGCGGGATCGCCCCGCCGGAAGCGGAGCGGGCGGGCGCCGTGTGGGTACCGCCCGACATCGAGTAACTCACGCGCCCCGGCGTCGACTCGCCGATCGGGAGCGTGACGATCCCCTGCGCGCCCGTCATATCGGCGAGCGCGTGGGTGGTGGAGATCTCCTGCTTCATGAACAAGCGGGTCATGAGGACGACCGCCGCCATCATCGGGATCCCGCCGGCGATGCCGCCTGCCGCAGCGAAGAGCGACGGCACATCGAAGTAGCCGCTGAGCAGCCACCCCACCGACCCGAACCCGGCGAGGAACGCCGTGACCGTCTGGACGTTCAGCAGCCCCGCACCCGCGTCGTCCACGCCGCCCAGTTCGGGCGAGATCACATCGAACACTTCGCCGAGCAGGAACGTGACGATGAGGATCGCCGCGGCGAGCAGCGCGATCAGCATGAAGACGACGGTGTCCGCGCGCTGGGCGATGTCCAGCCCGAAGATCTGCAGTAGGTCCAAGGTCAGCCCCCGCCAGCAGCACACTCAGTCTCGCGAGGATGCTACCCGAATCGAGCACCCGGTGTGCGTGCGGTCATGCCTCGCTGGCCACCACTGACGCCTCGAGCGCCGCGCGCACGTCCGGTGGCAACTCCGAGGCGCGGCCGTCGGCGTCGAGCCAGACCTGCGCGCTGGATCCGGTGGCGCACACGGTGCCATCGGCCGGCCGCGTGATGCGGTAGGCGAGGCCGAACGAACGACGTCCCACGCTGCTCGTCCACGCCTCGACGCGCACGACGTCCCGATGGCGCAGCGGCGCGAGGAATCGACACGTGGTCTCCGCGATCGTGAACGCGCGGTCCGCGACGCCGGGCGGCCTCGGCCGGACGACGACGCGCAGCCGCGTCAGGTGCTCGAGGCGCGCCTGCTCGAAGAACTGGAAGAAACGCGAGTTGTTGACGATGCCGTCGCCATCGATGTCGGTGGATCGCACCCAGATCTCGATGCCTGTGGCGGCTGGTTCGCGCTCGGACATCGTGCCCTACTTCCCGGCCGCGACGGCCCGCGCGGCGGCGGCGCCGGCGGTGCGGCCGAAGACCGCGCCCGCCATCAGGCCGGTGCCGCCGGGGTAGTTGTGCCAGAACAGGCCGCCGACGATCTCGCCGCAGGCGTACAGGCCGGGCATCGGCGTGTCGACGGTGTCGAGCACCTGCGCGGAGTCCGCCTGGATGCGCACGCCGCCGAAGGTGAACGTGATGCCGCAGGTCACGGCGTAGCCCACGTACGGCGGCTGCGAGAGCGGCAGCGCCCAGTTCGACTTCGGCGGGTCGATGCCGCGCGTGCTCACGCCGTCCAGTTTCGAGGGGTCGTAGTCGCCCTCCCCGCAGGCGGCGTTGTACGCCTCGATCGTGCGGACGAAGCCGCCGATGTCGATGCCCAGCTGGTCGGCGAGTTCGGGGAGCGTCATCGCCTCCGCTTTGGTCGCCTCCTTGATGCGGTACTCGTCCCGCAGCCGGTGCACGGTCTGCTGGTCGAAGATCTGGAACGCGACGGCGTACGGCTGCTTCAGGATCTCGCGGCCGTACTTCGCGTAGGTGTAGTTGCGCAGGTCCGCGCCCTCGTCCACGAACCGCTCGCCTCGCGCGTTCACGATCACGCCGAGGGGGTACGAGTGCTTCTGGTACAGGTCGCCGATGCGCCGGTTGCCGGTGGGCGGCGCCATCATGTCCCACGCCACGGCGTGCGCGCCGGACCAGTGGCCGTACGACTGCGCGCCCGCCTCCAGCGCCGCGCGCAGCATCTCGCCGGTGTTGTGACGGGTGCCGCGCACCTTCGCCACCTCCCACCCGGCGCCCAGGTAGCGCGTGCGCATCTCCTGGTTCGCCTCGAAGCCGCCGCACCCGAGCACCACCGCCCCCGCGCCGAGATCGTGGAAGCCAGTCGAGTCGAAGACGCGCACGCCCACGATGCGGCCGGTCTCGTCCTGCAGCAGGTCACGCCCGCCGGTGCCGTAGCGCACGCCGATGCCGTGCTTCGGCAGTTGCGAGAAGAGGCTCTCCGAGATGCCCTCGCCGCCGCCGACGCCCTCGGTGATCATGCCGCCCCAGAACCGGAGCTTGCCGTCCACCTCGTAGGCCTGGCGGCCGTACATCAGCACCCAGCGCTGCCCGGCGACGCGGCTCATCCACTGCACCGTGGGGTACGCGTTCGTGATCAGGTAATCGACCATCGACTCGTCCGCGCGCCCCTCGGTGACGCGCACCAGGTCGTCCTTGAACTTCGAGGCGGGGTAGGACCCCACGTCGATGCGCTCGACCTCCTCGTCCGTGAGGTCGGGGATGATGCGCCGGATGTCCTTCAGGCCCTCGTACGGGAAGCGGTAGCCGCCACCGGTGTAGAAGGTGTTGCCGCCGCGCTCGCCCTCCTCCGCCTTCTCGAGGACGAGGACGCTCGCGCCCGCCTCGCGCGCGGCGATGGCGGCGCAGAGCGCCGCGTTCCCCGCGCCGACGACGATCACGTCCGCGACGCGCTCCGGCAGGCTGGACGAGTGGACGAAGGCCATGACACAACTCCCCATCGAACACCGACACCGCTACGCGGGCAGCCTCGAACATCACACGATCACACCGCCGAGGCGTCCCGCCCCGGCTACCCGGTCAGGCCGAGCAGCGAGGTCCCGACCGTCGAGATGGCGACCATGAACAGCATCGTCGCGATCACCGTCGCGGCCACCCCGCCGCCGACCGCGCGCACCGAGCGTAGGTCCACGCTCATCCCGAGGCCGGCCATCGCGACGGCGAACAGCGCGCGGCTCACGGTCTGGGCATCCCGCCCGACCTCCGGCGAGATCAGCCCGCTCGAACGCAGCACGGCCAGCACCAGGAAGCCGAGGATGAACCACGGCACCACCGCGCGGAGACGCTGCCCGAGCGGCCGCGCGGCGCGGGCGACCTCGCCACGCCCATGCAGCGCGCGCAGCACCACAATGACCGGGCCGAGCAGCAGCACGCGCGTGAGTTTCACGAAGGTCGCGACCTCGCCGGAGAGGCCGGACACGGCGAACCCCGCGGCGACCACCTGCGGCACCGCGTAGACGGAGATGCCGGCGACCACGCCGTACTGGTAGTGCGTCAGGTCGATCCCCGGCACCAGCAGCGGAAGCAGGAGGATCTGCGCCGCGCCGAGCACCGCGCTGATGCTGACGGCCGCGGCCACGTCGTCCGCGGTCGCGTCGATCGCGGGCGCCACGGCGGCGATCGCGGAGTTGCCGCAGATCGACCCCCCCACGCCCACGAGTACCGCGAGGCGCGAGCGCAGCCCCAACAGCCGATGCCCGACCACCCACGCGAACGCGAGGCCGCCCGCCACGGAGACGACCACGAGCAGGAAGAGCGGCGCGCCCGCCTCGACCACCCGTCCGAGGGCGACGCTCGCACCGAGCAGCACGATCGACGCCTCCAGCAGGTGCTTCGAGGCGAACGCTGCGCCGGCGCCGAGCCACTTCGGCACGCCGGCCACGTTCCGCACCGCGATGCCGAGCAGCAGCGCGATGACGAGCGCATCGATCACCGCGTGGTCGATGACGCTGGCTTCCGCCTCCTGCAGGAGGAGTGCCGCCAGGCCGAGCAGCGCGCAAACCGCGAGGCCGGGGCCGACGCGACGCCCCCAGGCGGAGGCGCGCGCCGCCGGGGGTGGCGCTGCGGCGGGCGCGGTCACTGGCTAGGAGTCCGTGCCCGCGCGGCGTTGCTTCTCGCGCTCGAAGTTCTCCATCGCGCGCTGCACCATCGGGCGGCGGCGCTGGCCGGAGTCCATCGGCTTGTTGAGCGAGAAGCCCGGGTCGCCCTCGCCGGTCTGGGACAGCATGTGGTGCGCGAAGGAGGCGTGGATGTGCGGCGTGAAGCCGGCCATGTCCTGCGCCTGGTTGATCGCGATCTTGATCATCCGCAACTGGAACGGGTCGTTCTCCGCCACGCGGGAGGCGTACTCCATCACCTCTGCGTCCAGGTCCGCGAGCGGCACCACGCGGTTCACGAACCCGAGGTCATGCGCCTCCTGCGCGCCGACGAAGCGGCTCTCGAACAGGATCTCCTTCGCCTTGCGGTGGGAGAGGTCCCACGGCACGGAGAAGTACTGGAAGTTCGCAGGCAGGAACATCGCGTTGTCGGCGGCGAAGATGATGTCGCAGGAGGAGGCAAAGGCCCACCCGGCAAAGATGCAGTAGCCGTGCACCGCGGCGATGGTCGGCTTCGGGAGGTTCCGCCAGCGCAGGTTCACCTCCACGTTCATGTCCCAGGACCGCCGGTAGCGGCCGCGCAGCCCCTCCTCGATCGGGCGGGCGATGCGGTCCGCCTTCTCCTCCGGCGTGCCGAGGTCGTGGCCGGCCGAGAAGTGGTCGCCGGCGCCCATCAGCACCACCACGCCCACTCCGTCGTCCTCGCCGGCCTCGATGAAGGCGGCGTCCACCTCCTCCGTCACGCGGCGGGAGAGCGGGTTTCGCTGCTGCGGCCGGTTGAGGATGATGCGGCGGACACGCCCCACCTGCTCCGTGCGGATGAACTCGTAGTCGGTCATGGCGTGCCTCTCGACGATCCTCGTGCCTGCATGCGCGGTGATGCGCTAGTCCGGGGGGCCCATCCCCGAGACGCCGAGGCGGACGAGTTCGTCCACCTCCTCGGCGTCCATCCCCAGCAACTCGGCCAGCACCTGGTGGGTGTGTTCGCCCTGCAGCGGCGCCGGGCGCACCTCGGTCGCGGGCGTGCGGCTGAAGTGGAACGGGATGGTGATCTGCGGGAACGCACCCGCCTCGTTATGCACCACGTCACGCACGACGCCGCGCGCGCGGAGGTGCGGGTCGTCAGCGAGTTCCAGGCCGTCCAGCACCGGCGCCGCGAGGACACCTAACGCCGACAGGCGCGCCGCGAGGGCGTCGCGATCCTCGGTGGCCGTCCACGTGCGGATCGCCTCGTCCAGCGCGTCCTCGTTCGCCTTGCGGTCGGCGTTCGTGGCGAAGCGGGCGTCCGTGGCCCAGCCGCGGCCGGCCGCGGCCGCGAGCGCCTGCCACTGCGCCTCGGTCTCCGCGGCGATCGCGACCCAGCGCTCCGTCCCAGCGGCGGGGTAGATGCCGTGCGGCGCGAAGGTGGCGTGGCGGTTGCCGAGGCGCGGCCGCTGGCGGCCCGTCAGCACGTACTCCAGCGCCGAGTCGCCGACCATCGCGAGGTTCGCGTCCTGCATCGATAGGTCGATGTACTGGCCCTCGCCGGTGCGGTCGCGATGGCGCAGCGCCGCGATGATCGCGCCGCACGCGTGGAACGCGGCAACGGCGTCCGGGTACATCTGGCCGGAGTTCTGCGGCGGCCCGTCCTCGTAGCCGAGGAGCGCGGACTGGCCGGAGGTCGGCTCGATGGTGCCGCCGATGCCGGGGATGTTCGCCCACGACCCCTCGTGCCCGTAGGCGGAGAGGCTCGCGAGGATGATGTCCGGCTTCAACGCCTTCAGGGCCTCGTAGTCCAGCCCGAAGTTGCCCATGACGCGCGGCGAGAAGTTCTCCGCGACGAAGTCGGTGTACGCCACGAGCCGCCGGTACGTCTCCATCCCCTCGGGTGTGCCGAGGTCGAGCGTGATGCAGCGCTTGTTCAGGTTCACGGAGTTGTACAGCGGGTTCACGTTCCACGGGTGCTGCGCCGTGGCGCGGTCCTTCAGCAGGCCGCCGATCGGCGCCGCGTAGTCGCCTCGCCAGGAGTCCGGGCGCTTCCGCACCTCGACCTGGATGATGTCCGCGCCGAGCATCCCGAGCAGCGAGGTGCAGTAGGAGCCGGCCCACGCCTGCGTGAGGACGATGCCCCGCACGCCGACGAGCGGGCCGGTGAGGGTGATCCCCGCCGCCTCGTTCCGGAGGACGCCGGGACGCGTGTCGTGCAACGTCATCGCCCACCCCCTTCCTTCGGGCCGAGCACGCCCGACTGCTGCAGTCCGCGAACGTCGTCCTCCGCGAGGCCGGCCACCGTCCGCAGCACCTCAACCGAGTGCTCACCGGGGCGTGGCGGGCGACGGTCGAGCGTGGCCGGCGTCCGCGACATGCGGAGCGCGGGGCCCGGGTACTCCGGGCCGTCCGGCTGGTCGGCGGGCGTGCGCCAGAAGCCTCGCTCGCGCAGATGCTCCACGCCTCGCAGTTCCTCCATCGTCAGCACCGGGCCCGCGACCACGCGCCGGACGGCGAGTTCATCGAACAGGTCCATCTTCTTCCAGCCGGACATCGCCGCGGTGACGCGCTCCACGTACTCGTCCTTGTGCGCCTGGCGGTAGAAGGAGGCGCCCCAGCGCGGGTCCTCCGCCAGGTCCGGGAGGCCGAGCAGGTTCATGGCGTCACGCCAGAAGTGCGCGCGGCTCAGCGTGAGCGCGAAATGGCCGTCCTGCACCGGCACGGGGCCGGCCATCAGGTCGTTCGAGTCGCGGCGGCCATGCGCCTTGCCGGCGTACTGCGACCGGAGGAACGCCGGCGCGAACGCCGCCGCCATCACCTCGATCTCCGCGATGTCCACCTCCTGGCCCTCGCCCGGGTGGTGGTCGCGCCAGCGCAGCGCCGCGACCGTGGCTGCGTACGCCACGGTCCCCGCGCACATGGAGGGCTGCATCCCGCTCGGCTTCAGCGGTTCGCGGTCCAGGTCACCGTTGATCGAGGCCCAGCCGGAGCGGGCCGCGTCGGTGAGGTCGTTCCCGGGCACCTCCGCCAGCGGGCCGGTCATGCCGTGAGGCGTGACGTGGGTCATGATGATCTCGGGCCGGCCGAGCGCGGCGTGCGTCATTGACCACGCCTCCAGCCGGCTCGGCGCGTGCGAGGAGATCACGATGTCCGCGCGCCGCGCGAGTTCGACCGCGTGCACGCGCGCCCGCGGGTCATCGAGGTCCAGCGCGACGGCGCGCTTGTTCGCGAGCAGGTACTGCGCGGGGATGCTGAGCCCGTCCTCCGTGAACGAACCGACGCGGCGGAGCGGGTGCCCCTCGCGCGGCTCGACGAGGATCACGTCCGCGCCGTAGTCGGCGAGCAGGCGTGAGCACCACGCCCCGGCGGCGCTGGTGGAGATGTCGATGACCCGGATGCCATCGAGGATGCGTGCCACTGGCTACCCCCCTGCCTCGCCGCGCTTCGCCACGCCGAAGATCGTCGTGTGGCGCTGGCGGATCACCTCGCGGCCGTCGGCGTCATACGTGCAGCAGTCGAAGACACCGTAGTGGTGCCCCTTCCGCTCGTACGCCTCCAGGAAGCGGGCGGTCGTGGTGTGCGGCCCGGCGTAGGCGGGCGCCAGAAACTGGATGTGGCTCCGCGCGTGGATCGCCGGGCCGTAATCGTAGGAGTGATGCAGCACGCGGATCGGCCGCGCGGCCACCCAGCCGGGGTGGAGCCGCGGCCGGTCGCCCGTGAAGAGCGGATCGTCGGTGCGCTGCTTCTCGCGCGCGAACTCCCGCATCTCCTCGACGCGCACGCCCCCGCCGAGGGCGCGCAACTCGCCGCCGACCGGCGCGATCTCCAGCGTCAGGTTTGGGTGCGTCTCCAGGTTCGGGTCCGCCTCGCGCAACGGCGTGGCGACGAGCATCGGCAGCCACGGCGCATCGCCGAGGCCAACGGTGCCGCTGATGCGGTCGTGGCCGTCCGGCCCGGTGACGTGCAGCGTCCACGCGCCGTCCTCCGGCACCACGGTGATCGTCAGGTCCTCGCCCGGATAGGTGGGACGCCGGAAGGCGACCTCCGCCCAGCCGCGATCGAGCCAGCCGGCCCCGAGCGCCTCGAGGATCGCGGGCGTCGCCCAGCCCCAGACGGTGGCGCCGCCGACGAGGGCGGCCTGGTAGCCGTACTCCTTCGCCCCCTCGGTGGAGTGGATCTCGTTCGGGATGTTGCGGTTGTCGGGGCCGTCCAGGAACGCGGTGATGCGGTGCTCCGCGCTGCGCGGTGCGGTGGTCATGCTGCTGTCCCTTCTCCGAGCCAGGCCCGGAAGACCTCCTGCGTGTGTTCGCCCGGCGTGACGGGCGCGGGCCGCGAGGCGGCGGGCGGGCCACCCTCCAGCCGGAACGGGCGGCCGGGAATGCTGACGGTGCGTCCGTCCGGGCCGGGCACCTGCCGCATGAACTCGCGCGCCTCCACCTGCGGGCAGGCGAAGAGGTCATCCACGGACTGCACCAGCGCAAACGTCAGGTGCAGCCGCTCCGCCTCCTCGAACCACTCCTGCGCCGTCTTCCGCTGGAACGGCGGGACGAACAGCGCCAGGTACTCCTCGTAGTGCTGCTGCCGCCCCTCGGCGGTCTGGAAGCGGTCCTCCGCCAGCCGCGGCTCATCGAGGAGCACCGCGACGCCGCGCATGTCGACGGTCGCGATCGCGCCGGGGGCGCAGTAGACGAACTTGTCCTGCGCCGGGACCATCCGGAGCGCCTGCTTCTGGCGCAGTTCACGACGCGTCACCTCGCCTCGGTAGGCGTAGGCGGTGGCCTGCGTATAGAGGTGCGAGCCGAGCGCCTCCGCCATCGAGACGTCGAGGCGGCGCAGTCGTCCGTCCCGGCGCGCCGAGCGTGCCGCCGCCAGCGCGCCGGACGCGGCGGCCAGGCCGCCGGTCAGCGCCGCCGCGTACGGCGGCATCTGCATCGGCGGCTGGTCCCACTCGCCGGTCAGGAACATGAGCCCGCTCGCCGCCTGCACCACCAGGTCGCTCGCCGCCCAGTCCGCACGGGGACCGCTGAGGCCGAATGGGGACACCGAGACCACCGCGAGGCGCGGCGTCAGCGACTCGTACAGCCCCTCGGGCAGTCCGGCGGCCGCGAGGCCCGCGCGCGAGCAGTCGCCGACGACGATGTCCGCGGCGCCGGCCAGCGCGTGGACCTGATCCGGCGATGCGAACACGCTCCGCTTGCCGTGGTTCACGAAGGCGAACGCGCCGCCCTGTCCGCCGCCCCAGCGGGAGACCTCGCGGCGCAGCGGGTCGCCGCCCGGCGGCTCCACCTTCACCACGTCCCAGCCGACCTCCGCGAGCAGTTTCGTGGTGTAGGAGGCACCGACGCCGGTGGAGAGGTCGAGCGCGCGCGACGGTGCGGGCGTCATCGGGCGCGCTCCCGCCAGGCGTCGTGCTGCTCGTCGATGCGGGAGAACTCGGCCCGCGCGAGGCGTACGGCGTAGTGCTCCGGGGAGGAACGCGGACGCTCGGCCGCGAACGGCGCGCTGCCGATGATGTCCGCCTGCTCCAGCGCGGCGATCTCTGCGTCCGTCATCCCGGCGACCTCGCGCAGGATCGCGTGGTTGTCGTCGCCGAGGCCGCGCGGCGCCTCCATCGGGACGCCGCGCCCGCCGCCGAACGCCGGGCCGGCGTGCGGCCGGGCCGCCTCCGCCTCGCCGAGGACGCCGAAATAGCCGCGCGTCCACAGGTGCTCGTCCGTCACGTGGTCGGCCGCGTCCGCGACCTCCGCCGCGGGCACGCCCGCAGCCTGCAGCGCCGCGACGACCTCCGGCCCGCCGCGCCCGCGGAGGGCGGACGCGACGGCCGCCGCGCTGACCTCGGCGAGGCCGAGGGCGCGCGCAAGCGCCGGTGCCTGATCGGCGGTCGCGGTGATCGCGACGTGGCGGTCGACGCCGGCGACATCGAACACGCCGTGGACGGCGAAGCGCGGGTCGGCGTTGCCGGTCCGGTTCGGCAGCCCGCCGCCGAAGGCGCGCTCCGTCACCGCGGTGCCGATATGCGAGATCGCCGTCTCGTACAGCGAGATGTCGATGTGGACAGCCTCACCCGTCGCGTCTCGATGGTCGAGCGCCGCGAGGATCGCGAACGCGGTGTTCAGGCCGCAGGTGTTGTCCGCGTAGACGATGGTGCCGGGACGTCCCGGCCAGCCGTCCGGGTCGCCGATCAGGCCGTTCTGGCCCGACACCGCCTCAGCGCCGGGGCCGAACAGCGGGCGCTCGCCCCAGGGGCCGGTGGTGCCGAAGCCGGTGAGCGAGACGTAGACCACGTCCGGGTTCAGCCGCCGGATCGCCTCGAAGTCGATCTCGTACTTGCGCATCACGCGCGGCGTGAAATTGTGCGCCACCACGTCGCACCCCGCCGCGACGCGCCGGAACACCTCCGGCCCGCCCTCCATCGCCAGGTCGAGGCCAAGCCGGCGCTTGTTGCGGAAGAGGTCGGCGTCGCCCGCCGCGCGCCCGCGGCGGTGCGATTCGACGCGGATCACCTCCGCGCCGAGGTCCGCCAGGTGTCGGGTCGCGAACGGCAGTGCCGCCGCCTGCTCCATCGACAGGACACGGATGCCTTCGAGCGGACGGTCCACGGCCCCTCCCGGTTCCTTCTGGAATCGGGAATCTATCACGGGAGGGCCTCGCCGCCATGCTGCGAACCATGGCTCCGCCTTATGCCATCGAACTAGTTGATACCATGTCCCAATACGGCTAGCATCCGCCCTGCGATAACCGATACTCAGTATCGACTGGAGGATGCATGGACGTTCGAACACACCCCACCACCGGATGGAGGCGTGCCCTCCTCGGCATCGCCGCGCTCACTGCGCTGGCCCTCGGAGCGGCCTGCAGCAGCGACGGCGACACCACGGCGGCCGATGCAGCGGCAACGGCGGCCGTCACCGTGGCGGCCGCTGCCGACACCGCCACGGCGGCCACACCTGCCCCGGCGCCGGAGGGCTACCTGGTCGTCGCCGACCCCGCCGAGGAGCGGCTCTACGTGTACGGCCTCCCCGGAGGCGACCTCCTTACCGACATGGACCACGTGGTGCTGTCGGCGCACACCGGCACGCTCGTGCTCCCCGACGGTCGCTTCCTGTACATCGACGACCACGAGCACCAACTCCGGGTGCTCGACCTGAAGGCCGAAGGCGGGCCCCGCGACGCGGGCTCGGCGGCGATCCCGGGCGATCAGGCGTGGTCAGCGGTCGACCCGGAGGGCCGGTACTACGCCGGCTCGCGTCGAGACGACGCGAAGGCCACGATCTCGGTGATCGACCTGGCCACGATGCAGCGCGCCGACATCGAGATCGACGCCGCGGGGCTGAACGGCGAGCCACACGTCGCCCTCGGCGGATCGCCGGCCACGGTGTACGCCTACATCGGTGGCACGCTCTCGTCCTACTTCGTCGCGGACGTGATGGCGGGCAACACCACGCCCGCGAACACGCTCGAGATCGGCGGGGGCGCACACAGCCAGGTGCTGGCTCGGGGCACGCTCTACACCTCCCTGCCGGAGCGACTGGACGCCGTGAAGGTGAACGGCGTCCGGTTCGGCGAGCGCAGTGAGATTCCATGGAACGTGGACGACCGCGAGGGCGGGCGGAACGGCCGCATGCGCCTCTCCTACGACGGCGGCTACATCTACGGCGCCGTCGCCGCCTCGGTCCCCGCCGAGGAGTGGGCGAACCGCGTCAACGATGTCCACATCGCTGACCTGGCCACGGGGGAGGCGAAGCGATTCGAACTCGCGCCGGGCATCGTGGGCCGCTTCTCGCTCTCGCAGCCGTACGCCCTCTTCTACAACATCCACCCGGACGGCGATGCCGCCTACTTGCTGGACGTGAAGCCGGGCTCCGCCACCTTCCAGGAGATCGTCGCGCGCATCCCGCTGGAGGCGCTCACGGACGGCCCGAAGGCGGGCGAGTCCGCGTCCGGCAAGAACGCCCGAGGCGGCACCATCACCCCGGATGGGCGCTGGGCGTTCGTCTCGCACGGTGGTGACGGACGCATCTCGATCATCGACACCGCGACGAAGGCGGTGGTCGGAAGCATCGAGACTCCCACAGCGCTGCGTGGCGGCGGCTACCTGGCGTCCTGGACGCCGGGGACGCCGCTCATGGACGCGTTCGGTCGCTAGTCGGGCGTCGGACGCGGCCAGCGGGCCGGGCACCCCGGGGATGGTTCCCTCGCCCCGGGGTGCCCACGCGCTTGACTCAGAACACCGCGAGCGGGTTCACCGGCGAGCCGGTGCCGCCGAGGACGACGAGCGGCGAGATCACCAGCAGGAACTCGTAGCGGCCCGTCTCCGCGCACGCCTCCGCGAGGCGTTCGAAGTTGGCGTTGTCCAGCAACGGCAGGCCCATGTGCGGGATCGCGATGGCGTGGAGCGGGATGCGCTCGCCGTACTGGTCCTGGCCGGACGCCTCCTGCAGGTCCCAGCCCATGAGCGCCGCCGAGGTGTCGTGGAGGAACTCCAGCACGGAGACGCCGACGCCCGGGGTGTTCAGCGGCATGGTCATCTGGAAGTCCGGATGCGCCCGCCAGAACGGCTCCGCGCCTGAGCGGATGAGGACGGCGTCGCCCGGCTGCGGCGTGACGCCCACCTGCGCCGCCCAGTCCTGCAGGTGCCAGCCCTCCACCGGCTCGCCCTCGCGGACGTGGTCGTGGCCGCGCATGCGCGGGATGTCGTACAGGACACCGCGGGTGACGATGCCGTCCCGCCAGCGGTCGACCGAATGCGTGAGCGCGCCCTCCGGCGTGACGAGCGCCGGGTCGGCGTCGTTGTAGAGGCGTCCGCCCGGCCCCGTGAAGATGTGGCACAGCGCGTCGATGTGGGTGTTCACGAAGCCGTGGTACGAGACACCGATGTAGTCGGAGGACGACCCCGGGTTCACCGTCATCCGGTGGTCGGCGGGACGCCCGTTCCTCGTGGCGTTCGGGACCACCGCGGCGGTCGCGAGCGGGTTCGCGCAGGAGACCGTGCGGCCCGTCCGAGGCAGCGCGAGCGCCCGCTGCCGCACCTCTGGCGTGATGTGGTTCAGGGTGCCGGACTGGTCGTCCGCGCCCCAGCGCCCCCAGTTATTGAGGCGCGTGCGGTACGCCTGGTACTCCTCCGGGGTGGTCGTCGTCCGTATCGCGAGGCCCATGTCACACCCTCCATCCCCGCGTGCGGTCACGCGGAGGGCGCATGGTACGCCGTGACCGCCGCCCCTCGGTGCACGGGCCGTCCGGCCCGTTCCGTGTAGCCACGGCTCCCCGTACCGTGATCCGCACGCGAGCGGCCCCGTTCCCCGCCTCGTGGAGGCTCCCCGTGACGTCCCGCATCCACCGCACCGGCGTGATGATCGCGCTCGTCGCCCTCGGCATCCTCGTCGCCGCCTGCGGGGCCGACACCGAGGTCGCCACAGCGACCGCGACCGCCACCGGCACCACCACGACGCTCGCGCCCGACATGCGACCGCGCACGATCGTTCCGGTCACCCTCCACGAGTGGTCGGTGGTCACGGAGCCGGGCGTCGCGCCGCCGGGCACGCTCCTCTTCCAGGTCGCCAACGCGGGCACGATCGAGCACGAGCTCGCGATCGTCCGCACCGACCTGACGGCGGCGGCGCTCCCCGTCCGCGACGGCATCGTCGACACGGACGCGCTGGAGGTCGCCGGCGAGGTGGAAGCAATCGCCCGGGGCGAGCGCGCGGAAGCGGAGGTCACGCTGGAGGCGGGCGCGTACGTCCTGCTGTGCAACCTCCCCGGCCACTACGAGGCGGGGATGCGCGTCGCCTTTACCGTCCGCTAGGAGGGCGTGCCCCGGTCGCGCGTCCGACCCTCGTGCCCGAGCGATCCGGGGACGTAGTAGACATGGCCCTCCACGGAGGGCGGCCGGTAGGTCTGGCCCGGCGCGACATGGCCCTCGTAGTCGTGGGCGTACTGGTAGCCCTGGCCGTAACCCATCTCCTTCATCAGGCCGGTCGCCGCGTTCCGCAGGTGCAGCGGCACCGGGTCGTTCCGGGTCGCCTCCACGTCCGCGAGCGCCCGGTTGTAGGCGGCGTACGCGCTGTTCGACTTCGGCGCGCGGGCGAGGTAGACCGTGGCCTCCGCCAGCGGCAGGCGGCCCTCCGGCAGCCCCAGGAAGTGCACGGCCTGCTGACAGGCGACCGCCAGCGTCAGCGCGAACGGGTCGGCGAGGCCAATGTCCTCCGCCGCGAGGATGACGATGCGCCGCGCGATGAACAGCGGGTCCTCGCCGGCCTCCACCATGCGCGCGAGCCAGTAGAGCGCCGCATCCGGGTCGGAGCCGCGCACGCTCTTGATGAAGGCGGAGATGACGTCGTAGTGGGCGTCGCCCTCGCGGTCGTACAGGAGCGTCCGCGACTGCGCCGCCTGCTGGACGACCTCGGCGGTGATGCGCCTCGAACCGTCCGAGGCCGGAGGCGCGACGGACGCGGCGGCCTCCAGGATGTTGAGCGCGGAGCGCGCGTCGCCCCCGGCGGCGCCAGTGATGGCGTCGAGGGCATCGTCCGCGAGCACGATCCCCTGCCCGCCGAGGCCGCGCTCCGCGTCCGCGACCGCCGCCCGCACGATGGTCGCCAGCACGGTGCGGTCGAGGAGTTCGAGCCGGAACACGCGGCAGCGCGACAGCAGCGGCGCGACGACATAGAAGGACGGGTTCTCGGTAGTCGCGCCGATGAGGGTGATCGTGCCCGCCTCGACGTGCGGCAGCAGCGCGTCCTGCTGCGCCCGGTTGAAGCGGTGGAGTTCGTCGATGAACAGCACCGTCCGCAGGCCCGCGAGCCGCAGCCGCTCCGCCGCTTCGCCGACGACGCGGCGCAGGTCCGCGACGCCGCTGGTGACGGCCGAGAGCACCTCGAAGTGCCGCTTCGTGCGCCGCGCGATGATGCTGGCGAGCGTGGTCTTCCCCGCGCCGGGCGGGCCCCACAGGATGATCGAGGGCAGCGTGTCCTCGTCGATCATGCGACGGAGCGCCGTGCCCGGGCCGATCACGTGCGCCTGGCCCAGGTACTCCTGGAGGTCGCGAGGGCGCATGCGCGCGGCTAGTGGCGCGCCGATCCTCGGCGTCTCGTCGCGGCCGCCGTCGAAGCCGAAGTTCTTCTGCACGCCCGGGGGCGGGCCGCCACGTCCTGCCATGCGTGGAGTCTACGCCCGGGCCGGGCTAGTCGAGGCGGCGCTCGAACTCGATCTCGTCGCGGACCGGCAGGCCTTCCTCGCCGCGGAGCGGGATCTCCGGCTTCAGCGTCGCCCGCGCCTCGGTGGCCGCGTCCGGGCGGAGCGCACAGAGGTGCCAGCCGCGCTGCTGGTAGAAGCGGAACGCACTCACGTTGTCGTTCGTCGTGACGAGCCACACCCGCCGGCAGCTGACCGCGCGCGCCTCCGCGGTCACCGCCTCCAGCAGCGCCGTCGCCGCACCGCGCCGCTCGATGGCGGAGGCGAGGCCAACGACCTCGCACCCGCCGGCCCCATCGAAGCGGTACGCGGCCGCCCCGGCGAAGGCGTCGTCGTCCAGCGCGACCAGCGTGGGGAGCGCGAGGAGGTCGTGCAGCGCGCCGTTCGAGACGGCACGCGTGGAACCGAAGGCGGTCGTCCAGAGCCGCTCGACGGCGAATCGCCACGCGGGGCCGAACGAGACGAGTTCGATCATGCGGAGGTCACCCCCTCGCGCGTCACGGAAGCGGCGTCAGCCCGAGCGGGAGGTGGGCGGGGCGATCGAACGGGAACGCCTCCGACCCGGCGAGGCGGACGAGTTCGTCCCGGGTGGCGAGCACCCGGTCGATCAGGTCGTGCGGGTAGGCCATCTCCCGCTGGTGGAGGGCGAACTCGTCCTCGTCGTCCACATGAATGGCGTCCACCGTGCGGACGATGTCCACGTCCAGGTCTACCCAGCGAACCGTGTCGCCCTCGAAGGTGGCGGGGGTGCCGATGTTCGCGTAGGTGAGGTAGCCACGGCGGCCCATGGGGCGCAGGTTGTGGAACAGGTTGTACCAGCGGTCGGTGAAGAAGAGTGCCGTGAACCCCTCGCGCATGATCCCCTGGCCGCGGTAACTGACGTACGGCTCGCCGGCCTCCACCCACACCCGCACGAGCGGCCCCGTCTGGTCGAGGAGCGTCGCGGCGTACTCGTAGTGACGGGAGCCGTCGTACTTCGTGGACAGCACGCGGACGCGCCGGCCGCCGGTGCTGGCCGGGCGTCCGGGGTGCGCGAAGTCCGGCGGGGTCGCCTCGACCATGCGTCGATTCTACGGAGCCCACACCGGAGGCGCGCGGTACGATGGACGCTCCCCATCGAAGCACCGACCGCTGTCTGCAGGGACCGCCGCATGACCACCTCTGCCCCGACCGACTACGAGGCCGTGATCGGCGTCGAGGTCCACATCCAGTTGAAGACGCGATCCAAGATGTTCTGCGGCTGCAACCGGGAGTACTTCGACACCGCGCCGAACTCGCACGTCTGCCCGGTCTGCCTCGGCATGCCGGGCATGCTCCCGGTGATCAACGAGCAGGCGGTGACCTACACGCTGCTCGCGGGGCTGGCGCTGGGCTGCGAACTCCCGCGCTTCGCGAAGTTCGACCGCAAGAACTACCCCTACCCGGACCTGATGAAGGGCTACCAGATCTCCCAGTACGACCAGCCGTTCTGCCTCGGCGGCGCGCTGGAGATCGAGGTGGACGGTCAGCGCAAGACCGTGCACCTGGAGCGTATCCACCTGGAAGAGGACACGGCGCGCTTGCTGCACCGCGACTCCGGCGTGGAGACGTACGCGCTGGTGGACGTGAACCGCTCCGGCTCCCCGCTCATGGAACTGGTCACGAAGCCGGACATGCACTCCGCCGCGGAGGCGGCGGCGTTCCTCCGGAAACTCCGCCAGACCATGCGCTACCTCGGCATCGCGGACGCGGACATGGAGAAGGGCGGGATGCGCTGCGACGCGAACGTCTCGATCCGGCCGCGCGGCGTGACCACGCTCGGCACCAAGGTCGAGGTGAAGAACATGAACTCGTTCCGTTCCGTGCAGCGGGCGATCGAGTTCGAGATCGAGCGCCAGGCGAAGGTGCTGGACTCCGGCGGCCGGCTGGTGCAGGAGACGCGCGGCTACGTGGACGCCACCGGCGAGACGGTGTCGCAGCGCTCCAAGGAGGAGGCGCACGACTACCGCTACTTCCCGGAACCCGACCTCCCGCCCGTCCTCATTGACGACGCGATCCGCGAGGCCGTCCGTGCCCTGATGCCGGAACTGCCGGACGCGCGTCGCGCCCGGTTCGAGCGCGACTACGGCCTGACGCCGGAGGAGGCGCGCACCCTCACCGACTCCCGCGAGCGCTCCGAGGCGTTCGAGGCGGCGGTCGTGGCCGCCGGAGCGGCGCACGCGCGCCCGGTGGCGCTCTGGTTCATCGGCGACGTGGCGAAGCACCTCAACGAGATCGGCGTCGAGGCCGAACTGTCGGACACGAAGGCGACGCCGCAGCACGTCGGCGAGCTGACGCGCCTCGTGCAGGAGGGGACGATCACCCTCAGCACGGCGAAGGACGTCCTCAGCGCCGTCTTCGAGACGGGCGAGGCGCCCGGCGCGATCGTGGAGGCGCGGGGCCTGCGCGTGGTGCGCGACGAGGGCGCGATCGACGCGCTGGTGACGGCGGCGATCGAGGCGAACGCGAAGGCGGTGGCGGACTACCGCAGCGGCAAGGGGAGCGCGGTCGGGTTCCTCGTGGGCCAGGTGATGCGGGAGGCGAAGGGCCGGGCGGACGCGAACACCGTGTCCGAACTCATCCGCCGTCGCCTGGACGGTTGACCGAGGGTTCGTAGTTGACGTATTACTGTCCACGGTGGGCGGGCCACCGGAGTGCCTCGTGAGTCGCGAGAACTTCAGCAAATGGCTGTACTTCGGCCTGCACATCAAGCGATGGTTGCTCCTGATTACCATCGCGATGGCCATGATGGGCCTCGGCTTCGCGTATCTGCTGCGTGAGGTCTACGTCTCCTACACCTTCCCCGCCTGGGCCGCCGACCTGACGCTGCAGTTCCTGCCGCGCTGGCTGCGCGGGCTGTTGTTCATCTCCGTCGCGAGCATCATCACCGTCATCGCCGCGTGGAAACTCAACCAGTCGGTCACCCGCGCCGCCCTGCCGCCGTCCCAGCGGTCGAGCGACCTCGTCGACCTGGTCTACCGCAACCGCACGCGCGAGCGCGGCCCGAAGGTCGTCGCGATCGGCGGCGGGACCGGGCTTTCCAACCTACTGCGTGGCCTGAAGCAGTACACGAACAACCTCACGGCGATCGTCACCGTGGCGGACGATGGCGGCTCCAGCGGCCAGCTGCGCCGTGACCTGAACGTGATCCCGCCGGGCGACATCCGCAACTGCATCGCCGCGCTGGCGGACGCGGAACCCCTGGTCACGGAACTCTTCCAGTACCGCTTCGACTCCCGCGCCGGCGGCATGGCCGGCCACTCCTTCGGCAACCTGTTCATCACCGCGATGGCGGAGGTGACCGGGAGCATGGAGACCGGCATCGCGGAGACCTCCCGCGTGCTCGCCGTTCGTGGCCAGATCGTGCCCGCCTCCATGGAGGACGTGGTGCTCGTCGCCCGTCACCGGGACGGCGAGGTCGTGCGGGGCGAATCGAAGGTGCCGGACCGCGGCGAGCCGCCGGCCGAGGTGTGGCTGGAGCCGCGCGGCGCCGCCGCCCACCCGCGCGCGATCGCCGCGCTGCTGGACGCCGACCTGATCGTGATCGGGCCGGGCTCGCTCTACACCTCGGTGCTGCCGAACCTGCTCGTGAAGGGGATCGCCGAGGCGATCGCGAACAGCCGCGCCTACAAGTTGTACGTCTCCAACGTCGCCACGCAGCACGGCGAGACGGACGGCTACTCCGCCGCCGACCACTACCAGGCGATCCTGCGCCATCTGAAGGCGGACCGGCTGGTGGACGCGGTGCTGGCGAACAGCAACCTGCCCGCGGAGCCGCTTCCGGCGGAGTGGGTCTCGACCCCGGTGATGGCCCCCGGCGACGCCGATTACGCCGGCGCGCGGCTGGTCCTGGCCGACCTCGTCGACCACGAGAAGCGCTACCGGCACAACGGCGAGGCGCTGGCCTCGCTGGTGATGCGCTCCTACTTCGAGCGCGACCTCCGGGTGCAGGCGCCAATCCTCGCGGAACGCTGACCGGCCGGCGCGGCCCGCTTGCCGCCGAGGTTGGCGGGTCGTAGCCTGCTAGGCCTATGGAACTCCGCGACTTCCTCAGCCTTGCCATGATCCTGATCTCCTCGCTGGTGATCGTGCTCGTCCTCATGCAGGTACGCGGCACGGGCTTCGGCGCTGGCCTCGGCGGCCAGGACACCGGGTACCGCACCAAGCGGGGCCTGCAGCGCTCGCTGCACCGCCTCACGATCGTGGTCTTCGTCGTCTTCCTCTCGCTCGCTGCCTGGAGCGTCGCGGCCTCGTAGCCGCCGGGCACACCCGCGAGGATGCCCACCGCACCACGCGGCCCGCTGACCCTCCTCCTGCTGCTCGCCCTGCCGCTGATCGCGGCCGGCTGGCTGCGTTCCGGTGACGGCGGCATCACCGGTGGCGGCCGTTATGTCGAGGCCGTGATCGGCACCCCCACCCGCATCAGCCCGCTGGCCCCGCGCGGCAACGACGTGGAGGGCGACCTGGTGGCGCTGGTCTTCGCCGGCCTCATGCGCCTCGGCCCCGACGGATCGCCGCAGCCGGAACTCGCCGCCTCCTGGGAGGTGACCCCGGACGGCCTGACCTACACCTTCCGCCTCCGCCCCGACCTCGCCTGGCACGACGGCGTGGCCGTGGACGCCGAGGATGTCGCGTTCACGATCGGCCGCATCCAGTCGCCGGACTTCACCGGCTCCGCCGCGCTCGCCGCGGAGTGGGCGGACGTGCAGGTGTTCGTCGCCGACCCGCTGACCGTCCTCATCCGCCTACCGGAGCCGGCCGCCGACTTCCTCGCGCGCGCCACGCTCGGCCTCGTCCCCCGCCACCTCGCCTCGCAGATGGACGCGCCCGCCGGCTTCGACATCTCCCCGTTCGAGCGCGCACCGGTGGGCGCGGGCCCCTACCGCCTGGTCGCGGTCGAGGGCGACCGGGCCGTCCTGGAGCGGCACACCACCTACGCGCTCGGCGCGCCCTCGATCTCGCGGATCGAACTGCGCTTCGCCGACGAAGCGGAGGAGCAGGCCGCGATGCTCCGGCGCGGCGATGTGGACGCCGCGTTGTTCCCGGAGGCCCCGTCCGATGCGGAGGCAACCGCGCTCAACCGTGGCGGCCTTGCGACGGTGCTGCTGCAGCGGAACGCCTCCACGGTGCTCTACCTCAACAACCTGCGCGGCCCGCTCGCCAGCGCTCCGCTGCGGCGGGCGCTCGCGGCGACGGTCGACCCGGCGGCGGCGATCGAGGCGGCCGGCCTCGCGCGGCTCGTCCCGGGCGACGGGGTGATCGTGCCCGGGTCGTGGGCGTACCAGCCGCTCGAGGTCGCGCGTCCGCCGGTATCCACGCTCTGGGCTGCGGCGAGCGTGCAGGACGCACCGGACGGCACGAAGATGCGAGGCGGACGGCCGCTCGCGTTCAGCCTCGTGACGAACGCCGACCCGCAGCGCGAGGCGCTGGCGTTCGCGATCGCGGAGCAACTCCGGACGGCGGGCATCGCCGTGGAGGTGACCGTGGAACCGGCGCAGCGGGTGGTCAGCGAGTACCTGCGCACGGCCGCGTTCGACCTGGTGCTGTTCGGGTGGGAGAACACGCCCGACCCGGACCCGTACACCGGCTGGCACACCTCCCAGATCGGCGGCGCCGGCGGCAACGTGGTCTCGTTCAGCGACGGCGAGACGGACGCGCTGCTGGAGGCCGCCCGCACCACGCTCGACACCGGCGAACGGCGCGACCTGTACGCACTCTTCTCGCAGCGCTTCGAGGAGCAGGGCGCGAGCCTGGTGGTGGCGTACCCACAGCGCCTGTATGCCTACCCCGCCGCGCTCGAGGGGTTCGAGCCGGGGCTCCTCTTCAGCCCGGCCAGCCGCTTCGCCTCGGTTCACCTGTGGCGGCTGGGCGAGTAACGTCCGAACGATGCCCACCCGACTCGTCTTCTTCGGCTCGCCTGACTACGCCGTGCCCAGCCTGCGCGCCTGCCTCGCGCTGCCCGACACGGAGGTGGTCGCAGTTGTGACTCAGCCCGACCGCCCGCGCGGACGCAGCGGCGCACCGGCGCCGACGCCGGTGAAGGCGGCGGCGATCGAGGGCGGCGTCCCGGTCATCCTCCAGCCGGAGAAGGTGCGCCGCGACACGACCGAGGTGCTGGCCGCGCTCGCGCCGGACGTGGGCGTGGTCGCCGCCTCCGGCCACATCCTGCCGACGCACCTGCTGGAGGCGTTCCCGCGCCGCGTGGTCAACGTGCACGCCTCGCTCCTGCCACGCCACCGCGGTGCATCGCCCGTCGCGAGTGCCATCCTCGCCGGCGATGCCGTCACCGGCGCGACGATCATGGAGGTCGTCCGCGAGGTGGACGCCGGCCCGATGATCGCGCAGGTGGAGACGCCGATCGGCCCGCTCGACACGACCGGTGTGCTGACCGACCGCATCGCCAGCCTCGGCGCGGCCCTCCTCGCCGAGGTGCTGCCGCGCTGGGTGGCGGGCGCGATCGCCTCGACCCCGCAGGACGCCGCGCTCGCGACGTACGCGCCGAAACTGGCGCGCGCCGACGGGCTGATCGACTGGTCCCTCCCCGCCGAGGTGATTGCGCGGCGCATCCGCGCGTTCCATCCGTGGCCGCTCGCGTTCACCTCCTACCGCGGCGAGCCGTTCACCATCCACCGCGCGTGGCCGCTCGCCTCAGATGCCGGCGCGGCGCCCGGCACGGTGATGGAGGGCGACCGGGCCGAGATCACCCCGCTGCTCCCGGGCCGGCAGGCGCGCGCCGTCGTCGCGTGCGGCGCGGGGTCGCTGGTGCTGCTCACGGTGCAGCGGCCGGGCAAACGCCCTGCCGAGATCGAGGACTACCTGAACGGCGACCGCGCGCTCATCGGAGCGCGCCTCGGCTAACCCGGCCCGCGGGGTACGATGGGTACGATGCGCCACCTGCTGGACCTGTCGCTGGAAGAGATCGAGGACGCCCTCGCGGCGTGGGGTGAGCCGCGCTTCCGCGCGAAGCAGATCGCCGGGTGGGTCTTCCAGCACGGCGTCACCGACTTCGAGGCGATGACGAACCTGCCGGCAGCGCTCCGCGCCCGCCTCGCCGCCGAATTCACCCTGCTCCCGCTCCCGACCATCGCCGAGCGCACGGCGGATGACGGCGCGACGACGAAGGTGCTGCTCGACCTCGGCGCCGGCGCAGCCGTCGAGGCGGTGCGGATGGACTACGACCCGGACGAGGACGAGTCGCCGGACCGGACGACGATCTGTGTCTCGACGCAGGTGGGCTGTGCGATGGGTTGCTCCTTCTGCGCGACCGGCCAGCAGGGCTTCACCCGCAACCTTCGCCCGTCCGAGATCCTCGCGCAGGTGCTGCACTTCACCCGCCAGCGCCGGATCACCAACATCGTCTTCATGGGGATGGGCGAGCCGCTGGCGAACTACGACGCCACCGTGCGCGCGATCCGCTGGCTGGTGCGGCCGGAGGGGCTGAACCTCCGCCAGCGCGGGATCACCGTCTCCACGGTCGGCCTCGTGCGGGCGATCGACCGGCTCGCTGACGAGGGGCTGCAGGTCGGCCTGACGATCTCGCTCCACGCCCCGGACGACGACCTGCGCCGCCGCCTCATCGACACCGCGCGCGGCACGACGATCGACGAACTGATCGAGGCGGCGAAGCGGTACATCGAGAGGCGCGGGCGGCGGGTGACCTTCGCTTACGCGCTGCTGGACCATGTGAACGACGAGCCGGAACAGGCGCGCCGCCTGGCCCAGCGCGTGCGCGGCATCCAGGCGCACGTGAACCTCATCCCGTACAACCCGACCGCGGGCGCGGGCCTCCGCCGCCCGAGCCGGGAGCGCGTGCGGGAGTTCCAGCGCGTGCTGCAGGCGGAGGGCGTGAACGCCACGGTCCGCATCGAGCGCGGCCAGGAGATCGCGGCGGCGTGCGGCCAGTTGCGCACGGACGTCATGAACGAGAACGCCGCCCCTTCCGAGGCGGCGTTCACCGTCATCCAGCCGTAGCGGGACGTTACTTCTTCTTGCCCTTGGCCGGGGCCGCCTGGACCGGCGCCGCCGAGGCAGAGGCGCGCGTCCGCTGGATCTTCACGACCAGGTGGTTCATGTCGCCGATGACCGTCACGCCCTGCGGCGCGACCAGGTCGCGGACGAAGATCTGCGACTCCAGCCCCGTGAGCGTGTTCAGGGAGATCTCGATGTGCTCCGGGAGGTACTCGGGCAGCGCGCGGATCCGCACCTGGTCCAGCACCTGCACCACCATGCCGCCGAAGCGGGCGACCGCCGGGGCCTCGCCGGTGGTGATGACCTTCACGGAGGCCTCCAGCGGGTGCTTCATGTCCACCTGGAAGAACTCCAGATGCTGCAGCTTCCGCGTGACCGGGTGCTGCGAGAACTGGCGCACGACGACCTGCCGCGGCGAGGGCTCACCCTCCACGGCCAGGTGAAGCAGCGTGTTGCGGCGGTGGTTGTTCATCAGGTCGCGCGCGGCGGCGTACGGCAGCTGCACGTTCCGGGACTCAATGCCCCGCCCGTAGACGGTCGCGGGCAGGACGCCCTCGCGGCGGAGCTGCTCCACCTTGCTGCCGGCCACGGCGCGCGGCTGAACCTGGATGGTGTCGGTCATGGTGGTGTCCCCGGATGCTCGGAAGATGGGCGCACCGTACGAGGGCAAACAGGTGCCCCACGCGACAGTGCGAACTTCGACGCTACCAACCACGCCCCGTCCGATCAAGACGGGCGGCCGCGGCTCGGTGGTCAGATAGGATGCCTCCACCACCAGCCAGCGTCCCGCACGACCCGACGAGAGGGGTGACCGAGGCCGTGAGCACCCTCCTGGGCGTGGACGTGGGCGGCACCTTCACCGACTTCCTCCTCTGGGAGGACGGCGCCTTCCGCGTCCACAAGCGCCCCAGCACCCCGGACGACCCCGGACGCGCCGTACTGGAGGGCCTGGCCGAACTCGGCGTGGCACCCGACCTCGTGATCCACGGCTCCACGGTCGCCACCAACGCCGTCCTCGAACGGCGCGGCGCGCGGACGGCGCTCGTCACCACCGAGGGCTTCCGGGACCTGCTGACCATCGGCCGGCAGACCCGGCCGCAGATCTACGACCTGGAGCCGGAGACGCCCGCCCCGCTCGTCGCGCCCGACCTCCACTTCACCTACTCCGGCCGCCTCCGTCCGGACGGGAGCATCGAGCAGGCACCGGGCGCAGGGGAGGCGGCGGCGCTCCTGCGGGCGGCCGAGGCGGCCGGGGCGGAGGCGGTGGCGGTGTCGCTCATCCACGCCTACGCCGCCCCCGCGTTCGAGGCGGTGTTCGCCTCCATGCCCACCCCGCTGTTCCGATCGATCTCGACCGACGTCTCCCCGGAGTACCGGGAGGTCGAACGCACCGCGACCACGGCGCTGAACGCCTACGTGGGGCCGGTCATGTCGCGCTACCTCGACCGGCTCGCCGCGGGACTCGCGGCGCGTGGGGCCGGCGGCCTCCAGGTCGTGCAGAGCGACGGCGGTGCGGCGGAGGTCGAGCGTGCGGCGCGCCTCCCGGTCGCCACCCTGCTCTCCGGGCCGTCGGCCGGCGTGCACGGCGCGCTGGCGGTGGCGCGGGCGGCCGGCTTCGAGCGGATCATCACCTTCGACATGGGCGGCACCTCCACTGACGTGGCGCTCTGCGACGGCGCCGTCCCCACGCGGCCGGACGTGGTCATCGGCGGGTTCCCGGCGCGGACGCCGGTCGTGGATGTCCACACCGTCGGCGCCGGCGGCGGCTCGATCGCCCGGCTTGACGCGGGCGGTGCGCTGCGGGTCGGCCCGGAGTCGGCCGGCGCCGCCCCTGGCCCCGCCTGCTACGGGCGCGGCGAGACGTTCACGGTGACCGACGCGCAGGCCGTCCTCGGACGCCTCGGCGACACGGGACTCCTCGGCGGAGCGATGCCGCTGGACGCCGCACGCTCCGTCGCCGCCGCCGCGCCGCTCCTCGAAGCGTTCGAGGGGCCGCGGGCCGCCGCGCACGCGGTACTGGCCGTGGCGACGGCGAACATGGAGCGCGCGCTCCGCGTCGTCTCGGTGCAGCGCGGGCATGACCCGCGCGACTTCACGCTCGTCGCCTTCGGTGGCGCCGGTCCCCTGCACGCCTGCGCGCTGGCGGATGCGCTCGGCATGCCGCGCATCCTCATCCCGGCCCACCCCGGCGTCCTGTGCGCGCTGGGCGCGGCGCGCAGCGACCGCACCGTCACCCGCGCGCGCTCCGTCCTCCGCACGCTGGACGCGGCGACGGAGGCCGCCACCGGCGAGGCGCTCCGCGCGATTGCCGCTGAGGCCGCCGAGGCGCTGCCCGGGGCGGAGACGGTGGTCACGACCGCCCTCGACGTCCGCTATCGCGGCCAGTCCTACGAACTCACGGTGGCGGCGAGGCCGGACGCTGTCGGTGCGACGGTCGAGGCGTTCCACGCCGCGCATGAGCAGCGCTTCGCCCACGCCGACCGCTCCGCCGCCGTGGAGGTGGTGAACGTGCGCGCCACCGCACACATCCCCGGCGCGGCGCTGCTGCCGGTGCCCGCGTTCGGCCCCGGCGGCGCGGGCCCCGTCACCACCCTCGACGTCGAGTTCGAGGCCGGGCGCCTCGCGACGTCCGTCTACGCACGCGCCTCGCTCGCGCCGGGCGACCGCATCGAGGGGCCGGCGATCGTGACGCAGTTCGACGCGACGACGCTCGTCGAGCCGGGATGGCGGGCGACGGTGGATGCGCGCGGCAACCTGGTGATGGAGCGACGATGAGCCTCGACGCCGCCGACCTCGCGATCGCGGACGCCGCGCTCACCTCCATCGCGGAGGAGATGGGCGAAGCGCTCGGCCGCACCGCCTTCTCCCCGAACATCAAGGAGCGGCGCGACCACTCCTGCGCCGTGTTCGACGCGGCGGGCCAAATGGTCGCGCAGGCGGCGCACATCCCCGTCCACCTGGGCGCGATGCCGGCCTCCGTCCGCGAAGTCATGGACCTCGCGCCGTTCGCGCCGGGCGACGTGCTGGCGCTCAACGACCCGTTCCGAGGCGGGACGCACCTGCCGGACATCACGACGGTTGCGCCGGTGTTCGCCGGCGGCGCGGCGCCGATTGCGTTCGTCGCGACGCGCGCGCACCACGCCGACATCGGAGGCATGGCGCCCGGCTCCATGCCCGTCG
Organism: Chloroflexota bacterium; assembly: GCA_045863195.1. GTDB lineage: Bacteria > Chloroflexota > Dehalococcoidia > UBA2979 > UBA2979 > W-Chloroflexi-9. The sequence continues at coordinate 109,557 of BTUI01000003.1, forward strand.
CGACGGAGTTGCTGCAGGAGGGGCTGGTCATCCCGCCGATCCGCCTCGTGGAGGCGGGCCGGCTGAACGAGGCGGCGTTCGCCCTCATCGTGCGGAACTCGCGCGCGCCGGAGGAGCGGCGAGGCGACCTGCGCGCGCAACTGGCGGCGACCGCGTTCGGGGCGCGCCGGGTGGAGGCGCTGGCGGCCCGCTTCGGGACGGACGGACTGACCGAGCGCTTCGCGGCACTCCTCGACCACGGCGAGCGGGTGGTCCGCAGCGTCATCGCCGGCATCCCGGACGGCCGCTACGAATTCGAGGACCGGCTGGAGGTCGGTCCGGACGGTGCGCCGGTCCACCTCGTCCTCACCATCGACGGTGAGGCCGCCCGGTTCGACTTCACCGGGACGGCGCCGGAGACCTCGATCGCCTCGGTGAACGCGGTCGCCGCGGTCACACGCTCGGCCTGCTACTACGCGATCCGCTGCCTCGCGGGCGCGGACGCCCCCGCGAACGAGGGCTGCTACCGGCCGATCACGTTCGTGCTGCCGGAGCGGTCGCTGGTGAACGCCGGGCCGCCGCGCGCGGTCTCCGCGGGCAACGTGGAGACCAGCCAGCGCGTCACGGATGTCGCGCTCGGTGCGCTCGCGCTCGCGCTGCCGGGGCGCATCCCCGCCGCCTCGCAGGGCACGATGAACAACATCACGATCGGCGGCTACGACCGCGCGCGCGGCCGCGCTTACGCCTACTACGAGACGATCGCCGGCGGCGCGGGCGGCGGCCCGCTGCGCGCCGGGCGCTCCGGCGTCCACACGCACATGACGAACACGATGAACACACCCGTCGAGGCGCTCCCCCTCGCCTACCCGTTCACGGTGGAGCGGTACGAACTGCGCCCCGGCTCGGGCGGTGCGGGCGCACATCCGGGCGGCGACGGACTGGTGCGCGAGTACCGTTTCCAGGACGAGGCGACCGTCACGCTGGTGACGGAGCGCCGCGCCCTGGCGCCGTGGGGACTGGCGGGGGGCGCGCCGGGCAGCCCGGGCCGCAACCTGCTGATCCGCGCGGACGGCGCCGTGACGGACCTCGGCGCGCGCGCGCAGGTGGAGGTGCGCCCCGGCGACCGCATCCGCATCGAGACGCCGGGCGGCGGCGGATGGGGACGCGGCGGCGGCTGAACGGGGCGGCGGCGCGGATTGCCGAAGTGTGAACGACGGGCCTCGATCGACTGGGTATACTGAGGTCATACGGGAGCCCACCTCCCCTGATCGGCGAGCAACCACATGCCTGACAACGAGCGCCTCGAACGCGAGATCGAGGAGATCCTCGGCAAGATCGAGGACTTCCCGGGGCCGCAGGCTCGCGCCCGCCGGGTGCGAAAGCAGCGGTTCGCACGCCTCAACGCGCGGATTGGCGAGTGGCAGCGGGGGATCGCCCGCCAGTTGAGCCGCGTCTCCGTGTCGCAACTGATGCTGTCGGCGTTCCTCCTGATCCTGTTCTCGTTCTTCTTCCGCCGTGCGAACCCCATCGTGATGAACTGGGTGATGTACGCGGGGATCGTCCTGTTCGTGTCGTCGTTCGCAATGATGGTGTTCAGCCGCCGCGGCGGCCGCACCGTGCAACAGAACTGGCGTGGCCGCACCATCCAGTACCGCACCGGACCGACGCTGGTCGACCGCGTGCGCCACTGGTGGCAGAACCGAAACGTCCCCCGCCGCTGACGCGGCAACCCGGCGCTCCCACCGCGCAGGAGTGAAGATGTCGGCGACCCCCGTCGCGAGCGCCGTGCGTTGCTGATCCCGCGCGCCAGCCTGCCCGCCTGCGCGCTCCTCGCTGCACTCGCGCTGGCCTGTTCCGAGACGCCCGCCGCCGCCACGCTCGATGTCCCCGCCGGCCAGGCCGGTGCGACCGTGGCCGCCGGAGCAGCCACCGCGCCGCAGACCGCGGCGCCGGGCGCGCCCACCACCGAGGCCTCCGCCCCGACGCCCACGCCGGCGTCACCGGCGCCGGTCAGCGTGGACGCGGCGCTCGAACACGTGCGCATCCTCGCCGTCGAGATCGGCAGCCGGCCCGCCGGTACCACCGAGGAACGCGCCGCCGCCGACTACATCGCGGAGGTGCTCCGCACCGCCGGCTACGCCGTCTCGCTGGAGGAGTTCCCGTTCGAGACGGAGTTCGACACCTCGCAGGTCACGCTCCGGGATGGCACCACGCTCGTCGCGCTGTCGATGCGGGGTGGCGCGATGGGCGAGGCCTCCGGGATGACCGTGTTCGCGGGCGTGGGCGAAGCGGCGGACCTCGCCGGCGTCGGGATGGAGGACCGCGTGGTCGTGTTCGACCGGGGGGTCGTTCCCTTCGCCGAGAAGGCGCGCGCGGCGGAGGCTGCGGGCGCCCGAGCGGTGATCGTCGTCAACCACGAGCCCGGCCTGTTCCGTGGCACCCTTGGTGAGTACGAGGCAGCGATCCCGGTGCTGTCGCTGGACGGCGAGGCGCGCGAGGCGCTGATGGCCGGCCTGGGCCAGCGGATCACCGTCAGCGCACAGGCCGGATCCGGCAGCGGCGTCTCGCAGAACGTGGTCGCGCGCTCCGGAACGGAATGCCACGCCTACCTCGGCGCGCACTACGACTCCGTGCCGGAAGGGCCCGGCGCCAACGACAACGCCACCGGCGTCGCCGTGGTGCTGGAGGTGGCACGGGCGCAGCGGACGCCGGGGCTCTGCGTGGTCGCCTTCGGCGCGGAAGAGATCGGCCTGTGGGGGTCTCGCGCGTACGTCCGGGAGCACCTGGCGGGGACAGCGCGATTCATGCTGAACGTGGACATGGCCGGGGTGGACGGCGGGCCGGTGATCGTCGGGGACCGGGAACTCACCACGCTCATCCTGGACCGCATCGCGGAGGCCGGCGTCGTCACCCCGCTGAAGCCGGGACGCTTCCCGCCGTTCAGTTCCTCCGACCACGTCTCCTTCACCGCCGTCGGCGTCCCGGCGGTCACCTTCAACTCCGGCGATGACCCGGCGATCCACACCGAGGGCGACACGTTCGACCGGATCGATCCCACGACCCTGGGCATGTTCCTGACCTCGGTCGATGCCGCGCTCGCCGGCCTGCTCGCCGGCGGTGCTCGCTGACGCATCCCGCTGGCGTTTGTCCGCCGCTCGCGCCCTCGGCTACGATGGGGGCAGGAGCACGGATGACGCATATGCGCTTACGCGCCTTCGCGGTTATCGCGGCGACGGTCGCCTTCACCCTCACCGCCTGTGGCGGCGAGGACGGCAACGCCACGCCCTCGGCTGGCGGCCAGAACGCGATCCCGACGGCGACGCCCTTCGCGACCCTCCCCGCGCCCACCGTCGTCAGCGGCCCCGGCACGACCTCCGCCCCCGTCGACGAGGTGACCTACGTGGTGGAGGCCGGCGACGCCATCTCCACCATCGCCGCGCGCTTCGGCGTCCCCGAAGAGGTGATCCGCGAGGCGAACGGCATCGAGGAGAACGAGATCTTCATCGGCCAGGTGCTGCGGATCCCGCGCACCACCGGCGGGATCCCGAGCGCCACCGCGACGCCCTCCGTCTCCACGGGAGGCCCCGGCGAGTACGTGGTGCAGCCGGGTGACACCGCCTTCGGGATCGCGCTCCAGTTCGACATCACGGTCGAGGCGCTGGAGGAGGCGAACGGCGTCGGGCCGGGCGGGCTGGACGCGCTCTCCCTCGGCCAGGTGCTCCGCATCCCCACGCCGTAGCGGAACCGCGGCGCTCGTTCCGAACGAGGCTGCGGCGGGTGGCGGTCTCCGGCTCCAGCAGGGATACTGGCTAGCACGCCTCGGGGCGCCCGCCACGGCGACCCGACACCCTGACACACGTTCCACACGCACCGGAGGGCCTGCGCATGTCGATCGAGGAGAGCCTCGGACAGCTGACCGCGCTGAAGGAGCGCGCCAAGCTGGGCGGCGGCCAGGACCGGATCGACGCGCAGCACCAGCGCGGCAAGTTGACCGCCCGTGAGCGGATCGACCTGCTGCTCGACCCCGGTACGTTCGAGGAGCTCGACGCCCTGGCCCACGACTGGGAAGAGGACGGCGAGCACTTCTACGGCGACGCCGTCGTCACCGGCTGGGGCAAGGTGGACGGGCGCACCGTCTGCGTCTTTGCGCAGGACTTCACCGTCTTCGGCGGCTCCCTCGGCGAGGTCGTCGGCACCAAGATCTCGAAGATCATGGCGCTGGCGATGAAGACCGGGGTGCCGGTGATCGGCCTGAACGACTCGGGCGGCGCCCGCATCCAGGAGGGCGTCTCCGCGCTGGCCGGGTACGGCGAGATCTTCCACCAGAACGTGGCCGCCTCCGGCGTCATCCCCCAGATCAGCGTGATCATGGGCCCCTGCGCCGGCGGCGCGGTCTACTCGCCCGCCCTCACCGACTTCATCTTCATGGTCGAGAAGACCAGCCAGATGTTCCTGACCGGCCCGGACGTCATCGCCTCCGTCACCGGTGAGCAGACCACCATGGAGGAACTGGGCGGCGCCGCCTCCCACGTCTCCAAGTCCGGTGTGGCGCACTTCGCCGTGAAGACGGAGGAGGAGTGCCTGGAGGAGGTCCGCCGCCTCCTCTCCTACGTCCCGAGCAACAACATGGACGACGCCCCCCACGTGGACGGCGGCGACCCGATCGACCGGCGCCTGGACGACGTGCTGACCGTGGTGCCGGCCGAGGCCGACATGCAGTACGACGTCCGCGACGTCATCGAGCGCGTCGTCGACAACGGCGAGTTCATGGAGGTCCACGAGTACTTCGCGCCGAACATCGTCGTCGGCTTCGGCCGCATCGGCGGGCAGGCGATCGGCGTGGTGGCGAACCAGCCGCTGTACCTGGCGGGCGTCCTCGACATCGACTCTTCGCGGAAGGCGGCGCGGTTCGTGCGCTTCTGCGACTCGTTCAACATCCCGATCGTGACGCTGGTGGACGTGCCGGGCTTCCTGCCGGGCGTGTCTCAGGAGTACGGCGGGATCATCGCCCACGGCGCGAAGCTGGTGTACGCGTACGCCGCCGCGACCGTGCCGAAGATCACGGTCATCCTCCGCAAGGCGTTCGGTGGCGCGTACGACGCGATGGGCTCGAAGCACCTCGGCGCGGACGTGAACTACGCGTGGCCGACGGCGGCGATCGCCGTGATGGCCGGCTCGCAGGCCGTGAACATCATCAGCCGCCGCGAGATCGTCGCCGCCGCCGACCCGGATGCCGAGCGCAAGCGCCTCATCGAGGACTACCGCGAGCGCCTGGAGCACCCGTACATCGCCGCCGGCAAGGGCTACATCGACGACGTGATCGACCCGCGCGACACGCGCGTGAAGATCGCGCACGCCCTGGACATGCTGAAGACGAAGTCCGTCTCAGTGGCGCCGAAGAAGCACGGGAACATGCCGCTGTAGGCACGGCCCGGGGCGTCACACCGCCCCGGGCGCCCGCCTGCCGGTATTTCCCGAAGCGGCTATACTCGGCGCGCCGCTGAGAGGACACGCCCCACGCCCGGGCCCAACGGGCCCCTCCTCCGTCGCGTTGAGGGGCAGTCGCGGGATGGGGTGGCTGCGTCCGGCAGCCTTCCGGCAACGGCACTCCGAGGGCCTGCATTCACCCGTCCGCACTGTGCGGAGCAGGTAACGGAGGAGCGTCCCCATGGCCAAGATCCCGGTGAAGAACGCCGTCGCCGAACTCGATGGCGACGAGATGACCCGCATCATCTGGGGATTCATCAAGGATCGCCTGATCCTCCCCTACCTCGACATCAAGCTCGAGTACTACGACCTGGGCATCGAGCACCGCGACGCGACCAACGACCAGGTCACGATCGACGCGGCGAAGGCGATCCAGCGGCTGGGCGTGGGCGTGAAGTGCGCCACCATCACCCCGGACGAGCAGCGCGTGGAGGAGTTCAACCTCAAGCAGATGTGGAAGTCCCCGAACGGGACGATCCGCAACATCCTGGGCGGCACCGTTTTCCGCGAGCCGATCATCTGCGCCAACATCCCGCGCGTGGTCCCGAACTGGGAGCAGCCGATCATCATTGGCCGCCACGCCCACGGTGACCAGTACCGCGCGACCGACTTCCTGGTGAAGGGTCCCGGCCGCCTCACCATGACCTTCACCCCGGACGGCGGCGGCGAGCCGACCACCTACGAGGTGCAGAAGTTCGATGGCCCGGGCATCGCCATGGGCATGTACAACACGGACGATTCGATCCGGGGCTTCGCGGAGTCCTGCTTCAACTACGCCCTGCAGCGCAACTACCCGCTCTACCTCTCCACGAAGAACACGATCCTGAAGGCCTACGACGGCCGCTTCAAGGACATCTTCGAGGAGGTCTACCAGACCCAGTTCAAGGCCCGCATGGACGCCGCCGGCCTGACCTACGAGCACCGGCTGATCGACGACCTCGTCGCGCAGGTCCTGAAGTGGAACGGCGGCATCGTCTGGGCCGCGAAGAACTACGACGGTGACGTGCAGTCCGACATCGTGGCGCAGGGCTTCGGCTCGCTCGGCCTGATGTCCTCCGTCCTGCTCACGCCGGACGGCGCGACGGTGGAGGCGGAAGCCGCCCACGGCACGGTGACCCGGCACTACCGCCAGCACCAGGCCGGGCAGGAGACCTCCACCAACCCGATCGCCTCGATCTTCGCGTGGACGCGGGGCCTGCAGCACCGCGCCAAGCTGGACGACAACAAGGACCTGGCCACCTTCGCCAGCACGCTGGAGAAGGTCTGCGTCGACACCGTCGAGGGCGGCCAGATGACGAAGGACCTCGCGATCCTGGTCGGCCCGGACCAGCCGTGGCTCACCACCAACCAGTTCCTCGCCGCCCTGGACGCCAACCTCCAGGCGGCGATGAAGTAGCGCACGAACTCAGTGACCGCCGTCCGAGGGTTCGCCTCGGGCGGCGGATGCAGTCGGCCTCCGGCGGGCGGAATCCGTGCGGTCGGCCGAGGACAGGAGCACTCCCCTGCGACAGAAGGTGACGATCGTCGGCGCGGGTAACACCGGCGCGACCATGGCCCAGATCCTCGCCGCCCGCGGCTACGCGGACGTCGTGCTGATCGACATTGTGGAGGGCCTGCCGCAGGGCAAGGCGCTGGACATCGCGGAGGCCGCGCCGTGGACGCGCACCTCCTCCGCGCTGCTGGGCACGAACAACTGGGACGACACCGCCAACTCTGACGTGGTCGTCATCACCTCCGGCGTCGCGCGCAAGCCGGGCATGACGCGCGAGGACCTGCTGAGCGTGAACGCCGGCATCGTCCGCAGCGTGGTCACGGAGGCCTCGAAGCGCTCCCCGAACGCCGTGCTCGTGATCTTCGCCAACCCCATGGACGCCATGTGCCACGTGGCGCTGGAGGCCTCCGGCTTCCCAAAGGAGCGCGTGGTCGGCCAGGGCGGCATGCTGGACACCGCCCGCTACCGCACCTTCATCGCCATGGAGACCGGCACCTCTGTGAAGGATGTCTCCGCGTGGGTGCTCGGCGGCCACACGGAGGCCACCATGGTCCCGCTGGTGTCGAACGCCACCGTCGGCGGCGTGCCGCTGACGCAGCTGCTCCCGGCGGAGCGCGTGGAGGCCGTGGTCGCCCGCGCCAAGCGCGGCGGCGCGGAGATCGTGGACCTGCTCAAGACCGGTAGCGCCTTCGTCGCCCCGGCCGTGGCCACGATCGAGATGGTGGACGCCATCCTGCTGGACGAGCGCCGCATCCTCCCCTGCTGCGCGCTGCTGGACGGCCAGTGGGGCATCACGGACGCCTACGTGGGCGCGCCGGTCGTGCTCGGCAAGGGCGGCATCCAGTACGTGTACGAGATCCCGGTGTCGGAGGCGGAGCGCCAGGCACTGGTCGCCGCCGGGGACGCCGTGAAGGAACTGGTCGCCGCGACCCCGAAGTGATCGCGGGCGGCCTCGGGCTGGACTGAACCACCGGGGCGACCGCTGCATGGCGGTCGCCCCTCGCATCTGACGCACACCTCGAGGGAGGACAGGGCATGAGCGGGACGCGCATCGAGTCCGACACGATGGGCACCATCGAGGTCGCCTCGGACCGCTACTGGGGCGCGCAGACCCAGCGGTCGCTGGAGAACTTCAAGATCGGCATCGAGCGGATGCCGAAGCCGATCATCCGCGGCCTCGCGATCGTGAAGTACTGCTCCGCGGAGGTGAACCAGGACCTCGGCAAACTGGACGCGCCGCTCGCGGACGCCATCAAGCGCGCCGCGCAGGAAGTCATCGACGGGAAGCTGGACGACCACTTCCCGCTCGTCGTCTGGCAGACCGGCTCCGGCACCCAGACCAACATGAACGTGAACGAGGTCATCTCCAACCGCGCGATCGAGATGCTCGGCGGCGAGATGGGGTCGAAGAAGCCCGTCCACCCCAACGACCACGTCAACATGTCCCAGTCCTCCAACGACACCTACCCCGGCGCGATGAGCATCGCCACCGCCGAGGAGTGCGTGCGAAGCCTCATCCCCGCCCTGCGCTACCTGCACGACGCGCTGGACACCAAGGCGAAGGCGTTCGAGGGCATCGTGAAGATCGGCCGCACCCACCTGATGGACGCCGTGCCGATGACCCTCGGCCAGGAGTTCTCGGGTTATGTCCAGCAGATCGCCTACGGCATCCAGCGCATCGAGGCGGTCCTGCCCCGGCTGTACGAACTGGCGCTGGGCGGCACGGCGGTCGGCACCGGCCTGAACACGCACCCGGAGTACGCGGAGCGCGTGGCAGCGAAGATCGCCGCGCTGACCGGCCTCCCCTTCGTGACGGCGCCGAACAAGTTCGAGTCGCTTGCCGCGCACGACGCGCAGGTCGAACTCGCCGGGATGCTGAACACGATCGCGGCCTCGATGATGAAGATCGCGAACGACATCCGTCTGCTCGGCTCCGGCCCCCGCGCCGGCCTCGGCGAACTGCGGCTGCCGGAGAACGAGCCCGGCTCCAGCATCATGCCGGGCAAGGTGAACCCGACCCAGTCCGAGGCGGTGACGATGGTGTGCGCCCAGGTGATGGGCAACGCCGTGGCGGTCTCCGTGGGCGGCGCGACGGGCCACTTCGAACTGAACGTGTTCAAGCCGGTGATCGCCTACAACAACCTCCAGAGCATCCGCCTGCTGGCGGACTCGGCGCGCTCCTTCACGGACAACTGCGTCGTGGGCATCGAGCCGAACCACGGCCGCATCCGCGAACTGATGGAGTCGTCGCTGATGCTGGTGACGGCGCTCAACGCGTACATCGGCTACGACAACGCGGCGAAGATCGCGAAGAAGGCGCACCAGGAGGGCACCTCGCTGAAGGAGTCCGGCCTCGCGCTCGGCCTCTTCACCGAGGCGCAGTTCGCCGAGTGGGTGAAGCCCGAGGAGATGACGCGCCCGTAGGCGCCCTCGGACGCCCGCGCTCCGCGCGCAGGACGACGGCCCGCCGGTGACGGCGGGCCGTTCCGTTGCTGGTTGCGCGGCGTTCGAGGCGCGGTGTGAGGCTGTAGCGGGCGCTGACGCGCCCGGCCCACTCCCCCTGCCCCCTCGCCCCCGGGCGAGGGGGATGAGATGCGATGGGGCTCCGCCCCATCGCGGCTGGGCCCCGGTCGCTGCCGCGACGGGCCGAATCCGTCAACGCGCTGCGCGCGTGCCGGGAAGAAGGCAAGCGCGGACGGCTACCGGTTCGCCCACTGCCTCGACGCTCAGCCGCGAGGTGGTGCGCAGGCGGACCAACGCCGAACCCGAGGGCACAAGAAGCCGCGCACGCGGGACACGACCGCTCCCCGAACCCTCAGCAACGCCGGAACGGCACCCCTCGACCGCTCGTGGTGAGCCTGTCGAACCACCACCGTCCGCCCTCCCACGCCCCGAGGCCACCAGCGCAGGCCCTCGCACGCCTCTGATCGCGCGATACTGGGCGCAGGAAGCGAGACTCGCATGGCGAAGCCAACCACCGTCGACGCGTACTTCGGGACGCTGCCGCCGGAGGCGCAGGCGGTGCTCGGGAAGGTGCGCGCGGCGCTGCGGAAGGCGGTGCCGGCGGGCGAGGAGGGGATCAGTTACCAGATCCCCGTCATCAAGCACCACGGGCCGGTCTTCTTCTTCGCCGCCTGGAAGCAGCACTACTCCCTCTACCCGGTGACCGAGTCGCTCCTCGAGCGGTTCAGGGAGGACCTCGCGCGGTTTGAGGTGGAGAAGGGGACGATCCGCTTCCCCTATACGCGCCCGGTGCCGGCACGCCTGATCACGGCGATGGCGCAGTTCCGCGCGCAGGAGAACGAGGCGGCCGCGGCAGCGAAGGCGGCGGCGAAGGCCGCCGCCCGTCCCGCCCGCACGAGGGCACAGCGGTAGGCTTCGGCGAGCGCGCTGGCAACGGAACGGCCCGCCGGGTGGCGGGCCGTCGTCGTGTCTGCGCGAGCCGCGAGGGCTACTGGGCGAGGCCCTGGCCGCCGAGGCGGCGGTTCACGGACTTGCCCTTGATGTAGTCGCGGTTCATGTACGCGATGAAGTCAATGGAGATGCCCTTCGGGCACGCGAACTGGCATTCGCCGTGGTTCGTGCAGCCGCCGAAGTACTCCTCCATCGTCTCGACCATCGCGACCGTGCGCTGCCAGCGCTCCGCCTGGCCCTGCGGGAGCAGGTTCAGGTGCTGCAACTTGGCGGAGGTGAACAGCTGCGCGGCGCCGTTCGGGCAGGCCGCAACGCACGCGCCGCAGCCGATGCACTCGGCCGCGTCCATCGCCGCGTCCGAGACTTCCTTCGGGATCGGGATCATGTTCGCTTCCGGCGCGGAGCCGGTGTTGATCGAGATGAACCCGCCGACCTCGATGATGCGGTCGAGCGCGGACCGGTTCACGACCAGGTCGCGGATGACCGGGAACGCGCCGGCGCGCCACGGCTCAACAACGATGGTGTCGCCGTCCTTGAACGTGCGCATGTGCAACTGGCACGTGGCGGTGCGCTCGTGCCCACCGTGCGCCTTGCCGTTGATCATGACACCACAGGAGCCACAGATGCCCTCGCGGCAGTCGTGCTCGAACTGGATCGGCTCCACGCCCTGCCCGATCAGCGTCTCGTTCACGATGTCGAGCATCTCGAGGAAGGACATATCCGGGGAGATGCCCTGCACCGGGTACGTCTCGAACCGTCCGCGCGCCTGGGGGCCGTCCTGACGCCAGACCTTCAGCGTGAGGTTCATTACTTGTAGCTCCTCTGCGCCACGTGGACGTGCTCGAACGTCAGCGGCTCCTGGTGGAGGGCCTGCGCCTGGCCGGCGCCCTGCCACTCCCAGGCACCGACGTACGAGAAGCGCTCGTCGTCCCGCTTCGCCTCGCCGTCCTCGGTCTGCGATTCCACGCGCAGGTGGCCGCCGCACGACTCCTCGCGGTGGAGCGCGTCACGCACGAGGAGTTCGCCCAGTTCGAAGAAGTCGGCGACGCGGCCGGCCTTCTCCAGCGAGTCGTTCAGCGAGTCGCCGGAGCCCAGGATGCGCACGTCCCGGTCGAAGTCGGCGCGCAGCGCCGGGATGTCCCGGAGCGCCTGCTCCAGCCCCTCGCGGGAGCGCTCCATGCCGGCGTGCTCCCAGAGGATGTGGCCGAGTTCGCGGTGGAAGTGGTCCACCGACTTCGTGCCCTTCGTGCCTAGGAAGCGCTTCGTCTGCTCCTCCACGCCCTTCTTCGCCTCGGCGAAGGCGGGGTGATCGGTGCCGGGCGCCTTCTGGCCGAGCAGCCCGGCGAGGTAGTCGCCGACCGTGTACGGCAGGATGAAGTAGCCGTCCGCCAGGCCCTGCATCAGCGCGGACGCGCCGAGGCGGTTCGCACCGTGGTCGGAGAAGTTCGCCTCACCGGCCACGAAGCAGCCGGGGATGGTGCTCATCAGGTTGTAGTCCACCCAGAGGCCGCCCATGGTGTAGTGGATGGCCGGGTAGATGCGCATCGGCGTCTCGTACGGGTCCTCGTCCGTGATGCGGTCGTACATCTCGAACAGGTTGCCGTACCGCTCCTCGACCTCCTTGCGGCCCAGGCGCTGGATCGCTTCCGCGAAGTCCAGGTAGACGCCGTTCCGCGTCGGCCCCACACCCCGGCCCTGGTCCACCTGCCGCTTGGCGGCGCGGGAGGCGACGTCGCGCGGGACGAGGTTGCCGAACGAGGGGTACATCCGCTCCAGGTAGTAGTCGCGGTCCGCTTCCGGGATCTGGTGCGGCGGGCGCTTGTCCTCGGGGTCCTTCGGGACCCAGATGCGGCCGTCGTTCCGGAGCGACTCGCTCATCAGCGTGAGCTTGGATTGGAACTCGTCACTCGCCGGGATGCACGTCGGGTGGATCTGCGTGTAGCACGGGTTCGCGAAGAGCGCGCCGCGCTTGTGCGCGCGCCACGCGGCGGTGACGTTGCTCTTCTTCGCGTTCGTGGAGAGGTAGTAGACGTTGCCGTAGCCGCCCGTGGCGAGCACCACGGCGTGCGCGGCGTGCGTGGTGACCTCGCCGGTGGTGAGGTCACGCATCACCACGCCGGAGGCACGGCCGTCCACCACCACCAGGTCCAGCATCTCCTGCCGCGGGTGCAGTTCCACGCTGCCGATGCCCACCTGGCGCATCAGCGCGGAGTACGCGCCGAGGAGCAACTGCTGCCCCGTCTGGCCTCGGGCGTAGAACGTGCGGGAGACCTGCACGCCGCCGAAGGAGCGGTTGTCCAGCATCCCGCCGTACTCGCGCGCGAACGGGACGCCCTGCGCGACGCACTGGTCGATGATGTTCACGCTCACCTGGGCCAGGCGGTACACGTTCGCCTCGCGGGAGCGGAAGTCGCCGCCCTTCACGGTGTCGTAGAAGAGCCGGAAGGCGGAGTCGCCGTCGTTCTGGTAGTTCTTCGCGGCGTTGATGCCGCCCTGCGCGGCGATCGAGTGCGCACGCCTCGGCGAGTCGTGGTAGGTGAAGACCTTCACGTTGTAGCCGAGTTCCGCCATCGTCGCGGCCGCCGAGGCGCCGGCGAGGCCGGTGCCGACAACGATCACGTTGAAGCGGCGCTTGTTGGCCGGGTTCACCAGCCGCATGTTGAAGCGGTGGTTGTCCCACTTCTGCTCGATCGGCCCGTCCGGAATCCGGGAATCCAGGGTCACCATGCTGCCGCCCCTAACCCACGATGCCGGCGAGCACCGCGATGGGGAACGAGATGTTCCCACCGACGATCGCCGCCGTGAACAGCGCAGCGAATCCGCGACGCAGCCAGTTGATGCTCGGGTTGTTCACCCCCAGCGACTGGAAGAGGCTCCAGGCGCCGTGGTACAGGTGCACGCCCAGCGCGAGGTTGGCGACGATGTAGAGGATCGCCACCGGCACGCGCTCGAACGAGGCGACCACGTTGTGGTAGACCTGCCCGTACTCGAAGTCCGGGTTCGCGAAGCCCCACGTCAGGTCCGCGAGGTGGAAGGCCAGGAACAGCAGGACGATGGGCCCGGTCCACTTCATCGTGCGGGAGGCCCAGTTCGCGGCGATGTAGTCGCGCTTCGACTGGTACCCCATCGGCCGCGCCCGGCGGTTCATCGCCCAGAGCGAGAACGCCGAGTGGACGTGCAGGACCAGCGCCACGAGCAGCAGGCCGCGCATGGCCCACAGCGCGTTCTCCTTCGGGAGGATCGGGTAGCCGATCGCCCGCAGGCCTTCCGCGTAGTGGTCCAGTTCCGCGGCGCCGAGGTACATCTTCAGGTTGCCGAACATGTGGAGGGCAATGAAGCCCATGCCGATCACACCGGTGATCGCCATGACCCACTTCTTGCCCACCGCCGTCTGGTAGAGACTCAGCGGCCACGGCCACTGACGGCCCGGCCTGCGGTTCACGGGCCGTACGGCGGCTTCCACCGTCGACCGTGGTTTCGCCTGCGCCATGCGCTTGCCCCTCGACTGCTGCCAGGAGCCCCGCCCCCAACCCCGAGGGCGTCCGGCTCACGCGTACCCTACCGCCGCGCGCGGTTCCCCGCGAGCGTCACGCCCCCTGCCGCGCCCGGTGCCGCCGGAGCAGGCTGAGCGCGATCAGCGTCTTCGAGTCCTCGATCTCGCCCGCGTCCACCGCCGCCTCGATCTCATCGAGGGTCATGCGGACCGGCTCGGCGATGTACTCGTCGTGGTCCTGGGGGAGGGGGTCGGCGCGGAGGTCGGTGGCGAGGAAGTAGTGGATGTACTCGGAACAGAAGCCGGGGGCCATCCACGCGCCGCCCAACCGCACGATCGAGCGGGCGGCGTAGCCCGTTTCCTCGCGCACCTCGCGCGCGGCGGTCACCTCCGGCGCCTCGCCTGCCTCGCGGGTGCCCGCGGGGATCTCGAGGAGTTCGCGGCCGGTGGCGTGGCGGTACTGGCGCACCATCAGCCAGCGGCCGTCCGCGTCCTCCACCACCAGCGCGACCGCCCCGGGGTGCCAGACGATCGCCCGGTCGACCTCGTGGCCGTTCGGGAAGCGGATGATGTCGCGCGTGATGTTGAGGTAGCCCGCCGAGGCGAGCGGCTCCGAGCGCAGGAGCGTCGGGAGCGCCTCGGGCTGATCGCTCACGAGGCGGCGTCCGCCGGCTTGAGGTCGAGCACCATCGCGATTTCGTCGCAGCCCGGGAACTTCGGGCAGCGGTAGCACTCGTTCCAGACCTTGCGCGGCAGGTTCATCACGTCCGCCTGCTGCCAGCCAAGGCGTTCGAAGAAGCCCGGCCGGTAGGTGAGCGCGAACAGCCGGTCGAGGCCGAGCGCCCGCCCTTCTTCCACGCAGGCGCGCACCAGCGCCGCGCCGATCCCTCGGGACTGCGTGGACTCCTCCACGGCGAGCGACTTCAACTCCGCCAGGTCGGCCCAGGTGATGTGCAGCGCGGCGCAGCCGACGACCCGCCCGTCCTGCCGCACGACGAAGAAGTCGCGCAGGTTTTCGTACGTCTCGCCGAGGGTCCTCGGGAGCATCTGCCCCTGCGCCGCCCAGAAGTTGATGAGCGCCGCGATCCCCTCGCCGTCGCGCGTGGTGGCGCGTTCGACGCGGACCTCGGTGCCGGGGCGGGTGTCGGTGGTCATCAGGGGTACAGGATATCCAACGGCGGGCACAACCGCGCGCCCCGGGAGCGTCAGGTGGCGGGCTCGTCCATCACGTGGTCCAGCCGCAGCCAGCCCAGGCGCACGGCCAGGTTCTGGTAGAACTCTGTCTCGTCCCCCAGCCGCACGAAGTCGACCGTGCGCGGGGAGCGGGTGATCTCCACCACCGACCCGGAGTCGACCGGCCGGTGGTGTAGGCCGTCCACGCCCAGCATCGCCTCGTAGCCGCGCTCCACGGAGAGGCGGAGGCGCGCGCCGCCGGGGAGCACGAGGGCGTTCGCACGGGTCAGGTGCGGCGCCACAGGCACGAGGATCATCTCGTCCGAACTCGGGTGGAGGATCGGCCCGCCCACGGACAAGGCGTACCCCGTCGACCCGGTCGCCGTCGCGACGACGATCGCGTCGGCGCGGTACTCCGCGAGCAGCACCCCATCGATGCGCGCCTCCACGGAGATCGTGCGTCCGAGGGTTGCCCGGCCGATGACCACGTCGTTGAGGGCGTGCAGCGCCGGCGACTCCCCCACCTGCGCCTGCACCATCGACCGCCGCTCGAGGCGCGCGTCGCCGGCGAGGACGCGGGCGAAGTCCGCCGCCACGCGGTCCTCGACCGACTCGGTGAGGAAGCCAAGGCGGCCCATGCGCACGCCGAAGACGGGGACGCCGGCCTGCGCTGCGTAGGCGGAGGCGTGCAGCATCGTCCCGTCACCACCCACGCAGACGAGGAGGCCCGAACCGTTGAGGTGCGACAGGAAGCCATCGCCGTCCTGCTGTGAGGGGTCCGCGAGGGCGTCGAGGGTCGCGGGGACGCCGGCCGCCTCCGCCTGCCGCACGAGCGCGGCCGCGACCTCCCCCGCCCGCGGGAGCGCGGGGTGGTAGGCGACGACCACCGCACGAGGCGCGCTGAGCGGGCTCACGCGGCGGCCTCGGACGTCGCGGGGAGGCCGGGCGCGGGGACGCGCAGCCAGAGGAAGAACTCGCGGTTACCCGCCGGGCCCAGCAGCGGCGAACGGATCACGCCGCTGACGCGCAGCCCGAGGTCGATCGCGGCGAGCGCGACATGGCCGATGCAGGTGGCGTGGACGACCGGATCGCGCACCACGCCGCCCTTCTCCACCTGCTCCCGACCCGCCTCGAACTGTGGCTTCACGAGGACGAGCAGGTCTCCGCCAGGGGCGACGGAGCGGGCGACCGCGGGCAGGACGGTGGCGGCGGAGATAAAGGAGACGTCCATCACCAGCAGGTCGACGGGGGGATCCAACGGCTCCATCGAGCGGGCGTTCACCCGCTCGATGAGCGTGACGCGCGGATCGTCCCGCAGCTTCGCGGCGAACTCGCCGTAGGCAACGTCCACGGCGACGACATGCGCCGCGCCGCGCTGCAGCAGGCAGTCCGTGAAGCCGCCGGTGGAGGCGCCCACGTCCAGGCAGCGCCGGCCGGCGGGGTCGATCCCGGAGCGGTCGAGGGCATGCGCCAGTTTCTCGCCGCCGCGGCTCACGAACGGCGGCGGGGTCTTCACCTCGATCACCGCATCCTCGGCGATGGGAGCAGCGGGACGGAGGGCGACCTGGCCGTCCACGAGGACCTCGCGTGCCAGCACGAGCGCGCGGGCGCGGTCACGGCCCGTGGCGAGGCCACGCTCCACCATCACCTGGTCGAGGCGCTGCTTCTTCGCGCGGGGCTGGGTGGCGGCGGCCATGCTGACTCCGCTCGCGAGGATAGCACCGGCTCCCGCCCCGTCCGAGGCGGCATGTCCGGCGGTCGGGAGCCCTCGGTCAGGCGGAGCGGGCGGTGTCCTGCTCGAACTCCACGGCGCCGCCGGCGGCGGTGAGGAGGAGCGGGCGCTGGCGGTTGATCACGGTCTCCGCGGAGACGACGCACTTCTTGATGTCGGACCGCGAGGGGATCTCGTACATCACTTCCATCAGCGTCTCTTCCAGCACCGTGCGGAGGCCGCGGGCGCCGGTCTTCTGGGCGATCGCGCGCTCCGCGATGGCGCGGAGGGCGTCGTCCGTGAAGGACAACTCCACGTCGTCCAGGGCGAAGAGGCGTTGGAACTGGCGGGCCACGGCGCTCTTCGGCTGGGTCAGGATCGCGACCATCATGTCCACGTCCAGCGGGTCCAGCGTGGAGACGACCGGCAGACGCCCGACGAACTCCGGGATCAGCCCGAACTGGAGCAGGTCGTCGTGGGTGACGTGGCGCAGGATCTGGGCGCGCTCCGCCTCGATCTCCTCGCGCGGGCGCGCGTCGCGGTCGAAGCCCATCGAGCGGACGCCAAAGCCGGTGCGCTTGGAGATGAACTTCTCGAGGCCCTCGAAGGCGCCGCCGCAGATGAAGAGGATGTTGGCGGTGTTGATCTGGATGAAGTCCTGGTGCGGGTGCTTCCGGCCGCCCTGCGGCGGCACCGAGGCGACCGTGCCCTCGATGATCTTCAGCAGCGCCTGCTGCACACCCTCGCCGGAGACGTCGCGGGTGATCGACGGGTTGTCGCTCTTGCGGGCGATCTTGTCGATCTCGTCGATGTAGACGATCCCGCGTTCCGCCTTCTGGATGTCGAAGTCGGCGGACTGGATGAGGTGCAGGAGGATGTTCTCCACGTCCTCGCCCACGTAACCGGCCTCGGTGAGGGCGGTCGCGTCCGCGATCGAGAAGGGGACGTCCAGCATCTTCGCCAGCGTGCGGGCGAACTCGGTCTTACCGGTGCCCGTGGGGCCGATCAGCAGGATGTTGGACTTCTCGAGGTCGAGGTCCGCCTGCGGCGGTGCGTCGATGCGCTTGTAGTGGTTGTACACGGCGACGGCGAGCGTCCGCTTGGTGCGCTCCTGGCCGACGATGTACTCCTCCAGGTGGCTGACGATCTCCTGCGGCGTGCGCAGGCGTCCCTTGCCGCCCTTGGTCGCGGTCTTGCTCCCGCTGGAGGACTCCTCGTTGATGATCTCCTGGCAGAGCTCGACGCACTCGTCGCAGATGTAGACCGCGCCGGGGCCCGCGATCAGGCGCTTGACCTGATCCTGGTTCTTCCCACAGAAGGAGCAGTTGTACTGCACCCGACTGCCGCGCGTCGTGCTCCCGGCCATACCCGATCCTCCGCGAGGCGTGCCGCCGCCTCGTTGCCCGCCCGAGGGCTAGGCGTTCTCCGGCTTCGAGAGCAGTTCGTCCACGAGCCCGTACTCCTTCGCCTGTTCGGCGGTCATGTACACGTCGCGGTCGGTGTCCTGCTTGATGCGTTCCAGGGACTGGCCGGTGGCGTCCGAGAGGATCTGGCGGATCTTCTCGTTGTTGCGGATCAGTTCCCGGGCCTGGATCTCCACGTCGCTGGCCTGGCCGGAGCCACCGCCCAGCGCCTGGTGCATGTGGATGGTGGCGTTCGGCAGCGCGAAGCGCTTTCCCTTGTGGCCGGCCGAGAGCAGCACGGTGCCCATGGACGCGGTCACGCCCACGGCGATGGTGCTGACGTCAGCCCGCACGAGGTTCATCGTGTCGAAGATCGCCAATCCGGCGTAGATCATGCCGCCCGGGGAGTTCACGTAGATCGAGATGTCCCGCTCCGGGTCCTCGCGGTCCAGGAACAGCAACTGGGCGACGATGGAGTTCGCCACCTGGTCGTCGATCGGCGTGCCGAGGAAGATGATCCGTTCCTTGAGCAGCAGCGAGTAGATGTCGTAGGCGCGCTCACCGCGCGCCGTCGTCTCTACCACCATCGGCACAATGTTCTGCGGCTTGAGGAAGCCGGGCGAGAAGTCTTCGTGACGCGGCGCGCGGTAGGTCATCCGAGGGTTCCTGTCCGTCTCTATCGAACGTCGTCGTCGATCCATCGTACCCCGGCATTCGCCGGGCGGCGGCTACTCCGCGGCAGCCTCGCCGGATGCCTCGGCCGTCTCGGCTTCGCCATCGGCGGCCTCGTCCGCACCACCCCGCCGGCGGCGGCTGGTGCGGCGCGGCTCGGCGGACTCGCCGCCGTCCTCCTGCGAGGTGATCTCCTCCAGCCGCTCCACCGCGAAGCGGGTGAGCAGCTGCGACCGGATCGAGTTGCGCCCGTCCGGCGTGTCGATCAGCCCGCGGATCGCCTGCTGGTTCGCCGGGTTGCCCCCGGTCATCTGCGCGAGCAGGCTGTCGATCTCCTCGTCGATCTGGGCCTCAGTGACCTCGATCGACTCCTTCTCGATCAGCTCGCCGAGCGCGAGCGCGCGGCGGACGACGAGGTCAGCCTCCGGGCGGAACGCGTCCCGCACTTCCTCTTCGGTCCGGCCAATGGACTTCAGCCAGTTCTCGAAGCCCTCGCGGGAGTGGGAGGCGTGGTTGGACTCGCGGTCGATGACGCGGTCGACCTCGCGGTTGACCAGCACATCCGGGTAGTCCAGGTTCGCCTGCGTGATGAGCAGGTCGATGATCTCGTTGTGGTATTGCTCGCGGACGGCGCGCTCCGCCTGCGCCGCGAGGTCCTTGCGGAGCCGCGCGTCCAGGTCAGCGACCGTCTCCACGCCCTCCTCGTCCAGGGAGGCGACGAACTCGTCGTCCAGTTCCGGCAGGACTTCCTGCTTCACCTCGTGGATCTTCACCTCGTAGGTGGCGCGCTTGCCGCGCAGCGTCTCGGAGGGGAGGTCGTCCGGTAGCGTGAACTCGATCGTGTGCTCGCCGGCCTCGAGGCCCACGAGCCGGTCGACAAAGCCCGGCAGCGAGACCACTGAGCCCTCGCGCAGGGGGAACTCGGCGTCTTCCTCCGAGTACGACTCCTGGCCCTCCACGGTGACCTTCACGTCGGCGCGGATGTGGTCGTTCCACTGGGTGGCACGCTCGACGGGTTCGAGGACGGCGTACTGGCGGCGGAGGGCGACCTTCGTCTGCTCCACCTGCTCCTCGGTCACCGGGGCGTCCGGCTTCGGCACGCGCAGTGCGCGGTAGTCGCCCAGGTCCACCTTCGGGCGGACGGGGACGGTCGCCGTCACGACCAGCGG
Organism: Chloroflexota bacterium; assembly: GCA_045863195.1. GTDB lineage: Bacteria > Chloroflexota > Dehalococcoidia > UBA2979 > UBA2979 > W-Chloroflexi-9. Next base: position 129,550 of record BTUI01000003.1, read on the forward strand.
CTCGGTCGACTTGAGGTCGAACTCAGGCTGGTCGATGGCGTCGATGTCGAGCTCGGCGATCGCCTCGTTGTAGACCTCGGGGATCAACTCCTCGAGCGCCTCCTGGAGGATGGCGCCGGAGCCCACGTGGCGCTCCACCATGTTGCGGGGCGCCTTGCCGGGGCGGAATCCGGGGATGCGGACCTGGCGCGAGATGCGCTGCGCGGCACGCTCCGTGTGCTTCTCGACCCGCTCCGGGTCGACCTCGATCTCGAGTGCGACCCGAGCGCGTTCCAGACGTTCAACCGTGGTGCCCAAAGAGCCGTACCTTCGCCTGCGATCCCGCCTGATGATGCCGGTAGTACGCGCGCCCGGCGCCACGCACACAGGCGTATTTGGCGCGATCCGGGCCGTAACTGACGTGAAATGACTATAGCACGCGACCCGTTTCGGGCCGCCCTCGGGGTTTTCCCGCCTTCAGCCGTCCGTCAGCCCCGCGGGCGACCTCAGCGGCCCCGGATCGCGTCGTTCAGGGCGTCGCCGAGGAGGTTGAAGGCAAACAGGAGCGCGGTCACCACCGTCCCCGGCACGAGCAGGAGGTGCGGGTGCGTGGCGAACGTGCGCGCCCCGGAGCCCTCGTACAGCATCGCGCCGAAGGAGGCGGCCGGCGGCTGCACGCCCACGCCGAACCAGGTCAGCACGATCTCCGACCCGGCGATCCCGCCCAGGGTGGCCGAGATCGACAGGATGATGAGGAAGGAGACGTTCGGCAGCAGGTGCCGCCGGATGATCCCCCACGGCGTGGCCCCCACCGACTCCGCCGCGAGTACGAAGTCGCTCTCCCGCAACGTCAGCACCTGCGCCCGGATGATCCTCGCCGTCCCCACCCAGAAGAAGAGCGAGAGCGCACCGAACACGAGCAGGTAGGAGGCGAACCCGCTGGCCACGAGGCCATCGATGAAGGTGTGGTCCTCGATCCAGCGCATCGTCTCGGTGACGCGGGGGCCCAGGGTGACGTTGATGAGGATGAGCATGATCAGGCTGGGTAGGCCGGAGAAGATGTCGCCGGCGCGCATGATCAGCGTGTCCACCCACCCGCCGCGGTAGCCGGCGAGCAGCCCGAGGACGTTGCCGATCACCAGCCCGCCGCTCAGCACCACCGCCGTGGTGACGATCAGCGTGGTGCGTGCCGAATACATCGTCCGGCTCAGCATGTCCCGCCCGAGGCGGTCCGTCCCCAGCAGATGCTCCCGGCTCGGCCCCTGCAGGCTCCGGTCGAGGTTGATCTCGTTGTAGGAGTATGGCGCGAGCCACGAGGCGAAGATGCCCATCGTGTAGATGACGACGATGACCACCAGCGAAGCCATCGCCAGCCGCTTGCGGCGCAGCCGCCGCCAGACCAGCGACCACTCGCTCTCCCCCTCCTGGCGGGCGACGCCGGTCGGAGCGTCCGCGGGCGCGGCGGCGGTACTCATCCGCGCGACGCGCCGATGCGGACGCGCGGGTCCACGAAGCCGTAGCAGATCTCGGCGAGCAGGTTCGTGAGGACGAACGCCGTCGAGAAGATCACGGTGGTGGCGAGGATCACGTCGTAGTCACGGCTCGTCACCGCCTCGAACGTGAAGCGGCCGATGCCGTTGATGCCGAGCAGCGTCTCCACGAAGAGGGCGCCCTCGATGATCCCGGCGAGGGCGAAGCCGACCACGGTGATGAGCGGCAGCAGCGAGTTCGGCAGGACGTGGCGGAACTGCACCGTGGCCTCCGGCAGCCCCTTCGCCCGGGCGGTGCGGACGTAGTCGGCCGAGTTCACCTCCAGCGCGGAGATGCGCACAAGGCGCGCGACGCCGACGAAGCCCGGGAGCGTGAATGCGACGAGCGGGATGTAGAGGTGGGGGTCCGGGATCGGGATCGCGATCACCCCGGCGATCCACCAGATCTCGAAGATGCCGTCCCAGCCGCCGACGGGGAGCCACCCCAGCTGGATCGCGAACAGCCAGATCAGCGGCGGGATCACCACCAGCACCGGGATTGCCTGCAGGAACAGCAACGTCCCGATGATCATCGGGTCGAGCCACGTCCCGGCGAACCTCGCCGCCAGCAGCCCGAGCGGGATGCCCAGCGCGAAGACGATGATCAGCGCCACCAACCCCAGCTGCGCCGAGATCCACATGCGCGGGAAGATCAGTTCAGAGACGGAGAAGCCCTGCTGCAGGTACGACTCGCCGAAGTCGCCCTGCACCGCCTTCATCACCCACGTCGCGTACTGCTGCGGCAGCGGCCGGTCCAGGCCGCGCTCAGCCCGCACGCGCTCCAGCACCTCCGGGTCGCGCACCTGGCCGGCGGCGACGGAGACCGGATCGCCGGGCCCGTAGCGCGCGAGGGTGAACGTGGCGAAGGACACCACGAACAGGATCAGCGGCAGCCAGGCCAGGCGACGGACGATGTAGGCGCCCACGCGATGCCCTCCCCGACGCCGTCCCCGCTAGCGGGACACCTCGATGTGGCGGAGGCGCGGCACCACCATCGGTGGCTCGAACCATCCGGTCACCTGCGGCTGCACCACCACGTGCGTGGAGGAGAAGTAGAGCGGGAGCCAGGCGGCGTCCTGCACGATCAGCCGCTCCGCCTCCTGGTAGTAGGCGATGCGGGTCGCCGGGTCGGCCTCCGTCCGCGCGCGGTCGAGCAGCGTGTCGACCTCCGGGTTGGAGTACGCCACGTCGTTCAGCGAGGAGCCGGAGTGGAACTTCAGGTCCAGGATGTCCTCCGGGTCCGGGTAGTCCATGATCCAGCCGGCGTTGAACGCCTGTAGCCGCCCCGCGTCCTGGTCCGCGAGGAACGTCGCGAAGTCCGTCTGGCGGATCTCCACCTGGATGCCGAGGATCGTGCGCCACTGCTCCAGGAACGCCTGGGTGTCCGTGCGCGCCTCGGCGCCGGCGCCCACCTCGGTGATGACGATCGGCGGCATGTTGTCGGCGTACTTCGAGAGCGCCAGCTCCGCCTGCGCCGCCTCCGGGTCGAACGGCAGCGTGAGGTCGGTCGTCTGGAAGCCCGGCATGCCCGGCATCAGGATGCCGGTGGCGGGCGAGAGCATGTTCGAGAACGTGACCTCCGCGATCCTCGCGCGGTCGATCGCGAGGCCCATCGCGCGGCGCACGTGCACGTCGTCGAACGGCGGCACGTTCGTGTTGAAGGCGATGTAGGAGATCGAGAACTCCGGCCACGCCTTGTAGAGCGGCCCGAGGTTGGAGTTCGGGTCACGCGCGCGGTCGATGTCGTTGATGGAGATGTAGGCGACGTCCAGTTCGCCGTTCTCGAAGCGCGTCAGCGCGGAGCCACCGGCGAGCAGGTACACCACCTCGCTCAGGCGGGGCGCACCCAGGACGTAGTCCGGGTTCGCCTGGAGCACGATCCGTTCGCCCAGCCGCCATTCGGTGAGGCGGAACGGCCCGGTGCCGTTCGGGCGGCGCGTCCAGTTCCGCGGGTTGCTCTCCACCTGCTGGCGGTCGACGACGAACGCCGTGGGGTAGGTCAACTTCGCGAGGAAGTACGGCTTCGGCGCGTCGATCGTGATGCGCACCGTGCGCTCGTCCACGACCTCGATGCCCGGGATGCCCTCGGCGAGCCCGAAGAAGTGCTCGCGCGCACCCACGATGTCGCCGAGGTAGGCGAGCGCGGTCGGCGAGGAGAGGTCGCGCGAGGCCGCCCGCTCCAGCGACCACTTCACGTCCTCCGCGGTGACCTGGCGGTTGGAGTGGAACTTCGCGTTCTCGCGCAGCGTGAAGGTGTACGTGCGCCCGTCCGCGCTCACGTCGAACCCCTCGGCGAGGTCGGGGACGATCTCCAGGTCCTGGGTGAGGGTCACCAACCCGCTGAAGATCTCCACGATGTACTCGGCGGAGGTCGCGTCGCCGGCGATGTGTGGGTCAAGGGTGACCGGGTCGGTGCCGCCGAGGCGGAGGCGTCCACTCGCAGCCTCCGCGGGGTTCCCGCCGATGGCGGTAGAGGTGCCGTCACCCCCGGAGCCACCGTCGCCGCCATCCTCGCCCCCGGAGAGGAGGAGGACGGCCGAGAGGCCGCCCACGACCAGCACGAGGCCGGCGAGCACGGACAACATGATCGCGAGCAGCCGATTCTGGCTCATCGAAGAGTGCTCATCTCACCAGCGGTGGGCGCGCCGTATGTGTCAGATCGCGAGCATACCGTAGAACCCCGGCGCGTACCGGGACGCTACTCCCCGGCTTCGTCGAGCGTGGCCGCCGTCGTGGCCAGCGCCTCCTCGGCGACCTCGTCCAGGCGGATGTGGACGTCCCGCAACTGCCGTTCGGCGACGGGCGCGGGCGCGCCCGTCATCGGGTCGGAGGCGGACTTCGTCTTCGGGAAGGCGATCACCTCGCGGATGTCTCGCTCGCCCGCGAAGAGGGCGACCGTGCGGTCGATGCCGGGCGCAATGCCGCCGTGCGGCGGCGCGCCGTAACGGAACGCCTCCAGCATGTGGCCGAACTTCTCGCGCGCCTCGTCCAGCGTCAGGCCCAGCGTCTCCAGCACCTGGATCTGCACGTCCCGGGAGTGGATACGGATGGAGCCGGAGGCGATCTCCTGGCCGTTGCAAACCAGGTCGTAGGCGTGCGAGCGCACCGAGCCGGGGTCGCTGGCGAGCAGCGGCAGGTCCTCGATGAACGGCGAGGTGAAGAGGTGGTGGACGGCGCTCCACTTCTCGTCCTCGGCGTCCCACTCGAACGCCGGGAACTCCGTCACGAACAGGAACGCGAGCATGTCCGGCCGCGCCAGGCCGCGCTCCTCCGCCATGTGACGGCGGAGCGTGTCCAGCACCTTCGAGGTCAGCGCATCCGGCCCGGCAGCGATCAGCAGCAGGTCGCCGCGGCTCGCGCCACAGGCCATGCCGATGGCGGCCCATACGTCCGGCGTGAAGAAGCGCGCCGCCGGCGACTTGATCTCCTCGGCGGTCAGGGCGTCCAGCGGGCCGTCGCCCGCGAACTGCGCCCAGACGAGGCCGGAAGCGCCCGCCGCGCGCGCCATCTCCGTCATCGCGTCCAGCCCGCGGCGGCCGATGTCCGCACCGCCCGGCACGGCGAAACCGCGCACGCGGCCGCCCTCCTCCACCGCCTGCGCGAAGACGCGGAACTCGCCGCGCACCGCGAAGGCGGAGAGGTCGCGCAGTTCGAGGCCGTAACGCAGGTCGGGCTTGTCGGAGCCGTAGCGCTCCATCGCCTCCGCGTAGGTCAGGCGCGGGAACGGAGCCGGCACCTCGAACGACTCGCCCACGGCTGCGGCCAGCGCGATGTACAGACGCTCCGTGAGGTCCAGGATGTCCTGCTCCTCCACGAACGCCATCTCGATGTCCAACTGCGTGAACTCCGGCTGGCGGTCGCCACGGAGGTCCTCGTCGCGGTAGCAGCGGGCGATCTGGAAGTACCTGTCCACGCCACCCACCATCAGCAGCTGCTTCCACTGCTGCGGCGACTGCGGCAACGCGTAGAAGGAGCCCGGGTGCACGCGGCTCGGCACCAGGTAGTCGCGGGCGCCCTCCGGCGTGGCGAGGTTGAGGACGGGCGTCTCCACCTCGATGAAGCCCTGGTCGTCCATGAAGTCGCGCATGAACTTCACCACGCGGTGGCGGAGGCGCATGTTGCGCGCCATGCGCTCCCGGCGCAGGTCCAGGTAGCGGTACCGGAGCCGGGTCAACTCGTCCACGTTCGTGTCCTGGTTGACCGGGAACGGCGGTGTGTCGGAGGTGTTGAGGACCTCCGCGCGGCTCGCCTGCACCTCGATCGCGCCGGTCGGGAGGTCGGCGTTCTCCGTGCCGGCACGGCGCGGCTGCACCTCGCCGGTGATGCGCAGGACGAACTCCGAACGCACCTCGGAGGCGGTCGCGAAGGCGGCGGGGGCGCGGTCCGGGTGGAACACGACCTGGACGAGGCCGGTGGAGTCGCGGAGGTCGATGAAGGCGAGGCCGCCGTGATCGCGGCGGCGGTGCACCCAGCCGGCCCGCGTCACCGGCTGGCCCGCGTGCTCCGCGCGCAGTTCACCGCAACCGTGGGTCTTCAGCACCTGACACCTCGCGTCCGCCAACCGGGGAACGCCGAGTGTCGCATGCGCGCCTCAATCGTTCGAGAACGCCCGCTCCGGGGTGACGCGCACGACCACGCGCTGCAGTTCGTCCAGCCGCTTCGAGAACCGGTCGAGGTCGTAGTCTGCCGGCAGCGGGTCGCCCTGGTGGGCGCGGATCGCGATGATCGCCGCGTCCCGCTCTCGGCCCTCCAGCAGTTCGGCGGTGCCGTAGATCACGAGCTGCCGCCGGCCGTCCGGCACCAGCACCGCCACCTTCGGCTGCCGCCGAATGTTCGCGTACTTCGCACGGTCCTTCGTGACGGACGCCAGCAGGCGCGTGCCGTCATACAGGTAGGTGACCATCGATAGTTGCGGCGAGCCGTCCCGCTTGCCCGTGCCCAGCACGCACAGCTGCCGCTCGCGCAGGTACGCCTCCTGCTCCGGCGTGAACACGGGCATTCCTGGCCTCCGGTCAGTCGTTCGAGAACGCGCGCTGCGGGGTGAACCGCAGGACCACGCGCAGCGCCTCGTCCAGTTCCTTCGTGAAGGCGGCGCGGTCGAGGTCTTCCGGCACCGGGCGTCCCCAGCGGCGGCGGATGCCGATGATGCGCTCGTCCCGCTCCGGCGCGTGCTCGATGCCGGACGCCGTCCCGTACAGGATCAGCTGCTTCCGCCCGTCCGGGATGAGGACGGCGATGTTCGGGTTGCGCATCGCGTTACGCCACTTCGCGCGGTCGCTGGTGACGGAGATGTAGAGGTGCTCGCCGTCCCAGTCGTAGTAGACGCTGGAGATCTGCGGCGACCCGTCACGCTTGCCGGTGGCGAGGATGCAGAGGTTGTGCGCGTCGATGTAGGCGCGCTGCTCGTCCGTGAGCGCCATGCGCCCTCCCGTCCTGCGTGTTGCGATGTGTGTGGTGCGAGGATTCTACCCCGGCCAGCGCGGCCCGGAAGCGCCTCAGCGGAAGCGCGGGAGGAAGCGGTTCGCCAGCCCGCGCTGCACCGCCGTGCCGCCGATCGCCGTGCCGAGGCCCACGAGCGCGAGCACGATGATCGCCGCCACGGCGCCCTCGAACGTGCGGAAGACGACCAGGCCCACGTACTCGTAGAGCGTGATCGCGGCGAAGACGAGCACCGCGCGACGCCGCAGCGCCAGCGCGGCGACACCGAGGCCGAGCGCATACGCCAGGAGCAGCCCCTCGAAGATCCCGCCGTCGCTGATCGCGAGGATGAACGCGGCGACGTTCGCGGCGCCGAGCGCGCCGACGAGCACCCAGGTGCGAGCGCGCTCCTGCACCCCGATCAGCGCGGGGGTGACGCTCGCTCCCGCGGCCAGCACGAAGCCGGCGACGACGGCCACCTGCCCGCCGGCCGTGCCCGGGCCCTCGCGGTCGACGCCGGTGAACACCCACGCGAGCGCCGCGGCCGCCCACACCGCCGCCACCGCGGCGGCGAGCGCTGACATCGGCGAGTAGCGCCGCGCGAGGCCCCACCCGGCCGCCGCGACCACCGCGCCGACGATGGCGAGCGACATCCGCATCTGGCGGACCTCGGCGTCGCTGGAATCGTTCATCCAGCCGGCGGCATCGACGGTCTGGAACATCGCCCACGCGACCAGCACCGTCGTTGCGAACCCGAGCGCATCGGTGAGCGCCGCGCCCGCGGAGACGCGCCCGGCGCCGAGCGTCAGGCCGAGCGCGACCGAGACGATCACCCACGACACGCCGACCTCGGCGGCGGCGCCGGCATCGGACAGGACGGTGAGGTAGAGGCCCAGCACCGCGCCCAGCGCCACCAGCACGCCCGCGTACGCCAGGACGCTCCCGGCCGCGAGGCCATCGTCCTCGGACGGTTCGGGGAGACCGGCCTCGGCGCGCTCGGCCGCCTCAAAGGCGGCGATCGCCTCCGCCTGGTCGCCGGAGATCAGGCCGCGGCCACGCCAGCGGTCGAGGGCGTCGTGCAGGTCGCGGGGGGTGAGGTGGCGAGACATGCCGCCAGTGTAGGGGCAGCGGGCAGGCGGGCCGCCTACGGCGGCGCCGGTGTACCCTTGCGCGCATGACCTCGCAGCCCCTCGCCCCGACCGCGGACGCGCCCGCCGAGCGAAAGCCGGCGCTGTCGCTCTACCTCCACACGCCGTTCTGCACCTCGAAGTGCGGCTACTGCGACTTCAACTCCTACGAGGGACTGGACCACCTGGTGCCGGACTACACCCCGGCGCTGGTGCGGGAGATGGAACTGTGGGCGCCGGCGGCTCGCCGCTACCAGGTGCGCACCATCTTCTTCGGCGGCGGCACGCCGAGCCTCACGTCGCTGGACGACCTCGCGGCGATCTTCACGGGCCTCGGTGCGAACTTCGACATCGCCCCAGACGTGGAGTGGTCGCTGGAGGCGAACCCCACCGAACTGACGCTGGAACACCTGCGCGGCCTGCGCGCGCTGGGCGTGAACCGCCTCTCGATGGGCGTCCAGTCGATGCACGCCGACGAACTCGAACTCCTCGAGCGCCAGCACTCGCCGGAGCGTGTGGTGCAGGCGGTGGCGGACGCGCGCGCGGCCGGGTTCGACAACCTGAACCTGGACCTCATCTTCGGGCTGATCGGCCAGCCGCTGGAGCGCTGGCAGCAGACCGTGGAGCAGATCCTGGCGCTGGAGCCGGAGCACCTCTCCTGCTACGCGCTGACCGTGGAGCCGGGCACCGCGCTCTTCTACCGCGTGTCGAAGGGCCTCCTGCCCGCCCCCGACCCGGACATGGCCGCCGACCAGTACGAGTGGACGCGCCGTCGCCTCGCCGACGCTGGTTATGTCCAGTACGAGATCTCGAACTGGGCGAAGCCCGATCGCGAGTGCCGCCACAACCTCGTCTACTGGCGCGCTGAGCCCTACCTCGGCTTCGGCGCCGGGGCCCACTCCTTCTTCGCCGGACGCCGGTTCGCGAACGTGGACGCCCCAAACCAGTACGAGGAGCGCGTGAACGCCTCCTACGAGGAGAAGGTCGCGACCGGCCGCACGGAACTGCGCCAGGTCGCCGGCGGTGAGACCCCGGACGAGGAGACGCTGCGCGCGGACGCGATGATCCTCGGGCTGCGGCTCATGGAGGGCGTCTCCCTCCCCGACTTCGCGGCTCGCTTCGGCGTGCGCGCGGAGGATCTCTACGGCCCGGTCATCGACCGATACACCCGCTTCGGGCTCCTCGAAACCACGGGCAACCGCCTGCGCCTCACGGAGCGCGGCCTGCTCCTGGCGAACGAGGTGTTCGCCGACCTGCTCCCCGAGCCGGACGAGGCCTGACGCGATGGCGGTGCAGGTGTACCGCTGTTCTCACTGTGGCCGCGAGGTGCTCGTGCGCCTCATCGCGCCGATGAGCGAGGCGGAGGTCAGCCGCCGCCTCGCGGAGGAGATGCGCCCGGACGCGACCGGGCCGCAGCACCGCCCCGGCGGCCCGGACCGGCTCCGCGACGACATCTGGCTCGGCGTGACGAACAGCCGCCAGAGCGTCCCGCGCGACGAAGCCCCCGACCGTTGCCCTGCCTGCGGCCGCGAGACACTCGCCTTCGCGCGCGTGCTCGAGTAGGCCGCGCGTGTTCGTCCTCGGCACCGCCGGTCACGTCGACCACGGCAAGTCATCGCTGATCCAGGCGCTCACCGGCATCCACCCGGACCGGCTCCGCGAGGAGCAGGAGCGCGGGATGACGATCGAACTCGGCTTCGCGTGGATGACGCTCCCCTCCGGCCGCGAGGTGTCGATCGTGGACGTGCCCGGGCACGTCCGCTTCGTCCGCCACATGCTCGCCGGCATCGGCGCCATCGACCTGGCGCTCTTCGTCGTCGCGGCAGACGAGGGCGTGATGCCGCAGACACGGGAACACCTGGCGATCCTCGACCTGCTCGAGGTGCGTCACGCGGTCGTCGCGCTGACCAAGGCCGACCTGGTGGAGCCGGACTGGGCCGCGCTCGTCGCGGAAGAGGTGCGCGAGGCGCTCGCGCCGACCTCGCTCGCGGGCGCGCCGGTTGTCCCGGTCTCCAGCGTCACGGGCGCCGGCCTGGACGACCTCCGCGCCGCCCTCGACGCGGCACTCGATGGCGTGCCGGAGCCGCGCGACATCGGACGCCCACGCCTCGGCATCGACCGCGCGTTCACGATGCCGGGCTTCGGCACGGTGGTGACGGGGACGCTGCTCGACGGCCGCCTCGCCGTGGGCGACACGGTCGAACTCACGCCCGGCGGGCGCACCGCGCGCATCCGCGGCCTCCAGACGCACCGCAACGAGGTGACGGAGGCGCTGCCCGGCACCCGCACCGCCGTGAACCTCGCCGGGGTCGACACGGACGAGGTGGCGCGCGGCCAAGTGCTCGCGCGCCCCGGCCGCATGGCCAGCGTGCGCGCCTTCGACGCCCGTGTGCGGGTGCTGGAAGGACAGACGTTGCGCCACAACCTGCGCGTCGCCGTCCACATCGGATCGGCGGAGGTGCAGGCGCGGGCGCGCGTCCTCGGTGGCGACGCGGTCGAAGGGCCGGGGGAGGGCTGGGCGCAGTTCATCCTCGCGGAGCCGGTCGCCGCCGCGACGGGCGACCTGTTCGTCTACCGCGTCTCGGACGAAACGGTGGGCGGCGGACGGCTGCTGGAGGTGAACCCGCCACGCCACCGGCGCACCGACCCGGCGGTCCTCGCGCGCCTCGCCGAGCGCGCGCGTGGCACGCCGGAGAGCCGCCTGATCGCGGCACTCGAGCGGCTGGAGCCGGCGACCGCAACTGCCCTCGCCGGGGCGGTCGAACTGGAGCGCGATGCGGCGCTCACCGTGATCGAGGCGCTCGTCGCCGATGGCCTGGTGCGGTCGCTCGCGCCGGCGACGGGCGAGCCGTTGCTCCTGACCGCCGCGCGCCTGGACGCGCTGCGCGGCGAAGCCGTGCAACGCCTGGAGGCGTACCACGCGGCACACCCGCTCCGATTCACGATGCCGCGCGAGGAACTGCGCAGCGGCCTGGGCCTGGGCGCGCGCGAGTTCCCGGCGATCCTCGGCGGGCTCGCGCCGGAGGTGGTGGCCGCCGGCGATGGCGTCGCGCGCGCGGGCTGGACGCCGGCTCCGCCGCCGCCGCTCGCCGCCCAGATCGAGGCGGCCGCGAGCGCGATCGAGGCGGGTGGCCTCCAGCCGCCGCGCGTTCCGCTGGACGCAGAGGTGCAGGCGTATCTCGAAGCCTCCGGACGCATCGTCGACTGCGGCGATGGCGTGCTGCTCGGCGCGCAGGTGTTTGAGACCGCCCGCGCGCGCATCGTCGCCGCGCTGCGAGAGCGCGGCGCACTCTCACTCGCGGAGGTGCGCGACCTGCTGGACACGAACCGGCGCAACGCGCAGGCGGTGCTGGAGACGCTGGACCGCCAGGGCGTCACGCGCCGGCAGGGCGAGACGCGCATCCTGCGAGGCGACCCGCAGGGCTGACCACGACGAAGGCGGCCTCGCGGCCGCCCTCGATCCTCAGTCTCGTGCGAGGCCCACCTACGCGGCCGGCGCCTCTGCCCGACGGCGACGGAAGAAGCGGTCGAAGTCGCCCTCGTCCCATGCCACCAGCAACTGCGCGGCGATGCCGACGCTCGAGTAGGTGCCGACGATGACGCCGACGAAGATCACGAGCAGGAACGACTGGATGGTCGCGCCGCCCAGCGTCAGCATCGCCGCCGCGGTCAGGAGCAGCGTGATCGAGGTGTTCCACGACCGCGCCATCGTCTGCAGCAGCGCGGCGTTCACGTTCTCCGCGAGCGACGCACCCGGCATCACCCGGACGTTCTCACGGATGCGGTCGAACACCACGATCGAGTCGTGGACGGAGAAGCCGATCACGGTGAGCAGGCCGGTGACGAACATGAGGTTGACCTCGATGCCCGCGACCTTGCCCAGGACCGAGAACACGCCGAGCGTGATCACCACGTCATGCACCAGCGCGATGATCGCGCAGGCGGCGTAGCGGAACGGCTGCGGGACGCTGGCGAACGCGAACGCCACGTAGCCCATGATGAACAGCGAGGCCACCACCACGGCCAGTGCGGCGTTCCGGACGGCTGCCGTGGAGACCGTCGGCGAGACGCTCGCGAACTCCTTCACCGTGAAGGCCCCGAACTCGTCGTTCAGCCGCTGCTCAATGACGGTGCGCTCACCGGCGTCCTGGGTGACCGCGCCGGCCGGTGCAATCTCCACGATCTCGCGCAGGTCGGACGCCCGGATGTACCCGGCGACCTCGCCCACGATCACGCGGTAGACCACGCCCTCGGCGCAGCCGATCGGCTCGATCACCTGCGCCTCGGTGCCGTTCGCGAACCGGCCGGCCACGTCGCCGAAGGTGCAGGCGTCGCCACCGGTGGCCGCACGCAGCACCACCTCGCCGGTCGACCCCTCCGCACCGAGCTTCGCCGTGGCGACCGGCTCCACCGGCGTGGGGCCGAAGCCCTCGATCTCCGGTTCCGGAGCGACCTCGGTGAAGGAGCCTTCCGGGACCTCCAGCTCGTTCATGCGGATCAGGTATTCGGTGCTCCCGGCGGTCGACTGGATGCGCGCCTCCGGGTGCCCGAGGTCAGTGAGCACCGATCGCAGATCGGCCTGCGGCACGGAGCGCTGGAACTCGACCAGCATCGTCGTGCCGGAGGTGAACTCGATGCCCGGGCGCAGTGCAGGCGGGATCGCCAGCACTACCAGCGACAGGAGGACGGCGATCCCACTGACCAGAAAGAGACGGCCACGGATGCGGACCAGATCGATCTGCTTCACGCCTGCGACTCCCCTCGGCCGGTCGTGTCCGGGGCAAGTTCCGGCAGGAACCAGTCATGCCGTCGGGCGATGGTGAGCCCCACGAAGAAGCGCATGAACGTCCGCGTGACCACGATCGCGGAGAACATCGAGACGATGACGCCGACGGCCAGCGTCAGGGCGAAGCCCTGGACCAGCGGCGCGTCGAATGACCCGAGGAACGGCACCTCGATACCGCCGCCCAGCACGTACAGGATGAGGCACGTGATCAGCGTGGTGACGTTGGAGTCACGGATCGAGGGCCATGCGCGGGAGAACGCCGCGTCCAGGGCGCCCGCGTAGGAGCGGCCGGAGCGCATCTCCTCCTTCAGCCGCTCGAAGATCAGGATGTTCGCGTCCACCGCCATGCCGACGGAGAGCACGAAGGCGCCGATGCCCGCCAGCGTGAGCGTGACCGGCAGCAGTTTGAACACCGCCAGCGTCAACACCGTGTAGACGATGAGCGCACTCGAGGCGACGAGGCCGGGCAGGCGGTAGTAGAGGATCATGAACAGCGCGACGAGCATCAGCCCGATCTCGCCGGCCAGCACGGAGCGCTGGACCGAGTCCGTGCCCAGCGTCGCGTCGACCGACTGCTCCTGCAGCACGGTCAGTTCCAGCGGCAGCGCGCCGGCGTTCAACTGGATCACCAGTTCGCGCGCGCGCTCCAGGGTGAGGCCGGTGATGCTCCCGGAATCGCGGATCACGCCGTTCACCACGGGCGCCGACAGCAGTTCGTTGTCCAGGAAGATCGCGATCTGCTGGCCTAGCCGCCGCGTGGTGATCTGCTCGAAGAGCGACCCGCCGTCGCCCTGGAACTCGAACCCGACCGAGGGGTTCCCGATCTGGTCGAACGCCACGAACGCGTTGGACTGCAGGTAGCGGCCGGTCAGCGCCACCCGCTGGCCGTCCACGGTGCCGGTGGCGCGCTGCCACTGGTTGTTCGCGTCACACGCGCCAACCTGCGTGATCTCCTCGTTCGCGGGCTCGCAGAAGAGCAACTGGGCGGTGCGGCCGAGGAGCGAGCGCGCCTCCTCTGGCGTGAGGCCCGGCAGCTGCACTGAGATGCCGGTCGCGCCCTGGCGCGTGATCTCGGCCTCGGCGAGGCCGGACGCGTCCACGCGGCGGCGCAGGACGCGGACGGTGCCGTCCAGCGCGCTCTCCAGGTCGCCCTCGAACGACTCGGGAACCTCGGCGCGAAGCAGCAGGCGGGTGCCGCCCTGCAGGTCCAGGCCCAGGCGCATCCGCTCGCGCTCGAAGTTGCCGATGGTGACGCCGCGGCCCTCCGGCCACGGGACGCCGGCGGGCAGGAAGCGGTCCGGCTGGGACGGCCAGATCGTGTAGAGCGCCGCGGCGGTCAGCACCAGGATGCTGAGGAGCGGGAGCAGACGGCGGAGTCGGGTCACCGGTTACCGGCCCCTCGGGTGGTCAATGCGAAGTCGGTCAGGAGCGGGACGGCGCACTAGTCGTCATCCTCGTCGTCCCAGTCATCCTCGTCTTCGTCGTCGTCTTCCCAGTCGTCCTCGTCCTCGTCGTCCTCGTCCCAGTCGTCGTCGTCCTCGTCGTCATCGTCCCAGTCGTCGTCGTCCTCGTCGTCGTCCCAGTCGTCCTCATCCTCATCATCGTCGTCATCGTCGTCGTCTTCTTCGTCGCGCTTCTCCCACTCCTCCGGCTCCTCGTCGGAGAGGCGGCGGCGGGCGACGATGCTCGACCCGGTGTGGACGGCGGCGACGCCGGCGATGGCGATCGAGGCGGGACGCGCGATGACGCGCACGGAGGTGGACTCGCGGGTGATGGTGACCGGGGCGGCGTCGAGCAGAATCTCCATGAACGAACCCTCGTGGCTGCGGACTGGTGCGTCTGTCTGGGTGAGTACGGTGGTGGTCATCTGGTGGTGTTAACGGTCCGCCGTGGACGAGGCGTCCGCGGCATCCTGAACGACTGCGCTGCTGCTGTCCACGTCGCCCGATCCAGTGTCGGGCGAATCTGCCCGACGCGCGATGGAGTCGACCGCCCCCGGGGTGCCGCGCAGGATCACCCCGGGCGCCACCTCCAGCAGAATCTCCATCGGCCGATCCTCGTACGTGTTGATCTCCATGACGGTCGCATAGAAGCCGGCAGAGGTCAGCACCTCGTCGCCGATGGCGAGCGTGGAGATGTCCCGACGGTGCTTGCGCTGCTGCATCATCACCGGCCGCAGCAGGATGAAGTAGAACGCGGCGACCACCGCCAGCAGGACCGTGAGGTACTCCACTAGCGCGCCTCGTCCCGCGGAGATGCCGGCTCCAGTTTGATCAGGTCGTCCTTCGAGTCCAGGTGGTCCACGTACAGCGTGCCGTTCACGTGGTCGACCTCGTGCTCCAGCGCCTGCGCCAGCAGGTCGCCCTCCGACTTGATGCGCACCTCGCGCCCGTTCGCGTCCAGCGCCTTCACGGCGACCTGCATGGAACGCGTGATGTTGCCGCGGTAGCCGGGGACGGAGAGGCAGCCCTCGTCCAGGCGGCGCTCCCCGCTGCGCTTCACCACCTCCGGGTTGATGAGCGCGAACGGCTCCTCGTCCGGCAGGCCGATGACCACGACGCGCAGGGGCACGCCGATCTGCGGCGCTGCGATGCCCACGCCGTGCGCCGCGTACATCGACTCCGTCATGTCCTCGATCAGCCGTCGGATCGAGTCGTCGATGCGCGACACCTTGCGCGCGGGCTTCCGCAGCACCGGGTCACCGAGATAGCGGATCGGCCGTACCGTCATGCGTTCCGAGGCCTCCCTGGGCGCTCGGGCGATTGTATCCGCCGACCCCGTCAACGTCGTGAAACGTGGCAAGTCGCGCGCATCAGGCGCTGACCGCGCGTCAGTTGACGACCAGCGGATCCACGTCCACCACCCAGCCGGGCGGCAGGTCGTCCAGGTCTCGCACCAGGTCCGCAGGCGCATCGCCGCGCACGAGGATCGACCACCGGTGACGCCCGCGGGAACGCGCCACCTGCGGCGGCGTGGGCCCCGTGACCTCCACCCCCGGCCGGTCGACCGCGAGCGTGCGGAGTTCGAGGGCCATGCGGCGCGCTTCCTCCGCGGCATACGCCTCGTTCGTGTGCTGGAAGAGGAGGCGCACCATGCGCTTGAACGGCGGGTAGCCGCGCTCCGAGCGCCACGCGAGTTCACGCTCGAAGAAGCCGTCCACGTCGTGCGCGGCCGCGAAAGCCACCGCGTCTTCCTCCGGGCGGAGCGTCTGCACGATCACGCGGCCATCACGCTGCGCACGCCCGGCGCGGCCGGCGACCTGCACCAGCAACTGGAAGGTCCGCTCGCGTGAGCGGAAGTCGCCCTCGCGCAGCGAGTAGTCCGCCAGCACCACGCCAACCAGCGTCACCAGCGGCAGGTCCAGACCTTTCGCCACCATCTGCGTGCCCACCAGCACGTCCGCATGCTGCCGCTGAAACGCGCCGATGATCGCCTCGTGCTGTTCCCGGGTGCGGGCGGTGTCGCGGTCCCAGCGCAGGACGCGCGCGGTCGGGAAGTGCCGCCGCACCTCCGTCTCCACCTGCTGCGTACCGGCGCGGAGCGGGCGCAGCGGCAGGCCGCAGCGGTCCTGCTGGCAGGCCGGCGGCAACCGGCGGCTGCGCCCGCACTGGTGACAGACCAGCCGCCCGTCCTCGTGCAGCGACATGGAGACATCGCAGGAGGTGCACGTCGGGGAGTGTCCGCGCGCGCAGAGCAGATAGCCGGCGAACCCGCGGCGGTTGAGGAACAGGATCGCCTGTTCGTCCCGGTCGAGGACCTCGCCGAGCGCCTCGACCAGGCGTGGGGAGAAGAGCCGGTTCACGCCGTGCATGTCCACGACCTCGACCTCGGGGAGGTCGGAGACCGGCCACAGCCGCACCCGCCCGCTCTGGGGGTCCTCCACCGCGCGGATGCGACGCGGCAGGTCGATGCGCTCCAGCCGGCCCTCGGCGGCCGCGAACCACGACTCCGCGTCCGGCGTGGCGGTCCCGAACACCACGGCCGCCCCGGCACGCCGCCCGAGTTCGAGCGCCACCGTGCGCGCGTCGTACCGCGGCGCGGGGTCGTGCTGCTTGTACGTCCACTCGTGCGCCTCGTCGATGACGATGAGCCCGAGGTCCGGCTGCGGCGCGAACACCGCGGAGCGCGAGCCGATCACGACGTCGAAACGCCCCTCCGCGATGGCGTGCCACTGGTCATACGCCTCGCCGAGCGAGAGGCCGGAGTGCAGCACGCCCACCCGTCCGGGGAAGCGCTCCGCGAAGCGACGCACCGTCTGAGGCGTCAGCGCGATCTCCGGCACCAGCACCAGCGCGCGCCGCCCCCGCTCGATCGTGTGGCGCAGCGCATCCAGGTAGACCTCCGTCTTGCCGCTGCCGGTGACGCCCCACAGCAGCATCCCCTGCCCCTCGCGCGCGTCGATGGCGGCGCGGATGCGGGCGGAGGCGGCGCGCTGCTCCGGCACCAGTTCGACCGCGGGGCGCACCACGACCTGCAGCGCGCTGAGCGGATCGCGGCGGTCGAGGACCTCGGCCCGCGTCAGCAGCCCGACCTCCACGAGCCGGTCGATGGCGGTGGCGGTCTCCCGGCCCGCCTCCGCCGGCAGGCCGCGCACGGGCAACTCCGGGCGATCACCGGCCTCCCCGAGCGCGGCCAGGCGGTCCAGCACGGCGGCCGCCGCCTGCTCCACGAGGCCACGGGAGAGCACCCGGAGCAGCCGCTCCGCCGCCTGCGGCGCGATGGCGAGCCGCACCGCCTCCCCGTCCCGGACGAACGTGCCGTCCTCGATCAGCGTCTCCACGGCGGGGGCGCCGCGCGCCTCGCGCACCGCGCGGTCGTACGGCAGGCTGCCGCCGGCATCGAGCGCCGCCCGAATCGCCCGCGCCCGGCGCGATGAGCGCCGCCCCGCGATGCCCTCCGAGAACGCCCGCGCGCGCGAGGGACTCACCACCAGGCGCACAACCTCCACCACCCGCGCACGGCCGCGCGGACGGTCCAGGCGGTAGCGGAGCACCGCCAGCCCGCGCCGGAGCAGCACGTTCAGCGCCGCCTCGAACGACCGCGCGGGCACGACTTCCGCAAGGCGGGTGCGCAGGTCGTCCACGTCGACCGGCTCCTCGCGGAGCGCGTCGTAGATCGCGGCCTGGCGCTCGGAGAGCGCCACCGGCTCGCCCTCGCCGCGCGCCACGGCGGTGACGGGCCGCTCGCCCGCGCCTGGCGGCAGGACGAGGGCGAACGCCTCCCACGCCGGGGAGAGGTAGTACTCGCGCACCCACTCCGCGAGCGCGAGGCGGTCTGGCGAGACGCTCGGGGCGCCCTCCACGGGCGGGTCGAGGGGTCGGATCGCATCCGGGTCGTAGCCCGGCGTATCGAACGGCCCCTCCACGACGATCCCCTGGAGCGAGCGCTTCCCGAAGGGGACGTGCACCACGTCGCCCGCGACGACCTCGCGACCCGGCGGGACGGCGTAGGAGAAGGTCATGTAGGTCGCGCGGCCGGCGTTCACCGCGACCTTCACGTAACGGGGGCGCGGCGAGCGGAGAGAGGTCATGGCGCGATCATAGGCCGGAGGGCCGCAGCGGCCCGTGAGCGCCGGACACGAAGACGCCGGGCTCTCACCCGGCGTCCGGTCGTCCTGCAGGAGGGCGGCGCGCTACTTGTGGCGGCGCGGCGCTTCCTTCACACGGGCGGCGCGGCCGGTGCGGCCACGCAGGTAGAACAGGTTGGCGCGGCGGACACGGCCGCGGCGGGTCACCGTGACGGTGTCCACGCGGGGGCTGTTCCAGGGGAAGGTGCGCTCGACACCCACGCCGGAGGCGATGCGGCGGACGGTGAAGGAGCCCGCCGGGCCCTCCTTCACGCGGATCACGACGCCCTCGAACGGCTGGAGGCGCTCACGGTCACCCTCGACGACGCGGGCCATCACGCGGATGGTGTCACCGGGGCCGAACTCCGGCAGCGCGGCCAGCGAGGCCGGGCGCGGCTGGGCAAGTTCACGAAGATCTACGGTCATGGCCGTCATCCCATCGAGGGTCGCTTGAGATACGAGGCGCGGGCGCAGGCCGCGCGAAAAACGAGTGTAGCCCGCCTCGGGCGCTAGCGTCGAGCCTGCAGGAGCGCCTCCAGCCGAGGCCGCACGGCCGCTGGCCGGAAGTCCACGGCGGCGATCTCCGCCACCGAAAACCAGCGGAACTCCAGCGCGAACTCCCCGGCCGTGCCGGCCAGTTCGGCGCCAGTGAACGCCTCCTGCTCCTCGAACCGCGGAGGGACGGTCGCTTCCACGTAGATGCCGATCTCGTGGTGGCGCGCCGGGCGGCCCGCTCCCGGCCCGTCGAGAGCGGCCGCGAACTCGAAGAAGTTCTCGTGGAGCCAGAGGATCTCGCCGGGGCGCACGCGCATCCCGGCCTCCTCCTGCATCTCCCGCCGGGCGGCGTCGGCGACCGGTTCGCCCACCTTTAGCCGCCCCCCCGGCAGCGACCAGATGCTCTCCCCCGCCGTCCGGTGGAGGAGCACCCGCCCGCGCGTGGTCGCGACCACCGCGACGCGCGCCTGGAAGATGACGCCGTCCACCTCCCGCTGCGCAAAGCCGGGGTCGGCGACGGTACCCGCCTGCGCGGCCAGCCAGGCGCGCTCCTTCGCCGTGATTGCGGCGCCTTCGAGGAGGTCCGGACGGCGGGCCTGCGTACGCAGCAGCCGCTCGCGGCGACGCCACTTCTCGACCTCGGCATGGTGGCCGGAGAGCAGGACGTCCGGCACGGCCCAGTCCCGGAACACCGCCGGGCGGGTGTACTGCGGGTACTCGAGCAGGCCGTCCTCGAACGACTCCTCGGCCAGCGACCCCTCGCCGCCCAGGACGCCCGGCACGCGACGCGCCACGGCGTCCAGCAGCATCATCGCCGGGAGTTCACCACCGGAGACCACGAAGTCACCCACGGAGACCTCCAGGTCCACGGCGTGCTGCAGGACGCGCTCGTCCACGCCCTCGTAGCGGCCGCAGAGCAGGAGCAGGCGGGGGTGCGCCGCCAGTTCGTCGACCAGCGCGCGATCGAGGCGGCGTCCCTGCGGCGAGAGGTAGATGACGTACGGCGCCGGCTCCGCGAGCGGCCGGATCGCCTCCAGCGCCTCGAAGATCGGCTCGGGCTTCATCACCATGCCGGCGCCGCCGCCGAACGGGTAGTCGTCCACGGTGCGGTGCCGGTCGTGCGTCCAGTCCCGCAGGTCGTGCAGGTGGACGTCGATCAGCCCGTCCTGGCGCGCGCGCCCGAGGATCGACTGGTCGAGCGGCCCCGCGAACATACCGGGGAAGATCGTGAGGATATCGAAGCGGATCGAGGCGGCCGGGGTCATGCGCGTCCGTCCGCCTGCGTCTGTCGATGGGCGCGCGCCGTCTCCTCGTCGCGCTCGCGGAGCAGCGCGCAGGCGTGGGCGAACACCGGCAGCACCACCGCCAGGTTCTCGCGCGCGCCTCGCTCGCTGCCGGGGAGGTTCACGATGAGCGTGCGCCCGCGCACGCCGACGACGCCGCGCGAGAGCATCGCCGCGGGCACCAGCGCGATGCTCGCGGCGCGCATCGCCTCTTCCAGCCCGGGCACGCGGTAGTCGATCACCTGCTCGGTGGCCTGGGGCGTCCGGTCGCGCGGCGAGAGCCCCGTCCCCCCGGTCGTGACCGCGACCGCGAAGTCCTCCACGTCCGCCCAGCGCCGCAGCAGCGCCGCGATCTCGTCCGGCTCGTCCGGCAGGAGGGCCGTCGCCGCCACCTCGAACCCGGCGGCGGCGAGCATGGCCGCCACGGCGGGACCCGCCGTGTCCTCGCGTTCGCCGCGCGATCCGGCATCGCTCACCGTCAGGACACCGACGCGGTACGCCATCGCAGCCTCCGAGGCGGATCGTAACGGCGCGCGCCGCCGGGCGGGCCAGCCGGTACACTCGGCGGGCGTCCGCGCACCGGCGGCGTCGACCCGTGGAGGCCGCCCATGCGCCGCTTGCTGCTCCTGCCCGTGCTCGCGATCGCGCTGATCGCCGGCGCCTGTATCACCGCCGAGATCGAGATCCGCGTCAACGACGACGGCTCCGGCACGGTGGGCGTCCTCTTCGCCTTCGACCGCGCGACCCTCGAGGCCTTCGCGGAGGGCGAGGAGATCCCGGACATGTCGGAGGACATCGACACCTCCGCCCTGCCGGAGGGCGCCGTGGTGGAGTCCGTCGACACCGAGACGCAGGTGGGCGTGAAGGTCACCGTCCCCTTCGCCGCCGGCGCCGACGTGGGCCAGACGATCAACGACACGTTCAAGGCCGTTGGCGGCGAGGACGGCGAGTTCCTCACCGGCGAGGAGGGCCTCTTCGAGACGTTCGTCCTCCGCCAGGAGGGCGACCTCTGGGTCTTCGACGCCACGACCGAGACGCCCCCGCCCTCGGAGGACCTGGCGTTCGCGACGACGATGTTCGGCGAGGCGAAGATGGTCGTCCGCGTGGCGCTGCCCGGCGAGGTGACCGAGCAGAACGCCGACCGCGTGGAGGACGACGGCGCGCTGGTCTGGGAACTGCCGCTGGTCGCCACGCAGTCCCGCACCCTGATGGCCCGCTCCGACGTGGGCGAGCCGGGCCTCAACATCGCGCTGATCACCGGCATCGTGATTGCGGTCGTGGTGGTCGGCGGCATCGGCTTCGCCGCGATGCGCCGCCGCTCCGGGGGCGCGGCCGCCTGACCTCAGCGTCCTCGCCACCCCTCGCAGGGCCCGCCGGAATCCGGCGGGCCCTGCTGTTTGGTGCGCCAATCGAGCCCCGGCGGGGGCGTCCGGGTGGGGATGTTGCAACGCTGGCAGCAGGATGGTAGATTCTGGGGCGTTGTGGGGAGGAATGGGACGCAACCCCCTCTCCTCACATGAGGCGAATCGAAGGTGGCGGGTGTGTTCTTCTTCGGCACCTTCGAGCACTCCATCGACGAACGCGGCCGGGTAGCAATCCCCGCCCGCTACCGGCACGCGTTCGTCGATGGGGGCGTCCTCCGCGCCGGCCCGGACGGGGCCGTGGAGATGTACACACAGCAGACCTTCGACGAAGAAGTGCAGCGCCGCCTCGGCAGCGAGGACGGCAACCGCAGCGTCACCGCCCGGCGGATCCGCCGCGGTTTCCTCTCTGACGCCTACGCCGTGGAACTGGACAAGCAGGGCCGCATCCTGCTTCCGCCCCAGGTACGGACCGAGGCGGATATCCACAGCAAGGTATTGATCATCGGCTGTGGCGATTACCTCGAAATATGGCATCCTGATCGATGGGCGGGGGAACGTGAGGCGCTGGTCACCGGCGCCGAGGGCGACGCATGACCGATCCCGCCCCGCGCCATGAGCCGGTGATGCTGCGAGAAGTCGTAGACGGCCTGGCGGTGCGCCCCGGCGGACGCTACGTGGATGCCACGGTCGGCCTGGGCGGACACGCCTCCGCCACCATCGCCGCCGCGCAGCCCGGCGGCCGCCTCCTCGGCATCGACCGTGACCCCGCCGCCCTCGCCATCGCCCGCGAGCATCTCGCCCCCTACGGGGACGCCGTGCTGCTCGTGCGCGGGGCGTTCGAGGATGTCGCGGCGATCTGCGAGGCGCACGGCTTCGCGCCCGTCGACGGCATCCTGTTCGACCTCGGCGTCTCCTCCCTGCAACTGGACCAGCCGGGTCGCGGCTTCTCCTTCCAGCGCGATGAGCCGCTGGACATGCGCATGGATCCGGACGCGCCGGTCACCGCCGCCGACATCGTGAACGACTACGACGAGCACAGCCTCGCCGCCCTCATCTACGAGTACGGCGAGGAGCACCGCAGCCGCCGCATCGCCCGCGCGATCGTCGCGCGCCGCCCCCTCCGCACCACGGGCGAGCTCGCCCGCGCGGTGGAGGGCGCCGTGGGGCACCGCCACGCGCCGGGCCGCCGCGCCGCGATCCACCCCGCCACGCTCACCTTCCAGGCGATCCGCATCGCCGTGAACCGCGAACTAGAACAACTGGACACGGCGCTGGAGGCGGCGCGCGGCCTGCTGGCCGGGCCCGGCGCGCGCCTCGTCGTCATCTCCTTCCACTCGCTGGAGGACCGGCGGGTGAAGGAGTTCTTCCGCCTGCACAGCCGCGACTGCATCTGCCCGCCGCGGCAGCCCGTCTGCACCTGCGACCACCACGCGACGCTGCGCGAGGTCACGCGAAAGCCGCTGCGCCCCTCCGAGGAGGAGGTCGCGCGCAACCCGCGCTCCCGCTCCGCGCGCGTGCGCGTGGCCGAATGCACGGCGGAACGGCTGGCCGCCTGATGGCCGCGCTTCCGGGGATCCGCCGGCCTGCGCGTCAGCCGCGCGTGAACCAGACCGCGACCGGCGCCGCCACCGGCGAGGCGCGCCCGCGCGCCGCCGCGCGCCCGCTCCCCACTGGCTGGGGCGTGGCCCGACAGCGGATGTCGCGGCTGATGCTGATATCCGTCGCGCTCCTCGCCGTCGCGGCGGTGGGCCTCGTACAGGTGTTGCAGACGAGCCGCGTGGCGGAGGTCGGCTACACGCTGCGCGACCTGGAACTGGAGCGGCAGTCGCTGGACGCGAACATCCGGCTGCTGGAGGCACAGATCGCGCAGACCTCCAACCTGGAGCGGCTGCGCGAGCAGGCCGTGACCCGGCTCGGGATGGTGGTGCCGGAAGACACCATGCGGATCAGCGTGACCGCTCCGGCGCCGGCGAACCAACCGCTCCCCCGCCGGTACGTGCAGGCCCCGGAGCGGGAGCCCGTGTCGGAACCGGCGTGGTGGGAAGAGTTGATCGGGTCGATCCCGGGATTTGAGTAGCGCGCGGCGGGTCTCCCCACCCGACCGTGCATCGAGCGAGATGAAGGACGACGGGTGAGCACCAACCGCCCGGACCACGTGACCTGGCGCCACTGGGCGCTCGCGCTGCTCGCTCTCGGGGCGATCGGTGCGGTCATGGTGCGCCTCTACCAGGTCCAGATCGTGAACCACGAGGACTACCTGGAGCAGGCCGCCGTCACCCGACAGGGCGCGGCGACGCTGCCCGCCTCGCGCGGCGCGATCCTCGACGCGACCGGCTACCCCCTCGCCACCTCCGTGGACACGTGGGATCTGTACATCGACCGGTTCCTCTGGCGCGACCGCGAGCAGGCACGCGCCGCGGCGGACGGGCTGGCCTCGTTCCTGGGCGTGGACGCGGAGACGCTCTGGTCGCTCGGTACGTCCGCCGACAACGGCGACGTGGTCGTGCAGCGCCAGATGGAGTACGGCCGCGGCCTGCAACTGGAGGCGCTCGACCTCTGGGGCATCCGCCTGCTCCCCTCCTCCCGCCGCGTCTACGCGGAGGGCGACCTCGCCGCGCAGCTCGTCGGGTACGTGGGGCTGGAGGGCAGCGGCCTCTGGGGCGTGGAGGCGGACTTCGACCACGTCCTCCGCGGCCGCGACGGCTGGGCCTCAATCGAACGTGACGCCATCGGCCGGCCGATCGCCTTCACGCAGCAGCGCGCGCGCGACCCGATCGCCGGCGGCGAGGTGCGTCTCACCATCGACCGGTTCATCCAGGCGATGGCGGAGCGCACGCTGGAGGAGGCGCTGAAGCGGTACGAGGCGAAGAGCGGCTCCATCATCGTGATGGACCCCCGCACCGGCGCGGTGCTGGCGATGACCTCGCAGCCCACGATCTCCCTCGCGGCGATGGACCTGAACGCGCCGGACCTGGACGCGCTGGTGAAGAACCGCGCGATCACCGACCTGTACGAGCCCGGCTCCGTCCTCAAGACCCTCACCACCGCCGCCGCCATCGACCTCCACAAGGTGTCACCGGACACCACGTACGAGGACTCCGGCGCGGTGGAGGTCGGCGGCTACACGATCCGCAACTGGGACCTGCGCGCCTACGGCACCGTGACGGTGCGCGAATACCTGCAGGCCTCGCTCAACACCGGGTCGGTCTGGCTCGCGGAGCAGATCGGCGCGGAGGGCTTCTACGAGTACCTCGGCGCGTTCGGCCTGAACGAACCGACGCACATCGGCCTCGCCGGGGAGGCGGAGGGCACGTTCCGCACGCCCGCCAACCCGGACTGGTACCCCGTGGACCTCGCCACCAACTCGTACGGCCAGGGCCTGGCGGTGACGCCGATCCAGATGCTGACCGCGGTGAACGCCTTCGCCAATGGCGGCGTGCTGATGCGCCCGTACGTGGTCTCCCAGATCGTCACCGCTGGCGACGTCCGCACGATCGAACCGGTGCAGGTGCGCCAGGTGGTGTCCCCCGAGACCGCGCAGACGATGCTCTCGATGATGCGCGACGTGGTCGAGGCGCCGGAGTGGCACGGCGCCCGCGTCCGCGGCTACGAGGTCGCCGGCAAGACCGGCACCACGCTCGTCTCGATCCCCACCGGTTACGACATCGACTCCACGATCGCGACATTCGCCGGGTTCATCCCGGCACAGGACCCGCGCGTCTCGATCCTCGTCAAGATCGACCAGCCGAGCGGCGGCCTGAACCTGGGCGGCCAGGTGGCCGCGCCCGTCTTCGCGGAACTCGCCGCACAGATCATGGCGTACCTCCGGGTCCCGCCCACCGACCCCGTGGTGGCGTCACCATGAGTAGCGCCACCGCCGGCCGCACCCCCGCGCTGGACGCCGGCTTCGTCGCCGGCGTCCTCGCGCCTCGTCTCCGCGCGCGCACTGGGCGCACCGAGGACGGCGTGCGCTTTGAGCGCGCGATCATCGACTCTCGGGAGGCGCGCCCGGGTGACCTCTTCGTCGCGCTCCCGGGCGAGCGGACGGACGGCCATGACCACGCGGCGGCCGCGGTGCGCGCCGGCGCCTCCGGCTGCCTCCTCGTGCGGCCGGTCGCGGGCGTCGAGAGCGCGGCGACGTTCATCGTGGACGACACGCTCGCCTCGCTGCAGACGCTCGGCGCGGCGTGGCGCGCCGTGCTGCCCCTGCGCGTGCTCGGCATCACCGGCAGCGTGGGCAAGACGACGACGAAGGCGATCGCCGCGGCCGTCCTCGGTGCGAAGTACCGGGTGCAGGCGAACCCGCTCAACTACAACAACGAGGTCTCCGTCCCGCTCTGCCTGCTGGAACTGAAGCCGGAGACCGAGCGCGCCGTCATCGAACTCGGGATGTACACGACCGGCGAGATCGCCCTGCTCTGCCGGTGGGCGCGCCCGCACACCGGCATCGTGCTGAACGTGGGGCCGACCCACCTGGAGCGCGCCGGCTCGATCGACGCGATCACCCGCGCGAAGCGCGAACTGCCGGAGGCGCTGCCTGCAGACGGCACCGCGATCCTGAACGTGGACGACGAGCGCGTGCGCTCGATGTCCGCGCACACCGCCGCGCGCGTGCTGTGGTTCGGCCTCGGCGCGGACGCCGAGGTGCGCGGCAGCGACGTGCGCGCAGACGGCGCGGAGGCGTTCACGTTCACGCTCCACTGGCAGGGCGCGTCCCGCGCGGTGCGGGTGCCGCTGCCGGGCGCGCACCTCGCCTCGAACGCGCTCGCGGCGGCCGCTGCCGGTCTCGCGGACGGGATGACGCTGGACGAGGTCACCGGGGCGCTGGAGGTGCTGCGCGTGCCGACCCGCCTGCGCGTCATCGAGCGCGCGGATGGCACCCGCATCCTGGACGACACCTACAACGCACAGCCTGCCTCCATGCTGGCCGCGCTCGACCTGCTCGCGACGGTGCCGGGACGCCGGCTCGCGCTCCTCGGCGACATGCGCGAACTGGGCGAGGTCTCCCTCGCCGAGCACGAGCGCGTGGGACGCCGGGCCGGCGAGGTCGTGGAGGCGCTCGTCACGATCGGCGAGGAGGCGCGCGTCCTCGGCGAGGCGGCACGCGCTGCCGGCGCGCAGGTGCAGCACGCGACAACGCGCGACGAGGCGACGGCGCTGATCCGCGCGCTCATCCGGCCGGGCGACGCCGTCCTGGTGAAGGGGTCGCACGCGCTCGGGCTGGAGGTGGTGGTCGCCGCGCTCGAGGCGACACCGGTGACGGACGGAGACGACCGATGATCCACGCCCTGCTCACCGGCGGTGTCGCCTTCCTGCTCGCGCTGGTCCTCGGCCGCCCCACGGTGCGGATGCTGAGCGCGAAGAAGATGGGCAAGGCGATCTCCGAGTACGCGCCCTCCACCCACAGCGTGAAGGCTGGCACCCCCACGATGGGTGGCCTCTTCATCTGGGGCACCGTCGCGATCGTCACGACCTTCACCAACCTGTTCGAGATCCAGGACGGCGGGCTGGTGTTCGAGCGGCGCTCGATCCTGCTTCCCCTGCTCGTCGTCGTCTCCATGGCCCTCGTGGGGTACTGGGACGACCTGGGCTCGCTGGTGGGCGGGCCGTACCGCGGGCTGTCGTGGCGGCTGAAGCTGGGGCTGATCGCGCTGCTGTCGGCGGTGGTCGCCGGGGCGATGTACTGGCTGCTCGATGCACAAAGCATCAACATCCCGTGGGCCGGCCAGCACAGGATCGGTTATGTCTACCTCGCGGTGGCGTTCCTCACCGTCTTCGCCACGACGAGCGCGGTCGCGGTGACGGATGGACTGGACGGGTTGCTCGGTGGGCTGGCGGTGTTCGCGTTCGGCGCCTACGGCGTGATCGCGTTCATGCAGGGGCAGGACTTCCTCGCGGTCTTCTGTTTCACGGTGGGCGGCGCGCTCCTGGGGTTCCTCTGGTTCAACGTCCACCCGGCGTCCGTCTTCATGGGCGACACCGGAGCGCTCCCACTGGGCGCCGGCCTGGCCACGGTGGCGCTGATGACGGGCCACTGGCTCCTGCTGCCCGTGATCGGCGTCGTGTTCGTCGCCGAGGTGCTCTCGGATGTCATCCAGATCGCCTACTTCAAGACCACCGGCGGCCAGCGGCTGTTCCGGAAAACCCCCCTGCACCACCACCTGGAACTGATCGGCTGGTCCGAGCCCCAGGTCGTGATGCGGCTCTACCTGTTCGGCATTGCCGGGGCCATGGTCGGCGTGGCGCTGGCGCTCAGCGTGTAAGGGAGTGTGACGCGGTCCGGCCGGTGTGCTATATCTGGTGGATAACATTGGCTTACCCGCTATGACACTTATGCAGAATCTGCGGGAGGCACGGGTGACCGTGGTGGGACTCGGGATCGAGGGCATCGATCTCGTCCGCTATCTGGCGGCCGAGGGTGCCCGCGTGACCGTCTCCGA
Source organism: Chloroflexota bacterium (assembly GCA_045863195.1). GTDB lineage: Bacteria > Chloroflexota > Dehalococcoidia > UBA2979 > UBA2979 > W-Chloroflexi-9. The sequence continues at coordinate 157,537 of BTUI01000003.1, forward strand.
CCGGCGCCCCGCCTCAGACCTCACGGAAGCGCTCGCAGCCATCGAGGGCTGCGACGCAACGCTGTCGCTGGGCGCGAACCGCCCGGAGGATGCCGCCACGGCCGACGCCGTCTTCGTCTCGCAGGGGGTGCCCTCCGACAACCCGGCCGTGCTCGCCGCGCAGCAGGCAGGCGTCCCGATCTCCTCGATGCTCGGCCTCTTCCTCGAACGCTGCCCCGCCCCGGTCACCGGGATCACGGGCTCCGCCGGCAAGACCACGACCACCGCGCTCGTCGGCGCAATCCTCCAGGCGGAGGGCGTGGACCACGTCGTCGGCGGCAACATCGGCGTCGGGCTGCTCTCGCTCCTGCCCTCCATCCGGCCAGAGACGCGCGTCGTCGCGGAGATGTCGCACTCGCAACTCGAGCGGGTCTCGACCAGCCCGCACCTCGCCTGCGTCACGAACGTCACCCCCAACCACCTGGACCGGTACACGTGGGACGAGTACGTCGCGCTGAAGCGGCGCATCTTCGAGTTCCAGGCGGCGGAGGACACCGCCGTCTTCAACCTGGACAACGAGGTCACCCGCGCCTTCAGCCGTGACGCCGCCGGGCGCGTCGTCACCACCTCGATGCACGGGAGCATCCCCGGCGATGGCGCGGTGTTGCGCGACGGCCGCCTCGTGCGCATCCGTGACGGCGAGGCGACGGCGGTCGTCGCGCGCGACGAGGTCGCGCTGCGTGGCGAGCACAACCTGGAGAACCTGCTCGCCGCGATCGCGGTGACGGCCGAACTCGGCATCTCCGTGGAGGCGGCGGCGCGCGTCGCCCGCACCTTCGCGGGCGTGCCGCACCGCCTGGAGCCGGTCGCGACCGTGCGCGGCGTGCTCTACGTGAACGACTCAATCGCCACCGCGCCGGAGCGGACGCTCGCCGGGCTGCGCGCCTTCGGGGAGCGGCTCGTGCTGATCCTCGGCGGGCGCGACAAGAACCTGCCCGTGCAGGAGATGGCGCAGGAGGCGGCCCGTCGCTGCCGCGCCGTCATCACCTTCGGCGAGTCCGGCCCGCTGTACGCGCGTGCCGTGCGCGAGGCTGCCGGCGACGCGGTCGCCCTCCGCGAGGTCGAGACGGTGGAGGAGACGGTACGCGCGGCGGCCGCGCTGGCGCAGGCGGGCGACGTGGTGCTGTTCTCGCCGGCGGCGACCTCCTTCGACCAGTACCCGAACTTCGAGATCCGCGGGCAGGCGTTCCGCGACGCGGTGCATGCGCTGGAGGGTGGCCGATGACGCGCCAGCCGTCCTCGCGCTCCTCGGCGGCCCCGGCCGTGCGTGCGCACGCGCCGGACTATCTGCTGCTGACCGTGGTGATCGTGCTGAGCGTGATCGGGCTGATCGCCGTCTACTCCTCCTCGTACGTCCTCGGCGAGGCGCAGTTCGGCGACGCCAACTACTTCGTGAAGAAGCAGGGCATCTTCCTGCTCATGGGCATGGTGCTCATGTTCATGGCGATGCGGTTCCCGTATCGCGCGCTGATGCGGCTGAGTCCGCTGCTGATGCTCGGCACGCTCGTCGCGCTCGCGCTGGTGCTGATCCCGGGGATCGGCATCGAGCAGAACGGCGCACGGTCGTGGATCGCCATGCCCTCGCCGCTGCCGCCGCTCCAGCCCTCGGAACTGGCGAAGCTGGCGGTGCTCATCTACCTCGCCGCGTGGCTCTCCGCGAAGGGCGACCTGCTCCACGACGTGTCACTGGGCGTGATCCCATTCGTGGGCATGGTCGGCGTGGTGACGGCGCTCATCATCCTGGAGCCCGACGTCGGCACGGCGGTCATGGTCGCCGGGATCACGGGCGTGCTCTTCTTCGTGGCGGGGGCACGCCTGTCGCACGTCCTGGTGCTGGGCGCGAGCGGCCTCGTCACGGTCGTCATGCTGATCCTCGCGGGCGGCTACCGCATGGACCGCATCACCGCGTTCCTGGACGCCGAGTCCGACCCCTCCGGCGTGGGCTTCCACGCGATCCAGCTGCTGGTCGCCTTCGGCTCCGGCGGCTTCACGGGCGTGGGCCTGGGCGTCTCCCGGCAGAAGTTCTTCTACGTCCCCGGTTCCCACACGGACGGCGTGCTCGCGATCATCGGCGAGGAACTGGGCTTCATCGGCGTCGCCATGGTGATGGCGCTGTTCGTGCTGCTCCTGTGGCGAGGCTTCCTGATCGCCCGCCGCGCGGACACCCAGTTCGGCTCGCTGATCGCGATGGGCGTGCTCGCCTGGATCACCATCCAGATGCTGATCAACGTCGGCGGCGTGACGCGGCTGATGCCGCTCACCGGCATCCCGCTGCCGTTCATCTCCTACGGTGGCTCCGCCCTTCTCAGCCTCTTCCTCGCGGTCGGGGTGCTGCTCTCCGTCTCCCGCTACACCGCCGTCACCGTGACCGAGCCGGCCGAGGCGCGCGGCGCACGGCGGCCGATCGCACCTCGACGTCCCCCGCTGTCGACGACCGGGGGGACGCGATGAAGTACGCGCTTGCCGGCGGCGGCACGGGCGGCCACGTCTACCCGGCGGTGGCCGTCGCGGAGCGTCTGCGCGAGGTCGAGGGCGTGACGCTGGTCTACTACGGGACCGAGCGCGGCCCGGAGCACACCGTCGCGGAGCGCGAGGGCTTCGAGTTCCGCGCCATCCCCGCCTCGCAGGTGCGGGTGCGATCACCGCTGCGCCTCGCCCGCGGGCTGTTTCGCCTGTGGCAGGGGACGCGCGCGGCCGGGGCGTGGCTGGACCGTGACCGCCCGGCGGCGGTGTTCGCGACGGGTGGCTACGCCGCCGCGCCCGTGGGCCGCGCCGCGAAGCAGCGCAAGATCCCTCTCATCGTCTTCCTCCCGGACGCGCACCCCGGCTGGGCCGTGCGCTTCCTCGCGCGCTACGCCACGACCGTGGCCTGCGCGGTGGACGCCGCCGTCCCGAGCCTCCCGGCCGGGCGCACGGTGGTGACCGGCTACCCGGTCCGCCGCCAGTTCCTGGAGGCGACCCGCGCCGAGGGCGTCGCGAAGTTCGGGCTCGACCCGGCGCTGCCGACGGTGCTCGTCGCCGGCGGATCGCTCGGCGCGCACTCGATCAACCTCGTGGTCGCGCGGTCGCTGCCGCGCTGGCTGGAGGTGGCGCAGGTCATCCACGTCTCCGGCCGCGACGAGGAGCACTGGCTGGCGAAGGAGCGCGAGCGACTGCCGGAGCACCTGCGCGCCCGCTACCACCTCCACGCCTACACGGAGGAGATGGCGTACGCGATGGCCGCGTCCGACCTCGCCGTGACGCGCGCGGGCGCATCCACGCTCGGCGAACTGCCGGTGATGGGGCTTCCGGCGATCGTGATCCCGGGCGGATTCTCCGACCAGCAGGTCAACGCGAACTACCTCGCGCGGACGGGGGCGGCGATCCACCTCCCGTCCGACCGGCTGGACGAGATCGAGACGCTGGTCAGCGACCTGCTCGTGGACGGCACGCGCCGCGGGACGATGGCGGACGCGATGCGCGCGCTCGCCCACCCGGAGGCGGCAGAGCGACTGGCGCAGATGGTGCGGGAGGTGGCCGCATGATCGGCCTCAAGCCCCGCCCGCGCGGCCAGAACGGCAACGGCATCCCGAAGCGCGTCCACCTGGTGGGCGCGGGCGGCATCCACATGTCCGCGATCGGCCAGATCCTGCTGCAGCGTGGCCACGAGGTGACCGGCTCCGACCTCACGCTCTCCGAGCACACCGCGCGGATCGAACGCCTCGGCGGCACCGTCTACCGCGGCCATGCCGCCTCCAACCTCGGCCGTGCGGAACTGGTCGTCGCGACCGCCGCGGCGAAGAGCGACAACCCGGAGATCGTGGAGGCGCGCCACCGCGGCATCCCCGTGGTCTCGCGCGCCGACATGGTCCAGCGGCTCATCGCGGAGCGCGAGGTGATCGCCGTCGCCGGCACGCACGGCAAGACGACCACCTCCTCGCTCGTCGCCGTGATGGGCGTTCGCGCGGAGATGGACCCGCTCGTCCTCCTCGGCGGCGACGCGCGCGACCTCGGCGACGCGAACGCGCGCGACGGCGCGGGCCGCTTCGCGGTGGTCGAGGCGGACGAGTACGCGGAGGCGTTCCTGCAGTACGAGCCGTACATCGCCCTCGTCACCAACGTGGAGCCGGACCACCTCGACTACTACGGGACGCCGGAGGCGTACCGGGAGGCGTTCCTGAAGTTCGCGCGCCGCGTGCGGGCGGACGGGACGCTCATCGTCTGCGCCGACCAGGCGGGCGCGGCGGCGCTCGGTGCGCAACGCGCCGCCGAGGGCGCGCGCGTGGAGCGGTACGGCATCGACGCGGAGGACGCCGAGTGGCGCGCGACGCGGGTGCGCGGCAACGACCACGGCGGACTGGACGCGGTGGTGCTGCTCAACGGCACCGAACTCGGACGGCTCTCGCTGAGCATCCCCGGGCGTCACAACCTGCTGAACGCGCTCGGCGCGCTTGCTGCCTCCATGCGCGCCGGCGTCGACTTCTACCGTGCCGGCCTCGCCGCGACCGCCTTCCAGGGCGCACGCCGCCGCTTCGAGGTGCTCGGCGACGTGACGACGCGCGACGGCGGCGTGGCGACGGTGGTGGACGACTACGCCCACCACCCCACCGAGGTGCGCGCGACCGTCCTCGCGGCGAAGCAGCGCTTCCCGGCGCGCCGCCTCTTCGGCTGCTTCCAGCCGCACACGTACACGCGCACCGAGTACCTCCTCGAAGAGTTCAAGACCTGCTTCGAGGGGCTCGACACGCTCTACCTGCTCCGCACCTACGAAGCACGCGAGACGGCGGACCGCGGCCTGGACGCGAACGCGCTGGCGGACGCCCTCCAGCGCCCTGTCCCGGCGGCCACGTTCGACACGTTCGAGGCAGCGGCTGACGCGGTCGCGGAGGCGCTGCGCAGCGGCGACGTGTTCTTCACGATCGGCGCCGGCGACGTCACCGACCTCGGGCCGATGGTGATCGAGCGGCTGGGGGGGACGCGATGACCGCGACCACCCTCACCCGACGCCGCCTCGCGGTCATCTTCGGCGGCCGCTCCACGGAGCACGAGGTCTCCGTGGTCTCCGCGCGCGGCGTGATGCGCGAAGCCGATCCCGACCGCTTCGAGGTGATCCCAGTGGGGATCACGAAGGGCGGCGCGTGGCTCACGCCGGAGGAGACCCGGTCGCGCCTCGCACGCGTCGAGGCCGGCGAACGCCGCGACATCGGCGACGAGCGCGGCGGCGGCGTGTTCGCCTACCCGCGCGTCATGGAGACGCTGCGCGAGGTGGACGTGGTCTTCCCGATCGTGCACGGCACGTTCGGGGAGGACGGCACGCTTCAGGGGCTGCTGGAGATGGCGGACCTGCCGTACGTCGGCCCCGGTGTCGCCGCCAGTGCCGCCGGCATGGACAAGGCGCTGATGCGCGCGGTCTTCGCCGCGCACGACATCCCCCAGGCGCGCTACCTGGTGCTGCGCGACGACGAGGCGCGCGCGCCGGGCGCGGAGACGTTCCGCGAGATCGAGCGCGCCATCGGCTATCCGTGCTTCGTGAAGCCGGCGAACGGCGGCTCCTCGGTCGGCGTGGGCAAGGCCCGCTCGCGCGAGGACGCCGGGACGGCGATCGCGGAGGCGGCGCGGTACGACCGCAAGGTGCTGGTGGAGGAGGCGCTCTCCGGCCAGGAAGTGGAGTGCGCCGTCCTCGGCAACCGCGACCCGCAGCCCTCGCCGCTGGGGGAGATCCGGCCGAGCACGGAGTTCTACGACTACCAGGCGAAGTACCTGGACGACTCCGCCGCGCTCATCGTCCCCGCCGAGGTGGACGAGGCGACGGCCGCGCGCGTCCGCGACCTGGCGGTGCGCGCGTTCCGGGCGCTGGACTGCGCCGGCCTCTCGCGCGTGGACTTCTTCGTGCAGCCGGACGGCTCCGTGAAGTGCATCGAGGTCAACACCCTGCCCGGCTTCACCCCGATCTCCATGTACCCGCGCCTCTGGCAGGAGGCGGGCGTCTCTTACCGCGACCTGATCACGCGGCTCGTGGACCTCGCGTTCGAGCGGTTCGAGGAGGCACGCCGCCATGCGTGACCTCTTCCGCAACCTCCGCATGCCCGGCACGAAGCCAAACCCCTACCCGCGCGGTCGCGTGGGCACGCCGGCGCGCAGCACGCCCGCGCGCGGGCTGCCGTCCCGCCAGGCCCCGGCCCGCTCGTGGTCACTCGGCCCGGCCGAGCGTCCCCGCCCCCGTCGCCAGACAGCGTCAGCCATCCCGTGGCGCCGCATCGGCATCCTCGCGGGCTCGGCCGTTGCGAGCCTGGCGCTGCTGTACGGAAGCGCATGGGTGCTGACGAGCGACCTGCTACGGGTGCGACAGGTGGACGTGGTGGGCGCCCAGGTCGCCGACCCGGTGGCGGTCGCGGCGGCCGCGGCCATCGGCGGCTCCTCGATGCTCACGCTCGACCTCCACGAGGTGGAGGCGGTGGTGGCGGCCGCGCTGCCGGCGGTGAAGAGCGCCACGGTGACGCGCGAGTGGCCGCAGGGCGTGCGCGTGGAGGTGGTGGAGCACCAGGCGTGGGGCTACTGGCAGGTGGCCGGCCAGGTGCTGGTGATCGACGCCGAGGGGCATGTCCTGGAGGCCTCCCGCCCAGCGCCGGCGGACGCCCCGACGATCGTGGAGGTCGCCGCGCCGCGCGACCTGCGCGAGGGCACGGTGGGCGACCCGGACACGGTGAAGATGGTTGCCCGCCTGCTGGCGGACGGGGTGTTCGAGCGCAACGGCGTGCGCACCACCGGGTTCGTCTTCCAGCGCGACCGCGGGCTGACGGTGATCGCGGACGGCGCGCCAGCGGCGGTCTTCGGCGATTCCTCCAACTACGAGTTCAAAGTCCAGGCGCTCGAGGCGGTGCTGTCACGGCTCCGCACTGCCGACGCCGGTGCTCCCCAGGTGGCGGAGGTCGACCTCCGCTTCGGCCGGAACGTGGTGATGCGATGACAGGGGACGCCTGATGGCCAGCCATACGCTTGCCGCCATCGACGTCGGTACGACGAAGGTGTGCACCATCGTCGCCGAGGTCACCGCGCAGCAGGAGTTGCGCATCCTGGGGGTGGGGATCGGCCCGTCGGCCGGCCTCTCCCGCGGGATGGTGGACAACATCCACGCGGCGATCGAGGCGATCGCGTCCTCCGTGGAGCGTGCCGAACGCGCCTCCGGGACGCGCATCCTCTCCGCGCACGTGGGCATCGCCGGGCCGCACGTTTCGTCCATGAACTCGCGCGGGATCGTGGCGATCGCCGACCCGCGCCACCCGATTGCGGACGGTGACGTGAACCGGGCGCTGGAGAGCGCGCGGATCGTGAACGTGCCACCGAACCGGGAGGTCATCCACGTGGTGCCCCGGTTCTACGTGGTGGACGGCCAGGACCACGTGGTCGACCCGCTGGGGATGTTCGGGTCGCGGCTGGACGTGGAGACGCACGTCGTCACCTCCTCCACGTCCGCGATGAACAACCTGATCCAGTGCGTGGAGGGCGCGGGCGTCCGCGTGGAGTCGCTCATCCTGGAGCCGCTCGCCTCCGCCGAGGCGGTGCTGTCGCGCGAGGAGATCACGCAGGGCTCAGTCCTCATCGACATCGGCGGCGGCACGACCGACCTGGCGGTGTTCGTGGAGGGGGCGGTCGTCCACACGGCGGTGCTGCCGATCGGCGGCGTCCACATGACGCGCGACCTGGTGGTGGCGCTGCGCGTGCCGCAGCCCTCCGCGGAGCAGGCGAAGCGCCAGTGGGGCCACGTCATCCCCTCCATGGTCCCGGAGGACGAAGAGGTGGAGCTGGAGGCGTTCGGCTCGGAGGCGGCGAAGACCGTCCGCCGCCGGCTGATCGCCCAGGTGCTGCAGGCGCGCACCGAGGAACTGTTCGAGATGGTCGAAGCGGAGATCCGTCGCGGGGCCGACCCCGAGATGCTCTCCGCCGGCGCCGTGTTGAGCGGGGGGGCGTCTGGCCTCCCCGGCATCGACCTCCTCGCGGAGGACGTGCTGCACCTGCCGGCACGCATCGGCCGGCCGCGCCACCTGGCGGGGCTGTCCGACATCCTGCACGACCCGGCGTACGCCACCTCCGTGGGGCTGCTGCGCTGGTCGCTGAAGGAGCAGGAGATCATGTTCCGTTCGTCGCCGAGCCCCGTGCCGGCGCTGGGCGGGCTGTTCAAGAAGGTTGCGCACCTGATGCGGGTCATTCTTCCCCAGTGACCCGGGGTGGTGTGCGGCCGGAAGGGTGGGGAACCGTGGAGAAGCAGAGTCACCCGGAGCAGGGCCCGGCCAGCACCGGCTCGCTCTTCGACTACCTGGCCGCTGCGCGCCAGGAAGCCGACGAGCGCGTCCGGCCGGCCACCCTCTCGATTGTCCGTAGCGACCCCGGCCCCGCCGAGGAGGAGTCCGCCTCCGTGGCCGAGCCGGAGGCGGCGGCACCCGCTGCCGCCCTCGACCTCGCGGTGGAGCCGGCGCCGCCGGGCCTCGCATCCGAGTTCGACGACCTGCCGCCGGTGGCAGGTACGCAGCGAAGCGGATCGCTTGCGGAGATCCTCGCGGACCTGGAGGCGCTGACCGTGGAGCGCCCGTCCGCGACACCGACGCCGCCCCCGGCGGCGTCAGCGAACCCGGCGCCGGAGCCGGATCGCGCGCCCGTGCGGGCGAACCAATCAGGGGAGAGCAGCAGCCGCGAGGCGGGACGCCCGGAGCGCGTCGCCCCTCGGGCCGCACAGAAGGGGACGACGCCCGTGAGAGCGGCACGACAGGAGCACCAGATGGCCGAGTACGAGGGGCTGCCGCCGATCAAGGTGGTGGGCGTGGGCGGTGGCGGTTCCAACGCCATCAACCGGATGCTGGCGGCGCGGCTGCCGGGCGTGCAGTACGTGGCGATGAACACGGACATGCAGGCGCTGGAGTTCAGCAAGGCCGAGATCAAGGTCCGCATCGGCGACCGCCTCACCCGCGGCCTCGGCGCCGGTGCCGACCCGCTGAAGGGCTCCCGCTCCGCCGAGGAGTCCCGGGAGGCGATCGCGGAGGCGCTGGCGGGCGCCGAGATGGTGTTCGTGACCGCCTGCCTGGGCGGCGGCACCGGCACCGGCGCCGCGCCGATCGTGGCGGAGGTCGCCCGGGAGATGGGCGCCCTCACCATCGGCGTGGTGACCAAGCCCTTCACGTTCGAGGGCTCCAAGCGCCGCCAGCAGGCGGAGGAGGGCGTCCGCGACCTGGAGAGCAAGGTGGACACGCTCATCGTGATCCACAACGACCGCCTGCTCCAGATGGGCGACGACAAGATCTCCATCGAGGAAGCGTTCTCGATGGCGGACGACGTGCTGCGCCAGGGCATCCAGGGCATCAGCGAACTGATCACGGTGCCCGGCCTGGTGAACCTGGACTTCGCTGATGTCCGCAAGATCATGTCGGACGCGGGCCCGGCGCTGATGGCGATCGGCCACGGCCGGGGCGACAACCGCGCCACGGACGCCGCCCGCCAGGCGATCTCCAGCCCGCTGCTGGACGTGGACATCACCGGCGCCCGGGGCGTCCTGTTCAACGTCACCGGCCCGCGGGACCTGGGCCTGCGCGAACTCGACGCGGCCGCCCGCGTCATCGCCAGCGTGGTGGACCCGGAGGCGGAGATCATCTTCGGCACCAGCCTGGACGACTCCCTGAAGGACGAAGTGCGCATCACGGTCATCGCGACCGGCTTCAGCGGCGTGAAGAAGATGAGCGTCCGCCAGGTGCTGGACGACATCCGCGAGCCGGAGCCGATCAAGCTCGGCCAGATCCGCCCCGACCCCACGGCCGGCGACGCGCTGACCGAGGCGGACCTGCCCACCTTCCTCCGCCGGTCGTTCCCCACGCGGTAACGCCCGGGAGACGCTGCGATGAACGAAGGGGCGGCCGTGAGGCCGCCCCTTCTGCGTCCCGTGGCCGGTCGCCCCATGCGCGGGCGTGATGCCCGGAGGTGTTCCCCACAGGGCGAAGGCGGTGCTTCCACACGATGGGGACAACATCGGCGGCGGTTGTGGACGGCGCGCCTTGAGGGCGACCGTCAACACGCGCAGACTCCAACACCCGAGGACAACCCCGATCCTCCGCCCGTCCTACCTCGTCCCTCCCCCGGTCCGAGAGCGTGATCCTCCGTATGAAGTGCCCGTTCTGCGCCAACGACGCCACCAAGGTCATCGATTCCCGCACCACGGACGGCGGCATCCGCCGCCGCCGCAAGTGCGAGGCCTGCGAGGAGCGCTTCACCACCTACGAGCAGGTGCAGCGAGCCGTCGTGATGATCGTGAAGAAGGATGGCCGCCGCGAGGAGTTCAACCGCGAGAAGCTCCTCACCGGCCTCCGCATCGCCGCCCGCAAGCGGCCCCTCCCCTCCGGCGCCGTGGAGGCGATCGTGGAGGACATCGAGCAGCGGCTGATGGCCTCCGGCCGCGCGGAGGTACCCAGCCGCGTGATCGGCGAGATGGCGATCACCCGGCTGAAGGCGCTCGACCCGATCGCCTACATCCGGTTCGCCTCCGTCTACCACCAGTTCGTCTCCCTGGACGAGATGCTGGAGGAGCTGAACCGGATCGCCAACGTGGGCCCGCTCGCCCTCGCGCCGGAGCAGGCGAAACTGTTCGAGGACGACCTGGACGCCCTCATCCGCGGCGAGACGCCCCGCGCGCGCGCCCTCCCCGAGGACGATGATGACCGCGAGCCGATCTCGCTCGATACGCTCCGCGCCTCGCGGTAGCCACCGCCCGCCTCTGAAGCACAGACGCCCGGCCTCACGGCCGGGCGTCTGTGTTGTGTCAGTGTGCACCGCCCGCGGCACGGCCGTAGGCATACGATGTACGCATGGTCGCCGCCGAGGATCTCCGACTGACGCCGGTCGCGCTGACCGAGAACGCCCGCACCGTGATGGAGCGGCGCTACCTGCTGCGTGACGCGCAGGGGGCCGTCATCGAGACGGCGGAGGGGCTCCTCGCGCGGGTCGCGACGGCGATCGCGGCCGCCGAGCCGACGGAGGACGCCCGGCGGACGTGGGCGCAGCGTTTTTATGACGAGATGGCGGCGCTCCGCTTCCTGCCGAACTCCCCCACCCTCATGAACGCCGGCACCGGCCAGGGCACCCTCGCCGCCTGCTTCGTCCTCCCCGTGGACGACACGCTCGAGTCGATCATGGCGACCGCCGAGGCGACCGCGATGGTCCAGAAGTACGGCGGCGGCACGGGGTTCGACTTCTCCAGCCTGCGCGGCCGCGGCGAGCCGATCCGCACCACCCACGGCGCCGCGTGTGGCCCGGTCTCCGTCCTCCGCCACTACGACGACGTCTCCCGCCTGGTCACGCAGGGCGGTAAGCGCGACGGCGCGAACATGGGCATCCTCCGCGCGGACCACCCGGACATCGAGGAGTTCATCCACGCCAAGGACGACGGGGTGACCGCCACACGGTTCAACATCTCGGTGGGCGTCACGGACGAGTTCATGGCGGCGGCCGCCGCGGGCGAGCGCTTCACGCTCCGCGATCCGCGCGACGGCTCGCCTCGGGGCGAGGTGGACGCGGCGCGGCTGCTGCGGGAGATCGCGCAGGGCGCGTGGAGCACGGGCGACCCTGGCCTGGTCTTCCTGGACACGATCAACCGCACCAACCCCACCCCCGCGCTCGGCCGGATCGAGGCGACGAACCCGTGTGGGGAGGTACCGCTGCTGCCGTGGGAGGCGTGCACCCTCGGCTCGCTGAACGTGGCGCGATTCTGGGACGCGGAGCGCGGCGACGTGGACTGGGACGCGCTCAGCGCGAGCGTCCACGTGGCGGTCCGCTTCCTGGACGACGTGGTCGAGGTCAATGAGTTCCCGGTACCGCAGATCACGGAGGCCGTGCGCGGCAACCGGAAGGTGGGGCTGGGCGTGATGGGCTGGGCGGACCTGCTGATCCTCGCCGGGCTGCCGTACGCCTCGGAGGAGGCGCTGGCGCTCGGCGGGCGGCTGATGGGCGCAATCAGCGCCGCCGCCGACGAGGCGTCCCGGGCGCTGGGCGTGGAGAAGGGGGTGTTCCCCAACCACGACCGTTCGATCTACCACGGCGGGCCGCGCTACCGGAACGCGACCCGCACCTGCATCGCCCCCACCGGCACCATCGCGATCCTCGCGGGCGCCTCCTCCGGCATTGAGCCGTACTTCTCGCTCGCCCACGTCCGCCGCATGGGCGACGGCACGCTGCTCCCGGAGGTGAACGAGGCGTTCCGTGCGCTGGCCGTGGAGCGCGGTTTCGCCTCCGACGCCCTATTCGAGGACCTCGCCCACGGCGTCCGGCTCACCGAGTGCGACGAGGTGCCGGCGGACGTCCGCGCCCGTTTCGCGACAGCACACGAGATCGCGCCGGAGTGGCACGTGCGGATGCAGGCGACGTTCCAGGAGCACACCGACCTCGCCGTGTCCAAGACGGTGAACCTGCCGAACGAGGCGACCCCGGAGCAGGTGCTGGAGGTCTACACACTGGCGCACCGGCTCGGCTGCAAGGGCGTGACCGTCTACCGAGACGGCTCACGGGCGCTGCAGGTGCTCGCGCACGCCTCAGACGGCGCGGACGCGGAGGCGGTCGAGCGCGCGCCCGGCGGCGGCCCGGCGCGCCGCCATCTGCCGGACGAGCGGCAATCGATCACGCACAAGTTCCGCGTGGGCGACCAGGAGGGCTACGTCACGGTCGGCCTGTTCGAGGACGGCCGCCCCGGCGAGGTGTTCCTGAAGATCGCGAAGGAAGGCTCCACCGTCTCTGGCCTGACGGATGCGGTGGCGCTCCTCACCTCGCTCTCGCTGCAGTACGGCGTCAGCCTGGACAAGATCGCCGCGAAACTGGAGCAGACCCGCTTCGAGCCGTACGGGGTCACCTCGAACCCGGAGATCCCGTTCGCGACAAGCATCCTCGATTATGTCTTCCGGTGGCTGCGTCTCCGCTTCGGCGACCCGGACGCGGCCCCGGCGCTCCAGGCATCCGGGCTGACCTGCCCGGACTGCGGACAGCAACTGGAGTACGTGGAGCAGTGCCTGACCTGCCGGGCGTGCGGCTACTCGCGCTGCTCCTGACCCACGCCCTGCCGCAAGCCGCCGCCGTCACCGTCGACCACCCGCCTCGCGCGGTTAGACTGGTCTGATGAACAGCTACCGCCCGCCGGACAAGGAACCGCCCGTCACCTGGCGGGAGATGTTCGCGATGATGCGTGTCATCCTGGAGATCCTCGCCGGGCCGCTGGCGATCATCCTCGGCGCGCTCGCGCTGCTCATCCTGCTCTTCTACGCGGGCTCCGTGAACATGCTCTACACGCTGCCCATCCTCGGCGCGCTCGGGCTCGGCTTCGCCTACCTCGCCCGCCGGTCGAAGGCCGCGGAGCAGGAGGCGCTGAAGGAGATCGAGGCGGGCCGGATGCCGAAGGTCGGGCGCCGCCCACCGCCCTCGGGCGGCTTCTAGGCGCCCCGCGCCCGCCACGCGATCCGGCCCTCGCGGTACCCTGAGCGCGTGACCGCCCACCATCCACCGGCCTCCTCCGACCTCACATCGAGCGTTTCCGTACGCCTCGCGGCCGTGCGTGCGCGCATCGCCGCGGCCTGCGACCGCGGGGGCCGCGACCCGGCCTCGGTCACCCTCGTCGCCGTCTCGAAGGGGCATCCGGCGGAGGCATGCGCGGCGGTCGTCGCCGCCGGCACGCCCGACCTCGGCGAGAACCGCGCGCAGGAGTGGCTGCCGAAGGTCGCCGCGCTTCGCGCCCGAGGCGTCCCGGCGCGCTGGCACTTCATCGGCCACCTCCAGACCAACAAGGTCCGCGACGCGCTCCCGCACATGGACGTCTTCCACGCGCTCGACTCGACCCGCCTCCTCGACGCGATCACGCGCGAGGCGGCGCGGCTGGCGGATGCCGGGACTGCGGCCCGCCCCCTCCCCTGCTACCTTGAGGTGAACGTCGGCGGGGAGCCCCAGAAGGGCGGCGTGACGCCCTCGGAGGTTGGCGGGCTGCTCGCCGCGGCGGCCGCGAGCGGGGCGGTGCGGGTGGAGGGCCTGATGACGGTCGCCCCTCGGACGGCTGACCCCGAGGCGGTCCGCCCGGTGTTCCGAGCGCTCCGCGACCTGGCTGCGGCGCACGGCCTCGCCGGGCTGTCGATGGGGATGACCGAGGACTTCGAGGTCGCGATCGAAGAAGGTGCCACGCTGGTGCGCGTGGGCCGCGCGATCTTCGGCGACCGGCCGGCGTAGCCGGCGACCACGTTCGGGCCGGCGATCCGCCGGAGCAGCAGAGGACACAGCGGTGCGCATCGGCATCATCGGCGGCGGCTTCATGGGCGAGGCGTTCCTGCGCGGCATGCTGCGCGGCGCCGTGGCCGAGCCCGGCGACATCGCCGTGGCCGAGGTGGTGGAGGCGCGCCGCACAGCGCTGGCGGAGCACCGGGTGCGCGTGACGGACGACGCCCAGAGCGCGTGCATCGGCGCAGACGTGGTGCTGCTCTCCGTGAAGCCGCAGGACCTGGCGCACGTGGCAGGCGGCCTGCAGGGCGCGATCTCGCGCGACGCCGTCCTCGTCTCGATCGCCGCCGGCGTGCGGCTGGAGGACATCCGCCGCTACTCCGGCCACCGCGCCTGCGTGCGCGTGATGCCCAATCTCCCCGCCGCCATCGGCCAGGGCGCCGCGGTCTACTACCCGGCTCCGGAGGTGACCGCAGAGCAGCTCCAGCGCGTAATGCAGGTGCTCAGCGCCGTCGCGACCGCCTCGGTGGAGGCGCACTCGGACGACGAGGTCGACCTCGCGACGGCGGTGCACGGCTCGGGCCCCGCGTACGTCTACCTGCTGATCGAGGCGATGATCGATGCAGCCGTGCGGCAGGGGATGAAGCGCGCGGACGCGCAGAAACTGGTGCTCGCCACGGTGCAGGGATCGGCCGCCTACGCGATCGAGACGGAGCAGCACCCGGCGGCACTGCGAAACGCGGTAACCTCTCCGGGCGGGACCACGGCGGCGGGCATCGCCGAACTCGAGGCTGCCTCGTTCCGGACCGCGATCGACTCGGCGATTGACGCGGCGTACGAGCGCGCGCGCGAACTGGGGGAGTAGGCCATGGAAGCGTTCGTGCTGCTGATCGCCTACCTCGTGCAGTTCCTGGCGTTCGCGATCTTCGCGCGGGCGATGATCTCGTGGTTCCCCATCGACAAGGACGGCCCGGTGGTGCAGGCGCTGGTCTCGATCACTGACCCGGTGCTGGAGCCGTTGCGGAAGGTGATCCCGCCGATCGGCATGATCGACATCACCCCCATGCTCGCGATGCTCGGCCTGTTCTTCATCGCGAACGTCCTCTTCTCCTACTCCTAGCCCGTCCCATCCCCGGTCACGCCGAGGCGCGCCCACGCGTCCCACTCCTCGATCCCGTCGACCTCGACGACCTTCGTGCGTGAGGTGTCGCCGAGGACGATCGCGAGCGCCGAGCGCGGCACCCCGAGGCGCTTCGCCAGGAGGCGCAGGAGCGCCTCGTTCGCCGCGCCGTCCACAGGCGGCGCGCTCACCCGGACCTGCAGCACGCCGTCACGCACGCCCTCGATCCCCTCGCGTGAGGCGCGCGGGGTCAGGCGGACGGAGAGCCTCGTGCGCTCGGACATGGGCGTATCCTGAGGGAGCGGGGGAGATTGCGTCGAACACTGCCGTCCGGTGTTGACACCGAACAGGCGTTCTATTAGTGTTCCGAACGGCGGCGGGGGCTGCCACATCTCCCCGGGCTCCAGGCCCGGATCACGGGAACAGGAGCGGGCCATGGCCGCATCGGACGCGAAGCACGGCAAGGACTCGTCCACGGGGAGCAAGGCTGACCTGCTCGCCAAGGCGATCGAGTCGATCACCAAGGAGCACGGCAAGGGCGCGATCATGCGCCTGGGCGACGCCAACGCGGCGATGAACGTCTCCGCCATCCCGACGGGCGCCCTCTCCCTGGACATTGCCCTCGGCATCGGCGGCATCCCGCGCGGCCGCATCACGGAGATCTACGGCCCGGAGTCGGCCGGTAAGTCCACCCTCGCGCAGCACATCATCGCGGAGGCCCAGAAGAAGGGCGGTACCGCCGCCTACATCGACGTGGAGCACGCGCTCGACCCGGAGTACGCCGCGAAGTGCGGGATCAACGTCAGCGAACTCCTGATCTCGCAGCCGGACACCGGTGAGCAGGCGATGGAGATCTGCGAGGCCCTGGTCCGCTCGGGCGCCGTGGACATCGTGGTCGTCGACTCCGTCGCCGCCCTCGTGCCGCGCGCCGAGCTGGATGGCGACATGGGCGACTCGCTGCCGGGCTTGCAGGCGCGGCTGATGTCGCAGGCGATGCGGAAGTTGACCTCCACCGTCTCCCGGACGAACACCGCGCTGGTCTTCATCAACCAGCTGCGCGAGAAGATCGGCGTCGTCTTCGGTTCGCCGGAGACCACCCCCGGTGGCCGCGCATTGAAGTTCTACTCCTCCGTCCGCATCGACATCCGCCGCGTCGAGTCCCTCAAGGAGGGTCAGACGTTCATCGGCAACCGCGTCCGCTGCAAGGTCGTGAAGAACAAGGTCGCCCCGCCGTTCCGCCAGGCGGAGTTCGACATCATGTTCACCGGCGACCTGCACGGCATTAACCACTGGGGTGACGTGATCGACCTGGCGGTGGAGCACGACGTCATCAAGAAGGCCGGCGCCTTCTTCTCCTACGGCGACCTCCGCCTGGGCCAGGGCCGCATGGCCGCCGTCCTCTTCCTCCGCGAGCACCTCGACATCGGCGAGGAGATCGAGGCACGCGTCCGCGCCATCGCCGGCGTGAAGGGCGCCGTCGCCCCTGCCACGATGGACGAGGCCGCCGAGGTCGAAGACCCCGCTGCCCTCTCCATCGACGCGTAGCGGTCCGCGAGGGCCGGGGCGATGAGCCCGACCGTCACCGCCGTGGATGCTCGCAAGAGCGGAGTCGCCGCCGTCACCCTCGACGGCGGCGACTCGCCGATCCTGCTCCCCCTCGAAACCGTCGTCATGCACCGCGTCCGCGCCGGCGCGGCGTTCGAGGACGCCGAGTGGGCCGCCCTGCAGGGTGAGGGGCAGCGCCTGCTCGCCGTGCGCGAGGCGCTCACGTTCCTCGCGCGCCGGCAGCGCACCGAACACGAGCTGCGCACCGCCCTCGCCGCCCGCATCGGGAACCCGGCCGTGGTCGACCACGCCGTCGAGCGGATGCGCACGCTCGGGTACCTCGACGATGCCGCCTGGGCACGGAGTTATGTCAGCAGCGGGCGGGCCCGGGAGCGTGGCAAGCGGCTCATCCAGGTCGAACTGAAGCAGCACGGCGTGCCGGAGCCGGTGGCGCGCGAGGCGGTCGCCACCCACGACGAGTCCACCGCTGCCCTGGAGGCGGTGCGGAAGCGCGTCCGCTCCGTCCGCGACGTGGAGGAGCCGAAGCGCTCCCGACGCCTGCACGACTTCCTCCGCCGCCGTGGCTTCGGCGACGGCGTGGCGCGCGAGGCGGTCCGCCAGGCCCTCGCGGAGGCCGGCGCCGGCGCGGCGAGCGGCCTCGACGAGGACTGACCGACCCGGCAGCCCGCCGGAGCCCCCCCGCCGGGGCGTGTTACGATGGCGTCAACCGGACGTGTCCGGCCCTGAATCGACATCGCCCAACGCGACCGCCGTCCTTCCCTCTCTGACGGCGCGGCGCGGGGTCAGTCCCGGAATCGGAGTCCCCACCATGGAACCCGTGGTCATTGCGATCGTTGGCGCCGTTGCGTTCCTGCTCGGCGCCGGGGTGGTCTATGCCGTCACCCGTACCGGCTCCAACAACCTGCTCCGGCAGGCGCGCGAGGAGGCCCGGCTGGCGGTCGAAGAGGCCGAGAATCGCGCCCGCAAGGTGGAACTGGACGCGGAGCAGCGCGTCCTCCAGCGCCGCGAGGAGCTCGAGGCCGAGATCCGCGAGCGCCGCAGCGAGGTGACCCGCACCGAGCGCCGCCTGGAGCAGCGCGAGGAGAGCCTCGAGCGCCGCGCCGCCGGGCTGGAGAAGGCGGAACAGGCGGTCCGCGACCGCACCGAGGTGCTGGACCGCGCCGAGCGCGAACTGGACGCGGAGCGCACCCGCGCCCGCTCCGAGATCGAGCGCGTGGCCGGCCTGACCGCCGAGGAGGCCCGTCAGGAACTCCTCGCACGGTTGGACGACGAACTGCGCGACGAGGCCGCCCGCCGGGTGCGCTCCATGGAGCAGGCCGCCCGGGCCGAGGCGGACACGAAGGCGCGCAAGGTGCTCGCCACCGTCATGCAGCGCATGACCTCCGACGTGACGGCGGAGACGACGGTCTCGGTGGTGCCGATCCCGTCCGACGAGGTGAAGGGCCGCATCATCGGCCGCGAGGGCCGCAACATCCGCGCCTTCGAGGCGGCGACCGGCTGCGACCTGATCATCGACGACACGCCGGAGGTGGTGACCGTCTCCGGCTTCGACCCGGTACGCCGGGAGATCGCGCGCGTCGCCCTCGCCCGGCTGATCCAGGACGGCCGCATCCAGCCGACCCGCATCGAGGAGGCGGTGGAGAAGGCCCGCCGCGAGGTGGACCAGATGGTGGAGCAAGCCGGCCGCCAGGCGCTGGTGGACGCGGAGGTCACGGGGCTGCACCCGGAGGTCGTGAAGACCCTCGGCAAGTTGCGCTTCCGCTTCTCGTACGGCCAGAACCAGTTGCGCCACTGCATCGAGACCTCCTGGCTCGCCGCCGCCCTCGCGCACGAACTGGGCGCCAACGTGGAGATCGCCCGCATGGGCGGCCTGCTCCACGACCTGGGCAAGGCCGTCGACCGCGAGATGGAGGGCACCCACGCCCGCCTGGGCGCGGACATCGCGAAGCGCTTCGGCGTCCCGCGCGAGGTCGTGCATTGCGTGGAGGCCCACCACGAGGAGGTCGCCCCGGAGACGGTGGAGTCGCTCATCGTGATCATCGCGGACGCGATTTCCGGCTCCCGCCCGGGCGCGCGCCGCGAGTCCACCCACGAGTACGTGAAGCGCCTGGAGGCGCTGGAGGCGATCGCCAACTCGTTCGACGGCGTGGAGCAGTCCTTCGCCGTGCAGGCGGGGCGCGAGGTGCGCATCATCGTCCGCCCGGACCGGGTGGACGACCTGGGCGCAACGCGGATGGCGCGCGACATCTCCAAGAAGATCGAAGAGACGATGCAGTACCCGGGCGAGATCCGCGTCACCGTGGTCCGCGAGACGCGCGCCTCCGCGGTGGCCCACTAGGCCGCCCGGCGAGGCGCGCGGTGACGCAGGCGAGCCCCGGCGACTTCCACTGCCACTCCTCCCACTCGGACGGGACGCGGACGCCCGCCGACCTCGTCGACCTCGCCTACGCGCGGGGCGTGCGCACGCTGGCGCTGACCGACCACGACACGCTCGACGGCCTGGACGAGGCTCGCGCCGCCGCCGCCCGCCACCCGGGCATGCGGTTGGTCCCGGGCGTGGAGATCTCCTGCGACGTCCCGGGGACGGAGGTGCACCTCCTCGGGCTCTTCGTGGACGACCGGCGCCCGGCGTTCCGCGCGGAACTCGACCGCATGCGCAGCGGTCGCATCCGCCGCGGTGAGCGGATCGTCGAGGCGCTGACCGCGATGGGGGCGCCCGTCTCGTGGGCCCGCGTGCGCGAGATCGCCGGCGAGGCCTCGATCGGCCGTCCGCACATTGCCCGCGCGCTGATCGAGGCGGGGCACGTCCGCGACGTGGACGAGGCGTTCGCGCGATACCTCGGGCGGAACTCCCCGGCGTACGTCGAGCGTGAGCGGCTGCTGCCGGCGGACGCCGTGCGGCTGGTCCACGAGGGCGGCGGCATCGCCGTCTTCGCCCACCCGCCGTTCACCGATGGCTACGAGGCGGTCGCCGAGTCGCTGGCCGCCGCCGGTCTCGACGGCATCGAGGCCTACTACCGCCACTACGACGCGGAGACGGTCACGTCGCTCCGTGCCCTCGCCGACCGGCTGGGGCTGCTCCCAACCGGCGGCTCCGACTTCCACGGGCTCGACCGGGAGCACGAGCACGAGCCCGGCGACCACCCGCTGCGCGCGGAACACATCGACCGCATCATGGAGGTCGCGGCCGCGCGCGGCTGCACCGTGCCGGAGGCCGCCCGATGACCTCGCCGACGCCGATCGTCGCCTGCCCGCGTCACCCCTCGGTGGAGACGGCGCTGACGTGCGGGCGATGCGAGACGCCGATCTGCCCGCAGTGCCTGGTGCACACACCGGGCGGCATCCGCTGCCCGGACTGCGCGAAGATGAAGCGCCTGCCGATGTACACGGTGGGCGCCTCCCACATCGCGCGGGCCGTGGCGGCCGGGCTCGCGGTGGCGCTGCCGCTCGGGTTCCTCGGCGCGGTCATCCTGCCGCCGACGGGGCGCGCCTCGTTCTTCATGCTGTTCTTCGCGCTGCTCATGGGCACGGGCGCCGGGACGCTGGTCGCCGAGGCGATCTACCGCGCCAGCGGCGGCAAGCGTGGCCCGATCATCATGGGCGTGGCGGTCGCGTCGCTGGTGGCGGCGTGGGTGGTGCGGCTGGTGGTGTCGGGCGCCTCGATCGAACTCGGGCTGCGCGACCTCGCGGGGCTGGCGATCGTGGGGTTCGCGGTGGTCGCCGCCTCGAACCGCCTGCGCTAGCCGGGCGGCGCGCCGCGGCCGCTACTGCAGCCGGTCGATAACGACGAGGATCGCGAGCATCCCGAAGCAGAGCGCGCTGATGCCGGCGACGCGCTTCATCTCCGACATCATGAACGCGGACTGCCGCGCCAGGTTCTCCGTGGTCCGCACCTGCCCCACCACGCGCGGCGCATCGCCAGCGTCACTGGTGCGCGCGATCCGTCGCGGACGTCGGGGTGCCTCGGCCATGTGCGGAACCTCCTAGTCGGTCGTCGACTAGTCTAGGCGTCCCGGCCCGCGCGCGGAACGGGTGCGGGGCCGTTGACCGAATCTCCCCCCCGCCCGTACCGTACTTGCATCACCTCTCTGCGGCCCCGTGGTGTAGCGGCCTAACACGCCACCCTGTCACGGTGGAGATCGTCGGTTCGAATCCGATCGGGGTCGCCATCTCGCTCCCTCCACGCCGCCCTCGGGCGGCGTTGTTGTGCGGCATGGCGATGGCTGAGTACCCGCCTTCGCAGCGTCGACACAGCAGGCGCACTCGACACTCCTAGCGCGGGTTCACAAGGCCACCGCGGAACGGCCGGACGGGCCTCGCCGTCCGGGTGGCCGGCGCCCCCTTCCTGCGCTCCCAGCGATCGGGGTGGACAGCGCATGCCCCCGACTTCGCTCCGAGATGGCAGGTGCAGACAGAGAACTTGCTCCTCGGATCGCTCCTCGGCGACGCTTCGACGCGACGCGGGACCGAACGCGCCTTGGGCAAACCGCACATTGGGCACGGCGAGAGGCTGCTCCTTGTCGCACAGTCGCAGGTTCGTCTCGACTTGTGTCGCATCGCACACTCCCGTCGTCACCGCGACAAGGAATCGGAGGTGCAAGAGCGTATCAGCCCCCTGGAGAGTCTCGCCGTTCCGTAAGTCATACTCGATGCCGGCACCCCAGTTCCCGCTGTCGCAGCGTGGTCCGCTCATCTCGCCGCCTGCACCTCGCCGGACGAACGTCCCCGGGGTCACGGGACTCCTCGGGCATCGGTCAGTTGGAGGGCGGCCTATCATCCGGGCGATCGTGCCCGCCGGGGGTGCGAGGCGCGGACGGAGGCGTGAGATGACGGGCCAGTTGAAGTACCTGCTGGACGAGTCCAGGATCCCGACCCACTGGTACAACGTCCAGGCAGACCTGCCGGTGCCGCTGGCGCCGCCACTGCACCCCGGCACGGGCCAGCCGATCGGCCCGGGCGACCTCGCGCCGCTATTCCCGATGGCGGCGATCATGCAGGAGGTCTCCCAGGAGCGCTGGATCGAGATCCCGGAGCGCGTCCGCGACGCCTACCGCGCCTACCGGCCCTCGCCGCTGTTCCGTGCCCGACGCCTGGAGGAGGCGCTGGGGACGCCGGCGCACATCTACTACAAGTACGAGGGTGTGAGCCCCGTGGGCTCGCACAAGGTGAACTCCGCCATCGCTCAGGTCTACTACAACCAGCAGGAGGGCGTGAAGCGGATCACCACGGAGACGGGCGCGGGCCAGTGGGGCTCCGCGCTGGCGTACGCGTGCCAGATGTTCGGCATCGAACTGAAGATCTACATGGTGCGGGTCTCCTATGAGCAGAAGCCGTACCGCAAGGCGCTGATGCACACCTTCGGCGCGGAGGTGGTGGCGAGCCCGAGCACGGACACGAACGCCGGGCGGAAGGTGCTGGCGGAGTCACCGACCTCGAGCGGGTCGCTGGGCATCGCGATCAGCGAGGCGGTGGAGGACGCGGCGAGCCGGGAGGACACGAAGTACTCGCTCGGCTCAGTGCTCAACCACGTGCTGCTACACCAGACGGTGATCGGTCAGGAAGCGATCGCGCAGATGGAGATGGCCGGCGAGGAGCCGGACGTGGTGATCGGCTGCGTCGGCGGTGGGTCGAACTTCGCGGGGCTGGCGTTCCCGTTCATGCAGGACCGGCTCGCGGGGAAGAAGCGGACGCGCTTCGTGGCGGCGGAGCCGGCCTCGTGCCCCTCGCTGACAAAGGGGCTGTACACGTACGACTTCGGCGACACGGTGGGCCTGACGCCGCTGGTGAAGATGCATACGCTGGGCCACTCCTTCATGCCGCCCTCCATCCACGCGGGCGGCCTCCGCTACCACGGCATGGCGCCGCTGATGAGCCACCTGTACGACCTGGGTTACATGGAGGCGGGCGCGCACCCGCAGTTGAAGGTGTTCGACGCCGCGACGCAGTTCGCGCGCGCGGAGGGCATCCTCCCCGCGCCGGAGTCGGCGCACGCCATCGCCTCCGCGATCGACGAGGCGAAGGCGGCGCGCGAGGCGGGCGAGGCGCGCGTGATCCTGTTCAACCTCTCCGGCCACGGCTTCCTCGACCTGGGCGCGTACGAGCAGTACTTCGCCGGGGAACTGGAGGACTACGAGTTCCCGTCCGAGCTGATCGACGAGGCGCTGAAGGGCGTGCCGCGGCTCGGGTAGCCGCTGACCGAGCGTCGTGTTGAACGAGAGGGGATGGCGCTTGCCATCCCCTCTCTGCTTCCGCCCCTCCAGCGCCACCGCCGTTCGACGTATGCTGTCGCGCGGAAGGTGGCGGCAACATGGCAGGACGGGCGGCAGCGTCCGGGGGCGGCGCGTGAGCGCGACGACATCCCGGCGCACGGCGACGAGCGCGCTCGTAGCGCTCGGCATCGCGGCGGTGGTGCTGCTCGCCGTCGGCGGGGCGACGGTGATGCGCGCCGGCGAGCCGGACGAGACGCTCACCGTGGCGGTCGCCACGGCCACGCCGACGCCGACGCCGTCCCCTGCACCGACCGAGGAGCCGACGCTCGTACCGTGGCCGATCCCGGCGGCGCGCATCCCCCTCGGCGAGGCCGCCGGGCTCTCCAACCCGATGTCGGCGGACTTCCCCGCCCCCGCGCTGGACGAGGCGGTGTCCGAGCCGAACGAGGCGCGCGTGGTCCGCATCGTCGCGCCGTCGCTCGACATCGATCACCACATCATCACGCTGGGCGTGACGAACGGCGGGATGGACGCACCGCCGTCCTCGGACGCGCACGCGGTGGGGTGGTACCTGCCGGGGAGCGGCGGCTTCGACTTCGGCGTGCCGGGCGAGGCGGACAACTCCGTGTTCGCGGCGCACGAGTCGTGGAGCAAGGAGCGCGGCCCGTTCTACCGGCTCCACGAGGCGCGCACCGGCGAGGAGATCTACCTCGACATGGCGGACGGCGAGCGGCGCATCTACCAGGTGGCGCGCGTGACCCGGTACACGCTGGACGAGATCCCGATGCGCGAGGTGCTGTGGCCGAGCGACCGCCCGAAGCATGAGGAGTGGCTGACGCTCTACACCTGTGGCGGCGAGATCATCTACGGCGGCAACGGCTTCGGCGACTACCTCGCGCGGGACGTACTCGTCGCGAAGTGGGTCGGCTCCACGCGCACCCCGGTCGCGGACGCCAGCGCCGCCGCGGTCGAGTAACGCCGTCCTGCCCTCCTGACGCCCACCGCCTTGACTCGTCCGCCATGATGCTCGTGATGGCGCGCCGCCTCGGCGCGCCCGAAGGGAGGCGTCGGTGGACTTCCAGGACATCATCTACGAGAAGCAGGCGCCGATCGCCTACGTGACGCTGAACCGTCCGGAGAAGATCAACGCACTGTCGCAGAACCTGCAAGCGGAGGTGCGCGCGGCATTCGAGGATGCCGGCTGGCACGACGACTCGATCCGCGTGATCGTGCTGAAGGCGAACGGGCGCGCGTTCAGCGCCGGCTTCGACCTGAGCGGCGGCGGCGGGCCCTCCAACGCGCACACGATCCGCACGCGGTTCCTGCACGGCAAGGGGTTCAGCGCCTCCGCGTGGTGGGACGTGTTCTGGAACAACCCGAAGCCGATCATCGCGCAGGTGCACGGCTTCTGCATCGCCGGCGGCTGCGCGACCGCGTCCTTCTGCGACCTGCGGATCGCCTCGGAGGATGCGATGTTCGGCGCGCCGGAGATCCGCACGGGCGGGCCGTACATCCCGGCGGTGTGGCCGTGGATCCTGGGCCCGACGAAGACGCGTGAACTGCTCTACACCGGCAACCTGATGAGCGCAGAGGAGGCGCACCGCGTCGGCTTCGTGAACCAGGTGGTGCCGCGTGAGCAGCTGGACGATGCCGTGCGCAGGACGGCGCTGACGATCGCGAAGTTGCCCGCGCACACCGTCGAATACAACAAGAAGCTGATCAACATGGCGTACGAGCAGATGGGCATCCGCCAGGTGATCGAGCGTTCGCTGGAGCTGGAGGCGAACGCGCTCGCGAGCGCGGACTCCTCCCCCGAACTCACCGAGTACAACCGCGTGCGCACGGAGCAGGGCCTGAACGCGGCGCTCTCCTGGAACGCGGCGCGATTCGCGGACGAAGACGCCTGGTTCCGGAGCGCCCGTAAGCGGACGTAGGCCCGCCCGCGGCGCGCCGCTACTCTGCCGGGCCGGTGGCGAGAACGCCGCGTTCGATGAGCGCGGCGACCTCCGCCTCCGTGAAGCCGGCCTGTGTGAGCACGTCCACGCTGTGCTCGCCGGGCTTCGCCGCGCCTCGAGTCGCCCCGCCGGGCGTGCGCGAGAGTTTCACCGGCGTGTTGGAGACCTTGAGCGAGGCGCCGGTCCACGTGGGGAGTTCCACGATCATGTCGCGCGCCAGCACCTGCGGGTCGCGCGCGGTGTCCGCGATCGTGTTGAGCGGGCCCACGAGGAACTCGTCGCCCAGTTCCTCCAGCCACTCCGCGACGGTGCGCTTGCGGAACGCCTCGAAGAGCATCGGCTCCAGCACGTCGTAGTGCTTCGTGCGGTTCGCGTTCTCGAAGTAGCGCTCGTCTACGGCGAGTTCATCCAGGCCGATCTTGCCGCAGAAGAACTGCCAGTTGTTGTCCTTCACGCCGGCGACGACCACCCAGCCATCGCTGGCGGGGAACGCCTGGTGGGGGGTGGCGAGGGGGTGCCGGAGACCGGCGCGCTTCTGCACCTCGCCGGTCGCGAAGTAGCGGATGATCGGGTTCTCCATCAGCGCGACCTGGCAGTCGAGCATGCCGATGTCCACGTGCTGGCCCTGGCCGCTCCGCTCGCGCTCGACGATCGCGGAGAGGACGCCGATGGCGGTGAAGAGGCCGCCCGCCATGTCGCCGATGGAGTAGCCGGCGCGCGACGGGAGCGGGTCGCTCTCGTGCCCCGTCGTGCTCATCAGGCCGCCCATGCCCTGCACGATGATGTCCACGGCGCCGCGGTCACGGTACGGCCCGGTCTGGCCGAAGCCGGAGGTGGAGGCGTAGATGAGGCGCGGGTTCACCTCGCGCAGCGCTTCGTAGCCGAAGCCGAGGCGGTCCATGGTGCCGGGCGAGAAGTTCTCTGTGAGGACGTCCGCCTCCCGCACCAGGCGGTGGACGACCTCCTGCGCCTCGGGCGCCTTGAGGTCGAGCATGATGCTCTTCTTGCCACGGTTCACGGAGAAGAAGTAGGTGCTGACGCCGTGGACGTATGGCCCGTTGCCGCGGCGCTTCTCGTTCTGGAACGGCGTCTCCACCTTCCAGACCTCGGCGCCGAGGTCGGCGAGCACCATCACACCGTACGGGCCGGCGAGCGCCCAGGTGAAGTCGAGTACCTTGATGCCTTCGAGCGGTCCGGGCATGAGGGCCCTCCCTCCAGCGCGGCCTAGCGGCCGGTCACGCGGCGCGTCGCGTCCCGGAACCGGGCGCTCTGCTCCTGGCTCCCGCGGAGGCGACGGTTGATCGCCTCCTCCTCCTCGCGCGCGGCGTCGTCCAGCGTGGCCATGTCGATCACGCGCTTCGCCCCCTGCACCGCCTCCGCGGAGTGGGCGGCGATGGTCTGCGCCATCTCCATGGCGGCCGGGAGCAGCGCGTCGCCGGGGAAGAGGCCGCTGACGAGGCCGGACTCCAGCGCCTCGCGCGCCTCGAACGTGCGGGCGGTGTAGATCCAGTCTTTCGCGCGGGAGGTCCCGACGAGGCGCGGGAGGGTGGCCGCGGCGACGACGAGGCCATACTCGGCGCCGGGGATGCGGAACGTGGCGTGGTCCGCGGCGAGGCGGATGTCGCAGCCGACCGCGAGGCGCAGGCCACCGCCGTAGCAGTAGCCGTTGATCGCGGCGATCACCGGCAGCGGCGTGGTGCCGAGTTCGACCGTGCCGTTCTTGCGCTCCTCGCGCGGGGGGAGCGGGTTGGCGTCCTGCTCCAGGCCGGCCATCTCCGTCATGTCGCCACCGGAGCAGAATGACTTCTCGCCCGAGCCGGTGATCACGATGACGCGGACGCCCGCCTCCGGGGCGCGCGCGATGGCGGCACCGAGGTAGTGATGGAGCACCGCGTTCAGCGCGTTCAGCCGGTGCGGGCGGTTGAGCGTGAGCAGCAACACGTCGCCGTGTCGCTCCTCCAACAGGACGGGTGCCGCAGAATCCGCCATCCGGTACGCCTCCGTGTCATCTGCATGACGAAACAGAGGCGGACGTTATCACATCTGAAATGATCCCCGACGGGGTGGCGGGCGCATTCTGGTTATGGCGTGTGCCGGCGGAGGAAGTCCAGGATCGCGGCCTCGCCTTCTGGCGTGTTGCTGGCGGCGCCGTGTTCGAGGCCGTCGAACAGGCGCACCTCCACGTTGGGCATGCCCTGCGCGAGGCCGGTCCAGTCCACGTCCGGGTAGACCGTGTCGCCCGTCCCGTAGACCACGAGCACCGGCATCTTCAGTTCGCGGAACCGCTTCGAGGCGTCGAACTCCAGGTGTGCCTCGTAGGTGCGGAGTTCAGCGCCGTACTTG
The DNA here is from genome assembly GCA_045863195.1 of Chloroflexota bacterium. Classification (GTDB taxonomy): domain Bacteria; phylum Chloroflexota; class Dehalococcoidia; order UBA2979; family UBA2979; genus W-Chloroflexi-9. The sequence continues at coordinate 184,971 of BTUI01000003.1, forward strand.
GAGACGCGCTCCTCCTTCGGCACCTGCGCGAGTTGCGCCTGGATCGCAGCCCGGCGCTCGTCGCGCTGCCGCTGCTCCTCCTCCGACTGCGCGGGGCGCTGCGCCGCGAAGAGGTTGAGGCCTACCGTGCCGCCCTCTCGACGCGCCTCGTAGGCCGCCTCCACGCCCTGCGCCTTCAGGACGGCGATGCGGTCGCGCAGTTTGGCCAGGAGGTCAGGGTCGCGTGAGAGCCACGGTGCCGTCTCGGCGATCACGAGGCCGGCGGCGGCGTCCGGGTGGTCGAGGCCGAACGTGGTCGCGATGGGGCCGCCGGCGGAGGTGCCCCACACGAACGCCCTCGGGTGGCCGAGGTGGCGCAGGAGTTCGCGGATGTCGCTCGCGAAGAGCGACATGGTGTGCGGCACGTCCGGGAAGCCGGAGCGCCCGGAGGAGCGCCGGTCCGGGAGGATCACCGTGAAGTGCTGCGCGAACCGCTCTACCCAGGCGGGGACGTTGCCCCCGGCGCCGGTGCCGAGGCCGCCGAAGCCACCGTGCGCGAACACCAGCGGGAAGCCGCTGCCGTACGTCTCGTAGTAGATCTCAGTGCCGTTGATCGCAGCGGTCGGCATGGCGTCCTCCTCCGGCCCTCGCGGGACCTCGTCGGGCGGATGATTGCACGGCCGCGCAAGCGCCGGGACGGTAGGATGCGGCGGCAGATGCCGAGGGAGGCAACACATGCCTGAACAACAGGAGCCGCGCGTCCGGTACGAGACGCGGCACGAGGGCGCGATCGCCGTCATCAGCATGGACCGGGTGCGGTACCGGAACGCGCTGAGCCAGCAGGTGATGGACGAACTGGAGGAAGCCTTCGAGCGCGCCGCCTCGGACGACGCGGTGCGCGTGATCGTCCTGCGCGGCGAGGGGCCCTCGTTCACGGCGGGACACGACCTCGGCTCGCCGGACGCGCTCGCGATGCGGGAGCAGCGGGCGGGCGAGTCGATGGGCCAGCGGTACCCGCGCACCCGCGCGATGGACGTGGAGCCGCACCTGCGCTGGCGAGCGATCCCGAAGCCGACGATCGCGATGGTGCAGGGCGCCTGCATCTACGCGGGGTGGATGCTCGCCTCCGCGATGGACGTGATCTTCGCCTCGGACGAGGCGCAGTTCCTGCCGACGAACTTCGCCTACTTCGCCGTACCGTGGGACATCGGCGTGCGGCGCTCGATGTACCTGATGTACGACAACCGCTTCCTGACCGCCGCCGAGGCGAAGGAGTGGGGCTTCGTCTCCGAGGTCGTGCCCCTCGACCGCCTCGAGGAGGCGACGATGGCGTACGCGGAGCGGGTGGCGGCGCAGGACCCGTTCCAGCTGCGGATGATGAAGCACTCCATCCTGCAGATGCAGGAGATCCAGGGCTTCACCGCCCACATCTACTCGTCCTACTCGGACCGGATGGTGCGCGCCGCGAACACCGCCCCGATCACGGCCGAACCGGCCGAGGGCCAGAGCCGGCGTCGCTACCTGAGCGTGGAACGTGCACGCGCGAACCGCGAGCCGGGCGAGTAGCGGCCCCCGCTAGCGGACGGCGATCGTCCCGACCATGCCACCGCGACGGTGGCCGGGAACGTCGCAGAAGAACTCCAGCGTGCCTGCCTCGTTCAAGCGCAGGCGGACCTCACCGCGCTCACCCGGGCGCAGCGGCATGTGCAGCGCGCGCGAAGAGTGGTGGTACTGCTCCGTACGCTCCCGGCGGTACGCGAACGCGCCCGTGAGGGCGTCGACGCTGAAGTCGTGCTCGACGTCCCCATCGTTCACGAACTCGATCGCGATGAGCGCGCCTGACGCCGCCTCGATCTCCGCAGGGTCGAAGCGGATGTCACGCATCGTTACGGTCGCCCGGACGTCCGGCTCCAGGTCGAACAGCGTCTGGTCGCCGGTGTCGGCTGGCCCCGCAGGGGACGAGCAGGCGAGCGCCAGCGCCGCCGCGAGCGGGGCGAGGAAGGCGAGCCGGGGCCACGGGCGGCGATGCGTCACGCGGGGAGGATAGCGGCGCGCGGGCGGGTGGGGGAGGCCCATCCGCCCGCGCGCATCCTCCTACCGTGCGGTCGCACGCCCCCCCAGCAGGCCGGCAACGTGGACGCCGATGCCGAGCAGCAGCGCGAGGCCGAGGATGGGCGTGCCCGCGTGGATGAGCGGGTCCTGATCCGCGAGCAGGCCGCCGAGGAACAGTGCGATCCCGGCAGTCGCCCCGCCGAAGACCAGGTGGTCCACCAGCGGCGGCCGCGCCGCATGGGTGAGCGTGGATACCCATCCGAGGATCGCGATCGTCAGCACACCGACGAAGATCGAGTGGTCCAGCGCCAGCAGCAGGCGCCGCGGCGTCGCCTCAAAGTCCTCGGCGTAGTTGCTGATCAGGTAGACGAAGATGGTGATGTTCGCGACGAGGAAGATCAGCGCGACCACGCCGTGCCGCTCCGAGCCACCCGCCCAGGACACACCTCGGGCGACGGGGACCAGACGCCATAGGAAGATCGCGAGGCCGGCGATCTCCAGCGGCAGGCTCAGCATGATCAGCGGCAACACATCGAGCAGGACACCGAGGACGACGGCGACGCCGCCGAGGAACGGGAAGCCGATCTGGAGCCAGCCGAGGCGGGTGGCCGCCTCCTGCGCGCTCGCCGGGCGCATCACCCACTCGGCGAAGGCCATGCCGACGGGGATGAGGAAGCCGACCACCATCGTCGCCGGGTGCGCCTCCCCGATCGCCTCGCCGATCCCGAGGTCCGGGTTCGAGATGCGCAGCCCGAGCAGCACGCCGAGGATGGCGCCGATCACCGAGGTGGCGAGGCCGGCGAGCAGCCCCAGGTGCGGGACGCTGAGCGCGCGCCGGCGGGCCTGCGAGAAGCCCCAGACCGCCATCACGACGATCAACGCGGTCATCACCGAGCCCATCACCGGGCGCGCCGCGCTCGTCGTGGTCATGAAGGCGACGTTGTAGAGCGCCGCAACGAGGGGTGACAGGCGCGCCGTCCAGACGATGAGCGGTGGCCTGCCGGCGCCGGGGCCGAACAGCGTCAGGCTCCCCGCGAATACGGCCATGGTGATCCAGCCGAGCGTGCCGACGTGCAGGTGCGCCAGCAGGACCTTGCGGTCGAACTCGACCAGGTCGAGCCCGTTGAGGATGCCGATCGCGACGGTGTACGCGAAGAGCGCGAGCGCCGCCGTGAGGATCAGGCGGACCTCGGCGTCGAACGGAGAAGACGGAGCCGGTGTGGTGGAAGCGGCCATGGAGCGTCTCCCGGGGGCGAACCCCGAACGCCCTCGCCGCGCCGTGATTATGAGCGTTGTAACGGCACGCGTCCACCAACCTGACGATACGTCAGACGATCGCGTCAGCCTCCTCGGCGCGGCGGATCGCCTCCATGATCGCGGCGGCCAGGGCGCGGCCGGAGGCGGCGTCCATCTCCACCGCGACGCGCGCGCCCGAGGGCGATTCGATGAAGTCGATGTTCAGGGCGTGCTCGTCTGTCAGGTGGATGGGGTGGTCGTAGGAGACCAGCGCGTTCTTCACGCGGAACCAGCCATCCACGCCCTTCCCCGCGCCGGTGATCGCCGTCTGCTCAACGATGTTCGTGCACACAGTCCGTCTCCCGTCGTGCGGTGCTAGGCGAGATGCTTCTCGAAGAAGGCCCAGACCTTGTTCCAGCCGTCGACCGCCTGCTCCTGCCGGTAGGCGGGGCGGTCGTAGTAGAAGAAGCCGTGACCCGCGCCGTCGTAGCGATGGAACTCGTACTGCTTGCCGTGCGCCTTCAGCGCCGCCTCATGCACGTCGACCTGCTCCGGCGTCGGGGAGCGGTCCTCGTTGCCGAAGATGCCGAGGAGCGGGCACGACAGGTTCGCCGTCATGTCGACCGGCGCGACCGGGCGCATCGGCGTCAGGTCCTCCGGCTTCGTCACGACCACGCCACCGCCCCACAGGTCGGCCGCCGCGGCGAACTCGGTGCTCTGGCAGACGGTGAGGAACGTGTGGCGCCCGCCGGAACACGTCCCGATCAGGCCGACCTTGCCGTTGTTATCCGGCAGCGCCTTCACGTACCTCGCCGCCGCGACCACGTCCTCCACGACCTGCGCGTCCGGAACGCCTCCGGCGGCGCGCATCAGCACCATCACGTCCTCCACGGTGCCGTGGCCGAGGCGTTCGTACAGGTTGGGGCAGATCGCCTGGTAGCCGCGCCGGGCGAAGCGGAACGTGGCCTCCTTGTACCAGTCGTCCCAGCCCGGGGCGTGATGGATCAGCACCACCGCCGGGTGTGGCCCGGGCGTGGTGGGCCGCGCCACGAAGGCGCGGATCTGGTCGCCGCCCGCGCCGGTGATCATCACCGTCTCAGCGACGATGCTCTCCTGCTGGTCCGTCCGGTATGCCGCCATGCGGTCCCCCTCTGCTCGATGTCGATGCCTCGAAGGCGGCGACAGAATACGACGACCGTCACTCGATCAGGCGTACGACAGGTTGCGGTCCAACATCGCGCGGGCGATGACGACACGCTGCACCTCCGAGGTGCCCTCCACGATCATCAGCTGGCGGGCGTCGCGGTAGTGGCGCTCCAGCGGGTGGTCCTCCATGTACCCCTGCCCGCCGAGAATCTGGATCGCCTCGCTCGCCACGCGGTTCGCCATCTCCGTCGCGAACGCCTTCGCGATCGAGAGCATGTGGCCGTGCTCGGGGCCGTACTGGCCCTGGTCCACCATCCAGCAGGCGCGGTAGACGAGCATCCGTGCCGCCTCGATCTCAATCGCCATGTTCGCGAGTTTGAACTGGATCGCCTGCAGGTCCGCGATCGGGCCGCCGAACGCACGCCGCTCGCGCGCATAGTTGAGCGCGTACTCGGTCGCTCCCCCCGCGAGACCGACACCGCGCGCACCAACGGCGGGGCGGAGCGAGTTCAACGTAGCGAGCGGCCCCTTCATCCCGAGCGGCGCGCCGCCCACCATCGCGTCGTGGGGGACGCGCACGCGGTCGAACGTGAGGACACCGGTGGGGACGCCGCGCACGCCCATCTTCCGGTCGACCGAGGTGACCTCGAAGCCCGGGGTGGAGGTCGGCAGGACGAACGCGGCGAGGGAGCGCGGGTCAGGCGGCGCGGTCTTCGCGAAGACGATCACCTGGTCGGCGACCGGGCCGCCGGAGATGTAGCACTTCTGCCCGGTGATCACCCACTCGTCGCCGTCACGCTCGGCGCGCGTCTGCAGGCTCGCGACGTCCGAGCCCGCGTCCGGCTCCGTCAGGCAGAACGCCGCCTTCACCTCGCCCCGGGCGACGGGGCCAATGAAGCGCTCCTGCTGCTCCGGCGTGCCGAAGAACTTGATCGTGTGCGTGGGCAGCGAGGAGAGCAGCAGCATCAGCCCGGCCGAGCAGTCGTACTTCGCGACCTCCTCGATGGCGAGCGCGAGCGCGAACAGCCCGGCGTCCGAGCCGCCCACCGACTTCGGCAGCGTGAGCCCGAGGAGGTCCGCCTGCCGGAACGCCTGGAAGTAGTCCTCCGGGTACGCGGCGGTGCGGTCGACCTCGGCTGCGCGAGGCGCCACCACCTCCCGCGCCACGCGGCGGGCGCTGTCGCGGATGAGGGTCTGCTCCTCCGAGAGGGCGAACTGCATCTGGGCCTCCTGGCTGCGCGCACGGTCGGAGCCGCACTATACGGAAGCCGGAGGACGCCCGGCACGCGTGTGCCGCGCTGTCGTACCGTAACGGCGACGCCGGACGCCCAAGCCCGAAGGAGCACACGATGGTCGACACGGGACTGCCGAAGCGGACGCTCGGCCGGACGGGCCTGGAGGTGACCACGCTCGGCTACGGCGCGATGTCGCTGGACGACCGCTTCGGCCGCGCGGTCACCGAGGACGAGGCGCGCACGATCCTCAACGCGGTCCTCGATTCCGGCATCAACCTCATCGACACCTCACCGGACTACGGGCCGAGCGAGGCGTACATCGGCGCGGCGATCGCGCACCGCCGGGACGAGTACGTGCTGGCGAGCAAGGTCGGCTGCCCCGTGGATGTCGACGCCGGCCAGCAGGGGCACGTCTACACGCGTCGCAACGTGATCGCGGGCGTGGAGCAGAGCCTGCGGCGGATGCGCACCGACCACCTGGACATCGTGCAGTTCCACGGCAGCCCCTCGCGCGCCGCGCTGGACGAGGATGGCGTGCTCGACGCCCTCGAGGCGCTTCGCCGCGACGGGAAGGTGCGCTTCATCGGCATGTCGGGGACGCTCCCGAACCTCACCGACCACCTGGCGATGGGGGTGTTCGAGGAGTACCAGATCCCGTACTCGATCGTGCAGCGCGAGCATGAGGTGGCGATCAGCGAAGCGGCACGCCTCGGTGCGGGCACGGTGATCCGCGGCGGCGTCGCGCGCGGCGGCCCGTCCGAGGAGAAGGCGTGGGACGTGCGACGCCTGCCGGAGGTGCCGGTAGAGCGGCCGCGTCAGACGTGGGAGTCGGCGCGCCTGGACGAACTCCTCGGCGGGATGAGCCGCATGGAGTTCACGCTCCGCTTCACGCTCTCGCACCCGGACGTGCACACGACGATCGTCGGCACCGCGAACCTCGACCACCTGCGCGCGAACTGCGAGGTCGCCCGGCGCGGGCCATTGCCCGCGGACGTGGTGGCGGAGGCGAAGCGGCGGCTGGACGCCCCGGCGGGCTAACGCCCGCGCCAAACCGGCTTCCGGCCCTCGAGGAACGCGGTCCGCCCCTCCCCGAAGTCCTCGGAGAGCGCGACGCGCGTCCCGGCCCACGACTCGTTCTGTAGCTGGCGGTCGATGCCCTCGCGCGTGACGTCATTGACGATGCGCTTGGTGATCTCGATGGCCACGGTGGGGCCGGAGGCGATCCGGCGCGCGAGGTCCATCGAACGGTCCATCAACTCGTGCGGCTCGACGAGATGGTTCACGAGCCCCCACTGGTGCGCGCGTTCCGCGTCCACCTCGTCGCCCGTCAGCATCATCTCGATCGCGCGGCCCCGGCCGATCAACTGCGGCAGGTGGAAGGTGCTCCCGGTGTCCGGCACGATGCCGCGCCGGATGAAGACGGCGATGAACCGCGCTTCGGTGGAGGCGACCCGGATGTCGGCGGCGAGCGCGAGCGAGAGGCCGGCGCCGGCGGAGACACCGTTGACGGCGGCAATCATCGGCTTCGGGTAGTGGTTGAGCGCGGAGTAGAGGACGCCCCAGTGGCCGATCGGCCCCTGGATCATGCGGCGGTAGCCGTCCTGCTCGTCGTAGCCCTTGTCGTCCTCGCGCTCCTGGGCGGTGGCGGCGAGGTCCGCGCCGGCGCAGAAACCGCGCCCGGTGCCCGTGATGAGCAGCACCCGCACCGCGTCATCACGCTCGGTCGTCTCGACGACGTGGAGGAGTTCGTGGACCAGGCGCGGGCCGATCGCATTCAGGCGTTCCGGCCGGTTCAGCCGGACGACGGCGACCCCGTCCTCCTGCTCGTAGACGAGGTCCTGATACTCCATCGCGCGCCTCCGATCTGCCCCATCGGGCGGTCCGGTCGCGCGCAGTATCCTCCCCCGACGCAAGCCTCCGTGGGGCGCCGCTAGGTCCCGAGCGCGCGGCGGATCGAGGCGACCTCGTCGTCACGCCAGCGACGCGAGAGCGGCGAGTGCGGCACGGTGTTGACCGAGCCGTGGAAGGCGCCCGGGTAGACATGCAGCTCGGCGGGCACGCCGGCCTCCAGCAGCGCCCGCGCGTACGCGATGTCCTCGTCCAGGAAGAGGTCGAGCGAGCCGACGCAGATGTACGCGGGCGGCAGCCCCGTGAGGTCGGTCGCACGCGCGGGCGCGGCGTACGCTTCGACGCCTGGCTCGCCGGCGCGCCCACCGAGGTATGCGCTCCACCCGACGATGTTGGAGGCGCGACACCAGACGCGCGTGTCCAGGACCGCGTGGCTGCTGGCGGTGATGTTGCGGTCGTCCAGCATCGGGTACACGAGGTGTTGGTAGCCGACCGTGATCTGGCCGCGGTCGCGCGCGAGCAGCGCGAGGCCGGCCGCGAGTCCCGCCCCTGCCGAGGCGCCGCCGATCGCGATCCTCGACCGCTCCACGCCGAGGTCAGCGGCCGCGCTGGCGAACCAGTGCAGCGCGGAGTAGCAATCCTCCAGCGGCGCGGGGTACGGATGCTCCGGCGCGAGGCGGTAGTCGACCGAGGCGACGACCGCGCCGGCCTCCTCCGCGATGCGCGCGCAGTAGGCGTCGGTCGACTCGACCGTGCCGCCGATCATCCCGCCGCCGTGGATCCAGAGGAACCCCGGCGCCCCGGCGGCGAGGCCGAGCCGCCGGTAGAGGCGCACGCGCACCGGCGGCTCGCCCCCATGCCCGGGCACCTCGCGGTCCTCGATCACTACCGATGCGGGGAGCGGAGCGGCGGCTGCCTGCTGACGGGCGAGGCCCGCCGCACGGATGGCGGCGACCGTGCCCGGGACATCCGACTCGTCGAGCGCGCGCGCCGGCACCGCCTCGAACGCCGCGCGGTGCTCGGCGTCCATGCGAGCGGCCATGTCCATGCCGGTGGTGTTCATGCGCGTCCTCCTGCCTGCGGGCGCGATGGTAGGGCGAGCGACGAACGCGCGGCCACCTGCGGCCGTTCTACGGGAAACGGCCGCCCGCGACCGGAGGAATGCGCATGCCCGCCCTCGCCCACCGCTTGCCCGTCGCGGCGCTTGCCCTCGCGATGCTGCTCCTCGCCGCGTGGCGGCCCGCACCCGCGGCGGCACAGACCGCCGGGCTGCTCTTCCCCGCCCCGACGGGCCAGACCTGGGAGGTCCTCGCCGGGTACAACACGCCGACGCATGAGGGCGTGGACCCGTACGCCCTCGACCTGTGGCGCGTGGACAGTGCGACGGGCGACACGCCGCTCCTCGCCCCGATGAGCGGCACGGTGGGCTACATCTCCGACACGTGCGTCTCCGTGCGCACCTCCGAGGTGAACCTGTTGATGTGCCACGTCCACGCGCTGCCCGGCCTGGAGCGCGGACAGCCGGTGCTGGCCGGACAGCGGCTCGGCACCGTGGCCCGGGACGGCGAGGCGGAGAACTTCGGCACGGCACACATCCACCTGCAACTGAACGCGCGCACGGATGGACGCGCCGGCGAGTCGCTCCCGTTCGACGGGGCGTACCGCCTCGAAGGGGTCGCCCTGCCCGCTACCCCGGCGTTCAACGCCTACGCGGGCACGCGCTTCCGCTCCACGAACGACCCGGCGAACGCGGTCCTGCGCGTGAACGGCGGGACGGACCGCCTCGTCGATCCCGGGGCGGTCGTGTCGCTCACGGCGACCGGCAACAACGTCGACCAGTACCACTGGATGCAGACGGCCGGGCCGCTCGTCGCCCTCACGAACGAGGGGATGACGGCGACCTTCCAGGCGCCGTCCGAACCCGGCGCGGTGGTGGTGCTGCAGGTGTACGGCGCGGGCCCGCTCGGCGTGACCTCAGACGAGGTGCGCGTGACCGTCCGCGCGTCCGCGGAGGAGACGCGGGGGCGCATCCTCGCCGGCAGCGTGGCGCCGGCCGGGATCTCGCTAGTCGTCTTCGGCGGCGGCAGCACGGATGAACTGCACGCCTCGGCCGGGTGCCCGTCCGGGAACGTCACCTACTGGGCGACCGTGGACGGCGGGTTCGTCGGCTACATCCCGGGCGCGCCGGCCGCCGTCAACGCGCGCTGGCTGCAGGCGTTCCCGACCGAGATCCCGGCGCACCAGCCGCTCCTGGTGCGCTGCGGCTGAGGACGCGCGGCGACGCGCCTACTGGCCCGGCTCACCGCAGAGGAAGCGCCGAGGCGTCTCACGCATCATCGTGTCGATCGCCTCGTCCGTGACGCCCGCGCCGCGGAGCGCGGGGATCGCGGTGGTGCTCACGAAGAGGTAGCGCGTGGGCGTGTCCCGCACGGGCTGCTGGCCGAGCACGACGGGGGCGGGCGCGTAGTCATGCCCGAGCATCAGGCGGTGCGCCCAGCCGCGTTCGACCAGCGCGCGCACCGTGTCGTTGCGCTCCGGCCACTGCACGCGACCGGGCCGGCCCGGGTAGCGGTCCATCGACAGGTAGACGCCCGCGCGCAGGAGCTCCTCCAGGTACGCGATGTCGGTCGTGTCCGCGGAATGGCCGATGCAGACGCGGTGGGGTGGGACGCCCTCCTCGCCCAGGAGGATCTCGATCTGGCGGCGTCCCACCTGTTCCGGCGCGGCGTGGTGGGTGCTGATCGGCGTGCCGGTGCGGACGCTCGCGCGCGCGGCCGCACGCAGGATGCGCTCGGCCTCGGGCGTCACGCCCTCCACGTCGTTCGCGACCTTGATCGCGCCCGCACGGATGCCGGTGTCCTCGATCCCCACCACGATCTCGCGCGTGAAGATCTCCGCGATGTCGTCCGGGTCGCGTTCCCAGAAGTAGCGCGGGATGTCCCGCCAGATCCCGGTCGCGACCACGACGTGCACGCCAGCCTCGCGTGCCACGTCCGCCATGTACCGCACGTCTCGGCCGAGGTCCGGCGTGGTGAGGTCGATGATCGTGTCGATGCCGCCGGCCTTCGCCTCACGGAGTTCCTCCACCGCGCGGCGGCGGGTGGCCTCCATGTCGAAGCGCCACGGGTAGTGGAACCGCTCCACCCCGGTGAGCACGTGCTCGTGACTCAGGATCGCGCCCAGCGCGTCCGCCTCCACCGGCCCCAGTACGGTTTGCACCACCGCCATCGCACACCTCCATCCGCCCGCGCACTGTAGCCGTGCGAGGCCGATTCGTGATGAAGCGCGTCACAATCGCCCGTGCCGGGGGGCGGTCGTAGAGTGGACGCACACCCCGCTGACCCATGACATCGAGGCCGCTGCGTGCGCAGCAGACTGACTCGACCGTTCTACGGCTGGTACATCGTCGCCGCGGCGATCGTCATTCAGGCGATCCCGACCGCGCTCCTCGGGCAGGCACTTGGCTCTTATGTCGTGCTACTGGAGCGCGACTTCGGCTGGAGCCGCACCACCCTCTCGGGCGCGTTCGCTGCGATCCGGCTGGAGGAAGGGCTCCTGGGCCCGATCCAGGGCTGGATGCTGGACCGCTTCGGCCCGCGCGCGGTCATGCGCGTGGGGGTGATCGTGTTCGCCGCTGGCTTCTTCATCTTCGCGCAGGTGAACTCCGTCTTCGCCTTCTACGCGGCGGCGCTGGTCCTCGCGGTGGGTGCGTCGCTCGCCGGGTTCCTCTCCGTGACGACGGCGATCGTGAACTGGTTCGAGCGGAAGCGGTCGCTGGCGATGGGGATCGCGCTCCTCGGCACGGCCGTGGGCGGCCTCCTGGTCCCGCTTGTCGTCCTGGGCATGGAGGCCTGGGGCTGGCGCGCGATGGCGAACATCTCCGGCGTGATCGTGCTGACGGTCGGCTTCGCCGTGGTGCAGGTGGTCCGCCACCGGCCGGAGCAGTACGGCCTGCTGCCGGATGGCCGCCAGCCGGCCCCCGTCGCCGAGCCGGACGGCCCCTCCACCGAGCGGGTGATTGGCCGCTCGATCCCCTACGAGGAGGACGAGCCATCGATCACCGCGCGCGCGGCGATGCGGATGAAGGCGTTCTGGTACATCTCGCTCGCCCACACCGCCTCGGTGCTGGTGGTGTCCGTGGTGATGGCGCACTTCGTGCTGTACGTCACCACCTCGCTTGACTACACGCTGGCCGAGGCCGCGATGTTCGGCGTGGTGCAGCAGGTGACGAACTTCGCGGGCCGTCCACTGGGTGGCTGGCTCGCCGACCGCACCAGTTCTCGGGCGGTCACGATCGCCGCGATGATGGGGCACATGGTCGCGCTACTGCTGCTCGCGTTCGCGACCTCCACGTGGATGATCGTCGCGTTCGCCCTCCTCAACGGCCTCGCGTGGGGCGCGCGCGTCCCGGTCGTGGTCTCGATGCGCGCCGAGTACTTCGGCTCGCGCTCCTTCGGCGCGATCATGGGCATCTCGTCGATGGTGGTGACGCTGGGCGGCGTGGTCGCACCGATCGCCGCTGGCCTGGCGTACGACGCCACCGGCTCCTACACCGGCGCGTTCGCCATCCTCGCCGTCGTGAGCGGCCTCGGCTCGATCTTCCTGCTGCTGCTCCCGCCGACGACGCGACGCCCCGCAGCGGCCTGACGCCCGAGGGCTACGCCTCCACGCGCACGCGGATGGTGTGGTGCCCGGTCGCGCCGTCCGGATCGGGGCGGCTCTCCACCTCGGTCTGGACGTTGCCCTCGCCGTCCGTCGCGCGGACGGCGATCTCGTACTCACCGGGAGCGGCATCCCACTCCAGCACCCACTGACGCCAGGTGCTCTGTGCCAGCACCTCGCCCAGGGTCGCCTCGCGCCACTCGGCCGCGACGTACTCGCCATCCACCTTCGGGCGGATCGCCACCTCCACGCGGCTCACGCTGCGGATACCGCCCCACGCCACCCCGGCGATCGGGCGGCGACCGGGGACGATCGCGCGGCCGGTCCGAGGCACGTCGATGCGCGACTGCGTCTTGATCGGCGCTTCCTTCGCCCACCCTCGCGGGATCCAGTACGCGTCGAACGCCTCGAGCGTCGTCAGTTCGATCTCCTGCAGCCACTTCGTCGCGGAGACATAGCCGTACAGCCCCGGCACCACGAGGCGCGCCGGGAACCCATGGTCGGCCGGCAGCGGCTCGCCGTTCATCCCGATCGCGACCATCGCCGGGCGCCCATCGGCCAGCACCGCCGTCGGGAAGCCGACCGTGAAGCCGTCCACCGACCGCCCGACGATCTGCGTCGCCTCCCGGCGCACCCCGGCGCGGCCGAGGATCGCGGTCAGCGGCACGCCGAGCCACACGGCGTTGCCGGCGAGGTTGCCGCCGACCTCGTTGGAGACGCAGACCAGCGTCACCGCCTCGTTCAGCGTCGCCATTTCGGCGAGTTCGTCGAAGGTGATCTCGAACGGCGCATCGACGAGGCCGGTCACACGCAGGCGCCACGTCGATACATCCACGCGCGGCACCACGAGCGCCGTGTCGATGCGATAGAAGCGGTCGTTCGGCGTAACGAGCGGTGTGATGCCCTCCACCGGAAGCCCGGGCACCTCGACCGGCGTGCTCGCCGTGACCTCCGGCAGCACGAGCGCCGTGCGCTGCGCCTCGACGTCCACCGGTGAGCCGGCCCGACGACCGACTACGGCAGCGGTGACGGCGCCGGCACTGGCCGCGCCGGCGAACGCGAGGAAGCGACGCCTGTCCGCCACACCGCGGCCCGGCATCGCGGCGACCGTCGACGGCTCGGCAGCCTCGAGGAGCCAGCGGAGCGTGCGCCAACCGGCCCAGGCGCCAACGCCAGCGATGAGCGCGGCGACGATGCCGAGCGTGCGCGTGTCGCTCGCGCCCGCGAGCGTCCCGACCACCGCGAACGTGACGAATGCCGCGACGCCGACCCGCGGACGCCGCGCGACCGCCGGGCCGAGCATCGCCCCCACCCCGAGCGACACCGCGACGATGGTGACGAGCAGGGCGGGCTTGTCGTAGGTGCCGAAGACCTCGATCGCGAGTTTCACGAGCGGGGCCGGAAGCGTATCGACGATCAGGTCGCCGACGGAGACGACGAGCGAGACACGCCCGAGGAGGCCAGCGGCGAGTTCCGCGACGCCGAGCGCGACGGCGGCTGCCACGAGCCCTGCGAGGGCGTCCAGGCTACGGATGCGCTCGACCATCACGACCTCCTCGCGGCCGTCGCCGGTGTCAGCCAGCGTACGACCGCGCGGCGCGCGAGGTGTGAACGAACTGTCGACGGCCCGCCGGCGCTAGTCCGGCTGGCGGGTCGAGTGCAGCGCCGCGAGCCGCCAGCCGCCCTCGACCGGGACAACGGTCGCCGTGAAGCGGATGTTGAGGACACCCGGCCCGTCTGCGCGCTTCACGCCGAGCGCCGCATCCCCGGTGAGGATCGTGACGCCTGCGTACGGGTGCTCATCGAGTTGCTTGATGTCCCACCCGGTGTAGCGGCGTCCGTTCGTGAAGGCGTCCAGCAATTGCTGCTGGCTCTCGCGCAGCGCGCTGCTGTGCGTGTAGACGAAGTCGGACGTGGTGACGGCCGCCAGCGCGGCGGTGTCCGCAGCCAGCGTGGCGGCGGCGTATGCGCGCATCGTCTCGGTCGGCGTGCTGGCCATGAGAGTCCTCCCCCTGCCGGGCCATCCGCCCGACGCCGCGCCAGTCTATGACGCCGCGGAAGGCCTCGCGCGCCTCATCCGCCCGCCGGCTCGCGGGAGGGCGGCCGGTGCGAGACGGGGAGGCCCACCTCCACCACCAGCCCGCGCCCGCTGGAGGGCGTCCGCGCCCGCACCCAGCCGCCGTAGTGCGCCGCCACGTTGCGGACGATCGAGAGCCCCATGCCCGCGCCTCGGTCACGGCGTCGGGCCGCGTCGCCGCGGGAGAAGGGCTCGAAGACCGCCTCCTGCCGCTCGGCGGGGAGGCCGGGGCCATCGTCCTCCACGGCGAGTTCGCCGTATCCGCCCAGTTCGCGCGTGCGGACCAGCACGGTGGTGCCGCGCGGGGTATGCGCGATCACGTTCTCCAGCAGCGCGCGCGTCACCCGTCCGATCGCGGCCGGCGTGGCGAACACGGCGACGGCCTCCAGGTGGTCGACCAACCGGACGTCGTGCTCGTCGAGGAGCGGACGGAGCCGGGCGACCTCCCGCCCCACCACGGCGGCGAGGTCAGATGTCACCATCTCCTCGCCGGCCGGCGGGCTCAGCCGTGCGAGGTCGAGCAGCGTGTCGACGAGGTCGGACGCCTCGTGTGCCACGGTGTCGATCTCCTCGAGGAGTTCGCCGACCTCGGGCGGCGGGGACTGCCGGAGCGCCACGCCGGAGGCGGCGCGGATGACGGCGATCGGCGAGCGCAGTTCGTGCGCGGCCCCCGCGACGAACGCCTCCTGGCGCAGGTACGCCTCCCGCACCGGCCGCAACGCACGGCCCGCGACGAACCAGGCGAGCGCGGTGCCGAGCACCGCCCACGCGCCGACGCCACCTGCCAGCGTCCACGCCACCACCCGCACCTCCGTGTCGCGACGCGCGAGGCTCCGTCCGGCGACGATCGTGCCGAATATCTCGCCTTCAACGATGTGCGGATGGATGTGCAGGCGGAACCGCTCGTCGTCGATCCGTCGGGTGAACCGGCGCTGCTCGCCGCTGGTGGTCGCCGCCAGCAGCGTCATCCGTGGCACCATCTCGGCGGCGTCCAGGCCGCGCGGGTTCGCCACCAGTGTGCCTGTCGCATCGAAGGCGAAGACGAACACCGGCCCGAACGCGACCGGTGCCTCCACCTCATCGAGCCCGCGGTTGATCGCGAGCAACTCGCTGGAGGACTCCACCACCTCGACGATGTCGGCATCGATTTCCCGGTCCATGATCGTGACCACGGTGACGAAGATCACGGCCGCGACGAGCGCGAACAGCAACACGCCCGCGCTCGCGTAGATCAGCGTCAGTTGCCGGCGCGCCCGGTTGAACACCGGCTATTCCGTCGGAGCGTCGAGGCGGTAGCCGGCGCCTCGCACCGTGGCGATGGTGAGCGCGTCGCCGAGTTTCGAGCGCAGGTAGTGGATGTATTGCTCCACCGCGTTCGGCGCGACGTCGATGTCATACCCCCACACCCGGGAGAGGATCGCCGCGCGCGTGAGCAGCCGGCCCGGGTTCTGGAGCAGGAACTCCAGCAGCCGGTACTCCGTGGGCGTCAGGTCAGCCGGCACGCCTTCGATCCGCACTTCGTGGCTCGTGCGGTCCATCGTCACCCGCCCCGCCGCCAGCAGGTCGGGCTCCGCCTGACGCGACCGACGGTGCAGGGCGCGCAGCCGGGCGAGCAGCTCGTCGAACGCGAACGGCTTCGTGAGGTAGTCGTCCGCGCCCGCCTCCAGGCCGGAGACGCGGTCGGAGATCGCATCGCGCGCGGTGAGCAACAGGACGGGGGTCGTCACGCCGGTGGAGCGGAGCGAGGTCAGCACCTCGTGCCCGTCCAGCTCGGGGAGCATGACGTCCAGCACGATCACATCGGCCGTGCCGGCGCTCGCGAGGCGCAGCCCCTCCGCGCCGTCGAACGCCGTCTCCACCGCGCAGCCCTCCGCGGCGAGTCCCCGGCTCAGGACCCGGACGAGGCTCTGGTCGTCATCGACGAGGAGTACGCGCATCCCCATGGCTGCAAGGGTAGCGCGGTCGCGCGCGGTGCTCCTCAGCAAGTTCGAATCCTGTGCTCAGGATGCGCTCAGGCTGCCCGAGCGACCGTGGACGCATCGACAGGCTGCTGTGGGAGAGGGGTCTCTGATGGCACAGCACACGATGGGTTCGATGGGGAAGCAGTCCAGCGGAGGCGCATTCGCCAACCTCTGGAGCACGATCCAGGGGATGCGCGGCGGTGACATTGGCCTGACCGCCCGCGCACGGCGACGCCTGCAGCAGCGGCTGGGCGCGGATGCTGCCGGCATCCACGCGGACGCGATCAGCGGGAGCATCGCCCTGCGTGGCACGGTCGCCTCGAAGGAGATCGCGCAGGCCGCACGCGAGGCGGTGGAGGGCACCCGCGGTGCCGTCGCCGTCCTCAACTTCCTCGAAGTCCGGTAGCCGGAACCGGCCCCGCGGCTTCTGCCGGGCAGCGGGGCGCCGCACAACGGTTTCGGTCCGACTGCAACGCCGCCCTCTCCCCGGGGGCGGCGTTGTTCGTCCCCGCCGAACGCTCGGCACGTCCCTCCCGTTCTCTCGGTGGGCGGCCGATGCTCCATACCCGGAGCTGCCCTGTGATGGAGGGCGACACATGGGTGCGATGACCTGGATTGCGGTCGGCCTCGTGGCCGGCTTCCTCGCGAGGTTGCTGGTCCGTGGCGACGCGGGCGTCGGCCCCTCCGGCCTGATCGGCAGCACGCTGCTCGGCGTCGCCGGTGCACTGATCGGCGGCTACATCAGCACGCGCCTCGGCTACGGCGATGTCGCCGGCTTCGACATCCGCAGCGTGGGAATCGCTACCGGCGGCGCGGTGCTCCTCATCGTCGTCGCGAGGCTGCTCGGCGGCCGTTAGCCACCCCGTCAGCCGCGCAGCCCCATCGCCTCGCGCACGCCGCCGGCGGCGATCATCGATCCCGCTCGCTCCGCCAGCCCCGCCTCCGCCAGCACCTCGCGCGTGTGCTCGCCGAGGGCAGGCGCGGGCGGGCCGGCCGTCACCGGCGTGCGCGACAGGCGCGGCGCCGGCCCGGTGGTCGTCACGAGGCCGAGGCCCGTGTGCTCGCGGGTGATGCTGAGGCCGTGCGCCTGCACCCACGGATCGTCCATCATCACCCGCGTGTCGTTCACCACCGCATGCGCGCCGATGCCAGCCGCGTTCAGCCGCGCGACCCATTCCGCGACCGTGCCGCCCGCGGCGAACCGCGCGGTCAGTGCCGCCTCCAGCGCCTCGCCGCGGAGCGAACCAGCCGAGGCGTCGCCCGCCGCCGTCGCCAGCGCGGCGAGGTCAGACTCGCGCGCGCCGAGGAAGAACCAGCCGTCGGAGGCCTCGTAGCCGCGGTGCAGCGGGCCGGATCCCACGGCGTCCTGCCCGCGCGCCTCATCCCAGGTGCGACCGGGGTACTCGACCATGAACGGCGTCTGCAGCACCGTCGCCGTGTACGCCAGCGCCGCATCGACGTGCTGGCCCTGGCCCGTCTTCCGGCGGTGGAGCAGCGCAAGCGCGACCCCGAGGGCGCCGAGGTAGCCGGTGCCGTAGTCGTTCGCGGCGTACCGCTGTAGTTGCGGCTGTCCGTCCCCGCCGAACCGTTCCTGCATGCCGGTTGCAGCCTGCGCGATCTGCTCGTGGCCCGGCCGGCCGGCGAACGGGCCAACGTGGCCGTACGTGTTGAGCGAGGCGTAGACGATGTCCGGGCGGCGGGCACGCACCTGCTCGTAGCCGATGCCCATGCGCTCCGCCGTCCCCTTGCGGAAGTTCTGGACGACCACGTCCGCGGTGTCCACGAGCCGCCAGAATACCTCCAGCCCCTCCGGGCTCTTGAGGTCCAGGACGATGCTCCGCTTCGCCCGGTTCACGTCGCCGTGGAACGCCGGGAGCGGCGGCCGGTCGGGGGCCTCGATCTTGATGACGTCGGCGCCGTACTCCGCGAGCGTGCGGCCGCACGTGGGCCCGGCGAGCACGATGCACAGGTCGAGCACGCGCACGCCCTCCAGCGCCGAGCGGAGCGACGTGGCTGTGCCCGCGCGGCCGGCCGACGGCCGCCGCGAGAGGCCCGCGAGCACCTCAGCGCGGTCGGCGTCAGGGAGGCGGCGCGGTCCCTGCACGGCCGGCGGGGTGAGCGACATGCGCACGGGGATGCCAGGCTGCTTCGTGCGGCCGAGCACCGGGTCATCGACCTCGACGACCGTGCCGGAGCCGAGCGCGTGGGGGTGCGACAGCCACTCCGAGGAGGGACGGCAGACCGCGCATTCACCGCCAGCGTCGGAGACCAGCACCTCCCACTCCGCGGCCGGGCGGCTCTTGAACAGCGCCTTCGCCCGCGTCGCCAGCTCCTTCGCGAGTTCGGGCTCCGTCGCGAGGCGTGCGCGGTCGGTCAGGCCCATCGCGATCCACTCACCGACGCCGGCCGCCTCCAGCACCTGGGTGGTGCGCGTATTGCCCGTGTGGAACATCACCCAGCGGCCGTCCGCGCACTCGAACTGCGTCGTGAGGCCGCCGCCGTCCAGCGCCGGGCTGTCCGAGACGTGGACGCGCAGGCCGTTGTACCCGACCGCGCCGAAGATCGCGTCGAAGATCGGCACCTGGATGCGTTGCCCCAGCCCGTCCCGCTCGCGCGCGCCGAGCGCCATCGTGATCGCCACGGCGGCCTGCACGGCCGCGTACGTGGAGGCGAGCGGGATCGCGGTGTAGACCGGCGCCCCGGCGACGTTGGAGGTGCGCCCGCGGCGGTACAGCCCGCCGGCCGCGCTCACCACGCCCTCCCACGCCCGAGTCCCCGCGCGCGGGTCGTCCTCCGCGAAGCCCGGGATCGAGCAGTAGACGAGCGCCGGGTTCGCCTCGGTCATCGCGGCGGCCCCCAGGCCCAGGCGCTCCATCACACCGGGGCGGAAGTTCTCCACCACCACGTCTGCGCTTGCGACGAGCGCGCGGGCCGTCGCGAGGTCATCGACGCGCTTCAGGTCCAGGACAATGCTGCGCCGGCCGCGCAGGTAGGCGGCGTTTGCGGGGACGTCCCAGCGCGGCCCGCCCGGCGGATCGACGCGGATCACCTCGGCGCCCTGATCCGCGAGCAACTGCGCGGCGAGCGGCCCCGCGATGTACTGCCCGAAGTCGATCACCCGCACGCCGTCCAGTGCCCCGGCCATCGCCCGCCTCCACGTCTCGCTCGCGCCCGCGCGATCTCTCCATCGGTCGGCCGGAGTCTATTACAGAAGCGGAAACGAATCGGCCACCGTGGTCAGAGGTTCGTCAGAGCCAGAGCCTACTGTCACGTTCGGGCGGCACCAGCCGCACGTGACCAGAGAGAAGAAGTGGATGAGATCTCCATTCGCAGACTGGCTCGAGGCGTACGCCAAGGAAGCCCGGGAGGCGCAGGTCGCGACCGTGCGGCCGCTCCTCCGCACGGCCAAGGTCACACCGACCCGCAGCCGTCCACGCTACCTCGCGATGATCGAGGGGAAACGGTGGAAGCCGCTCGCTGCACGGGGACGGCGTGACGCCGCCGGCGTGGAGCGGGCGCTGACCGCCCTCCGCAGGACGCAGCGCCGGTGGACGCCAATCGTCGCACGCCTCCCGCAGGTCACCACCGCGGCGGCGCTCGCGCCCGCGCCCAGCGAGCACCCGCAGTTCACGGAGATGCTCGCCGCGGCGCGGACCGCCATGCGGGCCGCCGGGTACTCGACCGCCGAGGTCACCGAGGCGACCCGGTTCCTGAAGGAGTCGACGCCCGAACAGCTCGGGCGCGACATGCGGAAGTACGTGGTCGAGTGGACCGGGCAGATCGACCGCCTCGCAGAGCGCTACCTGGCGCTGCAGGCCGGCGCGGCCCTGGCGATGGCCGTGGGGCGCTTCAACGTCGCCGTGGCCACGCCGCCGTCTGTCCGGAGCACCCCCCAGGACTACCTGGAGTTCGCGACGAAGGAGCTCGCCAGCGACGAACGTGCGCTGCACGCCGCCCTGAAGGCGGGCGACCCGTTCGTCGCGTGGGGTCGCGCCGTGAACCTGCGTCGCGACGCCGCGCGGCGGCTCTTCGCGGGGTCGATCGCCCACGCGGCGCTCATCGCCTCGGCCCGGCAGTCCGCTCCGGACGACGCCACCCTCGGCGAGCTCGCGGTCGGGTACGGACGTCTCATCCGCGGGCAACTCGCGGCGATCTCCGCCGGCCACGCGGTCGAGTGGGACACGATGTGGGGCGCGGAGGGTGCGGACTTCAAGGCCTGGTGCGCGGCAGCCGCCGCGACCTCACCGGGATCCGGCTACCGCGCGCCTCGCAGCGCCGCCATCTCCAGCCTGGCCAGCCGCCCCGCGGCCCTCGATGGGGAGGAGCGCACCGTCTCGGGCCGCGTCACGGCGGTCGAGATCACGCATCGAGGACGCAAGGCCATCTCACGCGCCACCCTCACGGACGGCACGCGCGAGGTCACGGTGGTCCTCCCGTACATCAAGATCGACTCCGGCGGCCTGGTCCCCGGCGCCTGGGCCTCGGTCTCCGGGACGTGGCGAGCCACCTCGACGGAGGCCGGCGGCGGGCCGGCGCTGGAGGTCGACCGGCGGGCGATCGCCAGCCTCGGACGGACGCACTGGTCGGAACGCCTCCTGCAGATGACCGACCACATCTTCTGGCCCGTACCTCACGGCCTGGCCGTGGAGTGGTCCTGGGAGCCGGGCACGGACGGTGCCGGCAACCAGCTGCGGTACGGGACGTGGCTGTCCGAGAAGGGGTCCTGAGATGCCGGAACCGACTGGATGCGATGACCTGAAGGCCGCGCTGGACGCCGCACAGGAAGCCTACGACACGGCCTGGTGGGCCGAGACGGCAGCGGAACTGGTCTGGCTCGGCACCGGCGCCGCCACGGCAGCGGGTGGCGCGGGCGCCCTGGCATGCTGGACGGCCGGCGAGGCCGCGACCGCCGGAGCGGCGACGCCAGGCTGTGGCTGGATGACTGCGGGTGTGGCCGGTGGGGCGGCCGCAACCCTCGGCGCTTACATTCAGGCGCAGCAGGCTCAGGAGGTACGCGAGAAGGCGGAGGCCGCGCTCGCGGCCGCGGAGGAGGCCTACTGCGAGTGTCTCCGGGGTGAGGACGGCGGAGACGCACCCGAGCCCCCCGAAGTCGAGGAACCGCCCACTGAGGACGAGGTGTGCGAAGACGTCGAGGATCCGCTCGACGAGGAAGACGAGGACGACGAGGAGGAAGGCGACGAGGACGAGTGCGAGTGCGAGGAAGACGACTCGCACGACGAGATGGAGGACTACGAGGAATCCGAGGAGTCGGACGACGCCGAGTCCATGTCGTTCTATGACCCGGCCGCGGCTCCGTAGCGGATGCAGCGGATCGGCTTCGTCTACAACCTCCAGACACCGACCTGGAGAGATGAGTTTCGGGCGGGGCTTCGGCCCCGCTCGTACCTCCTCGCTCCAAACAACGCCACGCCGGCGAACCGCAGGCTAGCGGCGGCGGCGCGCGCCGACCGGCGGCTCCTGCTGGCGGACAACGGCAACTTCGTCCTGATCTCGGCGCTCGCCGCCGAGTTCAGGGCGGAGGCCGAGGAGCGCCGGCAGGAGGTCGTCGCCCTGGAACGACGGCTGAAGCGGAGCGCGCGGCCCCGTGACATCAGTACCGCGTTGCGAGACCGCTACCGCGACCTCGCCACTCGCGTGCAGGCACGTGCCGAGGCGGTCGTGCCGTCGGGCGCTGACATGCGAGAGCGTCAGCGCCCCCTCGACCCGACGCACCTCATCGGCGTCGAATCGCTGGTGCAGGCGACCTGGATGGCGCTCGACATCGAGCCGGAGTTCCTCGGGTGGCCGCGGTCGCGCTACCGGACGCTGAACGCCCGCGTGGCCCGCGAGGCACGCGCCGTCGACCTTCCGGACGACGCGTACACCGTGGCGTCCGCGGTCTCCTACAACACGGCGTACGACGCCGGACGCGTGTTCGCGGACGCCGGGATCCAGCGTGTCGCGATGGGCTTCGGCGCGTACATGGTGGACCAGCAGTACACGGACTTCGTGGAACTGGGACGCCGCACCGTGCCGCTGGACGCTCGCGTGCCGCGACGGAATGTGCGGACGGCGGCCGTCGCGCGTGGCTTCGCGGAGGGGTACGCCTCGGTCGCGGGCGGTCCGCCGAGGGCGTTCCACTGCCTGGGACTGGGCACGCCGAAGATGATGGCGGCGGCGGCGCTCGCCCTGTGGGGGGTGCGCGAGCTCACGTTCGACGCGACGAGCCCGATGCGTGACGCCGCCGAGGGGACGCTGTACGTCACGAAGCCGACGCACCAGAAGGTGCGGACGCGGAAGGTCGCCCTCCGTCTCGCCACGGATCCCTCGGCGCGGTGGGGGTGCCCCTGCGCCTTCTGCACGGCGTTCGAAGCGGCCCACCCGTTCGACTACGACGCGGCCCACCGCTGGGCGGCGAGCCAGGACGGCAAGCCCGAGGTCGAGGCGGACGACCTCCGTCCGGGCAGCACGCTATACGAGGCGCTGCCGCTCATGGGCGAGCCGAAGGGGGGCGCCATCCGCGGAGAGGTGACGTTCGCGCGCATGGGCCACAACCACTGGGCGATCGAGCGGCTGATCGCCTCGCTGCGTCGCTCACTCGGCACCCGCGAGCGCCTGCGAGGCGCGGTCGACCGCATCGTCACGGACTACGCGGCGCAGAGCGTGCCCACGTACGCGGACGCGGCGCGGGTGATGTACCTCATCGCCGCGGGCGAAGGCCGGTTCGCCACACCCGGCACGTAACCCTCGGGCGACCGGGCACGAAGAAGGGGCGTCTCGCGACGCCCCTTCTCTGTGTTCGCTTCGTCCGAGGACGGAGCCGGCCAGCGCGGACTAGCCGCGCGGCAGGCCCAGGCCGCGGGTGGCGATGATGTTGCGCTGGATCTCGGAGGTGCCGGCTGCAATCGTGCTGGACACCGAGGAGACGTACGACTTGGTGAAGCGCGCGTCCATCGGCGCGTACTTGTCCTTGCCGTCCCAGATGTGGCTGTAGAGGCCGAACACCTTGGTGCCCGTGCGCGCCAGCTTCTGGTTCAGCTCGGAGTTGAACAACTTGGCCGTGGAGGCCTCGTAGTTCGGGATGAGGCCCTTCGCCTGCATCGAGACGATGCGGAAGGAGAAGTTGAACTGGACCTCGGTCTCGATGTACTCCTGCGCGACCTCGTGGCGGAGCGGGTCGTTGCCGGCCAGCCTCGCCTTGTCCTTGCCCGCGCCCTTGGCGTAGCCGAGGAGGTCCTCGATGTTCCGGCGGGAGACGATCGCGCCGGAGATGTTGGAGCGCTCGAAGTCGAGCAGCGTGGCGCCCACGTACCAGCCGCGGTTGATCTCGCCGACCACGTTCTTCACCGGGACGCGGACGTCCTCGAAGAAGGTCTCGTTGAAGGCGTGCGCCCAGGCCATGTTGATCAGCGGGCGGACCGTGATGCCGGGCGCGTTCTTGTCGACCAGCAGGAACGAGATGCCGCGGTGCTTCGGGGCGTCCGGGTCCGTGCGGGTCAGGACGTACAGCCAGTCGGCGTAGTGCGCGCCGGACGTCCAGATCTTCTGGCCGTTCACCACGTACTCGTCGCCGTCGCGGATGGCGCGGGTCTGGAGCGAGGCGAGGTCGGAGCCGGCGCCCGGCTCGGAGTAGCCCTGCCGCCAGTTCACCTCGCCCGAGAGGATCTTCGGGAGGTGCTCAGCCTTCTGCTCCGGCGTGCCGTGCACGATGAGCGTGGGGCCGAGCTGGCTCACGCCCTGGCCGCCGACGCGCGGGGCCTTCGCAATCGCCATCTCCTGGTTGAAGATGAACTGCTCCATCGGGGAGAGGCCGGCGCCGCCGTATTCCTTCGGCCAGTGCGGGGCGACCCAGCCCTTCTCGGCGAGCGCGTTCTGCCAGTCAACGGCAGCCTGGCGCGCGGCGGGGTCGGCGGACTTGCGGTCGACGTCCCAGCCCGCGTCTTCGCCCTCTTCGACGCCGTCGCCACGGTAGCGGGCGGGCAGTTTGCCCTGGATGACGGAGCGGACCTCGTTGCGGAAGGCCGCCTGCTCCGGGGAGTCAGACCAGTCCATGTGTTACTCCTTGTTCTGCCCGCGCGCGTACGTCGGGCGAGCGTGAGACGCGGGGATGGTGCGCCCGTTTCGCCTCGATGTCAATGGTGATTCCTCGTGCGGGATGCCCACCCGGGGTATGGTTTCGACCGCCATCACGAAGCCGCCGCGATCCAGTCGCGCGGGAGCCCGAGAGGCCGTCCGGCGATGTCCCCCGTCACCCTGACCGCCCTCGGCGTGCGCTTCCTGCTGGAGGTCACCAGCCTGCTGCTGATGGGCGCCTGGGCCGCCTCGAGCGTGGACGCGACGCCATGGCGCTGGGTCGCGGCGGTGGTGCTGCCCGCGGCCGCCGCGACCGCGTGGGGCGTCTTCCGCATCCCGGACGACCCGAAGCCAGCCCCGGTCGCCGTCCCCGGCCCCGTGCGGCTGCTGATCGAGGCGGCGTTCTTCGGAGGCGCGGCGCTGGCGCTCGCCGGCCTCGGTCGACCGGAGGCGGCGGTGGCGTTCGGCGCGGTCGTGCTGGTCAGCTACGCGCTGCTCCCGGCGCGGCTGCGCCGCCTGATGGGAAGCGCCTGAAAGGGCCGGAAGGTGGCCCGAACGGTCCCCCCTCGGTTCGATACAATCCCGGACGCGCGCAGCAGGCAGCGGCGCGCTGCGGGGGGCCGCATGAACACTCGTGCCCGGCTGCGCCGCCCCACCGGGGCGGACGCGTCCTCACCCGAGCGTCCTCAGCCCGTCCAGCGGTCGCTGGCACCGGGCGCCGCTTCGCTGCTCCGGCTCCAGGGGGCCGCCGGCAACCGTGCCGTGCAGCGCCAGGTCCGCGAGGGCCTGGTACAGCGTGGCGGGCCCGCCGACGACGAGTACACGCCCTACCAGCCGATGCCGGCCGCGCCCGCGTCTCAGCCACCGGGATACGGGCAGTACCAAGTCTCCCCTCACCTCCCGCCTGCGCCCGCCAGCGACACGAACTACGGTCCGATGCCGTCCGGGCCCGGCGGCGCGGCATCCGCCACCGCGACCGCCACCCCCACGGCGAGCGCGAGCGCGGCCGCCTCTCCCGGCCCCGGTCCGGCGCGCGACGCGGGCTACGGCCCGATGCCCGCGTCGCCCCTCGGTGCCGCTTCCGCGACGGCCACCGCGACGCCAATGCCAGCGCCGAGCGCCTCCGCCTCGCAGCCGCCCGGATATGGCGAGTACCGCGTCTCCCCGCACCTCCCGGCCGGGCCGGGCGGCGACGACTCCTACACGGCGTACCAGCCGATGCCCGGACGGCCCTCGGCCGCCGCGCCCGCACCGGACGGGCCGCTGGCACCGGGGCCGGGCCCCGGGCCAGACCGCCCGGCGCCGCTGAAGTTGCCCGCGAAGTACGCGGACGAGGACAAGAAGTTCGGCTGGCGCGCCTTCTACGGCACCGATCCCGCGACGATGTCGCCCGAGGAGCGCGCCGCCCGCGAGCGCGCCGCCGCCGGGACGAACGTCATCACGAAATACAACACGGCTGAGGAGACGGCGGCGAACACCCTCACCCCGTCCGCCGGCCCGGACGGCGCGAAGGCCCTGACCACGGCCACGGGCGAGAAGGCTTCCATGCGGCCGGTGGAGTACGCGATGGGCACCGGCGGCCAGATCGTCGCGAACCTGGGCGGGCGCAAGTCGAACATGCTGCCGACCGGGCAGAAGCAGACGATCCACCACTCCACCATGATGGCGGGGGCGGACGTGGCGCACGCCGGGCACATCGGCATGCAGGAGGGCCAGGTCAACTACCTGGACGACGACAGCGGCCACTACCGGCCGACCGAGGCGCACACGTTCGACGCCTTCAACCGCCTCGCCGATTCGGGCGTCCTCAACCCGAACTCCGCGACCGGGCGCGTCAATCTCGTCGACAAGAAGGGTACGAAGGGCGTCGACCGCGGCGCGTCCGCCTCGGTGCACTTCTCCGGCTACCAGCAGTCCCAGGGCAACGAGGCCGGCATCCGCAGCAAGGCGGCGATGCTGAACGAACTGCAGCAGAAGGTGCCGCGCTACGAACCCGCCGAGGCGCCGGCACCCGCACCAGCACCCGCGCCGGACGACGCGCTCGCCTTCGACGACGCGGCGCCGGCCGCCCCCGCTGCCCCGGCACCGGCGCCCGCACCGGCGCCCGCCGACCCCTCCTACAACGTGTCGCCACACGACCCGAGCGCCACCCCAGTCGCGCCCTCACCCGTCGCCCCGCGGCAGCCGACACCGGTCGCGCCGGCTGCCCCGGCGATGTCACCCGGCCCGATGGGCCCCGAGTACCAGGTGTCCCCTCACCTGCCCCCGGCCCCGGCGGAGAACCCGGAGTACCAGGTCTCCCCGCACCTGCCGCCCGAGGCGGCGGCTGCCGCCGAGGCGGTGCCGCCGGCATCGAACGTCGTCAGCGTGCCGGGCTATGACCCGTACCGCGTCTCGCCGCACTAATCTCAACGCCCGCGTGCGGATGCGCGCATCCACGTTCGCCCCTGAAGGGAGCGTCCCATGACGACCAAGGCCGAGGTGATCGAAGCGATCCACAGCGTGGACGCCCGCCTCGCTGCGCTGCGTAACGAGATCATCGCGAAGGGCGAACAGCCGCTGCTGGAGGGGACCTGGCGCGTCCGCGACGCCCTGAGCCACCTCGCGGCCCGCGCCAACGGCGTTGCCCGCGTGATGGCGCGCGTGGAGGCGGCGGCGAACCCGGGGGCCGCCCCCGTGACACCGCCGCGCAACGTGGACGAGATCAACGCCGGGCAGGTGGAGGAGCGCGCCGGCCGGACCGTGGAGCAGTTGCTCGACGAGATCCGGGACGGCCACGCCGCCGCGATCGCCGCGATCCAGAAGATCGAGGACGAGGTGCTGACGCGGATGCTCCCGTTCGGCTTCCGCCCGGGCGAAGCCGCGGTCGCGGAGATGATGGCGATGGGCGGCCCTCGCCACGACCACAACCACCTCGACCAGATCGAAGCCGCCGTCAAGGCG
The DNA here is from genome assembly GCA_045863195.1 of Chloroflexota bacterium. GTDB lineage: Bacteria > Chloroflexota > Dehalococcoidia > UBA2979 > UBA2979 > W-Chloroflexi-9. The sequence continues at coordinate 212,183 of BTUI01000003.1, forward strand.
TAGCGCCGCAGCCGACCGGAGCCCGCATGAGCGCCCTCTTCCAGCCGTTCCGCTTGCGCGAGGTGGAGATGCGGAACCGCATCTTCGTGTCGCCGATGTGCCAGTACTCCGCGACGGATGATGGCTTCCCCACGGACTGGCACCTGGTCCACCTCGGCGCACGCGCGACCGGCGGCGCGGGCCTCGTGATGACGGAGGCGACCGCGGTGTCGCCAGAGGGCCGCATCTCGCCGTGGGACCTGGGCGTCTGGAGCGACGCGCACGGCGAGGCGTACCGGCGCATCGCCTCGTTCATCGCGTCGCAGGGCGCGGTACCGGCGATGCAACTGGCGCACGCCGGTCGGAAGGCCTCCACGAACCGCCCGTGGCTCGGCGGCAAGCCGGTCGATGCGGAACCACCACGGGTGGGAGCCGGTCGGCCCCACGGCGATGCCGTACCACGAGGGCTACCCCACCCCGCACGAACTGACGACCGACGAGGTCCGCCGCGTCGTGGACGACTTCGCCGCGGCGGCGCAGCGCGCAGCCTCGGCGGGCTTTCGCGCGGTGGAGATCCACGCGGCACACGGTTACCTGTTGCACGAGTTCCTGTCGCCGCTGACGAACCTGCGGACGGACGAATACGGCGGCACCTTCGAGCGTCGCGCGAGGCTCACGCTGGACGTCGCCCGCGCGGTGCGGGAGGCGTTCCCCGCCGACCTGCCGGTGATGGTGCGCGTCTCCGCGTCCGAGTACGTGGAGGGCGGCTGGGAGATCGACCAGACGGTCGCCCTCTCGCGGCTGCTGAAGGAGGCCGGCGTCGACCTGATCGACGCCTCCTCCGGCGGGAACCTGCCGCACCAGCAGTTGAAGGCGTACCCGGGCTACCAGGTGCCGTTCGCGCGGGCGATCCGGGAGCGGGCGCACATCGCGACCGGCGCGGTCGGCCTCATCACCTCGCCGCAGCAGGCGGAAGCGATCGTCGCGGGCGGCGAGGCGGACGTGGTGCTGCTGGCGCGCGAGATGCTGCGCGACCCGCACTGGCCGCTGCGGGCAGCGCACGCACTGCGAGCGGAGATCGCCTGGCCCGTGCAGTACGAGCGCGCCCGCTTCTAGTTCCGTTACCGAACCGATAGTTACAGCCCCGCCCGCTGGCGGGGCTATGCGGGTTCGTTATCATGCGCGCGCTGCGCGGAATCCCGCCCCGGCGAGACCCCCGCGCCGCCCTCGCCGCGCCGGGGAGCGCGCGGCAAACGACGCCGCCCCACTGGTGCGAGCGGCGCGGAGTGCAAAGGGGGCTACATGGGAGCACTGGACGGCAAGGTCATCATGGTGACGGGCGGTGGCCGCGGCATTGGCCGTGCGGTCGCACGCCTCGCCGCCTCGGAGGGCGCGTCGGTCGTCATCGTCGATAACGGCTGCGAGGTGGACGGCAGCGGGGCGAACCCCGCGATCGCCCAGGCGGTCGCGGACGAGATCACGAAGGCCGGCGGCAAGGCGACCGCGGCACCGGTCGACATCAGCACCATGGCCGGCGCAGAGCAGGCGATGCGCGCCGCGCTCGACGGCTACGGGCGCATCGACGGCCTCGTCACCGCGGCCGGCGTGCGCCGTGACACCCCGATCTGGGAGATGACCGAGGACGACTGGGACTCGGTGGTGAACGGGAACGCGAAGACCGCGTTCACGGTCACCAAGCTCGCCTCCATCGCCATGCGCCAGCAGCGCACCGGGCGCATTGTCATGCTCACCTCGGACGCCGGGCTGGGCGCGGTGGGTGCATCGAACTACGCCGCCGCCTCGGAGGGCGTCGTGGGCCTCAGCCGCACGGTCGCGCGCGACCTGGGCCGGTACGGCGTGACCTGCAACGCGATCTCGCCGCTGGCGCGCACGCGCCTCGCGGGGGGCTACTCGGAGGAGATCCGGCCGCCGGCGGGCGTGCTGTCCGCGGAGGAGATGGCGCGGATCGCGACGCCGTTCCCCACGCGACAGTGGGAGGAGAGCAAGCACCCGGACGACCCGGACAGCGTGGCGCCAATGGTGTGCTTCCTGCTGACGGACGCGGCCCAGGATGTGAACGGCCAGCTGTTCGGCGTGCGAGGCGGGGAGATCTACCTCTACTCGTACCCCTCGATCGACCGGCAGATCCTCTCGTTCGGCCGTCGGTTCACGATGGACGAGATGGACGAGCAGATGCCGCGCACCATCGCGAACGGCGTCACCAGCCCGCTGCGCCGCTAACGGCACGCACCGACAGGAGACTCTGATGGGTGATCGACTGAAGGGGCGCGTCGCGATCGTGACCGGTGCGGCGCGCGGTATCGGACGGGGCGTCGCGCTCCAGATGGCGGAAGAAGGCGCGGCGGTGGTCGTCGCCGACTTCGGCGGCAACCTGGACGGCTCCGGCTCCGACAAGGGGCCGAGCGACCAGGTGGTCCAGGAGATCCGCGCGATGGGCGGACGGGCGATCGCGCACTACGGCGACGTCTCCAAGTTCGCCGATATGAAGGACCTCGTGGACACCACGATGAAGGAGTTCGGCCGCGTGGACGCGCTCTGCCACGTGGCGGGCATCCTCCGCGACCGCATGGTCTTCAACATGACCGAGGAAGAGTGGGACGCCGTGTTGAACGTGCACCTGAAGGGTGCGTTCAACACGGTGCGGAACGTCCTGCCGCCGATGCTGAAGCAGCAATACGGGCGCATCCTCCTCTTCTCCTCCGGGTCAGGCCTCGGCTCCACGGGCCAGGCGAACTACTCGGCGGCGAAGGAGGGCATGGTCGGCTTCGCGCGGGCGCTCTCCCGCGAGGTGGGCCCGTACGGCATCGCCGTGAACGCGGTGTACCCGGGCGGCAACACGCGCATGACGCAGTCCGTCCCGGCGGCGGCGGCGCAGATCCGTGCGGCGGCCGGCATCCTGCGGCAGGGCCGCCCCGTGGCCGCCCAGGCCGCGCCGGCCCCGGACGGGCCGTCGCCGCGCGACCCGGAGAACAACGCGCCGACGGTGACGTGGCTCTGCACCGAGGCCGGTGGCGCGGTCAGCGGCCACGTGATCGGCACCTCCGGGTGGCAGGCGTCCCGCTACAGCCCGCGCCAGGTGGTGAAGAGCATCCACCAGCCGCGCTTCTGGACGATCGACGAACTGTCCCGGGCCGTGCCCGGCCAGTTGCTGGACGGCGTCCCGAACCCGGCGCCGCGGCTCCAGCCGAAGGAGGGCGAGTCCTAGCGACCCGCCCGAGGCGTACCGCCTGCAACGACAGCGCCGCCCGAATGGGCGGCGCTGTCCGTTATCCCGTCGCCCAGCCCCGAGCGCGCTCCACGGCCCGACGCCACCCGGCCTGCAGCGCGTCGCGCTGCTCCGCAGGCATCCGCGGCTCGAATACCTGCACGTCGCCGGCGGTCACCGCCACGAACTCCTCGACGCCTCCCCAGACGCCCGAGGCGATCCCGGCCAGCCCGGCCGCGCCCAGCGCGGTGACCTCCAGGCCTCCGGGCCGGTGGACGGGGATACCGAGGAGGTCCGCCTGGAACTGCATCAGGAAGTCGTTCCGACAGGCGCCGCCGTCGACCCGCAACTCCTCGAGCGGGTGCCCGGCGTCGGTGGCGAAGCAATCGACGAGGTCGCGCACCTGGTAGGCGATCGCCTCCAGCGTGGCGCGGACGATCTGCGCGCGTCCCGAGCCGCGCGTCAGCCCGACGATCGTCCCGCGCGCCGCCTCATCCCAGTACGGCGCGCCGAGGCCGGTGAACGCCGGCACCAGGTAGACGCCGCCGGCATCCGGTACCGACCGCGCGATCGCCTCCGTCTCCGCGGCGGAGGCGATCAACCCCAGGCCGTCCCGGAGCCACTGCACCGCCGCGCCGGCCACGAACACGCTCCCCTCCAGCGCGTACGCAGGCGCCTCCCCGGCGGTACGCGCCGCAACGGTCGTGAGCAGGCCGGCGTCGCTCGCGCGCGGCGTGCTGCCCGTGTGGGTGAGCATGAAGCAGCCGGTGCCGTAGGTGTTCTTCGCGCCGCCGGCGGAGACGCGGCCCTGCCCGAACAGCGCCGCCTGCTGGTCCCCGGCCACGCCGCGGATCGGGATCGGCAGACCGAACCACTCCTCATCCGCCTCGCCGAAGTCCCCGGCGGAGGCGCGTACCTCCGGCAGCATGGCGCGGGGGATGCCGAGAGCCGCGAGCAGGTCGTCGTCCCAGCAGTGACGGTGGATGTCGTAGAGCATCGTGCGGGAGGCGTTCGTCTCGTCGGTGGCGTGGACGCGCCCGCGCGTGAGTCGGTGGAGGAGCCACGTGTCGACCGTGCCGAACGCGAGTTCGCCCCGCTCCGCTCGCCCCTGCCCGTCCTCGACCGCGTCGAGGATGAAGCGCACCTTCGTCGCGGAGAAGTAAGCATCGATGCGCAGGCCGGTGCGATCGTGCACGAGCGGATCGAACCCCCTCGCGCGGAGGTCATCGCAGATCGCGACGGTCTGGCGGGACTGCCAGACGATCGCCGGGTAGACCGGCGCGCCGGTCGCGCGGTCCCAGACGAGCGCGGTCTCGCGCTGGTTGGTGATGCCAATCGCCGTCACCTCGGACGGGGCGACGCCGTGCGAGCGCAGCACGCCCCGGGCCGCCTCCAGCTGGCTCGCCCAGATCGCGGCGGGGTCGTGCTCCACCCAGCCGGGACGCGGGAACAACTGCGGAAACTCGCGCTGGTCGACCGCGACCGCGCGCCCGGCCGCATCGAACAGGATCGCGCGCGAGGTCGTGGTGCCCTGGTCCAGCGCGAGCAGGTAGCGCGGCACGGCTACAGGTGAGCGGTGAGCCACGCATCCAGGTCGGCCAGGACCTGGGGATGCTCCGGCTCGTTGAAGATCTCGTGCAGGAGGTCCGGGTACAGCCGCAGCGTCTTGTCGGGCGAACTCACCGCCTCGTACAGCGCGCGGCTGCGCGGCCCATCGCCCAGCGGCGAGGAGCCGCCGGCCATCACGAGGATCGGCAGGCGGATTGCGGGCACCTCGCGCGGGAGTCGGTCGCGCAGCGCGACCATCGCGGAGCGGTCCGGCGGCGGACCGAGGTAGACGAGCGGGTCGTTCCGGTACGCCTCCGCCACCTTCGGGTCGCGGCTGAGCGTGTCCGCAAGTTCCAGGTTCGCCGGCCGCACCGGGGCGTCCGGCGTGTTGATGCCACCGCCCGACAACACCAGGCCGTCGAGTTCGTGCTGGTACTGGAGCGCGTACGCCGTCGCGATGCTCGCTCCCATGCTGTGGCCGACGAGGAACAGCGGCCCCTCCGGGTGTCCGCGCCGCACGAGGTCGTGGAACGTCTTGAGGTCGTCCACGTACTCCTGCACGTCGTTCACGGCGACCCGGGCCCCCTCGGACTTGCCGTGGCCACGGTGGTCGAGCGCGTAGATCGCGTAGCCCCGCGGCACGAAGTAGTCGACGACGTTGGCGTAGCGGCCGCTGTGCTCGGCGTAGCCGTGGGCGAGGAGGAGGACGGCGCGCGGGGCACCCTCGGGGAGCCAGCGCTGCCAGTAGAGCGTCAGGCCGCCGACGCCGGTGAACGTGCTCTCGGAGTGCTGCATCCCGGACGCCCCTCTCGTACGAGGGCGCATGCTACGCGACACGCGCCGGGGGCGTCACCGCGTGGGCGGCTCGGAGGGGACATCGACCTCGAGGGGCGCATCCGCGGGCCGGCGGCCCGTGACGATGAACCAGACGAGGGGGAGGCCGGCGAGCGCGAGCAGGGCGACGCCGATGACGATGGCGCGCCGCAGGTCGGTCGCGAGCGCATCGCCCACCGCCACCACGCCAAAGATCGGAATGATCATCCCGGCGAACGTCGCGAGGGCGAACTGCGACCAGCGCATGGACGTCAGCCCGGCGCCGTAACTCACCCAGTCGAACTGGAACGCGGGGAGCAGGCGCATGAAGAAGATCGCCCACGCCCCCGACCGGGAAGCGACGCGGTCGATCTTGTCGAGTTGCTCGGTCGGCACCCATCGCTCGACCCACGGGCGGCCGAAGCGCCGGGCGAGGGCGAACGCGGCGACCGCGCCGATCATCGAGCCGATCACGGAGTAGACCGTGCCCCACCAGATGCCGAACGCGAGCCCGGCGGCGATGCCGAGGGGGATCGAGGGGATTGGCGAGAACACCACCCCGGCGGCCACCAGGCCGACATATGCGACTGGCCCGGCGGCGCCGAGGCCCTGGATCCAGTCGCGGACACCCTCCGGCGTCAGGTCGACCCAGCGCCCCACCAGGCGGTCGATCGCCAGCGACAGGAGCAGGCTCGCCAGCGTGACCAGCACGATGATGTAGACCCCGCGACGGCTGAGGCGGGGCAGGTCGGAGAGGCTCGGTCGGGGCACGGACGATCCTCGCTGGACGCCTGGTGGGCGCGACGATCCGAGGATATCGGACGCCCCCGGCGGCGTCCCGGCGGGCGGCGCTAGAGGATCTGGGAGAGGAACTGGCGCGTCCGCTCCTCGCGCGGGTGCTCGAAGATCTGCTCGGGCGTCCCCTCCTCCACGATCTGGCCCTGCGCGAAGAACAGCAGGCGGTCGGCCGCCTCCCGCGCGAAGCCCATCTCGTGGGTCACGATGATCATCGTCATGCCGGTCGCGGCGAGTTCCGTGATCACCGACAGCACGTCGCGGATGCTCTCCGGGTCGAGCGCGGAGGTCGGCTCGTCCAGCAGCAGCACCTTCGGGTCCATCGCCAGCGCCCGCGCGATCGCCACGCGCTGCTGCTGACCGCCGGAGAGGTCCGCCGGGTACATATCGATCAGGTCGGGGATCCCGACCCGCTCCAGCAGGTGGAGCGCGTGCGCCTCCGCGTCCTTGCGGGACTGATGACGCACCACCTGCGGGGCCAGCGTGATGTTCCGCCGCACCGTCAGGTGCGGGAACAGGTTGAAGTGCTGGAACACCATCCCCACGTTCGCCCGCACCGCCGCCAGGTTGTGCACCTGATGATCGAGGGTGACCCCGTCCACGATGATCTCGCCGGCGTCGTGCGGCTCCAGCCGGTTCAGCGTCCGCAGGAACGTCGACTTGCTCGACCCGGACGGGCCGAAGATGACGACCGTCTCGCCCTCGTAGATCTCCGTGGAGACGCCACGCAGAGCGTGGAAGCGGCCGAACCACTTGTTCACGTCGCGACAGATCACGACGGGACGGCGCGCCTCGGCGGCTGCTTCGGTGCCGGTGGGTGGTGACTGCGTCATCGCTTCCGCCTCGTCCCGCTCAGGGCGTACTCCACCCGCTCGCTCAGCCGCGACAGCGCGAACGCCGCCACCCAGAAGACGATGCCGACGAACAGCAGCACCTCCTTCTGGCGGCCGAAGAAGTCCGGCTGCTCCGTCGTCGCCCGCGCCGCCTGCAGCATGTCCGTCAGCCCGACCACGGAGACCAGCGTGCTGGACATGAACAGGCCGATCATCTCCCCCGCCAGCGCGGGTGCCGCGTTCCGCACTGCCAGCGGCAGCGTCACGAACGTCAGCGCCTGCCAGTCGCGCAGCCCGAGGGCGGACGCCGCCTCGCGCTGACCGCGCGGCACCGCCGCAAGGCCGCCTCGCAGCGCCTCCGCGACGAACGCCGCCGTGAACAGCGCAAACGCGATCATCACGCGATACACGAGGTCGACGCGGTCGAGGCCCCACACCTCGGGCAGGAACGCGCGCAGCGCCAGCCATGCGAGCGCCAGCACCACCACCAGCGGGAGGCCTCGCATCAGTTCGATGTAGACGGTGCAGGAGATGCGCAGCGCCCGGTACGAACTCGTGCGGCCGAGCGCCAGCAGGACGCCCAGCGGGAGCGCGCCCATCGCCGCGGCGAACGCGACGATGACGTTGAGGTAGAGGCCGCCCCACAGCCGCGGCTCCGGGCTGTCGCCGACGATCAACAACAACAGCGACGAGGGCAGCGCCACGAACCACCCCGCGACCGCGGCCCGCCGCACCCAGACGGTGGCGCCGGCGTGCCGCCTCGCCCGCCGCGCCACGAGGTACGCGGCCGCCGCCAGCGCGAACACACCAGCGGTCAGCAGACGCCCACTCCCGCCCGTCAGCAGCGGGAGCGTCAGCACGCCAAAGATGGCGAACGAGGCGAGCGACCGGGGGCCGATACGTCCCCACGCGCCCCACGCGAGCGCGATCAGCGGGGCGAGCGCGAACGCCATCGGCCAGATGCGCCACTCCTCGCCCAGCGGGAAGCGCCCGATCAGCAGCAGCCGCCGGTTCGCGCGCACCACGTCCCAGTCCGCGACGGTCACGAACCACGTCGCGAGCGCGTACGCCGCCCAGCCGAGGAGTCCCAGGATGACCAGGGTGAGGACGCTGTTCCCCGGCGTGTCGAACAGCCGTGTGCGGAGCCACCATCGGGCCTCGGTCAGCAGGTCGCGGCGGGTGCCCCCGACGGGCGCGGCGGCACTCATATGCGTCGCCCTCGGCTGCGCTGGAACCGCCACTGGGGGCCGTTCAGCAGGACCGCGATTACGAGGTTGAGCGCGAGGTAGGTGAGCATCATCACGATGAACATCGTGATCGCCTCGCCGGAGTTATTGATGATCGTGCCGCCCACGGTCATGAGGTCGGGGAACGCGATCGCGATCGCGACGGCGCTGTACTTCGCCAGCGCCTGGCACTGGGTCGCCAGCGGCGGGAGCATCGCGCGGAGCGCCTGCGGCAACACGACGAGGCGCATCTGCTGCCACGGGCTGAGGCCGAGCGCCGCAGCCGCCTCGCGCTCCCCCTTCGGCACGGACTGGATCGCGCCGCGCACGATCTCCGCGACGAACGCGCCGTTGAAGAACGCGAGCGCCAGCAGCAGGCCGACGAATTCCGGAGAGAGCCGGAGGCCGCCGGTGTAGGCGAAGCGTCCGACCTCCGGCAGGTCCCAGCGCAGCGGCATCCCCATCGCGAGGTAGGCACCGCCCGCGAGCAGCAGAAGCAGCGCGCCGGAGACGCGCCACGGGCGAGACGGCTGCCCGCTCTGCGCCTCATAGCGGCTCAGGAACGCCCACACCCCGCCGCTCACGACGACGGCGCCGAGCGCCAGCACCGCCCACGTGCCAGCGCCGTCGTCGGCGCGGAACCACGGCAGGGCGATCGCCCGGTTGGAGGCGTACCCCACGCCGAAGAGGGAGAGGCTGTCGCGGATGTGGGGCAGTTGCAGCACCACGGCCGTGTACCAGAACACCACGAACGGCAGCAGCGGCGTGTTCCGGATCGCCTCTACGAACAGGAGTGCGAGGCGGCTGGCGAGCCAGTTGGAGGAGAGCCGCGCCATCCCGACCACCAGGCCGATCAGGACGGAGAGCACCGTGCCGAACACGGTGATGCGGATGGTGTTCATCACCCCTGCGAAGTAGATCGCCCAGCGGGAGTCGTTGCCCGTCGCGGAGGTCAGGAACTGGTCGCCCACGCCGAAGCCGGCGCGGTCGCTCATGAACCCCAGGTCCAGGTCGCTCGCCTGCCGCGCCTGGTACGCGAGGTAGACCAGGAACCCCACCGCCAGCGCGGCCGTCAGCGCCTCCATCGTGGCGCGGCGCACCCGCACGTCGTTCGTGAGGCGTCGGGCGTCCGCGATCATCGAGGCCACGCCGGGACGCCTATCGGAACGGCGGGGCGTACATCAGCCCCCCGTCCTGCCATGAGGCGTTGAGCGTCCCGGCGCGCGGGATCCCCAGCGGCGTGACGTTGCGCTCGTAGACTTCGCCGTAGTTGCCGACCTGCGCGATGACTGCACGCATGAAGTTCGGCTCCACCCCAAGTCGCGGGTCGAACACCGTGTCCTGCATCGGGACACCGAGCAGCCGCGCCACCTCCTGCGAGGGCGGCGCCGCGATCATGCCTTCGAGGTTGGCGCTCGTCACGCCCAGTTCGTCGGCCGCGATCATGCCGAGGACGACCCAGTTCACCAGGTCGGCCCAGGCGGGGTCGTCGTCGCGCACGGCGGGTGCCAGCGGCTCCTTCGAAAGTGTGTCCGGGAGGATCACCAGCGAACCGGGCCCGCCCGCGCGCTCCGGGAACGCGGCGCGGCGTGCCGCCAGCTGGGACTTGTCAGAGGTCCACGCGTCGCATCGGCCGGCGATGAACGCCTCCTGCAGCGTCTCGTTCCGGTCGAACACCAGCGCCGTGTAGCGGATGCCGGTGCCGGCGAACCGGTCCTCCTGGTTCTGCTGCGTCGTCGTGCCGGTCAGCGCGCACACCACGGCCCCATCGAGGTCGTTGAGCGTGGAGATGCCCTCCGCCGCCCGCACCATCACGCCCTGGCCGTCGTAGAACGTGGGCGTGGCGAACGAGAGGTGCAGGGAGGTGTCGCGGCTCAGGCTCCAGGTGGTGTTGCGGATGAGGACATCGATCTCCCGCGCGGAGAGCGCGCTGAACCTCGCCGAGGTCGAGACCGCGACGAACTCGACCTTCGTTGCGTCGCCGAAGATCGCGGCCGCCAGCGCCCGCCCGAAATCGATGTCGAACCCGGCGAAGGTGCCGTCCGGGCGGATGTAGCCGAAGCCGGGTAGCTGGTCGTTCACGCCCACGCGGAGGACACCGCGTGCGCGCACCTCCTGCAACGTGCGGCCGGCCTGCACCTCGGGCGTCGCAGCCACCGAGGTGGCACCACCGGCTGCGGACGCGGGCGCATCGCCCCCGGAGCACGCACCGAGCAGTCCGAGGGCGAGGACGAGCACGCCGATCCGATGGGCGACCCTGCGAACGCGCACCGTACCGCCCTTCACCGTCGTCCGAAGGACCGCGAATCGAGACATGTTACCTACCACAACGCGCCGCCCCGGGCATCGCTATCCTTCCGATCCGGGGCGATCGTCGCACCGGGACGACGAAGGAGCCGCCCCATGACCGCGATCCTGCAGGCCACGACGCCGCCATCCGCACTCGTCGAGGGGCTCGCGCGGACGCCCGTGCGTCTCGCCGCGCTGGTCGAGGGCGTCACGGAGGCAGCGCTGGATGCCGCGCCCGCCGGGGAGTGGACCGCGCGCACCGTCCTCGCCCACATCCGCGACGACGAGTTCCTGGTGATGCGCGTCCGCCTCGCGCGGATGCTCGCCGAGGAGCACCCCACGCTGACGCCGTTCGACGAGGGCGCGTGGGCCGCCACGCGCTGGCTGGACCGCGACACGCCGGCGGAGTTGCTCGGGGACATCGAGCTGCAACGGGAGGCCTCCGTCGCGATCCTCCAGCGGTTGCCGGCCGAAGCGTGGCACCGCCCCGGGACACAGCCGGAGATCGGGACGTTCACCCTGCAGTGGTGGGTGGAGCACTGGTTAGAGCATGACGTGAACCACCTCGAGCAGATCGCCACGCTGCTCGGACGGCCGGTGCCGGAGTAGCGGCGATGCGCCTGATCCTCATCCGCCACGCCATCGCGGAGGAGCGCGACGCGGACCGCTGGCCGGACGACTCGCTGCGGCCGCTGACCGCGGACGGCATGGAGCGCTTCCGCCGCGCCGCGCGCGGCCTCGCCACGCTCCTGCCACCCCCCGACGCCATGCTCGCCAGCCCGTACCGGCGGACCTGGCAGACCGCGGAGATCCTGGTCGAGGAGGCACGCTGGCCGGCACCTCAGCGGTGCGACCTGCTCGCCTCCGGCGGGCGGAGCGCCGAGGTGGTGCGCACGGCGCTCGCCGCGGTGGACGGGGACCCCACCACGACGGTCGCCCTCGTCGGCCACGAACCACACCTCCCGATGCTCGCCGTCGCCCTCACCGGCGCCACGGACGGGGTGCCGTCCGACTGGAAGAAAGGCGCCGCGATGCTCCTCGATGTCGCGGAGGCACGGCGTCAGCCCGCCCGCATCGCCTGGTACCGGACCGCCCGAATGCTCCGCGACCTGGACCCCGGAGGGGCGTAGCGAGGCCCTCACGGGGCGGGGCGATTGACCCCGGACGGCGGCGGGCGTACATACCGCGTGATCGTCGGCGGGGATCGATCTCCCGCTGCCCACCGCACACCTGGCGGCAGGGCCAACTGAAGGGCGCCATCCGTGGCCACTCCAACCCTTGAGGCGGAGGCTGAGGCGTCCGCGTCCGGCCGGTCCCCGATCTTCTACGGCTACTGGTTGATCGCGGCGGCCTTCACGGCCCAGTTCATCTCCGCCGGCATGCAGAACTACGTCATCGGCGCGTTCATGAAGCCCATGACGGACGAACTGGAGTGGACACGGTCGGAGTTCACCCTCGCCCGCACGGTCGGGCAGTTCGTCGTCGCCTTCACCGGCCTGTACATCGGTGGTGTCGTCGACAAGCACGGCGGGAAGTGGCTGATGCGCGGGGGCATCGTCATCCTCTCCGCGGCCCTCTTCGCGTGCGCGTACGTGGAACACCAGTGGCAGTGGATCCTGCTGAACGGCCTGATCCTGACCGTCGGCGCCTCCATGGTGGGCAACCTCGTCGTCAACGTGACACTCGCGAAGTGGTTCGTGGAGAAGCGAGGTCGCGCGGCGGGCTTCGCGGCGATGGGCGTCTCGTTCGCGGGCGTGGTGATCACGCCTGCCACGGCGGAACTGGTCGCCCGCTTCGGCTGGCGCGATGCGTGGCAGATCCTCGCCGTGGCCGCCTTCGTCATCATCTTCCCCACCTCCTTCGTCATGCGGCGGGCGCCGGAGGACCACGGGCTGCACCCGGACGGCAAGACCGCCGCGCAGGTGGCCGCCGGTGGAGGCGCGCGCGCCGCGGCCGACTTCGCCTCCTCCCTCACCCGGGCGCAGGCGCTGCGGACCTCCTCCTTCTACTTCATCGTCTTCGCGTTCGGCCTCGGCGCTCTCTCGATCGGCGTGATGCTGGTCCAGACGATCCCGTACATGACGGACGCGGGGTACTCCTCCACGGTGGGGGCGGCGATGATCTTCGTGGCGTCCGTGCCCTCGATGCTGCTCAAGCCCGTGTGGGGCTACTTCATCGACAAGGCGGACGCCCAGCGGCTCTCCGTGATCGGCTTCGCGATCACGGCGGTGGCGATGGTGATGATCGTCATCGGCGTGCGCTCGACGGCCACCCCGCTGGTGTACGCCGGGTTCTTCGTGCTGGGCTGCGGTTGGAGTGGCCTGATCCCGCTGCAGGAGGTGGTCTGGGCCACCTTCTTCGGCCGCCGCTACCTCGGCGCGGTGCGGAGCGCGGGCCTGCCGTTCTCGCTCATCATCGGCGCCAGCGCGCCGCTGCTCGCTTCGTTCTACTTCGACCGCATCGGCAACTACGACGGCGCGTTCCTGACGATCGCCGTCTGTGCCGTCATCGCGATCATCCTCATCCTGTTCGCGAAGCGCCCGAACCGCACGGTGGCGGCGACCTAGCCCCACCCCGTCCGAGGGCTGAACGTCCCGCATGACCCCGGCCATTCGGCCGGGGTCATGCGTCTCGTGGTGCGTCCACCATCGGGACGGCCCCCGGGGGGCGTTCTAGCACTCCGATAACATTGGGCCGCGATGATGCCGGGAGCGTCTCGGACGGCTCACGGAGGGTTGATGCAGGCTTCGACGGAACTGGACCGGCCCTGGGCGGAGGTGCCGCTCTCGGACCCCTCCCTCTACGCGAACCGGGAGCTCTCCTGGCTCGACTTCAACGACCGCGTCTTCTGGGAGGCGCGGGACCCGCGCAACCCCCTGCTGGAGCGCATCCGCTTTCTGGCGATCACCGCCAGCAACCTCGACGAGTTCGTCTCGAAGCGCGCCGGCTGGCTGCGCCGGATGCTGGCGCAGGACCCGAACCACCGCACCGTGGACGGCATGACGATCGCCGAGCAGATGGTGGCCGTGCGCGAGCGCAGCCAGCAGATGCAGCGCGACATGGACGAGTGCTGGCGGCACGACCTGGCGCCGGCGCTCGCCGCCGCAGGCTACGAGATTGTCCGGTTCGCCTCGCTGGGACCGGAGGCGCAGCAGGCGCTCCGCGACTACTTCCTGTCCGCGATCTTCCCTGTCCTGACGCCGCTGGTCGTCGACCCGTCACACCCGTTCCCGTTCATCTCCGGCGGTAGCCTCTCCGTCATCTTCACCGCGCACGCGGACGCCGAGCGACGCCTGTTCGCGCGCGTGAAGGTGCCCGCCAACCGCAAGCGCTTCATCGAGGCCGGCGACGGCCGCTTCGTCACCATCGAAGACCTGATCGAGGCGCACCTCGACCTCCTGTTCCCGGGCGTGCAGATCGAGGATGCACGGCTGCTCCGCGTGCTCCGGAGCGCGGAAGTCGGCACGCCGGGCGAAGACGTGGCCGACCTGCTGGAGGTGATGGAGGACGCGCTCGCGCGCCGCCGCCTTGCGGACGCCGTAGCGGTGGAACTGACCGGCCCCATCCCGGCCGCGCGCATGGAGATGCTGCTCGAAGAACTCCGGCTTTCGCCGGAGGATGTTGCCATCGGCGACTACCTGCTCGGTCTCGCCGACCTCCACCAGCTCGCCTCGCTGCCGATCGCGGACGAGTCCTACGCGCCGTTCACGCCCGCCACGCCCTCCGCCTTCGCGCGGGACGGCGAGGACGAGCCGGCGTTCTTCGCCGTGTTGCGGGCAGACGACGTGCTGGTACACCACCCGTACGAGTCGTTCGACACCACCATCGCCCGGCTGCTGCTGCAGGCGGCGCAGGACCCGCAAGTGCTGGCGATCAAGCACACCACGTATCGCACCTCACCCGACTCGCCGATCCTCGGCGCGCTGATCGAGGCGGCGGCGCGCGGGAAGCAGGTCGCCGTGCTGGTGGAACTCGCGGCGCGCTTCGACGAGGCGAACAACATCGAGTGGGCACGCCGGCTGGAAGACGCCGGCGTCCACGTGGCGTACGGCAACCCGAACCAGAAGATCCACGCGAAGATCTCGCTCATCGTCCGCGAAGAGGCGATGGGCGTGACGATGTACGGCCACATCGGCACCGGGAACTACAACTCGCGGACCGCCCGCGTCTACACCGACCTGGGGCTGCTCACCACCGACCGGGAGATTTGCGCCGACCTCCTCAACGTCTTCAACCACCTCACCGGCCTCTCGCGACGGCTGGAGACAAAGGCGCTGCTGGTGGCCCCGGACTCGCTGCGCGCCGAACTCGAGCGCCGCGTGCGACGGGAGATCGAGGCGGCACGCGCGGGACGGCTGGCGCGCGTGATCCTGAAGGTGAACGCGATCGAGGACGCGGACTTCACGGCGCTGCTGTACGAGGCCTCCCGTGCGGGGGTGCAGGTGGACCTCATCGTCCGCGGGATCATCCGGCTGCGGCCCGGGTTGCCGGGCCTGTCCGAGCACATCCACGTGCGCAGCGTCATCGGACGGCTGCTGGAGCACTCACGCGTCTACGCCTTCGAGAACGGCGGCGCGCCGGAGGTCTTCATCGGCAGCGCGGACATCATGAAGCGCAACCTGGACGAACGGACGGAGGTCGCCACACCGATCCGGCGGCCGGCGCTGGCAGCGCAGGTGCTCGGCTTCCTCGACGCGCTGCTCACCGACCAGCGCCAGTCCTGGGTGCTGCATGACCGCGAGTGGACGCGCGACCAGTCCGTCGCCGACGAGGGCGTCCACGAGCGACTGATCCGCTCAGCCCCCTTCTCGTAGCCCCTCCGCGTCCCGCGCTCCTCCCGTAGACTGGCGCCTTCACCGGCGGCGGGGAGGGCAGGCATGAGCACACGGACGGGACACGACCCGCTCGCCGCGCTCCGCGTCCCGGCGTTCCGCGCCTATGCGGCGAGCCGCGTTGCCGCCGGCGTGGCGATGACGATGGTGCAGGCGACCATCGCCTGGCAGGTCTACGAGATCTCCGGGTCCGCCCTGCAACTGGGGATGATCGGCCTCGTGCGGTTCGTACCGGCGCTGCTCGCCAGCCTGCTCGGCGGCGCGGTCGCGGACACGTACAACCGGCGCACGGTCATCCTGCTCTCGCAGATCGTGCCGCTGCTCGCCACGGTCGTGCTGGTGGGCGCGACCGCTGCGGGGACGATGACCCTGCCGGTGCTCTACGCGATCGTCCTCATCACCGGCCTGGCATCCGCCTTCGAGAACCCGGCGAGGCAGGCGCTGCTGCCGATCATCGTGCCGCGTGAGGTCTTCACGAACGCGATCACCGTGAACTCCACGCTGCAGTCGCTTGCGTTCATGTCCGGCCCGGCGATCGGCGGCATCATCCTCGCGGTCTTCGGGGTGGCGGAGGCGTACGCCCTCCACGGCGTCCTGGTCGCCGCATCGATGGTGGCGCTGCTCGCGGTCAGCGCGTCCCACGTCTCGACCGGCGCCCGCGTGAGCATCGCGATGATCCGGGAGGGCGTCGTCTTCGTCGGCCGGGCGCCGGTGCTCCTCGGCGCCATGTCGCTGGACATGTTCGCGGTGCTGTTCGGCGGCGCGAAGGCGCTGCTGCCCGTGTACGCCGTGGACATCCTGCAGGTCGGGGAGGTTGGCTACGGCATCCTCTCCGCCTCGCTCGAAGCAGGCGCGATGCTGATGGCGCTGGTGTTGCTCCTGATGCGGCCGATCACCCGCACCGGGCGCGTCCTCCTGCTCTCGGTCGCCGCCTTCGGCGTCGCGACGATCCTCTTCGGCCTGTCGAGGAACTTCGCGTTCTCCGTCTTCGCCTACATGCTGGTCGGCATGGCGGACCAACTGAGCGTGGTCATGCGGCACGCGACGATCCAGTTGGCGACGCCGGACGAACTGCGCGGACGCGTCAGCGCCGTGAACTCCGTGTTCATCTCCGCCTCCAACCAGCTGGGGATGGTGGAGTCCGGCTTCGTGGCCGCGCTCACCAGCGCCACCTTCGCCGTGGTGTCCGGCGGCTTCGGCTGCCTCGCGATCGTCGCGCTCATCGCGTGGCGGGTGCCGTCGCTCCGCCGCTACCGCATCGACACGACCACACCTGCGCCGCGCCCCGCGGGGGAGCCGGCGACGGCCGAGGCAGCCTCCTGAGCCATCCAGGCTTCATATTGGCCCATCCGTGATGGCGGATTGGCCCTGCACGCGCGTCGCCGCAACCACGATACTCTGGCCTCGGTCAGCCGCCTGAAGTCGTGATCTCGCGGTATGGCTGGGGGATGGCGTCCGACGGATTGGCGCCATCCATTCGTGATTGGAGCAGTCCAATGGTTGCAGCCACCGGTCTCGAACTCCAGATCGACCGGCGCGGGGACACGCCGCTGTACCGGCAGATGGTCTCGCAGGTGCGTGACCTCATCCTCGCTGGGACGCTGCGTCCGGGTGACCGTCTCCCCTCCGAGCGCGCCCTCTCCGATGCACTCGGCGTCAACCGCGCCACCGTGGTGACGGCGTACGAGGAACTCGCCGCGGCCGGCCTGGTCACCCGTCACGTCGGGCGCGGCACCACCGTCCTCACCCCGCCCCGCGATGCGGAGGACTCCTTCGCCTGGGCGTGGAGCGAGACGCTGAGCGACGGCGAGGACCGCCCCGGGCTGCACTCCATCCTCGACAACATCGCGGCCACCGACCGCATCTCGCTAGAGGCGGCGGAGCCGGCCGCCTCGATCTTCCCGGTCGAGGAGGTGCGCGCGATCACCGACCGCCTGCTCCGCACGGAGGGCGGCCGGCTCTTCCGCTACCACGAGGCGGAGGGCGTGCCGGCGCTCCGCGACGCGATCACCGAGCGGTACCGCGCCCGCGAGGCGCGCATGGATGGCCGCGGCGTGCTCATCACCTCCGGCGCCATGGCCGCCATCGACCTGCTCGTCCGCACGCTCGTCTCCCCCGGCGACACCGTCGTCGTGGAGTCGCCGACCTATCCGGGCGCACTGGACGTGCTGCGCGCCGCCGGCGCGCGCCTCGCGCCGGTGCCCGTGGACCGCGATGGCATCCGTACCGACGTGCTGGAGAGCGTGCTGGCCCGCACCTCGCCGCGGCTGGTGCTGACGATCCCGGCGCACCAGAACCCCTCCGGCGCCGTGCTCTCGGAGGTGCGCCGCGTTGACCTGCTCAACCTCACGCGGCGCTACCGCGTCCCCCTGGTGGAAGACGGTATCTACGCCGACCTCGCGTTCGACGGCCGCCCGTTCCGGCCACTGATCGCGGAGGAGGGCGCGGAACACGTCATCCACATCTCCAGCCTCTCAAAGACGCTCGCGGGCGGGATCCGCGTGGGCTGGCTGATTGCTCCGCCGCCCGTGGTAGAGCGAGTCGCACGCCTGAAGCAGCACACGGACGTGAACACCTCCGCCTTCCTCCAGCACATCGCACTGGAGGCGTTCGCGAGCGGCCTCGTGGACCGCCACCTGGAGACGTCACGCGCGTTCTACCGCGAGAACTGCGAGGTGCTGACCCGCGCGCTGCGCGAGGCGTGCGGCCCGGCCGTGCGCTTCGACATGCCGCGCGGCGGGATGGCGCTGTGGTGCCGGCTGGCCCTGCCCGGATCGGCGCGCGACTTCCATACCGTGGCGCTGCGGCATGGCGTTTCCTTCGTGCCCGGCGACGCCTTCGCCGTGGGACGCGAGCAGGACGGCGGCTTCCGCCTCACGTTCTCGCGACACGATGCGGAGACGCTGCGCACCGCCGCCACGCGCATCGGCGCGTCGGTGGAGGAGTTCGGACACCGCCCGGTCTTCACCCGCATGACGGGGACACGCCCGCTGCTGTAGCGGACATCCGGACGGACGTCCGGGGAGAGTGGTCGAGAGATGGATCGCAACGGCCTCGTGGAACCTCGCATCATCAGCGCGGAGACGCCGCTCGCGTCGCTCAATCGGGCGCTCGCGACGGGTGAGGCCGACCTGTTCCTGGTGGAACACGGCGGGCGGCGCTACCTCCTGGACCGGTCGGACATCGAGCGCGTGTCGCCGTCGCCGGCCTCCTCACTCGCGCGGTACGAGACGGCGGAACGCATCGCCCGGCTGCGCGCCGGACACGCGCTGCGCGAACCGGCGACCGAGGTGCCGACGGGCGCGACGACCGAGGAGGTCGCGGCGGCCGTGGCCGCGGCCGGCTGGCGTCCCGTCCTCGTCCGCGACGGCACCCGCTGGCTCGCGGCCAGCCCGATCACGCTCGTGCGGGGGATGCTCCACGGCGCGGTCGCATGAGCGCCCGCGACCCGCTCGCGGTTGCGGCGGAGGTATGGGCCGCGCTCGGCGGCGATGCGGCGGACCTCCGGCACCTGCGGATCGAGGGGCATGACCCCGTGTACCCCTCTCCGTTCGCCGTCGGGACCGTCGCCGCCGCCTCGGTCGGGGTCGCGACGCTCGCGGCGGCACGCCTCGCCGCGGCCCGGGACGGGTCATGGCCCGAGGCGACGGTGGAGATGCGCCACGCCGCAGCCGCCTTCCGCAGCGAGCGGTACCTGCGCATCAACGGTGCGCCCGCGGCGGAACTGTGGAGCCCGCTGTCCGGCTACTACCGCGTGCGAGACGGCCACTGGGTGCAGTTGCACACGAACTTCCCGCACCACCGCGACCGTGCCGCCGCCGTCCTGGGAGTGGCGGCGGAGCGCGCCGCGTTCGAGACCGCGCTCGCACGCCTCGACCGGTTCGAGGTGGAGCAGCGGTTCGCGGAGGCGGGCGCCTGCGCCTTCGCGCTCCGCTCGCCGGAGGAGTGGGCCGCACACCCGCAGTCGCGTGCCCTCGCCTCGCTTCCCCTCCTGAGCATCGAACGCATCGACGACGGCGCCCCGGCGAGGCCGCTGCCGCACCGGGCGTCGGGCGACGGCGCGCTGGACGGTGTGCGCGTCCTGGACCTCACGCGTGTCCTCGCCGGTCCGGTCGCGGGCCGCACCTTCGCGGCGCACGGCGCGGACGTCGTCCGCGTGGGCGCGGCACACCTACCGGTGATGGAGGCGGCGGTCCTGGACACCGGGTTCGGGAAGCGGTTCGCGCACATCGACCTCCGCGCCGAGGACGGGCGCGACCGGCTGCGGGAGTTGGTGGCGGGCACGGATGTCTTCATGCAGGCGTACCGCCCCGGTGCCCTTGCTTCGCGCGGGTTCGGATTCGAGGAGGTCGCGCGGCGGCGGCCGGGGATCGTCTACGTCTCGCTCTGCGCGTGGTCGGAAGCAGGCCCGTGGGCGGAGCGGCGTGGCTTCGACAGTCTCGTGCAGACCGCCAGCGGTATCGCCTTTGAGGGCGGTGCGTGGACGGGACACCCCGGCGAGCCTGGCCCACTCCCGGCGCAGGCGCTGGACCACGCCACCGGCTACCTCGCAGCGGCGGCGGCGATGACCGCGCTGGCCCGACGCGCACGCGAGGGCGGCTCCTACCACGTCCGGCTCTCCCTCGCGCAGACCGGGCGCTGGCTGGCGGATATGCCGCGCCTCGAGGCCCGCGGCGTCCCCGACCCGACCCGCGACGACATCGCCGACCTCCTGGATGAGCTGCCGGGTGACCGCGGCACGTTCTCGTTCGTCCGGCCGCCCGGGCGGCTCTCCTCGATGCCGGTGCGATGGACAGCCGCTCCGCAGCCCCCGACCGAGGCACCGATCGGGTGGCAGGACCCCTAAGAGTCTCCTTAGAACCACGGGAGCGAGGTAACACCACCGCAACGGGCCGCCCGTATAGTTCGGTTCGCTCACTCGTTCCCCCAGGCGAGGCGGCCGCTGGATGACGACGCTCGATATGACCCTCAGGCGCCCATGGGGCAGCCGCGCACACCGTGCGGCTGCGTCGGTCGCCGTCGGCTACGTGGTCGTCGGTTTCGCCTGGCTGGTGGCAGGTGACCGGGCTACGCATGCCGTTTCGCTGCTCGGCACCAGCACCGCGGCGCACAGCATCAGCGCCGCCACGTACGTCCTCCTGAGCGGTGGCGTGCTCTACGTCCTCCTCAGCCGCCTGCTGGTCGCGATGGCGCGCGGCTCCGCACAGGAGGAAGCGCTGGCTCACCAGACGCGGGCGCGCTCTCGCGAGCGCCAGCAGCTCGTCCACCGCCTCCTCCACGCCGAGGAAGAGACGCGTCGGGGCATCGCCCGCGACCTCCACGATGGTCCCCTGCAGGCGCTGACCATCGCCCACATGCAGGTGGACGCGCTCGGCCGCGCTGTCGCCGGCCTGACGGAGACGGACCGCGAACGCCTCGCGGGAGCACTCGCCACGATCCGCGAGTCCGCGGATGACATTCGCGGCATCGTCCGTGCGCTGCAGCCTCCGCTGCTGGCGGAGGTGGGGCTCGTCGCGGCGCTGGACCGGCACTGCGCGGACGCAGCGGCTCGCAGCGGGCGCGTGATCTCCTTCGTCACGGACGGAAGCGCAGCGACACGCCTCTCACCTGACCAGGCGACCGCCGTCTTCCGCATCACCCAGGAGGCACTCTCCAACGCGACGCGCCACACCGCCGGCCCGATCGTGGTGCGGCTGGCCACGCCGGGCCGCTACCTCACCGTGGAGATCGAGGACGGCGGGCCCGGGTTCGTGCCCGAGCAGGAGATCGGCCGCGGGCTGGGCCTGCTGAGCATGCGCGAGCGTGCCGAGTCGGTCGGCGCCCGCTTCGACCTCGCCTCGTCGCCGCGCGGCGGCACGCGCGCGACCGTCACCCTCCCCGTCCTGCCCGCGGGCTGAGGCTCGCCCGGGTGCGGCGCCTGCTGCGCGGCGCGGGCGTACTCGCGATCTGCTTCGCAGCGGTCGCCTATCTCGGGTCGCGCGACCTCGGTGGGGCGCTCCTGGTGGGCGGGATCGCCGGTGGCGTCTCATTCGTTGCGTTCGCGATCGCGACGCTCCACGACCGTCACGTGCGATGACCATCGGTTATGTCGCCTCAGGGATTCTAAAGAAACGACCGTCCGTACCCCTTGCGGAGTGGTCCGCTGACACGGATCATGTTGTTGATCCAAATACGGAACGCCGAGTCCCTGGAAGGGGAGCGGGGGAACCATTATCGGGGCGAAACCGGCAGGGGGCCTGAAGAGGCCGAGAGCCGGTACGGGAGACCTCTCACCCGCAGCCCGTCAGCTCACCCCGCAGGCGTTTGAGGGGAGGCACTCGGAGGCCTCCACTGGCTATCGCAGTCCGCCCCTCGGAACCAGCCGCTGAACCACGCGTCCTCGGTTCGCAGGTTGTCACGCCGTCCGTCGACTCGCCATCGCCGCGCGTGGAGCGCCTGCTCCGCGTGGTGCCGTTCGCGATCTCGGCGTTCCTGGCATCCTCCATCTTCTGGGCGCCGTGGCACCCGTGGACGGCAACCCTGCTGGCCGCCGGGCTCACCGTGTTCTTCGGCTACTGGGTGCTTCGCTCCTACGCCGTGACCATCGCCGCGTGGGTCGCGATCCGTCGCCTGAACCGCTGGGTGAAGGTGGACTGGGCCGCGAAGTACCGCGACGAGGGCCATGACGCGCCGTGGGACTGGCCGCGGCACATGGTCATCATCCCGAACTACAAGGAGCCGGAGCAGGGCCTGGAGCGCACTCTCGGCACGCTCGCCGCGCAGCAGAACGCCGGCCAGGTGGTCGTCGTGCTCGCCATGGAGGACCGCGAGGCGGACGTCCATGAGAAGGCCCGCCGCCTGATCGCGAAGTTCCAGGGCCAGTTCGCGGACCTGTTCGCCACGTTCCACCCCGCCGGCATCTCCGGCGAGGTGCCCGGCAAGGGCTCGAACGAGGCGTGGGCCGCGCGCCAGGCTTACCTGCGGCTCATCGAGACCGCCGGCGACGACCTGGACCGCTACACGGTGACCTCCTGCGACGCGGACGCCGTGTTCCACCCGGCCCATTTCGCCGCGACGAACTACCGCTTCCTCACCGCGAAGGACCGCTACCGCACGTTCTGGCAGCCGGCGATCTTCAACACCAACAACATCTGGGAGGTCCCCGCGCCACTGCGCATCCCGGAGGGCCTCTCCGGCGTCAACCGCGCCTCCAACCTCGTGCTGCCGTTCTCGGTGAAGTTCCCCACGTCCTGCTACACGCTGTCGTGGCGGATGCTGCACGAAGTGGACTACTGGGACGAGGAGGTCATCCCTGAGGACTGGCACATCTACATGAAGTGCACGTTCTCCCTGGGCGACCGCGTCAACGTGCAGCCGCTGTGGATCCCGCTGGGCAACGACTGCGTCCTCAGCGAGTCCAGCAGCCGCACCTTCCGCGCGCACTACACGCAGGCAAAGCGTCACGCGTGGGGCGCCAGTGACATCCCGTACGCCTGGCGCGCGGTCGTGAACCCGGGCCCCGCGAGCCTGGGCCGCCGCCTGATGCTCGCCAGCGCGCTGACGAAGGTGCACACCTTCTGGGTCGCCCAGTGGTACATCGTCACCCTGGGCGTGCTGGTGCCGGCCAAGATGACGGGCTCCTTCGGAGCCTCCATGCCGGAGTGGTGGTCGCACAAGGCGTTCCACATCCCCGGGATCGGCCTGCACCCGGAGAACTTCCTGACGCCGTCTGCGTGGACCACCGTTGGCCAGGCCGGCGTGATCGAGCCGTCGATCTGGCTGAACTTCTGCGGCCTGCTGCTGACGCTCTGCCTGCCCCCGCTCCTCGGCATCATCGCCTTCGAGGCGACGATCCGGCCGAAGCGGCCGGCCGGCGTGCCACGTATCGAGACCTTCAAGCAGGCGGTCATGTGGCCGCTGATGGCCCCCATCACGTTCTTCTGGGCGAGCCTGCCGGCGCTCGATGCCCAGCTGCACCTGGCCCGCGGCCGCGACCTCATCTACCGCGTCGCGGAGAAGGGCAGCCGCTCGTTCCGCCCGGCGGACGGGCCCACCACGCTTGACCGCGCTGCGGCCTCCCCGGCCGGCGCTGCGCACCACGGACACACCGAGGAGACCTTCAGCATGGCTTCGATCCTGACGCTCATCCCCACGCACGAGCCCGCGTGGAACGTGGTCGCGGACGACGACCGCTACACGCTCCGAGACACGATGATGGGCAACGTGACGGTCTCCGAGACTGTCCTCCACGCGGCCCAGAGCACGCGCGGCCACGCGCACCCGTGGCCGGAGATCTACATCTGCAACGCCGGTCGAGGCACGCTCTTCCTCGACCACGACGCGGGCCGGCCGATGACGCCGGGCGACCGCTTCATCGTCCCGTCGAACGTCCACCACCGCGTCGCTACCGACGAGGGCGTGACGTTCACGAGCATCTTCGAGGGTCCGCGCCGCTAATCCCGCCCCGGCGCTCCATACTGAACCGCCCGGACGCGCAAGCGCCCGGGCGGTTCGGTGTCCGGGGGAATCGTTGCCGGCGGCGCCTAGATGCCGAGGCCCTCGACGACCTGCGCGCCGGGGAGCCGCGACAGCAGCGCCGGCGCCAGCCGGACCTTCAGCGAACGGCTGCCGCCGCCGATCAAGACCTCGTCCAGCGGCATCATCGCCGCGTCGATGTAGATCGGGATGCCCTCGGGCAGGCCGAGCGGCGTGACGCCACCGATCATCATGCCGGTCAGTGCCGCGGTCTCCTCTGCCGCCGCGAATGAGGCCTTCCGCGCGCCCATCAGGCGTCGCACCACGCCGTTCACATCGAGCCGGTTCGTCGCGAGCACCAGGCAGGCGACGTACCGCTTCGGTTCGCCCTTCGAGGCGACGACGATGCAGTTCGCGGAGCGGTCGAGCGGGATGCCGTACGCCTCGCAGAACGCGGCCGTGTCCGCCAGCGCCGGGTCGCACGCCATCAACTCGTACGGCCCGCCCAGCGCCTCCAGCGTGGCGCGGACGCGCGCCTCCGCCGCGTCCGGCTCGCTCACGAGGGCGTTCCGGACTGCCGCGGGATGCCGGAGATGGCGAACGCCTGGTCCACCAGCGCCGCGCCGCGTTCGATCTCGCTCTCCACGATCAGGAAGCGGTCCTCGTCGCCGTGCACCAGCTTGTAGCGCGTGTTGCCGAGGTACTCCACGCGCTCGATACGGCGCAGGTCGGTCCAGGCGAGGTCGTGGATCACCCGCCCCTCGTGCAGCGCGGTCGCACCGAGGTCGGTCAGGACGACGGCGGTGGCCGTGCCGCGCCAGGTGAGCAGCACCACCGGCACCATGATCAGCGTGACCACCGTGGCGAAGAGGCCGAACCCGGTCGCCTCCGCCCAGCCGAAGATGGCGCCCGCGCCCAGCGACACCACCGCGATCAACGCCGGAAGTGCGAAGGAGGCGTTCTGCCACCAGCGGCTGGGGTTCACGTACACGCCGCGGACGCCCGGGGTCGCCTCGATCCAGGTCGCATCCTTCGGGTGTGGGGGCAGCGCGGGCGCGGTGTCGTCACTCATGCGGGCATCTTCGCCGGAACCGCGACCCGCAGGCAACGACAGGCGAGGCTTGCGGCGCGCGGCCATCACGAGGATGATGCGCTGCCATCTTTCGAGCATCACGGACACAGGACGCGTGCAGGCGTGGCAACCGCCGACGAGACGCCCGGTTCACGAAGCAGCGGACGGGCGGGCAACCGCATCGTCCACTACATCGTGCAGTACCGCTGGTCGTACATCCTCGGCGCGCTCGCACTCCTCGTGGCGACGTTCCTCGCGATGGTGCCGCCGTGGCTGCTGCAGCGCGCCGTGGACGCGCTCACCACCGGCACTGCCAACACGCCGCTCCTCCTCTGGTACGGCGGCGCGATCCTGCTCGCCGGCATCGCCGAGGGCGCCTTGCGCTACTACTCGCGGTTCGCGGTCTCCGGCACGTCACGGAAGATCGAGTACCAGTTGCGTGACGACCTGACGTCACACCTGTTGCACCTCGACCAGGGCTTCTACCTGCGGTCGAGGACGGGCGACCTCATGTCGCGCCTGACGAACGACCTGCAGGCGGTCCGCGACCTCATCGGGCCCAGCATCGTGAACGTGAGCCGGTCGGTGGCGGTGATCGTCGCCGGGTTCGCGTTCATGCTCTTCATCGACATCCGCCTCACGCTGATCGCGTTCGCCTACCTACCGGTGATCGGCGCCGTGATGGCGTACTTCGAGACGAACCTGGAGTACCGGTTCCTGGAGGTGCAGGAGCAACTCGCGATCCTCACCGACAAGTCGCAGGAGAACGTCTCCGGCATTCGCGCGATCAAGGCCTACGCGCAGGAGGACGCGGAGATCGAGAACTTCGCCGCCGGGAACGAGGAGATGCGGAAGCGCTCCATGCGCCTGGCGATCTACCAGTCCGGGCTCTTCCCCGCGATGGGACTGCTCACCGGCGGCGGCACGCTGCTGGTGCTCTGGTTCGGCGGGCACGACGTGGTCAACGGCCGCATCACGCTGGGCGAGTTCGTGCAGTTCATGTTCATCCTCGCGATCCTCGCGGAGCAGCTGCTCGCGGTCGGCTGGATGGTCGCCTCGCTGCAACTCGGCATCGTCGCGAGCCGCCGCATCGTCGAGGTGCTGCGCACGGAGTCGACCGTCGTGGACGGCGTGGACGCCCGGCCGCTGGAGCGCGTGCGCGGCGAGGTCGAGTACCGCGGCGTCGCCGTGCGCTACGGCGACGCGACGATCCTCGAGGGCATCGACCTGCACGTCCCGGCCGGCGCCACGGTCGCCCTCGTCGGCGCGACCGGACAGGGGAAGACCACGCTCGCAAACCTGCTCGTGCGGCTCATCGACCCCACCGAGGGTGCCGTGTTGCTGGACGGCGCGGACGTGCGTTCGCTCCCGATCGCGGACCTGCGCGACCAGGTGGGCTTCGTCCCTCAGGAGTCGTTCCTCTTCTCGGAGGCGCTCCGCGACAACATTGCCTACGGCCGCCTGGACGCGACCGACGAGGAGTACGAACGCGCGCTGGAGATCTCGCAACTCTCGAACGACCTCCGCCAACTGACGGACGGCCTCTCGACGGTCATCGGCGAACGCGGCGTGACGCTGTCCGGCGGCCAGAAGCAGCGTGCGGCGCTCGCGCGGGCGCTGCTGAAGGACCCGCCCGTGCTGGTGCTGGACGACGCACTCTCGCACGTGGACACGCACACGGAGGAGGAGATCCTGCGCCGGCTCCGCGCCTACATGGCGGGCCGCACCACCATCCTCATCGCACACCGCACGTCCACGCTGCGCTCCGCCGACCTGCTCGTGGTGCTGGAGGGCGGACGCATCGTCGAGCGCGGGTCGCACGAGGAACTGATCGCGCGCGGCGGCGTCTACGCGCGCATCTACCGCGAGCAACTCGCGCTGGAGCGCCGCCAGGCGGAGGTCGAGGCGGAACGGGTCGCCCGCGGCCTACTGCCGGAGACGGGGGACGCCTCGTGAGTTTCTACGAGGAGGAGTCCGCCCAGACCAGCGTGTACGACCGGCGCGTCGCCGGTCGGCTGATGCGCTACCTGCGCCCGTACGGGCCGCAGGTGATCGCATCGGTGCTGATGATGCTCGCGGTCGCGGTCCTGGAACTGCTCCCGGTGCTCATCGTGCGCGCGGCGATCGACGACCACATCGCGATCGGCAAGACGGACGGCCTCGGGACGCTGGCGCTCGTGTTCCTCGGGGCGCTCGTGCTGACGTTCGTGCTGCGGTACGCGCAGATGTACCTGATGGCGTGGGTGGGCCAGCGGATGATGGTGGACCTGCGGATGCAGTTGTTCACGCACATCCAGCGGCTGGCGGTGGCGTTCTTCGACCGCAACCCGGTCGGCCGCGTGGTAATCCGCCTGACCGGCGACGTGCAACAGATCGAGATGGTGATCTCGCAGGGCGTGATCCAGATCCTCACGAACATGCTGATCGTGCTCGCCGTCGTAGTGGCGATGTTCCTGCTGCACTGGCAACTGGCGCTGCTGATGATGTGCTTCGTGGTGCCGCTCGTGTACCTCGTGCAGCGGTTCGCGGAGGCGCAGCGGCAGGCGTTCCGCGAGCAGCGCATCTGGATGGCGCGCATCAACGCCTACCTGAACGAACTGATCACCGGCGTCACGATCATCCAGCTGTTCAACCGGCAGCGGCAGAACCTCGCCTACTTCAACGAGCGCAACACCGGCGCACTGGAGGCGAACATGCGCGTGCTGTTCTGGTACGCCGCCTTCGAGCCGACCGTGGTGCTATTCAACGCGATCACCGCCGGCGCGATCATCTGGTTCGGCGGCCGGGGCGTCCTGGACGACTCGATCACACTCGGCACGCTCGTCGCGTTCCTCGCCTTCATGCAGCGCTTCTTCTGGCCCGTGCGCGAGCTCTCCGAGCGCT
Organism: Chloroflexota bacterium; assembly: GCA_045863195.1. GTDB lineage: Bacteria > Chloroflexota > Dehalococcoidia > UBA2979 > UBA2979 > W-Chloroflexi-9. Next base: position 240,133 of record BTUI01000003.1, read on the forward strand.
ACACGATGCTCCAGGGCGCCATGGCTTCCTCCGAACGCATCTTCGGCGTCCTCGACGAGGCCGAGGAGGTGACGGACATCGAGGGCGCGGGCACCCTCGGGCAGGTGCGGGGCGAGATCCGCTTCGACCACGTCTGGTTCGCCTACCAGGAGCCGAACTGGGTGCTGAAGGATGTCTCCTTCACCATCCAGCCCGGCGAGAAGGTGGCGATCGTCGGTGCGACCGGCGCGGGCAAGTCCACGATGATGGCGCTGCTCTCCCGCTTCTACGACGTGCAGCGCGGCGCGATCCTCGTGGACGGTGTCCCCATCCGCGACCTCCAGCAGCGCTGGCTCCGCCGCCACGTCGGCACCATGCTCCAGGACCCGTGGGTGTTCACCGACACGATCGAGGAGAACATCCGCCTGCGCGACCGCTCGATCAGCGCGGAGCAGATCCGTGCCGCAGCGCGCGCCGTGGGCGCCGCACCGTTCATCGAACGGCTGCCCGATGGCTACGGCACGATGCTGGCGGAGCGGGGCGCGAACCTCTCGACGGGCCAGAAGCAGTTGCTGGCGCTGGCGCGCGTGGCCGCGTTCAACCCGGAGATCGTGCTCGTGATGGACGAGGCGACCGCGAGCATCGACCCGGAGACGGAGGCGGTGATCCAGCGCGGCCTGAGCGAGGTGATGGCGGGGCGCACGGCGGTGATCATCGCCCACCGGCTGAACACGATCCGCGCGGTCGACCGCATCATCGTCCTGCACCAGGGCGAGGTGGTGGAGGACGGCTCGCACGAGGCGCTCATGGCCCTCGGCGGCATCTACGCGCGGCTGTACGAACTCCAGTACCGCGTGCAGGGCGGCGTGTAGCGCGCCTTACTCGCCGGTGAACTTCGGCGGGCGGCGCTCGAAGAAGGAGAGGCGGGACTCCGCGGCGTCCTTCGGCGCGCGACGCGAGTAGACGTGCCCCACGGTCTCGTTCCGTAGCGCGACCTCCAGGTCCACCATCAGGTTGCGCTGGATCGTGCGCTTCGCGCTCCGCATCGCCAGCGGTGGCCACTTCGCGATCTGCTCGGCGAGCGCCATGCTCTCCTCGATCAGCCGGTCCGCCGGGACGAACCGGTCGAGGATCCCGAGCGCATGCGCCTCTTCGCCGTAGATGTCGCGGCTGGTGAACATCAGGTCGACGGCCTTCGAGTAGCCGATGATGCGCGGGAGGAACCAGGACATGCCGGAGTCCGGCGACAGGTTCCGCTCGATGAAGGTGGTGCGCATGCGGGTGAGCGGCGTGCCGACGCGGAGGTCGCACGCCAGCGACAGGCTCATCCCGGCGCCGACCGCCGGGCCGTTGACCGCGGCGATCGTCGGCTTCGTCATCCGGTAGACGGCGATCGCCTGGCGGCCGATCCAACCGTATTCATCGAGGCGGTCGGCCTGGGGCGCGGTCGCGGGCGGCGTGTCGTTGTCCTCCGCCCGCGCACTCACCCCACCGCCGAGGTCGGCGCCGGCGCAGAACGCGCGCCCCGCGCCGGTCAGCACCATCGCGCGGAGGCTGTCGTCCGCCTCCACCTCCGCGCAGGCGGCGCGGGTGTCCTCCTGCAGCGCTTTGTTCATCGCGTTCAGCATGTCGGGACGGTTGAGGGTGACCAGCGCCACCTGCCCCACCCGCTCGAACGTCAGCACCTCGTACGGCATCCCGCGCTCCTCGTTCCCGGCACCGCTGCCGCTACGCGTCCGCCACCAGTTCGCGCACCCGCGCGAGCCGTGCGGTGCTCGCCAGCACCTGCGCCTGGTCCGGCACCATGTGCCGGATGATGACGTCCGTATACCCCATCCCGGCGAGCCGCCGGAACTCCGCCGCCACCTCGTCCGTGTCGCCGAACACCACCGCGCTGCGGTCGAAGCCCCGGTAGCCTCCGGCGATCACGGGCCCGGCGACGGCGCGCGCCTCCTCGGCGTTGGCACCGACGTAGATGTCGCGACGGATCGCGACGACGCCGGGCTCGCGGCCGAGCGCGCGGCGCTGGGCACGGTACGCGGCCGCCTGCTCGTGCGCCTCGATGTCCGTGAGGCCCGGGTCGCCCAGCCAGCCGTCGCACAGGCGCGCCGCGCGGTCGAGCGCTGCGGGCGCGGAGCCGCCCAGCCACACCTCGACCGGCTCGGGCGGTACCGGCGCGATGCGCGCGTCCGTGAAGGTGTGGCGACGGCCACCGCTCACCGTCTCACCGGCCCACAGCCGCCGCATCGCATCGAGCGCCTCTTCGAGGCGTGACGGCCGGTGACGCGGGTCGACGCCCATCCCTGAGAACTGCTCGTCGGCCGGCCCCACGGCGGCCTGGAGGATGAAGCGGCCGCGGTGGATCGCCGCGAGCGTGCCGACCTGTTCGGCGGCCAGCACCGGGTGCCACAGCGGGAGGAGCATCAGGATGCCCGCCGGCCGGTCGCCCCACTCCGCCAGCAGCCGTCCCATGATCGGCACGTTCTGGTAGTAGTTGCGCGGGCCGGTGTTGTGGTGGTCGCCGACGAACAGCGAATCCAGCCCCGCATCGCGCGAGGCGGCCGCGCGCTCGATCATGCGCCGCGCGCCCTCGCGTGCGTCGCTCACGTTGTGGGACGAGGAGAGCGAGACCCCCACCCGCATGCGCTGCCGCCTTTCCGCGCCGTGATTCTAGCGGGGCGCGCGAGCGGTAGACTGCCGGCACCAGGAGGTGCCTATGTGCCGGTCGATCAAGCAACTGCGCCCGCCGAAGGGGAGCGAAGTCCCGCCCGCGACGCCTGAGGAGGTGGATGCCGCCGCGCTCCAGTTCGTGCGGAAGGTCGGCGGCTACCGGAAACCCTCCGCCGCCAACGCGGAGGCGTTCGAGGCGGCGGTCGCGGAGATCGCGGAGGCCACGCACCGCTACCTCGCAGCGCTCGGCGCGCCCGCGCGGTAGGCCTCAGACGGCCGGGTCGAGGCCGATCTCGCGCAGGAATGCCTCCTGCCGCGGCTCGCGCCCGAGGAACGTGCGCACGATCTCGGAGCCGTCCAGCGTGCCGCCGCCCTCCAGCACCAGCCGCCGGTAGTCGGCCCCGGCGGCGGGGTCGCCCGCCTCGAAGCGGGTGAACATGTCGTCGCCGAACACCTGCGACCAGAGGTAGCCGTAGTACCCCGCGTCGTACCCGAACAGGTGGCCGAAGCCGGCCTGGAAATGCGTGCCCTCCGGGAACGGGAACCCGGTGATCTCGTGCAGGTCACGCGCAAGGGCGTCCGTGTCCTTCTCCCGTCCCGGCCCGTGGTACGCGAGGTCGAGCGTGGCGAAGTAGATCTGGCGCAGGTAGTGCAGGCCGCTCGCGACGTTCTTCGCGTCCATCATGCGCTGCAGGAGCGCCTCCGGCAGCGGCTCGCCGGTGCGGACATGCCTCGTGAAACCGCGCAGCACGTCCACGTCCCACACCCAGTGCTCCAGCATCTGGGACGGCGCCTCCACGAAGTCGCGCTCCACGTTGGTGCCGTTGAAGCGGACGTATGGCGCGCGCGTCATCGACTGGTGGAGGACGTGGCCGAACTCGTGGAACAGCGTCTCCACCTCGGAGTGGCGCAGGAGGCTCGGCGCGTCCGCGGACGGCTTCGTGAAGTTCGAGACGATCGAGCAGATTGAGCCCTGGTAGGTGCCGTCCGGGCGCATCCGGCCGGGCCGGAGCGTGAACTCGGCGGCGTGGCCGTACTTGCCCGGACGCGGGTGCAGGTCCGTGTAGAAGCAGCCGATGTGACGGCCGTCCGCCGCATCCTCGATGCGATAGAGGCGCACGTCCGGGTGCCACGCCGCGGCGTCCGGCACCTCCACGAACCGCACGCCGAAGGCGCGCTGATAGATATCGAACAGCCCGCCGAGCGTCGCCTGCAGCGGGAAGTACTCTGCGACGGCGAACTGGTCCACCTCGAAGCGCTCGCGGCGGACGCGTTGCTGGTAGTAGCGCCAGTCCCAGATCTCCAGCCGCGCCGCCGGGTCGCCGGTGTGCGTGCGCTTCGAGGCGGTGAGTTCCGCGATGTCGCGCTCCGCCTTCACCTGCACCAGCGCACGCAGGTCGGCGAGGAACGCGGACGCGGCCTCGGGGGTCTTCGCCATCTTCGTCTCGGTGACGTAGGCGGCCCACGACACGTAGCCGAGGATGCTCGCGATCTCGTCGCGGACGGCGATCGCCTCGGCGAGCAGCGGGAGGTTCACCGCCGCCGCCTTCAGGTGGTTCTTCAGGAACAACTCGCGTCGCAGGCCCTCGTCGTCCGCGGACTCCAGGAACGGGTATAGCTCCGGGTAGTCGAGCGAGACGCGGAAGCGGGGCCCCTCCGGCGTCTCCACCACCTGCAGCCGCTCGATGTACGAGTCCGGCAGGCCGGCGAGTTGCGCGCGCTCCAGCAGCAGCGCGTCCTCGTACTCGTCGATGTTGCGTCGGAAGTCCACGGCGAGGACGACCAGGCGCTCTTTCAGCACCTGCACGCGCGCCCGCTGCTCCGGCGGCAGGTCGAAGCCGTTGCGACGGTAGTCGCGCAACGTGTGCTCCAGCAGTCGCGCCTCCACCGGCTCCAGCCGCGCCGCCTCCGGTGTGGCGGCGAACGCCTGCACGGCACGGTAGAGGTCCTCGCGGAAGCCGAGGGCGGTGGCGTACGTGTCGAGCGCCTGCTCCGCGGCCTGCGCGGCCTCCCGGATCGCCGGGTCGGTGTGGACGTACGTCAGGAACCCCCACTGCCCGCTCGCGTCGCCGAGGATCGCGGCCGCCTCCTCGATGGCGCGGAGCGTGTTCGCGAACGTGCGCGCGCCCTCCGGCACGGCGACGACCGCCGCCAGCACCTCGTCGCAGCGGGCGAGCGCGACCGCCACGCCGGCACGGATCGCCTCCGGGGACGGCGAGGTGTAGTCGAAGACGCCGAGCGTGCTTCGGTCGCTCATGTCGGGCGCGCCGAGCGCACGTGTACCGCGCCGAGAGTGACCCGCGCGTCCACGACCAGCGTCGGTGCGTCTGCGGGCAGGGTGGCCTCCGGCGTGACGCTGGTGGAGATGCTGCCGGCCACGGTGGAGCCACGCGCGACCACTCGCCAGCCCGGGGGCACCACCACCTCGGTCGCGCCGAGCACGGTGCGGACATCCAGGCGCGCACCGCCCGCCGCCAGCGTCGCCTCGCGCAGGTCGAGGTGGACGCCGCCGCACGTGGTGCGCACGGTGCCGCGCCGCAGCGCGGCGGCGCTCGACCCGAAGTCGGCGGCCTCCGCGGCGGCCACGAGGACGAACTCGTCCGCGAGCGGGTCAGGCGGTGCGACCGGGACGCCACCGCGAAGCACGCGCTTCACGAGGTAGGCGACAGCCTGGAGCGCGGCGATCCACGCGACGATCCGGATCAGACGGCGCATGGGCCCCTCCTGCTCTCCGAAGGGCCGATCTTACTCGTCGCGCCGCCGGTCAGCGCCCGCGGATGCCTTCGAGGATCTGTCCGACCGCCTCACCGGTGCGGCGGCGCTCCGCGGCAGCGTCCGGCGCCGAGGCGATCATGTGCGCCGCCTCCGACGCGACCCCGCGCAATAGGTGGGCGAACTCGTCGACCGGGAACGACGGCGAGACGACACCGGCACGGACGAGCGCGCCGAGCCCGTTCTGAATCATCACCAGGCAGACATCCACCTCTCGCCACCGCTCCCAGCCAAGGACGACCGGGGCGTCGCGGAAGAGGATGCCCTGCACCGCCGGGTCCATCGAGCGGTTCAGGTACTCCCCGAAGCCGGCCCGGAACGCCGACCAGGCGTCCGGCTGCGCCTGCGATGCGGCGCGGATACCGGCACGCACCTCCTCCTGCACCTCCACGAACACCGCCTCGAACAGGTCCTGCTTGTCGCGGAAGTGGTGATAGAGGGCGCCGCGGGTGACGCCTGCCTGTTGCACGACTTCCTCGGTCGCCGCGCCGGCGTACCCGCGCTCCGCGAACAGTGACCGGGCGACCGTGAGGAGCGCCGCGCGGGTGCGGTCGGACTGCTCCGCCTTCCGACCACGCGGGATCGGAGGAGTGGGGGCCAGGGTCATCGAGACACTCCAGGTCTACCGCGGATGGACGCCGGGGCCGGTCATCCTCCACGGGGCGGGCACACAGTACGTCACTCGCCGGGCAATGGGGTGGGGCGGGCACCCTCGTACCGCCCGGTGTCATCGAAGGGCGGCATCAGGCCCATCTGCACCATCGCGCTGAAGAACTCTGGGAAGGAGCGCACCCGCGCGACCCGATCGCCCTCCATGTAGAGGAGGAAGACCAGCCCGAAGCGGACCTCGCGCCCGGTCGCGGGGATGTTCCGGAGCGGCCCGAGGTGAGTGGCACGGAAATCCGCGACCAGGACGACCCGCTGGCCGTCCACCGCCACGTCATCGATGGTGACGGCGGCATCCGGGAACGCCCGCTCGACCTCGCGGAACCGCGCGGCCAGGCCGTCGTAGCCCGCCGACTCGCCCGGGTTGATGAGCAACACGTCCGGCGCCACGATCTCGGCCAGCGCCGCCGCCAGGCCGACCTGGGCGACCCGTGCGACCCAGCGGTCAACGATCGCGCGGTAGTGCTCCGGGGATGTCAGACTCGGTACGCCTCCCTGCGTGGTGGGGGCTCACTGTAGCCCCGCCCGCAAGGCCGGTCATCGAGACGAGCGTCAGTCGCGCGGGCCGGCGGGGACGCGCTCGAGCGGGGCGTCCGCGGGTTCCTCGGCGAGCCAGCGCTCCGCCCAGGCAGCGAGTTCCTCCACGGCCGGGAGCAGCGCGCGCCCCTTCTCCGTCAGGTGGTACTCGATGCGGACCGGGGTGTCCGGGTAGACCTCGCGGCGGATCAGGCCCTCCGCCTCCAGTTCCTTCAGACGCTCGGAGAGGAGGCGGTCGCTGAGGCCGGGGATGGTCGCGGCGATGTCAGAAAAGCGCATGGCCCCCGCGAGCATCGCCCGCAGGATCCCGCCGGTCCACCGCCGCCCGATCAGTTCCACCGCGTGCTGGAACAGTGGACAGAACGGCGACAGTTCCTCGTGCTCGCCCGTTGCAGCCATCGTGACCCTCCGCGCCCGGGCGGCTCACGCCGCCCACGAACCTGCGCACCCTACCACCGATGATATGACATATGCCTTACCTCGTGTAAGGGGCTTGACAATCGTGACTCACTCCCTCATAGTCACTAATCATCCGTATGTCGCTGATGCGACACGTTGTACCCACCTACCCCGCCTCGCCGGGAGCACACGAGGGAGAAGGAGACTGACATGACCCGCTGGAACATTGACCCGTTGCACACCGAGGTTGGCTTCGCCGTGAAGCACCTGATGGTCGCGAGCGTGAAGGGCCGCTTCCACCACGTGGACGCGGAGATCGAGATCGACGAGGAGCAGCCGGAGCGCTCCAACGTGGTCGCCCGCATCGAAACGGCGAGCATCGACACGCGCTCCGCGGACCGGGACGCGCACCTGCGTTCGGACGACTTCTTCGCCTCGGAGCGGTTCCCGCTCATGACGTTCCGCAGCACCTCCGTGCGGCGGACGAACGAGCGGACGTTCGCCCTGACCGGCGACCTGACGATCCGCGACGTGACGCGGCCGGTAACCCTGGCCGGCACGATCGCCGGCCCGATCACCGACCCGTACGGCGGACGCCGTGCCGGCATCGAGATCACCGGCGAGATCGACCGCGAGGCGTGGGGCCTGACCTGGAACATGGGGCTCGAGGCGGGCGGCGTGCTCGTCGGCAAGACCGTGAAGCTCGCCATCGAGGGCGAGATCGTCCAGGCGGCCGCCGAGGCCGAGGAAGAGGCCGCGGCCTAGCGTCCAGCACCAGGGCGCGCATGCGGGATAGGGTAGGATCAACGCATGCGCGCCCAGCAATTCCACGCCCCCCGTGAGATAGAGTCGCTACGCATCGAGGATGCCCCGCAGCCCGTCCAGACGG
>BTUI01000004.1:0-245565 GCA_045863195.1 Chloroflexota bacterium
CTCTCGCGCCCGATCCACCGGCTGAAGTTGATCGTTACTTCCTTACGCACGTTTCGGTGCCCCAGACTCCTGCGGCGTTGTCCTGTCGGCCAGAACACTTCACGAAATCGTGCGTCCGCGGGTCGCGGCACGCCGCACCTCGTCGCTTCGCATGAAGATCTGTGCGGTCACGCGGCGTGCGCCAGTTCCTCCGGCGGGACCGGAATCCGGTGTCCGCGGAGGGCACGCCCCAGCGCGGCCTGCAGCGCGTCGAGGTCGGGAGCACAGCGCCAGGCATGGATGCCGAGCGCGTCGAGCGGGCGGATCTCGCCGCTGTCCAGCCCGCGTGTCCAGAGCCAGTCGCTCCACAGCGGGTGCAGCGGGAGGTCGATCCGGCGGCTGAGGAACCGGTAGTGCAGCACCGGAGCCTCCGTCGCGGTCCGGGCGAGCAGCAGGAAGTCCCTGCCCTCGCTCGCGTAGAGCGCGGCGGACGGCACGAGCATCGCGTGCGTCGCCCCGCTGACCGGCAGACGCGTGGCGTGGAAGCGGCAGTCCGCGCGTGCCTGCGGAGCAAGCGTGCAGTACCGGCCGCCCATGAGCGCGTCGTCGCTGATGACGGCGGGCTCGCCTTTGAGCAGCCGCGCCCAGAGCGCACGGACCGACTGCTGATTCGAGATCATCGAGATGAACCACAGGTTGGCGCCGTCGCGCGCGTAGGCATCCACGGCCCCAGCGAATCCGGCGCAGCGGATGTGCATGGTCTCCATTTCGTCTCCTTTCAACGGCGAAGCCGCCCCGGATGAGGCGGCTTCAGGGAGTTGTCCGATGGTCAGTTCTCGGACGTCTGATCTCAGCAGACCGGACGCGGCGGTTGGGTCTACTCGAGTTGGATGGGCTGGAACCCAGTTTCAGGCATCTTTGTGAAGTCATCGGTCAGGGTTCGGATAGCATCGACGTACTCAGCTTGCTGCTCGACCGTGAGATCGAGTTTGAAGCGGCTCTTCTTAACCTTCTCGCCTTCTCGCCAAGTGACACTGCCAGTCGCAGCGGCAAAACGCTTTGCGAGCGCGGCATGAAATTCGCTCAGCGACGCGGGATTCCAATGCTCAGACCAATCGATACCCCTCCGGGTGCGGAAGCGAAGCGTGACGACGTCGCCTGGTTCCAGTAGTCGGGGTCCGTTGACCTGGCGGCTGTCGTAGTAGTAGTGCCCGTCTCGCCATCCGGATTCGAATCGATACTCATTCGCACGGATGCGCGTCGTAGCGTCTGGCAGGTCGATCCTCGCACCTGACTCGTCGAGAAACCCATCGATCTCGACGTGTGACACGATGGCTTTTCGCCCTCCAACGTTGGCCACTGCGACGTGCAGTTGGAGCAGGTAGTCGCGGGGTACTCGACCTTCTGCCTCATCGTAGAGGTAGAAGATGAGGTCACTCAGTCCCAACTCATCCTGCCTCATTACGAGGACCCTGGACGCCGGTGGGACGACGCGATACAGCGTTGCGAAAGCTACGACGAGGGTGAGGGCGCCGAGGGTTTCGGCAGCGAAACCTGTGAACGCGCCTGCAATCGCGACCGCGATCAGCACCAACGCGATGAGGATCCAGAAGACTATTCTAAGCATGTCGGGAGAGACTACCGCGACCCTGCGAAACGCGCGTGGCCTTTACATCGCATGACGATGGAAGCGCCCGTGTGCGTCGAGGGTTCCGACCTCGGAGCGGGTGATCGAGACGGCGTCCGCCCAGCGTCCGTCCTCGAAGGCCGCTGCGAGCGCCCCCTCGAACCACGCGTCCCAGCCCGGCGAGTCCTCCTCGAGTCCGGGTGGGACCGGGAGGTCGAGGATCCCCGCGAGGTGGAGCCGCAGGACGCGCGTGCCCGGCGGGAGTGAGGGCGCCGTCACGACATCGCCCCCGCGTCGGCGCGTGCCCGGCAGCGGGTGCAGTACCGCGGGTCGGTACGCGGCACGTTTGGCATCCGTCCGAAGGCGACGGTGCGGCCGCATAGCGTGCGGGCGAGGTGCCCGGGCAGTCGGTACTCGGGCACCTCGATCACGTGGCGCAGGCGCGGCATGGCGGTCAGGCAGCCGTACGCTCGTCCGCGCCAGCGAACGCCCGGTGCACGACGTGGCCGGGCGTGGCATCGGATCCCTCGACGTCTTCGAGCCAGCCTTCGGCCGCGAGGTAGCGTTCCACCGCGTCGGCCACGAGGTGCGTCATCGGCCGGCCCTGTGCCTGGCCGAGCCGGTAGAGCGGCGGGATCAGCCGCTCGGGGATTTTGGGGCTATACATCTGCATGCTCCTCTTCATGGACCGGGGTGACGGCCGCCTGTGGGTCGCGGCCGAGGATGTGGTCGACGGCACGCTGGGCCTGGCCCGCGGCTGCGACCGCGAGCCGCCGGTCGTCCTGGAGTGCCCGCAGCCACGACGCGATGTAGGCGGCCGACTGGTCGAGTCGGGACGCGTCGACCCCGGCCTCCTGGCAGAGGAACGCCGCCGCGAACTCCGCGACCAGCTCCTCGCGTGAGTAGACCGGCGACCCGAACGGGGCCGACTCCTGATAGCCCTCACGGTCCAGCCGTGACGGATGGCCGGTCGAGTGAGCGAGCTCGTGGAAGAGCGTCGCGTAGTAGCCATCCGTGTCCCGGAAGGCAGACCGCGGCGGCAGGTGCACCTCGTCCCGCGCGGGGACGTAGTAGGCGGCCGCCGCGTCGTGGAGCACGTCGGGCCCGCCGGCGTAGCCGGAGACGATCGCCTCGGCGCGCTCCAGCGGGCCGAACTCACCTCCGGACTCCGGGTCCGGGAGTGAGAGCCCCTCGCACTGGGCGACGTTGAAGACGGTGTAGAGCCGCATCAGCGGGAACGCGCCGCGGCGCTCCTCGTTGGCGGAGTCGACGTTGTCGGTACCGCCCTCGTCGCGTGCCGGCCACTTCCAGAGGACGACCCGTGTGCCGTGCTCGCCGCGGCGGACGTGGCCGCCGAGCTGCTCCGCCTGTCGGAACGTCAGCCAGCGGGCGTCGTCGTAGCCCGCCTCCATCGAGGCGAGGCTGAGGACGAGCAGGTTGATGCCGCGGTAGGGGCGGTGCGAGACCGCGTTGCGCAGGCCGCGTGCGCGCCAGGGGTGGCGCCACGGGACGGTGCCGCGTTCGAGCGCGGCGAGGATGCGGGCGGTGACCTCCGCGTACGGGTCGCGGCGGGCCGCGACTGGCCTACGCCGCGTGCGGGCCGTCATGGAATCCCATGTGAGCGTCGCCGCCGGGCCTCCGGCGCTCGTAGACGGTGAGCCGCACGGTGTGCGTGGAGCCATCGGTGCGGACCGCCTGCACGGCGGTCGCGTGGAAGCCGGGGATCGGCGAATGCCACAGCGGGATCACCGCCACGGCGTACTGGCCTGAGCGCGTGGTCACCACGCGCCGGGCCGCTGGCTGCAGGACCATCGTCAGGCGGCCTGCGCGTGTCCATTGCGGCGGTTGAGGCCGCGTGCGAGGCGGGTGACGGCGTCCCGGAGCCGCCGTGCGTCGAGCTCGTCAAGCGGGCAGCCATACTTCTCGGCGACCCACTCGCGCGTGCGCGCTTCATCGGAGCCGGCGCGCTCGGCAATCGCGAGCACCTCGCGGCGGAGCGGTTCGGCATCCACCGGGCCGGTCGTATCCGTCCCGTCGAGGCGCACCGACAGCTCGTTTCCGAGCCCGGCGCCGTAGTGACGCAGTGCTCGCTTGAGGCCGTCGGTCACCGCGGTCTTGTAGGCAGTCGCATGCGCGTCCGCGGTTTGTTCGTCGACGCCTCCCGTGCCCACGTCGCTGTGCGGCGAGCAGCCGTCGACGGTGACGCGCACGGTCGCCGTGTAGATGCCGAGCACCGGGGTGGCGTTCCGCCGCCCGGTCTGTGGGATCGGGCGGTAGGTGACCTCACCGACCACCTCGGCGCCCCAGCGGTCCTCGCCAAAGATCGCGTTCGCGAGCTGGATCGCCCGCCACCCTTCCAGGTAACGGACCGGCCCGTCGTCGCCCTCGCGTTCCGAGATGTGCTCGGGCGCGAGCGCCTGCCGGAGCTTCCGCTTCGTGGCGGTGCTCAGGCGGCGCGGTTGAGGCGCGTTCGTTCGCTCTGCTGCCATGACTCCTCCTGTCGTCTGCGCGCCTCGCCCAACGTCGCCAGGAAGGCATCGCGCCCCCCGCGTCGTTGGCCGAGATCGTTGAGGTCGTGGGCTCCCCCGGGGAGCGCGACGGTGAGCGCCCGTCCACCGAGGGCGGACGCGAGTTGCGCCGAGGCGCGACGGCCGGGGCCATCGGCATCGAGCACGAGATAGACGGTGCGGAAGCCGCGGATGGCGGCCAGCGTCCGCCGCGAGGCGTGCGTCCCGACCAGCGCCACCCCCGGGACCTTCCATTCGCAGGCGGTCAGCCAGTCGAAGGGGCCTTCGAGGACCACGACCGCCGCCGCGCCAACCTGCGACGCCTGCGCCACCCCGAGCAGGGGAGAAGGTGCGCGCAGGTTCAGGTAGCGGGGACTACGCTTCCCGAGCGCACGTCCCGTGAGCCAGGTCGCGCGTCCATGGACGTCGAGGTCCGGGATCACAATCCGGCCGGTGAACGTGTCCCGCCCATCCGCGATCAACCCGAGCCGCTCCGCCGCTTCGAGACTCAGGTGCGACGAGCGCAGCCGGTCGACGAGCCCGCCGGCCGCGTATCCAAGACGGAGCCGGCGGGCGGTCTCCATGGAGATGCCACGCTGCGAGAGATAGGCGCGCACGTCCCGGTATTGCGGGAGCGTGCGCGCGTAGTGCGCGACCGACGCCTCGATGACCGCCGCCGCTGCGGGGTCGAGGCGTGGTTCGGATACACGTGGTGCCAGGGGGACGACGTTCGCCGGCAACTCCGGCAGTCCCCGCGAGAGCAGTGCCGCCGTCTCCCGGAACGGCGTGCCCCGGATCCGGCCGACGAAGTCGATCACGTCGCCTCCGGCGTGACAGCCGTAGCAGAACCACGACGCCGTCTCCGGGTAGACCACGAAGCTCGGATCGCGGTCGCGGTGGAACGGGCAGAGCCCGGTCAGCCGCCGTCCCGACGACCTCAGATCGATCCCTGCGGACGCGACCGCCACGGCAATCGGGTGCGCGGCACGGATCGCCGCGACGTCATGCATTCGGTGCCGCCGCTTCGATCTCGCTGATCCGTCGCCAGAAGCACTCCTCCTGCACGGTCAGCGCGTCCGCAGGGTCGATGCCCGCGGGCAGGTGAGGCTTCAGGATCTCGCCGGGCGGGTCGCCGAACTCCCAGTAGCGGGCGATCAGCTCGCCCTCGCGTTCGGCATTGGCCAGCCACGCGAGCAGAGCCTCGACGGCGGGCTGTACCGCCGCGCGCTGCGCATCGCTCCATGCGACATAAATCTCATGGCTGTGCTCCCATACGCCGCGCACGGCGCGCTGGAAACGGTCGTTCTTGGACACGTTCTTTCCCTTCATAGGCACGGTTTGGTCACCTCCCAGGTGCGCCCGACTGCCAGACGCACGGCTCCCCCTGTGCACGGGCAGCACGAAATCGGGGCCGCCCGAAGGCGGCCCCGAAGGAGGTGCATGCGGTGGGCGGCGGTTCAGGCGAGCGCCGGCGCTCCGATCGGCGCGAGGACGCGCGCGCCACGCAGCGCCTGAGGCGCAAACTGCTGCCCGCGTGGCCAACGGCGCGGGCCGATCGACGACACCACTTCCCACTTCCCATTCAGCGTGGGCATCAGCACAGCGCCGCTCCCGAACCCCGCGCGGTAGTAGACCGCCCCGAGGAGCCCGATGCGACGGCACGCCTCCAGCCAGAGCCCGCAGAGGTGGCGGACCAGTTCATCCGGCAGCCCCTGGAAATCGAGCGGCTCGAGCAGGTCGAGCGCGGCGACCGGCTGGTGGCGGTGACAGCGGCGCGCCTCGCGGAGCGCCGACTGTGCCGCCTCGACCTTGACGGCCTCCACCCGGTTCTGTAGCGTTTCGAACGTTCCACTGAGGTCCGGCACGCTGCTGATGCTTCCTTCGACAGAATCCAGCAGTCGCCGGGCCTCTTCATATCTCCTGGCGTTGATGTGCCTCTCGGCCAGCGCCAGCGTCTCCTGCGTCTCCATCCTCAACTCCTGATCCCGCTCCTCGCTGAGGAGCTGCTTGATGTCGTCCCTCGCGGCGAGGGCATCCGCCTTGCGTTGCAGCACAGTCGCGTGCGCCTCGGCCTCCGTCGCCAGGCGTCCCATCTGCGCGGCCATGACCTCCGCCTCGGCGCGGGCCGCCGGGTCGAGGGCGGCTTCGGCGAGGCGGCTTGCCTGCCGCGCCGCGTCACGCATCCGCGTCACGACATTCATGGCACGCACCGCGTCGCAGCGGTACTGGCGATAGAGCGCGAGGTCTTCCTTCGCTCCGGCGCGGCGCAGGCGGTCGGTGTCGAGCAACGCCAGGAACGAGCCGAGTACGTCACGCGCCGTCGCGTCGAGCGTCTCGATCGTCTCCGGGTCGCTCGGGCCGTTCACCACCGGCACCAGCGCCATCGACTCCGGCACGCGGTCATCGACCGGGAAGCGGTCAATGACGTCTGCCAGGTCGCTGAGATTGGTCAGCACTATCTCCTGGGTCATCGTGTTCAACTCCTAACGTTCAGCGGCGGCGGCGATTGCGCCGCCGTCCATCGGCATCCATGAGTCATCCAGCGGCGGCGCGTCGTCGTCGTCGAACGGCGGTGGCTCCGCAACCGGCGCGCGGAACGGGACGACCGACGCCGGCCGCGGCTGTTCGACCGTCACGGGCACGGTTCGCACCGCGCCGAGGGCATCGCCAACGACCTCATAGAGCCGCTGCCGGAGCGTCGCGACGATTTCCCCGTCGCTCATCGACTCGTCCCCGACCACGAAGGCCAGATAGAGGACGTGACGCCGCACCCCATCGCGTCCGTCGAAGACCTGCAGGAGCGACGCCTCGGGGCGTTCGCTTCGCACGATGCGTTGCACCACGACGAGGAGGTGCTGAGGCGGAGCCACGCCGAGCGCCCGGAACTGCGTCCGGGTCGTCCGCGTGAGCATCCGCCGCAGGCGCCGCGCCCTGCCGCGCTTCGCATCGACGATCACCACCGGTCTCCACGGCCGCAGTCGGCGGGCGGTCGCCCGCCAGCCGGCCTTCAGCCACGCTGCGCACCAGCGCGCTGCACTCCTGATCCGTGCAGCCCACCGCGCCACGAGGCGCGGCCGCCGCTTCCTTGCTCGCCGGTCCATCCGAACCTTCCTTTCCGTCCCGTCGCTGCGGGACTGCTACGCACCGATCGCCTTCGAGGCGATCGCCAGTACGAACATGACTGTGCCCGCGATGGTGGCGACCTGTGTCACCCTCTGGCCTCGACGGCGGCCACGCCTGCGGCCGTCGTCGTGCTCCATGTGCTCGTCGTCGAACGATTCCATCGGTCCTCCTGCTGCGCGCACGACGAATCGCCCCGGATGGACTCCATCGGGGGCGGTTCGCGAGTGCTCGGGTGGATTCAAGGCATCCGGGTTCCGGAGCGCAGCACCAGGCGTCGCGGCCTCAGTCGTAAGCGACTGAGCTCACCGCGGAGCGTGGAACGCGCCGGGCCGGAAGTTGCGCGGGGCTAACCAGGTGGCCTGGCGATCGCCGGCAACCTGTTCGGACTCCGCTCGTGCTGGGTGGTGCGCTCGGGTGGTTACATCGCAACCTCCGCTCGCGCTCTAGCTGTCCTTCCTACTCCTTTCGATTCCTGTCCCTGCTTGATCTGTTCGGCTCGTTCGACGTGTCTGATGGAGAGCGCAATGCTCGTTTCCCGAGGGTTGATCCGCCCTGCGCGTCACGATGAGCCAACCGTGCCGGTTGTCTTGCTCCTGGGAGCTGGCGATGCCGGCAAAACGCACTTCGTACGCGGCGAGGCTAGCAACCCTCAGTCCAGGGAGAATCCAGACGCAATCCAGAACCGCCGCGCACGCACCTATTTCGGTCGTCTCAATCCAGAGCATCGAAATCGCGGAAAGGACGCCGGCGAGGGCGGGACGCCTCGAGCCGCGTTGCGACGCAGGGCCACCGCGCCTGATCGCGAGGTTCACACAGGCTGTGTCGCGGTCTGGACTGAGTCTGGATTGAAGAGCCCTCGGATATGTGGGTGTTTCAGTGATCGACTGCCGTGTGCAGCGCACAGCCGGTCTCGTCCGCGAGCGTGCGCGCTGCCTGCTCGCGTGCCGGCGTTGCTCCTCCACAGCTCAGCCGCTCGCGTCCTCGTCACGCAGGCATGCCACTCGCGCACGGTGCCCACGCGCGTATGTGGAGGTCAGTCGCATGAGGCCGCTTGCGTCCGTGCGGTGCGGCGTCAGCCTGCCGGGATGAGTGACGCGACCATCGCGCGCATCTCGGCCGACGGTTCGATCCCCAGCACCGTGCGCAGGCGGTCGCGGAACTCCAGGTAGCAGCGGGCCGCTCGCGCGCGGTTCCCTTCGGCGAGGTGGATCGCGAGCAGCGTGCAGGCGGCGCTTTCGCGGAGCGGCTCGGCCGCGATCGCGGCGTGGATCGCGTCGAGCGCCGCCGCATACTCGCCGCCCGCCGTCAGCCGTTCCGCGTGCGCTTCGAGTGCGTGCAGGAAGAGGTCCTGCAGCCGGTCGCGTTCGAGGATGGCCCAGTCGTCGTGGCAGTCGGGTAGCAGCGTCAGCGTCAGCCGGTCGAGCGGCTCGCCAGCATCGGCGTCCGGCACGCTCCCGGTGATCAGCCGTTTCGCGAGCGTTTCCACTTCGTGGACATCCACCGTCACCGCGTCCGTGAGGCAGACCTGGTCAGGGGCGATCGCGAGGAGCGCCGGTTGCGCCGCGTGCAGGCGGGACAGGGCCGTACGGAGGCTGCCATGGGCGATGCGGGTGGAGAGGTGTGGCCACAGCCGCTCGGCGGCGAGCGCACGGGGCAGGGGGGCGCGATACACCGCAGCCAGGGCGAGGACGCGCCGGCTCGCGGCCGGCAACGCGATCGCACCGCCGTCATCGGTCGCTGTGAAGCCACCGAGCAGTTGCACCCGGAACAGGTGGGCCGGCGAACGCTCCAGTGGACGGTGAGACCGTCCGACGGCGTCCCGGTTGCGTACCCTCGCCACGATCAGGCCTCTTCTGGCCGCTTCGGGACCCATCAGGGTCACGCCGCGACCGTCAGACACTTACCGCGCGTGCCGCCTCGCACCGCCATTATCCATAACGCGCAAGCGCATGTGCGTAGCGGCGGCGTAGCAAATCGCGCTACACGCGATTTGTCAGACTTCGCGTTCACTCCGGGTTGCGGCCATCTCTTACGGGCGGTGTGCGTGACCGCATCCTGCCGCTCGCGCGCGTGTTTCGTTGCGCCCGTTGCTACGGCCCATCGGTTTCCTCCCTCCATGGCACCACGAACGCGATCGATCACCGGACGGCTGTTGCTTCGAGCCTGGATCGAGCCGGCGCATGAGCGGCCGTTGCGGGTGGTGATCTCCCGCCACGACGAGCAGGGCGAGGTCGTGGAGGAGCAGGCGTTTACCGACGTGAGAATGGCGTCCGCCTGCGTGCGGACGTGGCTCGTCGCCTTTGTCCGGCGCTGGGAGCGCGGCGAGCAGCCGGACGGCCACCGGGAGGAGTAAGAGAGCTATGGCGCTGGGCACATCACGCATCCGTACACGCTCATGGCCGCTGCCGCGCATCGACATCAGGCTGCTGGTGGGCCTGCTGCTCGTCGCGGTCGCGCTGGCCGGGGGCGTGGCATTCGCCACCCAGCTCCGCGAGACGGAGCCGGTGGTCGTCGCCGCGCGCACGCTGCCCCCCGGTCACGTCATCACGCCGGGCGACCTCGCACTCAGCGAGGCCCGCCTGGAAGGGCCGCTGGCGGGGCTGGCGGTCGGCGCGGCCGACCTCAGTGGGATCGTCGGACTGACGGTCGGACAGACGATCCATGCGGGGGCGCTGGTGGTCCGCCCCGACCTGGGTGCCGGCCCCGTGCTCGCGGCTGATGAGGTCGCGATCACCGTCGCGGTGGGTGCGGATGCGGTCTTCGCCGAGCTGCGGCGCGGCGACCAGGTGGCGGTGCTGGAGACCACGGAGCCGGGACGCCCGGGGAGTGCGACCAGGCTGCTGCTCAACCGCGCCACGGTCTACCACGTCGCACTCGACGCGACGCGGGTCAGCCTCGGCGGTGGCGCCGCGGACGCTTCAGGGCGCATCACCAACGTCACGCTCATCGTCCCGCGCGCGGAGGCGGAGCGCGTGACGCACGGCCTCGTCACGGGCCGCCTCACCCTCGTGCTCGTGCCCGCGGTGAACGCGGAGGCAGGCGTGGAGGGCACGACGCGATGACCCCCGCGACGCGGGCGACGGACTCCGCGGTGCGGGTGCTGCTGGCGACGGCGGACCGGACGCTCGAGTCGCGGCTGGTGGACGGACTGCCCGCGGAGGGCGTGCTCGTGGTCGCTCGCGCGCTCGACGGCCCCACCGTGCTCGACCAGGCGCTCGGTCCGGCTGCTCCCGTGGCGGGGATGGAGGACACGCCGAGCGGGATCGACGTCGTCGTCCTGTCGGCGGCATTACATAGTCTGGGGGAAGCGACGCTGCTGACGCTCCGCGACCGCGGCGTGCCGGTGCTGCTGCTCGCGGCGGGCGAAGGCGAAGCGCGACGGGTCGCGGGTCTCGCCCCGTCGGTGCTGGCCTCGGCGCCCGTCGCCGTGCTGGCGGAGGCGGTCCGGCGCACGCGCGACGGCACGCCGCCGATCACGGCATCCGAACGCCCGACGGCCGCGCTCGCGCCGCCGTGGGAAGAACCACGCGCGGCGGTGGGTGGGGACGCTCAGGGCCACGTCATCGCCGTAACGAGCGGGAAGGGCGCACCCGGCAAGAGCACGGTGGCGATCGCGTTGGCGGCGGCGCTGGGCGGCGCGGGCTACACCGTCGCGCTCGTGGACGCCGACCTCCGTGGCGGGAACGTCGCGCCCTACCTCGACCTCG
This sequence comes from Chloroflexota bacterium, assembly GCA_045863195.1. Classification (GTDB taxonomy): domain Bacteria; phylum Chloroflexota; class Dehalococcoidia; order UBA2979; family UBA2979; genus W-Chloroflexi-9. The sequence continues at coordinate 10,944 of BTUI01000004.1, forward strand.
ACCCGCGGCGCGGGCTCGTGGGGCTCGCGGCAGCGGGTGGACCGCTCGGCGCGCGCCTCGATGGCGAGTTGCAGGCCGGCCCCGATTGCACGGTGCTGGCGGGTGTGGAGCGTCCCGAACTCACCGGCGCCCTCTCGACCGAGCTCGTGACGGGCGCGATCGGGCTGCTGCGCGGGCGGTACGAGCGGGTGGTCGTGGACCTCGCGTCCAGCGCGCCGCGCGACCTGTTGCTGGCGGCCGATCAGGTGTTGCTGGTGACGTGCGCCGACATGGTGGCGCTGTGGAACGCGCGTGTCGCACTGCGGTCATTCGGCGCCGAGCTGGCGGGGCGCTGCCATTTGGTCGTGAACCGGCGGGAGGGACGCGAGCACTACGACGGCGAGGAGGTCGAGGAGGCGCTCCGCATCCCGGTGGCGGGCGTCGTGCGCGAGGACCGCGAGGCGGCCCGGCAGGCGATCGAACGACAGGCACCGTTCATCGCGACAGGCGGCAAAGCGGCCGCCGATCTGCGGGCGCTCGCGGCGACCGTGGACGCCCTCCTGGCCGGCGACGCGATCACCCCGCCCGCGACCGGGCGCTGGGCGCTGGCGGCGGGGGGCTAACGATGGCGAGCGCGGAGCTGGCCGTGCAGGACGGGCGGGAGCGGAGCATCCGTGCCGAGGTGCAGGAGGAGCTGCGCCGCGTGCTCGACGGGGACGACCTCGCGGAGCGTGGGCCGGAGGAGGTCGAGCGCGCGCGCCAGGTGATCGCGGCCCGCATCGCCGCCGCGCAGCGCCAGGCGACCACGCTGGGCCAGCCGCCGATCGCCGACCCCCGCGGCCTCGAGCGTCGCCTGCTGGACGACCTGCTCGGCTTCGGGGTGCTGCAGTCACTGCTCGACGACCGGGCGATCGAGGAGATCATCGTCAACGGCCCGCGGCGCGTCTTCGCGATCGTCGAGGGGCGCAAGCGGCTCACCGACGTGACGTTCGCGGACGACGACGAACTGGTCCGCCTCCTCCGCCGCGCGATCGGGCCGCTCGGAGGCCGGCTCGACGAGACGAGTCCGATGGTGGACGCGCGGCTGCCCGACGGCTCGAGGCTCAACGCCGTGATCCCGCCGCTGGCGACCGCCCCCCACGTCACGATCCGCAAGTTCCTGCTGCGCGCGCGGACGCTCGACGACCTGGTGGAGCTGGGGACGCTGACGCCCGACGCCGCCGCCTTCCTGGGGGCCTGCGTGCGGGCCGGCCTGAACATCCTGATCTCGGGCGGCACGGGCACCGGCAAGACCACGGCCCTGAACGCGCTGGGCGCGGCGATCGCGGGCATCGACGAGCGCGTGATCACGATCGAGGAGACCGCCGAGCTCCAGCTCGACGCGGTGCTCCCCGACTGCGTGGCGCTCTCGGCCCGCGCCGCGAACGTCGAAGGGGCGGGGGGCGTGTCGATCCGTGCCCTCGCCCGCAACGCGCTGCGGATGCGGCCGACCCGGATCATCGTCGGCGAGGTCCGGGGCGAGGAAGCCCTCGACATGCTCGCCGCCATGAACTCCGGCCACGACGGCTCGATGTGTACCGTCCACGCCTCCGGGCCACGCGAGGCGCTCTCGAAGCTCCGCACCTACGCACTGATGGCAGACGAGGCACTGCCGGCGCAGGCGATCACCGAGATGATCGCCGAGGCGATCCAGGTGGTCGTGCAGCTCCGCCTCGATGCCGGTACGCACCGGCGCGCCGTCTCCCACATCTACGAGGTCACGGGCATCGAAGGCGACGCGATCGCCGGCAGCGACCTGTTCACGCTCGAGGACGGCCGGCTGGTGTGGACCGGCGTGCGCTCCCGCCGCGAGGCGCGGCTGGCGGCCGCCGGGTACCCCGGCCCGGGGCAGGGCGGCCCGTCGCATGGGGATCCGGGGCGAGGAGGCGCCGGATGAGGCGCGTGCACCATCAGATTTGCACAGGCTTTCGGATCTCTGGATTGAGTCTGGATTGCGCGGGGCCGCTCTGGATTGGCGCTGGACTGGTTCTGGACTGGGGTGTTGCACGATGACCGCGGAACGGAGCGCTCGATGCACGTCGTCCTGAGTCTGACCCTTGGCACCGGCCTGCTGCTGGTCTTCCTGTCGCTCACGGCGAAGCGGACAGCCACCGTCGTGGCGCCCGTTGAACCGGAGCCGTCCGTGGCTGCGCGGACCGTGACGGTCACGCGCGGCGACGTGGCGACGCGGGTGGCGGCGGCCGTACTGGCGTTGGTCGCAGTCCAGGGGTTTCTCGGGTGGCCCGCCCTGAGCGTGGCGGCGGGGATCGTCGGCGCGCTGCTGCCCTCCTGGTATCGAGGCCAGCGCGAAGCCCGCCGGCGCGAGGCGGTCGAAGACGCGGTGGCCGAGGTCGTAGACGCGCTCCGCGACGCGAGCCGCACGGGCGTCGGTATCGAGGACGCCCTGCGCTCGCTCGCCCGCTCGGGCCCGCTCGCGCTGCGTCCGGCGCTGCGGGCGCTGGAGCGCGACCTTCGGCTCATGGAGTTCGATGTCGCCCTCGCGCGGGCGCGCGAGTCGGTCGCCCATCCGGCGTTCGACATGCTCGCCGTCGCGCTCGTGATGTCGTTCCGCGTCGGCGGACGCAACCTGAGCGGGGTGCTCGACGGGCTGGGCCGCTCGGTGCGGGGCACGGCGCGGGCGCGGCGCGAGGTGCGCGCGCAGCAGGCCGAGCAGGTGATGTCGGCGCGGGTGATCGCGGCGCTGCCGGTGCTGCTGATCGTCGTGCTCCGCGCCGTGAACCCCGGCTACCTCGACGTGTTCTCGACGCCAACTGGCCAGGTCGTGCTCGCCGTCTGCCTGGTGCTCCCCGCGGTTGGCTACACGCTCATGCGGCGCACGATCACGCTCCCCGGCCGCGAACGGGTGCTGCGATGACGCCGGTGCTGCTGCTCAGCGGCCTGCTCGGGGCCGGCCTCTTCCTGATCGCGATCGGCCAGCCGCTCGGGCGGCGGCGCCCCAGCCTCGCCGCGCGCCTGCACCGGATGTCGGCGCAGGGCCGCATGGAGCTGGAGGCCGGCGAGCATCGCGCCCCCGTGTTCGACTCGCCGCTGCTAGAGCACTCGCTGCGGCCGCTGCTCGACGACGCCGGCGACGCGATCGGCGCGCTCCTGCGGCGGCTCGGGATCGAGACGGGCGACCTCGACCGGCGGCTGCGCCTGGTGATGCCCGGCGTCACGCCGGCGCAGTTCCGGGGACAGCAGTTCGCCACCGGCCTGATCGGGGGCGCGGTCTTCCCGCTGATCGGCCTGCTCGGCGGCGGCGCGTGGCCGGTCTGGCTCTGGCTGGCGGCGTTCGCGGCCGGGTTCGCGGCGCCGAGCTGGCAACTGCGCGCACGGCTGCGTCAACGGCGGCTGACCGTCATGACCGAGACGCCCGCGGCGCTGGACCTGCTCGTGCTCGGGGCGACCGCAGGGCTGTCGCCGGAGCAGGCGCTGGCGGAAACGGCGAAGCAGCTCAACGGCGTGCTAGGCACGGCGCTGCGCGGTGTCGTACGGGAAGCCGGCATCGGCGGCGATGACTACGCCGAGGGCCTGCGCCTGCTCGCCGATCGCGAGGAGGTCGCGGAACTGCGCTCGCTCGCCGACACCTGGCGGCTCGCGCAGCGGCAGGGGACGCCGCTCGCCCCGGCGATGCTCGCGCTGTCCGAGACCGCGCGCGACCGCGAACGCACTCAACTGCTCGAGGAGGGCGGCAAGGCGGCGGTGCGGATGCTGTTCCCGATCGCGCTCTGCATCTTCCCCGTGTTCCTGATCGTGCTGCTGTACCCGGCCGGCGTGCAGCTGCTCGGGCTCGGGCGGTGACGCGCCAGGCGCGGCCGGAAGTATGCCCGGACGAGTACCGGACGAATGTCGGATCGACAAGGAGGACGACATGCTGAAGCAAGTGAGACGGGCCACGCAGGCGCTCCACGAGGAGGAGGACGGCGCAGCGATGACCGAGTACGCGATCGTCGTCGCCGGCATCGCCGTCGTGGCGATCGTCGCCGTGCAACTGCTCGGTCAGGCGATCGTCGGTGTCTTCGCGGACATCGTGGCCGCGCTGACGGCCATCTAGCCCGATGCGCCGCCTGCACGCCGACGAGTCCGGGGCCGGGACGGTCGAACTGGCGCTGACGCTGCCGCTGCTCCTGATCGTGCTGATCGGGGCGGTGCAGATCGCGCTGGTCCACCATGCCCGCACCGTGGCCGAGACGGCCGCGGTCGAGGGCGCGCGGCTCGCGGCGTCGGAGGGCTACACGCTCGCGGACGGCGCTGCGCGGACGCGCGCGCTGCTGGAGGCTGGCCTCGGTGCAACCGGGGCGGCGTTCGCGGTGAGCGCGGAGGCCCAGGGCGAGGTGGTGATCGCGCGGGCCAGCGGGACGTACCCGCTGATCATCCCGTGGGTGACCTCGCTCGCCCTGCCGGTGGACGTGTCGGCGGAGGTGTGGAGGGAGGCGTTCCGTGACGGTCCGTAGGCCGCCGGTGCCGTTCCGCGCGCTCGCCGCCGACCGTTCGGGCAGCGCGCTCGTCGAGTCGGCGCTGGTGATCCCGGTGCTGCTCCTGCTCGTCGCCGGCGTGGTGATGGTGGGGCGGATCGCGCAGGCGCAGGTCGCCGTGCAGTCCGTGGCGCGCGAGGCAGGGCGTACCGCCGCGCTCGCCCCTTCCGCCGCGCAGGGCCTCGCGGACGCGCAGGCGCGGTCGCTGACCGTGGCCGCCGGGCACGGGCTCGCGCTCGACCGGCTGGACGTGGCGATCGACACGGGCACGTTCGCGCGCGGCGGGACCGTGCGCGCGTCGGCGTCCTATGCCGTGGAGCTCGGCGACCTCCCGCTGCTCGGCGCGGTCTCGGTCACGGTCTCCAGTACGCACCAGCAGCGCATCGACATCTACCGCAGTCGGACGGCGGCGGCCCCGTGATCGCGCGCATGAGGGATCTCGCCGCGGACGAGGGCGGCCAGGTGCTCGCGTTGACGGCGATCTTCCTGCTCGCGCTCGTCGCGGTCGCGGGACTGGTCGCCGACGGCGGGTTGGTGATGGTGCAGCGCCGCGACCTCCAGAACGTCGCCGACGCCGCTGCCGCCGCGGGCGCGATGCAGCTGGACGAGGCGACCTACCGCGCGTCGGGCGGTGCCGTGGTCCTCCTGAACGCGCCTGCCGCCAGCAGTGCGGCGATCGCATACCTGATCGGCGAAACTGGAACGGACCATGCGGTGTACGCAGACGGAGCACAGGTGCGCGTGGAGGTCTCGCGTCAGGCGACGACGGGCTTCCTCCAGGTCCTCGGCGTGACGCACGTCGAGATCAGCGCCCATGCCGTCGCGGCGCCGCGCACCGGAGCAGGAGGTCCGTAGCCATGCGCCAGATGCGAGCAGGGATGTTGTCGATCGCGATCACGTGTGCGGCCGTGTTGCTGGCCTGCGGCGGCGGCTCGTCCAACCCGACGCCGGCAGCGACGGCCGAGTCAACGACGCCCACGGCGACCGCGGCCACGGCGACCGTGCCGCCGGCGACGGCCACACCCTCGCGCGATGCGCTGGTCGCGGAAGTCAGCGCGGCGTACCTCGCCTACTGGGACGCCTACGCGGACGCGGTGCTCCACCTGGACATCAGGCGAGTCGAACGGTTCGCCGCAGGCGCCGAGCTCGAAAGCATCCGCACGGAGATCGAGACGCTGCGAGCTGACGGCGTTGCGCTTCGTGTTGTCGTCGAGCACGACTTCGCGGTGATCGACGTCACGGGAGCATCCGCCCTGGTCGAGGACCAGATCGTGGACAACACGTTCTATGTCGATGCGAAGACCCTTGAACCACCGACGGCCGCGGGGAGCGGTGACACCTATCGGGATCTCGTGCGGCTCGAACGGCTCGATGGTCGCTGGACTGTTACGAGCGGTGCAAGAAGTCCGAGGTGATCCCACATGATTAGACGGAGCGTTGCGGTGGTGGCCGTGCTCGGCCTATTTCTCCTGTCGGTCTCACCTGCGCACGCCGAGCCGCCGGTCCCCGGTCAATCTGGAAGCGCGCGCGGGAACCGCCCGAATGTGGTGGAGACGAACGTCGTCGCGACGACCGGTGGCGTCACGATCTTCATCGGTGTCACGTCCACCATCCCGGGCACTCCTGGCACCCCCGGGTCGACCGAGATCATCAACGTTCCGGCAGCGCCGACCTGCACCGCGGCCGTCCCGAACATTGGCTACAACAGCAGCTTCGCGCCCCAGTTATCGGAGCATCCGGGCGCGCTCCCCTGGGTCGTGACCTGCGACAACGGCCTGTTCACGATCGCGTGGATACCTGTGGGCGCGCCGGACGTCACGGAGATCGTCGTGCAGACGCTCCCGGGACCGCCGACGGATCCGCTTTCGATGGCGCAGTCGCTCTTCGGGATGGTGCCGCTGCCGCCGGTCGCTGTGGGCGCGAACCCCGGTACGGGCCTGGTGGCACTGCCGTCCTGGTTCTGGGTGGAGGGCTACGGCGGCGAGACGCTCACCGGCTCCGAGACGCTGGGAGACACGACGGTCGAGGTGGAGATCATGCCGCAGCGGTACGACTGGTCGTTCGGCGACGGCACGGTGCTCTCCACGGAATCGCTCGGACAACGCTACCCGCTGGAAAGCGACATCCAGCACCGCTACGAACGGTCGCTGACGGCGGACGTCCGGCTGGCGATCACGTTCGCCGGACAGTACCGCGTGACGACGATCGAGGATGACGCTGAGGGTGGCGTCGTGGTGATCGTCGGGGCATGGGAGCCGCTCGACCCGATGGTGCGGTCGTGGACGACGCCGTACCCGGTGCGGCAACTGCAATCGGTCCTGACGGCGGGTCGGTAACGGCAACGGAGGCCAGCAATGACCAGGGCACTACCCCGTACACGACGCAGCGATCGCGGGCGCCGGCCGGAATCGCGCCGCGAGGCTGGGCCCTGGCCGCTCGCCGTCACGCTGGCGGTCGCCGCCACGGCTGCCGCGATCCTGTGGCGGATCGCCGGTCCCCCATCTGCCGCCTGGCGCCTGCCTGACATGACAACAGTACGCACGGCGCTGACGGCGACGGAGGTGTCGGACGGCGACCTGATCGCGGTGGCGACGGCGATCGCCTGGCTCATCCTCGGCTACCTCGTTGTCACGATCGGACTGCGCACGCTCGCCGTGACCGCGGATCGAGTCACGCGCGGCGCACGATGGGCGCGCGCCGCGCTCCGCGTCACGAACCTGATCACCGTCCCTGCCGTGCGGCGCATCGTGGACGGCGGCGTCGCCGGGACGTTGCTGCTCGGGACCTGGCTGCCGGTGCCACGGGCGGCGGTCGCGAGCGCCCCGGTCGCGGTCGTGGCGCTGCACGCGCCGCCTGCCGCCGAAGCACAGGTCACCGCACCTGACGACCGCGCAGTGACCGTTCGGGCGCCGTTCGTGGTCTACACGGTGGCGCCGGGGGAGGACCTGTGGGGGATCGCGCGCCGGCTCTACGGGGACGGCTCCCGCTACGTGGACCTGTTCGCCGCGAACCAGGGGCGTGTGATGGCGGATGGCGAACGACTTACCGACCCGCGCATCATCCGCGCCGGCTGGACGCTGAACGCGCCGCTGCCGGCGGACAGCATCAGCCTGGACGCAGGGACCGTCACGTATCGCGTCGCGCGCGGCGACCACCTGTGGGGGATCGCGGAGCGGTTCCTCGGTGATGGATTCCGCTGGGATGAGATCTGGCAGGCGAACCGCGATCGCGACATGGGCGGCGGCTGGCGGTTCACTGACCCTCAGCGCATCTATCCGGGATGGGTGCTCGTGCTGCCGGTCGAAGCGATGGAGGGACTCACCGTCGAGGTAACACCGCCCGCGGCCGCTCCGGAGACCGGGAACCACACCGCGACCGGTAGCGAGGGCACAGGCCAGCCGGTCGAGGTGGGCACCGATGAAGGAGAGGACGGCGGGGCTGCGTGGGACTGGCCGTCGGTGCCGCGCCCCGTCGTCCTGAGCGCCGCCGGGTTCGCCGTGCTCGGCGCAGCCGCGCTCTTCGTGCATCGCCTGCAGCGGACGAGCGCGCTCGGTCTGCCGTCCCTGCTGCAGCGCGGCGCACGCCGTACCGGTGACGCGGGCCGGGTCGTACTCATGGCGCGCGCCGTGGCGGAGGCGCTCGAGGCGGCCGGGTTCGCGCGTGCGCGGCTGGTGCTCGCGCATGAGGCGGCACGGGAGCTCTCGTTCACGATCGACTGCGCCGACGTCAACGTTGAGTCGCTAGCGGCGAGCAGCGCCCGGCTCGCCGGCCGCTTGGAGTGCGCGGTCGAGGCGGCCGTCACCGGGGCACGACAGGTGGAGCTGACGCTCACCGGTGCTGGTGCGTCGGCGATGCAGCAGGGGGCGGCCGCGGCGGCGGGACGCGCGTTGATGCTCCCGGTGGGCACCGACGTCGCTGGCCGGATCGTGTACGTGAACCTCGCCGGGGCGGGCAGCGTGGCGATCACTGGATCTGAGATCGAGCGCCGGCAGTTGCTGCACGCCTGGCTGGAGACGCTCGCCACCTCCGCGGGGGCTGACGAGCTGGCGCTTCGCGCGGATGCCGCCGTCGCTGCGGTGCTGGGCGACGACCTCGACCTGCCGCACTTCGGTGGGGCGGAGAGCCCCGACGGTGAAGCTCTGTTCGAGGAGATCGAGGACGCGATCCAGTCCCGCGAGGGGCAGCTGGCGCCCCGTCCGCTCGTCGCGGTGTTCGATGCGGGCGCGGCCGGGAGTGCGTGGGAGTCACTGCTCCCGTACGGGCCGCGCGCAGGCATCTACTTCGTCGGGCTGACGGATGGCGAGCCGAGCACGCTCTTCGGCGCGACGGTGCGGCTCGGCGTGGACGCCGGCGATATGGCTGACGGCGAGGTCGCAGCTGGAGCGAGCGGCGTCCTGCTTTCGCTCGGGGCCGGCGAACGGATCGCGCTCGAGCCCGTCGTGGTCCGCCGCGATGAGTCACCGCGATGGCGCGAGCCGGGCGTGTTTGCTGGAGCAGCGGACCTGCCATCCTCCCCGCGCGATCCCGAACCGCTGGATGCGCCACCGCCATCGTCGGGCGAAGAGGTCGGCGGTTTCGACTGGAGGCGGGCGATCTTCGAGGCCGACGACCTCGCCGAGACCAACGACATCCCAGTGTCCGGAGACCTCGATGATGTGGCGCCAGGTACGGGCGCAGCGGCTGCCGAGGGGGAGCGGGAGCGCGAAGCCGCCGCTGCAGCAGTAGCGACCGCGGAGCGTCCCGTCGTTGAGCCGGCGGTGGCAGTCGCCGAGCCGCTGACTGAACCGGATGCAGCGGAGCCGCGATCGCAGCTCGTGCTGAGCCACGAACCCGACGGCGAGGGGGCCGCCTGCGATCGACCGGCGGCAGTGACGCCTCCCCAGCCACGTGAGTCGCTCGCCGGATCGGTGCGGCAGCAAGCGCTGTTCCTGCCAGAGGCGACGGGCGGCCCGTCTGATGAAGACGGAGCGCTGATCTACGTGCGTTGTCTCGGGGAGCTGGGGATCACCGTCGGTGGTGTCACCGCTCAGGGCTGGCCGTACGACAAGGCCCGCGAACTGCTCGCGCTGCTCGTCGCCCACGGGGGAGCGCCGGTCCCGCGCAAGGCGATCGCCGACGCGCTCTGGCCGGACATGCTGTGGGACGCGAGCCTCAAGCACATGCTGGCCAATGCGACGAGTGCGCTGCGCTCAGTGGTGCGCGCCGCGGCCGGGCGCAGCGACCTCCAACCACTCACGCTCTCGCACGAGCGGTATCAGGTGCCCCCGGGCATGCTGCGCTCGGACCTCGACGAGTTCGAGGAGGCGCTGCGCTTCGCGGCGGCGCTGCCGCCGGGCGACGCGATCGCGCAGTACGAGCGGGCGCTCGAGCTCTACGGGGCCGACTTCCTGGAGACCGAGTCGTTCGCGTGGCTCGACACGTACCGCGACGAGTACCGGCAGCGGTTCGTGGACGGGGCGCTCGCCGCCGCCCAGCTCGCGATGGACGCGGGCGACGTCGAACGCGCAGCCGGCTTCTACCTGGTGGCCACTCAGCGCATCCCGACCAACGAAGACGCCGTCTGCGGCCTGATGCGGTGCTACGCCTCGGTGGGCAACACGGCCGGCGTGCTCAAGGTGTATCGCGTGCTCGCGGAGGCGATGCAACACGAGCTCGGGCCGCGCATCGGGCCGGCCCAGGAGACGCGTGCGCTCCTGAAGGAGCTGACCGCGGGGGCCACCGTTGGCTGACCTCCGTACAGCCACGTCCGTCCGTGGGTGGGAGCGAGCCTGGCCCGAGTCGGGCTCACTCTGGGCGGTCGCAGCGGTGTCGATCGCGGCCGGGGCCGCGGTCTTGGCGGCGGTGGTGAATGGCCATGGCCCGGTCTCGGCGCTGGCGATCGGCGTATGTGCAGCCGTGCTGACGCAGATCGGCGTCATCGACGTGCGGACGTGGACCGTCCCCAACCGTCTCGTGTATCTGGCCCTGGCTCTCGCACTCGTCGTCGCGACCGTCGATCCGGCGCGATCGCTCGTCGGTTCGTTGGTCGCAGCCGCGTTCGCCGGCGGCCTCTTCGCGGTGGCCTTCTACGTGAGGCCGAGCGTGCTCTTCCGGGGGACGCTCACGATCCCGTTGAGCCGAGTGAGCGCTCGCAACGACGTGAGATGGGGCGGAGCCGCTGGTGCCGTTGCGATGCTCGTCCTGGCGCTTGCACAGCTGGAGCAGTCTGCGGGCAACGCATTCGCCGCCGCTGCCGTCGCGGGCTGTCCGTACCTGCCGCGTCTCGTCGCCGAGGAGTGGAGTGGACTGGCCGGCAACGCCGCGACCACCGGCGTGCGCGGTATGGGCGGAGGTGACGTGAAGCTGGCCGCGCTGCTCGGCGCAGTGGCCGGCATCCCGAACGTGCTCTCCGTGTTGCCCGTCGCCGTCTTCGGTGGGGCCGTGGCGGCGCTGACAATCGCGCTTATGCGGCGCGGCGGCGGTGCGATCCCGTATGGGCCGTTCTTGGCTGCTGGCGCGATGCTCGCCATCTTGTAGCGTTGATGTGCCAAACAGACAGGCAGGTGGCTTTCGCACGGTCGTCAGGGTCGTACTGCGGCGGCTCGAGGTACGGTTATCGATCCTCATCCGGTTTGCGCGAGCAGGGTGCGGCTCTCGCGGGACAGGTCTGACCGAGCCTCTCAGGCCGGCGTAACGAAATCGTCGCGCATGCGGAACGCTGCCGATGAGCCAGCCTCTACGAGCATGTCGAGGAGTTCGAGCACCGCGTTCCGCAGTTCGGGCTCTCGTTTGAGTTCAAGCGGCCGCCCGTACACATGTCGCTGCAGAAGGATCTCGAGAAGGAAAACCGTGTTGGACGCGGCAAGCATAGCTCGGACATCTCCGGTCCTCAGAGCGGTGGCAACTCGCACAAAAGCGTCCGGGAGAGACTGCTCACCAATGTGATGAAGGAATCGCAGGTAGTCCTCTAGGACAATCGGGGTAGGTGGGAGGCTCTCGAAGAGCGCGTGCACTGCATTCGAATGTCCCTCGAGACTTCTCCAGTGCCGGACATCTTCCTTCCAGCCGGAAGTCAGGAACATAGCGGAAAGCATCTCTCCGCCCCATGGACGCTCTCGATCGAGACGGGCGTGCCAACTGCTTTGCCCAATTCGCTCCGCGAACAGACTCCAGACGTACCAGTACTGACTTGTGTTGGGCCTGCGATCCTCCGCCAGCGTCAGATGCTGAACGAAGTCAGCCAGCTTGTCAGGATGCGAGTCCACTTCGCCCAACAGAGGGGCCAGCACAGTCTGGGCTGATGGTGGATCCATGCGCAAGACGAACCGCGCCAACAGATCGACGAAGGCGATCTCGCGCCCAAAATCTCGCTCCTCTGCAACCTCGGCACGCTGTCCACGGCCTTGGTCTGAGTTCCACCAGCCAACGAGGGTGGTGCTGGCGCGCGTTAGTACATCCACGGAGGCCCCATCTGCTGGCGCGTGGCCGAATATCACGAGCAGCTTCTGGAGCGCGTCTGCACCGGCTCCCCGCAAGACGGGGAGCGTCGAGTAGGCATAATCGGTGCTATTCCGCTCCCAGAAGTGTTGCCGCACAGCTCGAGCGGCTTCGGAGCCGATCTCTGAGTAGTGTCGGCGTTCCTGCCACGGCCGCGCCGCTTCGGCGGCTATGCCTTGATCGACGATCGACGCGTCATTCGCAATGGCGTTGACGCAACGTAGAACTAGCTCACGGTCATCCGACCAGAACTGAGCGTCGATACTCCAAACTCCGTACCATCGCACTTCGTCGACTGGGTGCGTGACCACGGCTGCCCATGCGCGACGTACCCGGTCAGCCTGTGTGGCGGCAAGACGCTTCCGCACGAGTAACGACACCGAACGGGCACTCGGTCGATCGCCGGCCATCTCGAACCGCTGGACGCGAGCCAGGTCGGCCCAATCGTCGGAGGTCCGCTCGACCTCCCTGCAGGCAACCTCTACGCACCAATCTCGCTCGTCAGGCGACGCCTCGTCCCAATGGTCGCGTATGACGACGGCTGCGACGTAGGCCGGACCGTTCCTCGCACCAAGTGGGTCTTCAGCTTCGCGGTCGACGTGTTGCGCGCGTTGGAGCATTTCCCGCCAGCCGTCGGGTGGACCGTCGTCATGCTCGCCTCGGAATGCCTGTAGCCCCCAATTGAGAATCCCGAGCTGAGAACCAATCGTGGCTCGCTCGGCCTCGCCCTCTGCCACGAACTGTTCGAGGTCCGGCGCCAAGGGATCCGGCTCAAGACGTATGCGTACCGACGAGCGCTCGTCCGCCGGTTCTCCCTCAGGCTGATCAGGTTCAAGGTCGGTTTCGGGCGAGAACGTGTACCGGCGTAGGTCCATGCGTTGAAGAGCAAGCCGCCATGCCATCGTTGAACGATCCTGCTCCGGCAGCGCTTCGAGATCTGCAAGGTGCCTATCGAGAATCGCATGAACGCGATCGGCTAGGGGGCCGAGTTGGAGGTTCGCGAGGGCTGTCTCCAAGTGCGCCTTGCGATGCGGCATCTGGTCCGCCTGCTTCCGTTCCCCATCGTAGACGGCGTTCACCGCCCGCACACCGAAGAGATCTGATACCGAGAACGTGCCGCGCTCGGCTGCGAGTCGAGCTTGGTCGAGTCGGATGCAATCCGACGACGTGAGCAGGACGAGCAGTGCTTCGCCCGCCAGGTGCGGGTGAGCCGTAGCCACTCCTGCAACCACGGCGGTCAGCATCGCCGACTCACTTCGGCGCAGGGTGTCCACCAATATCCCGTCCAACTCGTCCGGGTGGGTTTCCGCGTATTCGAGCAGCCACTTCTCGAATGCCATCAGTAGGGACTGAAGCACGTAGGGGCCTACCGAGGTTCCGCGATACAACTGCCAGAGTCTGAGGTTGGCCCACTGCTTCTGTCTTGTCCCATCGGCAAACGTGAACTCGATCTCCCATGCGGGCTCAAGCCGCTCATCGACTCGAGGATGCGCATACCAGTCACCACTGCGATTGAAGACAGCAATCAAGAGGTCACGGGCCTTGGCGGGGTGGTATCGGAGTAGTGGCAGCCAGAGGCCGCGAAACGCGCTAGCCGGGAAGAAGTCGTGGTCGATCTCGTCACGAACCCCGAACCACAATCCCAAGTCGAGGGCACCCCCCCAGGAGTCACTATCCGAAGCGTCCTCTTCGGTCGCGAACAGGTACTCTTCGGCCACCGACACAACGACGTCGGGGAGGTCCCGAGCCGTCGGGGCACCCTCTATCCCCGAGAACAGCAGCGTTCGAAGTTCCTCAGTTGCACGGTCGAGCCTTCGGACTCGCCGATGCCTTCGCGGGAGGAAAGGGGCTGGAGATTGATCGCCCTCTGTGTCCTGCTCCGAGCCCTCGTGGGATGGACCTCTCAGGATCGCTTCGAATCGAGCTGGATCCGCCCGGGGTATCTTCGCGAGCACACTGAGAACTCGGGTCAGCCACTTGTCGGAACCGTAGTAGCTGTTCTCCGGCAGCAGGGTGTGGGCGATCGCAGCCACGGACTCAGCCCCGTCAAGTTCAGGAGACCACCAACTCACGCCGCGGACAGCATCTTCAATCAGTCCTAGCAGGAGCTGCTCGTCCCGAGCCGAGAGTCGGTCCAAGTTCCGGTGCACCAATCGCAAGACGCTTGCCCACGCAGCCCCTTCAGGTACGTTCAGAACGGAGCCGTGGCGCCGGGCATCAGCGAGCCAGGGCGGCGTTACAACGCAGGCCACCCGCAACAGGTGCACCACCCGTTTGAGTGGTTCGCAGTTGTTGGCGACGAGCTGAGACACGTGTCGATCGAGAAACGCCCCGGCTGTGGGTGCCTTCAACAGGGATACCAGCGTGTCATCTCGAAATTGAGCGCTCACTCCGGCTGCGGAGAGGGAAGAGCGGAACAGCCGATCAGCTCCAGGCGGGTCACGGTCGACCAACTCCCCGATCCACGCTCGGAATGAGCGTCGAATCGCAGGATGCGGCCCGATTGCTTCGGAGAGGTCATCAAGTGAGCGCTGCCCCCGTGCGAATTGCTCGTCCATCCAATGGAGAATCGCCCAATCCTCCAGGACGTCGTGTGCAGGGGCGACGAGGGCCGGATCAGCTTCCGGCGAGGTGATGAGAGAGTCGCGACGCAACGCGGACACAGCCTCGGAGTCAAGCTCTCTGGACGTGACGAAGTCGCTGAGCGCCCTCGCTCGGCGCACCGCGATCGAATGGAAGGCCTCCTCGCGCCGCTGAGCTATACCGCCATCGAGACGATCGGCGCGAACGATCTGCCGCCAGAACATTTCGCGGAACTCGCGCTCACTTTCTGGTGTTGAGCGGTCTGCAGGCCACTCGATCTGAAGTGCTCGATCGAGGAAGTATGGGTTGCGGAGGACTTCACGGAGTGCGGGCTTCGACAGTGGATACTCGAGACCCGGACTGGTGGCGGCAACCTGCTCAAGCTCCTTGTCCGTGAGCATCGGCACCAAGATGCTCTTGTACGTCACACCTTCCGGTTGCAGGAAACTCGCGCATACGATCTCTAGCGAGTAACCGCGACAGGTCAGCACGACCCGGAATCGATCGTCGTTCTCGATCATCCGGATGAGATCGCTAAACGCGTCACGGGTGGACTTCTCAAGCAGCCGCTCGACGCTTTCGATCAAGATGATGACGCGCTCTTGCCCGCCAAGAATCGCCGTGAGCTCAGCAGCTCTCACCCCGATCTGCGCAGCCTGAAGCGTCCGATCGATGTGCGCCTCAGCGAACTCCTCTGCGCGAAATGCGAAGACGAAGTGGTCCTTGCCGAGATCCGCTATGAGGTCCTTGGCGATTGACGACTTTCCGGTTCCTGCCGGCCCGGCGACGATGGTCACCTGTGCTGTGTCGAGCACTTCGCGAGCCTTCTGAACCACGTCAGCGCGAGAAAGGTGAAGGGGGCCGATGGTGCCCTTGATCCTGTTGAGGACGGGGAACGAGTGATCGGTGAGAGCCTGCAGAACGATCTGCTCCCTGTTCCCGAGCAGGCCGTGGCGCTCCCGCACCTCCAGCGGCAGGTCTTCACGCCGGAAATGGCGCGCCTCCGGGATTGCAGTGGCCGCAAGGGCCAGTAGTGCATTCCATGAGGCGGCTGCCTCGCCAAGGCCCGCTCCGTCTAGGACCGTGTAAGCGAGGAGGCTCTTGATGGCAGCCTCGGCCTGTCCTGTCGAGGAGTTCAGGTCCAGAGCCAGCACGTGTAGGGCACTGAGGAATGGCCACAACGAAGCTTTGGTGAACGAGTGCCCTTCGATGCTCTCGACTATCTCCTGCAGCACCCGGCAGTAGTCGTCGGCCTTGCTCGATACGAAACCCTTGGTCCCTAGCCGCTGCTCGAATTCGTCCCCGTTGGTCGCAGCGCGAGCAAGATCTAACAGTCCGCTGAAGTGCTGGAGAAGCGTATTAGTCCCGCGAAGCGTGACCAATACGAGTCGATCATCTTCTTGCGAAAACCTAGCTGAGTTGTTGAAGTCCCTCCAGAAGTCAGCGACAGTGCTCCGGCAGTCCTCGTCGTTAGTACTGACGGTGAAGGTGCGCTTCACCTGCCCAACAAGCTTTCGCAGACGCCCATCCGGATGAGTACAGGTGACGAGGAAGTCGTCGGTCTGCCAACCGAGATACTCGGTCTGAAACTGCACCTCGCGAACGGTGGTGTTTGTCAGGATCGGCGGGATTGCTCCCACAAGAAGCTGCGCAAGCCAGTAGGCGCCGACATGTTGCTCAAAGAACGGGCCGGCGCCACCTGTGGCAGCGGGACTCGATACTGGCTGGTCGACCAACCTCTCAACCTCACGATCTCCGGCCGGCCGAAGAGCAGCCTCCCGGTATTCGGCCAGACGCCACAGGACTCCAACCGGAGTATATGTGGGAGCGCGGGCCCTCTCGTCTCTGGAGCCCCTTGGGCTCACGGAGGAGGCTCGGGACGAAACAGGCTTCGGCCCCCAGCCCAGATCTCGAGCGCGTCCCGGCCCCCTGCTGAAGGTTGCTGATCGAGCGCCGCACCGCGTGACCGACCACAAATGGGGAACTGCGCTAGTTCCCCACCGTCTCGATCCCTGCGTTCAGCGCTACATGGGCAGACCGAAGACAGTCTGGTTAGTCACAACCTGCGGTTCAAACGGCGGCGGTCCAATGACAATGACCCGGAATCCTCGGTTGGCGAGGGTTTCACGAGCGGCACGATCGTGGGCCTGGGACTTCGCGCTGTCGTGGGAAGGACCGTCCACGAATATGCAGGCTCGCGAGTCCACGTAATAGAAGTCGGGCTGAACTGAAACGTCACTCGTCGGCCGCGCCTGACCCTGATCTGGGAGCCGATGTCCCTTCTCGTAGAGGAAGTTGAGGAACGCGCGTTCAAGCGAGGAGCGCGGATCAATCTCGCCTAAGAGACGACGGTAACGGTCGTCGCGGCCTTCGCCCCCCACGACGACGTCAGTCAGGGCCGAGGTCATGCCGAGCAGCAAAGCCCGGACCTCGTGTCGATCCAGCACGTGGTGGTGCGGCTGGTTCTCGTAAGCCAGAAGACAGTCGTAGCAGGCTGCGGAGCAATCCTCTGGCCGAAGATCGTTTCCCGCTTCGTCGAAGTGGGCGATGACCATCGCGCGCTTCGCCACGGCAGCGAATGCCGTCGCATCTCGGAGGAGACGTTCGGCGACGCCAACGCCACCCTCCGCTGACTCGAAGAACAGCATATGTCGCCGGTCACCTTCACCAATGATCTCAGCAGAAAGCTCCCCAGGCTCCACGTCGAAGGCGTGCTCAATACCTTGCTTGAGGGAGTAAAGGAGCGAACGCAGGAATCGATCCTGGCCCTTCTCGTCACCGGGCATCTCTGCTGGGCGCACGAGGAGCAGATTCCGGCTCTCTCGGACGAAGGGCATCACGCCTGTGAGAGGACGGTCACCAGGTGCTTGAGGCTCAGCCTCTCCGGGGTCAGCGACCCGAGGAGGCATGATCTGGCCGTTGCTGGTATTTACCGTGAAGCCCGCTTGTTCGTTCCCACGCCGGTAGCCGCGATTGATGCGCCAGAGCTCCGCGGAGGGTCCGTAAGTCAGATGGAGCAGTGGCGTGCCGCCACTCAGTACGGCGGCTTCGCGGAATGAGGCCCGCGGTTCGAACCGATAGGCAGTGAAGACGTCGTAACCACTTCGGAGGCGCTCCTCCTCCTCGGCATTGATGCGACGCCTCGGGGTTGTGCGGACGGTCGGCTGCTGCAAGAGATGCGGGAGCAGCTTCCCCTCTGAGTCGAGGGTCGCGCCGCAGCGCTCACAAAGGTCGACATCGACGTGCTCGCCGTGATGCAGGTAGCCGCATACCAGGCAGGCTCGAGCGCGCTGAAGGTGCTCTTCGGCGCTTCCCGTTGGCAGCACGAAGCCCGTGACTTCGTGGCGCCGGCCCTCGTGGTAGATGACGTTGTGGGGACCGAATTCCTGAAGTGCAAGGAAGCGCGGGCGATCGATTGAGCGCGTCCGGTCATTGACCGTTACCAGGGCCCGGACGGGAAGCCTGGGGAAGTTGTAGCCCGGAAGGAAGCCCTCGGCCGCGAGGTAGCGGTACGGGTAGAAGTCCGAGTCCTCGTATGTCGTCTCGTTCCGGAGAAGTGCCAACTCGCGTTCGGCCTCCCGCTGCCGTCGTTGAGCGGCCTCTCGCTCGTCCTTCGATGCACTCGGGCGACCAGCGGCCCGGAACGCTTCCTCCCGCATCCGCTCGCCGGCGTCATACATCTCACGCCAGCGATTGAATGCGTCGTTGAACCGACTTGGAGCGTGACGAATTCGCTCCTCCGCCCAGTCTGGTCGATACCACCATGCGCTCGCGACCTCAGGCACCCGCGTCAGGACACGCTCTGCGGCGGCGATGGTCTTCGCTTGATGCTCGTCCCGCCGTGGACCGAACAGCTGATCCTGAATCTCCGGGGCAAGCGGCCGGCCCTCCTGATCCATGTCGAGGACGTGCACGATCGACTTCTCGAGATGCACACCGGTGATGGACAACCACAGAGCGTGGAGGTGAGCCTCGACAAGGGCTTCGTTCTGGAGGTCGAGGCGGGCAGGCTCGACGGCGCCCGCGATCATTTCCTCGCGCCGCCGGAAGAAGTACTGGTCGTGTGCGTTGCCCTGAGCGGCGAACGTGGCGATCAGCGCAGGGCGCCCACCGCGTCCGGCGCGACCCGCACGCTGGGCGTAGTTCGCCGGCGTGGGCGGCACGTTCCGGAGGTGAACAGCGCTGAGGTCACGGATGTCGACGCCCAATTCCATCGTGGGAGAACAGAAGAGCGCCGGTAGCTTTCCGTCACGGAAGAGGCTCTCACGCTCCTCGCGATCGTTGGCGTCCACCTGACCGGTGTGTTCTCGGGCGAGCATGCCGCGCAGCAGCCGGGCGCCGTGCCGGTAGAGCTCCGTGAAGTATCGATTGCCCTCGCGATCGCCGATGCGGCGACGGAGGTGCAGCGACCGCGCGCGGATCGGATCGGGAGCGGCAGGTGCACCATCGCCACGCACCCATCGAAGTGTGTCGGCGATGACGCGAATCCCCCGGTCGGCGCTGCCTTGCCGTTCAACGTGAAGTAGGTTTCCGCGGAGGATGCGCACCATGCCGTTGATGAGCGTCTCGGTGTCGTCCTGCGAGAGACGATTACCGTCGCTCGGATCGGCAGCGGGATCCCAGGTGCGGGGGTTGCGTAGGTAAAGCCCTACTGCGGACCGAGCCGATAGCCGCATGAAGCGGCCTCGGTGCTCCTGTCGTGTTGGTTCGACTCCGGGGAGGAGCGCAAGGGTTCGCCCTTGCAGCTCACCCTCTTCGGGCGACCAGGGATCGCGGAGTCGCTGTCCGGCACGCTGCGAGATGCTGCGCGTCTCTTCGTAGGTGAGCTCCTTCGCCTCGATCGCCAGCGACATCCGCAGGTGATCCAGGAACGCACGGAGCACCGCTTCACGACGTGTCGGGGTGGCATCCGCGATGAGAGGCAGGCCGCGCCAGCGCTCGCTGTCTGCGGCCAACTCGCTCAGACCGAGGTACTCGATGCGCAAAAGGCCGGCCTGCTCCAGGTTGGGCTGCGCCACGCGCCACCCACGAGACAGATCCTCGAGAGCGAGATAGTCGAGGAGGGCGGACATCGCCGTTCGTCCCTGCTCGTAGCCAGGGTCGCCTGGCGCCACGGGCTCCTTGAGGAAGTCCTCAGGCTGCAACTCAAGTGCTTCGAAGAGCAGTCGTCCGAGCTTCCCGTACTCAAGGGTTCCGTGAAGCTCCATCGCCCGCACGATGGCGGCGCGGACCTGAGCCATCTGGACGAAGTCGTTGAGGTGCCCGGCCTGAAGTGCTGCGTCCTGGCGATTGTCTGTGAAGGAGAGCGCCTTGGCGTCGCTACGCCCGACACCCTGCTCCGTCAGCCCGGCGACGAGGCTGTCGACGGTGATGGTCGCCGCGGTCGAGCGGCCAGTCTGGCTGAGGGATGCGAGCTTTCGGAACTCGGAGTCGCGCCGGCTCCACGCGGAGCGGCAGCGGAGGCAGAGCTGGAGCGGTCTCGGCTGGAGCCAGCCTCGCACCGCCGTTCCCCGTGGCGCGTCGCCGGGCAATGCGTCGTGCACTGAACCGTCGGCCTCGACGTCAACGCAGCGAGGAACATCGCCGGCGTAGTCCTTCTTCACCCGCGGACCCGACTTCCGGTACTCGATCCAGTGGTCTGGCATCTCGTCGGTCTCGCCGGACCACAGTTCGACGCCATCAGCCGGGGTGTCGAGTACGAAGTAGACCGCGTCGCCGCGGATCTCCTCATCAGGTGCACCGACCATCGGTGGGCGCGGAACGAGACGCTCCGTCGCTCCTTCACGTTCCAGGCCGCCGAGGTAGAAGTCCTGGCCACACTCACGGCAGAAGGCCAGCGGGTAGAGGAGCCTCCCCTCGCTGATCTCGTACTTGCCCTCGAAGGAGAACTCGCGGTCTTCCGGTGGCTGGAGGGTGGAGAAGACGCTGGAGCCGGAGGACAGCCACTGGTGGATTCGGAACGCGAAGAGCGGGTCGCCTGTCTCGGTCTCGACTTCGTTGCCGGCCTCGAGGACTTGCTTCAGGCGTTGCTCGCAGAGTTCACGCGGCGCGCCGCTCTCGTGGACGAGCCGAGCGAGGGCGTCTGGGAACGTCGTCGGGTCCTGGCGGGCGAGTCGCTGCTCATCCTCGTCCCACTTGATTCCGAAGGCGGTCTCGACCCACGCCGCGAGGGGGTGGCTGGCGACGGCGTCGAGGTCCGCCGCGGGCGGCTCCTGCTCGACCGCGGCGCGCAGGGCGGGACCCGGCGCGGGCGCATCCACTCGCGTGACGCGCCGCAAGGTCTCGTCGATGACGTTCGCGGCAGCCACTTCGGTACCGAAGAGGCGCGAGGCTACGCCGGCAATCTCGGCTCGGCGCTCGTCGCGGCTCCCGCCCGTAGCGAGCGTCGCACTGGTGCCGATGACCTGGAGGCTGCGGCCCGCGCGCTCCTGAACCCTTCGTAGGAGCATGGCGACGTCGGCGCCCTGCCGGCCGCGGTACACGTGCAGTTCATCGAGGACGAGGAAGCGGAGATCCTTGGTGGCAGTCTCGAGCAAGGTCCGCTCGAACTGTCGCGTGAGGATGTACTCCAGCATCACGTAGTTCGTCAGGATGATGTGCGGGCGCTCGCGGATGATCCGCTCGCGATCCTCATTCTTTGTCTGGCCGGTGTACTGGGCAAAGGTGACTGGTACGTCACCCGCCTGCTTCGCGTACTCCTCCAGCGCCTTCATCTGCGAGTTGATGAGGGCGTTCATGGGGTAGACGAGGATCGCTCGCACGCCTCCGCGCTGCGGCTCATCCTTCAGGATCTCATCGACGATCGGCAGGAGGTACGTGAGGCTCTTCCCGGAGCCGGTGCCGGTGGAGACCACATAGGAATGGCCCGCGTGCGCGGCGTCGAGGGCTTCACCCTGGTGGCGGTGCGGGCGGATCTGGGCGCCGAAGAAGCGCGCGGTGTCCTTGTGGATCACCCCCTGCGAGGCGAGGTCACCGAGGCTGCCGCGAGTGTCGCGCTCGAAGGCTGGGTTGAGCTGCAGTACCTCGTCTGGCCACAACTCGCCTTTCGCGAGCTCTTCGTCGACGTGCCGTTCGAGGCGCTCGTCCAGGATGTTGATGAACGAGGTGAGGTAGCTCTCGTATTCGTCGACGACGTACTTGCGCAGCCGGAAGACATCCATCGACTCAGTCCTTCCGCGCCCACTCGGGCCGGGTATCTGCGGAGTGTGCCACGGATGGATCCGCCGGTGGCGGGTCGAGGAGCGTCTGGTAGGCCTCGCCGGTCTGCATCCCGCGCGCTATCCGGTCGTATACCTCAAGGATCACGCGCTTAGTGCGGTACTCGCCGTGCTCCCTCTCGTCGTTCCGTCGGACGATCGGGAACGTGTCCATGATGTAATCCACGTCGTCGCGCCCAATGGCGTAGAGGTGGAAGAAAGCGGCGTCGATTTCGCACCGGAGGAGAGAGCGTCGCTCGGCATCCCATTGAAACGGAGGGCCACCGTACCCGCAGTCGTGGGCAAAATCCTGCAGATCCCAAGCTGTGTATGTGAGTTCCTGCACCCGTTGTGTGAGCCAAGTTCCGGTGGTTAGTTCTCGATCCCATGGACACTTCGCTTGGTAGACCTCAGGGGCCAACACGGCGAACTGCCGAAGATACCCATAGGTCAAGTGTGTACCACCGACCTTCTGGCGAGCGACGAAGTCTAGGACGAACGCAGCTAAGTTTCCTACCAAAGACCCCGCATGCGGCGCGCTCTCCGGGGAAAGGAGCAAGAGCGGCATCGTGTGCCCAGCGCCGCTTCGCGGTGCGACCGTTGACACGACAGTCCGCTCGTTCGTCGCGAGTGAGATGTCGCGCCACACGATGAACCACCCGCGGCCCCAGCGTCCTTCCAGTCGTAACGCGACATCGTTCTCGGGTATCCAGTACCGGGGTTCTGGGAGTACGACCGGGTTGGCGTGGTCGGTGTCCGTAAACTGCGGGAGGAATCCCTTGTTTGCCTGTGCCTGAGTCTGCCCGTCATAAGTCCCAAAGCGGTGGTCGAACTGCCAGATCATCTTGCCCTCGTAGAGCGGGACAGCGACCTCATCCCCACTGCGGAACGCCATTCCCTCTAGCCACCTCCCGGAGGCCCGCAGCTCCTCCCGTGTGAGGAACAGATTCGAGTCGCCGGACATATGGAACATAGCCATGAAATGGACGCCCCAAGGGTTGCCCACCTCATCCTTCGACTCGTCAACCAGGACGGGGATGCGTCTGTATATGGCCTTCGTGATTGCGGCTTCGCGGCCACTGCGGAAAATCGGGCAGGTTCGGGTATTCGGATTGAGGAGGGTGAAGTCCTCAGCTGTAAGGGTGAAGTGGCGAGCTGGCTCACGTAGATCCGAAACATGCCGCGCGAAGAAGACGAAGTCTGGCTCGATCCACCCAGTTTCCAAGCCTCCAATGGTTAACAGGCAGAACTTGGTCTCGTTATGGACGGCAGGGAAGATCTTCGCCTCGTTCTCGAAGCTATGTAGGCTGATAAGCGCCCGTCGTTCGATTAGGTCGCCAAAGAGGTATTTGGTGGTGTCATCCGTGGCGATCCCACTGGGGATGATCATCCCCGCCCGGCCGGCCGAGTGAAGCAGCATGCGGTTCGTCTCGCAGAACACCGTGTAGGTATTCACATCGCCGCGGCCGGCGAGCGGAAATCGCTCTGACCCTCGCACAAAGAGACTCGCACCCTCGGCGTCGCGCTTGGTCTGCTCGAAGTCCCGGTGCAATTCCGGCTTCCGGGCGGGGAGAGTCTTAAGCAAGCGCTCACGGGCGGCCTTGTTGGCGGCTGTGGCGATTTCGCGGTCGCGAGAGCCGAAGAACTCTTGCTCCTGCAGCTTCATGCGCTCCCACGGCGGATTACCAAGTACCACATCGAACCCGCCGTGTCGGATCAGTACGTCCGGAAACTCAAGTGGCCAATGAAAGAAGCGGAGCCGGGTGGACTCTCCCGAAGCCGCTCCGACCATCCGACCGTCCAGAGCTTTCGGCTCCCTCAGGGCGTGACGGACGATCCGCGTCGTCGGCACCTGCCCTGACTCACCCTTCCGGAGTGGCGCAAAGAACGCCGCCGTCCAGAGATCACAGGCAGTCTTGTACGTCCACCACTGCTCGCCACTACGGAGTGACTGATACAAGCGTTCCTTCTCGTGCACCTCGTCGGGAGTCCGCTCGTCGAGGCCCCCCAGCGCCTCAAACCTCTCGGCGAGTGACTCGGGCAGAGCCATGTCTGAACGTTCGCCGAGACCGAGCTGGAAGCCCTCGGATGCCTGCTGGCGCTCTTCACGGTTGCGCTTCCGGTAGGCCGTCGCGGCGGACTTGTCGTCACCCGTGCTCGCCGTGTAGGCGGCGTCGGGGATGCCGTCCTCTAGCACCTTCAGGTCGAAGACGCCGACGAGGCTGTCGCCGCACTTCACATGATGGTCCAGGAACGAGAGCGGCAACCCAGGCGCGTGGCCCTCGATCCAGAGGGCCACCTTGCACAGGTCGACCGCCAATGGGTTCTTGTCCACCGCATAGATGCAGTGCCGGATTACGTCGCGCATCGCCTCGCGGAACGCCTGCGGCGACGGCTCATCCTCGCCGGCCCGCACGCGCACCAGTTCGGTCGCAATGCGGCGAGCGGCGGCGAGCATGAAGTGCCCGGAGCCCGAGGCAGGATCGATCACGCGGAGGTCGAGCAATGCCTGCTCTTTGGCCTCGCGCGTGCGGGCGGCCTCGACGCGCTCGGTCATGACCGGGACCAGTGCGGAGTTGATGAGCTCCTGCACCAATTCTGGAGGGGTGTAGTAGGAGCCGGTCTGCTTCCGCTCGGTGCCTCCGAGCAGGTCGAAGCGCGGGTCGGGTGCGAGGGCCACGTCCGGCTGGAAGTCGAGCAGCGATTCGTAGATCGACCCGAACTCCTCGACGTTGATGGCGGCGTAGTTCACGCGCCGCAGCGCCTTCGACTCGTCGCGGAACAGGGACAGCCCCCACAGCGCCCTCAGGAGCGCCTCGTTCGAGCAATGAGCACCCTCGAGGTGCCGGCACGCCAGCGGGCCGAACAACTCGCCATCCAGCGCGGAGAGCGAGAGCCGGCTTGCCGTCGCGTCGTCGCGGAACAGCCGGAACGTCTGCACCAGGCCGAGCCAGAGGTCCTGGTTCTGGTCGCGGTCGGAGTAGCGCTCAACCCGTTCCCTCAACGAGGACACGGAGTAGTAGCGCTGGTAGATGGTCGCGCGGGCTTCGTCGGCCCCGTCGGGGAAGATGAGCCGCCGCTCCTCGGCGACCATCAGGAAGAGCAGCCGGTACACGAGCCGCAGCAGCTCTCGGTAGTACTCGTCGGCGTCGAGATTGCCCTCCTCGAACGCGCGCCGGAGGCCCTCGCTCTCCGGGTGCACGAGGAACGCCTGGCCCAACTCACGGAGCGCCGTCTCGACGCCATCCCGCAGCCGTTCGCGGACGCGGCCACCGTGTTCGATCCCCTGGGTGTAGTACGTCTCCAGCAGGCACTCGTGCGCTGCCGCATCGCCGTTCGGGAAGCGACTCGCGTGTAACAGCCGGTACAGGAGCACGAACTCCGGGTACTGGTTGCCCTCGATGATCCCTTCGATGTCGAATTCGACGTACGAGGGCCGGGTGAACCGCTCGCTGTCGCGGAGCAGCCGCAGCCGCCGTCCGTTCGTCACCACGCCCCACAGGACGCCGGAGCGGTTCAGGTACTCCTGCACCGACGAATGCGGCGATCGGCGGCCGTCGCGCTGATCCAGTTGCTGGTCGAGCGCCACGATGTGAAGTGGCGGAGCAATCTCCTCGTCTCCGTTGAGGTGAGAGATCGAGTACCGCTCGCCGCCCGCTTCGAGCGCGGCTGGCTGGTATGTCAGACGACGGAAGCCCAGCACTTCAAGGAAATGCGTCATCCACTCGCGCGTCAGGGTGGTCCTGCTCTGACTCGAACGTCGGAGACGTCCCTGGAAAGCTTCCCACTCGGTGCGGACATCCGAGAACGCTGACTGCAACTCATCAGGTAGACGGCGTCCATCGGCCAGCCTGAAGTCAGCAGGTCTCTGCCCCGCCGCATCTCCCTCAGCGATCCGTTCCAGGAGATCGGGAGGCAGGATCCCGCCTTCAACCGTGACTGACTGGTACGCCACTAGTTCGCCCCTGCCAACGGCACGAGCACAAAGCACCCGAGAACATCGGGCGGCAAGTGCGGATCGACCGCTAGTCGCCTCGCGGTGGCCCGCCGATCGACCGCCGTTCGTAACCGTGCGTGTGACGCCTCGAGGGCTTCGCGTCGCGACGCGACGATCGGCTGGTACCAGTCGGCATGTCGCTCGATCAGTTCGAGTCCCCAGGCCACCTGCTGCTCGCGTTCGCCCGGGGTGATGTTCGCAGCAGGCTGAGCCTGCTCAAGCAGTTGCGTCGCTTCGTCGATCGGAAGCCACGTGATGTGGTCGTCCTCACTCCTCGCCGCGACCGTGAGCACTTCCTCGGCGAACTGCGGCTCTGCGTTCACCTCCTCGAGGACGTAGCGCAACCTCAGGACGTACACGGCGGTGCGGCGGTCCACGGCGCGCGTGTATGTCGCCCCAGTGCGGGCGAACAGGTCGCTGTCGCCGTTCAGCGACCGGGCGAGAACGTAGTCGGCGAACGCCTCCACCATTGGGTGATTCCGTCCGAGGGACTCGACATCGTCCCGCGGAATCGGCAGAGGCTCGCTCGGATCGATCCCCGCGAACGAAACACGGAGTGGGAACTCCCCAGCGGGCCAACGAGACTTCAAGAACTCCTGGAGGTCACCCGGTCGCAACTCAAAGACATCAGCATCCGGAGTCTCGCGCAAGCTGCCATTCACCCGCTGGAGGGTGCTGCCGAGGAAGCGTCGAATTGAGCGGGCACTGCCCAACACCGGCTCGAGTTCCTCGAGCTCTTCCGCTACTTCTCCCGGCTGGATCGCATGCTGCGCGTATCGACTCCGGGACTGTTGCTCACGCTCGGCCGCCTCATCCCAGTCCCGGTGGAAGCGACTCACCTGTTCATCACCGAGGTCGAGGGCCAACTGCGCCCCTTGGTCGCCACGGCGCAACAGCACGTTGTCGATGATCGCCTGGACTACCTGCTCGGACTCCACGGGCACCGGCACTGAGATCCCGAGTTGAGTGCGAATGGTCCTTGCCTTGCGGATGAGTACCTCAAGGACGGTCAGGTCAACCGGGTTGTCAGCCCCGTAGAGCAGGACCGCTTTCACCTTCGCCTGCCTCTGCCCGTAGCGGTCCACCCGCCCCTCGCGTTGCTCGAGCCGATTCGGGTTCCAGGGGAGGTCGTAGTGGACCACGGCGTCGAATTGTTCTTGGAGGTTGATGCCTTCGCTGAGGCAGTCGGTGGCGACAAGCACGCGCACCGGCTCGCTCGCCAGTTCCGTCACGATCTCGCGGCGTAGCTCACTGTCCCCATCGCCGCCAGTCACGGATCGGATCCGCACGCCGCGGTGCTTCTTCTTCAGCATCTGCTCAAGCTGCTCAGCGACGTACTGCGCCGTGTGGATGAACCGGCAGTACACAATCGGTCGGTAGCCCTCGCTCAGGAGTTCATCGACTGTTGCCGACACCTCCGCGAGCTTGTGGTCGAGCTCCGGTCCGCTCAGTCGCTCCGCCTGCCGCAGGAAGCCGTCGAGCCTGCGGATCTCGTCATCGCGCAATGCGGCCGACGGGTCATCGAGAGCCGCCGAGGGAACGTAGTCAGATGGCTCTTCCTCGTCCGCACTGTCGAGCACCTGTGCTGCGAACGTGTCGTCCGCATTGATGTCCTCCGTCGGCTCGCTACGTTGACGGCTGCTTCGCGCTTGGAGCATCGCGGATGCGGCGGCAGGACTCGACAGCAAGCACCGGAGGATCGCGGTTGCGGCCCAGTACCGAACGCGCCGTTGCTGGTGGCGCAGTCCGGATCCGCCGGCAACGAATTCCTGGCAATAGTCACGCACCTGCTCGTAGAGCCGCTGGTACTCGGGCGACATCCGGTAGGAGCGTTCGATGGGCTCACGTTCGGGAAACGGAGTATCGCTACCGAGCCAGTTCCGTAGGTCCGCGCGCTTCCGCTGCACGAAGTGACGTGCGACCGCCGCGCGATTGAGCTGCTCGTCCTCGGGAACGTCGAATGCGGGGTCCAGCAACCCCAGCAGTGACCGGAAGCTCTCCTCGACGCCGCTGTGCGGTGTTGCTGATGCCAGGATGAGGTGCCGAGAGGTGTCCGCAGCGAGCGCACTCACGAGTTCGTGCCGCTGGTGCTGGGATCTTCCAATATCTCCCCTCGGCCGTGCCGCGGTATGGGCTTCGTCGACAATGATCAGATCAGGAGCGTTGTCCAGGAACGACTTCCGGTACCGATCCGACTTGACGAAGTCAATGCTGGCAACGATGTGCCGGTAGTACTTGAAGACATTCACGTCTTGGCGCGGCACACCCCGCTCGAGCCGTGCCATCCGGGCTGGTTGAATGACTGCAGCATCGACATTGAACTTGGAACGCAACTCGTCGGCCCATTGCTCGCAGAGATGCGGCGCGCAGAGCACGCCGATGCGCCTCACGACGCCCCGATCCATCAACTCGCGCGCAATGAGGGCCGCCTCGATCGTCTTGCCGACACCCACGTCATCGGCGATCAGGAGGCGGATCGGCTGAAGTCGCAGTGCCATCAACAGCGGCACGAACTGATACGGGCGCGGAGTGACTGAAACTCGTCCAAGTGAACGGAAGGGGCCCGCCCCTGCCCGCAGCTTCAGCCGCGCGGCGTCGTGAAGCAGCAACGCAGCAGCGAAGTCGGAAGCGTGGGTCGGCTCGGGGGCCGGGTAATGTGCCTCCCCAACGGTCCCTGGCTCAAGCGGACTGAAGATTCCGACCGCGTCATCCTCGTGGCCATCCACGGGGCGAAGGCGAATGACATCGTGTTCGTCAGGCGGTAGCACCACCCAGGTCCGGCCCCGCGCGCTCACGAGGGCGCCAGGGCGCCATGCCGGTGTACCGACCATCGAGTTTCCTTCTCAGTGCCCGCCGATTCTACGACAGCGTCATAACGTGACGCCCCATAGTCGAATTCCTTGTGCACTACGAGCTGGCCTTTCGAACGGGTGATGGCCTCGGCACAGACCTGTATAAGGTCAACATGACTTCTGTCGAGCCGTTCACCGCCGGCCAACTCGACGTGCTCGCCCGGTTCCTCGGTGAGTGCGGCACGGGCACGGAGATCAGCCGCTTCCTGACAGTGTGTCGCCTCCGGGATGACTCCGGGGAATCCACCAAGTGGAGGCGGCTGCACTGGGTATTCGACGCTGTGCAGCAGAAGGATCGCTCGGCGAATCGCGTGCTCGACTTCATCCAGCACTACCTAGCCCCGACGCGTTTCGTTGGGCGACGGGACCTATTCGAGCAGCACCGAGACGGCCTGAACTCGATCCTTGCGTTCTCGGGGCTGGAGTACGGTTCGGATGGTGAATTCCGACAGCAGACCCGCGCGCGAACCCTCGACGAAGCAGAAGCGCGGGCGCAGACGATCCAGGCCAAGTTCGCCGGACGTCGAATGCACCCCGAAGTGCTGAAGTACTGCCGAGCAGAGCTCATGCAGGACAACTACTTCCACGCGGTCTTCGAGGCTACCAAGGGTTTGGCCGAGCGCATCCGGGAGATGTCGGGAGTCGACGGTGATGGTGCTGTGCTGGTTGATCGCGTATTCGCGATCGAAAGGCCAGTACTAGCGTTCAACACGCTTCGAACCGAATCAGAGCAGTCTCAACACAAGGGCTTCGCCGCTTTGCTCAAGGGGTGCTTCGCGGCAGTGCGGAACCCACTCGCTCATGAGCCGAAGATCCTCTGGGCAGGCGAGGATGATGCGGCGGACTATCTGTCACTGATCTCGTTGCTGCACCGCAAGCTCGACGATTGCGTGAGCACGGTACCAGGGGAGCCCACGTGAGCATCCGGCTCCCGGACAGCCCTCCCGCGATGGGGCAAGTCGCTTACTGCTCCTTGGCCACCGCCTGCGCGATCTTGCGACGAGATGCTGCCCGTTGCATCAGGCGGTTGGACTCCCCAGATGTGTCCAGCCATTCCATGAACTGCTGCACACCGTGGCGTGTCGATGTCTGGTCTCGACAGTTCGCGAGGAACACCAGCTGGATCTTCTGGACTGAGTCCGCCACGTAGACTCCAAAACGTCGCCGCGCGGCCCTGTTACCGGCCCGCCCGCCCCGCTCTGTACGTTCATCGCGCGGGGTGCACCCCGCGCTACACCACCATCACGCACCTATCGAGGTGCATGGACGGAGACACGTATGAACTGGGACCAGGTCGAAGGCAAGTGGAAGCAAGTCCGTGGGATGGCCCAACAGAAGTGGGGCGACCTCACCGACGACGACATGGACAAGATCAACGGCAAGCGCGAAGAGCTCGTCGGCAAGATCCAGGAGCGCTACGGCTCCAGCCGTGCAGACGCCGAAAGCCAGGTGGACGACTTCGCCCGCGAGACGGAAGAAGCCGAAACCCGCGCCTAGCCCCTTCGCTTGCTACCCCAGAGACGGGCTCGCAGTGCGAGCCCGTCTCGCGTCCGCTACTCGCGCCGCTTTCGCTTGGCCCAGTTGATCTTCAGGGTGGGCTTCTCACGCAGAAGTCGCTGATGGGCCTCGATCGTTGCTCTGCGCGCAGCGTCGCCCACCTTCTCCACCGTTTGGGTAGCGATCGCGTCCAGACGCCCGGCCTGCTCCCGACACTTCCCCAGGTCTTGCGCAACGGCTAGAAGCACCTCCCGCGACAGCCGTTCGAACGCCCACGTCGGCAACGAGCAGGCCTCCTTGCGGATGGTCTCGATCGCTTCCGCATCAGACTCGATGGAACGCAGCACAGCCTGTAGGTCGCCAACATTGGCCATGAAGCGGGACCACGTCTCGTGCTGACTGGGATCAGCTGACGCGAGGAGAGCTTCAGACAGCGAGGACACTTGGCCGCAGAGGCGTTCAGCATCCTCTAGCCTCTGGTACATGCCTTCAACTCGACTCAGCGCGCGCTCTGCCATTTCTGCCACGGGCTCGGGAGGGAGGTTCCTGCTCCTAGTGTCCGCTTCGATCGACCGTTTGCGGTGTTGCTCCGAATAGTCCGACTCGGATACCCGACTGGCGCGAGCCTCCACCGCCGCGTGCTTAAACGGTCCGCGTGCCATGAAACGAACGTCGAATCCGAGCGCGCTCCACACTAGGTTCTCGACCTTCGCCTTCACGTTCTTCGCCTTCAGGTCCTCGGCGGAAACCTTCGCCTTCGGCGGCCTGACGAGAACCGACTCCAGGTACGCCCAATCAAAGCGCAGCCCGTCTCCCTCGGCGTTGTGGATCATCCATTCGAGCGGAATGCTCGATAGGTCTTCTCGGCCGTTGCCACCTCCTACGTCCGAGTGGTTCCCCGGGAACCAGGTCTGGACTACGAGTTGATGGGGGCAATGGAGGCGCCACAACGTTGGTGCGAAGTCGTTCCTGAACTCGTGAACAGCAAGCGCGTGAAACGCCCTGCCAACGTTCCACGCTAGGCCACGCTCGTGGAACTTCTCTTGGCCACCTAAGGCGAACACCGTGTCCCAGACGCCGATGAAATGGAGCGGCAGTGGGATGTAGCCCGGGACTGGCCCTATCGCCCTGGTATCCCCTCGGTCTAAGTCGTGCGGCGACTGCCCCGGCTCGTGCGGAGGTCGTATCTCGAAGGTCGGTGCATGTCCGTACTGCGAGAACAAGTCCGGTGCACCCACAGCAGGACCACCAGCCGCTTCAGCTCGGTGCGCCCGGCGGAGTCCGACTCCAACCTCGGCTATCTGCGCCAACTCAGGCGCCTTCCGGGCTAGTTGAGCGAGATCACGCTTGCTCGGCTCGGTGTTGTAGAACTTCCATGCTTCTGGAAACTGGGCCATGAGGCGCTTCGGGATCACGCCGAACAACTCCGTCATTCCCGACACTGATCGCGCAGCGGCGGCTCCTCGGCTAAACCCAAGCAGGTACACGCGATCGCCGAATGCATAGTTGTTGGAAAGAAACTCATAGGCTTCCTGCACAATCTGGGAGAAGCCTCGCGCATTCATGCTGGCAGCGAATCGCCCTACACCCCT
Source organism: Chloroflexota bacterium (assembly GCA_045863195.1). Classification (GTDB taxonomy): domain Bacteria; phylum Chloroflexota; class Dehalococcoidia; order UBA2979; family UBA2979; genus W-Chloroflexi-9. The sequence goes on from BTUI01000004.1 coordinate 42,630, forward strand.
CGCACTGTCGTCGGTCGCCACCCCCGGCACATACTCGATGATCTGTAGATGTCCGTCGGCGTCCTTGGGCGCAACGGCCCTGGTAAATAGGACCACGTTGGTCGCCGGCTTGCCGGTCACGACTTCAGTGGCATTCGTAGTTCCATCAATACAGACCACAATGCGTTTCATCGCGCCTACCCCCACGCCAACCCCAGCCTCATGTCGGAGGGAGGATAGCGACCAACTGGCCCTCACCCTCACCGCTTCCGGCCTAGCGCCCCCTCGCGCTACCCTCATCCACCATGCGACTCGCCAACACGCTCACCGGAACAGTCGAGGACTTCGCATCGCGATAGCCTGCGTCTCAGTGACTCCTCGATGGCAGGCAATCAAATGCACTGGTCCTCCAGCAACCGACTTCAGCAGATCCGCATCCAGGTAGTCCAAGAGAAATGGACGTCCCACCAGCTCCCGCGCAGCAGCGACGGAAGTAGCGGCGGGAATGGCATGGATCCGGAACACGATGTCCCTCCCGCTGACTCTCACACTCAGGGCGTTCGGATGTAGCAGGTCTGCGCCGCGTGAGCTGCTGGACCGGCAGCCCTGGACGACGCGGGCCGAGCTGGCGCGGCGATCTTCGAGTGGATCGAGGGCTGGTACAACCCGCGCCGACGGCACACCTCGATCGGCAATCTCAGCCCCGTCGACTACGAGAGGAGGCCCGTCCCGACGACCAATGCGGCATGATGCGCTCTACACCCAACCACTCCGGGAAACCGGGGCAGGCTCACCTCCTCTCTGGACTGAATCTGGACTCCCAGCCCCGAATTAGGTGTGCAGCCGCCTGCTCTGGATTCCCCCTGGATTGTGGCTGGATTGGCGTGTTGCACGCTGCCCCCGTAGTCGCGGCCACCGCATCACCCAGGAGGGAGATGGGCGGCGCGAGACGGAAGGGGGTGAGTTCTCGTGCGAGGGACGCTGCTCGCCGTCGCCCTGGTCCTTGCCTGCTGGATCGGGGTCTCTTCCCCGGCCGCCGCACAGCAGGCATCCGACCCGCTTCGTGACCTCGTCTCCGTCGGCGCGCCCTTGGTCGCCTCGGCGGGGATGCCGTCCGCGGCGGAGCGGGCGATGGCGGCAGCGTCCCTGGCTGCCCCCGGGGCGAATGAGGTGGCTAATGCCGCCGTCGCTGGAGACTCCCCGGTAGGGGAGCCAGGCGTCGCCCCTGCGATCGGCGTCCCGAACCCGTTCGACGTGTTCTCCTCGCTGGACCCGCGGACGTGGGCGACCGCGATCCTCGATGCGATTGTCGGGCTCATTGCGGGGTCAATGATCGAGGCGATCCGCGGGTTCGTGGACTGGGCGTCCGGCCTCGGGGACTCGTCGCTCAACATCATCACCCGCACGCCGCCTGCCGGGACGTACGAGAGCACGACCGTCCGGGCCCTGTGGGACCTCTCGCGCGGCATCGCCAACGCGAGCCTCGCCGTCATCGTCATGTGGGGCGGCTTCAACGTCATCATCAAACAGCACCTGATGCGCTCGCCCTACGACGGTGTGATGGAGCTCCTCCCGCGCATCCTGCTGGCCGCGATCGCCGCCAACCTCAGTCTCGAACTGGTGCGCGTCCTGATCGACCTCAACAACGCGCTCGCCGGCGCCGTGGGGGGAGTAGGTCTGCCCGGGTACGACCAGGCCACGGCGTTCCAGTCCGACATGGCGATGGTGATGGTCGCGGTGACCTACGCGATCGTGGCGCTGCTGCTGACCTTCCAGATGCTCATGCGACTCGCCCTAATCTGCCTCCTGATCGTCGTTGCGCCGGTGATGGTGGTGACGTGGGTCCTCCCACAGACGCAGGGATGGGTGCGGTGGTGGGCGCACCTCCTGCCCATCACGGTCATGCAGCAGGCGGTCCAGGTGCTCGTGCTCCGCCTCGGCACGGCGCTGATGGTGGAACTGACGCCCGGCAGTCCGTCGAACGCGTTGCTGACGCTGCTGCTCGGGATCGCCGTCTGCTACCTCACGCTCCGCGTGCCGTCGATGCTGTCCAGCCAGGCGCGGTACTCCGGCCTGAGCTCGGTGGTCTCGCTGGTCGTCCTCAGTCGGGCTGCGGGCGGACTCGGATCGCGCCTCGGCGCGGGTGCCGGAGCCCGCTGATGGCGAAGCTCGTGCTCGTCGCTGGCTCCGTCTTCGGAGACTTCACGCGGGACGCGATGCGGCTCGTGGGGGCGCTGCTCGGAGCCGTGATGGCGATCGTCATCCTCACGGTCGTCGCCGTCGCCGTGACCATCGCGGTGCCCTTCGCCGGGTTTGGCGGTGGCGGGTCGCAGCCGCCGGTACCGCCCGCCGAGCACCTGGCCGTCATGGTCGACGTCTCGAAGGAGACCGGGGTCCCGTGGGCGCTGCTCGCCGCGATCGCGTCGGTGGAGAGTGGATTCGGCCAGAACATGGCCACCTCCTGGGCGGGCGCGGTCGGCTACGGGCAGTTCATGCCGCCGAGCTGGGCCGCGTTCGGTGAGGGCGGCGATCCCTACGACTACCGGGACGTGATCCCGGCGATGGCCCGCTATCTCCTCGCCGCCGATGTCCTGCGCGACATCCCGGGCGCGGTCTACGCCTACAACCACGACTGGGACTACGTCGCCCTCGTGCTCAGCCGCGCGACCTACTACGCCGTCTCCGCGGGCGACATGGCAGCCGCCCTCGGCGCCAGCGTTCCCGTCGACATGGCCGGAGCGACGCCATGACGGCGAGCCGAACACCGGGACTCGTGTTGATCGCGCTGGCCGCGGTGCTCCTCGCGTTCGCGGTAACGGGCGTGTGTGGGGGCGTCACGCAGCTCACGGCCCGCGATGACCAGTCACGCGCCGCAGAGTCCGCCGCGCGCACCTTCGTCCTCGCGCTCGGGACGTTCGACTACCGCGATCAACGCGAGTACGCGGCGAGCCTCGCGCCGCTCACGACGGGGCCGTTGCGGGATGCGCTCGCCGCGGCATCGGTCGATCCCGAGGCGGCGCGGACGCGGCGCACGATGACGACACGGATCGAGTCCGCGTCCATCACGTCGCTCGCCGACGGCCTGGCCGCCGTCGCGGTCACGTCCACGCAGGAACGCCGGTGGGTGGACCCCGTACTGGGGCAGTCGCTCCACGAATCGCTCACGCAGCTCGTGCTCTGCCAGCTCGTCCGCGAGGACGGGCGCTGGCTCGTGGCCGGGCTCCATCCACAGGCAGTCGAGACGGCGCGCCCGGTCGCGCGCTGAGAGAAGGAGACAGGCATGGATCAGATCAACGCAGTCTTCGCGAACATCCTGAATATCGGGGTCGGCATCGCGGTCGCGGTGGCCGCGGTCGCGACGATGGTGGGCGCCTTCATCTACATGACGGCAGCCGGCAATCCTCGCCAGATGGAGGTCGGCAAGGCCGCGATCGTCAATGCGCTGACGGGGCTCGTGATCGTCCTGCTGGCGCGCGTCATCGCCGGCCTCATCCAGAGCGCCGTCACCGGGGCCGCCTGATGGAACGCCACGAGATCCCCACCCACCTCGATGTTGCGGACCGCGCGTTTCTCGGCCTCACGATCCGTCAGCTCCTTGCGGCGGCGATCGGACTGGCGCTCGCCTACGGCGCGGTCAACGACCTGCCCTTGCCGTTCGGACTGCGGCTCGCCAGCGCGCTCACGGTCGTGCTCGCCACCGCCGTACTCGTGCTCTGGCGGCCCGCTGGGCGGCCCGCGGAGGAGTGGGCGTTCGTGTTGTTGCGGTACTGGACGACGCCGCACGTCGCCGTGTGGCGGCCGCGCGAGCCTGCCGGCGATCCTCGTGAGTTGCGCGAGGTGGTGCTACCGCCGTCCCCCCGGTTGCAGCGAAAGGAGGCCGAGGATGCAGCGTAGGCACGCGAGCGCGCAGGAGTCGCTGCCGCTCGACGACGTATCCCGTGACGTGCTGTGCCTGCGCGGAGGCGACTACCGCGCGGTGCTGGAGGCGGGGACCGTCAACTTCGCGCTCAAGTCGGAGACGGAGCAGGAGGCGATCCTCGCCGGGTACAAGCGCTTCCTCAACGGTCTGGCGTACCCGATCCAGGTGCTCGTGCGGATCGTCCCGACGGACGTCGAGGTCTACCTCTCCGGGCTGCGCGAGAGCCGGAGCGCCCGGCCCGGCGACATCTGGCGCCGCCTCGCACTCGACCATGAGACCTTCGTGCGCCGCCTCGCGCGGGAACGCACCCTGCTCGACCGCCGCTGCTATGTCGTTGTCCCGGCCGGCGCTGGCGGCGTGTTTGAGCGCACCGGCTTCGCCTGGCCACGGCGACCGGCAGGACGGCGGGACGAGGCGACCACGATCGCCGTCGCCCGGCGCACGCTCACCTTCCGGTGCTCCGAACTCGCGCAGGGACTCGCCGCGTTCGGGGTTCCGACGCGGCGTCTGGCTGCCGAGGAGCTGGTGGCGTTGTGGCGTGCCTCGTTGGCCGGCACGGCGGTGACGGCGGGCGGTGCGCCTCCGCTGGCGACACCGGTGCTAACCGCGCCGCCGGTCGCGGCCGTCCAGGGCAAGGAGGCCGCCCGTGCCTAGCCTCTCCTCCTGGCGCCGGCAACCGGCGCGGTCCGCGCCAGCCGGCCAGTCGTTCGCGCTTGGCACGCGTACGGCGGCGGACATCGCCGCTCCGTCTGCGATCGCCGAGGCGCGCGCGGAGGTCACGATCGACGGCTCGGCGAGCCGCGTGCTCGCGATCACGGACTACCCGCGCCACGTCACACCGAACTGGCTCGGACGGCTGATCGACGCCGACGAGCCACTGGACGTGAGCCTGCATCTGGAGCCACTCGACTCCAGCGGCGTCGTCCGGTCGCTGACGCACCGGATGGTCGAACTGCAGTCGTCGCGCATGCTCGATGCGAGAGGCGGCCGGATCGCGAGCATCGAGCGCGAGGTGGCGTATGAGGATGTGGAACGTCTGCGCGACGCGCTGGAGCGTGGCGACGAGCGCGTGTTTTCGACGGCGCTCTACCTCCGCCTCCGCGGACGCACCGCCGCCGCGCTCGACGAGAGCGCGACGCGCGTGGCGGGACTGCTCGGCGGCATGATGGCCGGCGCGCGTCCGGCACTATACGAGATGTTGCCGGGCGTCCTGGCCTGCCTGCCTGCGGGGCAGGACCACCTGCGCCGGCGCCGCAACCTCGACACGTCGAGCCTCGCCACCATGCTCCCGTTCGGGTCGAGTCACCTCGCGGTGACGGACGGCATCCTCTACGGCGAGAACGCGCACAACCACTCGCTCGTGGTCCACAACCCCTTCGGCAGCGAACAGGAGAACGCGAACAAGACCGTCTTCGCCAAGTCGGGGGCGGGCAAGAGCTACCTCTGCAAGATCGAGGCGTTGCGCGCGCTGCTGCTCGGCATCGACTACCTCGTGATCGACCCCGAGGACGAGTACGGACGGCTGTGCGAGGCGGTCGGGGGGCAGATGGTCCGCCTCTCGGGGTCGTCGCCGCACCACATCAACCCGTTCGACCTCGCGGCGGCGACGGACGACGACGAGGGCCGCGACCCGCTCGCCGAGCGCGTGCTCGCGCTCCAGGGCCTGCTCGGCGTGATGCTCGCGGACCCCGGTCAACCGCTCGGCCAGCGCGAGCGGGGCGTGCTCGACGAGGCGCTCTATGAGACCTACCGGCGCGCGGGCATCACACGCGACGCGACCACGCACAGCCTCTCCGTCCCCGTCCTGCGCGACCTCTTCAACGTGCTGCGCGAACGCGAGGAGCCACACGGCCTCGCCGACCGGCTCGCCCGCTATGTGGACGGGAGCCTGGGACACGTCTTCTCGGAGCGGACCACGGCGTCCCTCGACCGCCCCTTCGTCGTCTTTCAGATGCGCGACCTCGAGGAAGAGCTGCGTCCCGTCGCCATGTACGTGATTGCGGACCATGTGTGGCGTGAAGTCACGCGCAAGCCGCGGCCACGGATGCTCCTGATCGATGAGGCGTGGTCGCTCGTGCGCCACGCCGACGGCGCGCGCTTTCTCGCGGAGATGGCAAGACGGGCGCGCAAGCGGTGGCTGGGCCTGACCACGGTGACGCAGGACGTCGAAGACTTCCTCGCCTCCGCCGAGGGCCACACGATCCTCGCCAACAGCTCCGTGCAACTGCTCATGCGGCAGGACAGCTCGACGATCGGCATCGTCGAGCAGACCTTCGGGCTCTCGCGCGGAGAGCGCGAGTTCCTTCTCGGTTGCCGTCGCGGCGAGGGGCTGTTCCTCGCGCGCGGCAACCACGTCGCGCTGCGCGTTGAGGCGAGTGAGCTCGAACACGCGCTGGCGACGACATCGCCGGCGGAGCTCGCCCGGCAACGGGAGGAGGACCGTGATGACGGTTGACGTCGAGCGGATCAAGCGGGCGCACCCGATCGCCGACGTGATCGCGGCGCACGGCGTCGCGCTGCGGCCGACCGGACGGCGGTTCATGGGGCGGTGCCCGTTTCACTCCGACGACCGCCCGAGCTTCGTCGTCTATCCCGACACGCGGAGCTATTACTGCTTCGGGTGCGGTAGCAGCGGCGACGTGATCGACTTCGTCCGCCGCGCGCGGGACCTCGGGTTCGCGCAGGCGGTCGCGTATCTCGGCGAGCAGCCGCCACCACCGTCGGCGCTGTCGGCTCCGAAGCAGGGGCCACAGCAGGCGGTACGGCTGTCGGTGGACGACCGGCTGATCCTCACCGCGGCCTGCGAGCTCTACCACGAGGCGCTCTTTCAGACGCCAGATGCCCTGCGTTACCTGGAGGAGCGACACATCCCGCCGTGGCTCGCGCGGCGGGCGCGCCTCGGGTACAGCGACGGACGCTCGCTGCTCGCCTACCTCAAGCGTCGCCGCCTCAGCGTCCGTCGTGCGGTCGAGATGGGGCTCTGCTACCCGGACCGCCGCCCCGGCCGTGACGAACGCGAAGCGATGCGCGGCCGGATCGTGATCCCCGACCTGCGTAGCGGCTACTGCGGGTGGATGACCGGGCGCGTGCTTGCCGGCACGTCCGACCATCCCTACCTCAACCTCGCCCTGCCGAAGCCGTTGCTCGGGTACGACGCGGTGCGCGGGCGACCGCGCGTGATCCTGACCGAAGGACCGTTCGACTGGCTCGCGCTGCTCTCCTGGGGACTCCCGGCGTGCGCCCTGCTCGGTACGCAGCCGGCGCCGCACGCGCTTCGCCTCCTCGACCGCACGCGCTCGGTCGTGCTCGTGCTGGATGGCGACGAACCCGGCCGGGAGGGCGCGGCCACCCTGGCGGAGGCGCTCGGCGACCGCGCCACCGTCATCACGCTCCCTGAAGGCATCAAGGACGTGAGCCAGTTGAGCCTGCGGCCCGACGGCCGCGAGACCTTCTTCGAGTTGTTGGACGAAGCGGAGAGGAGTGCGCACGATGCGGCGTCGGCGTAGCGATCCGTCGTTCGTCGTCGAGGTCGTGCCGCCGCGCGGGCTCGAAGGCAGCATGAGCGCCGCGCGCGGGATGCTCGGGGCACTGGTCGGCGAGGCACTCGCGCTTGACGTCGCGATCACCGCGGACGGGCCGCGCTGGTACGTCCACTCCGCGACCGCGGACGGCCTCGAGCGGGCGCTGGCGCAGGTGCGCGCGGCGTACCCGCAGGCTGCGGTCGAACGGCTGGCGCACGATCCGGCGGTCGCCGCTCCCGGCGAGCAGGCGGTCATGGTCGAACTGCGGCCCGCCGCGGAGCCGGCGCTGCCGCTCCGCCTCGAGTGGCGCGGCGAACGCGACCCGCTGGCGGGCGTCGTCGCCGCCGTCGAGCCAGCGGCGGGCGAGCGTGTCATCTGCCGCCTGTCGATCGGGTCCGCGCGGCCGCGGAGCGCCGACCGGATCCGACGGCGCGAGGAGCAGCCGCCCACGCGCCGGCAGTACGAGCACGGCGCGCCGGCGAGCCTGATCCCGGTCGCCGCGCTGATGGCCGTGGTGGCGGCGGTGCTGCAGGGCCGCCGCTGGTATGAGGAGGGCGAGTGGGCGCTCATCGCCGCCGCCTGCGGTGCGCTGCTCGTCGGCCTCCCCGTGCTGGCGACCGTCGCGGTGCGGCTGTTCATCGGGCGTGCGCCGATCCCGCCGCGTGTGGTCGCAGCGAAGCTGACCGGCCCACTCGTGACCGCCAGCCTCGACGTACGCGCGATCGGACACGACCCGGCCCGCCTGCGGGCGCTTGTCGCGCAGACCGCGGCGGCGTACGCCGCCTATGACGACGCCGCTGGCGGTGGCTTGCGGGCCGGTGAACTGCGTCCGCCGCGCCCGCCCCGGAGGGCGCGTCAACCGCTGCTGCTGAACACGGGCGAGGCCGCGGCGCTCTGGCATCTTCCGGAGGCGGAGGGAACGCCGCTCCGCGTCCGGCGCACGACGGCGCAGCGGCTCGCGCCCGCGCCGGGCCACGCGACGCAGGGCGTGCGAGTAGGGGTCTCGACGGTCGGGCGGGCAGACGTACCGGTCCACCTGCCCGCGCCGCTGTTGCACCGCAATCACTTCCTGGTGGCGAAGACGCGGCGGGGGAAGTCCACACTGCTCCGGCACATCGCCGCCGGGGTGATGGAGCGGGTCGCTGCGGGCGTCGAGGACACGGCGCTGGTCGTCGTCGATCCTCATCAGGATCTCGCGGAGGCCGTGCTCGCCTCCGTCCCGCCCGAACTGATGGACCGGACGATCTACCTGGACTTCGCGCACCTCGACTGGCCGATCGGACTCAACCTGATCGATGTCACCCTCTTCCCCGACCGCGACAAGGCGGTCGAGAGCGTCGTCACGATCATGAACCGCCTCTGGCCGGACAACTGGGGACCGCGCATGGAGGGGGCGCTCCGGGCGTCGCTCTCAGCGCTGCACGAGATCAACACGCGCCGATCGCGCGTGGAGCAGTTCACGCTGCTGGACGTCGCGCCGTTCCTCACAAACCCGGGGTTCCGCAACGACCTGCTCACGGAGGTCGAGGACCTCGCGGTCGCCGCGTGGTGGCGCGACAACTTCACGTTCGCCGGGCGCGTCCTGCAGCAGCAGACCGCGAACCCGGTGACGTCGAAGATCGGGCGGTTCACCGTCACCGAGGCCAGCAGGCTCGTGCTGGGGCAGCCGCGTTCGACGTTCGATCCGCGCGCGATCATCCGCGACGGCGGCGTGCTCGTCGTCAACACGGCGGTCGGGACGCTCGGCGAAGGCGCCGCGTCGCTCGTCGGGGCAACGGTCCTGAACCTGCTCGGCCTCCTCGTCGAGGAGCAGGTCGCAGTGACCCCCGAAGCACGTCGCCGCATCGTCCATCTCGTCGACGAGTCGAGCACGCTCGGCGCGGTCGACTACTCCCGCATGCTCTCCGAGCTGGGGAAGTATGGAGCCTCGTTCACGCTCGCCACGCAGGCGCTCGCGAAGCTCGACAGCATCGACCGGGAACTGCTGCCCACCATCCTGGCGAACAGCGACGGCCTGACGGTGTTCGGCGCGAGTGCCGAGGATGCACGGCGGCTGCTGCCGGAGCTCGGGGGCGACCTCGAAGTCGAGGACGTGGTCTCGCTCGACGACTTCTCGGCGTACGCGCGCTGGTGGGACGGCTTCGGGCGCCCGCCTGCGTTCACCCTCCGGGTCGATCCTCCGCCACCGTCCGATCCGGATCGGACACGCGCAATCGCGGAACGCTCCGCCCAGCGGCACGGGCGGCCGCGCGCGCTGGTCGCCGCGGAGATCGCCACGGTCCTGGCGGCGCGCTTCCCGAAGGAGACCGGCGACGGCCGGGAGTTGCGGACGGATGAGCCAGCGGCGGTCGCATCGACAGCCGATCCGAGTACGGGGAGCGACGGCAGCACCAGCCCGACGGGCCGGACGGACGAACCAGAGAGCGGGGAAGCGGAGCGGGCAGTCGCCCGCGGGAACAACCAGAGGAGGCAGGAATGAACGACCGCAACGCGCTGCGCGCGCGCACCATCGACTGGATTACGCGGCTGCCCTTGATTGGCGAGCCGGAGATAGGGCGATTACTCGGTGTCAGCGAGCACGACGCCCGCGCGTTTGCCCACGACCTGGTCCGCCTGGGCTGGCTGGAGTCGCTCGAACCCGGCTCGCGGGAATTGGATCCACGCCGGCGATATGCCCTCCGTGCAGAGGCCGTGCCAGCGCTGGCGATCGCCATGGGCGTCTCGAAGGTCGAACGTGTGTTGCCGGTACGCCTCCGCGACACGCTCCATCGCGTAACGCAGTTCGAGATCACCGTGGGCGTTGGCCGCCTGCTTGCGGACCTCGCGGATCATGTGCGACGCAGCGGGCTCGGAGAGCTCGCGGACGCGCGATCACTCCCGCTGGGGCTGGTCTCACGGGAACAGTGGTGGCTGGCGGGAACGAGCGGGTATGGCTGCCTGCGCGAGGGAACGCAGTGGGCGCCGTTCCTGGTCGCGTGGGATCGCGCGGCCGCACCCGACGATCATCGCCGGGCTCGCGTCCGCGCGTGGGCCGGCGCCCGGGCGGACGTCGCACGCCGCTGGGGGCCTGACGGTCTCCCGACGATGTTGCTCGTCTGCCCCGGCGAACGAGAACGGGGGGTGTGGGAACAGGCGCTGCTGAAGCGGCGCGAAGAAGACCCGTTCACAGCCCCGTCGGTGCTGCTCACCACGCGCGAGGCGCTGCGGGTGGATGGCGTGGGGGGCAGGATCTGGAGACGCCCGGGCGATCGCGACGCCAGGTTCCTCGTGAAGGCGATCGGCTGGGGCTCCGCGCCGCCGATCGCAACGCCATGGCTCAGCGACAGCCCGGATCGCGTCACCGACCTCGCGCCCCGGCAGGGCGAGTCGATCCGCGGATGGGCGCGCGCCGAGATGACGCGCCGCGCCGGTGGCCCAATCTGGCGGCGTATCGGCGCGATCGCCGCCGTCCTCGAGCCAGGCGAGCGGGCGATCGTCGACTGGATCGCACGCTTCGAGCTGCTCGCGGCGGCGGATCTCGCTGCCTTCAGGAACGAATCAGCGGCCCTCGTTGAACGAAGACTCGAACGGGTCGTTGGTTGCGATCTGGTCCACACCGCTCCACTGAACGACTGGTCGACCTCCGAACGGAAGGTCCGCATTGGCCGCGATCGCGAAGCACGGTACGTCCTGACCGAGCCGGGGATTCGCTTTCTGGCCGAACGGGCGGATGTTCCGGTCGCCGTATTCAGGGAACGCGGTGGGATCAGGCCCCGGAAGCGCCGTGATGGTCAGCACGGCGCAGTCCGTCACGTCGAGCACACCATCGGCACGAACCGCGTGCTTGCCCAACTCGCAAGGGACGCTCGGGCGAGCGGTGGTCGTCTCATCGAAGCGTGCAACGACGCCGAGTCGGTGTGGTCGTTCACCGACTCGCACGACCACGAGTACTGGATTCGCCCTGACGCCTCCGGGATCGTGGAACTCGGGGGCGAACGGATCCCGTTCCTGTTGGAGTACGACCGGGGCACGCTCGATGCGGGCGACTTCCGGGGAAAGTTCGAGGGGTACGCGCGTTTCTACGCGCGCAAGGCGTGGCGAGAACGAAACGTGCGCGAGCCGCTGTTGCTCTTCGTCTGCGTTGACGATCGGGCGGAGCGCCGTGTCGTCGATGCCGCGAAGGCGGTGTCGTACGTCCTCCCGCTGTTCGCTACGGCGGAATGGCGGCTGACGCAGAAGGAGGGCGGAGCGCTCGGGGGCGTCTGGATGCGAGTCAGCGAGGGGCTGTTGGTCGGCTCCAGTTCTCCGATGGGGCGCAGTCGGTTCTTTTCCTCGGAGTCCAGCGGCCCTTCAGCCCCTCGCGAGTGCAGAGAGGAGGAAGAACCAGGATGCCAGTAGAGGATCGGATCGCGGTCGATGTTGAAACCGCCGCTGAAATGCTCGGGATTTCTCGGGGCGCGCTCTACCCGCTCGTGATGTCTGGCGACGTGCCGTCGTTCAAGATCGGCCGGCGTCGGCTTGTTCCTATCGCCGGGCTCCGCGAGTGGGCGGCTACGCAGATAGATGCCGACGGGCAGGTAGATCCGGCCCGCGCCGTCCACTAGCTCCGGGCGCCGTCACGCGGGTCGTGTCAGAGCCGGCTACAGGTCTGAACGGCGAGTCGTATCGTGTGACTTCCTGCATCGCGCTCTCGCGCGCATGAGGTAGTTCATGGGGATCGGAGCAACGGATGGGGTTCGTCAACACGGTTCGCCGAGTGCGGCGGTGCGGAGGGAGGGAGATGACATGAGCGGAGAACGACAGCCGAGGCGGCGAGCCTTGGGCGAAGGAAGCATCTATCAAAGAGCGGACGGGAAGTGGGTCGTGGCGCTCAGCCTCGGCTACAGAGCCGGGGGGAAGCGCTACAGGCGCCGGTCGATCGCGCCGACGATGGCGGCGGCCACCGTGCGGCTGGAGAAGATGCGCGCGGAGGCCGGACTTGGTCTCGACGCGGCGTCCGAGCGGTGGACAGTCGGTGAGTGGTTGCAGCGCTGGCTGGACACCGAGGTAAAGATGACCCTGCGCCCGCGTACGCATGAGCAGTACGCGAGCGTGTGTAAGGGGCACCTGATTCCCGCCGTTGGGCACCGTAAGTTACGGGCGCTCACGCCGACCGATGTTCGGGCGTACATGCAGATGAAGCTGGATGCCGAGCTCAGCCCGAGGACTGTGGCGAACCACCACATCATCCTGCGTCGCGCGCTGGAGATCGCCTTCCGCTACGGCTACGTCGAGAAGAACGTCGCGAGGTTGGTGAGCGCCCCGCGGTCGAGACGGTACAAGGTCGAGCCGCTCACGCCCGAGGAGATGAAGAGGTTCATCGCGACGTGCCAGGGACATCCGCTCAATCCACTGTTCGTCGTGCTCAGTGCGACGGGGATGAGGATCGGGGAAGCCCTGGGACTCTCGTGGAAGCACATCGACCTCGATGCAGGCACGGTTCGCATCGATCAGATGCTGTACCGCACACCGCTTGCGTCCCGTGAGGATGGTGTGATGTTCGCGCTCGGGGAGCCGAAGACGGACAAGAGCCGTCGCACGCTCGCCATTCCGGCCGGAGCGGTCGCCGTTCTGCGGGCGCACCGGACGAAGGAAGTCGAGCGCCGGCTCGCGGCGGCGGTATGGCTGAACCAGTGGGACCTCGCGTTCACGGGTGAACAGGGGGTTCCGCTCAGCGACCGCATGGTGCGCTACGAGTTCCAGGATCTCCTGAAGAAGGCCGAGATCACCGGACGTCGCATCCGGCTACACGACCTTCGCCACGGGGCCGCCACCTACATGTTGGCTCAGGGAGTGCCGATGAAGGTGGTGCAGGAAGTCCTGGGCCATTCTCAGATGAGCATCACCTCGGACACGTACTCCCACGTCCTCCCCGAGCTCCAGCGGGAGGCTGCCGACCGCCTCGGAGATGTGCTCTTCGGCGGCTCGGCAGGCTAGTGGCCTCCTAGTGGCCTCCTGACGCCCCTCTAGTGATTCCAGCGCGACACGAATCCCCAGTCATTTCAAGGGATTCCTAGCTACAACCGCTCGTCGCGCCGCAGTTCATGCACTTCAGGCAGGTGCCGTTGCGCACCATCATCAGCTGGCCGCACTCGCCACAGGGGTCGCCCTCGAAGCCCTTCTGGCGGGCCTCCTCGCGCGCCGTGAGCGGGCGCGCGCTGGTAGCGGCCGCCACGGCGACGCCACCCGCCGAGGCGGCGACCGCGCCGTCCGATGCCGCGAAGGCGACCGCGACGGGCTGCGGGACCACCGGCGCCGGCGCGACCGGCGTCGAGGGCGTCACCACCGCCACCGGGGCGGCGTACGCCTCGGTGGCCGGGGCGACGACGGCCGGGACGTGGTCCGCGACCGGGTCCGTGTCCGCCTCGAGCTCGCTCGGGCCCACGTGCGCCATGTCGTCGCGGCCCAGGTAGGCCACGGCGAGCTCGCGGAAGATGTAGTCGATGATCGAGGACGAGAACTTGATGCGGTCGTGGCCCTGCACCATGCCCATCGGCTCGAACTTCGTGAAGACGAAGGTGTCGACGAACTTCTCCAGCGGCACCCCGTACTGCAGGCCCATGGACACGGCGATGGCGAAGCAGTTCATCAGGCTGCGGAACGCCGCGCCGTCCTTCGCCGTGTCCACGAAGATCTCGCCGAGCTCGCCGTTCGCGTACTCGCCGGTGTGGATGTAGATCGTGTGCCCGCCGACCTTCGCCTTCTGCGTGTAGCCGGAGCGACGATCCGGGAGCCGCAGCCGCTCGCCTCGGGCGGGGCCGCCGGCCGTCACCGTGCGTGACGCCTGCAGCGCGACCATGCGCTCCGCCGCCGCGATCACGGCCGCGGCCTGCGAGGCGGTGTCGTCGTCCGTCTCCTCCACGTCGTCGTCCACGTCCTCGCCGGAGAGGGAGGAGAGCGGCTGGCTCAACTTGGAGCCGTCGCGGTAGAGGGCCAGGGCCTTCACGCCGGTCTCGGCGGCGGCCATGTAGACGTCCTTGACCTCCTGGACGGTCGCCTCCATCGGCATGTTGATCGTCTTGGAGATGGCGCCGGAGAGGAACGGCTGTGCCGCGGCCAGGATGCGCACGTGGGCCATCGCCTCAATGAAGCGCGTGCCGTACTTGCCGCACTTGTTCGCGCAGTCGAAGACCGGGTAGTGCTCCGCCTTCAGGTGCGGCGCACCCTCCGTGGTCATCCGGCCGAGGATGACATCGTTCGCCTCCTCGATCTCCTCGCGGGAGAAGCCGAGCGCCTCCAGCAGCGGCTGCGCCATCTGCGCGTCCGTGAGGCCGAGGGTGTGGCGGCAGAAGTCCTCGCCCAGGGTGTAGCGGTTGAAGACGAAGGCGATGTGGAAGGCGGTCTTGAGCGCCTCCTCCACCGTGGCGATCGCCTCGGGCGTGAAGCCGCGCGCGGCGAGCGTGTCGCGGTTGATGTGCGGCGCGCCAGCCAGCGTCTGCGTGCCGGCCGCGTACGTCACGATGTCCGAGATCTGCTGCGATGTGTACCCGAGCCGCTTGAGGGCGGTGGGGACCGACTCGTTGATGATGCGGAAGTAGCCGCCGCCGGCGAGCTTCTTGAACTTCACCAGCGAGAAGTCCGGCTCCACGCCGGTGGTGTCGCAGTCCATCAGCAGGCCGATGGTGCCGGTGGGGGCGATGAGCGTGGTCTGCGCGTTGCGGTAGCCCCAGCGCTCGCCGAGTTCCAGCGCGCGGTCCCATGCGCGGTGCGCCGCCTCCAGCAGGTCGGTCGGGCACGACTCCTGGTCGAGCGCGACCGGGAAGACGGTCAGCCCCTCGTACTCCGCGCGCGGCGCGGCGTAGGCGGCGCGGCGGTGGTTGCGGATCACCCGCAGCATCGCCTCGCGGTTCTCGCCGAAGCGCGGGAAGGCGCCGAGTTCGCCGGCCATCTCCGCGGAGGTGGCGTACGAGCGGCCGGTGAGGATCGCGGTGAGCGCACCCGCCCACGCCAGCGCCTCCGGCGAGTCGTACGGGATGCCCTCCAGCATGAGCAGCGTGCCGAGGTTGGCGTAGCCCAGGCCGAGCGTGCGGTAGTCGTAGGACAGCCGCGCGATGTCGTAGGAGGGGAACTGCGCCATCGCCACGGAGATCTCCAGGACGATCGTCCAGAGGCGGGTGGCGTGCTCGTAGGCCGGCAGGTCGAACTCGCCGGTCTCCAGGTCGGTGAAGGTGAGCAGGTTCAGGGACGCCAGGTTGCAGGCGGTGTCGTCCAGGAACATGTACTCGGAGCAGGGGTTGGAGCCGTTGATCGGGCCGCCGGCCGGGCTCGTGTGCCACTCGTTGATCGTGGTGTCGAACTGCAGGCCGGGGTCGGCGCTCTGCCACGCGGCGAGGGCGATGCGGTCCCACAGGTCGCGCGCCGGCATGGTCTTCGTGACCTTGCCGTCCGTGCGGCGGGTCAGGTTCCACGGCCGGTCGAGGCGCACCGCCTCGATGAACTCGCTGGTGACGCGGACGGAGTTGTTGGAGTTCTGGCCGGAGACGGTCTGGTACGCCTCGCCCTGCCAGTCGGTGTCGAACTCCGCGAAGTCCAGCGTGCGGACGCCCTGCTCCGCGAGTTGCAGCACGCGGACGATGAAGCCCTCCGTCACGCCGTCGCGGCGGGCGCGGTTCACGGCCTTGCGCAGCGCGCGGTTGGCGGCGAGGTCGGTGCCGCCGAGGTCGGCGTCGGTCGCGGCCTCGAAGATGGTGGTGAGGTGGCGACGGGTGACGGCGGCGCCGGTGACGAGCGCGGCGACCTTCTGCTCCTCGCGCACCTTCCAGTCGATGAACGTCTCCACGTCCGGGTGGTCGGCGTTCAGGATCACCATCTTGGCGGCGCGACGCGTGGTGCCGCCGGACTTGATCGCCCCGGCGGCGCGGTCACCGATCTTCAGGAACGACATCAGGCCGGAGGACTTCCCGCCGCCGGAGAGCGGCTCGTTCTCGCCGCGGATGCCGGAGAAGTTGGAGCCGGTGCCGGAGCCGTACTTGAAGATGCGCGCCTCGCGCGTCCAGAGGTCCATGATGCCGCCGGGGTTCACCAGGTCGTCCGTGACGGACTGGATGAAGCAGGCGTGCGGCTGCGGGCGCTCGTAGGCGTTCGTGGAGTCCACGACCTTGCCGGTCTCCGGGTCCACGTAAGAGTGGCCCTGGGCCGGGCCGGTGATGCCGTATGCCCAGTGCAGGCCGGTGTTGAACCACTGCGGCGAGTTCGGCGCGGCCATCTGGCGCGCCATCATGTAGCAGAGCTCGTCATAGAACGCGCGGGCGTCCTCCTCCGAGTCGAAGTAGCCGCCCTTCCAGCCCCAGTACGTCCACGTGCCGGCGAGGCGGTGGAAGGTCTGGCGGGCGTCCGTCTCGCCGATCATCTCGGAGCCGGGCGCGGGCACGCGCCGCTGCAGCCAGGACGGCACGCCGTCCTCGGTGACCGCGACGGTGAGCGACGGCACCCCCGCCTTGCGGAAGTACTTCTGCGCCATGATGTCCGTGGCGACCTGGGAGAACTGCTCCGGCATGTCGATGTCGCGCGCCTCGAACACCACGGAGCCGTCCGGGTTGACGATCCGCGAGGTGCGCTTCGCGAACGGGATGCCCGCGTAGGGGCTGTGTCCGGCGGTCGTGAAACGGCGGGTGATACGCATCGGGGGGACCTTCCAGGCAGCGATCTCGTGTCCGACGCGGGGCCCAGATCTTGTGGGTGGGAGTGCGGTTCGAACACTACATATTGTGGTAAACGGTATAGGTGCGTCATCACTTATTCGGAGACGCTTGGCCATCCTACGCCGCTGGTCGGGCGTGTCAATACACCTGCTGACACCCATGAGCAGATGTGATGGCGCAGCGCATGATCAGTTCTGGCTAGCGGCCATCGAGGCGAGACTCGTGATCCAACCGATAACGAGTCAAGACCGAATCTGCGGGTGAACCCTGATCCGCTCCGACACCGGTCGAGGCACTTCGGGAGCACCTCGATCAACCGTGCGAAGGTCGCCCGGCTAGCGAGGGTCGGGGCGGGCCGCTCGCTACTCCGGCCAGGTGTGCGCGGCGTACGCCCACTCGATCAGGGCGATCGAGTCCTCCGCGCGCATCGGCGCGTCGAGGATGACGACGATGACGCGGTGGCCGTCCCGGACGGCGGTGGCGGCGAAGGTGCGGCCCGCGCGCTCGGTGAAGCCGGTCTTCACGCCGTCCACCCCCGGGGTGTAGTTGAGCAGGGGGTTGTGGTTGTAGAGGTCGAACTCCCGCTCGGCGCCGTCCGCGCCGACGCCCATCACCACGATCTGCTCCGTGCCGACCACCTCCCGCAGCGCCTCGATGGACATGAGGTACCGCGCGATCAGGGCGAGGTCGTAGGCGCTGCTGTAGTGGCCGTCCTGCGAGTAGCCGTGCGCGTTCATGAAGTGCGTGTCCTGGAG
Source organism: Chloroflexota bacterium (assembly GCA_045863195.1). Classification (GTDB taxonomy): domain Bacteria; phylum Chloroflexota; class Dehalococcoidia; order UBA2979; family UBA2979; genus W-Chloroflexi-9. Next base: position 60,463 of record BTUI01000004.1, read on the forward strand.
GCCGAGGCGGGCGGCGAGCACGTTCATGGCGTCCACAAACGCTTCGTCCGAGCCGGCGATGTGCCGCCCGAGGACGATGGCGGCGTCATTGCCAGAGACGAGCATCAGGCCAAGGAGCAGGTCGCGGACCGTCAGCTGGTCGCCCGGCTCCAGCCCCATCGTGCTGCTGTCCCAGTCCAGGTCCCAGTGGTGGATGTCGGAGGTGAAGACGGCGTCCATGCTCGCGTTCTCCGCGACGAGGATGGCGGTCGCCATCTTTGTCACGCTCGCCGGCTCGCGCCGCTCGTGGGCGTTTCGTTCGTAGAGGACGGCCATGGAGTCGCCGTCCATGACGATGGCCGCGCCGGCCGAGATCTCCGGGAACGGGACGCCTCCCACCGGTGTGGGCGCCTTCGCGCCGGGCTCGGGCGCCTGGAGGCCGAGCGGCGCGTCCGGCTCCGCGTCCTCCGCCGCGATCACGGTCGCGCTCGGGACGGGCGTCGCTGCGCCCTCGGTGTGGCCGCAGGCGGCGAGGGCGAGCGCGAGCAGCGCGGTCGCGAGGAGGGCGGGGACGGAGCGCGGCGTCCCCCGCACGGCTAGCGGGCGCTCCCGACGAGCGCCTCGAGCGCGTCGGGCGTCTTCGGTATGCGGCCGGAGAGCACGCGCCGGCCGCCCGGGGTGACGAGCACGTCGTCCTCGATGCGGATGCCGATGCCCTGGAGGCGCTTCGCGGCCTTCGATCCGGGCGCGAAGTAGAGGCCCGGCTCGACCGTCAGCACCATGCCAGGGCGGAGCGTCGTGGACCGGGTGCCGGAGCGGTAGGCGCCCGCGTCGTGGACGTCGAGGCCGAGCCAGTGGCTCGTGGAGTGCATGTAGTACGGCCGGTACGTCTCGCGCTCGATGTTCGACTCCACCGTGCCGCGCAGCACCTTGAGGTCGATGAGTCCCTCCACGAGCACGCGGAGGCTGGCCTGGTGGACGGCGTGGAAGGCGACGCCCGGCGCGGTCTTCGCGATGCCCGCCTCCTGCGAGGCGAGGACGATGTCGTACACGTCCCGCTGGGCGGTGGTGAAGCGGCCGCTCGCCGGGTAGGTGCGGGTCACGTCCGCGCTGTAGTAGTCCCACTCCGCGCCGGTATCGAGCAGCATGAGGTCGCCGCGCTGGATCTGCCGGCGGTTGCTGACGTAGTGCAGCGTGCAGGAGTTCTCACCGGAGGCCGCGATCGTCGGGAACCCCTCGCGCGGTGAGCCGAGGCGGCGGTACTCCTGCTCGAGCACCGCCTGCACTTCGTATTCGTACATGCCGGGGCGGGTCGCCGCCATCGCGACGGCGAGGCCGGCGCCGGTGATGTCGATCGCGCGCTGGAGCGATCGCACCTCGGCCGCGCTCTTGATCAGGCGCTGCGCGTCGACGTGCGTGGAGGGCTCCCGCACCGCCTCCACGGGTGCGGGGCCGCGCTGCGCCATGTCGCGCCGGTCCGAGACGATGCGCGTGATGAGCGCATCGACGCGGCGGTCAGAGCCCAGCGCGTAGTAGATCGAGCGCACGCCGCCGAGCAACTTCGGCAGCACGGTCTCGAGGTCCTCGATCGGGTGGGCCGCGTCCGCGCCGTACACGGAGGTCGCGCCGTCCACCCCCGCCCGCGGGCCGACCCAGACCGCCATGACGGGGTCGTGCGGCCGCACGAACATCGTGACCGGCTGCTCATGGCCGGGGCGCAGCACCAGCACCGCCTCCGGCTCCTCGAAGCCGGTGAGGTACCAGAACGTGGATTCCTGGCGGTAGGCGTGGTGGACGTCACCGTTGCGGACCACCTCGTCCGCGGCGACGAAGATGGCGGCGGTGTCCTTGCCGGCCTCCCGTGCCAGGGTGCGCATCAGCTGCTGGCGGCGTCGGGCGAACTCGGCGGGCGTCGTCATGGGGGCGGGTCGCTCTCGGTGCGCGGGGGGGCTGCGAGGCCCATCGTACCGGGCTAGGCGAAGGCGCTCCACGCGGTGCGCGCGGCGATGAAGATCAACCCGAACGCGAGCGCCCGGGTGAGCGGCCCCTCGCCGAGGCGGCGTCGCAGGCCTCGCCCCAGCGGCGCGGCGACGATGCCGCCGACGGCGAGCCATGGCACGGACTCCATGGGCGCGCCCTGGTTGCCGACCGCCAGGTGCATGAGCACCGCGCTCCCCGACTGCAGGATGATCAGCGCCTGGACGGAGGTGGACGCGATCGGGTGCGGGACGCGCAGGACGCGGGTCATCACGGGCATCCCGATCGGGCCACCGCCGATCCCGGCCAGCGTCCCGACGAAGACGCCGGAGACGTACGCCGGGAATCCTCGGAGCACCGGGACGCGGTAGAGGTAGCGCTGGCCACTGCGGTCGACGATCTCCCGCCGCCACGAGCGGGTTGACGGCGGTGCGATCTGCGCCACGGGCTGCCAGATCAGGTAGACGCCGATCACCAGGACCAGGACGGCGAAGCCGAGCGCGAACACCTCGCGCGGGACGAGCGCCGTCGTCATGCCGCCGAGGATGGCGGTGGGGATGCCGAAGGCGGCGATCGCCAGGACGAGCGGGATGTCCACCAGCCGCTCCTGCGACATCACCGCCGTGGAGGCGGTCGCGGTGACGACCACGACGGTGAGGGAGGCGGTGGTGATCGCCACGGGTGGCGCGTCCGGGTAGAGGAGCAAGAGGAGCGGCGCCAGCAGGAAGCCACCGCCCGCACCAATCGCAGTGGCGTACGTGCCGATCAGGACTCCGGCGACGACGAGGGCGAGGCCCTCCTGCAGATCCATGCGTCGAGCATCACCCCGCCCCGGCTCGACTTCAAATCGGGCGGGGCGACTCGGGATCGGGTACGGGGCCGCGGCGGAGGGTCAGCGCTTCCAGTTGCGCGGTACCAGCGTCTCCGGGTAGGTGTCGCCCACGAGCCCCTTCGCCACCATCGCCTGGTACTCCTCCTCGGAGTAGCCCAGCATGTCCACGTAAATCTCGTGGCTGTGCTCGCCGAGGCGTGCGGGAGGCCGGCGGATGCGGTTCGGGGTGTTCGCCCACTTCGTCATGATGCCCGGGTAGACCCGCGGCCCCACGCCCTCCATGTCCACCGTCTCGAAGAAGCCACGGGCGTTGAGGTGCTCGGACTGGAGCGCCTCGAGTTCGTCGTGGACGGGGGCCGCGCAGACGCCGGCGGCCTGGAGGGCATGGAACAGCGCCTCCTTCTCCCGGCCGCGCGTGAACTCCGGCAGCGCCCGGTCGAGCGCGTCCCGGTGGCGGTGCCTCGATGCCTTGGTCGAGAAGCGCTCGTCGGCCGCGAGCGTATCCGCGCCGAGGACGGTGCAGAGCGCGCGCCACTGGTCGTCCTCCCAGACGTCGATGGCGATCCACTGGTCGTGGCCGTCCGTCGGGTAGACGCCGTGCGGGGCGTGGGAGGGGTGCAGGTTGCCCTGCGGCGGGGTCGTCCGGCCGTTCATCGTGTAGTCGAGCAGGTACTCGCCCAGCACCGGCAGGAACGCCTCCGCCAGCGGCATCTCGATCTGCTGGCCGAGGCCGGTGCGGGCGCGCGACCGGATCGCCGAGGCGATGGCGAAGGCGCCCATGACGCCGGCCAGCGCGTCCGCCGTGAAGGCGTCGCCGGTGTGCTCGGGCGACTCGTCCGGGTAGGAGCGCAGGAGGTGGTGGCCGATCATGCCCTCCACGTGCGTGCCGAAGCCGCGGTAGTTCTTGTACGGCCCGTTCAGGCCGTAGGCGGGCATCCGCACCATGATCAGGCGCGGGTTGACCTCCCGCACCACGTCCCACGTCAGGTTCGCCTTCTCGATCGTCTCCGGGACGTTGTTCTCGATGAACACGTCCACCTGCTTCAGGAGCCGGAGGAAGGCCTCGCGCCCCTCGGGGGAGGTGATGTCGCAGGCCATCGACCGCTTGTTGCGTGCGTGCGCGTTGAAGGCCGAACTACGGTTCCACGGGTCGTCGCCGGGGTCCAGGTCGGGGTAGGCGGAGGTCAGCTGCCCCTGCACGGCGGCGTTGATCGCCACCTCGGAGGAGGTGACGCGCTCGCCGCCGCGGGAGTAGGGCTGGATCTTGTTGACCGGCTCCACGCGGATCACGTCCGCGCCCCACTCGCCGAGGAGCTGCGTGACGTGGGGGCCCGCCCACACCACCGTGACTTCAGCGATCTTGATGCCCTCGAGCGGCAGGCGTCGGGGATTCGTCGTCATCGCCGTCTCCTTAGATCACGCCCTGCTGGCGTAGCCGGGCGAGTTCCTCGCGGGGAATGCCCAGGTGCTCGCAGTAGACCGCCACGTTGTGCTCGCCGAGGAGCGGCGCGCGCCGCGCCTGCTGGCGCGGGGTCTCGGAGAGCAGGAGTTGCCGCCCGGGGTACTCGAACGTGCCGGCGACGGGGTGCTCGATCGTCTCCCAGACGCCGCGGCCCCGGTAGTGCGGGTCGCTGAGCAGGTCATCCATGCCGAGCACGGCGCCGCCGAGGAGCCCGACCGCCTGGGTGAGGGCGACCGACTCGCGCTTCGGGCGCTCCATCAGCCACTGCATCCACGCGGCTTCCACCTCCGCCGCGAACTCCGGCGAGTACTCGTGCAGCGCCTTGGTGGCGTCGGGATGCTCCTTCAGGTCAGGGCGGCCGATCACGTCCAGGAACGGCAGGAAGTGCTTGGTGCCGCCCGCGTAGATGTTCACGTAGCCGTCCTGCGCCGGGCGGACGCCGTTCGCGGTGCGCGCGCCGGCCGCCTGCCGTCGGGCGGCGAAGCCGGTGTAGGACGCGCCGGTGAGGTAGACCGTGCGCCGGTCACGGAAGCCTGCCTGCGCCTCGTACACCGCCTGGTCGATGTGGTCGCCCTCGCCGCCCATCTCCACGCGGAAGCGCGCCATGAGCGCGCCGAGGCCGGCGGCGATGCCGGCGTGATAGTGCGCCACGAACCCGCCGAGTTTGATCGGCTCGCGGTGAGGCGAGCCGTTGGTGTGCATCGGGCCGCCCATCGCCTGCAGCGTGAGCTCAGAGCCCAGGTAGTCCCGCCAGGGGCCGCTCTGGCCGAACGGGGTGATCGAGGCCATGACCAGGCCGGGGTGGTCGCCGGAGAGCGCCTCGTAGCCGATGCCCCACTCGTCCATCTGCCCGGGGCGGAAGTCCTCGATGATGATGTCGGCCTCGGCGGCGAGCCGGCGGAAGATGGCGCGGCCGGACTCCTCCTCCAGGTTCAGGGTGACGGACCGCTTGTTCGTGTTGAGGTGAAGGAAGAGGGCAGAGGTCTCCGGGTTCGGGACATCGTCCTTGAACGGGCCGTGGTGACGGGCGGGGTCTCCGCTCGGCGGCTCCACCTTCAGCACGTCCGCGCCGTAGTCCGCGAACAGCTTGCCAGCGAACGGCCCGGCCACGCTGCCCGCGACCTCCAGCACGCGGATCTCGTCGAAGAGTTGCGCCATGGGGACCCTCCTCGTACGCGTCGACCCCGAGGCGCGCGCCGCCCGCGCGGGACGGCGTCCACGTGCCGGGCGGCCATCTCGGGATCGATGGGCGTCGACGCGGCGGGAAGATAGCACGCATGGCGATAGCATGGATTGACCACGATTCGCGCGGCACGCGGACGCTGGGAGCGACCCGATGGAACACCTCGACGAGCAGATCGCGAACCTGGAGATCCTGACGCCGGCTGGCGACACGGTGCGCCTCGGCAGCCTGTGGGCGGAGCGGCCGCTGCTGCTGGTGCTGATGCGCCACTTCGGCTGCATCTTCTGCAAGGAGCACGTGGCGAGGATGCGCGAGATCCTGCCGGAGGTCCGGGCGATGGGCGCGGACGTGGCCGTGATCGGCAACGGCACCCCGTTCATGGCGCAGGCCTTCGTGGAGGACTACGCCTTTGACGTGCCGGTGTTCACCAACCCGGAGCGGGACGTCTACCGCGCGCTCGGCGCGAAGCGGCCGTCCTGGTTCTTCGTCCTCAACCCGCGCTTCTACATCAACAGCCTGCGCGTGCTGAGGCAGGGGTATCGGCAGGGGGCGACGCAGGGTGACAAGGCTCAACTGGGCGGGGTGTTCATCGTCCTGCCGAACGGCGACATGCCATTCGCGCATCGGAGCGAGATCGCCGGCGATATCCCGCGGAACGACCGCGTGCTGCGTGCGCTGCGAGACGTGGTCCCCGCTGCCCGCTAGCGGCGAGAGCAGCGGCAGAGGCGCCTCGGCGGGCGCGCGTCGGTGCGGGATGGTGCCCCCGGAAGGATTCGAACCTCCGACGCGCGGCTTAGGACGCCGCCGCTCTATCCCCTGAGCTACGAGGGCGCACTTCCGAAGATCGCACACCGCGCCGCGGAGGGAAACGCGCCGCGGCTCCTGTCCACTACCCGCGCGAGGGTTCGCCGGCCTCCTGCGTCAGCGCCGCCTCGTACAGCCCGATCTGCGGCGGGCCGGCGAGCACGCCCATGAGCGAGCCCTGCGCGTGGCCCTTCCGGAATGCCTCGCTCTGCGTCCAATCCTCGAACGCCTGGCGGCTCTCCCACGTGGAGTGGGAGATGTACTCGCCGGGCGCGTCGCCGCGCAGCAGGGCGAAGCGGACGAAGCCGGGCACCTGGTCCAGGTAGGTCTCCCGCTCGCGCCAGATGCGCTCGAACTCCTCGCCCTTGCCGGGCACGGTCTGGAAGCGGTTCATGGCGATGAACACTGGGGACCCCCTCGGTCGCTGCGCGACTAGCGTAGCGAGAAGGGCGGGTAGCGGTCAGTGTTCAGCAGGAGCACGTAGGCCACCACGCGCAGCCCCCAGCGGTTCACGCCGACAGCGAAGTCGAACAGTCCGCGCGGGTAGTGGCCCCGGATCAGGATCAGGAACCACGCGAGCACGGTGACCACCATGAGCGCGATGCCCAGGAACAGCAACACGATGTAGTGCGGGATCGCCAGCAGCCACTTCACCAGCGGCAGCAGCGGATTGAGCGTGCCGTCCTCGGGGTAGTCGAGGTCGACGTGGACAGCCTGCGTGTCCGTTGTGGAGGGGTACTGGTCGGTGAGGAGCAGCGCGTAGGCGCCGACTCGGGTGGAGTAGCGCTGCAGGTATAGCACCCAGTCGAACCACGGCTTCGGGTAGCGCCGGCGGAAGAGCAGCATCAACGCCACGCCGAAGGCCAGCGACTGGAGGCCGGAGGTGACGAGCGAGTTGAGGATGAGCGCGGGGATCGCGGTGACCAGGCGGAAGAACGTGGTGCCGCGGTTCAGCGTGGCCGGGTAGTCGATCTCCAGCCGCGCGGGATAGGCGGGACTGCCCTGTGTGGTATCGAGGTACATCGGGAGCGCCTTCCTGGACCGCCACCGGGTGGGCGGTACCGACGCCACGATACGCCTGCCAGGAGCGCGTCGGGGGAAGACGAAGCCGGCCCCTGCGGGCCGGCTTCGAGGTGATCCGTGGTGGAGATGAGGGGATTCGAACCCCTGGCCTCCGCAGTGCGATTGCGGCGCTCTCCCAGCTGAGCTACATCCCCGGGAACGTCCGTCCAGTGTAGGAACGGCGTACCGCAGCGGCAATCCGCCCGGCCTACTCCAGCAGGCCGGGTACCGCCTCGACCGTCATCGTGTTCGCCTCGAAGTCCACGGTCAGGACCACGTCGTTCAGCGCCGGGATCAGGATGTCCTTCGCGCCGGGCTTCCGCACGAGGTAGACGTCGTTCGAGCCGGTGGTCAGCACCTCCTGGAGCGTGCCGAGGTCACGGCCGTCCGTGGTGACCACGCGCAGCCCGACCAGGTCGTCCACGTAGTACTCGCCCTCGGGGAGGTCGGGGAGGGCGGCCTCCTCCATCTCCAGCAGGACGCCGCGGAGGCGCTCCGCCTCGTCCCGGTCGGCGACGCCTTCCAGCAGGACGGCCGGATAGCCACGCGGGTACTTGATGTCCACGATGCGGCGCGGCTCGCCCTGCACGAAGAACGTCGCGCCCACTCGGATGCGCTCCGGGTTGGAGGTCAGCGGGGTCACCTTCACGTGGCCGCGCACCCCGAAGGGGGCGTTGATCTGGCCGATGGCGACGCGCGCGCCCGGCTCTGCGGCCCGAGGCCGTTTGGGCATCGGGGCTACTCGATGCTGAGGGTGGCGCGGACGCCAGCGCGGACGGCGGCGACGTGGAGGAGCGAGCGGATCGCGTTCGCGCACCGGCCGTCGCGGCCGATGATGCGTCCCTTGTCCGACTCGTTCACGTAGAGGTGCAGGACGACGCGGTCGCCGTCATGCTCCTCCTCCACGAGCACCTCGTCCGGGAACTCCGCGAGGGCGCGCGCCAAGTATTCGATGAGTGCCTTCATGCCGGGGCCTCCGCCAGACTAGGAGGCGGCGCCTTCGGCGGCGGCCTTCTCGGCCTCGGCGGCAGCCTTCGCGGCCTCCTCGGCAGCAGCCTTGGCGGCGGCTTCGGCAGCCTTCTTCGCCTCGGCGGCGGCCTTCGCGGCAGCCTCGGCGGCCTCGCGCTCGGCGCGGGTCGGCTTGGTGTCGCGCTTCGGCGGCTCGGCGGTGATGATGCCGCGCTGGTGCAGGAGGCGGTGGACGGTCTCGGACGGCTGGGCGCCCTGGCCGATCCAGTGCTGGATGCGCTCCGCCTTGACCTCGAAGGTCACGGGCTCGGTGCGCGGGTTGTAGTGCCCGACGATCTCGATGAACTTGCCATCGCGCGGGGCGTCCTTGTCGGCGACGACGACGCGGTACGAGGGCTGGTGCTTCTGGCCGGTGCGGCGCAGGCGAATCTTGAGCACGAACACTACCTCCGAGCGGCCCGCGGGCCACGGTGTCTGTTGGGTCTGGATCGGGCGAGCGCCCGGCGCTACAGCCCGAGCATGCGCATGATGCCACCGGCACCCTTGCCGGTGGTCATGGCCTTCATCAGTTTGCGGGCATCCGCGAACTGGTTCAAGAGGCGGTTCACGTCCGCCGGGGTGGTCCCCGAGCCGCGGGCGATGCGGCGGCGGCGGGATCCGTTGATGATTTCTGGGTGCCGGCGCTCCTGCGGGGTCATGGAGAAGATGATCGCCTCGCTCTGGCGGAAGTAGGCGTCTGTCAGGTCGGCGTTCCCGAGTTGCCCCTTCAGCTGGCCGGCGCCCGGCAGCATCTCCAGGATCCCGGAAAGCGGGCCCATCTTCTTCATCTGCTGCATCTGAGTGAGGAAGTCCTCCAGATCGAACTGGCCGGAGCGCATCCGCTTCGCCACGTCCTTGGCGTCGCGCTCCCCCATCGCCTGCTTCGCCTTCTCGACGAGCGAGACGACGTCACCCATGCCGAGCAGGCGGCTGGCAAAGCGGTCCGGGTGGAACTCCTCCAGCGCTTCGAGGCGTTCGCCGGTGGTGATGAACTTCACCGGGAGGCCGGTCACCTCCCGCACGGAGAGCACGGCGCCGCCGCGGGTGTCCGAGTCGACCTTGGTGACGACGATGCCGGTGCCCTCGAGGACCTCGTGCAGCTCCTTGGCGAGCGTGACGGCCTCCTGGCCGGTCAGCGCGTCCACCACGATCAGCAGCTCGGTCGGGTCCACCTCGTCCGCGAGGCCGGCGAGGTCGTCCGCGACCTCGTCGTCCAGGGCCACGATGCCGACGGAGTCGACGACGATGGCGTTCGCGTTGATGCGGGCGGCGTGCGCGAGGGCGCGCTTCGCGACCGCCGAGGCGGGCGCGGGCTTCTCCTCCACGTAGGAGGGGACATCGATGCTGCGGGCGAGCACCTGCAGCTGCTCGCTGGCGGCGACGCGCTCGAAGTCGGTGGAGACCAGGAGCGGGCGGTAGCCGTCGTTCTTGAACTTCAGCGCGAGGCGGCCCGCGAGGGTGGTCTTACCGCCACCCTTGGAGCCCACGACCATGACCTTCATCGGCCCGGCCTGCGGCTTCAGGAGGGCGGCGCTCTCCTTGCCCAGCGTCTCCACCAGCGTCTCGTTGACGATGGCGATGACCTGCTGGGCGGGCGTGATCGACTTCAGAACCTCCTGGCCCAGCGCGCGCTCTCGCACGCGGGCGATGAAGTCCCGGACGACCTTGAAGTTGACGTCCGCCTCGAGCAGCGCGACGCGCACCTCGCGGAGCGCCTCGTCGAGTTCTTTCTCGCCGATGCGTCCCTTGGTGCCGAGTCGCTTGAAGGTGCCCTGGAGGCGGTCAGAGAGTGCGTCGAGCATCGCTAACGAGTGTAGAGGCCCGGCGCGGGGCGGGCGAGCGTGGCCCTACGCCCTCGGGGCGTGGGGCGCTCGAGCGTGCGGGTGGCGGCGGCGCGGCCTCGACGGGGGCGTGGAGGAGGCGAGTGGCGCTGCTGCGGGCCTGGCGGCCCGCCCCTCATCCCCTGCCCCCTCTCCCATCGAGAGAGGGGATGAGATGTGGTGGGATCCACCCCACCACGGCGGGGCCCCGGTCGCTGCCGCGACGGGCCGGAGGGGGATCAGGGCGTGAGGAGTGGCCCGTTCGGTGTCTTGTCGCTCAGCCCCAGCGCGCGATTCATGCGTTCGTGTAGGTCCTGCGGTATCGGCTCGCTCACCGACTTCAGGATCATCTTCCCAATGTCGTGAACTCCAAACACTGGACTCAGAACGCTCCATCCAATGTTGGTCAGTTCCTCATGTATCCAACCGAAGTCGCTGCTTCCGCCCTCCGCAGCCCTGCGTAGCGGCCAGGCGAGCATGTCTGCAGCCTGGAGGGGCATAAACTCATCGTCCGCGCGGAATAGTGGTTCGGCCGGCATTCGTGCACGTTCGTCGGCATCCATGAGTTCGAGGATCGCGGGATAGAACTGGCGGGCGCGGGTTCCGCTGATTCGGCTGTCATCAAAGATGATCTCGACCCGCTCCTGGTGTCTGCTGAGTTTCAGGTGTCGTGCGATCGCAAAAAGGATCGAGGCGAAGCCCAAGAAGTATGGGTCGGCTTGGTAGCGCAGGAGCTGTCCCGCGCGGGTCTTCGCAGTACTCGTGAGCGGCGTAACAGAGTGTGTCCACGCGTACGCATCGATGAGAGCGAAGAAGCCGATAGTGGCAGTGTCGTTGAGCACCGAGAGCATGCGCCGAACTTTGGCGTCGCGCTCTTCCGGCGACCACCCGTAGAACTGACCGCCCAGACGGGCAGCTTCGACCATGTGCATTGAAGCGATCTTCGGTCGTGTGTCCCGCGCGGCCCGCCAACGATCTGAGAACTCTGACCACGCCTCAGCATCGGCCATCAGCCCCAATAGGCACATATGAATGCCCTGCCCCTTGGCGCCGCTCTCATCGATCCAGATCTGAAGTGGCAAGAGAAGGACCTACGTTTCGGCGAACATCCGTGGGGCTCACTCGGGATGATTATCGCACCGGAACCCTGCCCCCTCCCCGGCCCCGCGGGGTGGCGAGGGCTAGGCGGTGGCGACGCCAGCGAAGCGGTCGAGTTCGCGCTGGAGGTTCAGCGGGAGGATGACGCCGCGGCGGTCGAACTCGCCCCACTGGTCGCGGGGGAGCATCCACATCACCTCGAACTCGTTGCCGTCCGGGTCGTGGCCGTACAGCGACTTCGTCGCGCCGTGGTCGGAGGCGCCGGTGAGCGCGTCCAGTTCGACGAGGACGGAGGCGGCCTGCGCGAGGTCCTCGATGGTGGGGACCTGCCAGGCGAGGTGGTAGAGGCCGACCGAGCCGCGGGTGGGGGAGGGGGCGTGCTCGCCGACCTGCAGCAGGCCGAGGTCGTGGTGGTTGTCGGAGCCGGCGGCGCGGAGGAAGGCCATCATGCCGCCCTCGCGGCCGATCTCCTCGAAGCCGAAGGCACGGTGGTAGAAGTCGACCGCCCGGTCCAGGTTGCGGACGTAGAGGACGGCGTGGTTGAGGCGTGCGACGGGGACGGGCATGGTGTGACTCCTATTCAGTATGTCACTAGTATATCGTAAGTCATTTCCGATGCAAGTCCCCTCGGTAGGGATCGGTACGCCTCGGTCGGGGGCGGGGGTGCGAGCGCGGACGCCGGCTCGAGCCAGCGCGACGTCCGCGCCGCCACGGCAGGCTCCGCCCCGCCCGAGGTACGCCCGCCGCCACGAGGTGCATGGCAGCCGGCGCTCGGAACCCCACCGTCACTACATAATACGACGCGGCGATAGCCCCTGGATCGGTCGGGGCGGCCTCGGAGTGCAGAACGGCCGGGCGCATCCGCCCGGCCGTCCGTGTGCTGCTCGGGGAGGGCGTCCGCCCTCGGCGGCTACTTCAGGCCGCGCTCCGCCATCATCGCGATCACGTCGGTGAGGCGGCAGGAGTAGCCCCACTCGTTGTCGTACCAGGTGACGGTCTTCGCCGTGTGGCCACCGTTCACCACCATGGTGCTCGGCGCGTCGTGGATCGCGGAGCCGGCGTGGCCCTTGAAGTCGGACGACACCAGTTCCTCGGTCTCGACGAAGAGGTAGCCCTTCATCTTGCCGCCGGAGGCCGCCACGAACGCCTCGTTGATCTCGCCCTCGGAGGGGGCGTCCTTCAACTGCGTCACCATGTCGACGACGGAGACGGTCGGCGTGGGGACGCGGTAGGCGAAGCCGTCGAACTTGCCGGCGAGCTCCGGGATGATCTTGCCGACCAGCTGAGACGCGCCCGAGGACGTCGGGACGATGTTCAGCGCGGCAGCGCGGGCGCGGCGCAGGTCCTTGTGCGAGTTGTCCACCAGGTTCTGGTCGCCGGTGTAGGAGTGGATGGTGGACATGAAGCCGCTCTCCACGCCGAACGCGTCGTGCATGACCTTCACGGCCAGTGCCACGCAGTTGGTGGTGCAGGAGCCGGCGGAGATGACGTGGTGCCGGGCCGGGTCGTACTCGTCATGGTTGATGCCCATGATGACGGTCCAGTCTTCGCCCTTGGCCGGGGCGGAGATGATGACCTTCTTCGCGCCACCCTTCAGGTGGGCGCCGGCGCTCTTCGCGTCGCGGAACTCGCCCGTGGACTCGATCACCACGTCCACGCCGGCGTCGCCCCAGGGGACGTCTTCCGGGCTGTTGGCGTTGAAGACGCGCACCTCGTGCCCGCCGACGGTGAAAGAGTCCTTGCCGTCCACGATCTCGGCCGGGAAGCGCCCGTAGTCCGAGTCATGCCGCAGGAGGTGGGTGCGGATCGCGACCGGGCCGCGGTTGATGGCGACGATCTCAAAGTCGTCGCGGCGGTTCTCGTACCAGGCGCGGAACGCCATGCGTCCCGTGCGACCGAAGCCGTTGATGCCGACTCGAAGGGTCATGGTTGAAGCGCCTCCCCGTGGTGCGGTCAGATTCTACCGGCGGCCGAGCGACCGTTCCATGCGCCCCCGGTGAAGGTTCGGTCGTCGCGCCATCGACCCGTCGCTCAGAACAGCAGGCGGCCCGGGGCGTCCGAGGGCTGCCGGCGGAAGTCGACGAGCAGGTGGCGACGGCGCCCCTCCGCGTCCGTCCACTCCTCCAGGCGGCAGCGGTCCGCCGCGCCCAGCAGTGACTCCACGGCACGGACGTGCCCCGCCGCCTCCTCGCGGAGGTCGGAGGGCGCTGGGAACTGGCCCGCGAGGTGCAGCGCGACGTGGAGTTGCACCGCGCCGACGCGGAGCAGCCAGCCGAGCAGCAACTGCGCCCAGCCGAGGTGAAACGCCTGGTCGCCGAAGATGAGCGGGTAGCGCTCGTGGGACGCCTCGTTCGCGACGAACAGGGCGGTGGGGCCGAAGTTCGGGCGGCCGAAGTCGCTGCTTGCGCGGTAGATGAGCCGCAGGTGCTGGTCGCCGGAGATGCCGGAGCCGGAGAAGTACGACCCGAGGCCCACCTCCACCGACCGGGTCTCCGCGTGGCGGCCGTACGCCTCGTGCGTCCAGCGCCGCCACTCGTCGATCTCGGCGTCGAGGCCGGCCTGGCCGCCGACGAACTCAACCGCCTGGCGGATGAGGGCGAGCGCGGACTGGTAGGAGCCCCGGCGGACGAGCCCGGCGGCGTCCGACTGGGTGAGGAACGCGCGGCTCCAGAGGCTGGCGAACGCCGCCATGGTCATGTTGCGGGCGGTCGCGGTGTACCCGGTCGCGGCGAGGCGGGCCTGGATGTCCAGCCCCACGCCGAGGAGGTGCAGGTCCTCCGCGCAGAGGAACCCGGTCTGCCGCCAGGCGTCCTCCGCCGCGGGCGCGAGGTCGGCGGGCTTGCCGGGGAGCGTCCAGCCGGTGAGCACGCGCATCCCGGAGACACGCTGCGGCGGGTCCTGGATACGGAAGCCCGTCTCGTCTGGCCCGGCGTCGCGGGGGCCGTTGCCGTTGGTGGTCACGCTAGCGCCGCAAGGCCGCGCGGCCCGCGTACACGGCACCGTCGCCGAGGAGTTCCTCGATGCGCAGCAGTTCGTTGTACTTGGCGGTGCGGTCGGTGCGCGCCGGTGCGCCGGTCTTGATCTGGCCGGCGCCGGTGGCGACGGCGATGTGGGCGATGGTCGTGTCCTCCGTCTCGCCGGATCGGTGAGAGATGACGGCGCGGTAGCCGTTCGTGTGCGCCAGCCGGATCGCCTCGAAGGTCTCGGTGAGGGTGCCGATCTGGTTCACCTTGATGAGGATCGCGTTCCCGGCGCCCTCGTCGATGCCGCGGCCGAGGCGTTCGACGTTGGTGACGAAAAGGTCGTCGCCGACGATCTGGGTGCGGTCACCGACGCGCTGCGTCAGCGTCTTCCAGCCCTCCCAGTCGTCCTCCGCCATGCCGTCCTCGATCGAAACGATCGGGTAGTCGCGCACCCACTCCGCCCACAGGTCGGCGAGTTCGGCGGAGGTGACCGTGCGCCCCTCGCGCTCGAGGACGTACGCGCCGCCGCGGAACAACTCGGAGGTGGCGGGGTCGAGCGCGATCGCCATGTCGCGGCCGGGCTCCAGTCCCGCGGCCTGGATCGCGTCCATCAGCAGGTCCATGGCGGCGCGGTTGGAGCCGAGCGTGGGCGCGAACCCGCCCTCGTCGCCCACGGTGGTGGCGAAGCCCTTCGCGTGGAGTTGCTTCTTCAGGACCTGGTAGCACTCCACGACCCAGCGCAGCCCCTCGCGGAAGGTGGGTGCGCCGACGGGCATGAGCATGAACTCCTGGAAGTCGGTGGAGTTCGTGGCGTGCGCGCCGCCGTTCAGCACGTTGCACATCGGCACCGGGAGCACGCGCGCCCCCGCACCGCCGAGGTACCGGAACAGCGGCTGCCCGGTCGCCTCCGACGCGGCCTTCGCGACGGCAAGCGAGACGCCGAGGATGGCGTTCGCGCCGAGCCGCGCCTTGTTGGGCGTCGCGTCCGCCTCGATGAGGGCGCGGTCCACGCCGGCCTGGTCGAAGGCGTCCATGCCGACGACGGCGGAGAACAGGTCTTCGTTGACGTGCTGGACGGCCTTCAGGACGCCCTTGCCGCCGAAGCGGTCCGGGTCGCCGTCGCGGAGCTCGGCGGCCTCATAGGCGCCGGTGGAGGCGCCAGAGGGGACGGCGGCGCGGCCGCGGGAGCCGTCCTCCAGTTCGACGTCGACCTCGACAGTCGGGTTGCCCCGGGAGTCGAGCAGTTCGCGCGCGTGTACGTCGATGATCTCCACGGGGGCCCCTTCGTCCGCGTGCCGCCTGGCTGGCGGGCTGGCCCATGCAGGATCGCAGCGGTGCGGCCCCCGGACAACCGTCCGAGGTTAACGGGCGCGGGGATGCGCCTCGTCGTACACCTCGCGGACGTGTTCGTCGGCCAGGTGGGTGTAGATCTGCGTCGTGGAGACGTTGGCGTGGCCGAGCATCTCCTGAACCTCGCGGAGCGTGCGGCCGCCACGGAGCTGGTGAGTGGCGTAGGAGTGGCGGAGGGTGTGCGGCGTGACCTTCACGTCGATCCCGGCGCCCTTCGCGTAGCCCTTCAGGATCAGCCAGAACCCCTGGCGGGTGAGGCGTTCGCCGCGGCGGTTCACGAACAGCGCGGAGTTCGGACGGTTCTTCAGCAGTTGCGTCCGCGCCTCGTCCAGGTAGCGCTCCAGCACCCCGATCGTGTGCTCGTCGATCGGGATCATGCGCTCCTTGTTGCCCTTGCCCTTGCAGATGACGCGCGGTTCAACGGCGTTGAGGTGCAGGTTGCTCATGTCCAGCGACACGAGTTCGGTGACGCGCATCCCGCTGGCGTACATCAGCTGCAGCATCGCGGAGTCGCGTGTCGCCTCGGGCGAGTCGTACTTCGACGGCTCGTTCAGGAGCGCATCGATCTGGGCGACGGACATCACCTGCGGTGGCTGACGGAACGCGCGAGGTGAATCGACCTCCACCGTGGGGTTGGAGGTGAGGTCGCCGTGATCGAGCAGGAAGGCGCAGAACGACTTCACCGCGGCGACCTTGCGGGCGACGGTGGCCTTCGCGTAGCGGCGCGCGTTCAGGTCCGCGATGTAGTCGAGGATGGTGTCGCGCGTCAGGACGCGGGCCGGTTCGCCGGCGAGGCCGCGCTCCTGGAGGAATCGGCGGAAGCCGCTGAGGTCGTTGCGGTACGCATCGATCGTGTTCTTGGAGGATCCGCGTTCGGCGGACAGGTAGTGCAGGAACGCTTCGGTGCGCTCGTCCACGGTTCCCCCGCGCAATCATGCGAGCCCCGATGGACGAGGCCGTACCGCGGCGCTTCAGTGCGACCGCATTCCTGCGAGTTGCATCGGTGCCGCATTCGTTGCTGCTGGGGAAGCCGCCCGCTCCCAGCGTCACCGGCCACCTTGTATACCCGCTGTATGCATCCGTGTCTACATAATCGGCCCCGGCGATGTCCGTCGCGTTACGCGCGGGAACGCTCCTCGAAGCCGTACGGGCCGACCAGCGGCACGAAGCGACACGGGCCCAGGTCCTCGCTCGCGGTGCCGTCCGCGGTGCGGGTCACGACGAGCAGGTGCTGTTCTTCGCGCGTGCCGACGGGGATGACGAGGCGTCTGGCGGCCGCGAGTTGCGCGACCAGCACGTCCGGCACGGCGGGTGCGGCGGCGGTCACGATGATCGCGTCAAACGGAGCGAGCCCGGGCATCCCGAGGTCGTCGCCCGCGCGGAACACGCGCACGTTGTCGATGTCGAGCGCGTGCAAGACGCGCTCGGCGCCTTCGCGCAGGCTGTCGACGACCTCGACGCTGACGACCTCGCGGCAAAGGCGAGCGAGGACGGCCGCCTGGTAGCCGGAGCCGGTGCCGATCTCCAGGACGCGCTCGTCGCCGCGCAGGTGGAGCGCCGCCGTCATCATCCCGACGATCGTGGGCTGCGAGATGGTCTGGCCGTCGCCGATGGGTAGCGGCTGGTCGTCATAGGCCCACGCGCGGAGGTGGGCGGGCACGAAGCGGTCGCGCGGGATGTCGCGGATTGCCTCCAGCACGCGCGCGTCGTGGACCTGCTCTGCGACCAGCGCGACCAGGCGGTCGACGGGCGAGGGCGCGGTCACAGCGACCGCTTCACCGTCTCCGCGAGGCGCGCCGTGAAGCCGACGGTGGAGGCGATCTCCTCGATGCTGGCTTCTCGGATCGCCTTGACGGAACCGAACTTGCGGAGGAGCGCCTGCTTCCGCTTCGGCCCGACGCCCGGGATGCCGTCCAGCACCGACTTCACGGAGGACTTGCCGCGCAGTTGCCGGTGGTAGGTGATGGCGAAGCGGTGCGCCTCGTCACGGATGCGCTGGACGAGGTAGAGCGCCTCCGACTGGCGTGGCAGCATGATCGACTCGGACACGTCCGCGACGAAGATCTCCTCCTGCTGCTTGGCAAGGCCGCAGACCGGCACGTCCCGCAGGCCCAGGTTGCGCATCACGTCCAGCGCCACGCCCAGCTGCCCCTTGCCGCCATCGATGATCACGAGGTCGGGGACGGCGTCCCACGGCGAGGGTTCTTCAGTCACGGTTTCCGCGACCCCCGCCTCCACACCCTCCGCGGCCTCGCGTTCGCGACGGCGGCGGTCGGCGATGCGCTTGAAGCGGCGCGTGAGCACCTCCTGCATGGAGGCGAAGTCGTTCTGGCCTTCGACCGCCTTGATGCGGAAGCGCCGGTACTCCTGGTTGGCCGGCTGGCCGTGCTTGAAGACGACCATGGAGGCGACGGTGTTCGTGCCCTGGATCGTCGAGATGTCGTAGCACTCGATCCGCTCGGGTCGGGCGGGGAGGTCGAGTTCCTCCTGCAGCAACGAGAGGGCGGCGTCCGTCTTGTCGCGGTCGGCGACCCAGCGGACGTGGTGCATCCGCAGGGACTCACGCGCGTTCTCCTCCGCCGTGGCGACCAGGCCGCGCTTCTCGCCGCGCTCCGGGACATGGACCTCCACCACGGTGCCGCGCCGCTGGCGCAGCATCGCCTCGATCTCCTCGCGGTCGGCCGGCTCCACGGAGAGCAGGACGGAGCGAGGGACGTAGGTCGCCGACTCGTAGAACTGGGCGAGGAAGGCCCGCAGGATCTCGCGGTCGCTGGCGTCCTGCGTGCCGTCCAGCATGAACGAGTCCGTGTCCGCGACCACGGTGCCGCGGACAAAGAACGCCTGCACGCACGCCTCGTCGTCCTGTCGGGCGAGCGCGAACACGTCCGCATCGAGGGGGGTGGTCGTCGCCATCTGCTGGCGCTCGGTGACGCGCTCGATCGCCTGCAACTGGTCGCGGAGGCGTGCCGCCCGCTCGAAGTCCAGCGCCTCCGCCGCGTCCTCCATCTGCTGCCGAACGTGCCGCTTCACCTCGTCGGAGCGGCCTTCGAGGAACAGCATCGTCTCGCGGATGACCTCCGCGTACTCGTCCGGCGTGCAGTAGGCGGTGCATGGGGCGATGCAGCGCTTGATGTAGTAATCGAGGCAGGGACGCGGGTCGGTGCCGGTGATCTCCTTGGTGCAGGAGCGCCACGGGAAGAGCTTCTTGACCACGTCCAGCGTGCGCCGCACCGACCCGGCGGAGGCGTACGGCCCAAAGTAGCGCGCGCCATCGTCCGCGACGCGGCGCGTGATGGTGACCCGCGGCCAGGGCGACTGCACGTCCACTTTCAGGTAGGGGTAGTGCTTGTCGTCCTTCAGGCGGACGTTGTGGATCGGCTGGTAGCGCTTGACCAGCGTGGCCTCGAGGTGGAGCGCCTCCGCCTCGTTCTGGGTCACGATGTGCTCGATCGTCCGGACCGTCTCGGCCAGCGCTCGCACCTTCGGCTCGAGGGAGTGCGCGGAGCCGAAGTAGGAGCGGACGCGGTCGCGGAGGCGGCGGGCCTTGCCGATGTAGACCACGTCGCCGCGGGCGTCTCGCATGATGTAGACGCCCGGCTTCTCGGGGAGCGAGCGGACCTGGTGTGGGATCGAGGCGTCGGTCACGCCTCCGATCGTACCGCGCCACCACGCACGGCATGGGGCCTCTGGTCGCACTGTTAGAGTGCGAGGGTGACCGACACTGGTTCCATCCTCGCCAGCCTGGCGTTTGCCCTGCTCGCCGCCGGACTGAGCGGCGCCGTCGCCGCGCGCCTCGGGCAGTCCGTCATTCTCGGGTACATCGTGGCGGGGATGCTGGTCGGGCCGTACACGCCCGGCTTCGTCGCGGACGCGGGCAGCGTGAACGCGCTCGCGGAGATCGGCGTGGTTCTGCTGCTCTTCGCGACGGGCATGGAGGTCTCCGCTCGCGACCTCATGCGGATTGGCCGCGTCGCCGTGATCGGCGCGCACATCCAGGTCGTGGTGCTGATCGGCCTGGGGTACCTCGTGGGGCTGGCGCTCGGCTGGGGGACGGTGCCGTCGCTCTTCCTCGGCGCGGTCGTCTCGAACTCCTCGACCACGGTGCTGACGAAGGTGCTGGGCGAGCGCGGCGAGGGCGGGACGCGCCACGCGCGGATCGGCATCGCGTGGTCGTCGATCCAGGACCTGACGACGATCGTGCTGGTGGTGCTCCTGACGGCGGTCTCGGCGGACGCCGGGGTGTCCGGCCGAGAGGTGCTGGTGGAGGTCGGCAAGGCCGCGGTCTTCCTCACCGTCCTGGTCCCGGTGGGTGGGCGGATCCTCCCGCCCGTGTTCGGCTACATCCGCCAGATCCGCCAGCGCGAGGTGTTTGTGCTGTCGGCGGCGGCGCTGGGTCTGATGACCGCCTACACGGCGACGCTCTTCGGGCTCTCGCCCGCCCTCGGCGCGTTCGTCGCCGGGGTGGTGCTGGCGGAGTCCGATATCCGGCACGAGGTGCTGAACGGCCTGAGCCCGCTGCGGGACATCTTCGCCGGGCTGTTCTTCGTCTCGATCGGGATGCTGGTCGACCCCGGATTCCTGGTCGAGAACGCGGTGGCGGTGCTCGCGGTGCTGGCGCTGATCGTGCCGGTGAAGGGGCTGGTCGTCGGGCTGCTGGCCTCCGCGTTCCGGCTGCCGCTGCGCACGGTCGTGATGTCCTCGATCACGCTCGCGCAGAGCGCCGAGTTCTCCTTCCTCCTTGCCTCCCTCGGGACGCAACTCGATGTGCTCGCCCCCACCGAGTTCTCATCCCTGATCGCCGGCGCGATCCTGAGCGTGGTCCTGCTCCCGGGCCTGCTGCACCTCGGCGGCGGCCTTGCGGACCGCCTCGACCGCCGCCGGGACGACGACCTGGCCGCGCGGCCGGCAGAGGGCAGGGCGTCCGAGGTGATGAGCGGCCACGCAGTCATCTGCGGCCACGGCCGCGTGGGGCGGATCGTGACGCAGGCGCTGGTGGGGCAGGGCGTGCCGGTCGCCGTGCTGGACCA
Organism: Chloroflexota bacterium; assembly: GCA_045863195.1. Classification (GTDB taxonomy): domain Bacteria; phylum Chloroflexota; class Dehalococcoidia; order UBA2979; family UBA2979; genus W-Chloroflexi-9. The sequence continues at coordinate 81,028 of BTUI01000004.1, forward strand.
GGAGTCGCGCGAGATCCTGCCGCTGCGGGAGGCGGGCCACCTGGCGCTGCTCGGCAGCGCGGACAACGAGGTGCTGCTGGCGCGGGCGTCCGTGGACCGGGCCGCGCTGCTGGTGATCGCGGTGCCGGACCGCGCCTCCGTGCGCCGCATCGTGCGGTTCGCGCGGCTGGTGAACCCGGGCATCGTGATCGTCTCGCGGACGCACGAACTGGCGGAGCGGGACTACCTCGAGACGCACGGCGTGGACGAGGCGGTCGTGGGCGAACTGGAGCTGGCACTGGAGATGGCCCGGTTCGCGCTGCGGTCGAGCGAGATCGATCCGGCGGCGGTGGACGAGTACCTCGATGTTGTGCGGCACTCCCACGACGGGCTGGAGGGCGCGTAGTCGCTCCGGTCGGTGGTGCGGGCACGAAGAAGGCCTCCCGGGTGGGAGGCCTTCGTCATCGGTCAATGGTGCGCCCGGGAGGATTCGAACCTCCGGCCTTTGCCTCCGCAGGGCAACGCTCTATCCCCTGAGCTACGAGCGCACGAACGAGCCAGATCCGACGTTGGTCATGGTGCCGAAGGCGAGACTTGAACTCGCACGGGCTTGCGCCCACTACGCCCTGAACGTAGCGCGTCTGCCGATTCCGCCACTTCGGCCGGGGACCAACTCCGGGCGGGCTCGCTGGTGGGCGGTACTGGACTCGAACCAGTGACCTCCTGCGTGTGAAGCAGGCGCTCGTACCAACTGAGCTAACCGCCCCCGCGGGGCCAGCCTGAGAATGGTACGGCGGGACTTTCGTTGCGTACAACCCGGGCCCGAACCGCTTTCCCGTAAGGGCGGAGAGGAGCACCCTCGGTAGGGTGTTTGTGCAACCGGTCACAAACACGTGTAGGAGGGATTCCAGTCATGTTCCAGAAGAAGCGCGTTTCCATCGCCCTGACGGCCGTCGCCGGCATGTCGCTGTTCCTCGCCGCCTGCTCCAGCAGCGACGAGGCCGAGGACGCCCCGGCCGCCTCCGGCGAGACCGCGGCCGCGACCGCCGCCGCCACGGAGGCCGCGGGTGGTGCCGCCGCCGCGCCGGCTGCCGCCTCGATCGAGTTCCAGGACATCAAGTTCTCCGTCACGGAGCTGACCGCCACGCACGGCCAGCCGCTGGAGATCGCGATGAAGAACACCGGCGCCCTGGAGCACGACTTCACCGTCGACTCCATCGATGGCGAGGCCACCGTGGGCGGCAACTCCGCCGAGGGCGCCGACAAGGATGTGCACGTGGTCCTGGCCCCGGGCGCGGAGGGCACGCTGGTGCTGACGGCTGAGAAGGCCGGCACCTACGAGTTCTACTGCTCCGTCCTGGGCCACAAGGAGGCCGGCATGAAGGGCACGTTGACCGTCAACTAGTGACGGGCACGCCCGCGGCCTGACTCGCACGCCTGCGAGAATGGAGCGCCCCGGCCACCGGCCGGGGCGCTCTGCGTTTGCGGTGGGTGAGGACGAGGAGGTGGCGATGGCCTCGGAGGGTGCGGGCGACGGCCGGGTGCGCTGCGCGTGGGCGGGCGAGGAGCCGGTGATGGTGCGGTACCACGATGAGGAGTGGGGCGTGCCGGAGCATGACGACCGCCGCCTCTTCGAGTGCCTGACGCTGGAGGGTGCCCAGGCCGGGCTCTCCTGGCGCACCGTCCTCCTTCGACGCGAGGGGTACCGCCGCGCGTTCCTCGACTGGGAGATCCAGCGCGTCGCCTCGATGGACGCGGGCGACGTGGAGCGTCTGCTGGCGGATCCCGGCATCATCCGCCACCGCGGGAAGGTAGAGGCGACGATCTCGAACGCGCGGGCGGCGCTGGCCGTCATTGCGCGCGAGGGGAGCCTGGACGCGTACCTCTGGGGACTCGCGGGCGGGACGCCTCGGGTGAACCGGTGGCGGTCGCTGGAGGAGTACCCGGCGGAGACGGAGGCGTCGCGGGCGATGAGCCGGGCGCTGCGGGGGGAGGGCTTCCGCTTCGTAGGTCCCACGATCTGCTATGCGTTCATGCAGGCGACGGGCATGGTGGACGACCACCAGGCCACCTGCTTCCGGGCGGGCGGCTAGCACCTTCCCCGTGATGCGGCATGCATTAGGATCGCGGCGACGGCGTCCGGGCTCCTGAGGTCGCGAGCCCTGCCGTCCATCTGCTGTCCAGGTCTCCCCGGCGCCTCACCGCGGGAGCGCGTGATGGAGGAGTTCGTATGGCTGGAAGCCTGGACAGTTTCGGGTCCCGCGACACGCTGCAGGTGGGGAACGACCGGTACACCTACTACCGGCTGGACCGCGCGGCAGCGGCGCTGGGCGCCGACCTCGCGAAGTTGCCGTTCACCCACCGCATCCTGCTGGAGAACCTGATCCGCTTCGAGGATGGTTCGAGCGTGGACCGCGCCCAGATCGAGGCGGTCGCGAAGTGGGACCCGAAGGCGGAGCCGGACACGGAGATCCAGTTCCACCCCGGGCGCGTGGTGCTGCAGGACTTCACCGGCGTCCCCGCGGTCGTTGACCTCGCCGCGATGCGCGACGCGATGGCGGAGATGGGCGGCGACCCCAAGAAGATCAACCCGCTGCAGCCGGTCGACCTCGTGATCGACCACTCCGTGCAGGTGGACGTCTTCGGCATCGCCGAGGCGTTCTCGCGGAACGTGGAACTGGAGTACGAGCGCAACGGGGAGCGGTACCAGCTGCTGAAGTGGGCGCAGCAGGCCTTCAACGGCTTCCGCGCCGTGCCGCCGGGGACGGGCATCGTCCACCAGGTGAACCTGGAGTACCTCGGCCAGGTCGTGTTCGAGACGGACGGCGTGGCCTACCCGGACACGCTGGTCGGCACCGACTCTCACACCACGATGATCAACGGCCTCGGCATCGTCGGCTGGGGCGTCGGCGGCATCGAGGCGGAGGCGGCGATGCTCGGCCAGCCGGTCGCGATGCTGATCCCGCAGGTGGTGGGCGTGCGCCTCACCGGCCGCCTCCCGGAGGGCGCGACGGGTACCGACCTGGTGCTGCGCGTGACCGAACTGCTGCGCAGCCTGAACGTGGTCGGCCAGTTCGTGGAGTTCTTCGGACAGGGCCTCTCGAACCTCTCGCTGGCGGCGCGTGCCACCATCGCGAACATGTGCCCGGAGTACGGCGCCACCGTCGGCTACTTCCCGGTGGACGACGAGACGCTGCGCTACATGCGCTTCACCAGCCGCGACGAGCGCGTGGTGCAGCGCACGGAGGCCTACTGCAAGGCGCAGGGCCTCTTCCGCACGGACGACACGCCAGACCCGGTCTACAGCCAGGTCGTGGAGCTTGACCTCTCGACGATCGAGCCGAGCCTGGCGGGGCCGAAGCGCCCGCAGGACCGCATCCCGCTGAAGGCGGCGAAGGCCGCCGCGCAGCAGGAGATCGCGTCCTGGGTGGGACAGGGTTCCTCGCCGAAGCCGGTGACCGTCCACGACGATGGCTCCTCCTACGAGATCGAGAACGGGTCCGTGGTGATCGCCGCGATCACCTCCTGCACGAACACCTCCAACCCGGAGGTGATGGTCGGTGCGGGCCTCGTCGCCAAGAAGGCAGTCGAGAAAGGCCTGCGGACGAAGCCGTGGGTGAAGACCAGCCTCGCGCCGGGCTCCAAGGTGGTGACGGACTACCTCGCGGACGCCGGGCTCACGCCGTTCCTCGACGAACTCGGGTTCGAACTGGTCGGCTACGGCTGCACCACCTGCATCGGCAACTCCGGTCCGCTGCCGGAGCCGGTGGAGGCGGCGGTCGACTCCGGCAACCTCGCGGTCGCCTCGGTGCTCTCGGGCAACCGTAACTTCGAGGCGCGCGTCCACAACAAGGTGCGGTCGAACTACCTCGCCTCGCCGCCGCTCGTGGTCGCGTACGCCCTCGCCGGGACGACCGACATCGACGTCTACTCCGAGCCGCTGGGCGAGGGCGCGGACGGTCAGCCGGTCTACCTGCGCGACATCTGGCCGACGCAGGCGGAGGTAGAGGCGACGATGCGTGCCTCCGTCCGCCAGGAGATGTTCGCGCGTGAGTACTCGGACGTCTTCAAGGGCGACGAGCGCTGGCAGGCGCTGGTCGCCCCGACGGGCGAGCGGTTCCAGTGGGACCCGAACTCCACGTACATCCGCCGGCCTCCCTTCTTCGACAACCTGTCACGGGAGCCGCAGCCCGTGCGTGACATCTCCGACGCGCGCGTGCTGGCGGTCCTCGGCGACTCCGTGACGACCGACCACATCTCGCCGGCCGGTGGCATCGCGAAGGGCTCGCCCGCCGCGCGCTATCTGGAGGACAACGAGGTCGCGCAGAAGGACTTCAACCAGTACGGCTCCCGCCGCGGCAACCACGAGGTCATGATGCGGGGCACGTTCGCGAACGTGCGCCTGAAGAACGCCCTCGCGAGCAAGGACGGCAACTGGACCGTCCACCTGCCGGACGGCGAGGAGATGTCGATCTGGGACGCCGCGGAGAAGTACCGCGAGGAGGGCGTCCCGCTGGTCATCCTGGCCGGCAAGGAGTACGGCTCCGGCTCGTCCCGTGACTGGGCGGCGAAGGGGCCGAACTTGCAGGGCGTGAAGGTGGCGATCGCGCAGTCGTTCGAGCGCATCCACCGCAGCAACCTGATCGGCATGGGCATTTTGCCCCTGCAGTTCATGCCCGGCGAGTCCGCGCAGACGCTGGGCCTCTCCGGCCGCGAGCGGTATGACATCGTGGGCCTCGCGGCCGGGCTGGCGCCGAAGCAGACGGTGACCGTGCGAGTGCTGGCGGACGACGGGAGCGAGAAGTCGTTCCAGGCGCTCTCCCGCATCGACACGCCGAACGAGGCGGAGTACTACCGGCACGGCGGCATCCTGCAGTACGTGCTGCGCCAGTTGCTGAACGACTAGTCGAGGCGTCACGTCGACACGAGGAGCGCCCCGCCACCCGGCGGGGCGCTCCGCATCACCGGAGGGGCGGCGGGGTGGTCAGCGCGGAACTGGAGCAGCGCATCCGCGAGTGGATCGCGGCTGGCATGTCGGACGAGCAGATCGCCGTCGCGCTGACGCTGAGCGTGAAGGTCGTCCGCCTCGTCCGGCGCGACCTGGAGGCCGCGCTGCGGCCGCGCTTCCGCTAGCGGCGCGCGAGCGTCATGCGGCCGCGCGCACTGGTGGTTGCGGCTTCGTCGCGAGCACCCAGAACACCGAGCCGGCGGCGGAAACCGCAGCGATGATCGTGAAGCCGATCTCGTACGAGCCGGTGATGTCGTACAGGACCCCGGCGATGATCGGGCCGCCCGCCGTGCCGAGCATGGTGATGAGCGCGGAGGTCCCCGTGATCGATCCGAACGAGGCCTTGCCGAAGTAGTCCGCCCGGATCGCCTGCATCAGGGGGCCTCGGGCGCCCCATGCGAAGCCGTGCAGCACCGCGAAGCCGATCACGGCGAGCAGCACCCCGCCCAGGTACGCGACCAGCAACAGCCCCGCCGCGTGCATCGACATGCACGCCATCGCGATGAAGCGCTTGCTCATGCGGTCGCCGAGGAAGCCACCGACCACCTGACCGACGATCTGCATCACCGTCATGAACGCCATGATCGAGGCGGCCCCGGCGTCCGAGTAGCCGACCGACTCCGTCAGGTGCAGGAACAGGTGCGCCATCACGGCGGTGACCACCATGAGCGCGGCGCCGTGGCCGAGCGCGATCATCCAGAAGGCGCGGGTGCGCAGCGCCTCCATGGCGGTGAAGTCCACGTCCGTGAAGGTGGCGGCGCGCTCCGGATTGGCGAGCCGGTACGCTTCGCGCGCTTCGGGGGAGATGCCGTCCACCCAGGTGCCGGCGTCCTCCGGGCGGTCCTTGAACAGCGTCGTCAGCGGCAGTCCGATGGCGATGACGAGCAGGCCGGAGGCGAACGCCGTCTCACGCCAGCCGAAGTGGTCGATGCTCAGCACGACGATTGGGGTGGCGATGCCACCGAGGGCGAAGCCGACCGAGGAGATGCCCATCGCGCGGCCGCGGAAGCGCTCGAACCAGCGCACGATCGCCACGGTGATCGGCATGAACCCGCCGAGGCTCGCGCCCACGGAGACGAGGCCGAACGACAGGTAGAACATCCAGAGCGAGCGCGTCTGGCTGAAGAGGATCAGGCAGAGGCCGAACATGATGAGCCCGGCTCGCATGATCGTGCGGGCGCCGAAGCGGTCGATCAGCCAGCCCTCGATCGGGCCAAGGAGGCCGGTCTCTACGCGCGAGAGCGAGTAGACGAAGCCCATCTGGGAGCGGCTCCAGCCGTACTCTCGCGTCAGTGCAGCCGCATACGCGCCGAACGCGTGCTGCATCAGCAGCCCGATGAGCATCTGGATGAGCGACCCGGCGCCGACCAGCCACCAGCCGAAGAACATCCCCCGGCGCGCCGCCTGTGCTCGCGAGATCACGCTCGGGCTCCCCTCGTGCGCGCCCTACCGTGGCGCAGTCTCTCGCGCTGCGTGCTAGCCGCCAGTGGCCCGCCTATCCCGCCGCGAACTCCCGGCAGCGGATCGCCCGGAGCAGGTCGTCATTGGCCTCCCGGATCTGGCGGCGGAGCGTCGGCAGCCGGTCGCCGAGCGACGCGAGGAGGGCCTCCGACCGCGCGAGCACGGCGCGGTCCACCCGGAAGCCCGGGAAGAGCGCCCCGAAGTAGCGGGAGGCGAACTCGTTGTCCTCCCGCTCGAAGACGCCGGTGACCGCCTCGAAGAAGCGCTCCGTGTACGGCTCCAGCAGGTCGGCCTGTGCCCACCAGTTGAAGCCGCTCATCGCCGCGCCGGTCATGTGCAGCGACCCGAAGCCGCGGCCGTCGTGGAAGCGCTCCCAGGCGTCCTGCTTCACGTCCGCGTCCGGGCGGGAGATCTGACAACGGAGGAACGCGCGCTGGCCGCGGTCGGAGCGGTCGCGCTCGCGTTCCGCCTCGGCGCGCGCCCAGCCGCCCTCGATGCCGTAGGCGACGTGGTGCGCGGCGATGGTCCAGCGCATGTCCTGGTCGATGGTGAGGCCGGGGATCGTGATCGCGCCGTCCGCCATCTCGCCGGTGTGGACGATGTCGTCCGGGTTGATTGCGACCCCGAAGAGCGTGCGCGCCCAGATGATCTTCAGGTCCGGGTCGTCCACCCGGCCGAGGGTGTCCGCGCACAGCTGGAAGAAGCGGTGCGCCTCCGCCGCCTTCTGCTCCTCCGGCACGAAGCGCGAGATCGCCCCAGCCATCTGCGACAGCACCGTCTCCACGAGTTCATGGTCGCGCTCACCGGCCACCTTGGGGCCGGCCAGCGCGAGGAAATCGGTCGACTTGAGTTGCTGGTCGCGGACCATGTTCCAGAGCGTCTGCCAGATCAGCATGCGCAGCAGCGGATCCTCGATCTCCTCGAGGTGGTCGCGCACGAAGTCGAGCGAGGGCGCGTCCAGCGCCACCTTCACGAAGCCGTGGTCGTTGTGGTTCGGGAACGTCAGTGCTGGCGCCGGCCGGCCCACCGCGCCCGCCACCTCCGCCTCGCGGCCATCGATAGTGGCCGGGACGCTGTCGACGACGATGCGGCCGCCATCGCGGCGCACCAGCGCCACCTCCAGCGTGTGTGGACGGAGCGTCGGGTACTCCTCGGGCGCGCGCTGTTCGAGGCGGAGCGAGGCGACGCGCTCGCCGTCCCGTTCGACGGTGGCGGCGATGGTGTTGAGGGAGGCCTTGCCCAGCCAGACCTCCGCCCACGGGTGCAGATCGCGCTCGGCGCCGTGACCGAGCGCGTCCAGCCAGTCGGAGATCGTGGTGTTGCCGTACTCGTGTTGGCGGAAGTAGTGGCGCATGCCGCGGCGGAAGCCGTCCATGCCGATGGCGGCGACGAGTTGCTTGATGACGGCCGCGCCTTTGCCGTAGGTGATGCCGTCGAAGTTCTGGAAGGTCGCGTCCGTGTCCGGCACGACGCCCTCGATCGGGTGGGTCGTGACCAGCTGGTCTTCGCGGTACGCCCAGTTCTTCATGCCGGAGTTGAAGGTCTGCCACGCGCTCTTGAAACGCGTGCCTTCCGACAGCGCGAGGTAGGACATGTACGTGGCGAACGACTCGTTCAGCCAGAGGCCGTTCCACCAGCGCATGGTCACCAGGTTGCCGAACCACATGTGCGCGAGCTCGTGGAGGATCACCTCCGCGCGGTTCAGGCGGTCGTTGTCCGTCGGCGGGTCGCGGAACACGAGCCGCTCTGAGTGGGTCACAGCGCCCACGTTCTCCATGGCCCCGGCGTTGAACTCCGGGACGAAGACCTGGTCGTACTTCCCGAACGGGTAGGGGTAGTCGAAGAAGCCGGCGTAGAACGCCATGCCCTGGCGGGTGACCTCGAACAGCTCGTCCTGGTCGACGAACGGCGCGAGCGACTTGCGCGCGTAGAAGCCGAGGGCCACGTCCTCCCAGCGCCCGCGGAAGACCTCGAACGGGCCGGCGATGAGGGCGAAGAGGTAGGTGGAGAAGGTCTGGGTGCGCTCGAAGGTGGTGATGCGGCGGCCGTCCGGCGCCTCGGCTAGCGTGGCCTCCGGCGAGTTCGCGATGAGCCGCCACGCGGCCGGCGCCGTGACGGTGAGGGTGTAGCGGCCCTTGATGTCGGGCTGGTCGAACTGCGGGAAGAGGCGGTGCGAGGCGTACGGCTCGAAGTTCGTGTAGAGGTACTCCTCGCCGTCCTCCGGGTCGGTGAACTGGTGGAAGCCCTCACCGGTGTGGTCGTACTCGTTCTCGTACGCCACGCGCACCGTGTTCTCGCCCCCGCGCAGGCCGTCGCGCAGCGTCAGGCGGTAGCCCGTCCAGTCCGGCGTCCCGACGGCGACGCCGTTTACCTCGAGGGTGTCGATGCGGTGACCGGTGAAGTCCAGGAAGACCGGTGCGGCGTCCGCGAGCCGGAACGTGATGGTGACGTCGCCGCGGTAGGTCTCCGCCTTCGGCCGCAGGTCGAGGGCGATCCGGTACTCCACCCCGCTGACGCGTCGCGCACGCTCGGCGGCCTCCTCTTCGGTGAGGACGTCGCGGGTGGTGGGGGCCGGTGCGTTCATGGACTCCTCGTTCGGACGGTCGGAGGGTGGGGGAGGCAAATGGTATCCGACACGAGAACGAGGGTTGCAGGGGGCCGGTAGAGTACGGACGCGGTATCACTGACGTGGTAACGCCGCGGTCACGCGGCGCAAGGGGAGGGACCATCGATGGCAAGCGCAGACGAACTCCGGAAGCGGATCGCGGAGCAGCAGGCGGCGCTGGAAGCCACCATCAAGGCGGCGGCCGGCAAGTGGAACGAGGCCGGGAACGGCGAAGAGTGGCCGCCGGCACGGGTCGCGCAGCACGTCATCGGCGGCCACGCCCGCTACGCGAACCACGTCTCGAAGGCGATGCTCGGGAAGCCGGCCGAGTGGGAGAACCGCGAACTCGCCAGCGCGGACGAGGCGCTGGCCCGCCTCGCGGAAGCCGCGGCGATCGCCGACAAGGCGTACCGGTACGTGGAGGACCGCGACCTCACGAAGAGTGCGGAGGTCCAGCCGGGCAACAACCGCAACGTCGAGGCGACGATGGTGGAGGCTGCCAACCACCTCGCCGAGCACATCGACCACATGAAGAAGACCGCGGGGCTGTAACGGGCTCGGGTCGACGCCCCTGGGGCTTACGGACGGGCGGCGCGGGCCGCCCGTCTCGGTGTCACGACGAGCCGCACCACGGCGATGACCACGAGCGCCGCCGCGAGGCCGTACCAGGTCAGCGCGTACTGCAGGTGGGGCGTGGTGTTGTCGAACCCCTGCCAGCCCTGCAGCGGCAGGTCGCTGCCGGGCCTCGGTGTCCCGTGGACCTCGGTGCCCTCGAACACGATCCACGGCACGACGCCGTAGGGCAGGGTGGCACCCATGGAGACCGGCGAGAAGCGCGTCCAGCCGCCGTTCGGGATCTGGCGACCTTCCAGGTCGCCGGGGTCGCGGATCAGGCCAGACGCGCCCTGATCGTCGCGCGCCTGGAGCGCCGTGATGGCCGCGTCCCGTGCACCTTCCGGGTACCACCCGCGGTTGACCAGGACCGCGCGCCCGTCCTCCAGTCGGAGCGGGACGATGAGTTCCTCGCCCTTCGTGGTCTCGCGCGCGCGGTTCGCCAGCACCATCGCCTGCGACCAATCCCACTCGCCCGTGAGCGTGACGCGGCGGTAGTCCAGGGTCTCCGCGTCCGTGCCGGCGGTGGCGGCGGCATCGAGCGGCGCTGCGGCGGTGCGCGCGTGCCGGTCCTCGACGATGCCGGCCTTCCAGGAGTAGCGCTGCACCTGCCACGTGCCGAGGCCGACCAGGACGCCGAAGGCGACCGTGATCAGGGCGACGAGGACGAGGTTCCGGGGCTGGATGCGCATGTGACCTCGGGGGTGGGTGCGCCTCCAGTGTGCCGGGGCACCCTCCGGCGGGCAATCGTGGAGCCCTGCCACGGCGAGGCGTTACACCGTGGCGAGCGTGAAATACGCCTGAAACGTACCGTGCATATCGTGACAGCCATCGTCTGAGGAGTCTCCGCCGGTGCGTGACCGAGCGGACACGCGGAAGGGGCGCAGCAAAGTATGCCGTACAAGGCCGAATACATCTGGATCGACGGCGCGGAGCCGACGCAGAAGATGCGCTCGAAGACCAAGATCCTGGCGGACGGCGAGCAGCCGGGCGTCTGGGGCTTCGACGGTTCGAGCACCAACCAGGCCGGCGGCGATTCGTCCGACTGCGTCCTGAACCCGGTCTTCATGTGCCCCGACCCGATCCGCGGCGGCGCGAACAAGCTCGTGCTGTGCGAGGTCCTGCTGCCGGGCTCCAACAAGCCGCACCCGACCAACAAGCGCGCCGCGCTGGTCGCCACGGCGAAGAAGTACGCCAAGCACGACATGTGGTTCGGCATCGAGCAGGAGTACACCTTCTTCGACGGCATCAAGCCCCTCGGCTGGCCGGACAACGGCTTCCCGGCCCCGCAGTTCGGCTACTACTGCGGCGTGGGCGCGGACGAGATCTTCGGCCGCGAGATCGTGGAGGCGCACTCCGACGCGTGCATCGCGGCCGGGCTGACGATCGCCGGCACGAACGCGGAGGTCATGCCCGCGCAGTGGGAGTTCCAGATCGGCCCGCTGAGCCCGGTCGAGGTCTCCGACCAGATGTGGATGGCCCGCTGGCTCCTCTACCGGATCGCGGAGGACTTCGGCGTGACCGCCACGCTGAACCCGAAGCCCGTCCCGGGTGACTGGAACGGCGCCGGTGCGCACACCAACTTCTCCACCACCGAGATGCGTGACGCACCGGACGCCTGGAACTACATCGAGAAGGCCTGCAAGGCCCTCGGTGAGAAGGCGATGCTGCACGTCCAGAACTACGGCGACGGCATCGAGCGCCGCCTGACCGGCCGCCACGAGACGGCCCCGTGGAACAAGTTCTCCTACGGCGTGTCGCACCGCGGCGCCTCCCTCCGTATCCCGTGGCAGGTGGGCGTGGCGAAGCGTGGCTACGTGGAGGACCGCCGCCCGAACGCGAACATGGACCCGTACGTGGTCACGCGGCTGATCACGGACACCGTCTGCTCCGCCTTCGAGGCGGGGACGAAGGCTCCGGCGAAGCGCGCCGCGAAGTAACCCCTCGCGGAGATCGCACCGAACAGAAGGGGCGGCCACTGGCCGCCCCTTCTTCGTGTCTGCGACGCGCGCCATGCCTAGTGGTCGAAGCCGCGCGGCGTCTCCTCGCCGCCGATGATCAGCGGCACGAGCATCTCCGACCGGCTGAGGCCGGAGTGGCCGGAGCGCATGCGGCGGTAGCCCGCGCGCCCGCGCAGCCCGGCGTAGCGGAGCGCCGCCGTCCCGAGCGAGATGCTGACGTGCGTGCCGACGCGCTCGCGTGTGGCGGCGCTCCACGACTCCACGCCGAGGAGCCCCAGGCCTTCGAACTCCGCCGCAGTGAGCAGGGCGAACCAGCGCCCGAAGCGCTGGCGGAAGCCCGCCTCGAACGCCTCGTGCTGGCCGGGGCGGACGTGCCAGAACTGCACGCGCATGTCGCCGGCCGGCGGGGCCAGCAGGTCGTGCATCAGCGCGTCGTCCGGCTCCAGTTCCAGGTGCGGTTCCAGCGTGAGGTGGCCGTGGTCGGCGGTGCCGACGATGCGGAACGGCCGTCGCAACTCCGCGAGGTCGCCCGCGAGCCGCTCCAGCACCCGGTCGAGCCGCTCGGAGGCGTCATGCGAATGCGCGTCCGCGGTGCCGTGTTCGTGCTCCTCCCGGTCGGGGGAGGAGGTGTACCAGTAGGTGAAGGTGGGGCCGGTGGCGTCCATGATCCGGCGCAGGATGACGTCTGCGGCCTCCTCGATCGTGCCGTAGGCGAGGCGGGGGACGCTGCCCGCCATGTGGCAGGTGTACGCGGAGTCCACGATGTCGGCGGGCTGCACCAGGGCGGCGTCCCGCGCCATCGCGGGGATGATCGGGGGACTGGGGCAGAGGTCACGGATGCTCACGCCGAGGCGTCCCAGCGGGGCGCCATCCGTGGCGCGGTCGTGCGCGAACACCGTGGCCGGCGCCTGGATGGCGGGGACGTGCACCCACCACCCGGTGACGGCGTGGGTCGCCGGCGACTCGGCCGTGGCGATGGAGGTCACCGCGCTCGTGGTGGTGGAGGGGAACGGCGCGTGGATCGAGCGCAGCGTGTGCCGGCGGATCCACGAGGAGCGTGGCATCGCGTCGATCGCCTCGATCCCGAGGCCGTCCGCGAGCAGCAGGATGATGTGGTCGACGCCGTGGAGGTGGCTGGCCACGGCGCGGACGTGGTCGGTCAGCGGCACGGTCACGCCGCAGGCATGGGCGATGCCGCGGACCACATCGAGAAAGCCCATGTGATCCGGTGACGGGCGCACCAGCGTGCCCGCCTGGAACGCCTCGATCAGTCGGTCGTGGTCTGACACCGGGCCAGCCCTTCCGGCTCCGGCGTCACTCTAACGAATCCACGGACGCCCGGTGTGAGATTTCGCCGGGCTCCGGCGCATCCTGCGCTACGGATAGCGGTACTCGCGGATCGGCCGCCACACCCGCCAGATGATCAGCGTCGCGATCACCGCGATCACCGCGCCCAGCTGCATCGCCATCGGCGCACCCACGGAGGCTGACCAGAAGCCCACCCAGATCGTGCCGAGGTTGTTGGCGGTCTGAGCGGTGAGGATCATGAAGGAGTAGGCGCGCCCACGCATGTGGTCGGGCGTGGTCAACTGCACGGTCGTCTCGCGGACCGCCACCGTCACCGCATCGGTGCCGCCGAGGAGCGCGATCATCACCGCGCCGAGCGCCAGGTTCGGCACGCTGCCGAAGCCGAAGAGCACCACCGCGTAGGCGAGCGAGGCGTAGAGGACGAGCATCCCCTTCGCCCGGTAGCCCGCGAAAGCGATCGCCGCGAACGACCCGACGACGGCCCCGGCGCTGTTCGCCGCGCTGAGGATGCCCACCGCCCCGGCGCCGCCTCGGAAGAGGCCGCGTGCCAGTACCGGCATGATCTCGCGGTAGAACGAGACCACCGTGATGCCGGTGTCCAGCAGGAACAGGCCCGGCAGGATCGGGTGGCGCGAGACGAACCGGAAGCCCTCCACCACGCGTTGCGCCGTGGAGCCCTCGGAGGCGTTCTCCGGGCGGCCGCTCGCGCGGATCGCCAGCGGCAGCAGCGCCGCCGGGAGGATGACGGCGGCGGCGAGGAAGAAGGTCGTGGTCAGGCCGGCCGCCTCCGCGACCACCGCGAAGAGCAGCGGCGCGAAGATCATCGCGACGTTCTGGGTGGCCCGGTCGGTGGTGACGCCGAGCATCAGGTAGCGCGCGGGGATGACGGCGGCGGTCATTGCGCCTCGGGCGGGCTGGGCCATCGTGTGGCTCGCCGCCGTGATCGCCACGGCCACGTACACCTGCCAGGTCTGGAGGCTGTCGCTCGCGGCGAGGAGGCCGCACGTCAGCACCACCGTGAGCGTGACCATGTTCACCACGAACAGCACGCGCTTTCGGTCGAAGTGGTCGGCGATGGTGCCGCCCCATAGCAGCGCGGGGATCTGCACGAACAGCTGGACGAGGCCGATGAGGCCCAGTTGCGCGGCGGACCCGGTGGTATCGAACAGCCACTGCGAGAGCGTGAGGAAGCGAAGCCAGAAGCCCACCACGTACGCGAACGAGGCGAGCCAGTGGACGCGGTAGTCTCGGTAGCGGAACGCCTGCCACGGCCGGGGACGCCCGCCCGGCAACTGCGGCTCAGCGGTCGAGTTGCTCACGGAGCGCCTCCACGGTGGTCGCGGGCAGATCGCAGACGAAGTCGCGGCACACGTACGCCCCGGCGAGGTTCCGGCCTCCGAGGACGGGCAGTGAATCTGGCGTGCCGGGGGCGATGAGGACGGCCGGCAGGTATCGCCGCGCGAGTTCGCGCTCGAAGGGGGCGCGCGCCTCGGGCGTGCCGCTCACGGCGACCTCCCGACGAGGCGCGAGCAGCAGTTCGGCCGCCTGCAGCACCGTCCCAAAGCCGGTCGCGGCGCGCTCCAGCTGCCCGGCCACGTTCTCCACCACCTCGCGCGTGACGGCCTCGTACTCCGGCCGGTCGAGGGCGCGCGCGAGCCAGAAGGCGAGCACGGCCATGGCCCCGTTGCCGGAGGGCGTGGGGGAGTCGAAGAACGGCTTCTGTCGCAGCAGCAGCGCTTCGCCATCGAGCGGCGCCTCGAAGAAGCAGCCGGCCTCGTCGTCATGGAATCGCGCCCGTGCCGCCTCGAACAGTTCGGCGGCCCAGTCCAGGTGCTCGCGCTCACCGGTGGCGCGGTGCAGGTCGATGAGCCCGAGGCCGGTGTAGGCGTAGTCCTCCAGCAGGCCGTCCACCTTCGCCTCGCCGGCCTTGTAGGCGTGGAGCAGCCGTCCATCCCGCCACATCGTCGTGCGCAGGAACGTGGCGACCTCGCGCGCGATCTCGACGTAGCGCGCGTCGCCGAGGATGCGTCCGGCCTCGGCGAACGCGCCGAGGGTGAGGCCGTTCCACGCGGTCAGCACCTTGTCGTCCAGCCCCGGCCGGACGCGCTGCTCGCGCGCGGCGAGGAGGCGGGCGCGGATACCCGGCAGTCGCGCTTCGACCTCGGCGGCGGTGAGCCCGAGGCTGACCGCGACCGCGCCGAGCGGTGCCGGGCGGCTGAGGACGGTGCGGCGGCCGAACTCCGGGTGGTGCGGGTCCTCGAAGTTGCCCTCGGGTGTCACGGCGTACACCGCGCGCGCGAGTGCGCCGTCCTCGGGACCGAGCACGGCCTCGATCTCGTCCGGCGTCCAGACGAAGTACTTGCCCTCGATGCCCTCGGAATCGGCGTCCTGCGCGGCGTAGAACCCGCCGGCGGGGTCGCGCATCTCGCGTGCGAGGTAGTCGAGCGTCTCCCGCACGACGGTCGCGAACGCCTCGTCGCCGCTCACCTGGTAGGCGTGCGCGTACAGCCGGGCGAGCGAGGCGTTGTCGTAGAGCATCTTCTCGAAGTGAGGGACCAGCCACTGGCCATCCACGGAGTAGCGCGCGAACCCACCGCCGAGGTGGTCGTACATGCCGCCGGCGGCCATCTGACGGCACGTGTGGAGCGCCATCTCGGTGGGGGAGGGCGTCTCACCGTCGCCACCGGTGCGCACCTCGTGCATGAGCAGGAACTCGATGTTGTGGGGGCTGGGGAACTTCGGCGCGCGGCCGAAGCCGCCCCACTCGGCGTCGTAGAGCGAGCGGAGTGTCCGCACCACCGCGGCCGGTGTCTCCGCGGCGAGCGCACCGGCCTCGGTGGCGCGGGCGGTGGCCTCCCGGAGTTGCCCGGTGATCCGCTCCGCCGAGGCGAGGACGCCCTCGCGGTTCTCGCGCCAGGCGGTGGCGACCGCCTCCAGCAGGCGCGGAAAGCCGGGGCGTCCGTAACGGTCGTCCGGTGGGAAGTAGGTGCCGGCGAAGAGCGGCTTGAGGTCGGGCGTGAGGAACACGGTCATCGGCCAGCCGCCCTGGCCGGTCATCGCCTGGGTCACGCTCATGTAGACGGAGTCAACGTCCGGGCGTTCCTCGCGGTCGACCTTGATGTTCACGAAGTGCGCGTTCATGAGTGCGGCGGTCGAGGGGTTCTCGAACGACTCGTGCGCCATGACGTGGCACCAGTGGCAGGCGGAATAGCCCACCGAGAGCAGGATCGGCTTCTCCTCCGCGCGCGCCTTCGCGAACGCCTCTTCGCCCCAGGGGTACCAGTCCACGGGGTTGTCGGCGTGCTGGAGGAGGTAAGGGCTCGTCTCGCGCGCGAGGCGATTCATGGGGCGGTCCGTCCCGATTAGGCGTGTCACGGTAGCACCTTGCTCCGTATCCTCGGAGGGCCAATCGGAGGGCGCGCATGACCACCCCACCGGCCACCACGACGGTCCGCTTTGCTCGGCCGGAGGACGCCGGCACGATCGTCGCGGGGATCCGCGGGCTCGCCGAGTTCGAGCATGAGCCGCTGGAGCAGGTGCACGTCACCGAGGCCGACATCCTGCGCGACGGCTTCGGGCCGCGACCGCTGTTCGAGGCGCTGATCGCCGAGCAGGGTGGCGCGCCGGTGGGGTTCGCGCTGTTCTTCCCGCACTACTCCACCTGGGAGGGACGCCCCGGCCTCTACGTGGAGGACCTCTTCGTCGTGCCGGAGGCGCGCGCCTCCGGTGCGGGCCATGCACTCCTCGCGGCGCTCGCCCGGATCGCGCACGACCGTGGGTGGCCGCGCCTCGACCTTTCGGTGCTGGACTGGAACCCGGCGCGCGCGTTTTACGAGGCGCACGGGATGGCGCACCAGGCGGAGTGGCTGCCGTACCGGATGGAGGCGGACACGATCGCCTCGCTGGCCGCGGGGACGCCTCTGCCCGCGTGACACGCGAGGCGGCGCGTCAGGCGGTGCGTCAGGCGCGCTGGTTGGCGAGGCGGGACTCCACCACGCGGGCGTAGCGGCCCTGCGTGTCGTACCAGATCGACTCCACGACACCGACGCCGGCGACCTCGTCGCGGTGGTCGGCGTGCAGGCAGAACCACTCGCCGACCGGGTCGCGGTGCATGATCAACGTGATGTCGGCGTTGATGTAGGACAGCCCGCGCACGTGGCGCGCGCTGTGGACGTGGCTGGCGACGGCGTTCCCGAAGTCGGAGAGCGCGGCGGCGGCGACCGCCGGGTGCGTCTCCTCGCCCTCGATGAACGGCATCGGGATGCGCACCCAGAGCTTTGGCTCCGGGTCGTCAGCGCCGGTCACCCATCGGCTCTCGACGGAGGTGTGGAACCCCTGGTGCCGCGAGGGCGGGCGGATGCCCGGCTCCTTCATCCGCGAGATCCCGGGCTGCGTCTCGTACCCCTCGGGGCCGGGCGGTGGGGGATAGACGTCTTCGCCGACGATGGCGCTCGGGTCGCGGCGGAGGAGGAGCGCGGAGGCGCGGGACACCTCCTGCCCGTCGGCAAGCAGGCGTGCGAGGACGGAGAAGACGCGGCGTCCGGCGCGCACCGTCTCCACGACGGGCGTGAGCGGCTTCTGCGGCACGGCCCGGGTGAGGTCCACAGTGAGGCGGGTGAGCTGCATCTCCGGGTCATTGACGTGCTGGAGGATCGCGTACGCCAGCAGCCCCGCGGGCGGGCCTCCGTGGACGGCGTCCGGGCCCCACGGGCCGAAGGAGAAGGGCGTCGGGACGAAGGCATCGCCGTCACGCACGAAGATCGAGTCGCCCAGCGGGGTGCCTTCCTGTGCGAGCGGCGGGAGCGTCGAGGCTAGTGGGCGCCCTCGGGCGTCTCGGCGGGGCGGGCAGGGCCGTCGGCGACGGGCGCCCAGCGCTTGATCTCCCGGGGGGCGGCCTGCTGGGCGGCGCGGATCTCACGGCGCATCTTCAGGCGCTCGCGTACCACGCGCGCGGCCGGGGCGGCGGCGCCCATGAGGGGGAGCCAGATGTGGATGGGACAGGCCATGCACGAACCTCCCTCGACCCCCGGAGACTAGCAGCGCCCGGCCGGAGCGTCATCCCTCGATCGCCGCGCCGTAACGCCGCGCCAGCGCCATCACCTCCGCGACCGTGATCGCGCCCGGTTCGAGGCGGTCGCGCACCACCTTCGCGGAGAGGTCCTGCAGCGCACGGTGCGTGGGGGCGGTGACGCCACCCAGCCCCGCGAGGAACGCGATCTCGCCGTTCAGGTAGTCCGTCTCCACGCTGCCGGTGCCGCGCACGAGGCTCTGCCAGGTGGAGCCGCCGCCGCGCGTGAATCCCTCGACCGGCTTCGGGGTGATGAGGCCGGCGCGCGCGTTCCACTCCTCGGCGGTGGCGCAGTCGATGCCGGCGGCGGCGAAGGCGGCGAGCGCCTCCTGCCGGAGCAGCCGCGCGAGGTCGCCCGCGGGCGCGTCCGGGCCGCACACCGCCTGCACGGCGTTGCCGAGGTTCACGTACAGCAACTTCGCCCACTTCAGCCGCATCACCTGCGGGTCGGCCTGCGCCACGCACGCCGCGGCCGAGAGGTCGGCGCACACCGCCTCGGCGGTGGCGTCCGAGCCGGAGGGATAGCGCCCGGCGTCCAGGAGGGCGGTGACGGGGCTGCTCTGGACCACGACCTCGCCCGGCGTCGTGAAGTTGGAGGGCATGTGGATGAGCATGGCGTAGGTGTTCGGGAAGCGGCGCAGGGCGATGCGCTCGTTCTCCGCGCCGTTCTGTGCGCAGAACACCGGGACGCCTGACCCGGCCGTCGCGCGCAGGTCCTCGAGCGCGGCGAGCGTGTCCTGCGTCTTGGTGGTGAGGATCACCGCCTCGTCGCCGCGCCAGTCGATCTCCGAGGGGTGGCCGACGGCGCGGACGGGGATGCGGAGGTCCTCGCCGGGTGCGCGGAGGCGCAGGCCGTCGCGCTGCATGGCGCGCAGGTGCTCGCCGCGCGCGATCAGCGTCACGTCGAAGCCGTGCTGGTGCAGCCGCCCGCCGATGCCCGCGCCGATCGCGCCCGCGCCGTAGATCACGTACCGCATGCGCACCTCCTCGGCGGACATGCTACCGACCACGGCGCCGCGAGGTGATTACGCCCCGTCCTCCGGCCGGAGCGACCGGAACTGGAACCAGAGGAGGATGTCGTAGGTCGCCTTCAGCGCGCCGCCCACGAGCAGCGGCCAGCCGAAGGTGGAGGCCTCCAGCATCGCGCCGGCGAGGAGCGGCGCGAGCGCGGAGGCGAGGCTGCGCGGCACGTTCGTCACGCTCGCGGCGGCGGCGCGCTCCTCGGGCGGGACGATCGCCATCGTGTAGGACTGGCGCGCGGGGACATCCATCGAGGAGAAGGGCATGCGGAGGAGCAGGCAGGCGACGGCGAGCGGGGCCGTGGGCATGAAGGCGGCCAGCATCAGGAAGGCGTTCGCGGGGAGGTGCGTGAACACCATCGTGTTCACGAGGCCGATGCGGGCCGCCACCCACGGCGCGGCGAGTTGCGAGAGCGCGGAGAGGAGCCCCGCCACGAAGAAGACCGCCCCCGCCACCTCCACCGAGAGGTCGAACCGATGGAAGAGCCACAACGCCAGGAGCGACTGCACGACGAAGCCGCCGCCGAACGAGTCGAGGCTGAACAGCGCGGAGAGCCGCAGGACCACCGCGCGCGACTTCCGGAGGGGCGCTGCGCGGCCGCCGGCGGCCTCCTCGACGCCCGCGCGGAGGCCGAGGTAGAGCCAGGCCAGCGCCAGCGGGGCGGCGGCGTACAGCAGGAAGGCGAGCCGCTGGGCGTCCACGCGGGATGCCCCCACCATCCCGCCCACGAACACGGGCAACCCCGCCCCCAGGGAGCCGATCGCGCCGGCGAACAGGCCGCCGAGGTTGTAGCGAGCGAAGAGGGCGGTCCGGTCTCGCGGCGCGACGGATTCCGACACGAGCGCCTGTTCGATCGGGAGGAAGACCGAGACGTCGCCGGACGACGGGTTCAGCGTGCCCACGACGGCGATCACCATGAGCGGCCAGAATTCAGTGATCGAGGCGAAGCCGAGGCCGGTCGCGGCCATCAGCACGCAGGACCACAGCAGGAGGCGCCGTCTGGCGACCCGATACCCCGCCAGGCCGATCGCCAGCGTGAGCAGGGCCGATCCGAGCAGCGTGCCGGTGATGAGCGCGCTGATCTCCAGCGGCGTGAACCCGGCGTCCACGAGGTAGGCCGCGAGCATCACGCTCACGAAGCCATCCACCAGGCCTCGCAGCGACCGTGCCGCGAGCAGGCGGCCGGCATCCGGCGTTGCCGACGTGGGAAGGATGGACATCGGCGGTCACTTTACGCCGACCTCCGATACCGGCGAGGATCGGACGATGCCGAAGATCACCGACCTCCTGCGCGCGGGCCCGACGCTCTCGTTCGAGTTCTCCGCGCCCCGCGACGCGGAGGGCGAACAGCGGCTGCGCCGGACGCTCGCTCGGCTGGCGCGCCTGCAGCCCTCGTTCATGTCGGTCACGTACGGCGCCGGTGGCTCGTCCCGCGGGCCGACCGCCGAGGTCGTCCACCACATCCGCCACGACCTGGGCGTGACGGCGATGCCACACCTCACCTGCGTCGCGCACACGCGCGACGAGATCGCCGCGCTCGTCGATGGGTACCGGCAGGACGGCGTCGAGAACCTGCTCGCGCTGCACGGTGACCTGCCACAGGACGGCGCGGACGCCCGCCCCGGCCAGTTCACGCGCGCGATCGACCTCGTGGCGTTCGTGCGCGAGCGCGCCCCGTTCGCGATCGGGGTGGCCGCGCACCCGGAGGGCCACCCGAAGGCGGCGAGCGTGGAGGCGGACCGGGAGCACCAGGCGGCGAAGCTGCGGGTCGCCGACTTCGGGATGACGCAGTTCTTCTTCCGCGTGGAGCACTACGAGCGCTTCATGGCGGAGATGCGCGCCCGCGGCGTGGAGACGCCGGTCATCCCCGGCATCATGCCCCCGACGAACATCGAGGGTGTCGCGCGCATGTCCGCGATGAACAACACTGAGTTCCCGCGCGAGATCATCGCCCGCCTCGGGGCCGCCGGGGAGGACGTGGCGGCGCGCCGCGAGGTCGGCGTGGACGTGGCGACGAGGCTCTGCGAGGGGCTGCTCGCCGCCGGCGCGCCCGGCATCCACCTGTATACGATGAACTTCTCGGACGCCGTGCGGGCGGTGGTCGCGAACCTCGGGCTGCGTCCGGGCCTCGACTGACCGCCGCTACGCGAGGATCTTGCGGAGCGTCCGCAGGTTGCGGGTGGTGGTCGTCGCCTTGAAGCGCGCCTTCGCCGTGTGCTTCGCGAACGCGCTCTTCGTGCTCTGGCCCTTCACCACCGTCCAGTAGATCACACCATCGCCGGGCTGCACGCGCTCCACGGACGGGTCGAGGCCGTTCGCTCCGCTCAGCACGTCGGCGGTCACCGCCGGCGACGCGACGAACATGACCCACGGCTGCATCGAGGCGTCGTCGTCGAACGGGAAGGACGTGATGGCGCGCGCCACCGCCCCGATCTCGACGAGCAGGACGTACGCCTCGTAGCCGAACGCCTCGGTGAGCGCGGCCTCGATGCGCGCCTTCAGTGCGTCGATGTCGGGATCGGTGGTGGTGAAGCAGACGTTGCCGCTCGCGAGGACGGTGCGCACCTCGGTCAGCCCGAGGTCCTCGAACGCCCGCGCGAGGTCGGCCATGCGGATGGTGATGCCGCCCACGTTGATGCCGCGCAGGAGCGCGACGTAGCGGGAGGGCGAGGCGGGACGCTTCGAGGCCATGCGAACAGTATCGCGGGTCGCGCGGGGTAGCCGCGCGCGGGATGTCACCGAGGCCTAGCGACGGGCCGGGATGTACCCCAGGTTCGGCGCGAGCCAGCGCTCGACCTCGGCGACGGTCATGCCCTTGCGCTCGGCGTAGTCCGCGACCTGGTCCGCAAGGATGCGCCCCACGCCGAAGTAGCGGGCGTCCGGGTGGCTGAAGTAGAAGCCGCTGACCGAGGCGCCCGGGGTCATGGCGAAGGAGTCGGTGAGTTCGATGCCCGTGTTCGCCTCGGCGCGCAGGAGGTCGAAGAGCGTCCGCTTCTCCGTGTGGTCGGGGCAGGCCGGATAGCCCGGCGCCGGGCGGATGCCGCGGTACTGCTCCGCGATCAGCGCCTCGTTGTCGAGCGACTCGTCCGCGGCGTAGCCCCAGAACTCGCGCCGGACGCGCTCGTGCAGCCGCTCCGCGAACGCCTCCGCGAGACGGTCACAGAGCGCACGGAGCAGGATCGCGCGGTAGTCATCGTGCTGTGCCTGGAAGGCGGCCACGCGCTCCGCCTCGCCGAAGCCGGCGCTGACGGCGAACCCGCCGAAGTAGTCGCGCAGGCCGGAGGCCTTCGGCGCGACGAAGTCGGCGAGCGCGAAGTTCTCCGCGCGGCCGCGCCCCTTGCTCGTCTGCTGGCGGAGCGTATGGATGACCGACGCCACCTGCGTGCGCGATTCATCCGTGTAGACCTCGATGTCGTCGCCGGCGCTGTTCGCCGGCCAGAGGCCGATGACGCCGCGCGCGGTCACCCAGCGCTCCGCGATCATCTGGCCGAGCATCGCCTGGGCGTCGTTGTACAGGTTGCGCGCCGCCTCGCCGACGACGGGGTCGTTGAGGATCTTCGGGAAGGTGCCGGCGAGTTCCCAGGTCTGGAAGAACGGCGTCCAGTCGATCCGATCGACCAGCTCGACGAGCGGGTAGTCATCGAAGACGGTGACTCCCGGCGTCACCGGGCGGGGTGGGGTGTACCCCTCCCACCGCACGGGCGCCGGCAGCGCGCGTGCCTCCGCGATCGGATAGCGGTCCGCGCGTTCCTCGCGGCCCAGGTGCTCCTCGCGGATGCGGTCGTACTCGGCGCGTGTCTCGGTGACGAGGGCGTCGCCCTGGCTCTCGGAGAGCAGCGCGGAGACGGTACCGACGGCGCGGGAGGCGTCCTGGACGTAGATCACGGGGCCGCCGTAGTTCGGTGCGATCTTCACGGCGGTGTGGGTGCGGCTCGTCGTCGCGCCGCCGATCAGCAGCGGCAGCGTGAACTCCTGGCGCTCCATCTCGGACGCGACATAACACATCTCGTCGAGGCTCGGCGTGATCAGCCCGGAGAGCCCGATCGCGTCCGCGCCTTCGCGGCGCGCCGTCTCGAGGATCGTCGCCGCAGGCACCATCACGCCGAGATCGATCACCTCGTAGTTGTTGCACTGCAGCACGACGCCCACGATGTTCTTGCCGATGTCGTGGACATCGCCCTTCACCGTGGCCATGACGATCTTACCGTTCGGCCGCTGCACCGTGCCGCCCGCGCGGTTCGCCTCCACGATGTGCGGCTCCAGGTAGGCGACCGCCTTCTTCATCACGCGGGCGCTCTTCACCACCTGCGGGAGGAACATCTTGCCGGCGCCGAACAGGTCGCCGACGACGTTCATGCCGTCCATCAGCGGCCCCTCGATCACCTCGAGGGGATGCGCGACCTCGCGCCGGAGCGCCTCGGTGTCTTCCACGATGAACTCGTCAATGCCGTGGACCAGGGCATGCGTCACGCGCTCGCGCGGCGAGCCGTCGCGCCAGGCAAGCGACGGGCCGGCGGCCTCGGTCGCGCCGGACTCGCGGTAGCGGTCCGCGACCTCCAGCAGGCGCTCGGTGGCGTCCGGGCGGCGGTTGAGGATCACGTCCTCGACGCGCACACGCAGGTCCTCCGGGATGTCGTCGTACACCGGCAGCGCGCCGGCGTTCACGATCGCCATGTCCAGGCCCGCCTCGATCGCGTGGAGCAGGAACACCGCGTGCATCGCCTCGCGCACGGGGTTGTTGCCGCGGAAGGCGAAGGAGGCGTTGGAGACGCCGCCGGAGGTCTTCGCGTAGGGCAGGCGTTGCTTGATCATCCGCACCGCGTCGAAGAACGCGTTCGCGTAGTCGTTGTGTTCCTCGATGCCGGTGGCGACGGCGAAGATGTTGGCGTCGAAGATGATGTCCTCGGGCGGGAACCCGACGACATCCACGAGCAGCCGGTAGGAGCGCTCGCAGATCTCGAACTTTCGGGCGGCGGTGTCCGCCTGGCCCTGCTCGTCGAACGCCATCACGACCACCGCGGCGCCGTAGCGGCGCACCTTCCGCGCCGCATCGAGGAAGGCCGCTTCGCCCTCCTTGAGGCTGATCGAGTTCACGATCGCCTTGCCCTGCACGCACTTCAGCCCGGCCTCGATCACCGACCACTTCGAGGAGTCGACCATGATCGGCACGCGCGCGATGTCCGGCTCGGACGCGATGAGCGTGAGGAAGCGGGTCATCGCCGCCTCCGAGTCCAGCATCGCGTCGTCCATGTTCACATCGAGGATCTGCGCGCCGGCCTCCACCTGCTGGCGGGCGACATCCAGCGCGGCGTCGAAGTCGCCGCCGTGGATGAGGCGCTTGAAGCGCGCGGAGCCGGTGACGTTCGTCCGTTCGCCGATGTTGACGAAGGTGGCGCGCCGGTCGGCCGTGGTGCCGTAGTTGATCTCGGAGGTCACCTAGTCGCCCACCTCTACGGCCTCGAGGCCGGCGAGGCGCATAACGTGGCGCTCCGACGTGGGGATGGCGCGCGGCTTCACGCCGCGGACGGCCTCCGCGATGGCGCGGGTGTGCTCGGGACGGCTGCCGCAGCAGGAGCCGGCGATGTTCAGCAGGCCATCGCGCGCCCAGCCGCCGAGGGTGGCCGCCATCTGCTCCGGGGTCTCGTCGTACCCGCCGAACTCGTTGGGCAGGCCGGCGTTCGGGTGCGCCGACACCGGGACGTCCGCGAGACGGGCGATCTCGCGCACGTAACCGTCGAGTTGCTCCGGCCCGAGCGCGCAGTTGAGGCCGACCGCGAGCGGGCGGGCGTGGCGGACGGAGACCCAGAACGCCTCCAGTGTCTGGCCGGAGAGCGTCCGGCCGGAGGCGTCCACGATCGTGCCGGAGATGATCAGCGGAACCGCGTAGCCGAGGTTCTCGAACAACTCGTCGAAGCCGACGATGGCGGACTTGGCGTTGAGCGTGTCGAAGATCGTCTCCAGCAACAGGATGTCCGCGCCGCCCTCGATCAGGCCGAGCGCGGCCTCCCGGTACGCCTCCCGCAGTTCGTCGAAGGTCACGTTGCGCGCGCCCGGGTCGTTCACGTCCGGGGAGATCGAGGCGGAGCGGTTCGTGGGGCCGATGGAGCCGGCGACCCAGCGGACGCGGCCGTCCCGGGCGGTGAAGGTGTCGGCGGCCTCGCGGGCCACACGCGCTCCCTCGCGGTTGATCTCGCGCGCGAACTCCTGCAGGCCGTAGTCGGCCTGGGCGATGCGCGTGGCCGTGAAGGTGTTCGTGGAGGTGATGTCCGCGCCGGCCGCGAAGTAGTCCTCGTGGATGCCACGCACGATGTCCGGCCGGACGAGGTTGAGGAGGTCGACATCGCCCTTGAGGTCGACCGGCCAGTCGCCGAACCGTTCGCCGCGGTAATCCGCCTCGGTGAGCCCGAGCCCCTGGATCAGCACGCCCCACGACCCATCGAGCACGAGGATCCGTTCCGCCAGGGCGGCGTGCAGCGCCTCGATCCGCTGCGCGGCAGCAGGCGACTGGGCGGGAAGGGCGTTGGTGGTCACGGGCGGCCTCGTGGTGTTCTCTGACATCCATCTTAGCGCGCCCCTCCGTACGCTCCCGTCCGGTACGCTGACGCAGCAGGCGGAGGGCGCGCCCGTGCTGGAACTGGACCGGCTCAGCAAGCGGTTCGGCGATGTCGTCGCCCTGGACGGCTGCTCCTTCCGCGTCCGTGCGGGGCGCATGGTCGGCTTCCTCGGGCCCAACGGCTCCGGCAAGACCACGGCGATGCGCAGCATCTTCGGCCTGGTCGCGCTCGACGCCGGCGACGTGCGCTGGGACGGCGCGCCCGCGACCGCCGAGGTGTCACGGCGCTTCGGCTACATGCCGGAGTCGCGCGGCCTGTACCCCAAGATGACGGTGCGTGACCAGGTGGAGTACTTCGCCGCGCTCCACGGCCTTGATCGCGCCGCCGCGCGGAAGAGCGCCGATCGCTGGCTCGATCGCCTCGGCCTGGGCGAGCGTGCTGACTCGACCGTAGAGTCGCTCTCCCACGGCAACCAGCAGCGGGTGCAACTCGCCGTCTCGCTCGCCTTCCCCGCTGACCTGCTCGTCCTCGATGAGCCGTTCTCCGGCCTCGACCCGATTGCGGTCGCGACGATGGGCGAGGTGATCCGCGAGGAGGCGGCGAGGGGCGCGGCCGTGCTGTTCTCCAGCCATCAGCTCGACCTGGTGGAGGACCTCTGCGACGACGTGGTGATCATCGACCACGGCCGGGTGGTGCTGGACGGCGTCCTCCGCGAGGTGCGCGCCGCCTCCGCCTACCGCTACGTGGAGGTGACGGGGGGCGTGCCCGGCTGGCAGTCGGCGCTGCCGCGGGCAGAGGTGATCTGGCAGCGGGACAGCCGCATCCGCCTCCGCCTGCCGTCCACCACGGAGCCCGCGTCCGTCCTCGCCGCCGCGCGCACCGACGGACCGGTGGAGGGCTTCGCCTTCGAGCCGCCGTCACTGTCCGACCTGTTCGTGGAAGCGGTGACGAAGTGAGCGGCGTGTCGGGCGCGTGGCTGGTGGCGATGCGGGAGATCCGTGCGCGGCTGCGCACGCGCGCCTACCAGCTGTCCACCGCGGCCCTGGTGGTCGCGGCCATCGCGCTGGTCGCGGCGGTCCGCGTGCTGCCCGGACTGTTCGAGGACGACCCGCTGCGCATCGCGATCGCGCCGGAGGCGGCGGCACTTCAGCCAGCCCTGGAGCAGGCGGCTGAGGCGCTGGGCCGGGAGGTCACGTTGACGGCCTTCGACCACGCCGCGTCCGCCCGCGCTGCGCTGGAGGCGGGCGACCAGGATGCGGCCCTCATCGGACCGGGAGACCTGCTCTTCCGGGGGAGCGAGGACCCGGTCGTGGTGGCCCTCGTGAGCCAGGCCGCTTACGTGACGGGCCTCCCCGCCCGTGCCGCGGAGGTCGGGCTCACGGTGGAACAGGCGCAATCGTTGTTGGAACCGCCAGCGCTACAGAGCGCCGTCGTCGACCCGGACGACGAGGTGGTCGTGGACGATTCGCAGCGGATCGTGGCGACGTTCACCACGATTCTGCTGCTGATGGCCGTGTCTCTGTACGGGCAGTGGGTGCTGGTCGGGGTGATCGAAGAGAAGTCGAACCGGGTGGTGGAAGTCCTGCTGGCGACGCTGGCGCCGTGGCAACTGCTGGTCGGCAAGGTCCTCGGCATCCTGAGCCTGGCGGTGCTGCAGATCGCGGCGACGATCGCCGCCTTCGTCGCGGCGTTGGTGCTCCTCGAAGGGGCGGAACTGCCCTCGGTGTCGGTGGGGGTCGTGGCGGCCGGGGTGCTCTGGCTGGTGCTCGGGCTGCTCCTCTACAACTTCCTGTACGCGGCGGTCGGCGCGACCGTGACGCGCCCCGACGAGGCTTCCAGCGCGGCGTTCCCGATGATGATCCCGCTGCTGGTGGGGTACGGCGTGGGCCTCGCGTACATCCCGGAGCACCCGGACGCGCTGCTGTCCCGCGCCGTCTCGCTCTTCCCGCTGACGGCGCCCCTGGCGATGCCGGCCCGGCTCGCCTCGGGCGGTGCATCCGTCCTGGAGGCCGCCGCCGCGGTCGTGCTCACTATCGCCGCGACGGTACTCGTGATCTGGGCGGGCGGGCGCGTCTACACGGGCGCGATCCTGCGGACGCGCAAGGTCGGGCTGCTCGATGCGTTCCGGGGCGCGCGCGAGGTCCGCTAGCGGGCACCGAGGCACGAGGCAAACGAAGACGGCCCCGGCAGTCGCCGGGGCCGTCTGTTCGTCGGACGTTCGTGCGGTTCTAGCGCGCTGCGGCGGCCTGGGCCGCGGCGGGGTACTTCTCGGCGCACTCCGGGCAGAGGACCGACTTCTTCCCGTAGCGGATGCCAGCCTTGATCACGTACTGGCCGCAGAAGACGCACTTCCCCTCGACGCCGTTCTCGCCAAACTTGTAGGTGCCGGCCGGCGCGGGAGCCGGAGCGGCGGGGACGGCGGGGGCCGCCTTCCCCTTCGCGGCCGGAGCAGCGGCGGGGGCCTCCGCAGCCGGAGCCTCCGCGGTCGCCTCGGCGGCCGGAGCGTCCGAGGCGGCCTCGGCAGCCGGTGCGGCGGCGGCAGGCGCGGCGGCCGGTGCGCCACCGGCGCCGACCTTCGCGCGGGCAGCGGCGGCGTCCTCGTACCAGAGCGAGTTGATCTCGATGAACCGGCTGAGGTTCGCCGGGACGTCGCCCTCCGGGAAGATCGCACTCACAGGGCAGGCCGGCTGGCACGCGCCGCAGTCGATGCATTCCGCCGGGTTGATGTAGAGCATCCGGTCTGCACCCTCTTCGAAGTGGATGCAGTCCACGGGGCAGACATCGACACACGCCTGGTCACGCGTGTCGATACAGGTCTCGGTGATGACGAACGCCACGAGGCGACCTCCGTCCCGGTCAGCAGGAAGCGTGGTGCCGCTGAGGCACCCTCGGACGCCCTGAGCCTACCGGCTGACCTGCATGTCGTCTATTCGGCGCCCCTGCCGGCATCCCGTCTGACGATCTCGGCGGCGGTGACACGCGAGGGCTGGCGTGACAGGTGGGGGTTTGTACAGTGGATGCTGGCAAATCTCCGCATACCTGAGAGGCAGGTTCACCGTGGGAAGCGGTGGAGGCCCGGCGATCCTCGTGGAGGGCGTCCGGAAGTCATACGGGAGCGTCGAGGCCCTGCGGGGCGTCGACCTGGAAGTGCCAGCCGGGATGGTGCTGGGCGTGCTCGGGCCGAACGGCGCCGGCAAGTCCACGCTCGTCCGCATCCTGACCACGCTCCTGAAGCCGAGCGGCGGCCGTGCCGTGGTCGCGGGCTTCGACGTCGAGCGGCAGGCGCACGAGCTGCGGCAGGTCATCGGTCTCGCCGGACAGGCGGCGGCGGTGGACGACCTGCTGACCGGCCTCGAGAACCTCGAACTGGTCGGGCGGCTGTACCACCTCCCCAAGGCGGAGGCGCGTCGGCGGGCGCATGACCTGATCGAGCGGTTCTCGCTCACGGACGCGGCGAACCGGATGGCGCGCACGTACTCCGGCGGCATGCGCCGCCGGCTGGACCTGGCCGCGAGTCTCATCGGGCAGCCGCAGGTGCTGTTCCTGGACGAGCCGACCACCGGCCTCGACCCCCGGAGCCGCCTGGACCTGTGGGAAGAGATCGAGGGGCTGGCGAGCCTGGGCACCACGGTGCTGCTCACCACGCAGTACCTGGAGGAGGCGGACCGGCTCGCCAAGCGGATCGTGGTGATCGACCACGGGCGCGTCATCGCGGACGGCACTGCTGATGAACTGAAGGCGCGCACCGGCGGGCGGGTGCTCTCCGTGCAGGTGGACGCGCCTGAGGCGCTGGCCGCTGCGGAAGCCGTGCTCGCGGGTTTCGGGACGACGCCGCGTGTGGACGCGGAGCGCAACGAGGTGAGCGTGGCCGCCGCGGACGGCGCGTCGACGCTCGCAGCCGTGGTACGCGCGCTGGACAGCGCCGGGGTGGCGATCGCCGACCTCTCGCTCCGCCAGCCGAGTCTGGACGACGTCTTCCTGGCGCTCACCGGCCACGCGGCCGAGGAGTCCACCACCGCCGGCGAGCCGGTCACGACGCAGGGACGGGGACGATGATCGCGAGTGCGCGCTGGGCGTTGCATGACGCCATGCTGATGGCCCGCCGGAGCCTCTACCGCTTCATCCGGCTGCCGGACTGGCTGTTCTTCTCGACGGCGCAGCCGGTGATGTTCGTGCTGCTCTTCACGTACGTCTTCGGTGGCGCCATCCAGGTGCCGCAGGGCAACTACATCGACTTCCTGCTGCCGGGCATCCTGGTGCAGTCGGTCCTCTTCGGCACGTCCGCCACGGCGGTCGGCCTCGCGGAGGACATCTCGAAGGGGGCGTTCGACCGGTACCGGTCGCTGCCGATGTCGCGGTCGGCGGTGCTGGCGGGGCGCATCCTGGCGGACACGGCGAACAACGTGTTCGTGATGGGGCTGATGATCCTCGTGGGGTACCTCATCGGTTTCCGGTTCCAGGGCACGCTGCTGGAGGCGCTGGCGATGCCGGTGGTGGTGGTGGCGTTCACCATCCCGTTCTCCTGGATGCAGGCGTGGATCGGGACCTCCGTGAAGTCCGTGGAAGCCGCGAACCTCGCGGGGTTCGTGTGGATGTTCCCGCTCACGTTCGTCTCCTCGGCGTTCGTGCCGATCGAGTCGATGCCGGGGTGGCTGCAGCCGGTCGCACAGGCGAACCCGTTCTCGGTGGCGGTGGACGCCGCCCGCGCGCTCGCGCTGGGCGACGACTCCTCCGACGCGGTCGTGAAGACGCTGATCTGGACGGTCGTGCTCCTGGTGATCGTGGTGCCGCTCGCGGTGCGCGGCTACCGCCGGGCGTAACGCTGACGTCGGGCCTCCCTCCCCCGTAGCATCGAGGGCGTACCCCTCGGTCTGCCGGGGGAGGGAGGTGCCGCATGCCAGACGCTCCGGGCGTCCCCTCGATCGCGTCGCTCGTCCGCGTGGACGTGAAGAACGACGAGCAGTACGAGGAGCGGCTGCGCGACTTGCAACTGCGCCTGCTCCACGCCCAGAACCGGCTGCGCGATACGGACGACCTGGCCGTGTGCGTGGTGTTCGAGGGGATGGACGCGGCCGGCAAGGGCGGCGCGATCCGGCGGCTGACGGGCCGCCTCGACCCGCGCGGCTACCGCGTTTACCCGATCGGCGCGCCGGTGGAGGCGGAGGCGCGCCACCACTACCTCTGGCGCTTCGCGAAGCGGATGCCGGAGCGCGGCGAGATCGCGATCTTCGACCGCTCCTGGTACGGGCGTGTGCTCGTCGAACGCGTCGAGGGCTTCGCGACGGTCGACGAGTGGGAGCGGGCGTACGAGGAGATCCTCGCCTTCGAGCAGATGCACGTGCAGGACGGCACGTTGCTCGTGAAGTTCTGGCTGCACGTCTCGCCAGAGGAGCAACTGGAGCGCTTCCGCGAGCGAGAGACGGACCCGTTCAAGGAGTACAAGATCACCCCGGACGACTGGCGCAATCGGGAGCGCCGCGCGGAGTACGAAGTGGCGGCGGAGGAGATGTTCCGCCGCACCCACTGGCCGGGTGCGCCCTGGACGCTGGTCCACGGCGACGACAAGCAGCACGCCCGGCTGGAGGTACTCGCGACCGTCGTGGACCGGATCGAGGAGCGGCTGCCGGAGCTGCGCGGCCTCCCGGGTGGGGAGGCCTGACGCCTACGCCTCGCGGCCGGCGAGGCGCATGAGGGCGACCGCCTCCGCGAGGCAGGCTCGCTCCAGTTCCCGCAGATCCTGGCTCTCGTTCGGGCCGTGGATCGCGCTCGTCGGCTCGCCGACACCGGTCAGCAGGATCGCCGCGCCCGGGTAGGCGTGGGAGAGTGCCGCGACGAGGGGGATCGACCCGCCGACGCCGATCTCGGCTGGCTCGACGCCCCACGCTGCCGTGAGGCCCGCGCGGAACGCCTCGTAGGCCGCGCCGCCGGCCGCCATCAGGAACGGCTCCGCGGACGATCCGCGCGTGACGGTGACGCTCGCGCCCCACGGCGCGTGGCCCTCCAGGTGAGCGACGAGCGCGTCCATGGCCGCCGCCGGGTCCTGGCCGGGGGCGAGCCGCAGGCTCACCTTCGCCCGCGCGACCGGCACCAGCTGGTTGATAGCCTCGGACAGTCGAGGTGCGTCGATCGCAAGGACGGAGACGGCGGGCTCGCGCCACAGCCGCGCGGCGATCGGCCCGTCGCCGATCAGTTCGACGCCGTCTACCGCGCCGGCGCTCGCGCGCAGCTCGGCCTCCGCGACCTCCACGTTGGGGACTGGCGCCGATACGAGGCCCGCGACCGCCACGCGGCCTCGGTCGTCGTGCAGCGTGGCGAGGAGTCGGGCGAGCGCGCTGAGGGCGTCCGGCAGCGCGCCGCCGAACTGGCCGCTGTGCACGCCGTTGCGCAGCGTGCGCACCTCCACCACGCAGTCGACGAGGCCTCGCAGGGAGGTGGTGAGGGCGGGCGTACCCACCGCCCACTGCTCGGAGTCGGCCACGACGATGACGTCCGCCGCGAGTTCCTCCGCGTAGCGGGCGAGCAGGTCGGCGGCGTGCGGCGATCCGAGTTCCTCCTCGCCCTCCACGACCACTTTCACCGTCAGCGGGAGGTCCGCGGGCAGCACGCGCAGCGCCCCGAGGTGTGTGGCGAGACCGGCCTTGTCGTCCGACGCGCCCCGCCCGTACAGCCGCCCGTCGCGATCGGTCGGTTCGAACGGCGGCGTGCCCCACGCCTCGAGGTCTCCGGCGGGCTGC
This sequence comes from Chloroflexota bacterium, assembly GCA_045863195.1. Taxonomy (GTDB): domain Bacteria; phylum Chloroflexota; class Dehalococcoidia; order UBA2979; family UBA2979; genus W-Chloroflexi-9. The sequence continues at coordinate 113,338 of BTUI01000004.1, forward strand.
ACGTCGTAGTGCGCGTAGAGGAGGACGGTCAGGGCGCCCTCGGGCCCGCGCCGCTCGCCGAACACGGCGGCCGGGGCTCCGGGCACCTCGAACAGCCGCGTCGCGAGGCCGGCGTCCTCGAGGAGCGCCCGCACACGCTCGGCGCACTCGCGCATGGGTGGCGTGTTTGGGCCGTCCGCGCTCACCGAGGGGATGCGGACGAGCGACTCCAGGTCGGCTCGCACGCCGGGGAAGGCGGCCGCGATCGCCTCGGCCAACGCGGTCATGGGCGTCCTCCCGTTGCGGAGGTGCGGGGCTCCAGGTGGCCGGTGCAACTGCCGCGCGCGGCGTCGCTGTTGATGCGGTCGGGGCAGATCGTCCCGCTCCAGGTGACGTTGTCGAGCCTGGTGAAGGAGGCCCCGTCCGCCCCGTCCATGCCGAGGACGGCATCGGTCAGGTCGGTCCCGGCGAGGATCGCGCCGGTCAGATCCGCGCCGCGGAGGTCGGCGGATCGCAGGTTCGCGCCGGACAGGTTGGCGCCCTGCAGGTTCGCGCCTCGCAGGTCCGCGTTGAACATCGAGGCGTTGGACATGTCGGCGTCCGGCAGCAGCGCGAGGCGGAGGTCGGCGCCGTTCAGGCGCGCGTCCACCAGCAGCACGGAGGTGAGGTCCGCCTGGTTGAGGACGGCGCGGTCCATGAGCGCGGAGGTGAGGCGCGCCCGCGCGATGTTCGCGCCGGCGAGGCGGGTGCCGCTCAGGTTCGCCGCGAACAACTCCGCGCCGCTCAGGTCGGCGCCCACGAGTTCCGCGTTCTCCAGGCTGATCCGCGAGGCGACACCGTTGATGAGGCCGAGTTCGTACAGGAACGTGATCACGAATCGCTTGCGCGGCCCGTCCATCCCGTCGAGCGCGGTCAGGGTCTGCGCCCGCGCGACCTCCCGCACGAGCGTGTCGCGCGTGGGGTCGAGGTTGCCGCCGAGCAGCTGGCGGTCCAGCGTCAGGTTGCTGATCTGGCCCAGGTAGTCCTGCAGCCGCTGCTCCTGGGCGTTCTCGATCGCCTGTTCGCGGGCGGAGGCGTTGAGGGCTTCCGACACGACGGTGCCGCCGACGAGCAGGACCAGCGGGAGGACGATCAACTCCACGTAGTCCATGAGCGACTTCTGCCCGAAGCCGGTCCACCGGACGAACGCGGTCCATCGCCTCCAGGCGGCCTTCAGCAGGTTCATGGCGTCACCGCCTCGCACGACCACTCGTCGCGCGGGTCGCCGGTGATGCGCGCGGTGCGGGTGCTGCTCCAGAACTCATCGCCACGGTAGTAGCCCCAGCCCTCCATGACGCCCTCGATGTCCGCGGCAGCCTTCAGCAGTTCGGTGCGCGTCGTGGTCGCGAAGCGCTCGGCATTCGCGGGGTCGTCCGGGTCCAGTCCGGAGAGCGAGGTGAACGAGCGGTCGAGCGCGCAGCCCAGGATGCCCTCCACGACATCCCACGCGGGGATGCGTGGCCGGGCGTACGCGCTGTCGAGGGCGACCGCGATGTCCGGGAGCCAGGAGTAGCGGCCGATCAGCTCGCGGTCGGAGTAGAGCGAGTTGCGCACGGGCGGGACGCCCAGCAGGGCGCTGGTCTTCTGGATCTGACTGGAGGTCGCCCACGTGATGAAGTCGAACGCCGCCTCCGGGTTCGCAGCATCCGAGGGGATCGCGAGCAGCCAGTTGCCGGTCAGCGTGCTGGACTTGCGGCCGGCGGGGAACTGCGTGACGCGGATCTGGTCCGAGACGGCGGAGGTCAGCACCAGTTGGGCGTCCGCGGCCCAGGCGACCGCGGCCGCCGCAGTGCCGTCCAGCATGCGTGTGTGCGGGCTGAAGCGCTCCCCCTGGAACTGCTCGTACGGGATGCGCAGCCGGCTGGCCTCCCGCACGTACTCCGTGAATGCGTCCATCGCGATCGAGGACCGGAGCGGCCCGGTGCGCCAGTCCCGGTCGAAGATGTCGCCCCCGCGCGAGGCCAGCCACGAGAGGAAGACGTGCGGGTTGTTGGACGGCGCGATGCCGGCGGAGCCGACGTACGCGGGGTCGGGCGACCGGAGCGAGGCGGTGAGATCCTCGATGGTGGCCGGCTCGCCGATGATGTCCGCGCGGTACCACAGCATCATCACGTTGCCGACGAACGGAAGCGCGTACGTCTCCGCGCCGCGCGGGATGCCGGTGGCGTCCGGCGGCAGCGGGCCGAACGGCGGCGGCCACACGCCGAGGGACGCCGAGCGCCCGATGAGATCCAGGTCCGGCTCGTACCCGAACGGCGAGAGCGGCGTCAGTTCCTGGTTGCCGGCGAGGTACGGCATCCACGGGTCGTCCACGATGATCACGTCGTAGTTGGCGAGGTTCTCGTCCGCGTTCTCGATGATCGCGTTGCGGTAGGAGACGTAGTCGCCGGCGACGGCACGGTCGCCGGTAGTGCGGTCGACGATGCCGAGTTCCACGCGGTTGCCGGTGATGTGTTCCCACTCCGGGATGATGCGGAAGAGCGCCGTGGTCTCCGCCCCGCGGAACGCGGCGATCCGGATCGTGACCTGGTTCGTGACGGCTGGCGGTAGTTCGGGCTCGTCGCTCCGGCATGCAATGAAGAGGACCGAGCACGCGAGCACGGCAAGCGCGAGCCAGCCGCGGGCGCGTGGCCAGGCGGGACGTGCCGGATGCGTGCGTGAGGTGACCGCGCTCGTGACCACGTGCCGCCTGTTAGCCGTTGCTGCTGACGAAGCGATAGTAGGGCCCGAAGTCGTTCTCGGTGCGCAGGCGGCCGAGCTTCTCCATCTCCCGGTCGACACCGAGGACGGCGTGCTGCATCGAGATCGCCCGGCCCTCCTCGGCGGCGAGGAAGGCGGCGGTGATCGCGGCGTTGTGGATCACGCCGCCGGTCAACCGGAACTGGCGCGCGAGCCACGGGAGGTCGAGGTCCTCGGTCGGGGCGCCGGCCGGGAACGCGAGTTGCCAGATGCGCAGGCGTTCGCGCTCGTCCGGCTCGCGGAACTCCACGGAGACGTGGATGCGCCGCAGGAACGCCTCGTCCATGTTCGCGCGCAGGTTCGTCGCGAGGACGACCAGCCCCTCGTACGCCTCGATGCGCTGGAGCAGGTACGCCACCTCGATGTTGGCATAGCGGTCGTGCGCGTCGGAGACCTCCGACCGCTTGCCGAAGAGCGCGTCCGCCTCGTCGAAGAAGAGCACCACGTTCCCGGCGGAGGCGGCCTGGAAGATGCGTTCGAGGTTCTTCTCCGTCTCACCGATGTACTTCGAGACGATCGAGGAGAGGTCGATCTTGTAGACGTCGAGGCCCAGCGCCGCGCCCATCACCTCGGCGGCCAGCGTCTTGCCGGTGCCGCTGGGGCCTGCGAACAACGCCACGAGGCCGCCCGCGCCGACCGGCCGGAAGCCCCACTCGTCGAACACGGTGCTGCTGTGCCGGTAGCGGGCCACGAGCTCCTGTAACTGGCGCTGCTGGTGCGTCGGGAGGATGAGGCTCTCCCACGTCCGCCGCGAGTGGATGCGGATGCCCAGGCCCGCGAGCTGCCCGCTCGCCAGCCGGCGGACGGCCGCGTCCAGGTCACCCTCCACGCCCTCGTGGGCGATCCGGGCGAGCCGGAGTTCGTCCGGGTCCAGCCGGTGGCCATGCGCGGGCCGCTGGCCGAAGGTGGCCTCCCACTCCTCGGGCGTGGCGAGGCGCTTCGTGAGTTCCACCTCGCGCCAGGGCCGGGCCGGGATGGTGCGGATCTCGAGCGGGTTCGGCGAGCAGATCGCCCAATCCAGGTGGTCGGCGCGCACCGCCCACGCCGCCGCCGGGGCGGGCAGCAGCGGCTCGTCCACCTCGAGGACGATCGCGCCGCCCGCGACGGTCGCCTCGCGCACCAGCGCTCGCCAGCCGGCGTCGTCCGCCGGGATCGGGGTCGCGAGGAAGCGCCGGCCGAGTTCATGGGCCACGCGGATGCGGCGGCTCTGGCGGTCGGCGCCATGCACCAGGAGGAACGTCCCACCTGTATCGGCAGGCGCCCCGTACACCTCCAGCCGCTCGGCCGCCGGCGGCAGGCCCGGGTCGGCGGAGTGGTCGCCGGCGAGCGCCCAGGTCACGCGCTCGGCGAGGGCGACCACGCGGGTCGCCCACGCGCTCTCCCCGGTGACGGTCACGAGTTCGGCGCGGCGCAGGCGCGCGTCCGGGGCAACGGCCGCGGCGCCCGGGTGGCCGGGTGGGAACATGCGGTTGAGCGAGGAGAGCCACGGGCGCGTGGCGGAGACGTCGTCCTGGGCGTAGGCGAGGAGCCGCTGGCGTGCCGGGCTGCGCTCGATCCCCGCGAGCAGCGCCAGCACCTCCGCCTCCGCCGGGGTAAGGGCCGCGCGCCGGACGAGCGTGGAGAACGGCGAGGCGTCCCCGAGCGATTCGTGGAACTGGAGGCGCAACTGCGCCAGCGCCCCCTCGACGCCCGTGCGGTCGCGCACGTCGGCGTCGAAGGCGCCGCCCATACCCGGCAGTTCCGCGAGCAGGCGGTCGACCTCCTCGTCCTCGATGACGAGGCCGGCGAGGTCGCGCGGGGGCCCGGAGGTCATGCGCCGGACGAGCGCTTCCGCTTCCACCACGGCGCTGCCGAAGAGCTCCCAGGGTTCCAGGGTCAACGGTGCCTCCCGGCGCGTGAGCGGTCGAGGGAATGGTGCGCGGATCGGTCTGAAAAGGCTATGTCCATTGGTGCATTCATCGCGTCGAGCATGGGCGTGATAGGACGTTGACACGCGGCCTCAGAATATTGGGCGGCGGGGAACACCTCAGGCGGCAGCCGGTCTGGCTGCCCGTCCGGCCGTGGCCCGCCGTCCCCCCAGCGGACGAGCGTGAAGGTCACACCCCGTGGATCGCATCGGCCTCGCAGTCGTCGACGAGAATGAGATCTTCCGCCGGGGTGTGGTGTCATGCCTCACCGCCGACACGATGATGCAGGTGCTGCACGAAGGGGCGTCCCCGCCGCGTGACGCCGCGGGCGTGCTCCTGACCATTGCCTCGCTCTCCGCGGTGGAGCGGTTCCACCTCGTGGGGCGGCTCGTGATCTGCACCGATACGTCGCCGAGCGACCGCGTCCGCGCGGATGGCCAGATCGTGGGGCTGCTGCCTCGCGCCTCGCTCACCCCGGCGCAGTTGATCAACGGTGTGCGTGCCGCCGCCAGCGGCCTGCAGGTGAACCTGGTGGACACCCCCGCGACGGCGCTCTCCACGCGCCACACGGAGGTCCTGCGCATGCTGGCTTCCGGCGCGGCGACCCGCCAGATCGCGGAGTCGCTCGGCTACAGCGAGCGCACGATCAAGCACGCCGTCTCCGAGGTGCTCGAGGAGCTCGGCGCGCAGACCCGCGCCGAGGCGGTCGCGCTCGGCATCCGCCGCGGCCTGATCTAGCACCCCTCCCGCACCATCCGAGGACGTCGCGAGGCCACCTCGTGGCGTTGTCGTGTGCGGACCGCGGGCAACGCTGCTCGCCCCTCGGTGTCGCGGCGCTGCACCAGCACCCGCGGGGACTGCCCGGCGGGGCGGCGGACTGCCCGAAGCGTCCGCCCGTGATGTCCCCCGCGGTGGCACGTCCGGCCCTGTGCGCGGTCCCTCCGTCCTGCTGAACTGCGCCCATGAGTCGAGGCCGCCTGTCCGTCTGGATCGAAGACCCGAACCCGATCTACCGCCGCGGGCTGATCGCCTGCCTGGAGGGAGACGGCATCCGCGTCGCCGGCGAGTCAGACCGCCTGGGCCGCCGCGTGGAGGGCATTGAGGCCGACGTGCTGGTCTTCGACGCCGGGAACGGACACCTCGGCGAGGTGATCTCGCTGCAGCGCGGCGCCCCCGTCGCGCTCTGCGCGCTGCTGCGCGACCAGCACGACCCGGCGCTCGTCGATGCGGTGGAGGCGGGCGTCTCCGCCATCCTCCTGCGCGACGAACTGACGCCGGAGTCGCTGACGGCAGCACTCCGCACCGTCTCCACCGGGAACAGCGCCATCCCCGCACGCCTCCTCGCGCGCCTGTTCGAGAGCGCCGCACGAGGCCAGCGACACGTCTCCTTCGACATCGGCCAGCGGGAGGTCGCGGTGCTGCGCGAACTCGCCGCCGGATCGGAGACGAGCGAGATCGCGAACAGCCTGGCGTACTCCGAGCGGATGGTGAAGCGGATCGTCCACGACCTGCTCGTGAAGATGAACTGCCGCAACCGCGCACAGGCCGTCGCGCTCGCCGTGCGGCACGGGCTGATCTAGGCGTGCGGCGATGATCCACCTGCTGGACCAGACCCTGGAGCAGTACCTGCGCGCCGAGGTGCCCCTCGATGACCGCGTGGACATCGCCTACAACGCGCCGGACGACGAGTGGAGCGCGCGCCTGACGCGGCCCACCGTGAACCTGTTCGTGTGGGACATCCGTCGCAACATTGGCGAGGCGGCCGGCGGCATCGACCTCGTGGAGCGCGACAACGAGCGCTACCACCGCCCGGTGCTCCCGCGCATCGACTTCCGCTACCTGATCACCACCTGGACGAACGAGGTGCGCGACGAGCACGAACTGCTCGGCGCCTTGCTCGTCACGGCGCTCCGCGTGCCGGTGATCCCGGAGCAGTACCTCCAGGGCGGACTCGCCGAGGTGCGCCCGCTGCCGCGCATCAACGTGGCGCGGTTCGACGGGGCGGAGAGCAGCGAGTTCTGGTCCTCCGTGGGCGGGAAGTTGAAGGCGGCGCTGGACGTCGTCGTGAGCGCCAGCGTGGACGCCTCCGTCCTCAGCCAGGCCGGGCCGCCGACCCTGGGCGTCGACCTCACCTCGCGCGCGACGGGCACGGATGTGCCCAGCCGCCGCATCAAGAACTTCGCGTCCGTCGCGGAGTCCCGTCCCAACGGGACAGGGGGGACCGAATGATCCCCCCGCATGGCACCTCAGGTGTCCCTTCCGCCCCTGACGGGGCGGGTGTGCCCGCTCGTACTGTCACGATCGCCAGCAGTGTCGGGTGGAGCGTCGTGTGTCGGGCGTACTCGTGGGCGACTTCGGCGCGGTCATGCGTCTGGGACTTCTCGAAGTCCTGGCGGATGCCCGCATCGAATGCGTCGGCGAACGCGCGACCCAGGCGGACCTCCTGTCACGGCTGGAGGCGACCGCCCCGGACGCCGTGGTGGTCGACTGGGACGACCGTCGGAGCGAGGCCGTGATGGCCTCGGTCCAGACGCGGCGGCCCAGCGTGACCGTGATCGCCTGTTCCAGCGACCGCCTCGCGATGCGGGTGGTGCCGGGACGGGTGGATGCGGCCCCGTACGAATCTGAGTTGAGCACGAGTGGGCTCGTGGAGGCGGTCCGGTCCGCCTCCGCCCGGTAAAGGACGAGGCAATGGCGGTGTACCAGGCCCCCGGCGTATACGTCGAGGAAGTCGAAGGCGGATCGCGTCCGATCCAGGGCGTGGCGACGGCCGTCGCTGCGTTCGTGGGCTTCACGGAGCGCGCTCCGGAGGGCAACCCGGACGACCCGAATGGCGTGCGCCCCACGCTGGTGACCAACTGGTCCCAGTTCGAGCGCATGTACGGCGGGTTCATCGACGGTGCGGTCATGCCGCACGCCGTGTACGGCTACTTCGCCAACGGTGGCGGCCGTGCCTACATCGTGAAGGTCCCGCACCTGGGTCCGGACGGCGCGAAGCTCCCGGTCGGTGCTGACGACCTCGTCGGCAACGAGGGCCTGCGCACGGGCATCAACGGTCTGGCCGTGGCCGAGGACGTGACGATGGTCGCGGTCCCGGACCTGGTGACCATCGCCCGCAAGGACGACGGGACGATCGACCAGGACACGTGGAAGTCCGTGCAGGTCGCCCTCATCGGCCACTGCGAGTCGCAGAAGGACCGCATGGCGATCCTGGACGCGCCTCCGGGCATGAACCCGCAGCAGTGCCTGGAGTGGCGCACCGCCGCCGGCTACGACTCCATGTTCGCGGCGCTCTACTACCCGAGCATCCGCATCGCCAACCCGCTGGCGAAGCCGAACAACGACCTGCCGAAGGTGATCACGGTCCCGCCGAGCGGCCACCTGGCCGGCCTGTGGGCCCGCACGGACGGCGTGGGCGTGTGGAAGGCCCCGGCGAACGAGGTCGTGCGCGGCGCGCTGGACCTTGAGTACACCATGACCACCGGCGAGCAGGAGATCCTGAACCCGGTCGGCATCAACGCCATCCGCTCCTTCGGCATCCGCGGCATCCGCGTGTGGGGCGCCCGCACCACGTCCTCCGACCCGCTGTGGCGGTACCTGAACGTGCGCCGGCTGTTCAACTTCATCGAGGACTCGCTCCTCGGTGGCACGCAGTGGGTGGTGTTCGAGCCGAACGACGCGAACCTGTGGGCGCGCGCCCGCCGGACGGTGAACGGCTTCCTGCTGGGCCTGTGGCGCCAGGGCGCCATGGTCGGCGCCACGCCGGACGCCGGGTTCTACGTGAAGTGTGACGCGGAGACCAACCCGCGTGAGTCGGTGGACGAGGGCCGTGTGACGATCGAGATCGGCGTCGCGCCCGTCAAGCCGGCCGAGTTCGTGGTCATCCGCATCGCCCAGTGGGCCGGCCCGGGCGCCGAGTGATCTCGGCCCTGAACCACCCCGCGCTGAACTAGCAGAAGGAACCCAACACCATGCCTGACCTGCTGACGACTTCCGCCTTCTTCGTCGAGATCGACGGTGTGACCGTGGCCCAGTTCAAGGAGGCCACCGGGATCAACTCCGAGAACAACATCATCGAGTACAAGGAGTCCACGGCCTCCGGCAAGATGATCATCCGCAAGGTGCCGGGCGCCAAGAAGTGGTCCGACATCGTCCTGAAGCGCCGCGTGGACGACAGCCTCGCCCTCTGGGAGTGGCGCCAGCAGGTGCTGGACGGCGACATCGACTCCGCGCGCCGCAACGGCTCTCTGGTCATCTACGACTCCATGGGCACCGAGGTGGCCCGGTGGAACTTCGAGAACGGTTGGCCGAGCAACTGGAAGGGCTCCGACCTGAACGCCGGGGCCGATGAGATCGCCGTCGAAGAGGTGACGATCTCGCATGAAGGGCTGGTCCGCGCATGAGCCTGCAGACGGAGTTCCCCTTCACGCTGCCGCGCGGTTACGTCGACGACTCGGGCACGCTGCATCGCGAGGGCGTCATGCGGCTGGCCACGGCGCGCGACGAGATCGAGCCGCTGCGTGACGCGCGGGTCAAGGAGAACGAGGCGTACCTCACGGTCATCGTCCTCTCCCGCACGATCGTGAAGCTCGGGAGCCTCTCGCAGGTGACGCCGAAGACGATCGAGGGGCTCTTCTCGTCTGACCTGGCGTACCTGCAGGACTTCTACACCCGCATCAACTTCGGTGGTGCGGCGGAGCAGGCGGCGGTCCTGGACCAGGGGGTGTCATTCCCTTTGGCCGGAGGGTCAGCCGTCGCCTGATGGTCTACCCGGTGGAGGACACGTGGGACGAGGTCGCGTACCTCGCCTACCACCTCCACTGGGACATTGACCGGCTGATGGACCTGGAGCATGACGACCGGCTGATGCTGGTCCAGAAAGTCGCGGATCTCAACCGCCGGGCCTGGGAGGGGGTGAAGCAACTTGCCTGACCACCCGCCATTCACCGGGCAGTTCAGACTCACGATCGACGGCCGCCAGGTCGGAGCCTTCACGGAGGTCTCCGGCCTGGAGGTCGAGATCGAGGCCGAAGAGATCAAAGAGGGCGGCCAGAACGAATACGTCCACCGGGTGCCCGGCCGCATGAAGTGGCCGAACCTGGTGCTGAAGCGCGGCATCACCAACGACGACGGGCTGATGAACTGGTTCCGCTCCGTGTCCGGCGAGCGGTTCGCCGGGCACGACAACTGGATCGTCCGCCACCAGGTCGCGCTCGCGATGGTGGATGGCCGCGGCACCGTGCTGCGCGAGTGGACGTTCCTGGACGCGTTCCCCGTGAAGTGGCGAGGCCCTCGGTTCGCCGCGACCTCCAACGAGGTGGCGACCGAGGAACTGGAAGTCGCCCACCATGGATTCCGCGTCGACGTCTGAGCCCGGGGGCGTGACCGGGCGGGCGACCTACCCGCCGCTGCCGCGCGCCGTGCAGCCCCTCCCGGGCCACGGGGTGCGCCGCTCCCCGCTGTCCGCCCGCATCCGGCCGCTGCCGCGAGCCACCGGGCCGCTGTGGCGCAGCCTCCTGAACCCGATGTTCGGCGACACCACCGGCCACATGGATGGCGAGTCGGTGCGCCCGTTCTACCGCTTCCGCCGCCCGCGCTTCCCGCGCGTGATGGCCCCGCTCTCCACGCTCCGCCCGCTCGTCGGTGCGCGCCCCGAGGCCGGCCCCGGCGCGGTGGCGACCTCCGTGGCGCCGCCACCGGGCGCGAGCGTGGCCGCCCGCAGCGCGGGCGCCCCCTCGCAGCCGCTCGCGAGCACGACCCTCGCCCGGCAGACGGCGCCGCCGCCCGCCTCGATCGACCCGATGGGTGCCGGCGCGCCTGCCCGCTCTTCCACGCCGGGACGCGCCTCGTCGCCGTCGCCATCCTCGTCGACGCCGCCCGGCGTCGCCGTCTCGCGGAGTATGCCGCCGCGCAGCGGTGGACAGCCGCAGCGCGACAACCCCTCGGTCCAGCGCACCGCATCCCCGGCCGCAGCATCCTCGGCGTCACCCGCCGCGCCCGGCACGCCGTCCGCTCGTCCGAGCCGGGTCGAGGAGGTGCGCCGCCAGGTGGACGCGCCCGCTTCGCCCGGGCTGGCCGCCCGTCCTGCCGCGTCCGGGAGCGCTCCCGCCTCGACCCCGCCGCCGACGCCTCGCGGCCGACGCGGCAGCGTCGAGTACCCCGGCCGCCCGGCGAGTGCCGCCGCCGAAGCCTCGGCCGGCGGCCCATCGACTCCTGCCGCGGCACGCTCCGAGCCTGCGTCCACGCCCGCCACCCGGTCCGCTGCGCCGGTACCCGGCTCGGGCCAGGATGACGTGACCGGAGGTATCGCGAGCGCGGTATCTGCGGCTCCGCCCGTGGCGACCCCGGCCGGCGCGCAGGCCTCGATGGCCGCGCCCGCTGCAGTGCCGCTCACGACGGCGACGATGGCGCGCGAGGCCGGCTCGCCGGCCTCGTCCGCTTCGCCCGCGCCGGCCATGTCGTCGACCGCGACGCCGTCCAGTCCCGAGGATCGTCTCGCAGCGATGCGCGGGCGGCTCGGCTCGCTGTCCGCGCCGTGGCGTGCGCCGCGCATCCCGACGATGCGCGATGGTGCGACGCTGCCCGTGCTCCGCCGCCTGACCGCGACGCCGGTCGAGACCGCCGAGGCTGAGGGCCCCACGGCGCAGCCTCGAGGTGGCGTCGGCGGCCCGATCGCCCCGCCGTCGGGCCTCACGGTTGGCGCGTCTACCTCACCCACCCGCGCCGCATCTCCGTCGACGTCTCCCGCGACGGCGAGCGCGCCCGCGACCCCGGCCTCAGCGACGCGGTCGGCCTCGACGCAGCCAGCCGAGGCGCCCAGGTCCGTTGCACCGGCACCGCAGGAGGCCGCGCGGCCGACCGCTGGCGCCCCGGGAGCGGCGACGACGACCGCACGTGAGACACCGCAGCCGCCGGCCCCGGCTCACCCGACGAGCAGCACGACTCCATCCGGGGTGACTGCACCGCCCGACGCTAGTGCGCCGCCGTCGGAGGTTCCCGCCGGCCTCCACTCGTCCTCGTCGCCGTCGTCGCCGTCGTCGCGCGCATCGTCCCCGGGAACGCCTGCGACGTCGGCACCTGGAACGACCGAGGCCCCGGCGTCCGCAGGGCCAGCGGCATCCGCCGCGCAGGCGCGAGGCAACTCGGCGGGGAATCCCTCGGCCGCCGCATCCGCCTCGCCGGCGCCGGCGTCCGCCAGCGGTGCGTCCAGCCTGCAGCGCCTGGTCGATGCCGGCGCCAGTGGCAGTGGCAGCGCCGGAGCCCCTGCCGCTGCGACTCCACCGAGCGACGCAGCCGCATCCGCTCGACCGATGCGCGGTGCGCCCGAGGGCGTGTCCGCGTCGGCACCGGCCACTGCGCTCGAGCCCGCAGGCACCCCTGAGAAGGCCTCGGGGGCTGCGACCGCGCGCCCCGTCGTGGAAGGCTCGGATGGCCTGCGCGATCGCGAGCCCACCGAGGTGGCCGGGGCCCCGGCCCTGCCGGCTCCCGGCGCGACGCCCTCGATTCGCCTCGCGCGGCCGGGGGACGCGAGGACGGCGCCGCTCGCACCGCCCGCGTTCGTGCTGCCGCCGCGTGCTGCCGCCACAGACTCCCCGCGTGCCTCGAACACTCCCGCCTCGCCGGTGCCGGGATCGACGGCGGCGTCCCCCGCTCCGGCCCGAGGCGGAACCAGCCCGGCGCTGCGGTCCGCCTCGGACGCGCCGGCATCGACGTCGGGCGCGCCAGTGCAGCGAGCTGTGGACGTGGCCGCCGCGCCGCAGACAGCGCCCGCGGCCACAACTGGTGCGCCCGACGTCCCGTCGAGCGCTCGCGTGACCGCGAACAACCCGACCGTGCACAGCACGAACGTGAACAGCACGGCCACCGGCGTCACGGCCGAGGCTTCGGCGCGGCCCGCACCCGCCCCGTCCTCGGACGGACCGACCGTGCAACGGACGGTCGACACTCCAACGACCGGCCCCTCCGGCGCGCCCTCGGCAGGTACGGAATCCTCACCGATCACGGCCGCGTCGCCATCGTCGGTCGCTGCCTCGTCCGAGGCTCCCGCGGCGTCCGGTGCCCCGGGCGCGGCGATCCCGCCGCGTGCCGGCGAGGTCGGCGACGACGAGGCGTCATCGGTGGGTCGCGCCGCACCGACCGGTGCGGGCGAAGCGTCCGCGACGGGCGTGCTGTTGTCCGCCGACTCGCCCGAGATGCGGCGCGGTATCGCCTCGATCGTGGACGTGCTGAACGCACGTCGCGCGGGCGCGCCCGGGCCGGTCACGTCGCCGGACGGCGACGCGCCCTCTGCCCGAGGCGTCACGGCCGGGCTGCCGGTCGGAGGCGTGGGCCTCGGTGCGACCGCGCACGCGCAGTCCGCCGAGGCGGCGTCCTCGCTCGCGTCCTTCCCCGCCCCATCGAGCACCCCCGTCCGCGGGGACGGTGCGCCGCCGGCGAGCCCGCCGCCGGCCGGCGCACCTGGCGCGGCCGCGTCGCGGTCCGCGTCCGACGGCGGTAACGCCTCCACCGGCGAGACCGTGCGAGGCGTCGCGACCGGCTCCGACTCCGCCGCTCGGCAGGTGTCCGGGCGCGCACCGCACCCATCGCCCGCTGCCCCGGCAGCAAGTGCGAGCCTGCCCGGCTCGACGCCGGTACAGCGCCAGGTCGAAGCGGCCGCTCCGGCCTCGCCCGTCGCCTCGACCAATGGATCGTCGGACGAGGGAGGCGCGCTCGCCTCCGATTCACCCGCGTCGTCCGCGTCTGGCTCCGATGCCCCGACGTCGAGCGGCGCGCCTGCGCCGGAGCCCCGCGCCTCCGCGAGCGCCGGCGATGCCGCCGCGCTTCCTGGGGACGTGGAAGTGGGTGGCGCGGCCCTCGCGCACCTCACCACCATGCGGACGCTGCGGCAGCGCCTCGCCGACCTCTCCCGAGGCCCCGCGCGCATCGATGCGAGCAGCGCGCCCGTCGCGCCGCCAGCCGGGCTACCCGCCTCGTCGCTGGGCGCTGGCACCGGTGCGGCGTCCAGCAACGCCGTGACTGAGGCCGGGCGATCCGCTGGCGCGGCTGCCACCGGCACGTCGGTGAACACGAGCCGTCCGAGCGTGACGGTGGCTGGCGGCCCCGCCGCGCAGTCCGGCGGGGCCGCCTCGTCCGGTACCGGTACCGCAGTCCCGGGCAGTGTCCAGCGCCAGGCGGCACCCGAGGCTGGCGGCGCGGGCGGGGCGGAGCCCTCCACGCCTGACCGTACCGTTGCCAGCGGACGGTCGAGCGCCTCGCACCTGCGGCTGGTGCACCCCGAGACGGCAGATGGGGCGCGGGACGCGGCGGACCGGGTGCCTGGGACGGCGGCGTACCCGTCGGTGCAGCGGAGCCTGGCGCTTCCGCGCGCCACGGACGGTGCCCGCACCAGCGGCACGACATCCGTGCGTCTGCCCTCCGGCCTCGGCGCGTTCCCCGGCCTCGATGACCTCACCTCGATGTTCGACCTCGCTGCGCGTGGCATGACCGCCGGCCTGCCGGTGGGCGCGGTGGGAACGTCCGGCCCGGGCTCGGCACGGGCGGCCTCACCGTCGCCGTCCGCCTCGTCGGCTGCGAATCGCGCGACGAACCTCGCTGGCCGCGAGGCGCGCGCGACGGCCTCGACCGGACGCGGCGCAGCCAGCGCATCACCGTCAACGACGCCGATCCCCATCCAGCGCGCCGCCTCATCCGAGGCCGGCCGCGCGACGGCCTCGGACGGCGGCACCACGCGAGGGACGACCGGTTCGGCAGGCAACGCCTCGCGGCGCGCCCCCGCGAGCACCTCCGCTCGCAGCGCTCGGGCCGCCTCAGTCGGCGACGCGTTCCGCCTGCCCGGTGCGATGGCGCGCGTGGCCGGCGCCACAGCCGCGCGCGAGGGCAGCGTTGCGGCTGCCCTGGGCGGCGGCGCCACCCGAGGCGGCATCGTCGCGCCTCAGTCCGGCGCGCTTGCGGAGTTCCTGGCGCGCTCCCTCGGCGCGCGTCGTGCGGCCGCACGCGTCGGACGCACGACGGTGCTGGCCAGCGGTGGTAGCGCGCTGACGGCGGCCACCTCCGGCGCGGCACACGCGATCGGCGCGTCGAGTGCTGGCGCGGCGTTCACCTCGACCGCGACCGCCGGTGCAAGCGGCGTCGGTCGCTGGTCGTTGCCGTCCGCAGCGGCGGAGCGTCTTCCGATGAGCGCAGGCCGTGAGGCGGCGTCCGGGACGGCCGCGGGTGCCGCGCACGCGCCCGCGAGGGGGCTCGCCGCGCCGGTCGGCGGGGCAGCGTCGCTCGCCGCGGGGGTCCTCCAGCGATGGGCTGAGCCCAGCGACTCCGGTCGCCCGAACACCGCACCGGGCGCGCCCGCTGCTTCGACAGCGGTTCGAGCGGCGTCCGGCGTTCGCGCTGCTGCGGGCGGACCTGCTGTGAGCGGCGTGCCCAACATCGGTCGAATGGCGATCCCGACGACGCTCCGGCGTTCGACTGCATCTGCGCCCGTGGCCGCTGCCGTCGCGGGCGCATCGTCACGCGGCGGCGCTTCCAACGGCCCTTCCACCGGCAGTGTCCGAGGCGGTGCACCCGGCCGTCCGGCAGCGGGAGGCCTGCGCCGCACCTCGATCCCGTCGAGCGTGCGCGCGCTGCACGCTCACGCCGGCCAGCCGGGCGGTGCGCTCGGTTCCGCCATGCCGTCAGCGTCGCGGCCCTCGGGCGCGGCGCGGTCGATGCCGGTGAGCGCGCCCAACGCCGGCACGGGCGTGGCGGGTGGCGAGCCGGCGGCGGCCGCTTCGGGCGGGGCGATGCCGGCGAACCTCGCGGGCATCCCGGCGCTGCCGAGGAGCGCCGCGGCGCCAGAGGTCGCCCCCTCGCGGGACCAGTTCTCGCGGCTCCCGGTCAGCGGTATCGGCGCGGTGGCTGGCACGGCGAACTCCGTCGCGACGCAGGTCGCTCGCTCCGTTGCGGACGACATCGCGGAGTCGACACGGTCGTCCTCGGGCGGGTCGGGTGGTTCGAGCGGTGGCGGCGGGTACGTGACGCGCACGTTCGGTGCCGCCTCGGGTGGGGGCACCGTGCAGCGCAGTCCGGACGATCAGGCGCCGTCCTCGCAACGCGGCGGCGAGGGTACCGAGGACCCGCAGCGGGACGAGGCGCAGCGCGAGGCGTGGCTGAAGTTCACGGCCAGCGACGCGTTCCGTGACCAGGTGTTGGAGATGTTGCAGGAGCGCCTGCTGGCCGAGCTCGAACGGCGCGGCGGCAGGCATGGAGGGTGGTTCGCATGACGGCCCCGGTGAAGGCGTACCTGAAGACCGAGGACGGGAAGACGATCACGTTCCTCTTCAACCCCGCGCAGTTGTCATACAACCGCACCGTGTCGTGGGGTGAGCAGAAGTCGCCGCTGGAGAACGCCCCGCAACTCACGTTCGACCGAGGTCAGTCCGCGACGATCTCGTTCGACCTGCAGATGGACACGACCGATACGGGCGACGACGTGAGCGTGCACACCAACGCGCTCATGGGCCTGATGAAGGTGAACACCACCAAGAAGCGCCCCGTCTGGGTCCAACTGGGGTGGGGACGTCTCTCCTCGTTCAAGGCGGTGGTCACCTCGGTCAACGTCTCGTTCACCTACTTCGGGAGCGACGGGACGCCGCTGCGTGCGCGCGCGAACGTCTCGCTCCGCCAGTTCCAGGATGAGGCGAACTACCCGCTCCAGAACCCGACCTCCGGCACACGCCGGCAGGAGCGCCTGCACATCGTGAAGCCGGGCGAGACGCTCGACCGCATCGCCTACCAGGCGTACGGCGACTCCACCGGCTGGCGGCTGATCGCGGAGCGCAACCGCATCCAGGACCCCATGAGGCTCCCCGCCGGCATGCAACTGCTGCTGCCGGAGCGAGAGGCGGCCAGCCGTGGTCGCTGAAGCGATTGCCGCCTACAAGGTGAAGGTGAGCGGCTCGCCGCTCTCCACGGAAGCCGAAGGGAAACTCTCCTTCATCCGTGTGGAGGAGTCGCTGTCCCTGCCCTCGTCGTTCACGCTGCGGTTCACCGACCCCGAGTTCACGCTGCTGGACGGCACCACGTTCGCCATCGGCACCGAGGTGGAGATCTCCTTCGGCTGGGGCACCAGCCTCACGACCGTCATGCGGGGCGAGATCACCGGCGTCAACGTGGAGGCGAGCGACTTCGCCGGCTACCAGCTGGAGGTGTTCGGCCTCGACAAGATGCACCGCACCATGCGAGGGACGAAGACGCGCACCTTCCAGAACCAGTCGGACTCGGACGTGGCGACGAAGATCGCGCAGGAGGCGGGACTCCAGGCGGACGTGGAGTCCACCGGCGGCCCGCACCCCTTCCTGTTCCAGGTGAACGAGACTGACCACCAGTTCCTCCGCAAGCGCGCCCGGCGCATTGGCTTCGACTTCTGGGTGAGCGACGGCAAGCTCCACTTCAAGCGTGCCGCGAAGGCCAGCCCGACCACCGTGACCTGGGG
The DNA here is from genome assembly GCA_045863195.1 of Chloroflexota bacterium. Taxonomy (GTDB): domain Bacteria; phylum Chloroflexota; class Dehalococcoidia; order UBA2979; family UBA2979; genus W-Chloroflexi-9. Next base: position 130,468 of record BTUI01000004.1, read on the forward strand.
CGAAGACCTCTACCGCTTCAAGGCGCGGATGTCCGCAGCCGGCTACGCCAACGCCGTGAACGTCCGAGGCTGGGACGACGCGACGCAGCAGGCGGTCGTGGGGAACGGCACCGCCAACCCGAATGATCCCAGCGACGCGACCTTCTACACCGGCGCTCTGACGGCCTCCAACACCAAGTTCGGCGCGAAGACCATCACCGCCAGCGGCGTCCCGGTGAACGACCAGAGCGACGCGACGAACGCCGCGAAGGCGATCCGGCAGCGCCAGTCGGCGCAGGGGCTCCTGGTGCGGGGCGAGGTGGACGGCGACCCGGCGCTGGGGGCTGGGTCCACGATCAAGGTCGCCGGCCTCGGGACGAAGCTATCTGGCCAGTACCTGGTGACGGCGTCCGAGCATGTTCTGGGCGCGGGACAGCCGTACGTCACGCGCTGGATCTCCTCCGGGCCGGAACCCTCCGGCCTCGCGGACCTCATGGCGAGCGCCGTCGACGCGACCGGCCAGATCCGGCCGGGCCTGCACATCGCGGTCGGGACGGTGACGAACAACAACGACCCGGATAGCGCCGGACGCGTGAAGGTGAAACTGCCGGAACTGGACGGCGACTCGGAGACCGGCTGGGTGCGTGTCGCGACGCCGGGCGCGGGCAAGGAGCGCGGCTTCCAGATGCTCCCCGCCGTGAACGACGAGGTGCTCGTGGCGTTCGAGTACGGTGACGCCTCGCGTCCGTACGTCCTCGGCGGGCTGTGGAGCAAGAAGAACAAGCCACCGGAGGGGGCGTTCCACAAGAGCGGCGCGGTGGAGAAGCAGATGTGGCGTTCCGGGAAGGGCCACGAGATCTCGATCTCTGACGCCGGGGACGGGGAGCTCGTGATGAAGTTGAAGAGTGGCGACTCTTCCATCACCGTGACAAAGGATCTGGTGACCGTGAAGGGCAAGACCAAGGTCAAGGTCGAAGCCGACCAGATCGAGGTCGCCGCCAAGAGCAAGCTCACGCTCAAGGGCCGCCAGGTCGAGGTGAACGGCAGCCAGGATGTCACCATCAAGGGTGGCATGATCAAGCTGAACTAGCGGGAGGGGGAGCCATGGGCCAGCCGGCTGCCGCGCAGAACGACAACGTCGTCGGCGTGGACATCCACATCGTCATGATCCCCACCCCGGGCGGCGAGGTGCCGACCCCGCTGCCGCACCCGTTCGCGGGCAAGATCACCCAGGGCTGCTCCACGAACGTGAAGATCAAGGGCAAGCCAGCGGCGGTCGTGGGTGCGACCGTGAAGGCGGACATGAACCACATCCCCATGGGGCCGCGGTTCCAGAAGAACCCGAACAACCAGGGCAAGATCAAACTGGGATCGTTCACGGTGAAGATCAACGGCAAGCAGGCCGCCCGCCTCGGTGACATGGTGGAGACCTGCAACGACCCGATGCCGATGCCGACATCGAGCATCGTCAAAGGCGAAGCGACGGTGCTGATCGGATGAGCGACGCCGCCGACTTCATCGGGACCGGATGGGCGTTCCCGCCGCGCGTGGATGCGCGCGGGCGGCTGGCGCTCACCTCCGGGGTCGAGGAGATCGAGGGGGCGATGCGGATGATCCTGCTCACCGCCCCCGGCGAGCGCGTCATGCGGCCGGAGTTCGGCTGCCGCGTCTGGGACTACCTGTTCGAGCCGATCAACCCCACCACGTTCGGGCTCGTGGAGGCCGCGGTGCGCGAGGCGCTCGAGCGCTGGGAGCCGCGAGTCACGATCGAGGCGGTGCACGCGGAGGCGGACCGCGAGCGCATGGGCGTGATCGTCGCCGACATCACCTACACGACGAAGGACACGAACGACCGCCGCAACCTGGTGGTGCCGTTCTACGAGATCGGGGACGAGCCGTGAGCCTGCCCAGCCCATCGCTGGACGACCGCACGTTCCAGGACCTTGTGGACGAGGCGAAGCGTCGCATCCCGCAACTCGCGCCGGAGTGGACGGACCACAACGTCTCCGACCCGGGCGTGGCGCTCATCGAGCTCTTCGCGTGGATGACGGAGTCGCTGCTCTACCGGCTCAACCAGGTGCCGGACCGCCTCTACCTGAAGTTCCTCGAACTGATGGGCATCACGCTCTACCCGCCGAGCGCGGCCCGCACGAACCTCACCTTCCGGCTCTCCGCGCCGCAGGAGGACGTGATCGTGGTGCCGGCCGGCACGGAGGTGGCCACGCTCCAGACCGCGAACACCTCCGCCACCGTGTTCCACACCGTCCGCGCGCTGGAGATGGGGCCGCCGAGGCTGATCGCGGCCCTCACCGGCACGGGCGGCACGGTGCACGCCTACTCCGACCGGCTGGAGGACCTGCGCTTCGAGCGCACCGGCCTGACGGTGTTCCCCACGCTCCAGCCGGGTGACGCGACCTACTTCGGGTTCGAGCGCACGTTGCGCGACTGCATCCTCCGCCTCGACCTCGGCGCGACCGCTGACGGCGTCGGCGTGCGGCCGGAGGATCCGCCCGTGGTGTGGGAGGTGTCGTCCAACGACACGTGGATCCCGGCGGAGGTGCTGGAGGACAGCACCGGCGGACTGAACCGCGGCGGCACGGTCGAACTCCAGATCCCGGATGACCACGATGCGGTCACGCTGCACAACCGGCGCGCGTTCTGGGTGCGCCTCCGCCTCCTCGCCCCGCGCGAGGGCCAGCCGACCTACCGCCGGTCGCCAGAACTCCGCACGTTTGAGGCGACGACCGTGGGCGGCGCGGTGCCGGCGATGCACGGCGAGCGCGTGGGGCACGAGGTCCTCGGCATCTCCGACGGGCGTCCGGCGCAGGCGTTCGCCGTGCAGTTCGTGCCGGTGCTGCCTCGTGATCCCGGGCAGACGGTGGTCGTCCGCACGGTGGAGGGCGTGGAAGAGCGCTGGACGGAGATCGAGGACTTCGGGCGCTCCGGCCCGGAGGACCGGCACTTCATCTGGGACAGCACCACCGGCGAGATCCGCTTCGGGCCCCGCATCCGCCAGCCCGACGGGAGCGAGCGCCAGCACGGCGCGGTCCCGCCCGAGCGCGCCGAGGTGAGCGTGACCGGCTACGTCTTTGGCGGCGGGCGTGAGGGGAACGTGGCGCCGAACCAGCTGACGGTGCTGCGCTCCGCGATCCCGTTCGTGGACACGGTGACGAACCGGCGTGCCGCGACCGGCGGCGTGGACGGGGAGACGGTGGAGCAGGTGAAGCAGCGCGGCCCGGCCTCGATCCGCTCGGGCCAGCGCGCGGTGACGGCCGCGGACTACGAACTGCTGGCCTACGAGGCGTCGCGCCAGGTGGGCCGCGCCCGCGCGCTGCCGCCCGCCGAGCCGGGCGGTCCGATCCGCCTGCTGCTGGTGCCGGGTGCGACCGTTTCCGGCGCGCGGACGGCGCTGGAGGACCTGCGCATCGCTGACCACCTCTTCACGGATGTATCCCAGGTGATCGAGCGGCACCGGCTGCTCGGCGTCTCGGTGGAGGTGGGCCCGCCGCGCTACCTCGGTGTCAGCGTGGTCGCGCGCGTGGAGGTACAGCCGGGGCGCGACGCGGAACTCACGCGCCAGCGCGCGCTGGAGGTGCTGTACCGCGACCTGGACCCGGTGACCGGCGGCCCGGACGGCAAGGGCTGGCCGTGGGACCGCCCGCTGACGGTTCCCCACGTCTACGCGCTGCTCACCGCCGTGGACGGCGTGTCGCGGGTCCTCGATGTCCTGCTGTTCGAGGCGGACGAGACGACCGGCGAGCGGGCGCCCCAGGGGCTGCAGTTCCTGCCGCTGGAGCCGGACGCCCTCTGGTTCCCCGTGCGCCACATGGTGCTGTGATGGCGGCACGCTGATGCCCGGCTGGCTCGTTGACCAACTCCCCCGCGCGCTGGCGCACGACCGCTTCACGCGCCGCTTCGTCAGCATCTTCGAGTCGATGGGCGACGAGGTCCGCTCGCAGATCGACGCGCTTGAGTACTACGCGGACGTGGATAGCGCGCCGCCCGGCTTCGTGCGCTGGCTCGGCTCGTGGATCGGCCTCGACGTGGAGTCCACGCTGCCGGAGGAGCGCCAGCGCGCGATCGTGCGGGTCGCCGGGCAGCAGTTCGGGTCGCGCGGCACCGCGTCCGGCCTGACGGCGTTGCTCGAGGCGGTCACCGGCGCCGAGGTCCGCGTGGTGGACGGCGGCGGCGTATGGCGGACCGGCGAGGCGCCGCCCAACCCGGGGCGCATCCTCGTGCGGCTCAGCGACACCGGCGGGCTGGACGAACGGCACCTGCTGCGGCTGATCCAGTCCGAACTGCCGATCGGGATCACCTTCGAACTCCGGGTCGCCGACCGTACCGTCTCGCTGGAGGCGATGGCGCCGGCGGCGCCGCTGGCGCTGGACGAGATCGCCCCGCCGGAGCCTCAATCGTGACCCTTCCGACGATGGTGCAGTGCCCGCAGTGCGGCCGGAAGACGGAGGTCGCGCCCGGCGAGCAGCCGTTCTGCCGCGGCTGCGACTACCCGTTGTTCTGGGTGATGCCTCGCGCCCGTCCGGTGGAGCCGCAATCGCAGGAGGACGAAGCGCCGGTCGGGACGGTGCAGTGCGTGGTCTGCTACGCGCTGGTGCCGGTGACGCGGTCGCTGTGCGTCCGCTGTGGCCAGCCGGTGCAGCCGGTCGCCCCCCGCCAGCGCCGCCAGTGGTCCGAGCCGACGCCGGCCCCGGAGCCGATGACGCGGCGCCAGCGCATCGTGCGCGCGCTGATCTTCGGTGTGTTCGGCGTGATCTTCCTCTCGCTCTTCGCCGCGGCCGTCTTCTACTTCCTCTGGCCGAGGCACGACTGGGTGTTCGTTGACCTCGACTCCGGGGAGGCGTCCTGGGACGTCTCCGCCACGCAGGTCCGCGGCGTCCCCGTGATCGCGTATGTGAACGCGTCCGACCTGACCGTCCGGATCGTGGTGTGCGGCAACGCCGCATGCGACCACGAGGTCAGCGCGGCGACCTACACGACGCTCGCAAGCCTCGGGCGGCAGGGGCAGGGCAACGGCACCTCCGTCGCCATCGGCGGCGACGGTTACCCAATCGTCGCCTTCCGCGACGGTGACCGCGGCGCGCTGATGCTCGCGCATTGTGGCGACCCCAACTGCCGTGACCGAGGGCAGGTGAAGGTCGTCGAAGTCGACCCCGGCGATGGCAGCACCGAGGAGATCGATACCGGCCGTCAGCCCTCCATGGTGGTCGGTACGGACAACCTCCCCATCATCGCCTACCACGATGCGGCGCGCGGTGCGCTGAAGATCGCGCATTGGGAAGTGCCCACCTGCGAGCAGGCGACGATCTCGATCCTCGACCGGACCGGCACGGAGGCGGCGGTCGGCCTGGAACCGGCGATCCGCATCGGCATGGACGGGCTGCCCGTGGTGGTGTTCCGCGACGATGAGCAGCAGGCGCTGAAGATGGCGCGCTGCGCCGACCAGGTCTGCACGCGGGCGGTCGTCTCCGTCCTCGTTGCCGAGGCCGGGCGGAATCCGGGACACGGTACGAGCATGGTGCTGGCGGCGGGCGGCATCCCCGTGGTGGTCTACAACGACTGGTCCGACAACGGCATCTGGATCGCCGTCTGTGCGGACGTGGCGTGCACCTCGGTCAGCCGCCAGCGCCTGGACCGGCCGGAGGACGGGACGTCCGCGGAGCCCTCGGTGACGCTGGACGGGCAGGGCCGGCCGATCGTCACGTACCGGCAGAAGTTGCCGGGCGACGAGCGTGCGAGCCGCATCCTGCGGATCGTGGAGTGTCACGACCTCGCGTGCGCGAAGCACAGCGGGCCGAAGGAAGTGGATGCGAACGGGCGCGTCGGCTACGTCTCGACGGTGATGTGGCTGCCAAACGGCGAGGTGGGCATCGCCTACGGGGACGCGACCGGCGGCGTCCTGAAGTTCGCGTTCCGCGACTAGCCGCTACTTCGGCGGCCCGCCGCCGCCGTTTGCCGGGTTCGCGTCCATCGCCTGGATCTCATCGATCGTCCCGGGGCAGGAGACGCCCGGGGGGAGGTCCTGCAGCGAGGGCGGGCGCTGCCCCGGCGGTGCGTGGAACGCACGGCCGTCGACGCGTTCGAGGGTGATCGCGGGCGCGTCGCCCTCCAACTCCACGCCGGCTGAGATGTTGATCTCGCGCACGATGGAGTCGACGGGTGCGCGCAGCACCGTGCGGCCCACGTTCTGGACGGCGGCGCGGCAGGAGAGTTGCGCCGCCGCGATCGCCGCCTGTGCTTCCAGTAGCGCGAGTTCGTACTCCTGCTGCGCCTGCTGGTCCTGCTCCGAGAGCGCTGCAGCGAGGTCTGCCGCGGCCGCGTCGTCCGGCGGCTCCGTGACCACGCCGCCCTGTGCCTCGACGAGGTCGCGCACCTGGTCCAGGAGCGCCGTCACCGATTGCAGCGTGGTGTTGGCCGCGCGGTAGTTCCCGTTCGCGTCCACAACGGCCTTCGCCGCCGGGTTCGTCGCCGCCTCCGTGGCGAGGCGCGCGGTGATCTCCGGGCCCAGCGGGTAGGACGGGCCGGCGCACTCCGGGCCGGGCGAGGTGGCACCGGCGCAGTAGATCGAGAGCGCTTCCGACAGCCCGGTGAGCGCGGTGCCGCTCACGGCGAGTGCGTTGTTGGCGGTGTCCAGCAACTGCTCCGCGAGCGCCTCCAGGAACTCGACCGGCGGGAGGTCTTCCGGTGGCGCGGCGAGGAGGGACTCCGCGTCGCCCAGCACCTTCTGCGTCTTGATGCCCTCGAGCGTGACGATCGCGCGCCGGAGTTCCAGTTGCGCCGCTTCCAGGGCGACGAGCGAGTCCGCCCGGTTGAGGGCGGCGAGGCGCTCGCCGGCGAGGACGGTCTGGCCCACGCGCACGTCCACCGATTCCACCGTGCCCGGCACGCCGAACCCGATCGGGCCGGTGAGGTCCACTGGCTCCGGCTCCGGGCGCAGGATCAGCGCGGCGACGACGATCGCGACCATCGGCAGAATGGCGCCGATGATCGTGAGGATGCGGCCACTCACCACGGGCAACTGATGCCACTGGCCCTCGGCGCGTGCGCCTTCCACGAACGGCTGTTGCTCCGCGCCGACCTCGTCCGCGCGGTCCTCGACGGTGGAGGCGACCACGTACGGGCGGATCACCCCCGAGCCGATCAGCGGACGGCGCGCGCGGAGGATGAGCGGTACGCGTTCTTCGTGGTCGGTGGGAAGCGTGACCTCGGTCTGCGCGAGCTCGTATCGGATCAGGCTGGCGGGGTCGCTGGCGCTCAGGCGCACGGTCAGCGGGACGTTGCCGAGGTTCCTCGCGACGGCCTCCACCTGCACCCAGCGATGGCCGGTCGCCATCTGCGGCTCCAGGTGGAGCGACATCGCCGGCTGGGAGTTCACCACGACCGGCAGTTCCTGCGTGTAGGAGGAACTCGGGTCGGAGGTGGAGGTGATCTTCACGCCGACCAGGTGCCGCCCGGCGAGCAACTGGCTCGCCGCCGGGACGTCCAGGGTCAGCGTGACCACGCCGGAGGTGTTCGGGAACAGCGGCAGGCGGGAGGGCGTGGCGGTGACCCATTCCGGCCGGATCGGATCGGCTGCGGGGCCCACGAGGTCGACCCGGAACTCGTCCACGATCGAGGTCGCGTTGAAGACCTCGACCTCCACGGTCGCCCGTTCGCCCAGCGTCAGCGCGAGGTGTTCCGGTTCAAGGTGGACCTGGAGCGCGGCGGTCGTCACGGGCCCTGCTTCGTCGCGTTCGAGGGCCGGGCAAGGCTCGGCCGGGGGACGTTCGATCCGCGCGATCATAGCCCGTTCGGTCCCCACCCGCCGCGCGCCGCTGCGATAGAGTGAGGGCCCTGGAGGTTCCCCATGCGCCAGCGAGATCGCCGTCCAGCCCACGACGCTCAGCCCGACCCATCAGTCGCTGCGGCCGCCGTGCCGCGCCTGACGCCGGGAGTGATGCGCTCCGCGGATATCGCCGCGATCCAGCAGGCAGCGGGCAACCGCGCCGCCCGGCGCGCCGCCGTGCAGCGCTCCGTGGACGTCGGCGCCGCCGATCACCCCTCGGAGGCGGAGGCCGACCGCGTCGCCCGCGACGTGGTCGCGAACCTCGACCAGGGCGCGCAGCGCTCCATGCCGGAGGAGGAGGAACTCCTCCAGGGCAAGCGGGACGAGTCCCTGCAGCGCAGCCCGGCTGACGAGAGCCTGCTGTCCGATGTCAGCGACGCCGACTACGACGAATCCCCCGAGGACCACAGCGAGGAGGATGCCTCCGACGCCGATGCGATGGTCGCGCGCCAGGCGGACGGCCCGGAGGTCGGCCGCGAGGGCGGCCAGACCTCGCACGAGACGGCGCAGGGCATCAACCGCGCGAAGGGTGGCGGCCGGCCGCTGCCGGAGGGGTTGCGCGGGAAGATGGAGCAGGGCTTCGGCGCTGACTTCAGCCAGGTGCGCGTCCACGCGGACGGCGAGGCGCAGGCCCTGAACAAGAACGTGGGCGCGAAGGCGTTCACAACTGGCTCAGACATCTTCTTCGGCAAGAGCGGCTTCAACCCCGCCTCGTCGTCCGGGCAGGAACTGCTCGCCCACGAACTCACCCACGTGGTGCAGCAGGGCGCCGCGCGCAGCCTCGATGAGGGCGCGCACGCCGAGGGCGACGGCCACCAGCACTAGGGCGGCGGCCGTTCGTCTGGCTCGGCGCGGCTAGGGCTTCGGCTTCGCGGCCTGCGGCCCGGCCGGGATGGTGGCACCGCCGTACTTCGCGAGCATCTGGGCCTTCGCGGCATCGTCCACCACGGGGGCGGAGATGTTCGCGTCCGGGCCGCTGGGCGCGGGCGCGCTGGGGCCGGCGCCGATCTTCTTCTTGAACTTGTCCCAGCCCGCCGACATCTTCATGCCGATCGTGGCCTGCTCCGTGCTCTGGCCGGTGTCCGTGGAGATCGCCTGCGCGAGCGAGGCGGGGTTGGAGGCGCCGCTCCGGACCGCCTCGTCGCTCATCCCGGTGGCAGCCTTCACGGTGGAGTTCAGCAGCGCGGACTCCTGCGCGTAGTCCTGCGTGTTCTGCATCGCCGCGGCCGGCGCGTACTGCGCGATCGCCGGGTCGATCTGCGCGAGGCGTTCGATCGCCTCGATGTCGCCCGCGCCGGCGGCGCGCCGCGTCGCCTGCACGTCTCGCGCCTGGCGTTCGTCCACCACGGTCTCGCCGATCGCCTGCCCGGCCTTCCACACCGCGGCCCCGCCGGCGAGCGCTCCGCCGACCGCCTGGCCACCCGGGATGATCGAGGCGAGGCCAGCGCCGGCGCTGAGGGTGTTGCCGACCGCGCTCGCGGCGGCGCGGTCGCTCTGTCGCTCCTTGGCGCGCACCAACTGGTCCGCCATGCCAATGGCGGCGGTGCCCTGGCCGCCGGTGCGCTTCAGGTGCCCTTCGATCGCGATCGAGGCGTCATCCGCGCGGTCCTGCGCCTCGGACGACTTCACCGCGTCGCGCACGGCGGAGACGCCGCCCGTGATCGCGCTCAGGCCCGGCGTCACCGACCCCATGACGGCAGTCAGTCCCTCGCCGCCGGCCGCGCCCAGGGACGCCGCGATGCGGCCGCCACCCTCGATGGCCGAGGAGAGCCCGCCGACCATGCCGAGGCCCGCGTCCGTGCGCGCCTCGCCGGCCTGCTCCGAGAGCATGCCGGAGGTCGCCTTCTGCGCGGCGTTGCCGCTCGCGAGCGCAGCCGCCTGCGCGTCCAGTTCGCTCGCCTGCCCGAACTTCAGGCCACTGCCGACGATGCCGCCGACGCCGCCGACGAGGCCCGTGGAGCCGGTGTCCTTCAGGCCCTGGGTGGTCAATTTGTCGCCCTGGGTCGCGCCCGAGACGTTCCCGCCGATGAACCCGCCGAGGCCGCCGACGCCGCTCTCCAGCACGCCCGACGTGGCGGTGGCAGCGATGCCGAGGTCGCTCGCCGTGCTCCCTGCACTCTGCGCGGCGGCCAGGTCGGGGCCACCGCCCGGTGCGCTGGCGGGCGACGCTGCGCCGCCACCGCCACCGCCACCGCCTCGCTTCGCGGCCTGCTCGGCCAGCACCCGAGATTCCTCGGACGGGCCGTGCTCGGCCTCGGAGCGGAGGCGGCGCGAGTCCATGACGAGGGCGGCGGTCTTGCTCTGGAGGCGGGCGGGGGCCAGATGGGCGGCGGAGGACTGCGCGAACGCGGCCTGGCGTCCCTCCCAGGCGGTGCCGGAGGCCTTCTGCGCCTTCTCGGCGGCGAGCGCCTGCTGCAGCTTCGCGCCTTCAGACTTGATGAACGCGGCGCGCTCCAGGTCCGGTGTCACTTCGCCCTGGCGGAGGCTCGCCGAAGCGTCGATGGCGCTCGATCGCCCTCGCTGGGGGAGGTTGTCCAGGTCCCACTCATCGTCCGGGTTGCGCTGTACGAGGCGCTGCACGGCCCGGTTGCCGGCGCTCTGCTGGAGACCCATCACCGGGCTCGATGCCGTCGGGGACTCCGGGGCAGCCTGCCGCCGTACCGGGGCGTCCGGTTCCGGTGCGGGCGCGGCGAGGCGTTCGCGCTGACGTCGGTTGCCCACGGGGATCCTCCGATGGCCGCCATCGGGGCGGATGCGGTGATGTCGCGGGATCGTACGTCCGCCCCGGCGGCCTGTCGCCGGATCGAAGGTGCCAACCCTGATGCCCGGCGCATCGCTCAGACGTTGACCTGCCGGAAGTTCGGGCTGATCTCCAGCGGCGCTCCCGTGACGGCCTGGATCTCCTCCGCCGTGTAGCCCGGCGCGTGCTGTTCGAGGATGAACTTGCCGTCGCGGACGGCGACCACGGCGATGTTCGTCACCACCAGCGTCACGCCGGCCGGCGCGGTCACCGGCAGCGAGCACTTCTGCATGAGGCGCGGCTCGCCGTCGCGGGTGGTGTGCTCCAGCGCGAGGTAGATCTGCTTGGAGCACGCGGCGAGGTCCATAGCCCCGCCGATGCCGCCGAGGTTGTTCCACTCCTCGTTGGTCGTCTTCCAGTTCGCGAACGAGCCGTCCGGGGCAACCTGGTACGCGCCGAGGCAGGTGACGTCCACCATCCCCCGGCGGATCAGGGCGAACGAGTCGGCGTGGTGGACGATCGCCGCGCCCGGGTTCAGGGTCACGGACTGCGTCGCGGAGGCGTTGACGATGTCCGGATCCTCTTCGCCGGCCCCGGCCAGCCGGCCATAGCCGATCACGCCGTTCTCGGAGGTGAGCACGATCTCCTGTTCCGGGCGCAGGAAGTTGGACACCCCGGTCGGGATGCCGATGCCGAGGTTGACGATCCACCCGTCGCCCAGGTGCTGGGCAAGGACCGCCGCCATCTGATCACGGTTGAGCGGCTGCTTCTCCGTCATGGCTTAGTCCTGCCCTTCCGGCACGGGGTCGTGGTAGCGAATCTGCAGGATGGCTTTGGCCGTCGCGCGGTCGACGTGCAGGACGCCGCCTTCCGGGATCTGGATGAGCCGGTGCACGTAGATGCCGGGAGTATGGATCTGGTCGGGGTCGAGTTCCCCCGCGGGGACGATCGGCTGTTCGACCTCGACGATCGTGGTCCGCGCGGCCATCGCCATGATCGGGTTGAAGTTCCGCGCGGAGCGCCGGTAGATGAGGTTGCCGGCTGTATCCGCCTTCCACGCCCGGATGAACGCGAAGTCGGCGAAGATGCCGTGCTCCATGACGTAGGTGCGGCCGTTGAAGTCCCGGTGTTCCTTGCCGATCGCCGTCTCCGTGCCCACGCCAGCCGGCGTGAAGAACGCCGGGGTGCCGGCGCCGCCGGAGCGGATGCGCTCGGCGAGGGTGCCCTGAGGGGACAGTTCCGCCTCCACGGCACCGCTTCGGATCAGTTCCTCCGCGGTGCCCGCCCGTGACGGCCGGGTGGATGCGGTGAACGCCGCGATCACCTTCTTCACGCGCCCCGCCATGACCAGGTCGCCCAGGCCTCGGAGTTCCTCGGACGCCGCCGGGAAGCCGACGCCGTTGGAGATGGTGGTGAGGCCCGTCGCTCCCTGGCGCCAGAGCGCCGCCATGAGGTTGATCGGTGCGCCCGGGCCGAAGCCGGGGATCATGAGCGAGGCGTTGTCCGGGAAGTCCGCAACGATCTTGTCCATGTCGGTGTAGATCCGGGGTCGTGGCATGAGGCCGCCTATCCGTCCGCGCGACCGGGTCGCGGTCGCGCGTGCGTTATACAACGCCGGAGCCTCCCTGCCTACGGGGGCGGCAGGCCCTCTCGCCCGTCGAAGGATGGCCGGCGGCGGAACCGGATCCACGGGACGCGCGCGCGCCAGAGGCGGAACGCGTGCCACGCGATCAGGACAATCGTCTTCGCCGGGACGATCGGGTCGCGCGCCACCAGCCGGAGCAGCGCGCCGTCCGAGAACGCGCGGCGCTCGAGGGACATCCGCGCGTACAGCACCTCGCGCTCCTCGCCCTCCACCGGTTCCGTCTCCCGCACGGCGATCACGAGGCGTCCCCCCGCCTCCGCGACCGCGAGGTGGTACCGCGCCGCCGCGCCGATGAACGGGGAGACGTACATCCTCTTCTCGGCGCTCGACCGGTAGACGGGGGCGCGCTCCTCCGGTGGGAAGTCGTAGACCTCGCGCCCGCCGTGCGTGTTGTGCACCTCCGCGACGACGTGCTGGAGGACGTCCGCACGGTCGTGGCAGAGGATGAACGACACCGGGTTGAAGACGTACCCCAGCACGCGCGGATACGTCACCATTGTCAGCCGCCACGCCGCGGCGGGGTACCCCGCCGCCAGCAGGCGGGCCCGCGCCGACGACGCGAAGTCGAGGCCATCAAGCGTCGCGTGGTCGCGGTCGTCCAGGCGGAGCGGCCGCCACCGGCGTCGCGACAGCAGTCGAGAGCGCCGGTCGACCTCCGCGACCTCGTCCAGGTCGAGCGCGAGGTACCAGGCGCGGTGGGTGAAGGCGTACTCGGCGTGGCGGGAGCGCCGGTGGTGCACCGTGCCGGCGAGGAGTGCCGTGCGAAGTGGGGCGGCTACACGCGTGCGCGTCACCAGTCGACCCCCAGCCGTCGCGCCACGCGGATCGCGGACTGCACGCCATCCTCGTGGAAGCCGTAGCCGAGGTAGGCGCCGGCGAAGTAGGTGTTGCGGCGGCCGTTGCCCGCCTCCAGCCGGCGCTGCGCGGCCAGCGTTTCCATGGAGAACACGGGGTGGGCGTAATCGAGCTCCGCGATCACCGTCCGAGGGTCAACCCGATCGCCCGGGTTCACGGAGACGCAGTAGTGGGTGTCGCCCGCCATGCGCTGCAGGCGGTTCAGGTCGTACGTCATCGTCAGGGTCTCGCGCGCGGAGTCGCCGTCCATGTGCTGGTAGTTCCACGCGGCCCGTGCGGCCTCGCGGCGTGGGAGGAGTCGCGCGTCGGTGTGCAGGACCACATGGTTCGGGGCGTAGCGGATGCCCCCGAGCGCATCGCGCTCGTCGTCGTCCGCGTCGCCGAGCAGCGCGAGCGCCTGGTCGGAGTGGCACGCCATGACCACCGCGTCGAAGCGTCGCGGCGGGCACCCCTCGATGCTCACGCAGACGCTGCCATCCTCGCGGCGCACCTCCCGCACGGGCGCGCCGAGGTGGACGGAGCCCTCCGGCAGGCCGGCGAGGATGCGCTGGACGTAGGTGCGCGCGCCGCCCTCGATCCATCGCCACTCGGGGACGGAGTTCGGCGCCAGCACGCCGTGCTGCTGGAGGAAGCGGAACAGGTAGTTCGCCGGGAAGCGCACGATGTCCGCGGGCGCGTTCGACCAGGTCGCGGCGGTGAGCGGCACGATGAGCCGGTCGATGAAGTCGCGTCCGAAGCGTCGACGCGCCAGGTACTCGCCGAACGAGATGTCATGCATCGTGTCCTGCGCCACCACGCGGCGGGCGTCGCGCTGGAAACGCACCACGTCCAGGATCATCCGCCAGTGGGACGGCCGCAGGAGGTTCCGCGGCCGGGCGAGGTAGCCCCGCGCCCCGCGGCTGCTGAACTCGAAGTCCTCCGCGTCGTTGCGGACCGAGAAGGACATCTCCGAGGGGCGTGTGGACACCTCGAGTTCGCGAAGCAGACGCGTGAAGCCGGGGTAGGTGCGCTCGCTGTAGACGATGAAGCCCACATCGAGCGGTACCTCGCGCCCGAGCGCGTCCGTGGTCACGACCGTATTGGCGTGCCCGCCAGCCCGAGGTTCGCGTTCGAACACCTCGACATGGTGGTGACGGCTGAGGAGATGCGCGGCCACCAGGCCGCTGACGCCAGCCCCGATCACGGCGATGCGCCGGGGCGCGCCGCCGGGCAGTGGGGATGCGGAAGCCTCTTCCAACGGTGCCCCCGAAGGTCGGACCGCGAAGCGGGATGACGGGCGATGCCCGGAGTGCCACTTCGAGTGTATCGACCGCCTCGTTACATCGCTGCGCTACGCTCGACCGGCACCCGGAGGCGCACCGATGACCACTGAGCCGCTGGTTGGACGGCCCCTGACCGAGGCGGACACGCCCGCGCTGTGGGTCGACCTCGACGCCCTCGACCACAACATCGCGACGATGGCGGGGCGCTGCGCGGAGGCGGGCGTGGACTGGCGGCCGCACGTGAAGGCGAGCAAGGCACCTGCCCTCGCCCGGGGGTTGGTGGACGGCGGCGCGGTGGGAATCACCTGCGCCAAGGTCAGCGAAGCCGAAGCGATGGCCGGTGGCGGCATCGTGGACATCCTGATCGCCAACGAGGTCGTCGGCCCGCTCAAGATCGCCCGCCTCGTGGCGCTGGCCGGCCGGGCGTCCGTCTGCGTCGCCGTGGACGACGAGCGGAACATCGGCGAGATCTCGGCGGCGGCGGTGGCCGCCGGGGTGCGGGTGGACATGCTCGTGGACATCAACGTGGGTGCGAACCGCTGCGGCGTCACGCCGGAGCGCGCGCTCGACCTCGCACGGCTGGTGATCGACCTCCCCGGCGTCGGCTTTCGCGGCCTCATGGGGTACGAGGGCCATGTGATGGGGATGCAGCCGGAGGACAAGGAGGCGGAGTCCGCGCGTGCCGCCGACATCCTCCGTCGCGCTCGGGACATCCTGGCGGCGGAGGGTATCGAGCCGAGCGTGGTGAGCGGCGGCGGCACCGGCAACTACTGGATCGCGGCGTCCCTCGGGGCGCTCACCGAACTGCAGGCCGGCGGCGGGGTGCTCATGGACCTCAGTTACCGCGACGGGATGAAGGTGCCCGGCCACCGGCAGGCGCTATTCCTCGATGCGCAGATCGTCTCCACGGCCGTCCCCGGCCGGGCGATCGCAGACGCCGGCTGGAAGGCCACCGGGATGCACACCGGCCTGCCCGCGGTGGTCTCACACGCCGGCGTGCGGGTGCTGCGCCTGAACGCGGAGCACACCATCCTCGAACTGACCGAGGGCGCACCGACGCTGGTGCCGGGCGAGCGGATCACGCTCGTCCCGCACTACTCCGACTCGACGGTGCTGCTGCACCGCCAGATGTACGCGGTGCGCGGTGGCGTGATCGAGGCGGTCTGGCCGATCACGGCCGCGGGGATGCTCCAGTAGCGGACGCCCGGCGGCTAGGACACCCAGCGGATCGCCTGGCGGGGGCAGAGCCGGATCGCGCGGTCGACCTTCGCGACCAGCGTCTCGGGCACCTCGTCGAGGATGACGTGGCTCAGATCGTCGTCCCGGTGTTCGAACACCTCGGGCGCGGAGATCTGGCACTTCCCGTGCCCCTCGCACATCTGCTGGTCCACCTCGACCTTGCGCGCCATCGTCCCTCCTCGCCCGTGGCTACGGCGTCAGGCGCACCGGCAGGTGCTTGGTGCCGTTGATGAAGTTGGAGCGCAACCGCTCCGCGGGCCCGTCCACCCGGATCGCCGGGAAGCGCCGGAACAGCTCCTCGAACATGATCCGCACCTCCGCCCGCGCGAACCCCGCGCCGAGGCAGAAGTGCTCGCCGATGCCGAACGCCAGGTGCTCGTTCGGATCGCGCGTGATGTCGAACCGGAACGGGTCCTCGAACACGTCCTCGTCCCGGTTCGCGGAGGGGTACCACATGATGATCTTCTCGCCCGCGCGGATCGTCTGGCCGCGGATCACGTGGTCCTGCGTCGCCTCGCGCGACATGTGGTGCAGCGGCGACACCCAGCGCAGGATCTCCTCCACCGCGGAGGGCATGAGCGACGGGTCGGCGAGCAGCCGGTCGCGCTCCTCCGGGTGTTCGTCCAGAACGATCAGGCCGCCCGAGATCGCGTTGCGGGTCGTCTCGTTGCCGGCCACCACGAGCAGGTTGCAGAACGCGACGATGTCGCCCTCGGTCAGCCGCTCGCCGTCGATCTCCGACTCCACGAGGATGCTGACCAGGTCATCCGTGCGCGGGTTGCGGCGGCGGTCCTCCAGGATGTCGCGGAAGAACGCGTTCATCCGCCGGTTGCCGTCCGCGGCGGTGAGGGTTGCGCCCTCGAAGGTGCCGATCTTGTCCGGCGCCACGCGTGCCTGGTACTCCGGGTCGCCGGAGCCGAGGATCTGGTTCGTGAAGTCGAACATCATCGGCCAGTGTTCTTCGTCGAGGCCCATCATCCCGCAGATGACCGCGAGCGGGAGCTGGCTGGAGATCTCCAGGACGAAGTCGCACGTCTCCCGGCCCTGCACGCGGTCCAGGATGATGTTCGTGATCTCGCGGATCTTCGGTTCCATCTGGAGCACGGCGCGCGGGGTGAAGCCCTTGTTCACCAGGCGGCGCATCTTCACGTGCCGGGGTGGATCCATCGTGATGATGCTGGAGTTGCCGCCGGTCTGACCCTCTGGCGGGTACCGCAGCCCGGAGCCGCCGATCCCCTTCGAGGAGATGAAGATCTCCGGGTGGCGGGACACCTCCAGGATGTCCTCGTACTTCACGACGGACCAGAAGCCGTTGAACCGCTCCGTGCCGGGGTTCCAGTGCACGGGCGCCTCATGGCGCAGCACGCGGAACGCCTCGTGCATTTCGTTCGCCTGGAAGAGGCGTCCCTCCGCGAGGTTGATGCCGCCGGGCAGGGCGGACAGGGCTTCGGGTGTGTACGGGGCCATGAGGGCTCCTTTGCGGCGTGCAAGGTCGATGCATCACATACGAGATACCGACAGCCGGTATGTTACCGGCCCGGTCTAGCCCTTCGGCGCTCCGAATCCGCGCTGCCCTTCCCCCTTGGCGGTATCATGTATGTAATACAGACGGTGTTGCCGGCCCGTCAGGGTGATCACCGAAGGGGAGGGTGGAATGACCACTGCTTCCAGTGGGATGGCCGGCGGCACGCAGGCGGCGACGATGTGGTCGGGCCTATCGGGCACGCCCGAGTCTGACCGAGTCGGGCCGATGTGCGACCTCCTGCGTGGCGTGATGTCGCTGCCGGAGACCGAGCGCACCTCGACGCTGCGCGCGATGGTCCAGGCCGAGTACGCGCTGGACGACGCAGCCCTGCACTCGTTCACGGCGAGCCGCCTTCGCGCCTGGCTGCGGCTCGCCGCGGAGGACATGGAACTCGCACGCTCGCTCTCGCGGTCGTGGGACCAGGTCTTCGACGGGCTGCCGGCTGCGACCGCGATGCGGCGGGCGACCGTAGTGCAGACCGTCGCGCGTTCCGAGATGACCGCAGACGAGGTCGGTGTGCTCTTCGAGTTCATCCCGTCGATCGTGCGACAGATCCCGCGCGCGCCGTCCAAACTCGCGCAACCGGTGCCGGAGGCGCCGCCGGAGCGGGACACGCCCTGGTGGAAGTTCTGGGGCTAGCCCTCACGTCGCAGGTCCTCCTCCCCCGCTCTCATGGCCGCGGCGTACCATGCGCGCGCCGCGAGGCGGCGTGAGGAGGGCACCGTGAGGCTGGGACTGCTGGCGGGCGCGGGGGACGATTGGCGCGAGGGCATCGAGAAGGTACGCATCGCGGAGGACCTCGGCGTCGAACTGATCTCCACCGGAGAGGCGTGGGGGAAGTCCGCGATCCCGTGGCTGGCCGCCGTCGCCCTCAACACCAAGAAGGTGACGATCGGCACGTCCATCCTCAACTCCTTCTCGCGCAGCCCTGCCGCGATCGCGCAGGACTTCGCGATGCTGGAGGAGTTGTCGGACGGGCGCATGCTGCTCGGCCTCGGCTCCTCCGGCGCGCAGGTGATCGAGCACTTCCACGGCATCCCGTTCCAGAAGCCGCTCACGCGCCTGAAGGAGTACGTCGAGATCTTCGACATGCTCATCGCCGGAGAGAAGTTGAACTACGAGGGCGACATCTACCACCTCCAGCGCGGCTTCCGCCTGGACTACCACCGCCCGAGGACGAAGATCCCGGTCTACATCGCCGCCATCACCCCAAAGTCGATCCGACAGACCGGAGCGATCGCGGACGGCATCTTCCCGATCCACTGGCCGAAGCACCTGTTCGAGGCGCTGCGGGGCGACCTCGCAGCCGGCGCGGCGGAGGCGGGGAAGACCGGCAAGACGTTCACGGTCGCCCCGTACACGCGTGTCGCCGTCCTCGATGGGACGCCGGAGGACGAGGCGCGCTGGCGCGAGGGGCGCCGGCTGCTGCAGTACTACATCAACCGCATGGGCGTCTTCTACTGGCAGATGCTGGAGCGCAACGGCTTCGCGGACGTGGTCGCGAAGTCCCGCGCCGCGTGGGCGAACCAGGACGCCGAGGGCTCGATCAACGCCATCTCGGACGAGATGGTGCGCTCCTGCCAGGTGATCGGCCCGATCGACGAGGTGCGCGAGCAGTTGCGGGAGCGCTCCGCGCTCGGCGCGGACATCCAGATGCTGTACATGCCGCCGGGCGACCCGAAGGAGGTCGGCCGCTGGCTGGAGGCGTTGATGAAGTAGCGTCTCGGGCTCACGCCGGGAGGCCGGCGACCTCCCGGTAGAGCTGCAGGTAGTGGTACGCCACCAGCACCCACGGCTCGGCGACACGCGTTGGCCCGTCCCGCCGTGCCAGCATCGTATCGACCGTGATCGCCCACGCCGCCGCGTCGCCCGGGGCAGCCGTGCGCAGCCCGAGGTTTGCGGCGGTGTCCGCGCATCCCTCGATGTCTGCGAGCAGGACCGGCAGTCCGGTCGCGCTCGCGCGGGCGGCGTCCATCCGGTAGCCGGAGGGCGCCTCCGGGTTCGGGAGGTTCGGCAGGACGAGCAGGTCGCTCGCATAGAACAGCGCGGCCGTCTCGTTGCGGAGGTGCACCTCTGACCGGACGACGCGCGGGAGGCTGCCGAGGGACTCCAGCGCTGCCGGCGGTCCGTCGCTGGCGACCACGTAGCGCACGTCCTCCGGGAGACGAGGCAGCACCTCGCGCGCGAACCACTCGATGCCGCTCCGCTCGGTGATCGGCCCCGCGCTCAGCACCAGCCGTCCATCGAGCGGCAGGCCGAGGCGGCCTCGGAACTCCTCGACGTGTTCGCGGCTGGAGGAAACGGGGCCCCAGAAGCGCGTGTCGACGCCCGGGTGGATCACGCGCGGGCTGAGCCGAAGGCGCGCCGTGATCTCGGCGGCGACCGTGGCGCAGGAGGCCACCACCGTGACGCCGGGGGCGCGGAGTGCCTCGCCGAGGCGGGCGAGGGCCTCGACATCGCCTCGAGGCAGGTCATCGCCGAGGATGCTGACAACGACCGGCGCGCCGGTCGCCTCGTGGAGTGCCGGTGCCAGGTGCGCGAGCGTGGCGTCCGCGAACTGGACGACCTGCACCGTGCCCCGGCCCGCGCGACCGGCTGCCAGCACCCGCTCGACGAAGGCGTCGCCGGCCGGCGTCTCCTCCTCGTGCGCGACGAGCGTGAGAGCGCCCTCGTACCCCTCGCCGAGGCCGGCCGCGAACTCCGCCATCGGCGTACCGCGCGGTGGCGCATGGGGCGCGATGAAGAGGACGTGGGGCTGCGCGTTCGACCGCACCACCTAGAAGAACGCCGCGGTCACGCCAAGGATCGGCGGCAGCGTGCCCGGGAGCCGCTGCCAGCGGTCGCCACCATCCATCGAGGCGTACACCTGCCCGTTCGTGGTCCCGGCGTACACGCCGGCCGGGGTGTGCGCGTCGGTGTCCATCGCCTCGCGGTAGATGCTCTGGTAGTCGTCCGGCCCGGGAAGGCCCTCGGTGAGTCGCTCCCAGGTCGTGCCGCCGTCTCGCGTCCGGTAGACCGCGAACTGGCCGTTGCAGACGCGGAAGTTGTCCGCCTCGAACGTCAGCGGCACCACGTACGCTGCGCCGTCCCCGTTGCGGGAGACCGCGATCGGGAAGCCGTGGAAGGAGGGCAGGCCCGCGGTCACGTCGTGCCAGGAGGCGCCGGCATCGTCCGAGCGGAAGACGCCGATGTGGGTCTGCGCCCAGATCCGGTCGGGGTTGGTCACGTCCAGCCGCATCTTGTGCATCTCGTTCGCGGCGGCCGGGTCCACCCCCGGCGGCACGGGGAATTCCATCTCCGCGAACTGCGGGTAGCGCTCCTTGAACTCGCGTTCCATCTCCTTCGCCATCTCGTTCGTGGCGATGACGCGGTGGGAGCAGAGGTCCCACGTCTGTCCGCCGTCGCGGGTGACGTAGGTGCCGCCCACGGCGATCGACACGTACATGCAGCGGTCGTCCGTGGGGTGCAGCTCGATGGTGTGCAGGGCGGACTTGCCGCCGCCGCTTTCCCCCCAGTAGGGGCGGTAGGCGTGGCGGTTCACCTCCTCCACCGGCGCCCAGGTCTCGCCCCAGTCCGTGCTCTTGAAGAGGCCTGCCGGCTGCGTGCCCGCGTAGACGACGCCCGGCTGCGAGGCGGGGCCGGGCTGCACGTTCCAGACCGACTCCACCGTCTCGCCGAAGTCCGGCGCGAAGGCGATGCCCGGCGAGCGCTGGTCCCAGGTCACGCCGCCGTCGTCGCTGCGCGCCACCATCGGGCCCCACGCCCAGTGCTGCCCGGCGGCGAAGATCCGAGGCGTGGCGCGGCGGGTGTCCACGGCCATGTGGTAGATCGACCAGCCCGGCATCATCGGCGGCGAAATGCTCCACGACTGACGCGTGGCGTCCGCGGTGTAGATCCAGGCGCCCTTGCGGGTGCCGACGAGGAGGCGGGTGCTGGCCATGGCAGGCTCCAGTGGTGCGCTCGGATGGACGCCGCAGAGTCTACCGCGCGGCCTTCGTGCCTCGGGCGGGACGTGTCACCTCCAGCATCGGTCGGGCGGAGGCGTGACGGCGGGTCGTATAGTGCGCGCGCGCCGCCGCGTTCCGGCGCGCCAGCAGGGGGAGGTCACGCATGGCTGAGATGACGCGCGAAGAGGTGTACGCCTGGCTCGACCACGGGCCACAGTGGGCGCGCCTCGCCACCATCGGCGCGGACGGGTACCCGCATGTGGTGCCGCTGGGCTACTTCCGCCTCGGTGACGAGTTGATCTTCAACATGCGCGGCCAGCGCTGGGTGAACATCAAGCGCAACCCGAAGGTCTCCGTCGCCATCGATGAGGGCACGGGGATGTCCGACCTGAAGGGCGTGGTCATACGCGGTGACGCCGTCCCGGTGGAGGACGCCGCGGGCTGCCTCGAACTCACGCGCGCAGGCGCCCGCGCCCGAGGCGTCCCGGAGGACCAGTTGCCGACGGAGGCGCGCGCCGGGCGGACGTTCGCGCGCGTAAAGATGGATCGCATCGCCTCATGGGATAACGCGAAGCGCTGATCGGCGCGGAAGGAGTCAGAGCATGCCACTGAACGGACAGGTCGCGCTGGTCGCCGGCGCCAGCCGGGGCATCGGTGCGGACATCGCGAAGTACCTCGCAGCGGCCGGCGCGAAGGTCGCCGTCGCCGCGCGCACGGAAGAGGTGAAGGACCCCCGCCTGCCGGGGACGATCCACTCCGTGACGCAGGAGATCAAGGATGCAGGCGGCGATGCGCTCGCCGTGGTCCTGAACATGCGCGACCCGGAGAGCATCAAGTCCGCGGTCGCGAAGGTGGTCGACCACTGGGGCCGCCTCGACATCCTCGTGAACAACGCCGCGATCTTCGTGCCGGGCAACCTGGAGACGGTGCAGGAGCGCCACATCGACCTCTCGCTGGAGGTGAACGTCCGCTCCTACATCCTCACGATGAAGGAGGTCGTCCCGCACATGCGGAAGGCGGGCGGCGGCCGCATCATCAACATCTCCTCGGTCGGTGCGATCCCCCTCGGCGTAGGGCCGTACACGGAGGAGCAGCAGAACCGCGGCGGCGACATCTTCTACGGCGGCGAGAAGGCGATGCTGGAGCACTTCTCACAGCGCATGGCCGCCATGCACCAGCGCGATGGCATCTCCGTGAACGTGCTCTCGCCGAGGGGTGGCGTCCGCACGCCCGGCAACCGGATGGCCTCCAACAGCCGGGAGAACCCGGACCTGAACTTCGAAGTCGCGCACGACATGGGCCAGGCCTGTGTCTGGATGTGTGAGCAGCCCGCGAGCCAGTACACGGGGAACGTTGTCTACGACAAGGACCTGCTCACGGAGGTGGGGATCCCCCACAAGGGCCCCTTCCGCTAGCGGCCGACCGCCGTCTGGACCGGACGAGGCGCCCGTTACGGGCGCCTCGTTTCGTTCACACCGTCGTCACTATGGCCCGGCCGGTTCCGGTCGATGATCCTCATGCGGCCGGAAAGGCGTCCCGCCGCGCGAGCAGGTGCGACGTGGAAGCGGCGGGTATCGCCCCGGAACTCACCCCAGAGCAGGCCGAGCGGCTGGCCGCGTTCCTTCGGGAGGTGCGGGAGATCAAGCCGCTGCCGGCAATCGCCATGCGCGTGCTCTCTATGTCGGAGGGCGACCAGTTCTCAGCGCAGCACCTCGCCGAGTTGATCCGCGTCGACCAGGCGCTGAGCGTGCGCCTCCTTCGGCTGGCGAACTCACCCGTCTACGGGATGCCGAGGCGCGTGACCACGCTCCGGGACGCGGTGGTGATCCTCGGCTTCCGGGAACTGCGCGCACTCGCCCTCGCCTCCTGCGTGGTGGACGCCTCGGTCGTTTCGGACCGTGAGTTCGACTACCCGAAGTTCTGGGTGAACTCGTTCGCGGTGGCCAACCTGTCCGCGATCCTGGCGGAGGCGTTCGACTGCGAACGGGACGCGGCGTTCATGGCCGGCATCATCCATAACGTCGGCCGCCTGGCCTGGGCGCAGTTCCGGCCCTCCTGGATGCAACTCGCGGTCGGCCTCGCGCGGCGCGCGAACCTGACGCTGCACGAGGCGCAAACGGAGCTCTTCGGCTTCTGCGACGCCGATACCGGCGGCGAGATCGCGCGGCTCTGGCAGTTCCCGGAGCCGCTCTGCGAGGCCGTGTCGGGCCATGCCGGCCCGCGCTCGACGGACGATGTGGCGAGGGCGCCGCTCCCCACGGTGGTGCGCCGGGCGCGGCGCTTTGCTCAGGCGCACCGAATCGCGGATGGCGTGGAGCCGGAGCCTCGGGCCGGGGTGGAGCAGGACTGGTCGCACCCGAAGGTACACCGCGCGCTCCAGGCCGCTGGCGGGGTGCCGGGCATCCTCCGCCGTGCCAGCGATTTCGTGGAGGCCTCCCGAGCGCTGCCGGCTGGATAGTCGCGCGTTATCAGTATCGTGATAACCGGCATGGCATCCGACAACCGCTCGGGACGTTGATCGCACGCCCTATCGATCCCATAGTCCTTCACGAAGGCTTAACCCATCCAGCCTCCCGGCGGTGACGCCGGGGAACGGATGGGCGAGGGCGGCGTTCCGCCACGTGTATGGAGGGAACTGCTTCTTGTTTGGTTCGATGCGCCGTGGCCGTCTGGCCCTGATCCCGCTCGCGCTGGCCGGCACGCTGGTGCTGGGCGCCTGCTCCAGCGAGGAAGAAGAGGCGACTGCTACCGCCGAGGTGACCGCGACGGCGGAGGCCACCCAGGCCCCGACCGAGGCTCCGACTGAGGTCGCCACCCCGGCCGCCGAGACCGTGGCCGTCACGGCCGTGGACTACGGTTTCGAGGGTGTGCCGGAGCAGGTCGCCGTGGGCACCACGCTCACCCTGACCAACGCCTCCGAGGTTGAGCTGCACGAGCTTGTCGCCATCCGCCTGGCGGACGACGAGACCCGCACCGCGGACGAGCTGGCCGCACTCCCGGAGGAGGAGCTGGGCGCGCTCTTCGCGGACGCCGAGCCGGCGATGGTCATCATCGCCATGCCGGGCGAAGAGGGCACCGCGATCATCGGTGATGGCTCCATCGCCGAGGCCGGGCGTTACCTGCTGATCTGCGCGATCCCGGTCGGCGCGGACCCGGAGGCCTTCATGGCCGCCGCCGCCACCGCCACCGACGGCCCCCCGCAGGTCGAGGGCGGCGCGCCGCACTTCACCGAGGGCATGTACGCGGAGCTGCTCGTCCAGTAGCCCTCCGGCACTGGGTCTGCACGGAACGGGCGTCCTTCGGGGCGCCCGTTCTGCGGCTCCGCGCCGCCGCGCGGCGGATGGTGACAGAGGTGATACCGTCCGCGCGTCGCGGCCCGGGGCGCAGGCCCCACGGGGAACGCCGCGCGCGAGGGAGGCGTCATGTCCGGTCCGCTCAACGGTGTCCGCATCCTGGAGTTCACGCAGATCATCGCGGGCCCCTTCGGCTGCATGCTCCTCGCCGATCAGGGCGCGGAGGTCATGAAGGTGGAGCCGTTGGGCGGCGAGCCGTGGCGCATCTACCAGATGTTCATGCCGCTGGAGTCCAAGACCTACCAGTCGCTGAACCGCGGCAAGCGGTCGATCGCGCTCGACCTCTCGAAGCCGGAGGCGCGCGAGGTCGTGCACCGCCTCGTGAAAGACGTGGACATCGTCGTCAGCAACTACCGGCCGGACGTGCCCGGCCGCCTCGGGATCGACTACGAGACGTTGAGGGCGATCAAGCCGGACCTCATCTACGTGGACTCCACCGCCTTCGGGCGGAAGGGGCCGTGGGCCATGCGGCCCGGCTACGACATCGTGGCGCAGGGCGTCTCCGGCTTCACCGCCACCGGGGGCCGGTTCGACGAGAACGGCAACCCGGTGCTGCCGGGCGGCACCGCCACCGCCGACTTCGCCACCGGATACGCCATCGCGTGGGGCGCGTGTGCCGCGCTCTACCACCGCGCGATGACCGGCCAGGGGCAGCTGGTCGAAACCTCGCTCCTCGTCAACGCGCTCAACTTCCTCGGCGGGTCCTTCATGTCGCTGCCGGCCGCGGACGAACTGGTCCGCACGGCGTTCCTGGCGGATGTCGCCGCCGCTCGCGCGCGCGGCGAGGGGTATGCGGACATCGTGAAGCGGCGGCAGGCGCGGCTGCAGGTCGCGCAACTGGGGAACATCTACTACCGCAACTACCTGACGAAGGACGGCGCGATCGCCGTCGGCAACCTCTCGCCCTCGCTGCGCCAGAAGATGCGCGACGCCCTCGGGATCGAGTACGACGCCCGCGACCACGACCCGGAGTACAACCCGCGCGACCCGAAGTACATCGAACTGGGGAACGCGCTCACCGCGCGCGTCGAGAAGATGATGGCGTCCGAGAACACGGCGCACTGGGTCGATCTGCTGGAGCGCGCGGGCGTCCCGGTGGGCGAACTGAACTTCGTCGAGGAGCTCGACCAGCACCCGCAGGTGATCGAGAACGAGTACGTGGTGTACCTGGACCACGACCTTTCGGGCCCGCAAAGCATGGTCTCGCCGCCGCACAAGATGAGCGCCAGCCCGCCCGCGGCCCGCTCCGCCGCGCCGCCCCTCGGGCGCGACACGGACGCGATTCTTGCCGCGGCCGGCTTCGACGCCGCGCGCATCGAGGCGCTTCGGGCGGCCCAGGTCATCCGGTAGCGCGCGGCTTCGGCGACACGCAGAAGGGCGCCCGCGTGGGCGCCCTTCGTGTGTGTCGCGGGGGTTGGCGGCTACATGCGGGAGAAGCCGGAGCCGGGGAGGGTGATGCCCAGGCCGGTGCCGTTCGTGATCCGGCCGAACTCCTGCAGGATCTCCTGGCTGTAGGTGACGCGGCCCGTGACCTTGTCCAGCGGCTCGGTCGCCAGCAGCAGCGCCGCGTTCGTCATCATCGCCATCGGCTCGCGGTCCGGGTCGTCCAGGCTCTTCGACAGGCCGAAGTGCACCGTGCCCTCGGTCGCCACGCCCACACCGGGGGAGTAGCAGGCGACCGTCACGCCGTGCTCGTACACCTCCTGCGCGAGGCCCTGCGTGAAGCGCTCGAGCGCCGCCTTTGAAGCGCCGTACATCGTGCCGCCGCGCGCGCCACGGCCACCCGCGTCCGCGTACGGGCCGCGACCCGGGCCGATCGCGCCGACCGAGGAGATGTTGATGATCGCGCCGGAGCGCCGGGCGATCATGTCCGGCAGCACCGCCTTCGACAGCATGAAGGGGCCATGGAGGTTTACCGCGAAGGCGCGCATCCAGCGGCTCGCCGGGTAGTCCACGATCGGGATGTAGTAGTTGAGCGCCGCGTTGTTCACGAGGACATCGACCGGCCCGTAGGCAGCCTTCGCCTCCTCCACAATACGGTTGCAGTCGTCCTCGTTCGAGACGTCCGCGGTCACGGCGATCGCCTCGCCGCCGGCCTCGCGGATCTTCGTGACCGTGCGGTCGAGCGACCCGGCGAGCATGTGGTCGCCCTCGTGCAGCGTGCGGGCGGCGCAGACCACCTTCGCGCCTTCGCGCGCGAAGTGCTCCGCGATTCCCTGGCCAATACCCCGGCTCGCGCCCGTGATCAGCGCGACCTTGCCGTCCAACTTGCCCATGCGTGCCCCTCCTCAGGTGTGCGCTGGCAAGGATACGCGCGGCATCGCCCAACCCGTACCATGCCGGCGTTCGTGATGGCGGTGTGAAGGAGGCGCGGCATGGCCGGTCGAGTGCAGGACAAGGTGGCGGTGGTGATGGGCGGGGGGCAGACGCCCGGCGAGACTATCGGCAACGGCCGCGCGACCTCGATCCTCCTCGCCCGCGAGGGGGCTCGTGTCCTCGTCGTCGACCGCGACCTTGCCAGCGCGCAGGACACCGTCGACGCGATCCGCGGCGAGGGCGGCACGGCCGAGGCCGTGGCGGCGGACGTGCGCGAGGAGGCGCAGGTGCGCGCCGCGATCGAAGCGGCGGTCGCGCGCTTCGGGCGGCTCGACTGTCTCCACAACAACGTCGGCGCCAGTCTCGCCATCGGCGACGCGCCGGCGACCGACCTGGACGTGGAGGCGTGGGACCGGATCTTCCAGATCAACGTCCGGGGGATGTGGCTCGCCTGCAAGTGGGCGATCCCGGTCATGCGCGAGCAGGGCGGCGGGTCGATCGTCAACATCTCCTCCGCGGCCGCCTCCCACGCCTACCCGTGGGTGGGCTACAAGACCTCGAAGACCGCCGTGCTGGGCCTCACCGAGCAGCTCGCCGGTCAGTACGCGAAGGACCTCATCCGCGTGAACGCGCTCATGCCCGGCCTGATGAACACGCCGATGGCGATCGAGTCGCGCGTCGCCGCAGGGACGCCGCGTGAGCAGGTGATCGCGGAGCGCGACGCGCGCATCCCCCTCGGCAAGCGCATGGGCAGCGCGTGGGACGTGGCGTACGCCGCGCTGTTCCTGCACTCGGACGAAGCGCGCTTCATCACCGGCATCTCGATCCGCATCGATGGCGGCATGCAGATCGCGCACTGACGGCGGCGGGCGGTCCCCCAGCGCTATGCGAGACGGCTGCGCCCGCCGCCCCCGGAGCCACCGCCGCCCGCGTCGCCGCGATGCTCGCGCAGGAGCGCCTCGACGTCCGCGAGCACCGCGCCGGCGTCCGGCAGCGACGCATCCGCATGCTTCCCGGCCGGTGCAGCGGCACCTTCGGTCGCGGCCGCCGGCTGCGCACGGGCCTCGTCGTACTGCTGCTCCAGATTCGCGACGAACGTCGCCAGCGCCTCGGACTCCCGCGCCTGCTGCGCCGCCTGCCGTGCCACCTCCCCGATCTGGACGTCGAGCGCGCGGAGGTCCACGGTGACCCCCAGTTCAGACGCGAGCGCGGAGGCGAGCGACCGCGCAGCGTGCGGGCTGGGGTCGAGCCCGACGTAGAACGGCGCGATCGCATTCAGGGTGCCCGTCTGGATGCCCGCGTCGCGCAGCGCCGTCGCCAGCACCATCGTGAATGTCGCGGGGCCCTGGTAGCGGGGCGCGGAGGGTGGCAGGCCGAAACGCCACGTCCGCACCGCCGCCGACAACGGGAACCACTGGAGCGGCGCGGGGCGGGTGTGTGGGGTGGCGCCGTTGAACGCGCTCAGCAGGACTGCCTCGCGGATCCCGTACTCCTCCGCCACCGCCACGACCGCGCGGGTGAACGCCTTCCAGCGCAGGTGCGGCTCCAGCGCGGTGAGGACGACCACGTCCCGCTCTGGCAGGGCGATGCGGTTAAATGCTACGACGGGCCAGTCGATGACCCGCTCGCCGTCCTCGATCCGGACGAGCGGCCGGACCACCGTGAAGTCGTAGTGCTCGTCCGGCTCGATCTCCGCGAGGATGCGCGACTCGCGGCCCTCCGCGAGGAGGGCGAGGGCTGCTGCGGCAGTGCTGTTGCCGGGCGCGCTGAACGCGGCGACCAGCAGTGGCCGCCGCAGCGCGTCCGCCTCCGCCATCGGCTCGTGGGCTGGCTCGGGGGCGGGCAGCGAGGTGTCCACGGGCGGTCTCCCTCCGTGCTGGTGGTGCGGCTCAGGCGGCGAGCGGCGAACCGTCCGAGGCGTCCCGGGCGGCCTGTCCCATGAGGCTCAGCCCCAGGTGGGAGCGGAGCCACGGGACGAACTCCACCAGCCGCGTGAACTCCTCGAACCGCAGGCCGTGCAGGATCGCGTCACGCTCCGCCTCGAAGCGGGCGCGGGCCGCCTCCCGGTCGAGGGAGGCCGCCGCCTCGTCGTAGGCGCGGGCCAGGATGCGCGCGTCCTCGGCATCGAGGGTGAGCCACGCGGTGAGGCGGCGGTGTGCCGCCTGCCGGCGGTCGAGGTCGGACAGGCGCGCCTCGGCGGCGAGTTCGCGAGCCGCGCGGTCGCGCAGCTCGTCGGCGCGGAGCGCCAGCAGTGCCTCGTAGTGGCGGGCGGCGGCGCGATCCGGGGTGTGGTCAGTCCAGACGGTGTCGTGCGCCTCGCCCAGGCCAGCGCGGAACGGGGCCGAAGGGCGGCGCTCCAGGACTGCGTCACGCATGACAGACCTCCTGACTGAATCCTCCATCTCTCGTGTGCGGCCCCCGTCGACGCGGGGTGATCAGATATTAGCACTCTCGGTGAAGAGTGCTAAGACGCCCGAGCCAGACCCCACCACGCGCGTCGCGCGAGACGCAGGAGGGGCGGGCATTGCTCACCGTGCCCGCGGCCGTCGGGGTCACCGAGGGCGACATCACGTCGGCGATGACGAACGTCGTCGTCTCATGGTCAAGGTGGAAGTCGTCGCCGCCCTGTCGATGACGCGTGGCATGATGGCCCTCGCGTGTTGGCACGGCTGGCCGGCGCGTCACGACCGCACGGTGGAGGTGGGACGGTGACCCGAGGGCTATTGACCGGGCTGCACGCGTTCCTCGCCGTTGGCGCGGTGGGGGCCGGCTACGGCTTCGTCTGCGACCCCAGCGGTGCGGCGGTCGGCATGGACGCGGCCTGGCTTTCCGGATCCCCGTTCGAGGACTACCGGGTGCCCGGCCTGTTTCTCGGCTTCGTGATCGGTGGCGCGAACCTCGCGAGCGCGTTCCTGCTCGCGCGCCGGCATCCCTTCGGGCCGCGCGTCAGCCTCGCGACCGGGCTGCTGCTCGTGGTCTGGCTCGCGATCCAGACGGCGATCCTCGGCGTCCGCCACTGGAGCCAGGCGATCTGGTGGGTCCTGTTCCCGAGTGTCGCTCTCCTCGCTGCCCGCCTGGCCCGAGGCCGCTAGTCAGGCCCGCAAGAACGCACCGGGGCGGCGAGTCACCTCGCCGCCCCGTGTCGATGCCCTCAGCGCGCGGCTAGCGCATGCGGGCGAAGTGGCTCACACACTGGGCCTGGTTGCGGAACGTGGGCGAGGCGAGCTGCTGCCCGCCAGACGCGGGCTGCAGTTCACACGTCTCATTCGAGTCCCTCCACCAGCGTCCACCGTGGCCGCCGCGGCGGCGCGGTATCACGTCACCTCTCCGCTCCCTGATCGGCAGGGCGCGGAGGCTGCTGCGCCGGCGGGCGTTCGCTACCGTTAGCGTAGGGTGTGTGGCGTGGGCGCGTGGTGGATGCGAGGGGACGCATGAGCGACGCAGGCGAACTTCACCTCGGTGAGCGGCTGGACCTGGCGAACGGCGAGGCCGCCGGCCCGCTCACGTACGACCGGGACGACCTCACCACGCATGGCGTCATCGTCGGCATGACCGGCTCCGGCAAGACCGGCCTCGCCGTGGTGCTGCTGGAGGAGGCGCTCGCCTCCGGCATCCCCGCGCTGATCCTGGACCCGAAAGGGGACATGCCGAACCTGCTCCTGAACTTCCCCGAGTTCCGCGCCGCCGACTTTGAGCCCTGGGTGAACGAGGGCGACGCGAAGAACGCCGGGATGGCCGTGCCGGACTTCGCCGCCGCGCAGGCCGAGTCGTGGCGGAGCGGCCTGGCGGGTGCCGGCATCACGCCCGACCGGATGCGCGCGCTGCGTGACGGCATCGAGTTCAACGTGTTCACGCCGGGCTCCACGACCGGACGCCCGCTCAACATCGTCGGCGACCTCGCCGCGCCGGCGAGCGCGGACGCCGAATCCCTGCGCGAGGAGGCGGCGGCGCTCGTCACCGGGCTCCTCTCGCTCGTCGGGATTGAGGGCGACCCGCTCGCCAGCCGGGAGCACATCCTGCTCGCGAACATCGTGGAGTCGGCGTGGGCTGCGGGACGCGACCTCGACCTCCCCTCGCTCATCGGTGCGGTGCTGACGCCGCCGTTCCGGAAACTCGGCGTCTTCGAACTCGACTCCTTCTTCCCGGAGGTCGACCGACGCGCGCTCGCCATGCGGCTCAACGGGCTGGTGGCATCGCCCTCGTTCGCCGCGTGGACGCACGGGGAGCCGCTGGAGATCGGGTCGCTGCTGTATGGCGCCGGCGGGAAGCCGCGCGCCTCGATCCTCTACCTCGCCCACCTCAGCGATGCCGAGCGCCAGTTCGTTGTGAGCCTGGTGCTCGCGCGGATGGTGACGTGGATGCGCGCGCAGAGCGGCACGAACAACCTCCGTGCGCTCGTCTATATGGACGAGGTCGTGGGCTTCGTCCCGCCGTCCGCGGAGCCGCCGGCGAAGCGGCCGATCATGACGCTGCTCAAGCAGGCCCGCGCGTACGGTGTGGGCGTGGTGCTGGCGACGCAGAATCCGGTCGACCTGGACTACAAGGCAATGTCCAACGCCGGGACGTGGATGATCGGCCGCCTCCAGACGGAGCGCGACAAGGCCCGCATCCTGGAGGCGCTGTCATCCGCCTCCGGTGGCGTCGACCTGCCCGCGATCGACGCCGCGATTAGCGGCCTCGGCAAGCGGCAGTTCATCCTCCACAACACGCACGACCGAGGCGGCCCGCAGCGCTTCTCCACGCGCTGGGCGATCTCCTACTTGCGCGGCCCGCTCACGCGCCAGCAACTCGCGCTGCTCCCCGGCGCGAGGAGCGTCGCCCCCGCCGGCTCCGACAGCGCCTCGCCCACCCCGGCGCGGCCGAAGGCTGACGCGGCACCCGCGCCGGCCCTCGCCGAGGACGAGACGACGGTGCCGCCGAAGGTCGCCTCCGGCGTCGAGGTCACGTTCGTCGACCCGGCCGCGCCGTGGGCGGCGGCGTTCGGAGCCGCGCCGGACGGGACGCGCCTGCGCCCGGCCCTGGCCGCCACGGTGCGCCTGAGGTTCGACGACGCGACCGCCGGCGTGAACCACGTGGAGGAGTGGGAGGCGATCCTGCCGCTGGACGAGGACGTCTCGCCGGAGGCCGCCGTCGCGGTGGACTTCGACCCTCGCGACTTCCGCCCGACGGCGCCTGCGGGCGCGGTGTTCCGGCTGCCTCGCGGCGCCGTGGACACCGCCGCCTTCTTCAAGGAGGTCGAGCGCGGCCTGAAGGCCTCACTCCTTCACTCGCGGACGATCCAGATCTACGTGAACCGCGAACTGCGCCTGTACGGCCGCGCCGGCGAGAGCGAGGAGGCGTTCCGCGAGCGCTGCCTGGAGGTCGCGCGCGCCGAAGCGGACCGCGAGGCCGCGAAACTCCGCTCCGTCTTCGAGTCGAAGATGGAGCGCGTCCGCGCCGCCATCGAGCGGGCGGAGGAGCGCGTGGCGCAGGTGCGCGAGGACGAACGCACACGCAAGAGCCACGAGGTCGTCGCTGGTGTCGGCGACCTCCTCGGCGCGTTCCTGGGCGGCAAGGCCTCCGCCGGCGCGATCGCGAAGCGGCTCGGCCGCTCCGCCACCGGCGTCTCGTCACGTCGCGGTCAGACCTCGCGCACCCGTCAGCGCCTCGAAGGCGTGCAGAGCGACCTCGAGCGCCGCACCGAGGAACTGGAGGAGATCGAGGCGGACCTGCAGGACGACCTCGCCGACCTCGTCGAAGAGTGGGAGGAGAAGGCCGCCGCCGTCGAGCCGCTCACCCTCGCCCTGGAGCAGGACGACGTGACCGTGCAGGACCTCAAGGTCGCCTGGATCCCCACCGCCTGATCGGGCGCCTCTGACACGGGGTGAAGGAGTGACCGCAATGGACGAACTCATTCAGCACGTCGCGCAGCGCGCGGGCATCAGCCCGGAGTAGGCCCAGAAGGCCATCGACACGATCCTCGATCAGTTGAGGGAGCGTCTCCCGGAGCCGCTCGCCGGCCAGATCCAGGGCCTGCTGGAGGGCACCGGCTCGCCTGGCGACCTGCTCAGGGGCCTTCCGGGCGGCCTCGGGGCCTCTTCAACCGGTAGAACGCTCCCGGTCGCGACGCCACTCATCGAGGGCGCCCGGAGAGGCGCCCGGCGCTGACGGTCACGCGCGAGCCGCGGCGGGGTCAGGCCGCAGGCGTCGGCGCGCTGGCCGGCGGGCCGAAGCGGTAGCCATAGCCCCGCACCGTGGCGAGGTAGCGCGGCTGGTCGGGGTCGTCGCCCAGCTTCTCGCGGAGTCGGCGGACGTAGACCCGCAGGTAGTCCACCTCGTCCGCGTACTCCGGGCCCCACACGTGCTGCAGGATCGCCTCGTGCCGCTGCACCGAGCCTCGATGCTGCGCGAGGTGCTGGAGCAGGTGGTACTCCGTGGGTGTGAGCGCCACGATGCGCCCGGCCACGCGCACCTCCTGCTGCTCGACGTCGAGCTCAAGGTCGCCGAGGCGGATCACCGGACCGGTGGTGCGCGCCATCTGCTCGCGCCGTAGCACGGCGCGGACGCGCTCGATCAGTTCGCGGTGGTTGAACGGCTTCGTCACGTAGTCGTCCGCGCCGGCCTGCAGTCCGCGGATCTTCTCGTCCGTGCCGTCACGCGCAGTCAGCATCACCACCGGCACGTTGGAGGTCGCACGGATGCGCTCCAGCACGCTGAAGCCGTCCTCGCCCGGCAGGCCGATGTCGAGCAGCACCAGGTCGAACGGCTCGGCCTCCAGCGCGGCGAGCGCGGACCGGCCGTCCGAGGCGGCGACCACGTGGGCGTCCGGCCACAGCAGCATGAAGTTCAGCTGGACCGACTCCACCACCTCCGGGGCGTCATCCACGACGAGCAGGTTCATGTCTGTTCACTCCCGGCCGCGCCTTCGCCGCGCGGCACCGTCACCCTGAACGTGCTGCCGCGGCCGACCTCGCTCTCCACGTCGATGCTGCCGCCGTGCGCCTGCACCGTGGCGAGGGCGATCGGCAGACCGAGGCCGCTGCCGCCCTCGATGTCCGAGCGTCCGCGGAAGAACCGCTCGAACAGGTGGCGCTGGTCGTCCGGGCTGATGCCGGGGCCGTGGTCACGCACCTCCCACACCACGACATCGCCCTGCTGCCGCACGCTGACCTCGATCGCCGCGCCGTCCGGCGAGAACTTCTGCGCATTCGACACGATGTTGCCGAGCGCCTGCACGAGGCGTCGACGGTCCGCATACACGGCCGGCGATTCCGGTACGACGTCCAGGTGCACGGCCTGCCCGCGCGCCTGCACCAACGGGGCGACGAGGTCCACCGCGTCGCGGGCCACCTCGTTCGCGTCCACCCAGCGGCGCTCCATCTGCAGCCGCCCGGCGCGATAGCGCGCGAGGTCGAGCAGGCTCTCGATCAGGTGTTGCATCCCCTCCGCGCTCGCGGAGACGCGGTCCAGCAGGCGCTGCCGGATATCGTCGCTCGTCTGCGCGTTCGAATCGATGAGGAGCCCCACGCACGTGCGGATCGCCGTGAGCGGTGTCTTCAGCTCATGCGCGATCGTCGCGACGAAGTCCGTCCGGAGTTCCTCCAGCTCCGCGAGGCGTGTCGCCACGTCCGGCCGGTCGAGGATGGCGCCCGGTCCGTAGTCGCGCCCGAGCGTGGTGCGGGTGTAGGAGGGCACGCTGCCCTCCGTCGACGCGAGCCGCACCAGTCCCAGGTCGCCGAGGCGTCGGAGGGCCGCCGCGGTCGTGGACTCGTCGAGCGATGCGGCGAGCGTGCGGACGCGCTGCACGACCTCCGCGGACGAGGCGGGCTCGGCGAGCAGCAGGAGGACGAGCGCGTCCACCGGCTCGCTCGCCGCGCCGTCGCCTGCCGCTGTCGGGGGCCGGGGCTCGGATGGTTGGCCGACCATGGCCGCCTCCCGTGACGCGCTGTGGCTGGCACCGGGCCGCCCGAGGTGGCTCGGGCCGCCCGGAGACAAGGCGCTCGTCGCGCTACTCGTGCCGCACCACGATAACGCGCAGGTGGCGCTGGCCTCGCGGCGTCTCCACCGCGACGCGGTCGCCGACCTCCGCGCCGAGGAGCGCGCGCCCGATCGGGGAGTCGAAGGCGACCTTCCGCGTGGCCGGGTCGGACTCGGTCGGCAGCACGATTTCGTACGCCTCGACCGGGCCGTCCGGCTCCGTCTGCGCGCTGACCAGGCTGCCGACGATCGCGCGTGAGCTGATCGGCACCACGTGCGCGCGCTCCGCGAGGTCACGTAGCGAGGCGGCCTGCATCTCAAGCGTCTGCCGAGGCGCAACGCGCGCGTCGCCGGCCTCGTCCAGCAGTTCGCCGCGGATCACCTGGTCCAGCAGCGTCTCCACCTCCCGCAGGCGGTGGCGGAGGCGCACGTACACCTGCGCCATCATCGGGATCGACTGCGCTGCAACGGCCTCGGAGACGGCGGGGTTGGTCTGGGTCGACATCGTCGGTTCCTCTCGGACACGCACGGACACGGACCGCCAACGGCGGCCGCCCATGCTGAAGGAGTGGTGGTGAATGGCAGGGCGCCGTGCGCTGCGTCGCCTGCTTGGAGGATACCCGCCCGGAGGTGGCTCGTGGTCCTCACTCCATGAATACGACGTGAATGATCCGAAGGGTGAGGTGAGGAAGTGGAGGGGAGCGGTTGCAGGACGGCACGGTAACAGTGCGTCTTGCTGGACGCCGCGGGCGTGGACATGATCTGCCGCGGGCATGCCAGTGTGTGCTCCACGCCATGCTCAGTGCGAGTACGGTCGAAGTGCGTCGCGCCGCGCACATGTGGTGACGAACCTTCGGGGCCGGACGGACTGTGACATACAGGCCTCACTCGCCGGCAGCGTGCGCCAGAGTGGATCGCCCTCGGCGCAGGGGGCGCCTACCGCCGTCCGCGTCGCGGCCGGTGCTGCCAGCAGCAGCGGACCAGCCGTCCCGCCCACCAACTTCGCCCGGACGCTGCGCCGCTCCGGATCGAACCCATCGAGGTCGACCAGCGCGCCTGCACCCGGGGCGTGGAGCACGGCGAAGGCGCCCAGCATGCCTGTGGTGGCCGTGACCGTGAACGAGCCGTCCGGGGCCACGGAGGTGCTCGAAGGCACGCTCACCAGTCCGTCCCGTCCACGGCGCTCACTCCGGTCGCCTATGACAAACCACGGCGATGGGCCTTAGGGGGTCGGCTGCAGGTCGGGAAGACTTGCCGCTGCGCGAACCGTGGCCATCGAGCATCCTCCTCCGCCGCAGGCGCCTAGGCGGAGAGGGGAGCCCACCCGCGGGCCACCTCGGTGTCCGCGCCCTGGAGCGCATGTCTTGGGCGCACACGAGGAAGCCCGCCGTGAGGCGGGCTTCCTGTTGGCCAACTCCGGCGACCAGCGCGCTATCGCCCCGGCAACTGCACGAGGATCACCACCGTGCCCTCCGGCAGTTCGCCGCCGAACGCCTCCATAAAGCGCTGGCGGAGGAACGCCGGGCCGTCGAAGAACAGCACGCGGAACGATCCGTCGTTCCGACGCGCCCAGACGCCGCTGGCGTGACGTCGCAGCGCGGCCGCCTCCAGCGTCTCGATGCGGCCGCCGCTGAAGAGGGCGAGGGCGATGCCGCCGTTCGGGCCGAAGCCGGCGAAGTTGCTGAGCGCGCTGGCGCCGGGTGCGTACAGGACGCCGAACACCGTCAGCTCGGCCGACTCCGCGCCCAGCGTGAATGAACCGTCCGCGTTCGCGGTGACCGTGGCGGCGATCTCACGCCACCCGGTGCCGGTCCACTCCACGACCTGCAGATCGTCCACCGGCGTGTCCGCCAGGATGCGCCCGGCCGGCACGGTGAACGTGAGCACCGCCCTCATCCCGGGCGGCAGCGCCTCCAGCGGCAGCCCGTCGTCGCCGCGGGCGAGGACCGCCAGGCCCTGCAGCAGGTCGGTGCCTGCCGGCGGCGCGGAGTGCGCCGCGATGAACGCGTCCATGTCCACGGCGCCGATCGTAACCAGCGGGTCGCTGTCCGTGCTCAGGCCCATGATGCCCCGCGCGGTGTCGATCACGGCCTTGCTCAGCGTCACGGTGACCCGAGCACAACTGCTCGCCTCCCGACCGAGTGCCGCGCACACGTCGTTCTGGAGGCCGCTGGCGAGAGTCGACTTGGTGTCACTCAGCAGCGAGGAGTCGTAGTTGAACTTGAGATTGACCGATTGCTCCGACGTCTTCGCCGTGGTCGCCGCCGTCGCGGTCGCATAGAGGCGGAACGGCGACGACTCGGCCGTCAGCGTGATCCCCGCCTGCGGACCCGACCCGGTGTAGGTGAACCGCAGGACGTACTGGGTGTCTGTGTCCCCCGTCGCGCGGAGCCCGACGAACGTCGCGGCCTGGCCGACAAACGTGGCCATGAGCGGCGTACTCGGGGAAGGCACTTGCGTCAGCGTCGCGGTGGCGAGGCTGATGGTCGGGGTTCCGATGGAGACCGCCACGCTCCCCTCCGCGCCCGTGACCGTCGTGCCGGCCGCGTTCACGAGCTTCACCTGCGGCTGCGTCGAGAAGTTGACCCCGCTCACCTCATACGTCGGGCCGGCGATGACGACGAGTGCCGACGGCATGTTGTCCGGGGTCACCGTGATGTCGCCGGTGGTCGCGGCGGTGAGGCCGGAGGCAGAGGCCGTCACCCGCGTGGTCCGGTTGGCACCTGTGGACTCCCAGTAGATGCCCGAGAAGGTTGCCACGCCGCCGACCAACTTCGCGGTGAGGGAGCCCCGCAGGACCTGGCTCGTGCCGGCCAGCGTGACGGTGTCGATTGCGTCCACGGCCACGGCGCCCGTCGCGTCCTGCGCCTGGACCTGAAGCGTGAACTTCTCGCCCGCACGCAGCGTGGACGGCACGGTGCCGGTGAACACCAGCTTCGTCGCCGTGACCGGAACCCGGAGCGTGACGTCCTGGCTCACGCTCGTGAAGCCGGTGGCGCTCGCGGTGATCGAGGCGGTGCCGGCGGTGCCGGTGAGCCGGCAGCCAGCGAACGTCGCGACACCGGCGACCGCCGTCACCGACGTCGTCCCCGTGCAGGTCAGGGTGCGGTCCGAACTCAGCGTGATCGTCGGCGCGGCCGTCGTCACGGTTGCCCCGGATGCGTTCACGACACGGACGACGGGCTGCTCCGCGAACGCGACGCCACTCGTCGCGGACGAGGAGGCCGCGATCACCAGGCGGGTGACCGGCGCGGTGACGCGGAACGAGTCGGATTCCACGCCTTCGTACCCGCGCGCGGAAGCCTGCAGGACCCACGGGCCGACGCTTGGCGCGCTCCAGGTCCGCTCGAACGTCGCCACGCCGTTGGTCGCCGTGACGCTCCCGAACCCGCGCAGGACGCCCGGGCCATCGACCGCCAGGCCGACCTTGCCGGTGAAGCCGGTGTCCACCGTCCCATCAGCCTTCAGGACACGAACGGTGATGTTGATGTTGGCCACGCCGGTATTGCTGTCCTGCGGCTGGTTCGCGAATTCCAGCCGCGGGCTGGGCGCCTTGATCGCGACCAGCGTGCCGGTCTGCGTCTCGGCGAGGACGGCGCCCGCGGCGGAACTCACTGACATGCGCACATCGGTCTTCGCCGCCTGCGCAGCAGGCAGGGTGGCGCCGGTGACACGCAGCGTCACCGTGCTATTGGCAGCGATGGCGGCCGTACTCGTCGTCACGGTCAGCACGTTTCCGGCAAACGCGCTCGTCGCGGTGGCGGTCCCCGAGACGAACGTCGCGTTCGGGGCCGCGGGCCAGGCGAACCCGGGCAGCGTCACCTTGATCGTGCCGCCCACGGGGATCGCGACCGGGGTCGTGAACGTGATCGTCGCCTCAACGTTGGCCGCGTTCGCCACGGCGGGTGACAGCGTCACCGCCGCGTTGGTGAGGCGCGGCGCGCCGATGGCCACCAGCGTGCCGCTGGAGGTCTCCGCCAGCGTCTCACCGGCAGCGTTGGTCACGCGCATGAACACGTCCGTGCGCGCCGCCTGGGCGGCCGGGTTGGTAGCGCCGGTCACCCGGAGCGTCACGGTCCCCGCAGGGATGGCCCCCGTGGAGGTCGTGAGGGTCAGCATGTTGCCGGCGAACGAGGCGCTCGCCGAGGCCGCCGCCCCCGCTGGTGCAGTGAACGATGCAGATGGGGTTGCAGGCCAGGAGAAGCCGGGCAACCCGACCATGATCCTCCCGCCCACGGGGATCGGCACCGGCGTGGTGAACGTGATCGTCGCCACGACGCTGGTCGCGTTCGGCGTGGGGGAGGACAGCGTCACCGCGGCGTCCGTTATCGCATGTCGGATCACGATGTCCGCGCGAGAGGCGACGGGCGTCGGGTCCTTCGACGTGTGGACCGTCAGGCCCGCCTTGGCGATGGTGCTGGCCGCCGGGTTGGTGGCCGGGAAGGTGAGCGTGGCCTGCGTCCCTGCGGCAACCGCGCCCCCGGTGATTACGATGGTGTCCCGGGCAGCCGATGACACCGTGCCCGTCAGCGTCCCGGTGATGCCGGTGCCGGCGGTGACCCGCACCGTCCCCACGGGGTACGTGTAGCCGTCCATCCTGACCGTGATGGTGTCCGAGGCGACGAGCGCCGTGGTGGCACGGAAGGTCGCCGTGATCGTCGTCGAGGCATTCGGGGTCGTCGGTGACGCCGAGATGGTGACGTTCGTGACGGCCGTCTGTGCCACGAGCCGCACCGTGTACGTCGGGGACGTACCGGCGCTGCTGGTGCCGGTGAAGGTGATGGTCTCGCCCGACTGGAAGGCAATCCCGGTCGGGGCCCAGTTCGCACCCAGGGCGCGGACCTGAATCTCTGTGGTACCGCTCATGGTCGCTGAGAGGTTGTACCGGGGCCCCCGGGTCGTCGAGTTGTACGCGGGCACGGGCACCTCGTACGCGGTCTGGCCCGGGACGACCGGCACCTCGATGCGCTCGTAGCCCGACTGCGCCGGCACCAAGGCGAGGGTGGCCAGCACGGGCCGACCTGCGGCGACATCGAACGGCTCGGACTCGACCGTCATGCTGCCGGAGGACGCCATCAGGACGTAGCCCGTGCCGGCCCGGTCGATCTTGACGCCGCTGAACGTCACCAGGCCGGCAGCGGCGCTGGTCGCGCTGGAAGTCAGCACGGCCCCCGCGGTCCCGGTCCCTGCCTTGAGGCTGAGGGTGACCGTGGCGGACGAGGACGTGATGCGGGTCGTCCCATCGCGGACCTCGACCCGCGGCTGGATCGTGAACGCCTGGTCCGCGACGGCGCCGGAAGGCTGGCGCTCGAACGCGAGCCGGGGCTGCGGCGCCCTCACGCTGAGCGTGTAGGAGACCGCCGGGCCGTCTGGGACGGTGATCGTGATCACCACGGTGGCCGGCAGGGTGAGCACGGTGGAGTTGGGATCGAAGGCGACACCGGTGCTCAGGTGCCGGTAGGTGAGCGTGCCGCGGTTCGCCTCGGCGGCCACGCCGTACGACCGGCCGCTGGCGACCGTGAGCGTGTACGCCGTCTGGCCGTCCGTCAGGGTGGCACGCGGCCAATCGGAGAGCGGCACGTTGACGTCCCACGTGCCGGCCGCGGTCAGCGGGATCAGCGCCAGAGCGGTCAGCTTCGGCGTGACCGTGCACTGCGTCGCGCCCTGGGTGCTGGTCTGGCCGGCCGGGCAGGGCTGGCACGGCGCGAAGCCGTTGCCGCTGAAGGTGCCCGCGGCGCAGAGGAGGGGCGGCTCCACCACCGGGGCCGGCGCCGTGATGGTGATGCTGTTCCCGGACTGCACCGCGGTGGTGTCACTGGAGGTCGCGACCGTCAGCCCCGCCGCCGCGATCGTGCCGGCGCCGGGGTTCGTCGTCGCGAAGGCGATCGTGCCGGTCGCGGAGTTCGCGAGCGACGCGCCGCCGTTCAGGGTGACGGTGAGGGTGTTGCCCCCCGCCACGTTGCCGGCCGCCGTCCCCACGAAGGCGCCACCCAGCGTCACCGCCGTCGCGCCGTTCGTGAGGCTGAACCCGGTCATCACCACCGTGACCGTGCCGCCGGCCACCAGCGCGCCGCTGCCGGACGCGGTGAAGGTCACGGTGTAGGTGGAGGCCGCGTTCTGGAGCGTGCTCGACCCGGCGAAGCTCACGGCGGTGACCGCCGTGGGGCCCGCGGCGGCGGTGATCGTGAACGTCGGCGTCGCCACCAGCGCTCCGGCGCTGGCGATCGCGGAGGCGGGGACGGTGACGGTGATCGTCTCGTTCGCGGTGATGTTGTAGCCCGCGAAGGCGGGCAGCGTGACGGTGACCACGGTGGCGCTCGTGCGCACCACGTCGCCGACGGCGAGGCCGGCCTTCACCACGGCGTCCCACCCGGCGCCCTCGGCGCCCGCGGAGTCGATGCCGTTGATGATGTTCTGGCGCTGCCCGTCGAACGTCGCGCCCGCGGCGACCCAGGTGTCGTTCGTCAGCGTGATGATGATCGTCCCGCCACCGGCGACGATGTCGGCCTCGCCGTTGGCGCCGCCCTGGATCGTGCCGGTGACCGCCGCTGAGGCGGCGAGGATGGTGAAGGTGGGCGCGGCGACCACCGGCGAGCCGCCGGTGAGGGCGGAGCCGGGGATCGTGACGGTGATCGTCTCGTTCGCGGTGATGTCGTAGCCGGCGAACGCCGGCAGCGTGATCGTGACCACGGTGTTGCTCGTGCGCACCACGTCGCCGACGGCCAGCCCGGCCTTCACCACGGCGTCCCAGCCGGCCGCCTCGGCGCCCGCGGAGTCGATGCCGTTGATGATGTTCTGGCGCTGCCCGTCGAACGTCACGCCCGCGGCGACCCAGGTGTCGTTGGTCAGGGTGAGGATGATCGTCCCGCCGCCGGCGACGATGTGGCCCTCGGTGTTCGCGCCGCCCTGGATCGTGCCGGTGAGCGCCGCCGAGGCGGCCGGGGCGACGATGTTGAAGGGCGCGCTGGTGCCCTGAGCGTTGCCGCCGTCCGCGTCGACGGTGATGGTCAGGCCGGCCGCGGGGGCCGCCGGGTTCACGATGCTGGCGCTGGGCGAGATGGCAATCTGGAGGCCCGGCAGCGCCGCCAGCTGGCCGGCGGCGGTGGTGGTGGTGATGGTTCGGGCGGCGCTGTTGCCGGTAATCGTCGGGGCCACGTCCATCAGGCCCGACCACGACACGCTGCCGGTCAGGTCGCCGTCTGCGACCGTCCAGCCCGCGGGGAGCGTCACCGTGATCGTCTCGCCGTTGGCCAGGTCGTTGTCCAGCGTGATGTCGAGCGTCAGGTCGGTCTGGGCGCCCGCGACGTTGTCGTTGAGCGTCAGCGTGACGCCGATCGCCGCTTCGGCGTGCCTTGTCTGCATCAGGAGGAGGGCAAGGGCCGCGATGGCGACCGCCGCGACACGCCAAGGGGTTGCCTGGTGGTTCAGACGGGACGGAGCTGACATTCGGACGCCCTAACCGTGAGGGATGCGTCATACGCCAGGCCGGCGCCGCATTTCATGGCTGCCGCAGGGTATGAGCGTGCGAAGTGGATGGTTGCCGCCATCCCCGGACGTCCGGGGCCAGCGCAGCGTACCAGCCCGCGACGCTGCCTGCGCGTCGAGAATGGGTGAATCGAGGTCGGACGCGCCAACCGAAGAGGGAGCCCACCACGGGCTCCCCTTGTTCGCGTGCCGGAGCGCGAGGGCTACCCTCGAGGCTCCCTGACCGGCTGGGCGAGACCCGGCCGCCTTCCGCCCACGCTCGGTGGCCGAATCTGAAGCAGTCGGACGGATGACATGAATGACATGAGTAATGAGGAGAGGGCGCCCGCCGGGCGCCCTCTCGGTTCTTCGCTGGTAGCAGGGGGGGGATTTGAACCCCCGACCAACGGCTTATGAGTCCGCTGCTCTACCACTGAGCTACCCTGCCGCAGCCTCCGAGTTTCCCCGCAGCCGGGCGTGGTGTCTAGTGTGACGCGCCCCGTCGAGGCGCGATCGGCGGGCCGCTACAGCAGCGCCTCGATCGCCGCAACGACCTCCGGGTCGTCCGGCTGCGCGCGGTGGTGGAACTTCTGCACCACGTTGCCTTCGCGGTCCACCAGGTACTTCTGGAAGTTCCAGCGCACCTCGCCGCCCAACGGCTCCGGCAGGCTCGTCAGCCGCTCGTACAGCGGGTGGATGCCCTCACCCTTCACGACGATCTTCGAGAACATCGGGAACTGCACGCCGTACGTGGTGCTGCAGAACTCCTGGATCTCTTCGTCGGTGCCGGGCTCCTGCCCGCCGAACTCGTTCGCCGGGAAGCCCAGCACCGCGAAGCCGCGCTCCCGGTACGTCTCGTACAGACGCTCGAGGCCGGCGTACTGCGGGGTGTTGCCGCAGCGGCTGGCCACGTTCACCACCAGCAGCACCTGGCCGCGGTAGTCGCCCAGCGACTGCTCGCTGCCGTCGATGCGCTTCATCGTCAGGTCGTACACGCAGGGACTCCGCTCTCGCGAGCCCCGGTCGGGGCTCGGGTCGTCTCGGGTCGGTCTCGATCGGTTCGGGACGCCTCCATCATACCGGTGGTGAGGCGTGATGACGCTGGTTGGCAAAGGTTGAGCAGGCGATTGACGAAGAAATGACGCAGATATAACCTCGTCATGTCGAAGGTTGTAGGAGGTGGGCTGCGTCACGCGCCCCCGCGGCCTTCGGGAAGGAGCGGTTCTCGTGAAGATCGCCATCACCGGCAGCACCGGACTCATCGGCTCGGCCCTCGTCGAGCGGCTCACGCGCGACGGCCACGAGGTGGTCCGCCTCACGCGCGGCGCGAAGGATGACCCGAGGGCGCTCTGGAACCCGGCCGAGGGCTGGATCCGCGACGGCGCGTTCGATGGCGTCGAGGCGGTCGTGAACCTCGGCGGGGAGAACATCGGCGGCGGCCGCTGGACGGCGGCGCGCAAGGCCGTGCTGCGCTCCAGCCGCGTGGAGGCGACCCGCCTGATCGTCGACCACCTGCGCGCGAACGGCATCCGCCCGCGCGTGTTCATCTCCTCCTCCGCGGTGGGGTTCTATGGCGACCGCGGCCAGGAGCGCCTGGACGAGGCGGCGGCGGCTGGTCGAGGGTTCCTCGCGGACCTCTGCCGCGACTGGGAGGCCGCCGCGCTGGCCGCGGAGGGTGTCGCGGAACGCATCGTGCTCCTGCGCACGGGTGTGGTCATCGATGCGAACGCGGACGCCTTCAAGCGGCTCGTGCTCCCGTTCCGCCTCTTCGCCGGCGGCCCGCTCGGCAGCGGCAAGCAGTGGTTCCCGTGGATCCACCTGGATGACGTGGTGGGCGCGATCCAGCACGCGCTCGTCACGCCGGTCTCCGGCCCGGTCAACCTCGTCGCCCCCGAGACGATGACCGAGGGCGCCGTGGCGAAGGTCATCGGCGGCGTCCTGAAGCGCCCGGCGTTCATGCCGGCGCCGGGCTTCGCGCTGAAGTTGCTGCTCGGCCAGATGGCGCAGGACCTGCTCCTCGGCAGCCAGCGGGTGATCCCCACCGCGCTGGAGGCCTCCGGCTACCAGTTCCGCTACGCCCGCTTCGAGGATGCCGCCCGCGCGGCCCTCGGCCGGCCGGCGAAGGGCGCGGCGGTCGGCGCCGGGGTGGCGGGACAGGCGCGATGAGCCTGCACCGTTACGCGGAGACGCAGCGCTTCCCGATCAGCGTGGAGGAGGCGTGGGAGTTCTTCTCGGATCCGCGCAACCTGGCGGTGATCACCCCGCCGGACATGGGGTTCGAGGTGACCTCCGACCTCCCGGCGCGGATGCACCCGGGGATGCTC
This sequence comes from Chloroflexota bacterium, assembly GCA_045863195.1. GTDB lineage: Bacteria > Chloroflexota > Dehalococcoidia > UBA2979 > UBA2979 > W-Chloroflexi-9. The sequence goes on from BTUI01000004.1 coordinate 174,913, forward strand.
GTGACCTACCACGTCCGCCCGCTGGCCGGCGTGCCCGTGACGTGGGTGACGGAGATCACGCACTGCGTGGACGGGGTGCTGTTCGTGGATGAGCAGCGCTTCGGCCCGTACCGGTTCTGGCACCACCAGCACCACTTCCGCGCGGTACCCGGCGGCGTGGAGATGCGCGACATCGTCCACTACGAGGTGGGCTTCGGGCCGGTCGGGGACCTCGTGAACCTCGCCGTCGTGCGGGCGCGCGTGGAGGAGATTTTCGCGTTCCGCCGGCGCGTGTTGGAGCAGCGCTTCGGGGTGCTCCCCGCCCACACCTACTGACGGGACGTCGAGGGGATGTCCCGCCCTGGCGACCGGCTGGCGAGCGCACCCGAGGCGCCAGCCGGCCGGTCCCGGGTGTATGCTGAGCGCATGAGCGACCAGGCCGGATCGACGATCACCTTCACCGACGCGGCGTACTCGAAGTTGTCGGAGATCCTCGACAACCACCCGAACCCGGTGGCCGGGCTGAAATTGCAGATCGCCGAGCGCGCCGAGGGCCAGTTCAAGCACCTGCTGAGCATGGTGGAGGACGGCGCCCAGAACGAGGCGGACGCCGCCATCGAGACGGCGGACGGCATCACCGTCTTCGTCCCCGCGCACGACGTGGCCTACATGGACGGCCTCGTGATCGACTTCGTGCAGGACGAGCAGGGCGCACGACTGGAGTTCCGCAACCCGAACCCGATCTGGATGGATCAGCGCGAGTTCGAGCTGCAGGAGTTGTTCGACCGCCACATCAACCCGCAGATCGCCGCGCATGGTGGCGTGCTGTCGCTGCTCGGCGTGCGCGAGAACAAGGCCTACGTCCAGTTTGGCGGCGGCTGCGTAGGCTGCGGGATGATCAACGTGACGCTGCGCCAGGGCGTGGAAGTCGCGGTGCGAGAGATGATCCCGACGATCGAGGAGATCGTGGACATCACCGACCACGCCTCCGGCGAGAACCCGTTCTACACGCCCGCCAAGAAGTAGCCCGCCTCGCGGGCACCTCGCCGGTCCCTCGACCTACTCGATCTCGAACGTGAGCCGCGCGTGCGCGTCGCGCAGCGCCTGCTCCACGTCCGCCGGCGTCCCGCCGCGCGCGAAGATGAACCCGAGGTACTCCGTGCCCTCCGGCAGCGGCGTCACCCGCCCGCCCGGGTGGATCGAGATCGTGACCGACTCGATCAGCGGCACCGCCTCGGCGTCCGACACGCCGCGCACCGCGCGGAGCACGCCGGCCTGCGGGATCGGGATCATCATCACGCCTGCCGCCGTCGCCTCGCGTTCGTATGAGGGCACGTCGAGGCCGGTCGCGTGACGGAGCAGGATCTCCTCTAGCGACATCCCCATGCCGAAGGAGAGCGTGCGCGCGCACAGTCCGCCGATGGACCGTGCGGCGATGTCGATGGCGTACCACTGGCCCTCGTGCAGGCGGAGTTCGGCGTGGACCGGGCCGGTCTCCAGGCCGAGCGCTCGACAGGCCGCCTCGGCCGTCGCGACCAGTGAGCGCTGGTCCGCCTCCGGCAGGCGCGAGGGCGTGACGTAGATCGTCTCCTCGAAGTACGGGCCGGCGAGTGGGTCGGGCTTGTCGAAGATCGCCAGCGTCCGCAGCCGGCCGCCGTCCAGCAGGCCCTCGACGGAGACCTCGATGCCGGGGACGTACGCCTCCACCAGCACGCGGTCGCCGAGCGGCGCGCCGCACTCCGCCTGCGCCTCTGGCGTCGAGAGGATCGCGCGGATGCGCTCGAAGGCGGCGACGAAGGTGGCCTCGTCGTCGGCGCGGATCACGCCACGGCTCGCGGAGAGTGCCAGCGGCTTCAGCACGACCGGGTAAGCAACGGCCCGGGCCGCCTCGTGCGGGTCGGCGGCGAGCGGGATTACGACCGCATCGGGCGAGGGCAGCCCGGCCGTCGCGATGCGCTGGCGCAGCATGGCCTTGTTGCGGGTCGCCTCCACCGCGGCGACGGCGTTGTACGGCAGTTCCAGGCGTCGGGCGGCGCGGGCGGCGATCAGCTGGCCGCCATCGTCCACCGCGACGATCGTGTCGAGCGGGTGCAGCGTCGCGAACGCCTCGATCTGCGTCGCGCCGGTGTCGGGGTCGTCGAAGTCGAGTTCGACGAGGCGGCCGCCGGACTCCTCCTGCAGCGGATTGCGCCGGTCGGTGCCGACGACCACGTCCACGCCGAGGTGCGCCGCGGCCTCCATGAAGTCGGGCGCGCGGTAGGACTCGGAGGGGATGAGGAGCATCACGCGGGCCATGCGGCGATCCTAGTACCGGTGCGTACGTATCGGAGAAAGCAGGACGCCGGCCACAGGGGCCGGCGTCCGTGGTGTCGTCGGGTCGTGCGCGGCCTAGTGGCCGCCGCCGGCGGCGCAGCCACAGCCGCCACCGGCGGACTGGGCGTTGGGGGCCGTGATCTGGAAGCCCTGCTGCATGACGTCCTCGATGTAGTCGATCTCGGCGTCCGTCAGGACCGGCGCGGAGGCGGGGTCCACGATGAACTTGAGGCCGCCGAACTCCATCACGGCGTCGTCCTCGCGGGTCTCGTCCAGGCCCATGCCGAAGCGAGGGCCGGAGCAGCCGCAGCCGCCCTGCGCGATGAACACGCGGATCGCCTGGCCGGTCTCCGCGGCGCGCTCGCCGATGAGGCTGTTCAGGCGCTGCTGGGCGATGTCGGTGACGATCAGGTTCATGCGGGCCTCCCGGGGCGACGAATTTGTGCAGTCGCGACTTCACCATCATGCCGCGTGTGGTGACGCGCTGCAACCGTGGACAGGCCGCCGGGGGCAGCGTATGAACTTGCGATGCGGAGTCCGCAACGGGAGGGCGTCATGCCGCCACGGATGATCCTCGGGTGCCTCGTGCTGGTAGCGGTCCTCATCGCCGGGTGCGAGGGAGAGGGTGACGTCATCGTGGGCGGGTCGATGCCGGGGACGGTCGGCGGCCGCGTCACCGTCGATGGTGTCGGCGCGCCGGGCGTGACCGTGACGCTGAGCAACGGCCGGACCTTCACGACGGGGGCGAACGGCGACTACCTGGCGGACCAGGTCCCGGAGGGTGCCTATACCGTCGCGATCAGCGGCTTCCCGGCGGATGTGGCCTTCCCGACAACCGTGCAGGCGGCGGTGGTGGCCGTGCCGGGGCAGCATGTGACGGTGAACTTCAGCGGGGCGCGCATCCGGACCGGCGCCGCTCGCACCCCGACCCCAACGCCCGCCGCGACCTCGGCGGTTAGTCCGCCCGACCCGTTCTGGGGGGACCTCCTCGCCGGGGGCGAGGCGGTGGACGGGATGATGCACACGATCACGCGCGATGAGGTGATGGTGTTCGTGCTGGACGGCGTGCCGTTCGGCATCGGGGGCCTGCAGGTGGTCGAGGCGCACGAGCCGTTCTGCTCCTACCAGCACGTCCACGGCGGCCCGGTGCGTTCGATCGTCCCGGGGCCGGACGGCAAGCACGTCGAGCGCACCGAGCACCTGCGTGAGTGCGGCTACGGCGAGCCGAATTTCTGGGTGATCCCCGACCCGCGCTAGAGGAAGCCCCGCACGACCTCGAGGATCGCCTCGCCGAGGCGTTCCACCCGCGCCTCGCCCAGCCCCCAGATGCCGAGCAGGTCGCGGCGGGTGCGAGGCTTCGTCGCGGCGATCTCGCGCAGCGTCCGGTCGGAGGCGATGACGTACGCGGGCACGTTCTCCCGCCGCGCCTGCTCGCGACGCCAGGCGCTGAGCGCCTCGAAGAGCGCGGGGTCGTGAGGTGCCGGTTCGGAGGGAGTGGCGCGCGCGGCCGGACGGCGCTCGCGCGGGCCCGGGCGCGTCCCGCGACCCTCCGAGGGGCGCACGACGGGCGGCTCTCGGCGGGGACGCGCGGGCCGCCGGCAGTTGTCGCAGTTCCCGCAGCGCGGCTCCGGATCTTCCCCGAAGTAGCGGAGGATCGCCGCGCGCCGGCACTCGAACGTCTCGGCGTACCCCACCATCTCCTTCAGCCGCGCGAGCGCGTGGATGCGGTGCTGCTCGATGCCGCTGACATCGATCGGCGCGCGCGGGTCCCAGGAGGTCAGGCGCATCGCGTTCGCATCGAGCAGGCCGGACTCGCGCAGCGCGGAGACGGTGATGGCGAACTGCTCGTCCTCGGAGACGTCCGGGGGAAGGCGTCCGTCCTGCGGGTCGGCGACCTGGAGCCACCGTTGCCAGAGGCGGCGCACCGCCGCCTCGTCCGGGTGCGCCTGGAAGACGTGGCGGCGGCGCATGTTCGTGTCGGACGGGGAGTAGAGGAGCACGCACTCGGCCGGGTCACCGTCTCGGCCAGCACGGCCGGCCTCCTGGTAGTAGGCCTCGAGGCGGGGCGGGAGGTTGAAATGGACGACATAACGAACGTCGGGCTTGTCGATCCCCATCCCGAACGCCACTGTCGCGACGACCACTGCGGTCTCGCCAAGCGTGAACCGACGCTGCGTGGCGGAGCGCACGTCCTTCGGGAGGCCGGCGTGGTACGCCTCCGCGTTCACCCCCGCGGCGACGAGGCGTGCCGCGATCTCCTCCACGCCGGCGCGGCTCGCCGCGTAGACGATGCCGGAGGCGTCGCCGTGCGCCCGGGCGAAGTCCAGCAGCCAGCGCGTGCGGTCCTCCACGCTCGCGATCGGCTCGACCGCGTAGGAGAGGTTTGGTCGGTCCACGGTCGTCACGACCTGCATCGCCGTCTCCGCGATGCCGAGGCCTCGCGCGATGTCGCGTCGGACGCGCGGGTTCGCGGTCGCTGTGAGCGCCAGCGTGCGCGGCCGCCCGAGCCGCTCCCGCACGCCGCCGAGGAGGAGGTAGTCCGGGCGGAAGTTGTGGCCCCACTCCGAGATGCAGTGCGCCTCGTCGATCGCGAGGAGGTTCACGCCCGCGCGTCGGAGGCCCTCGGTGAACCGCTCGTTCTGGAACCGCTCCGGCGCGACGTACAGCAACTTCACGCGCCCGCTCACCCAGTCCAGGTAGCGCCGGTTCTGCTCGCCCCGGTCGAGGTTGGAGTTGATGAAGGTGGCCGGGACGCCCGCCCCCTGGAGGCCCTCCACCTGGTCCTGCATGAGGGCGATGAGGGGGGAGACCACCACCGTGTGTCCCACCTCCAGCGCGGGGAGGACGAAGCAGAGGCTCTTGCCGGTGCCGGTGGGCATGATTGCGACCACGTCGTGCTTTGCGAGCGCGGTGAGGACGCGCGCCTGCCCGCCTCGGAAGTCGGGGTAGCCGAAGACATCGCGCAGCCACGGGAGGTACGCCTCTGCCTGGTCGGGCAGGACGGACGGCGTCTCAATGGGGGTACCGGCGCCATCGTCCGGCGGGGGCAGGTCGGGGATCGCGCCGCACTCCGGGCACGCCGGGGCGTGTGGCGGCACGACGGCGCCGCATTCGGCGCAGGTGTCGGTCACGCGGGAGGTCCTTCGTGCAGGCGGCCGGCTGGGCGGCTGGGGAGGCCCATCGTACCGTCATCTCCGCTCAGGCCCGAGGTTTGACGGCTCACGTCGTCGGCGAGCACCATCGGTACGGGCGGGACGGACGGAGGACGCATGCGGCGCATGACCGGCCTGCTCGGCCTCGCCCTGGCGGCAGCAGCCCTTGTCGCCTGCTCGGGCGACGAGGCGACCCCGACGCCGGCGCCCACCGCGACCGCCTCCCCGACCGCCACCTCGGCCGGCCTCGAGAGCGTGCGCGAGGTGGACCTGACGGACGTCGTGCTCCTCGGGCCGATCATTGACCACTTCGGCGGCGGCCAGGTGGAGCCGGCACGCACGACGTACGTGGACGTCACCGGCGACGGCCGCGAGGAGGCGGTGCTCTTCGTCGAGTCCGGCGGCACGCAGGGCGACGTCGGCGTGGCGGTCGTCCAGGTCGATGGCGGCAACGCGAGCGTCCTCGGCTACGTCCCCGCGAGCGGCCGCGTCGAACTCGCGCAGCCGGAGGCCGGCGGCGGGGTGATCGTGACGCGCGAGGGGATCTGGAAGCCCGGCGACGCGGAGTGCTGCCCCTCCGAACTTCGTGAGCGGTTCTACCAGTGGGACGGCACGGCCTTCGCGGTGACCGTGGACCAGGTGATCCCGAACCCGAACCGCTAGCCCTCCCGGTCGGCCGCTGCCGCCTCCATCGCGCGCCGCTCGGCCGCGTCGAGGTCGGCGAGCACGCGCTCCAGCGCCTGCGCGCACCGCGCTGGCTCTACCAGCATCGCCTCCGACAGCACGGCGCGGAGCGGCTCGTGCCCCCACGCGGAGCGAGGCCGCTCGAAGAAACGCGGCTCAAGCCGGCGCGCGTAGGCAGCGACCAGCCGCCGGTCCTGCTCGATGCGCGTGACGAGCGCGGAGAGCGACGGGGCGGCGTACATCAGCGCCGCCACCGTCGCCGGGTGCTGGTCGAGTCGCATGTCGGGCGCCGCGCCGCCGGCGGTGACGGCCGCGCAGGTGGTGGCGGTCAGTTCGAGGAGCGCGGCCAGCGCCGCGACGCGCTCGCGCGGCGTGCGGCCCTCGTGGTCGCGGTCGTCCGCGCGCGGCTCGCCGATGTGCCGCAGCGCCACGGTGATACGGCGGTGGAACTCGCCGTTCGCCTCCTCGAGCGTCTCGAGGGGCAGATCGTCGAACTCGGCGGGGTGGGGCATCCGCGAGGCTCCCGGCGCGCAGGGTGGATGCTGGCTATCCTACCGGCGTGAGCGAGATCGGATTCCTCAAGCACGCGCTGATCCTCGTGGCGCTCGTCATCAACCTCTGGGTTGGCGGCGACTACATCGAGGCGTGGGCAGGTCACACGGCCCGCACGCTGGTCGAACTGACGCTGATCGGCGGGTGGATGATCCTCGTGCTGGGGATGCGCGCCCCGCTGCCGCCGCTCCCGTGGCGTCGCCGCAAGGACGACGACGCGAAGTGACCTCGCGAGCCTCGGCCGCGGCTGCCTGGGCGGAGCGTCACCTGGACGCCCTGTACGAGCGTGCCGGTCCGTCCACCATCGTGCGGGTGCGCTCGACCGACGTCCCAACGCCACGGGTCCATCTCCTGCGCACGGCGCACGCGAACTACGGGCTGGTGGCTGCGAGCGTCCCCGAGGACGTCACCGCCGCCATTCGCGCGATGCTCGCCGCTGAACCGGTCACGACCCCGGACGACTGGGAGACGACGCCTCCCCGGTGCGCGCCGGCGATCCGCGCGCTGCTCGGCCAGCCGGTGGCGGAGTACCGCGGGCCAGCCTTCGCCTTCCCAGCCGTGCTGAGCTCGATGGCGCCGCCCGCAGGCTTCAGCATCGAGGTGCTGTCGGAACCCCGTGGGGTCGTGACCGCGCCGCTCGTCGAGTGGGTTCGTCGGGCGAAGCCGGAGGAGGAGCCGGTGGTGGTCGCGGAGGATCGGTCGGGAGTGATCGTGGGCGTCTGCCATGCCGCCCGCCGGAGCGCATCCGCGGCGGAGGCCGGGCTGGAGGTGGACCCGGTGGCACGTGGCCGGGGGCTTGGCGTCGCGCTGTCGTTGGCGTGGGCCTCCGCCGTTCGGGAGGGACGCAGGGAGCCCCTGTACAGCACGTCATGGGCGAACGCCGCGTCCCGGGCCGTGGCGGGGCGGCTCGTCCTCGTGCTGATGGGGGAGGACTGGCACGTCCGCTGATCCTCGGTCGCCCTCAGGCGCTGCGCTGTGCGAACATCGGTCACGCGGCAGGGGCGATTAGCTCAGTGGCAGAGCGCCCGGTTTACACCCGGTAGGTCAGAGGTTCGAACCCTCTATCGCCCACCAGCCACGCGCCACGCGCGCCGGACGGGCCCGTGTTGCCCCTCGTTCCGGGCGCTGCCTACACTCGCGCGACGTAACGCAACCCTTCTGACGGCCGGGCAGGTGCACGTTGAGCAACAGCAAGCAGGAATGGCTGGACAGCACGTGGGCGAAGGCGACCTCGCGCGCCCCGCAGCGGCGTCCCCGCTTCGAGTCGTCCTCCGGCGCCGAGGTCGACCCGCTCTACGGCCCGGAAGACCTCGCCGAGTGGAACTACCACGAGAAGCTGGGCTACCCCGGCGAGTTCCCCTTCACCCGCGGCGTGCAGCCGACGATGTACCGCGGCCGGCTCTGGACGATGCGCCAGTACGCCGGCTTCGCGGACGCGGAGGAGTCCAACCGCCGCTACAAGTTCCTGCTGGCGCAGGGCCAGACCGGCCTCTCCGTCGCCTTCGACCTGCCGACGCAGATCGGCTACGACTCCGACTCGCCCGAGGCGGAGGGTGAGGTCGGCAAGGTGGGCGTGGCCATCTCCTCGCTGGAGGACATGGAGACGCTGACGGCGGACATCCCGCTCGAGAAGATCACCACCTCGATGACGATCAACGCGACGGCGCCGATCCTCCTGGCGCTGTACGTCGCGGCCGCGAAGAAGCAGGGCGCCGACCTGGCGAAGATCGGCGGCACGATCCAGAACGACATCCTGAAGGAGTACATCGCCCGCGGGACGTACATCTTCCCGCCGCGCCCGAGCCTCCGGCTGATCACGGACGTCTTCGCCTGGTGCAAGGACAACCTGCCGGAGTGGAACACGATCTCCATCTCCGGCTACCACATGCGCGAGGCCGGATGCACCGCCGCGCAGGAGCTCGCGTTCACGTTCGCGGACGCCATCGAGTACGTGGACGCGGCGCTGCGCGCCGGCCTCCAGTTCGATGAGTTCGGCGGCCGCCTCGCCTTCTTCTGGGCCTGCCACTCCAACTTCCTGGAGGAGGTCGCGAAGTTCCGCGCCAGCCGCCGCATCTGGGCGCAGATCGCCCGGGAGCGGTACGGCTCCAAGGACCCCCGAGCGCAGATGGTGCGCTTCCACACGCAGACCGGCGGCGCGACGCTCACCGCGCAGCAGCCGCTGAACAACATCATCCGCACCACGCTGCAGGCGATGTCTGCCGTCCTCGGCGGCACGCAGTCGCTCCACACCAACTCCTACGACGAGGCGCTCGCGCTGCCGACGGAGAAGGCCGTGGAGGTCGCCCTCCGCACGCAGCAGATCATCGGCTACGAGAGCGGCGCGGCGGACGTCATCGACCCGCTCGCCGGCTCCTACTACATCGAGGCGCTGACCGACCGGGTCGAGGCGGAGACGTGGGCCTACCTGCGCCGCATCGAAGACCTCGGTGGCGCGCTCTCGGGCATCGAGCAGGGCTTCCAGCAGCGTGAGATCCAGGAGAGCGCGTTCCGGCTCCAGCGCATGGCGGAGACGAAGGAGCGCATCGTCGTCGGCGTGAACGACTACATCACCGACGAGGAGGTCGCGCCGGACCTGCTGCGCGTGGACCGCGAACTCGGCGAGCGGCGGAAGGCCTCCATGGCCGCGATGCGCGCGCGCCGCGACAACGGCGCGGTGCAGCGCTCGCTGGCGAAGATCCGCGCAGCCGCGGGCTCGGATGAGAACATGATGCCGCTGCTCATCGAGGCGGTGGAGGCCTACACCACCGTCGGCGAGATCTGCGGCGTGCTCCGCGAGGAGTGGGGCGAGTACCAGGAAGTCATGACGATCTAACGACGGGTGGCGCTGCCGGCGCCTTCGTGCACGACCGACACAGGAGGGGACACCCGTGATCGACCGCATCCACCACGTGGGCATCGTCGTCCACAGCGCGGACGACGCGCTCGGCTTCTTCCGCGACACCCTCGGCCTCCACGTCACGGAGGACCGCGTGGTGGAGGAGCAGGGCGTCCGCGGCGTGCTGCTGGCGTGCGGCGAAAACGAGATCGAACTCCTGGAGCCCACCCGCGACGACACCGGCGTGGCGCGGTTCCTCCAGACTCGCGGCCAGACGCTCCACCACATCTGCTTCAACACCGACGACATCGACGCCGAACTCGCCCGCCTGAAGGCGATGAACGTGCAGTTGATCGACGAGACCCCGCGCGACGGCCTGGCCGGCCGGATCGCGTTCATCCACCCGAAGGCGATGCATGGCGTGCTCGTGGAGCTCGCCACGCCGCCGGCCGGCAGCCACGTTTCTCACGACAAGGGGTTCGACCACCTCGCCGTGAGCGTCGCTGACTACATCGCGGCGCAGGAGTCCTGGAAGCACATCGTCGGGCTCGAGGTGGTGAACGAAATCCACCCGGAGGGTCGGGGCATGGTCATCGGCCAGATGCCGTGCGGACAGGTGATGGTCGAACTGCTCGCCGCGACCACGCCGGACTCGCCGCTGGCGCAGCGCCTGCTGGAGCAGGGCGAGCGCGCCTCCTCCATGGTCGCGATCGAGGTCGCCGACCTGGACGCGGAGGTCGCGAAGTACCGCGCGAAGGGCCTGACGATGCCGGACCCGGCGGTCGGGGTGCTGCCGAACAGCCGCACCAGCACGATCTCCGCGGAGCAGGCGTTCGGCCTCGCGATCCAGTTGATCGAGTTCAAGCGCTAGCCTCGGCCGCCGCTGCCGGGACTGGCGGCTGTACGCATCCTCAGCGAGACTGACTGCGCCGACAGACGGAGACAGGGGAGAGACACCATGGCGGACGACACGCCCATCCGCGTCCTCATCGCCAAGCCGGGCCTCGACGGTCACGACCGCGGGGCGAAGGTGGTGGCGCGCGCACTGCGCGACGCCGGCATGGAGGTCATCTACACCGGCATCCGCCAGACCCCGCAGATGATCGCGGAGGCGGCCCTGCAGGAGGACGTGCAGGTCGTCGGCCTCTCCATCCTCTCCGGCGCGCACCTCGAACTCTTCCCGCGCGTCGTCGAGGAACTGAAGTCGCGAGGCGTGGATGACGTACTCCTCTTCGCTGGCGGCATCATCCCGAAGGACGACATCCCGACCATCGAATCGATGGGCTTCAAGGGCGTCTTCGGCCCCGGCACCGACACGAACGACATCATCTCGTTCGTGAAGTCCAACGCTCCCCAGCGCGTCTAGCCCGTTGGACGCCACCGCACTCGTTGACGGCATCATCGCCGGGGACCGGCGCGCGCTCTCGCGCGCGATCTCCCACGTGGAGGCAGACTCGCCCACCGGGCGGGTCGTGCTGGAATCGCTCTACCCGCGGACCGGCCGCGCGCAGGTCGTGGGTATCACCGGCTCCGCCGGCGCCGGGAAGTCCACGCTCGTGGGCGCAATCGCGCGCGAGCAGCGGAAGCGCGGCCGGACGGTCGGCATCGTTGCCGTCGACCCCTCCTCGCCGTTCTCGCACGGCGCGATCCTCGGCGACCGCATCCGCATGCAGGACCTGACGGGCGACGGCGGCGTGTTCCTCCGCTCGATGGCGAGCCGGGGCAACCTCGGCGGCCTCTCGGAGACGGCGACCGGCGTGGCGGACGTCATGGACGCCGCCGGCTTCGACGTGGTGCTGATCGAGACGGTCGGCGCGGGCCAGGATGAGGTGGAGGTGGCGAACGCCGCCGGCACCACCGTGCTGGTGGCGAACCCGGGCGGCGGCGACGACGTACAGTCGATGAAGGCCGGCCTCATGGAGGTCGCCCAGGTCATGGTGGTGAACAAAGCCGACCTCGCCGGCGCCGACACCGCCGTCACGCAGTTGCGCGGCCTGCTCGCGATCGCGGACCTCGGGCCGTGGGAGCCGCCGATCCTGAAGGCGATCGCCCGGACCGGCGAGGGCGTCCCCGAACTGGTGGACGCGATCGACCGCCACCAGGCGTTCTACCGCGAGTCTGAGCACTCCGAGGGCGAGCGCCGCAAGCACGCCGAGCGTCAGGTGCTGGCGATCACGCGCGCGATCCTCCACCGCGAGGCGCTGGCGACCGCGCGTGTCAGCGGCGCGCTTGCTGACCTTGTAGGCCAGGTCGCGGCGCGCAGCCGCGACCCGCGCAACGCCGCTGAGGAACTGCTGGAGGCGGTGCGTCGCGAGTGGGCGGCGGGATAGCCCCCGCGCGCTAAACTGCGCGGCATGGCCAGCCGCGAACCCACACCCCTCGACGAGTACCTCGCATCGCTGCCGGAGGAACGCCGGAAGGCGGTGCGCGCCGTGCGCGCGGCGATCCGGAAGCGGCTGCCGAAGGGGTACGTGGAGCAGTTCAGCGGCGGCTACATCGAGTGGGTCGTCCCCCTCGACCGGTACCCGAAGACCTACAACCGTCGCCCGCTGCAACTGGCGGCGCTCGCCTCGCAGAAGCAGTACCTGAGCGTCTACCTGAACAACGTGTACGCCGACCCGGCGCTGGAAGCGTGGTTCACCGAGGCGTACGCGGCGAGCGGCAAGCGGCTGGATATGGGGAAGTCCTGCGTCCGCTTCAAGCACCTCGATGACCTTCCGGTCGAGGTCGTTGCCGAGGCGGTCTCCCGCACGCCGGTGGACGAGTTCATCGCGATGTACGAGCGCGCCCGCGCCCGGTCGGCGAAGGCGTGACGACGCGCCTCTACCTCGCCCGGCACGCGGAGACGGACGCGAACGCCAACGGCGAGACGCAGGGCTGGCGCGACGTGCCCCTGAACGCCCGAGGTCGCGAGCAGGCGCGGGTGATGGCGGAGGCGTTCCGCGCGAGGCCCCTCGCGGCGATCTACGCCAGCGACACCGGCCGGGCGCGCGACACGGCCGCGGCGATCGCGGCGCCACACGGCCTCGAGGTACGCGCCGACCCTCGCCTGCGGGAGATGGACCAGGGACTCCTGGACGGACTCACCGGCGAGCAGCTTCGCCACGAGCACGCGACGTTCCTGCAGCGGTGGCGTGACGAGGACCCCGCCGACCTGCGTATGCCGGAGGGCGAGACGCTGCGCGAGGTGCAGGAGCGCATGGTGGCCGCGGTGGAGGCGATGGCCGCCGCGCACCCGGACGCCTCGGTGCTCGCGGTCTCGCACAACCTCGCGAGCAAGGCGCTGCTCTGCCACGCGCTGGGGATCCCGCTCGCCGCGTTCCGGCGCATCCACGTCGACCTCGCGTCCTACGCGGAGATCGAGGTGCGGTCGGGCGAGCCGTGGACGGTGAACCGCATGAACGAACGCTGCCACCTGCCCGGATTGCTCCCGACATAACCGGGATGCTAGTGTGCCAGCAGGCGGGCGCGCCCCCACTCGGAGGGGGCTTCAAGGGTGATCGCTTCCCCGTGCGGCTCCGTCTCCCCACCTTTGGTCCCGCGCACATGGTGCTGGTCGTCGCCCTCCTCCTGATCGGGCTGTTCCTGTACGCCATGGTGCAGACCGCCGCGCAGTCCTACCGGCTGCGCGCGACCGAGCGCGACCTCTTCCTGGAGGTGCAGTCGCTCCGTGAGCAGCGCGCCGAGCTGGAAGGCCTGCTCGCCTACCTCAACTCGGACGAGTACGTGGAGGCGTTCGCACGCCAGCAGTTCGGACTGGTGAAGCCCGGCGAGACGCTGGTGGAGGTGGACGCCCCTCCCGGTGCCACGCAGGGCGTGCAGCCCGGCCAGCGCTGGTGGGAGGCCCTGTTTGGGGCGGGCGTACGCGAAGGCAGCCCGACGCCCTAGCCCCGGTCCGAGCGCGCTCGTTACGCTGCGCCCGTGACCACCGACCCGTACCCCCGGATCCGTGCCACCGGCGCCTTCGAGCGCCAGGTTGCGCGCGGCCTCGGGGATCTGCCGGCAGACACCCTCGTCGTCGTCGCCTGCTCTGGCGGGCCGGATTCCACCGCCGCCCTGATCGCCGTCACGCGACGCCTCGGCCCCAGCCGCGTCGTTGCCGCCTGCTTCGACCACCGCCTGCGCCGGCCGACGGAGGTCGCCCGTGAGCGCGCCGTCGTGGAGGCGGTCGCGCGCGACCTCGGCGTCCGCGCAGTCCTCGGGCGTGCCGGGAGGAAGCCGGCGGACGGGTCGGAGGCGGCGGCGCGCGAGTCGCGCTACCGCTGGCTCGCGCGCATCTGTGTCGACGTGGGGGCGGAGGCGTGCGTCACCGGCCACACGCGGGACGACCAGGCGGAGACGGTGCTGCTGCGCCTCGCGCGGGGCAGCGGGGCAGACGGCCTCACCGGGATGTCCTCGGACGCCCCGTGGCCGGTGAGGACGCCGCGCTCCTCGTCGCTCCGCGTCCGACGTCCGCTGCTCGGCATCGGCCGCGCGGAGGTGGAGGCGTACCTGGGTGCGCTCCGGGTCGAGGCCGCGCGGGACCCCTCCAATGAGACGGTGGAGTACGCGCGCAACCGGGTGCGTCACGAGGTCATGCCGGCGCTGCGGCTCGTGAATGCGCGGGCGGTCGAACACCTCGTCGCCTTCGCCGAACGGCAGGCGGAGGACGAGGCGGTGATCGCCGGCCTGGCGGAGGCGTGGCTCGCCGCGCACACGCTCGCGAGCGAGCCGGATGGGATCGGCCTCGACCGTCTCGCGCTGCGGCGGTTGCCGGCCGCAGTGACGGCACGGGTGGTGCGCTTGACCGCAACGCGGCTGGGCCTGACGTTGGATGCGGTGCACGTGAGGGCGGCTCGGCGGGCCGCGGAAGAATCTTCCGGAACAGCCGATCTGCCACTAGCGCGTATCGAGTCGGTTGGTAAGATTCTCTGGCTACGGGAACGGCCGCCCACAAGCGGGCGGACCGGAAACGGCCCTCGACGTTAAGTCTTCGGTCCGTGCGCGTCGGCATCAGCAATGAGCCGGCGCTCCTTATTCCTCGGCCTGTCGTTGACAGGATCGCCGAGGGGTCGTAGCATCTTCGATTGGTCGCCAGTGTGGTGGCCGGGCACATTAACATCTGGATAGCAGACAGAATCTGAAAGACGGATCCCCGTCATTCGGGTTCGTGCGACGCGCTTTCCCCCGCGTGGCTTCGGCCAGGCGAGGGGTTCGTCGTGCGGATCGCGATTGACAACCGCATCGGACATTGCCGGCACTCTTCGGAGCGTCGGTTGGTTTCGACAAATTAGCGGAGAGTTTGATCCTGGCTCAGGATAAACGTTGGCGGCGTGCCTAACGCATGCAAGTCGCACGGAGCGAAAGCTCAGTGGCGGACGGGTGAGTAACACGTAGGAATCTGCCCAGAAGTGGGGGATAACTCCTCGAAAGAGGAGCTAATACCGCATACGGTCCACGGACCAAAGCAGCAATGCGCTTTTGGAGGAGCCTGCGGCGGATTAGCTAGTTGGTGGGGTAACGGCCTACCAAGGCAACGATCCGTAGCTGGTCTGAGAGGACGGCCAGCCACACTGGGACTGAGATACGGCCCAGACTCCTACGGGAGGCAGCAGCGAGGAATTTTCCGCAATCGACGAAAGTCGGACGGAGCAACGCCGCGTGGGGGAAGAAGGCCTTCGGGTTGTAAACCCCTTTTGCGAGGGAAGAAGATCTGACGGTACCTCGCGAATAAGTCACGGCTAACTACGTGCCAGCAGCCGCGGTAATACGTAGGTGGCGAACGTTGTCCGGATTCACTGGGCGTAAAGCGCGCGCAGGCGGATTGGTTAGTCCGAGGTGAAAGCTCCTGGCTTAACTGGGAGAAGCCCTTGGATACTGCCAGTCTTGAGACAGCTAGAGGAGAGTGGAATTCCCGGTGTAGTGGTGGAATGCGTAGATATCGGGAGGAACACCAGTGGCGAAAGCGACTCTCTGGGGCTGTTCTGACGCTGAGGCGCGAAAGCGTGGGGAGCAAACCGGATTAGATACCCGGGTAGTCCACGCCGTAAACGATGAATACTAGCTGTCTGGGGTATCGACTCCCTGGGTAGCGAAGCTAACGCGATAAGTATTCCGCCTGGGGACTACGGCCGCAAGGCTAAAACTCAAAGGAATTGACGGGGGCCCGCACAAGCAGCGGAGCGTGCGGTTTAATTCGAAGTTACGCGAAGAACCTTACCAGGGCTTGACATGGCATCGACCGGCGATGAAAGTCGTCTTCCCTTCGGGGCGGTGTCACAGATGCTGCATGGCTGTCGTCAGCTCGTGCCGTGAGGTGTTGGGTTAAGTCCCGCAACGAGCGCAACCCTCGCCGTGTGTTGAATTTTTCACACGGGACTGCCCGGAGCAACCGGGAGGAAGGCGGGGATGATGTCAAGTCAGCATGGCTCTTACGTCCTGGGCCACTCGCACGCTACAATGGGCAGTACAGACCGTTGCGATACCGCGAGGTGGAGCTAATCGGACAAAGCTGTCCTCAGTACGGATTGCAGGCTGCAACCCGCCTGCATGAAGCCGGAGTTGCTAGTAACCGCAGGTCAGCCTTACTGCGGTGAATACGTTCCCGGGCCTTGTACACACCGCCCGTCACGTCATGGGAGTCGGTAACACCTGAAGTCGGTGCGCTAACCGCAAGGAGGCAGCCGCCCAAGGTGGGACTGATGACTGGGACGAAGTCGTAACAAGGTAGCCGTACCGGAAGGTGCGGCTGGATCACCTCCTTTCTAAGGAGCAAGTCGCCGTCCAGGCGGCGCCCTTCACGGGGTGCCCGTCCGGAGGCCTCTCGCACGTCGTGCGCGGGGCAACGGCCAGACTCCCAAGTCGATCCTTCGGTCGGCCTCGCGTGGCGGTCCCGTCCCGCCGGCCAGAAGGTAATACGGACCTCGTTTGATTCGCGCGAGGGATTCTGTCTGCTATCCAGCTGGTGATGTGCGTCCGCTCCGGGGCCGGCCCTGCGCCGGCCCGTTCGGGGTTACCGGGGGCCATTAGCTCAGGTGGTTAGAGCGCAGTCCTGATAAGACTGAGGTCCCTGGTTCGAGTCCAGGATGGCCCACCATCCAGCCCGCCGGCCTCCGGCCGGGCGGGAGAGGCTCCACCCGGGGCCGTAGCTCAACCGGGAGAGCGCCGCCTTTGCAAGGCGGAGGTCGGGGGTTCGAGTCCCCCCGGCTCCACCAGGCCTCCCTGGCCTGACACCCCGCGGGGCACACATCCGACACTGAACGACGCGGCGGAACGTCGAGGGGCCCATCGAGGCGCCCTCGGAGTCCCGCCGCGACGCTCAGGCGTTGCGCACAGGCGTCTGACGGACGCCGCCGGCACCTTCACAACGAAATACTGCGAGAGCATTTGCGAATCCTGCGATTTGTGCGCGTGTATGCGCACGCCGAGTCCCGGAGGACCGCCGTTGGGGCGGCCTCCGAGATGAGTATCGCGGAGTGTGCTTGACAGAGGGTCAAGCTACTAAGGGCACACGGTGGATGCCTTGGCGCCAGAGGCCGATGAAGGACGTGGCAAGACTGCGAAAAGCTCGGGCTAGCTGTCTAGCAAGCTCAACCCGAGATCTCCGAATGGGGCAACCCGGCCCGGGTCATACCGGGTCACCGCCGGCTGAACACATAGGCCGGATGGAGGGCACCGGGGGAACTGAAACATCTCAGTACCCCGAGGAAAAGAAAGTATTCTCCTAGTAGCGGCGAGCGAACGGGGAGCAGCCCAAACCGTCATCTTCGGATGGCGGGGTTGTAGGACGGTTCATTGGAGTTACCAATCAGCTGGGTAGCAGAAGGACCTGGAACGGTCCGCCACAGGGGGTGAGAGCCCCGTATGCGAAACCTACGCTGACTCCGAACCGGATCCTGAGTACCACGGGACACGAGAAATCCCGTGGGAATCTGGGGAGACCACTCTCCAAGGCTAAATACCCCTGGCGACCGATAGTGAACAAGTACCGTGAGGGAAAGGTGAAAAGCACCCCGGGAGGGGAGTGAAATAGTCCCTGAAACCGTGTGCCTACAAGCAGTCAGAGCCTGGCTCGTCCGGGTGATGGCGTGCCTATTGAAGAATGAGCCGACGAGTTACGTTCAGTCGCAAGGTTAAGCAACGGGAGTTGCGGAGCCGGAGCGAAAGCGAGTCTGAACAGGGCGTTCAGTGGCTGGACGTAGACCCGAAACCGAGTGAT
This sequence comes from Chloroflexota bacterium, assembly GCA_045863195.1. GTDB lineage: Bacteria > Chloroflexota > Dehalococcoidia > UBA2979 > UBA2979 > W-Chloroflexi-9. Next base: position 192,626 of record BTUI01000004.1, read on the forward strand.
CTACCCATGGGCAGCGTGAAGCGAGAGTAATGTCTCGTGGAGGCGCGAACCTTCCTGCGTTGCAAAGCAGTTGGATGACCTGTGGGTAGCGGTGAAATGCCAATCGAACTCGGAGATAGCTGGTTCTCCCCGAAATGCATCTAGGTGCAGCCTCGAGTGTTTTCCGGTGGGGGTAGAGCTCTGGTTGGGCTAGGGGGCATAGCGCTTACCAAACCCAGTCAAACTGCGAATACCGCCGGATGAGAGCTCGGGAGTGAGACAGTGGGTACTAAGATCCATTGTCGAAAGGGAAACAACCCAGACCCTCAGCTAAGGTCCCTAAGTCCATGCTCAGTGTTAAAGGATGTCTGGTCGCACAGACAGCCAGGATGTTGGCTTAGAAGCAGCCACCATTGAAAGAGTGCGTAACAGCTCACTGGTCGAGTGGCCGGGCGCCGACAATGTATCGGGGCTCAAGCATGGCACCGAAGCTAGGGAGTGGCCGTAAGGTCACTGGTAGGGGAGCGTTCTGTAGGCAGTGAAGCCGGCGGGGTGACCCCTGGTGGAGCGTACAGAAGTGAGAATGTCGGCATGAGTAGCGTAATTCAGGTGAGAAACCTGGACGCCGTAAGCCTGAGGTTTCCTACGCAAGGTTATTCCGCGTAGGGTTAGGCGGGCCTAAGCCGAGGGCGAGAGCCGTAGGCGATGGACAGCAGGTTAGTATTCCTGCCCCGCTGCAGTAGCGTTTGAGACGAGAGGCGTGACCCGGGAGGATAGGTGGAGCGGGTCTTGTGGACATGGCCCGTCCCTGCACCGTAGGCGTCTGGTGGTAGGCAAATCCGCCACCAGGTTAAGCGGAGGGTGTGGGGCAAGCGGAGACGTCAGTCAAAGCGAGTCTGCTGAGTCCATGCCGGCTAGAAAAGCGTCGTCGTCGAGTTACTGTGGCGCCCGTACCGCAAACCGACACTGGTGGGCGACGGTAAGTACCGTAAGGCGTTCGAGAGAACCCTCGTTAAGGAACTCTGCAATTTGGCTCCGTAACTTCGGGAGAAGGAGCGCCCCTGGAGGTGAAGGACCTCGCGTCCTGAGCGTCCGGGGGCCGCAGTGAGCCGGCCCAGGCGACTGTTTAACAAAAACACAGGTCTCTGCGAACCCGTAAGGGGAAGTATAGGGGCTGACACCTGCCCAGTGCCGGAAGGTTAAGGGGAGAGCTGAGAGGCTTGAACCGAAGCCCCGGTGAACGGCGGCCGTAACTATAACGGTCCTAAGGTAGCGAAATTCCTTGTCGGGTAAGTTCCGACCCGCACGAATGGTGTAACGATCTGGGCGCTGTCTCGACGAGGGACTCGGCGAAATTGAGATGGCCGTGAAGACGCGGCCTACCCGCAGCAGGACAAAAAGACCCCGTGGAGCTTTACTGCAACTTGGCATTGAAGTCCGGGCTAGGATGCGTAGGATAGGTGGGAGGCTTTGATCCGTTCATTTCGGTGGGCGGTGAGCCAACGGTGAAATACCACTCTTCCTAGTTTGTACTTCTAACCGGCGAGCAAGCGCTGGGACAATGCCTGGTGGGCAGTTTGACTGGGGCGGTCGCCTCCCAAAACGTAACGGAGGCGCGCAACGGTTCCCTCAGGGTGGATGGTAATCACCCGTTGAGTGCATTGGCATAAGGGAGCTTGACTGCAAGACTGACACGTCGAGCAGGGACGAAAGTCGGCCAAAGTGATCCTATGGTCCCGTGTGGAAGGGCCATGGCTTATCGGATAAAAGCTACCCCGGGGATAACAGGCTGATCCTACCCAAGAGTTCACATCGACGGTAGGGTTTGGCACCTCGATGTCGGCTCGTCGCATCCTGGGGCTGAATCGGGTCCCAAGGGTTGGGCTGTTCGCCCATTAAAGCGGTACGCGAGCTGGGTTCAGAACGTCGTGAGACAGTTCGGTCTCTATCCGCTGTGGGCGCAAGTGGCTTGAGGAGATCTGCCCCTAGTACGAGAGGACCGGGGTGGACGGACCTCTGGTGTGCCGGTTGTTCCGCCAGGAGCACCGCCGGGTAGCCATGTCCGGAACGGATAACCGCTGAAAGCATCTAAGCGGGAAGCCGACTTCAAGATGAGGCCACTCACCGGGTTAACCGGGTAAGACCGCGGGAAGACTACCCGCTTGATAGGCCAGAGGTGTACGCACAGCAATGTGTTCAGCTGACTGGTACTAATGGTCGAGGGCTTGACCCTCTATCAAGCACGCATCGTGATACCGGCGTGCGCGTTCCGCGCAGCAGGGTTCGTAACTCGCAGTGTTTCGTTGGCCGGGGTGCCGGCACGGACGCGGGATGGAGCAGTGGTAGCTCGTCGGGCTCATAACCCGAAGGTCGGGGGTTCGAATCCCTCTCCCGCTACCAAGTACGATCGCGAGGGCGGGGCCACGGGGCCCCGCTCTTCCGTGCCTGTCGCACCGCCCCCAGCCGCGGCGTCCGAGGTACGCCGGGGCGAGCGCCGGGCGCGCGGTGCTCGCACGCATCAGCCGTCCGAGGCTCCCGAGGCGTCCGAGGGGCGACACCGCTCGATCGGTGCGGGCGGCCAGGCGGGCCGCCGAAATTCGGGGAAGAATCTCGCCGGGAAGGCACGCAGGCCTTGCCTGTAAGGGGCGATCGACGCAATACTCATCTTCCTGGTGGTTAGAGCGCGGCGGACCCACCCGTTCTCATTCCGAACACGGAAGTGAAACGTCGCAGCGCTGACAATACTGCCCTGGCAACGGGGTGTGGAAGATAGGCCACCGCCAGGACGATGCAGGCCATCCGGGAGCACCCCGGATGGCCTGCTGCATAACTGGGGAGGTTTCTCCCGGGCCGGCGGCCCCTCCGCCGTGGTAGTGGCCTTCGCCTGGAAGGCCAGGGGAGCAATCCCCGCCGTCCCGTCCGTCTGCCCAGGACCGCGTGCTACCATGCCCGCCGCTCTGAGCCGGACGCGTCCGGATCCGGGCACATCTTTCTGGAGGCAGACCCCCGTTGACGAATCAGACCACCCCCGCCGCTGAGATGGACATGGCCGCGCTCCTGGAGAGCGTGGAGATCGCTGAGCCCCGGCAGTTGCGCCGTGGCGAAGTGGTCGAAGGCACCGTCATGAATGTGGACCGTGACGGCGTCCTCGTGGACATCGGCTTCAAGTCCGAAGGCATCGTGCCGCAGAACGAGATGCACTCGCTCGGCGCCGACCCGCTGACCAAGGTGCACCCGGGCGAGCGCGTGCTCGTCTACGTCCTGCAGCCGGAGACGGCGGAGGGCCAGGTCGCGCTGTCGATCGACCGCGCGCGCGGCGAGCAGGGCTGGCGCGTCCTGCAGGAGCGCTTCGAGTCCGGCGAGATCTTCGAGGCCGAAGTCACCGGCTACAACAAGGGCGGCCTCCTGGCCAACGTGGAGGGCGTCAACGCCTTCATCCCGATGTCCCAGGTGGTCGGCGCGAAGCCCGGCACGGACGGCACCAACCCGCTGTCCGCGCAGGTGGGCCGCAGCCTTCGCCTGAAGGTGATCGAGATCAACCGCCGCCGCAACCGCGTCATCCTCTCGGAGCGCGCGGCGCTGCAGGAGTGGCGCGCGGAGCAGAAGGACCGCCTGCTGGACGAACTCGCCGAGGGCGAGATCCGCGCCGGCCGCATCACCTCCATCCGGAACTTCGGTGTGTTCGTGGACCTCGGCGGTGCCGACGGCCTGGTGCACCTGTCCGAACTCTCCTGGGACCGCAACGCGACCCCGGAGGACCTGTTCAAGGTCGGGGACGAGGTCCAGGTCTACGTGATGAAGGTGGACCAGGAGACCAAGAAGATCGCCCTCTCCATCCGCCGCGCGTCGCCGGAGGAGTGGGAGGGGCTCATCACCCGCTACCAGGTGGGCGACGTGGTCCCGGGTGTCATCACCAAACTGGTGGCCTTCGGTGCCTTCGCCCGGCTGCCTGGCCCGGTGGAGGGCCTGGTGCACGTCTCCGAGCTGGTGGACCGCCGCATCGGCCACCCGGAAGAGGTCGTGGAAGAGGGCGACATCGTCCCCCTCAAGATCGTCCGCATCGAGCACGACCGGCACCGCCTGGGCCTGTCCCTCCGCGAGGCGCGCAACGAGGCGCTCCTGCGGGGCTGGCAGTTCGACCCGGACGGCCGTGTGACGGCCATCCCGGAGGACGCGACCGCGTCCTTCCGCGACGAGGTCGCCGCGCTGACGCCGAAGCTGGAGGCCCGCGCCGCGAAGGCGACGGAGGTCGCCCAGCAGCGCCAGCAGGTGCAGCAGGAGCGCGAGTCGGACCAGTCCGCGCAGCGCGCCGCGATGCGAGACGAGGCGCCGGTGCTCACCGCCATGCAGGCAGCGATGCAGCAGGCGCAGGCGGAGCTCCAGCAGCAGCAAGAGCAGAACGCGGACGGCGAGAACCGGGAGTAATCCCGGGCCGGACGAAGCAGGGAACCACGCGCGCCGGTTGGAGTCTCCAACCGGCGCGTCGTTTCCCTCGGGGTGATGGCCGGGTGCGCCAGTCGCATCCGGGGAACACCCCACAGACGCGGGCCACTCCCCGGGCCCACGATGGACAGTGCAGTCCTGTGGACACGCGCGTTCGCGCGGGCGACGCGGCTTCACCGACTCTTCCCGTAGGGCAGAGCCAGACCCTGTGATAGCCTTGTTGCATGGGAACGGACGGAGCCGGACATGGCTGACCGATTCGACAAGTTCACTGAGCGCGCACGCCGAGTCCTGACGCTGGCTCAGGAAGAGGCGCAGCGGTTCAACCACAACTACATCGGCACGGAGCACCTGCTCCTGGGGCTGGTGCGCGAGGGTGACGGCGTCGCCGCGAAGGTGCTCGCCAACCTGGGCGTGGAGCTCAACAAGGTCCGATCGGCGGTCGAGTTCATCATCGGCCGCGGCGACCGGCAGTCCTCTGGCGAGATCGGCCTGACGCCACGGGCGAAGAAGGTCATCGAACTCGCGGTGGACGAGGCGCGCCGGCTGCAGCACTCCTACATCGGCACGGAGCACCTGCTCCTCGGCCTTGTCCGCGAGGGCGAAGGCATCGCCGCCGGCGTGCTGGAGAGCCTGGGCGTGAACCTGGAGCGGGTGCGCGCGGAGACGCAGCGCATCCTGGCGCAGTCCCAGCCGCAGGGTGGGACGCCCGCCGCCGGCGGCAGCGCCGCCGCCGCGGGGCAGCGCGCGGTGCGCACGCCCACGCTGGACCAGCTTGGCGTGGACCTCACCGCCATGGCGCGGAGCGGCCAGCTCGACCCGATCGTCGGGCGCGAGCGGGAGATCGAGCGCGTCGTCCAGATCCTCTCGCGCCGCACGAAGAACAACCCGGTGCTCATCGGCGAGCCCGGCGTCGGCAAGACGGCCGTCGCGGAGGGCCTCGCGCACCGCATCGTGTCCGGGGACGTGCCGGACACGCTGCTCGGCAAGCGCATGCTCACGCTGGACATCGGCCTGCTGGTCGCGGGCACGAAGTACCGCGGCGAGTTCGAAGAGCGCCTGAAGAAGGTGATCGAGGAGATCAAGTCCGCCAGCAACTGCGTGCTGTTCATCGACGAACTGCACATGCTGGTCGGCGCCGGTGCGGCGGAGGGCGCGGTGGACGCCGCGAACATCCTGAAGCCGGCGCTCGCGCGCGGCGAGATCCAGGCAATCGGCGCGACCACACTGGACGAGTACCGCAAGCACATCGAGCGGGACGCGGCGCTGGAGCGCCGCTTCCAGCCGGTGCGCGTGGACGAGCCCACGGTGGAGGAGACCATCCAGATCCTGGAGGGTGTCCGCCCGCCGTACGAGGAACACCACAAGCTGAAGATCTCGGACGAGGCGATCCGCGCCGCGGCGGAACTCTCCGCGCGCTACGTCTCCGACCGCTTCCTGCCGGACAAGGCGATCGACCTCATCGACGAGGCGTCCGCCCGCGTCCGCATCCGCCGGCACGCCACGCCGCCCTCGGTCCGCGAGATCCAGGGCGGTCTGGAGGCGATCCGGCGCGAGAAGGACCAGGCGATCGCGAGCCAGCAGTACGAGTACGCCGCCGAACTGCGCGAGCGCGAGGTGCGCCTGCAGGCGCAGCTCGAGGAGCTCGAGCAGCAGGTGGAGGAGCAGCGCGGCACGGACCAGCCGATCGTCACCGAGGACGATATCCGTGACGTGATCTCCCAGTGGACCGGCGTGCCGCTGTCGCGTATCGCGGCGGAGGAGTCCAAGCGGCTGCTCGAGATGGAGCAGTACCTCAAGGACAAGGTCATCGGCCAGAACGAGGCCGTGGAGGCCGTCGCCCGTGCCGTGCGCCGCGCCAGCGCGGGCCTGAAGGACCCGAAGCGCCCGATCGGCGTCTTCATGTTCCTGGGCCCCACCGGCGTGGGTAAGACGTACATGGCGGAGATGCTGGGCGAGTTCATGTTCGGCTCGCGCGACAACATCGTGCGGATCGACATGTCCGAGTTCATGGAGAAGCACACCGTCTCGCGGCTGGTCGGTTCGCCGCCCGGCTACGTGGGCTACGACGACGGCGGGCAGCTGACGGACCTGGTGCGGCGCAAGTCGTACTGCCTCATCCTGCTCGACGAGATCGAGAAGGCCCACCCGGACGTCTTCAACATGCTCCTGCAGATCTTCGACGACGGGCACCTGTCCGACGCGAAGGGGCGCAAGGTCGACTTCCGCAACACGATCATCATCATGACCTCCAACGTGGGGTCGGACCTCATCCGGACGGACTCCCGCGTCGGCTTCCAGACGACGCAGGACGAGATCAAGAACGCGGAGGACGCGTACAAGCGCATGCGCCTGCGCGTCGAGGATGAGATGAAGCGCGTGTTCCGGCCGGAGTTCCTGAACCGCATCGACCAGTCGGTCGTGTTCCGCGCCCTGCAGCAGGAGCACATCCGCCAGATCGTGGACCTGGAACTGAACGACCTGCGCGACAACCTGAAGACCAAGGGCATGAAGCTCGAGGTCACGGACGCGCTCCTGGACTACCTGGGGGCGGAGGGCTTCGACCCGGTGTTTGGGGCACGGCCGCTGCGCCGCGTCATCCAGAACCAGGTCGAAGACCCGATGTCGGACGCGATGCTCCAGGGCGCGTACGATGAGGGCGACACGATCCGCGTCGACCGCGTCGATGGCGAGATCACCTTCACGCGCGTGGTGGGCGAGTCCGCCGCGCCCGCGGAGGAAGCCGCGGTCGCCGCGACCTAGTCGCACGACGCATCGAGGCATGACGAAGGGCCGCCCGGAAGGGCGGCCCTTCTGCTTGTGGGGGCGTGTCGCGCGGCCTCGGCGGGCGCTACCGCCAGCGCTCGTCCCACGCTCCGCGCGTCGCGGCCGGCCGGTGTGCGGCGATCGCCTGGAGGAGGCCAGCGGCGATGAAGACGGCCACGAGGGCGGAGCCGCCCTGCGAGATGAACGGGAGCGGGATGCCGGTGGCGGGGAACAGCCGCGTGTTCACGGCGATGTGCATCGCCGCCTGAAGCACGATGGTCGTCGTGACGCCCACCGTCAGCAGGCGCGCGAAGCGGTCGGGGGCGCGGCCGGCCACGGTGAACCCTCGCCACGCGACGACGGCGAAGCAGCCGAGGATGAGCAACGCACCGAGGAGCCCCGCGAACTCGCTCCACTGCGCGAACGCGAAGTCGGAGGTGCGGGGGGCGAGGCCGTACAGCGCCGACTCGGCGCCATCGAACCCGCGGCCGGTGACGCCGCCGGCGGCGAAGGCGACCTCCACCTGGCGGAGCGTGAAGCCGGAACCGAGGGGGTCGCGGCCCGGGTCGAGGAACACGGCGAGGCGTTCCCGCTGGTAGTCCGGGACGGCGACGGCGAACGCGACCGGCAGCACGGCCAGTCCGAGCGCGGCGAAGCCGCCCAGGACGCGCCACGAGACGCCCCACGCCGCGATCACCACCATGCACGACGCGAGTAGCACCAGCGACGTGCCGAGGTCGGGCTCGACCAGGACGAGTGCGATCGGGACGGCAGCGATGGCGAGCGCGGTGAGGACAGCGCGCAGCGAGGGCTCCCGGTCCGCGGCGTACGCGGCGAGCGCGAGGCTCCCCGTGATCTTCGCGAACTCGGACGGCTGGACGGTGAAGGCGCCGCCGATGGAGATCCAGCGGCGCGCGCCGTACTCGGAGGAACCGATGCCGAGCACGACGACCAGCGCGACGAGCGAGGCGGCATAGGCGAGCGGCGCGATCCGGCGCAGCCACGCAAGGTCGAGGCGCGCCGTGACAAACATCGCGACGAGGCCGGCTGCGGCGTAGATGCCCTGTCGTACCCACTCGGTTGGGAGGGGCGATTCCGGCAAGTGCACGGCGCGGATCATCGCGGAGCCCGTGAGGACGAGTGCGGTCACGGCGACGAGCAGCGCCAGGTCGGGCGCGAGGCGCTGGAGGAGGGCGCGCGCGATCATCGCGTCGCCACCCGCGCCGGCGGGCCCTGCTGGAGCGCGAAGTGTGCCTCGAGGATCGCCTTCGCCACCGGGCCGGCGTGCGTGGAACCGACCCCGTACTCCAGGTAGACGACGACGGCGACCTCCGGATCCTCGTACGGCCCGAAGGCGATGAACCAGCCGTGGGTGTCGTACTCGCCGTCCGGGTACGGCTGGCCGAACTCCGCGGTCCCGGTCTTGGCACCGATGCGGACGCCGGCAGGCACGCCGGTGAAGGCGGTACCGGTGGGGTCCGCGGCCGCGAGCATGGCGCGGCGGACGACATCGAAGTGCTCGGGCGAGGCCTCGAGGCGTCCGGTGATCCTCGGCGTCGTCGGCGTGATGCGGCCGTCCGAGGCGACGCCGTGGACGACGGTGGGCTGGATCAGGCGGCCGCCGTTGGCGAGGGCGGCGGTGAGCACCGCCATCTGGATCGGGGTCACGGTGAGGTAGCCCTGCCCGATGCCGTAGGTGTACGTGTCCCCCAGGAGCCAGGCTTCGCCGATCACGCGCTCCTTCCACGCGCTGTCCGGTACGAGCCCGGAGGCCTCGCCCGGCAGGTCGATGCCGGTGGGCCGCCCGAGGCCGGCCTTGCGCGCCCACGCCGCCAGGACGTCCGCACCCATCCCCTCGAACGGCGGTTGTCCGACCTCGTCGAGCCCGCCGGCGAGCAGGTAGAAGTAGACGTCCGAGGAGCGCGCGATCGCCTGGATCATGTTGGTGTTGCCGTGCGCGGCCCAGTCGCGGAAGACGTACACGACGCCGGGGTTGAAGCGGTCACGGATCGTGATCGCGCCGGTGCTGAGGATGCGCGTCTCCTCGGTCGCGATCCCCTCTTCGAGCGCGGCGAGCGCCACCAGCGGCTTGAAGATCGAGCCGGGCGAGCGCACCTCCATGTAGGTGCGGTCGACGAGGGGGCGCGCCGGGTCGTTCAGCACGCGCGCGATCTCGGCGGGGTCGCCGGTGCTGAACAGGTTCGGGTCGTACGAGGGCAGCGACACGGAGGCGAGCAACTCGCCCGTCCGCACGTCCATCACGATCGCCGCGCCGCCCGGCATCGGCGCGGGGCGCGTCTCCTTCCCCGGCCGGTCGAGGATGCTCAGCCCGGCATCGATCCCGGCCTGGAGCGCGGCGGCCGTGGCCTGCTGGAGCCGGAGGTCGATGGCGAGCGCCAGGTCGCCGCCCGGACGCGGGGCGGCCTCGCCGAGCAGGTCCACGGCACGGCCCTGGGGGTCGGCGAGGACGAGGCGGCGGCCGGGTTCGCCCCGCAGCGTGGCCTCGTAGCGCTCCTCCACGCCGGTGAGCCCGACGACGCCATCCACCGGGTAGCCGGCCGCGATGAGCGCCTCCGCCTCGTCCGCCGGCAGCGCGCCGATGGTGCCAAGCAGGTGCGCGAGCGTCGGCTCAGCGAGGTAGGCACGTGCGGGTGACGCGACGACGGTGACGGCCGGGATGCCGGCGATCCGCGCACGCAGCGCAATCGCGTCCTCGCGGGTGAGGTCGTCCTGGACGACGACGGGGTCGTACGGATTGAGCGCCGCGAGGCGGGTCGAGACGGCCGGTTCGAGGGTAGCGAAGGGGATGCCCGTCAGGCGCTCGATCTCCGCGAGTACGCCTCGGCGCGCCTCTTCGTCGCCCGGCAGTTCGCCGGGGATGATCGCGACCCCGAACGAGGCGGCGTTGCGTGCGAGGACGACGCCGTTGCGGTCCGTGATCAGCCCGCGCGCGGGCTCGACCGCCACGTTCAGCGGCGACAGGCCGCTGGCGTAGGCCGCGGGCACCGCCGGGTCGAGCCACTGGAGGCGTGCGACCTGTACCGCGAGCACGCCGAGGAGGAGGCACAGCCCCACCTGCATCAGGCGCAGCCGGATGCCGATGCTGGAACTGTTCACGCGAACAGCCCCCGCTCGCGACGCCGCAGCGGCCACGCGGCGAGGGCCAGCGCGGCGCCGAGTAGCGCGGAGAGCATCACGCCAGCCATCGCCTCGGCGGAGGAGGCCGGCAGGTCGCCCGCGACGCCCGCCGCGAGCGTCAGCACGCCACCGTAGCACAGCACTGCGAGGGCGGCCGCGGCGGCGCTCCAGGCGGCGCGCCGCACCGCCCCGGCGCCGGTCCGGCGAGCGCGCCGCAGCACGACGACGCCGAGCAGGGGCGCGGGCAGCAGCGCCAGGAGGAACCACCCGGCGCGCTCATCCGACAGCACGCCGAGGATCAGCGCGGGTGCGGGGATCGCCGGCCAGCACTCCTGCGGCCCGCGTAGCGCGGCCCACGCCACCAGCAGGATCGCGGGGAGCACCGGTGCGGCGAGCGGGTCTGCGAAGAGGGCCGGGGCAGCGCCGGCCTGCACGAGGCCGAGCGCGGCGGTCACGAGCATGAGGACCAGCGTCATCGGGACGCCTCGGTCTCCGCCGGGAGCAGCGCGCCCGGCTGGAACGCGGTCATCACGAGCACCTGCTCGACGCGGTCGAGGTTCGCCAGCGGGTCCACGGTGACGGTCTGGAACAGGTCGGCGCCGCGTGACTCGACGCTGGCGACGCGGCCGATGAGCAGCCCGGGCGGCAGCAGGCCGCCGAGGGCGCTCGACAGGATCACCTCGCCGGGGGTAACGGCGGCGTCGACCGGGACGAACTCCAGGTGCAGGGCGCGCCCGTCGCCGGCGAGGACGGCGGGCGTGCGGGTGGACTGGATCAGCACCGCGACGGCGGACTGACGGTCGGTGAGGAGGCGTACGCGAGCCTGAGTCGCGTCTACCTCGGACACCACGCCGACGAGCGTGGAGCCAGCGCCGACGACCGGCTGGCCCGCCCGGACGCCGTGGTCGTGGCCGCGGTCGATGACGACGTGCTGGCGGCCGGGCGCGGGGTCGCGCAGCAGGACCGAGGCGGGCGTGAACTGGTCGGCGCTGGGGCCGACGGCGGCGAGGAGCGCGGCGGCGCGTTCCAGTGCGGTGCGCTCCTCGCGCAGCGCCGCGACGTCCGACTCGGCCTGCGCGAGGCGTCGCCGCAGCTCCGCGTTCTCGGCGGAGAGGTCGCGGATCTGGCCGGCGTTCAGGAGCACATCGGAGACCGGCCGCACGACGCCGCGGATCGCGCTCGCCGCGGGCGCCAGCGTGGCGCTCAGCCGCGTCTCGAGGCCACCGGCGAACGGGAGGGGCGAGAGCGCCAGCAGCGCGAGGCCGAGCAGGAGCAGGCCGGAGAGCCACGCCGCGTTGCGGGCGCCGGTCACGGGCGCACGCTCAGGATGGCCGCGTGGCGAGCGGCGGACCGGCAGGGCGGGTCGGGGGCCGTCGCGCCCGGGGTAGCCGTCGAGCGCGTCGTCATGCTGCTATCGACCTCGTCGGTGGCTCATCGCGGGGGCCGCCGGCTGGCGATCGCCGCCTGGACCTTCTGCAGCGTCTCGGCCTCCTCGACCGCTTCGGCGCAGCCGCGCACCACGGAGCGCAACGGGTCCTCCGCCACGTACACCGGGAACCGGGTCTCCGTGGCGACCTTGCGGTCCAGGCCCCGGAGCAGCGATCCGCCGCCGGTCATGGCGATGCCGTGCATCATCAGGTCGGCGACGAGTTCCGGCGGCGTCGTCTCGATGGTCGCGCGGACGGCGCGGACGATCTCGTTCACCACCGGGGAGAGCGCGTCGCGCACCTCCACCGTGGAGATCTCCACCGACTTCGGCAGGCCGGTCGCGAGGTCGCGGCCACGGAGGTCGATCGTCCACTCCTCGTCGAGGGGGAACGCGGAGCCGGCCTCGATCTTCACGGCCTCCGCCGTGCGCTCGCCGATCAGCATGTTGTGCACCTGGCGCGCGTAGTCGACCAGCGCGGCGTCCATACCATCGCCGGCCGCGCGCACCGACTGGGAGCGCACGATGCCGCCGAGGGCCAGCACGGCCACCTCGGTCGTGCCGCCGCCGATGTCGATGACCATCGAGCCGGCGGCGTCCATCACCGGCAGGCCGGAGCCGATCGCGGCGGCCATGGGCTCTTCGATCAGGTAGCAGGCGCGTGCGCCGGCGGCCACGGCCGCGTCATGCACGGCGCGCTTCTCCACCTCGGTCGCGCCGGAGGGGATGCCGACGACGACGCGCGGCTTCGGGATGCCGAGGCCGAAGCGCTCGTGCACCTGGCGGATGAAGTACTGGAGCATCTTCTCCGTGACCATGAAGTCGGAGATGACGCCATCCCGCAGCGGGCGCACGGCGACGATGGAGGACGGCGTGCGCCCCACCATGCGCTTCGCCTCCGCGCCGATGGCGAGGATGCGCTTCGAGACCCGGTCGATGGCGACGACGGACGGCTCGTCAATGACGATGCCGCGACCGCGCACGCTCACGAGCGTGTTCGCGGTGCCCAGGTCGATCGCAATGTCGTGCGAAAACATCCCCATGAAGGAGGACAGCGGATTGATCACGGGAGAAACCGGACCCTGCTTGGGGAGTGGGGTCGTGTTGGTCGAATCCGCTGGGGAGGTCGGACAGCCCGAGTATAGGGAGGCGGCCGCCGGCGCGGCAACCGCGCGGCCGTGATGGCGGCCCGGCCGTTACACCGCGTCCACCAGCCCGCGGAGCAGCCACCCCACCGTGTAGGCGACCGCCGCCGCCGTCCCGCCGAGGGCGAGCGTCTCGATGCCGTCGCGGAGCCAGGAGCGGTCGACCACGCGCCCCTTGGCGGCGCCGACGAGGAAGAACGCGAGGCCGGTCAGGACGGCAGAGATGGCGAACTGGCGGCCGCCGAGGTCCGCGCCCAACGCTTCCGCGACGAACGTGATCAGCGGGATCGCACCGACGATGACGAACGCGATGAACGTCGCGATGCCGGCGCGCCGGGCAGCGTGGTTCCCCTCCGGCTCCCCGTTGAGTTCTCCGAGCAGGATGTCCACCGTGCGGCGTCGGTCGGCAGTCACGCCGTCGAGCGCGGCCTCCAGGACGGGTTCCGGGATACCGGAGGCGCGAAACTGCGCTGCAAGGCGGGCGCGGGCTGCCGCCGGGTTCGCATCGACGCGGCGCTCCTCGGTGCGGCGGCGCTGACGGCGGCGCTGGTCGTCCGCGCGGGTGCCGAGGTAGTTGCTCACCGCCATGCTTAGGCCGTCCGCGAACAGGTTCGCGAGGCCCAGCACCACCACGACGGCACCGGGGAGCGATGCGCCGACCGCTCCGGCGACCACGGCGAAGGTCGTGACCGCGCCGTCGATCGCGCCGAACACGGCGTCGCGGAGGTACTCGGGCGCTTCGCGTTCGGCCTCCACCGGACTGGCGGCGTCAGACACCGGCGACCCCGCCGATCACGCCACCGACGAAGTAGGTGACCACCGCTGCGGCGAGGCCGAGCACCACCTGGCGTCCCCCGCCGTAGATCCAGTTGCGCCCCGTGAGCAGCGTGATGCTCGCGCCGAGGATGAACAGGCCCACGCCGGAGAAGGCGGCGCCGGCCAGCACGAAGCCCACCCCGTCACCGAAGAAGAACGGGATGACCGGGACGATCGCGCCGACGGCGAACAGGATGAAGGAGGCGATCGCCGCGGCCCAGGGCGAGCCGAGGTCCTCCGGCACGATCCCCAGTTCCTCCCGGGCGAGGGTCGCGAGCGCGTGCTCCTTGTCGGCGATGAGCGCCGCGGCGAGGCGTTCAGCGTCCGCCTTTGGCAGGCCCTTCGCCTGGTAGATGAGCGCCAGTTCCTCCTCCTCGGCCGCCGGGTCGAGTTCGAGTTCCTCGCGCTCCGCCGCGATCTGCGCCTCCGCGGCCTCGCGCGACGAGGTGACGGAGATCCACTCGCCGAGCGCCATCGAGGCGGCACCGGCGAGGAGGCCGGCGAGGCCGGCGAGGATGATCGAGGCCTGGCCGGGGTTCGCGCCAGCGAAGCCGGCGACCAGCGCCAGGTTGGAGACGAGGCCGTCGTTCGCGCCGAGCACGGAGGCGCGGAGTGCGTTCCCGCCGCCGAGGGCGCGGTGACGCGTCTCGATGCGGCCGATGACGGAGCCGTGGACGCCGCTCTGGCGGCGCGTCGAGAGTGCCTCGAAGACGCGGGCGTGCGAATGCTCGTCCTGCGGGAGCCCGGCGGCCTCCGCGACCGGGATGCCGATGTACATCGAGGTCGCGTCGGTCTCGAAGGACTTGATGATCGGGAGGACGAGGTCGGTGCCCCAGCGCGCCGCGATCCCCATGAGCAGGCGTGCGCGGAACGAGGGCTTCGGCGGGGTCGCGTCCTGACCGGCGAGGCGCAACTGCTCCTGCCAGAGCGCGAGGTGCTTCTCCTCGGTCAGCGCCAGTTGCCGGTAGACATCCTTCAGCGACGCGTCTTCCTCGATCTCGGCGAGACGCTGGTAGAGGTAGAGACCGTCCACCTCCTCGGCGAGGAAGCCACGGTACTTCTTGATCTCGGCTGGGGTCGCTGAGGGGGGCACGGGCTCCTCCTGCGGGCGGTGGGCGGACGGGCGGAGCGTATGCCTCCCGCCGCCGCAGGTGCCACCGTCCGCGCGTAACGCCCGAGTCAGCCCAGGCGAAGTACCGTCATTCGCCCGCACTCCACCCGAGCGCGGCGAGCCGTTCGAGGAACGCGGCTTCATCGAGGATCTCGACGCCCAGCGTCTCGGCCTTGTCGCGCTTGCTGCCGCCGCCCTCGCCCGCCACGACGAACGAGGTCTTCTTCGAGACGGCGCCGGAGACCTTGCCGCCGAGCGACTTGATCAGGTCCTCCACCTGGTTGCGCGACCACCGTTCGAGGCTGCCCGTGACGACGATCGAGAGGCCGTCCAGCACGCCCCCGCGCGCCGCGACGTCCTCGTCCATGCGGAGGCCGAGCGCGGCGAGGTCGGCGACCTGCGCGCGGTACTCCGGGTCGTCGAAGTAGGCGCGCACTGATTCGGCGACGATCGGGCCGATGCCGTCGACCGCCTGGATCTCCTCGAGCGTGGCGTCGCGGAGCGCGTCCATCGTCCCGAAGTGGCGGGCGAGAGCGCGGGCGGTCTCACCACCGACGTGGCGGATGCCGAGGGCGATCAGCAGACGGTGAAGCGGGCGCGTCTTGCTCGCCTCCAGTCCGGCGAACAGGCCCTCCAGCGTCTTCGCGCCGATCTTGTCGACCTCCAGCAGTTCCGCCTCGCGTTGTGGGAGGCGGTAGAGGTCCGCGAGCGAGCGGACGAACCCGCGCTGCACGAGCATCGCGCAGCGCTCCTCGCCGAAGCCCTCGATGTCCATCGCCCCGCGCGAGGTGAAGTGCTCCAGCAGCCGCGCGAGTTTGACCGGGCAGGTCCGGCTGGGGCAGTAGTAGGCCGCCTCCTCCGGGTCTTTCTGGACCGGTGTGCCGCAGACGGGGCAGTGCGCGGGCATCTCGAACGACGCGAGGTCGCCCTCCCGCCGGGCGAGGACGGGGCCGACCACCTGCGGGATCACGTCGCCGGCGCGCTGCACGATGACGTAGTCACCGGCGCGGATGTCCAGCTCGCGGATGTGGTCGGCGTTGTGCAGCGTCGCCATGCTCACGGTCGCGCCGCCGACGAAGACCGGTTCGAGCGCGGCGAACGGCGTGAGGACGCCGGTGCGCCCCACCGATACCTGGATCTCACGCAGCCGCGTGACCGCCTGTTCCGCCGGGAACTTCCACGCCATCGCCCACCGCGGCTCGCGCCCGACCACGCCGAGGGCGCGCTGCGCGGCGAAATCGTCCACTTTCACGACCACGCCATCGATGTCGTAGTCGAGCGTGTCACGACGGCTCACCCACGCCTCGCAGAAGTCCGCGACCGCCTCGATGCTGTCGAACGACTCCGTGTGGGGGTTGGTCGGGAATCCGAGGTCGCGCAGCCAGCGGATCGCGTCGTGGTGCGCCTCCAGCGGCCGGTCGCCCTCCACCCACCCCAGCTGGTAGGCGAACAGGTCGAGCCGTCGCGCGGCGGTGATGCGCGGGTCGAGTTGTCGCAGCGAGCCGGCGGCGGTGTTGCGGGGGTTCATGTACAGCTGCTCGCCCGCCGCTGCTCGCTCCGCGTTCAGCCGCTGGAACTCGCCCTTCGACATGTAGACCTCGCCGCGCACCTCGAAGGCGGCGGGGAGGGTGTCCGGGTCAGCGTTCAGGACGAGGGGGATCGAGCGGATCGTGCGGAGGTTCGCGGTGATCTCCTCGCCGCGCATCCCGTCGCCGCGGGTCGCGCCGCGCACGAATCGTCCGCGCTCGTACACGAGCGAGATGGCGAGGCCGTCGATCTTCGGTTCGCAGACATAACGGAACTCATCGCGCTCCAGCAGCCGGACGAGGCGCTGCTTCCAGGCGAAGAGTTCATCGCGGTTGAAGACGTTCGCGAGCGACAGCATCGGCTCGCGGTGCTCGACGACCGGGAACGCCTCGGCCGGCTGCCCCGCAACGCGTTGCGTCGGTGAGTCCGGCGACACGAGGTCGGGGAAGTGTTCCTCGAGGTCGCGCAACTCACGCATGAGTGCGTCGTACTGCGAGTCGCCGATGACCGGCTGCGCCTCGATGTAGTAGCGGTAGTCGTGCGCGCGGATCTCGGCACGGAGTGCCTCGATGCGCTCGCGCGCGACCTCGTGCTCGCGCTGGTCGGCGGTGGTGACGGCCTGTTCGGTCATGGGCGTCGAGTATATCCGGGCGTCCCGGCGACGCTGTGCGGGCTGTGGCATCGGGCATTCGTCGCCGGTCAAGGCCGCAACGGGAGGGCGGCGGTACACTGGGAGGGCAGCACACCACTGGAGTACCGGTCATGGACGTCGTCATCGTCGACTACGGCGCAGGCAACCTGCGTAGCGTCGCGCGCGCCGTCGCCCATGCCGGGGTGGAGCCGGTGGTGACGGCGGACGCCGCCGTGGTGGAGCGCGCGCGCGCGCTGATCGTGCCGGGCGTCGGCGCGGCCGAGGACACCATGGCGAATCTGCGCGCGGCCGGCCTCGACGGGCCGATCCGCGACTACATCGCCTCAGGCCGCCCGTTCCTGGGCGTATGCATGGGGATGCAGGCGCTGTTCGAGGTGTCCGAGGAGGGCGGCGAGCACCAGTGCCTCGGCGTCCTCGGCGGCCGCATCGTGCGCTTCCCGCACGGCATGACCGTCCCGCACATGGGGTGGAACACCGTGGACCTGCGCGCCCCACACCCGGTGTTCGAGGGCATCCCGCAGGGCTCCTACTTCTACTTTGTCCACTCCTACCACCCGCGACCGTCCGAGGACGCCACGGTGCTGGGCGAGACGGAGTACGAGGGCGTGGTGTTCCCCTCGGTGGTGGGCCGGGACAACGTCGTCGCAACGCAGTTCCACCCGGAGAAGTCCGGTCGGTGGGGCCTGCGGCTGTACGAGAACTTCCTGCGCCTGTCACGGGAGCGCGGCTCGATCGCCCCGGCGCATACCGCCACGACCGGCTAGGTCGCGCCGCACCCCTCCCCCTCAGCAAGAGACGAGCAAGTCCGTGGAGATCATCCCCGCCGTCGATATCCGTGACGGCAAGTGTGTCCGCCTCGCCCAGGGCGACTACGCCCGTGAGACCGTGTTCGGCGACGACCCGACGGCGATGGCGCGCCAGTGGGCCGCGCAGGGCGCCACCCGCATCCACGTGGTGGACCTGGACGGCGCGCGTTCCGGTGTCGCCTCGAACGCGCCGATCGTTCAGGCGATCGCCCGAAGCGTCACCGTGCCGGTGCAGACCGGCGGCGGCATCCGCTCGATGGCGACCGTGCGCGCGATGCTGGAAGCCGGCCTCGACCGTGTGGTCCTGGGCACCGCCGCGGTGAAGGACCCCGCGTTCCTCGCGGAGGCGATCGCCTTCGCGGGCGACCGCCTCATCGTCTCCGTGGACGCGCGCGAGGGTCGCGTCGCCCTCGAAGGGTGGACGGAGGCGACCGACCTCGACGCGCTCGCGTTCGTGCAGCGCCTGGCGGCGCAGGGCGTGGTGCGCATCGTCTACACGGACATCCTGCGCGACGGCGTCACGGACGGTCCGAACGTGCCGATGTACGAGCGCATCGTCCGGGAGACCTCGGTGCGGGTCATCTCCGCCGGCGGCGTCACCAGCGTCGAGGACCTGCGCCGCCTCGTAGCCACTGGCATCGAGGGCGCGATCGTCGGGCGGGCGCTCTACACCGGCGACGTGGTGCTGCCCGAGGCACTGCGCGTGGTGGGGGCCGCCTGATGCTGACGAAGCGCATCATCCCGTGCTTTGACGTCGACAACGGCCGCGTCGTGAAGGGCGTCTCCTTCGTCGACCTCGTCGACGCGGGCGACCCGGTGGAACTCGCCGCGAAGTACGACCAGCAGGGCGCCGACGAGCTCGTGTTCCTCGACATCACGGCGTCCTCGGACGCGCGCACGAGTGTGTACGACATGATCCGCCGCACCGCCGACCAGGTGTTCATCCCGCTCACCGTGGGCGGCGGCGTCCGCTCCGCCGGCGACGTGCGCATGATGCTGGAGTCCGGCGCCGACAAGGTGTCGATGAACACGGCGGCGGTGCAGCGCCCCGAACTGATCGAGGAAGGCGCGAAGGGCTTCGGCTCCCAGTGCATCGTCGTTGCCGTGGACGTGAAGCGCGTCGCGCCCGGCCGATGGGAGGTCTACACCCACGGTGGCCGCACGGCGACCGGCCGCGATGGCGTGGAGTGGGCGCGCGAGGCGGTGGAGCGCGGCGCGGGTGAACTCCTCGTGACCTCCATGGACACGGACGGCCACCAGTCCGGCTACGACATCCCGCTGCTGCGCGCGATCAGCGACGCGGTGGAGGTGCCCGTGATCGCCTCGGGCGGGGCGGGAACGCCGGAGCATCTGTACGAGGCGTTCATGGAAGGCGGCGCTGCCGCCGTGCTGGCCGCCTCGATCTTCCACTTCGGCAAGTACGACATCCCGTTCTTGAAGCAATACCTCGCGGACCGCGGCGTGCCGATGCGCCCCGTGGAGCCGGCCGGACAGGGAGCAGCCTGATGCCCGAGATCACCTTCGACCCGAGTGATCTGAAGTACGACGAGAAGGGGCTGATCCCCGCGATCCTGCAGGATCACCAGACACACGAGGTGATCATGCTCGGCTACATGAACGCCGACACGCTCCGCACGACGCTGGAGATCGGTCAGGCCGTGTTCTGGTCGCGCTCGCGCCAGGAGATCTGGCACAAGGGCAAGACCTCCGGCGACTTCGTGAAGGTGTACGGCATCACCACGGACTGCGACCGCGATGTCGTGCTGCTCCAGGTCGAACTCCTCGGCGGCGGGATCTGCCACACCGGCGCGCACTCCTGCTTCGTCGACCAGGACGACGTCACGCCGCAGATCGTAGCGCTGAAGGCGTAGCGAGGCGCTGACGATGCCTCCGGAGTTCCGGAACGTTCGCCCGGGCGACGCCGTTGCCGCGTTCGAGCGCGCGGGCGGCACGGTACGTCAGGGGCGAGGCTCACACGTGAACGTGAAGATGCCGAACGGGCAGATCCTAACCTTTCCGCAGCACCGGGCGCCGCTGAAGATCGGGCTGCTGAAGGCTATGCTACGCAAAGCGGAGATCACCGAGGAGCAGTTCGAGCGACTCCTCCGGGGAGACTGACGATGGAGTACGTGCTGGTCATTCACGAGGCCGAGGAGGGAGGCTACTGGGCGGAAGTGCCCGCGCTCCCTGGATGCTTCGTGCAGGCGGACTCCCTCGACGAACTGCTGAGCGATGCGCGTGAGGCGATCGCCTCACACCTTGAAGCCTTGCGCGAGATGCAGAGTCCGCCGCCCGAGGACACGATCATCGCCACCGTCCGCGTCCCTGCGGCGTAACCTCACCAAGTGCCGTCCCGCGCGCCGTACCGCGTCTCGCACGTCTTCCTCGATGTGGACGGGACGCTGGTGGATCTGCGCGCGGCGTTCCGTGCGGGGAACGAGGCGGCGGCCGCCCGCCTGACGGAGATCGTCGGGCGGCTGGTCACCCCCTCGTACCTCGCGAACGTGCGCGACTCGATCACCGTCGAGCCGGCGTTTCGGGGCCACCCCGCGGCAGCGCATCGCGCGGAGGCGATGCGGCGCGTCCTCGCCACTGTGTCGCGTGAGGATGCGACGGACGAGGTGGTCGCGGCGTACGTCTCGGCGCGCAACGGCGCGCTCAGCGCATACGACGACGTGACGGAGCCGCTCGCCGAGTTGCACGCGCGCGGCTTCACCCTCGTTGCGGCCACGAATGGCGATGTCGACCTCACGCCGCTGCCATTCGCGCGGTCGATCCACCACACCTACCTGGCGGTCGATGCGGGCATCGCGAAGCCCGACCCGCGCTTCTTCCTCGGGGCGATGGCGAAGGTTGGGGCGCAGCCCGCGACCTCCGTCATGGTGGGCGACCGCATCGACAACGATGTGGCGCCGGCGGTGGGCGTCGGGATGGCGGGCATCCTCCTGGACCGTCGCGGCGAGGTCAGTGACCCCGCGATCCACGCCATCCGCTCGCTGCGCGAACTCCCGGCGCTGCTGGAGCGCGCGTAGTCCGTCAGCGCCGGGTGAGGTGCTTCCCCAGGTCGGGGAGCGGCCGGTCGAACGGGCGGTAGTCCGCGCTCGGATGGCCGAGCGCGACGAACGCCTGCGGCTCCCACGCCGCATCGAGGTCGAGCGCCGTGCGCACGGCCTCCTGCGCGTAGAGGGGCGCGGAGATCCAGAACGCGCCCAGCCCTCGTGCGGCAGCGGCGAGCAGGATGTTCTGCAGCGACGCCCCGAACGAGTGCTGCGCGAGTCCCCACTCAGCACGCGCGCGGCGGTCGTCCGCGTAGTCACGCAGCCCGTCGTGCACGAGGCAGCCGAGGAGCAGCGTGGGCGCATCCTCCACCTGGCGGCGTGACCGGGCGAGTGCACGCTCCTGCTGACGCTCCGGCACGCCATCGCGCAGCATGTCGGCGCGCCACGCCTCGCCCATCGCGGTCGCGAGGGCGGCGCGGCGCGCGGGGCCGATCTCGACGAAGCGCCACGGCTGGGTGTGGTGCGGCGCCGGTGCGGTGCAGGCGAGTGCCACGAGGGCATCGACCACCCCGGCTTCGAGTGGCGGCCCCTCAAGCCCGCGGATCGAGCGACGGGAGCGGATCGCCAGGTCGACCTGGTCGGCGTTGGGGCGGTCAGTCACGGGGGGTTCCTCTCGCCGGCAGCGGCAGGTGCTCCAGCAGCGCGGTGGTCGCCTCGCCCACGCGGTCCCAGACCTCCGTGAGGTCATCGAGCGTGTCCACGTCGGTGTCGAGGTCACCGGGCGACATCAGCCGCCACGGGACGCCGGCGCGCTCGGCCGCCTCGCGGTGGCGGGCGGTGGAGTCCGGGCCGAACGCCGGGGCGATCGCGCCGGTCGGGCGGAGTCCGAGGGCGATCGTCCCGCCATCGCGCGCCGGGACGATCGTGACGCCGGGCTCGTCGAGCGCATGCAGGAGCGTCGCGATCTCGGAAGGCGTGGCGTGCGGCAGGTCGCCGGGCATGACCAGCACCGCCTCGGCCCGCTGGACGTGCGCGACGCCGAGGTGCACCGCCTCGTTGTAGCCGATGCCAGCGTCCCGAAGCGTCTCCGCGCCGTGGTCCACCGCGACCGCGTCGTAGACCGGATCGGTGCTGACGACGACCACGCGGCCGCTCCACACCTCGCGCACCGCGGTGAGCAGGTCGTCCAGCATCGCGATCACGAGCGTCCGCCGGGTGCCGGGATCGAGGTCGGGACCGAGGCGGCTCTTCGCCCGCCCCGCGTCCTGCACGGCGATCACGACGGCGAGGTTTGCGGTCACGCCCGTCCCGCCTCGATGACCGCGTGCGCAACGCGGGCGCGACCCTCGTCGCCGGTCATTATCGTGTCGAAGGCGACCGCGCGGAGGCCCAGCGCCTCTACCTGGGGCACGAGCGCCGCATCGACCTCGTCGAGCACGAACAGGTCGATGAGGCCCGCGTACAGCCGCGCCACACCGAGTGCGGAGACGTCATGGCCGAGGGCCGCCATCATCTCGGCGGCCGGGCCTTTCACCGCCGCGCCGCCGATGATCGGCGACACCGCGACGCGCCAGGCGCGCGAACTGGCGAGGGCGTCCCGTACGCCGGGCACCTCCAGCAGCGGGCCGATCGAGACGAACGGGTTGCTCGGCGCGATCACGACCACATCGGCGTCGCGGATCGCCTCGATCACGCCGGGGGCCGGGCGCGCGGTGGCAGCGCCGGGGAACGCGAAGCCGGTGACGGGGATGCCGGCACGGCGGCGCACGAAATAGTCCTGGAACGCGAGGTCGCCCTCGGCGGTGCGGACCACGGTCGGGTGTGGGTCGTCGGTGACGGGAAGGACGCGCACGCGCACGCCTCGTGCCGCGGCCACGGCCGCCGTCGCCTGCGAGAGCGAGTCGCCGGCCCGTAGCCGCTCGCTGCGCAGCAGGTGCGTGGCGAGGTCGCGGTCACCGATCGTGAACCACTCGTCGAGGCCGATCGCGCGCAAGCCCTCGAGCGTCGCGTGCGTGTCGCCTCGCACGCCCCAGCCGTGCTCGCCCTCGATCCCCGCGAGCGTGTAGAGGACGGAGTCGATGTCCGGCGAGACGTGCAGTCCGTGCCAGGTCAGGTCATCGCCCACGTTGCAGATCGCGGTGGTCGACTCGGGCGGCACGACCGAGGCGAGCCCGGCGAGGAAGCGGGCCGCGCCGATGCCGCCGGCGAGCACGGTGATGTTCATGCCGGGCATCCTAGCGGGAGCAGGCGCGAGAGGGCGGGGTCAGGCGACGCGCTCGGACGCCATCGATGCGCCGCCATCAAGGTCGGGCGTGCGGCCCTCGATCTGTGCGAGCAGGGCGGAGGCGGGGGTGAAGCCGCGGTTGATGGTCACCAGCGTGCCGGTGCGGTCGTACACGGCCGTGGTGGGTACGGAGAGCACTCCGTACTGCTTCGCCAGGTCGCCATCCGCGACGGCGTCGTGCCGCTCGATGCGCAGGTCGGGGATGCGCTCGGCGAGCGCCGTCAGCGCCGGCTCCTGCTGCGCCTTGCAGACCACGCACGTCTTCGTCGTGAAGTAGACGACCACGGGCTGGCCGAGTGACGGCGTCGGCGTCTCCGCGCGTACCCGGGCCTCCACGCGCGCGTTGCGCCAGGCGTACCACCGCTGCCCGAGGGCGACCGCGACGGCGAAGAGGGCGACGACCGCCAGGGCGATGACGACGCGGTCGGTCACCGTGCCGCCTATCGTGCCGCGCCGCGGCTGCTCGCGATCGAGCGCGGCAGCAGGCCAAAGCGGTCGAGCTGGAAGTAGACGAAGCAGCCCATGCAGAACTGCACCGTCAGGTTCACGAAGGCGAGGCCGGTGACGATCCAGTTCAGCACCCAGCCGACCGTCTCCTGCCCGTTGAAGAGCGCACCCGCGGCCGCGAGGAGGAAGACGGAGCCCAGCGCCTGCGCGAACTGGTGGGGCATGGGGTCCTCGGCGTGGATGTCCGCCTTCAGCAGCCCGGCCGGCTTCAGCACGCGCTGGTGGACCTGCTTGAAGAGCGCGAAGGCCGGGTGGGCGGTGCCCAGCGCCATCACCAGCCCGGTGAACAGCACCAGCCAGCGGCCGGTCTCCACCCCGAGCACGAACGCGGCCACCGTCAGGAGGACGATGAACGCCTGATTGGTGCGGAGGGTGTTGCGGTCCACGCGGTAGGGCGAGGCGGCCATGACGAGCGCTCCTGAATACACGAGCAACTTACTCAAGAATAATAGCGCGAGGACGCGCGAGTGTCAGGCCCGAGGCCGCACCACGATGCCGTGTCGCGTGAGGAATGGCTCGATCTGGCCCGGGTTCGGCTCGGTCAGGAGCGTTCCGCGGTCGAAGGCACGCGCTCGCCGGCCGGCCAGCGGCTCCGGTGGTGCGAGCGGCTCCACGCCATCGTCCTCGGCGATGACCAGCGTGGGCACCGAGGCGTGCCCGGTCCACGCGACGACGCGGTCGTACGCGTCCTCGTCGCGGTGGATGTCGATCGCCAGCAGCCCGCCTTCCACCTCGTGCTGGGCGAGCCACCACTGGAAGCGCGCCATGTCCGGGCAGGGGATGGAACTGCCGTAGACCACCAGTCGAGCCATGGGTTCTCCTACTGCCGGGCGCGGAGGATGCGCGCCTCCTCGGCGCGGACTTCGTCGAGCGCCCTGATCGCGACGCGGATGTGCTCGTCGTCCGGCACGCGCGTCGTCAGTTTCTGGAGTGCGAGGTTACCGGCGAAGAGCCAGCGGATCACCGGCCAGCCCTGGTGGAAGCCGGCGAACCGGATCGCCTCGTAGGCCAGCGCCGCGACCACGGGCACGAGCAGCAGGCGCGACGAGAGCCGCCACCAGAGCGGCTCCGCGCCGGCGAGGGCGAACACCACGAGCGCGACGATGGCAACGGTGAGCAGGAACGAGGTGCCGCAGCGCGGGTGTTCCTTCGGGTAGCGGCGGATCGCCGGCACCGTCAGGTCGCGGCCGTCCTCGTACGCCGCGATCGTCATGTGCTCCGCGCCGTGGTACTGGAACAGCCGCTGCACGTCCGGTGTCCGGCCGATGCCGCTGATGTAGAGGAGCAGGAGGCCGAGCCTCAGCACGCCCTCCAGGACGATCACGACGGGCGCCGGCAGGAAGCGGTCGAGCCATGCAGTGGCGGCGACGGGGCCGGCGAAGAAGATCATGATCGCGACGAACATGGTGAACGCCAGCACGGCCCAGTCCACGCCTCGCATCAGCGTGTGGCGCACCTGGCCCGTCGCCACGGAGGCGGACCAGGTGAGCGCGCGCAGGCCGAGGGCGAGCGTCTCGATGAGCACCAGCACGCCGCGGAGGAGCGGCACCCGGCGGAGCGGGCTCGTGAAGATCCCACCGAGGGGTTCGTGGTGGCAGGCGATCTCGCCGTCGGGCGCGCGCACCGCCACCGCCATGGCGTGGGCGCCACGGATCATGACGCCTTCCATGACCGCTTGGCCGCCGTAGGTGGAGGAGGGGTGCGCGCTCACCCGGCCAGCGTACGTGACGGATGCGGACAACGACGAGGGGCGGCCGTCAGGCCGCCCCTCGAAGCGTGTTGCGAGCCGCGCGTGGCTACTTGCTGTAGCGGCGGCGGAAGCGCTCGACCCGGCCGGCGGTGTCGATGATGCGCTGCTCACCCGTGAAGAACGGGTGGCACATGTTGCAGACGTCCACCTTGATCGACTCCTGCGTGGAGCGGGTAGTCCACTGGTTCCCGCAGGAGCAGGTGATGGTGGCCTCGGCGTACTGAGGGTGAAGCCCCGTCTTCATGTTGCGATGCCTTTCGAGGTTACTCGCCCGCCGCGACCGGCTGGACGGAAACCTGCTTGCGGCGGCCCTTCGCGTACGGGCTGAAGCGGACGGTGCCGTCCACCTTGGCCCAGAGCGTGTGGTCCTTGCCCACGCCGACGTTCTCACCGGCGTGCATGCGGGTGCCGCGCTGGCGGACCAGGATCGAACCGGCGGTGACCACGTGGCCGTCGTGTTCCTTCACGCCCAGGCGCTGGGCGGCGGACTCGCGGCCGTTCTTCGTGGAGCCACCGGACTTCTTGTGAGCCATGAGGGTTCCCTCTTTCCGCCCGGTTAGCCCGCGGTGATCGCGGTGATGACGAGCTCCGTCTGGTGGTGCTTGTGGCCCACCATCCGCTCGCGCCGGGTCTTGTTCTTGAAGTCGTAGAACGTCACCTTCGGCGCGCGGGACTGCGCGGCCACGGTGGCGGTCACGGACGCGCCGGCCACGGTGGGGGTGCCCACCGTGGTCTGGGCGTCGTCGCCGACGAGCAGCACATCGTCCAGGGTGAGCGTGTCACCCTCGGTCGCCTCGAGGCGCTCGACGGTGATGCGGTCGCCCTGACGGACGCGGTACTGCTTGCCGCCGGTGCGGATGATCGCGTACATGCGGTAACTCCCAGGCTACGGGTAGAGTGACGAGTCTAGGAACCACCGCAGACACGATCAATCGGGACGGTGGGCGGGCGCCTCGTCGGGCACCGGCCTATTATTATGCCACAGGTTTCCCGTTCCGGGCACCTGCCGCGCTGGAGCGTCCCCTGGACCCCGTCGACATCCTCACCGCACCCTACGAGGCCTTCAACTGGCTGACGGACATCGTCTTCGTGACGCTGTACCGCCTCTACCAGCAGGTCGGCGTCCCGATAGTGTTCGTCGCCGCGCTCGCCGAGGCGACCGTAGGGCTGGGGGTGATCTTCCCGGGCACGGTGCTGATGTTCCTGGGGGGCGCCGCGGCGTCCAAGGGCGCGACCGACCTGTGGATGGTGCTTCCGATCGCCGTGGCCGGCACGATTCTCGGCGACCTCATCTCCTACTCAGCGGGCCGCTGGGGCGGCGACCGTCTCGCCTCGACGCGTCTGGGGCGGCCGCTGCGGGTGGGCGCCAGCCTGATGGCGGGCCGTGCGAAGTGGCTCATCCCGTTCTACCACCTGCACAGCGTCACCCGGGCGGTCGGGCCCTTCGGTGCCGGCGCCCTCCGGATGCCGTTCCCGATCTGGGCGCCGCTGGACTTCCTCGGCGCGGTCGTCTCGAACTCCGTGTGGATCGGCACCGGGTACGTCCTCGGCTCGGCCGTCCTGACCGACGAGGGGAAGTTGATCCAGCACCCCGCGCTGCGCCTTGGCCTGGCCGCCGTCGCGATGGCGTGGTTCCTGGTGGTGCAGCACACGTTCGAGCGGCGCATGCGCGACCTGCGCGAGCAGGAGGAAGCCGCGAATGCCCGCGCGCACGACCGCCACGAGGCGACGGCGTAGCGCCGAGGGGTGCACCGCTCCCGACACCGACCGAGACGTGAAGAGGGGCCCCACAGGGCCCCTCTTCTGTTCACCCAAAGTGGGCTCGGGTTAGTCAGACGTCGCGTTCTGCCGGCCCCACGCCAGGCCCGGCCGGCCCTGCGGGGCTTCATCCTCGCCCGAACCCTCGGCCGGCGCGGCCTCGGACGTCTCGGACGGGGCCGTCGTGGTGCCGGAGCCGCCGCCGGTGCTGCGGTCGAAGTGCTCCAGGGTGCCCGGCAGCGGGCGGCCTTCCGCCTCGCCAAGCAGACGCAGGAGATCGTCGCCCTCGACCGTCTCGGCCTCCACGAGCCGCTCGGCCAGTTCGGCGAGCTTGTCGCGGTGCTGGCTCAGGACGGCTCGGCAGCGGGCGTGCGCCTCGTCGATGATGCGGCGCACCTCGTCGTCGATCTCCTGCGCGGTGCGCTCCGAGTAGTCGCGCTCCTCGGAGATGTCGCGGCCCAGGAAGACCATGGACTGCCGCCGCCCGAAGGTGCGCGGGCCCATGCGCCCGGACATGCCCCACTGGGTGACCATGTTCCGCGCGATCTGCGTCACCTTGCCGATGTCGTCGTGCGCGCCGGTGGTCATCTCGCCGAAGATCATCTCCTCGGCGACGTGGCCGCCGAGCGCCATCGTCATCATCGCCTCGTAGTACGAGCGGTCCTGCAGGCGCCGGTCGTCCGAGGGCAGGGAGCGGGTGAAGCCGCCGGCCATGCCGCGCGCGACGATGGTGACCTTGTACGGGATGTCTGCGCGCGGCTGGAAGTAGCCCGCCACGGTGTGGCCCGCCTCGTGGTAGGCCACGATCCGCTTCTCGAGCGGGGTGATGACGCGAGACTTGCGCTCCGGGCCGGCGATGACGCGGTCGACCGCCTCGTTCATCTCGGCCATGGAGATGCGCTTCTTGTTCCGGCGCGCGGCGAGGATCGCCGCCTCGTTCACGAGGTTGGCGAGGTCCGCGCCGGAGAAGCCGGGCGTCTGCTTGGCGATGGTCTCCAGGGAGGCATCGCCCTCCAGCGGCTTGCCCTTCACGTGGACGTCCAGCACCGCGCGGCGGCCCTTCACGTCCGGGAGGTCGAGCGTGACCTGGCGGTCGAAGCGTCCGGGGCGGAGGAGCGCCGGGTCCAGGACGTCCGGGCGGTTGGTCGCCGCGATGACGATCACGTTTTGGTTGGAGTCGAAGCCGTCCATCTCCACCAGGATCTGGTTCAGCGTCTGCTCGCGCTCGTCGTGCGAGCCGCCCAGGCCGGCGCCGCGCTGGCGGCCGACGGCATCGATCTCATCGATGAAGACGATCGCCGGCGCGTTCCGCTTCGCCTGGTCGAACAGGTCGCGGACGCGGCTGGCGCCGACGCCGACGAACATCTCCACGAACTCCGAGCCGGAGAGGTGGAAGAACGGCACGCCGGCCTCGCCGGCGACGGCGCGGGCGATCATCGTCTTGCCGGTGCCCGGCGGGCCCACCAGCAGGACGCCGTGCGGGATCCGCGCGCCGAGGGCGGAGAACTTCTCTGGGTACTTCAGGAACTCCACCACCTCGGCGAGTTCCTGCTTCGCCTCTTCCTGGCCGGCCACGTCCATGAACGTGACGGTGGGCTTCTGCGTGGTCCACATGCGCGCGCGGCTCTTGCCGAACGACATCGCCTGGTTATTGGCACCGCCGGCCTGCCGCATCATGAAGAACAGGATCGCCCCGAAGATGATCAGGGGCAGGAAGTTGAGCATCAGGCCGAAGATGTTGCCGAACGAGGACGGGCCTCGGACGGTGATCTCCACGCCGGTGGTGACGCCGTTGTCGCGGAGGATCTCCTCCACGGACGACGCCGTCTCCTTGCGCGAGCGGACCGGCTCCGCCTGATCCTTCAGCATCACGGTCAGGTTGTCGCCCTGGACCTCGATCGACTCGACGCGGCCGGCCTTCGCCTCCGCGATCACGAACGAGATGGGCTGCTCACCGGCCGTCGAGGACGGTCGGAAGACCATCACCACGACGAGGACGAGCGCAACGAGGATCAACAGATAGACGAAGACGTTGCGCATCGAGCGGGAATTCATGGTCGCTCGCTTCCGGAGCAGGACGCGCGGCCGCACACCGCTTGCCCGCTGGCGAAGGGGGATGCGACGCCCCGCGTCCGCCGGGCGGCCGCATGACGTCGAGGTGGGATATCACCAGTGTAGCACCGGCCCCCGGGACCGCCGGAGGCCGCGCATCACGCCCGGCTCAGGGATCTCAGGGGATGGGGACTAGTCGTCGTCCTCGTCGCTCTGGTCGACGTAGAGCTTGCCGTCCCACGCCCACTCTTCCACGCCGTGCTCCACGAAGATCACGTGGGTCGCCTTCGGGTCGGTGTGCGCCACGTTGCAGACGGCGTCCGTGATCAGGCGCACCAGTTCGCGCTTCTGCGCCAGCGACCGGCCGGGCAGCATCTCGATACGGACGATGGGCATGGCGGATCCCCTCACAGGTCGTCGACACCCCGCGGAGGCGGGGCGGGTGGTCGGTGCCGGGCATCATAGACAGAAGTGGGCCGGGACGGGGTGCCCGCCTGGATCGGATCACTGGTATACTCGGTATCACCAACGGTCGCCCGGCGAGCCGGTGCGCATGGATCAGGCGGCATCATGGTCTCGGCCCGTGTCACGCCTCGTCCCGGGTGGTCGGTGGAGCGCGCGCTCTGGCGCGAGGGCTACACGATGGTCGCCGGCGTGGATGAGGTGGGCCGCGGGCCGCTGGCCGGGCCGGTGGTCGCCGGCGCGGTGATCCTGCCGCGCGCGCACTCCGGCGCGCCGAGGCGTCTTGGCTGGATCGGCGACCTTCGCGACTCCAAGCAACTCACCGCGGGGGAGCGCGAGCGGCTGGCGGAGGCGATCCGGAAGGACTGCCGGTGGGCCGTCGCGACGGTCTCCCCGCAGGTGGTGGACCAGATCAACATCCTGCAGGCAACACGCCTGGCAATGCGGCGAGCGGTCGATGCCTTGCCTGCGCGCCCGGATGCCCTGATCATAGATGGACGCGAAGTGGTGGAAGGCGGCCTCCGGCAGGAAGCCATCGTGGACGGCGACGCGCTCTGCGTGTCCATCGCCGCCGCCTCCATCGTCGCGAAGGTCGCTCGCGACCGGACGATGTGCGAGCTGGACGGCCGGTTCCCCGGCTACGGGCTCGCTGTGAACAAGGGCTACGCCACCCGCGACCATCGCGAGGCGCTGGCGCGGCTGGGATACACCAGCATCCACCGGGTGTCGTTTGCCCCGGTGCGACAGGTGATCGGGACGAGGGCGGTTCGCTCGTGACGGAACGTTCGCAAATGCTGGGCCAGGCGGGCGAGCGCATCGCCTCGCAGTTCCTTGAGAAGCACGGCTACGAGGTCGTGGACCGCAACGTCCGCCGGCCGGAGGGCGAGATCGACATCGTCGCCATCAAGGGGGACGTGACCGCCTTCGTGGAGGTGAAGTTGCGCACCTCGCGGCGCATGGGTGCCGCCGTGCAGCAGATCTCCGCGGCGAAGGGGGCCCGCCTCCGCTCGCTCGCCGAGGCGTACCAGGCGGACCACCCCGAACTGCCGCAGAACCTCCGCATTGACCTCATCGCGATCGAACTGACGGTCGGCGGGGACGTGGGGCAGCTGAACCACATCCAGAGCGCCATCGAGGCGTAATCCCAGAGCGTGCGGGGGCTGATCCGGCCGCCCGCGCGCGGTATGCTCGCGCCATGCCGATCTACCAGTACGACTGCTCCGGTTGCCAGCGCCGCGTGGACGTCTTCTTCCGCTCGATCAAGGCGGTGGTGGACCACCCTGCCTGTCCGGAGTGCGGCAGCAAGAAGATGAAGCGCGCCGTCTCCCGCGTCGCCCGCGTCCGCTCGGACGCGGAGGCGATCGGGTCGATCGACTTCGACCAAGAGTTGGGGCGCCTGGAGTCCGGCGACGAGCGCGGATTCGCGCGGTGGGCGGAGCAGCTCGGCGAGCGGTACGACAGCGCGCTGGGGACGGACTTCGGCAAACTGGCGGAGCGCACGAAGGCCGGCGAGGACCCCTCCGACCGCGTTGATCCCGCATTCGCCATCAAGAACCGCATCCGGCGGGCCAAGGAGTCGCTGACGGACTCCGGCCACGACCACGATCACTAGCGATGCCGATCTACGAGTACCGGTGCGCCGCCTGCCAGAAGGTCTCGAGCATCCTCGTGCGCTCCGCGCGCGCCTCGGTCACCCCGACGTGCGAGCACTGCGGGGCGACCGAAGGGCTGACGCGGCTGGTGTCGCGCGTGGCGCGGTCACGGAGCGCGGCGGATGTGCTCGCCGAGTACGGCACCGGCGGGCCGGGTGAGTACCGCGATCCCCGGCAGATCGGCTCCTGGGTCGAGCAGCGCTTCCAGGAGTATGGGATGGACGTCCCGGCTGAGACGCGCCAGATGATCGAGGCCGCCCGCGAGGGCGAGCTACCGAAGGAACTGGACCTCTAGCCGCTGCCGGTCGTCGGCGGCCGGCACCACGTCCCCTCTCGTATCCGCGTCGGGTTATCCACGTCCGTGGAAAAGTTGTGGATACACGCTCATAACGCTCGTATAGATGCGTAGGCGGGTGTACGATTCCGGGCGCGGGTAGCGGCATGCCTCTAACGGGAGGCGGTGCTACGCTCCCGCCCGGTCTGCCTCGGGAGGGCGGCCGATTTCCGACGTGCGGGGCGAAGCCCGCTGATAGCCGGAGGCAACCACCACATGGAGAGTTTGTACATTGCGCTGGGAGCAGCCGTTGTTGCGCTGCTCTTTGCGGTCGTCACGACCCAGCGCATCCTGAAAGAGGATCAGGGCACCGAGGTGATGCGCAACATCGCCACCCTGATCCAGCAGGGTGCGGCGGCGTTCCTGCGGCAGGAATACACCTTCCTCGCAGGGTTTGTCGCGGTGATGACCGTCATCCTGGCGGTCTTCATCGACATGGACGTGCTCGACCGGTTCGGTGAGCAGAACGGCCAGATGGTCGACCTGCCGCGTACTGCCATCGCCTACCTCGTCGGGGCCATCGCCTCCGCCGGTGCGGGCTACGTGGGCATGTTCGTGGCGGTGCGGGCGAACGTCCGCACCGCGGCGAAGGCGCGCGAGGGTCTGAACCCGGCGCTCCGCGTCGCGTTCTCGTCCGGTTCGGTCATGGGGATGACCGTGGTCGGCCTGAGCCTCTTCTGCATCGCGGCGCTCTACGCGCTCTTCCAGGACTACGTCCCGCTGACCGGCTTCGCCTTCGGCGCCTCCTCCATCGCGCTCTTCGCGCGCGTGGGTGGTGGCATCTACACGAAGGCCGCGGACGTCGGCGCCGACATCGTCGGTAAGGTTGAGGCCGGCATCCCGGAGGACGACCCGCGTAACCCGGCGACCATCGCCGACAATGTGGGCGACAACGTGGGTGACGTGGCCGGCATGGGTGCCGACCTGTTCGAGTCCTACTCCGGCTCGATCGTCGCCACCATGTCGCTGGCCTCGGTCGCGGCGGTTGGTGCCGGGTCCGGTGTGGCCGCGCACGGCATCTTCGAGTCCGTGGATGTCGCGGACTACCTCGACACGGCGTTCACCCTCCCGCTGCTGATCGCCGGCCTCGGCATCTTCGCTTCGCTCGTCGGCACCTTCATGGTGCGGACGAACGAGAAGGCGAACATGGCGCAGCTGCTCTGGGCACTGCGCCGCGGCGTCTTCATCGCCGGTGGTCTGGCGCTGCTGGCCACCGCTGGCGTGGTGACGGTGCTCGAGCTCGACTGGGGCATCTTCTGGGCGATCGTGGTCGGCCTCGTCGCCGGCCAGATCATCGGCACTGCGACCGAGTACTACACGGCGTACGAATACAAGCCGACGCAGAACCTGTCCGCTCAGGCGCAGACGGGTGCCGGGACCCTGGTGATCGGTGGCCTCGGTCTCGGCATGCTGTCGACTGCGATCCCGCTGCTCGTCATCGCGGCGGCCATCTGGATCACGTACGAACTCGCCGGCCTGTACGGCATCGCCCTCTCGGCGGTCGGCATGCTCTCCACCCTCGGTGTGACGCTCGCGTCCGACGCCTACGGCCCGGTCGCGGACAACGCCGGCGGTATCGCCGAGCAGGCCCACCTGCCGGCCGAGGTGCGCGAGCGCACGGACGCCCTGGACTCCCTGGGCAACACCACCGCGGCGACCGGCAAGGGCTTCGCCATCGGTTCCGCGGTGCTGACCTCCCTGGCGCTGATGGTGACCTACTCCCAGGTCACGAAGATCGAGGTCTTCAACCTCGTCGAGGTGAACGTCCTCATCGGCCTCCTCATCGGTGCGCTGATGCCGTTCATCTTCGGTGCCCTGACGATGGGTGCCGTGGGCCGCGCGGCGATGGCGATGGTGAACGAGGTCCGCCGCCAGTTCCGCGAGAAGCCGGGCATCATGACCGGTGCGGACCAGCCGGACCCGGCGCAGGCTGTGGCGATCGCCACCGCCGGCGCCATCCGCGAGATGATCGTGCCGGGCGCCCTCGCGGTGGCCGTGCCGATCGCCGTGGGCGTGTTCGCCGGTCCGGAAGCCCTCGGTGGCCTGCTGGTCGGCTCCATCGGTGCGGGCTCGCTGCTCGCCCTGATGATGGCGAACGCCGGTGGCGCGTGGGACAACGCGAAGAAGTACATCGAGACCGGCAAGTACGGCGGCAAGGGCTCTGAGGCCCACAAGGCCGCGGTCATCGGTGACACGGTGGGTGACCCGTTCAAGGACACCTCCGGCCCGGCGCTCAACATCCTGCTGAAGCTGATGGCCATCGTGGCCGTCGTGTTCGGCCCGCTCTTCCTGGGGTAGCCGCACCGCGCAGGCAGGCGTCCTCGCGACGCAACGAGACGGCCCCGCGCAAGCGGGGCCGTCTCTGTGTCTCCGGCGTCCCCCCGGGGCTGGGTCAGTCGACCTCGAACCCCAGCATCGCGCGCGGGTTCACGAGGAACGGGTTGTGGCGGCGCTCATCCTCGATGGTGGTGGTCGGGCCGTGGCCGGGGTAGACGGCCGTCTCCGGCGGCAGCGTCATCAGGTGGTCGCGGATCGAGCGCATCAGGTCCCGCCCGCTGGATCCGGGGAAGTCGAACCGCCCGATGGAGCCCTGGAACAGGACGTCGCCGGTGAAGACGCTGCCTTCGCCGGCGAGGCAGACGGAGCCGCGCGTGTGGCCCGGCGTGTGCAGCATGGTGAACGTGTGCCGTCCGACGGTGAGCGTGCCGCCGTGCTGTGCGGCGAGGTCGGGCGGGCGGGGTGGCGTGACCGCGTGGCCGTACCAGGAGGGCGCGGAGGGTGCCTGGGCGGCGATCGCGGCGTGGTCGACCTCGTGCATGACGAAGCGCGCCTCCGGGAACGCCTCGAGGAGCTCGTGCGCCCCGCCGGAGTGGTCGAGGTGGGCGTGGGTGACGAAGACGAAGCGCACCGTCAGCGCCTCGCGGCGCAGGTGCTCGGCGAGAGCGGGCGCCTGGTCGCCCGGGTCGATGACGATTACCTCGCGGGTGTCGTCGTCGCCAATGACATAACAGTTTGCCTGGAGCCGTCCGACCGGGATCACCTGCAGCAGCATTGCGCACCTCCGAGGAGATTCTGACGGCCCGTCGCGCTGGGCGACAATCCGCCCTCCAGAGCACGCCCCGCGCTGCCGAAGATGTAGAGGCAAGCCGGATAGATGGGTGGGGCGTGATGGACGACCGGGTGGAGGCCGTTTCGAGCATCGGTGCGCTCGCCGTATCCACCTCGTCGCGCTTCGCGCGGGAGGTGCGGCTGCGGCCGGCCCGCCGCGTGGAGTTGCTCGCCTACCTGTCTGGCGCGTTCGACCTCGCCGAGGGCGAGACGCCCGGCCACGCCGCCCGCGTCGCCTATCTCGGCTATCGCATCGCGGAGTCGCTGGGATTGGGCGCGGAGGAGCGCCGCCGCGTCCTCCACGTGGGTTTGCTGCACGCCGTGGGCGCGGCCGCACACGCGTCCCCCCCGGGTGAGGCCGCCGCGAGCGTGGCGGAGCGCCTGCACCTCGATCCCCAGGTCATCGAGGCTGTGCGCGCCGTGGATGAGCGGTGGGACGGCCGAGGCCGCCCGGACGGGCTCAGCGGCGTCCAGGTGCCCGTGGAGACGCTCTGCGTGGCCGCGGCGCACTGGGCGTCGGAGTTCGCCGAGCGCGCGGGGCACCCGCTGCGCGCCCGGGCGGCGCTCCAGCGTGCACACCACGGCGAGGTGGTCCCGCTGGCCGGACCGGACGTCGCGGAGGCGCTTGTTGAGGCGCTCCGCCACGACGAGACGTGGCTCGCTCTGTGGGACGACAACCTGCCGGGGGTGATCGGCGTCGTGGGCGCCGGGGAGGGGAAGCCCTCCCGTCGCAAGGTGTTTGAGGTGGCGTCCGCGCTCGGCGATGTGGTGGACGCGGCGGTGCGTGAGCCCGGCCGGTCCGAGCGCGTCGCCGCGCTCGCGCATGTGCTGGCGTCCCGACTGGGCCTCCCGGACGCGGCGTGCGACGCGATCGAGGTGGCGGGCTACCTGCTCGATCTCGGGCAACTCGGGGTGCCGCGCGCGGTGACGGAGAAGCCGTCGATCCTGACGGTGGACGAGATGGAGATGATGCGCCGCCACCCGGGCATGGGGGCGCGGCTGCTGGACGGCGCGCCGGGCTTCGAGGAGATCGTGACGTGGGTGGAGCAGCACCACGAGCGTCCCGACGGCCGCGGGTACCCGGAGATGCTGACGCTGGATGAGCTGGCGCTGCCGCCGCGCATCCTCGCCGTGGCGGACGCCTACTGGGCGCTCCGCGCGCACCGCCCGTACCGCCCGGCGTTCTCTCACGAGGACGCAATGGCGACGCTGCAGGCGGGCGCGGGGCGACAGTTCGATGCGAGCGTGGTGGAGGCGCTGCCCGCCGCCATGGCGGTGCTGGACGAGATCGAGCGGGACGCCGGACGGTAGGCCCAGCGACCCCTGTCCGCTCCCGCTAGATCCGCTGGAAGCGCTCGATGTCCAGGACGAAGACGATCGCGCCGCCCACGCGGACCTCGATCGGTTCGGCGGCAAAGGTGCCCTCGCCGATGAACGGCAGGGTCTGCACCGGGACGAACTCCTTGCGCGCGTGGCAGGTCTCGTTGACCAGCGCGACGACGCTGTCGACCTCCTCCGCGGCGACGCCCGAGAAGATCGTCACGTTGCCGCGGCGAAGGAAGCCGCCGGTCGAACCGATCTTCGTGACCGGGTAGCCGCGCTCGATCAGCGCGCTCATCAGCGTGTCGGCGTCCGTGTCCGACACGACCATCATGACCAGCTTGGTCGGGTCGGGGCGCTCCGTGCGTTCCGCCATCGATTACCCCTCTTCCGTGTGCGCGCCGGGGGAGGGAGGAGTCTGCAGCCGCTCCTGGGCGGCGACGACGACCGCGACGGCGATGCCGGCGGCGATCCCGATGGCCAGGGCGGTGAACTTCCGCATGCGTCCTCCCGGGGCGCTCTCGTTCTCCCCATCTTAGGCACGCTGCGCGCGGCGCTCCAACCCGCCGGCGCGGTTGAGGGTGCCCGAGGGCGCTGTTACGCTCGCGATTCGAGCCATTTCGCTGCGGTTCCAGACTCAGGGGACCCGACCGCCAGCCGGGAGACCACGTGACCGACGCCACCGATCAGCCGCGCTCCGAGATGACGGCTGACCTCGAGACCATCACCTCACTCGCCAAGCGCCGCGGGTTCATCTTCCCTTCCGCCGAGGTCTACGGCGGCTTCGCGGCGGCGTACGACTACGGCCCGCTGGGCGTGGAGATGAAGCGCAACATCCGCGAGGCGTGGTGGCGCGCGATGGTCCAGGAGCGGGATGACGTGGTGGGCCTGGAGGCCGCGATCATCACGAACCCGAACGTATGGGTCGCCTCTGGCCACGTGTCCGAGTTCACGGACCCCCTCGTGGAGTGCTCCTCCTGCCAGGGCCGCTTCCGCGCCGACCACATCGAGGACGGGCGCTGCCCGAACTGCGGCGGGACCGGGACGCTCTCCCAGCCGCGCAAGTTCAACATGATGCTCTCCACGATCGTGGGCCCGGTCGCGGACGAGAGCGGGCGTGCCTTCCTGCGGCCGGAGACGGCGCAGGGCATGTTCGTGAACTTCGAGAACGTCCAGACGACGATGCGCCGGCGGTTGCCGTTCGGCATCGCCCAGGTTGGCAAGTCGTTCCGCAACGAGATCACCGTCAAACAGTTCATCTTCCGCACCCGCGAGTTCGAGCAGATGGAGATGGAGTTCTTCTGCCATCCCGACTCCTCGCTGGAGTGGCACACCTACTGGAAGAAGGAGCGGCTGCGCTGGTACCACTCGCTGGGCATCCGGCCGCAGCACCTGCGCCTGCGGGACCACCGCCCGGACGAGCTCTCGCACTACTCGAAGGCGACCTCCGACATCGAGGTCCACTTCCCGTGGGGCTGGGGTGAGATGGAGGGGATCGCCCACCGCGGCGACTTTGACCTCACGCAGCACTCCAACCACTCAGGCAAGCGTCTGTCCTACTTCGACCCGGACACTAACGAGCACGTCGTGCCGCACGTGGTGGAGCCGGCCGCCGGCGTGGACCGCATCCTCCTGACCCTCCTCCTCGATGCGTACGCCGAGGAAGAAGTGAAGGGCGAGAAGCGCGTGGTGCTGCGCCTGGCCCCGGCCGTGGCGCCGATCACGGTGGCGATCCTCCCGCTCTCGCGCAACGAGAAACTGGACCCGACGGCGCGGCGCGTGCATTCGCTCCTGCGGCCGCACTTCCGCACGCAGTGGGACGACGCGCAGTCGATCGGTCGCCGCTACCGGCGGCAGGACGAGGTGGGGACGCCGCTCTGCGTGACCGTGGACTTCGACACGATCGAGGACGACGCGG
Organism: Chloroflexota bacterium; assembly: GCA_045863195.1. GTDB lineage: Bacteria > Chloroflexota > Dehalococcoidia > UBA2979 > UBA2979 > W-Chloroflexi-9. Next base: position 230,579 of record BTUI01000004.1, read on the forward strand.
TGACGATCCGGGAGCGCGACTCCATGGAGCAGACGCGCGTCCCGATCAGCGGCCTGGTCCAGGCGCTCCGCGAGCGCCTGGACGCGCTCGCGCCGCACGTCCCCAGCATCGACGAGATCTCGGTGTAGCGATGGCACGCCGTCCGAGGCTGCGCCTGCTGCACACCTCGGACGTCCACCTCGGCGCGCACGATTCCTCGCGCGGGCCGTCGGATGCGTCGCGCGCGCTGGAGGCGGGCTTCCGCGCCGTGATCGACGTGGGGCTGCGCGAGCGCGTCGACGCGATGCTGATCGCGGGCGACTTCTTCGACAACGCGCGGGTGCGGGTGGAGACGCTGGAGTTCGCGGCGGCGGAGATCGCACGCCTCGGACGTCCCGTGGTGATCGGGCCCGGAAACCACGACCACGTGGGGCCGGGCTCGGTCTACGACCGCATCGACCTGGCGGCGCTGGCGCAGAACCTGCACGTGATCCGCGACCCCCGAGGCGAGACGGTCGCCTTCGATGCCCTGGAACTCGAGGTCTGGAGCCGCCCGCACACGGAGCAGGTGCCGGACTTCCGCCCGTTCGAGGCGGTGCCGCCCCGCGGCGACGCGCCGTGGCAGGTGGCGATCGGCCACGGCCACTTCATCCACCCGAAGGCGCTCCTGCACCACTCCTTCCACATTCGCGAAGAGCATCTCGCGGGGAGCGATCGGGACTACGTCGCCCTCGGCCACTGGGAGCGGCTGACGCGCGTCGCCGCCGGGGAGCGCACGGTGGCGGCATACTCGGGCGCGCCGGAGGGGCTCGCGCGGGCCGCCTCGGGCGGCCATGAGGTTGGCGGCCACGTCCTCATCGTCGACCTGATGGAGGACGGCAGCGTGCGCCTCACCGGCGTCCCGCTGGGCCAAGGTGAGCCGATCCCCCACGATGACCTCCCCCACCTCGAAGGCCTGTAGCCGTGGCAGGGGCGCCTTTGCGGATCGTCGAGGCGTCCGCGGCCGACGCGGACACGATCGCCGCGATCCATGCACGGTCGTGGCGCTCCGCCTATCGCGGGTTCGCGCCGGACGACTGGCTCGACTCGCCGGACCTGGAGCCCTCGGCGCGGCGCTACTGGCGGGACACGTTCGCGACGCCACGAGCAGGGATGCGGACGTGGCTCGCGATGGTCGGCGAGATGGCAGCGGGCTTCGTGAACATCGCCCCGCCGCCGGCGGACCCGAAGCCGGACGAGGAGGTGCCCGCCGGCTGCGGATACCTGAACCACATCCACCTGCTCCCGGAGGCGATCGGGCAGGGCACGGGGGCACGGCTCTTCCGGCATGCATGCGGGGCGATGGCTGACGCCGGACACTCCGAGGCGGTGCTGTGGGTGTACGGCCCGAACGCCCGCGCGCGGGCGTTCTACGAGGCGATGGGATGGCGCCACGACGGCGCCGAGGCGCCCCACGCGTTCCCCTCGGCGGGCGGGCCGGTCATGGTGCCGTCGCTGCGATATCGCGGCGCGACCGCCTCGCGAGCACGATGACGACGAGCAGCGCGGGGACGTAGATCGAGAACAGCCAGATCTGCGGCTCGATCGCGTGCGGCACCGGGAGGTCGACCCAGTCCCACGGACGTCGCTCCAGCACGTGCATGAAGTACTCCTGCACGACTTTCGGAATGAGCGCGGCCGTGAAGACGAGCGCGGTGTCGCGTGCGCGTTGCACCATCCGTGGAGCGCCGGTCACGACCTGGAACGCGACGAACATGAGGAACAGCGTCTCGAACACGTTGGGAGCGACCAGCAGGATCCAGCGCTGCTCCGTGATCATGAACGACGCGACCCCCACGACCCGAAGGACGTACGTGCTGATCGCCAGGAAGCGCATCGTGGTGTCTTCCCACCGCATCGCCACCACGAGCGCGACCGCGAGGACGAACAGGTCCAGGACCTTGTCCCACTCCTGGTAGAGCGCCTGGTACTCCAGCGACTTGCTGCCCGCGGCGAGCCAGTACCAGTCCCACTTGTCCACCTCGAGCGCGAACAGGAAGCCCTCGAACGGGAAGCGCAGGATCGGGAGGGCGCTGAGCAGCCGGATGGCGATGACGGGGGTGAGCGACATCGTCCAGCCGTGGTGCGTGAGCGTGGCGGCGAGCCGGTCGCCGGCGACGACGAGCAGGCCGACGAGGGCGAACCGGACCGCCAGGCGGAGCCAGCCGCGCCAGCCGCGCGGCAGCCGCGAGCGTCCGGCGCGGATCCGTGGCACCATGGATGCACGCTCCACCGGAGTCAGCATGCCGGGCAGCCCGGCAGACAGAGGGTAGCCTGTGTGGGCCGTTGACGGCCTCGCGAACTTCCTGCCGTACGCGGGCCTCCCGCTGCTGCTCTTCGTGCCCGTCGCGATGCGCATCCGTCGCCGCGTGCTGGCGATGATGCTCGCGCTCCCGGCCCTGCTCTACGTCCTCGTGCTGCTCTCGCCCAACCTGTTCCTCGCCCTCCCGGATGACGTCCCCGAGACGTCACCGAGGCTGCGCGTGGTGACGGCCAACGTGCTGATGAGCAACACCGACCTCGACCGGCTCGCGGAGGACATCCTGGCGCAGGCGCCGGACGTCGTGGTGTTCGAGGAACTGACGCGGGCGATCGAGGCGTTCTCGCCCGCCCTGGCCGCCGCCTACCCGCACCGGGTCGCGACCGAGGTCCCGTGGGTGACGCTCGCCTCGCGCTGGCCGCTGGAGGATGCGCGTGTCCTGCCGATCGCTGACGGTGACCGAGCGCGTGACCTGCTCGCTGCGTCAGTGGTGGTGGGCGGCACACGGGTATCGCTGGTGGCGGTGCACTTCATGCCCCCGCTGGATGGCGAGGCGTACCGCACCAACGCGGCGCAGCGCGCCGTCCTGCAGGCGGAGGTGGACGCCACCCCGGGGCCACTGATGGTCGTCGGAGACTTCAACGCGACCACGCTCTCGCCCTCGTTCGCGCGCCTGCTCTCCGGTACCGGCCTGCGCATCGCCACCAGCAGCCGCCTCGCGGAGCCCACGTACTACGCGTACGGCCGCTTCGGTGTCCGCATCGACCACGTGCTCGTCCGGGGCGTCACCGTTGCGGAGGAGGCGGCGTTCGACCTCACCGGCTCGGACCACCGTGGGCTGGTGGTGGAGGTGGGACTGCCGGCGCCGGAGCGCGCCGCCGCGACGCGGTAGCGCTCGGGGATCGCTGGAACTGCAGGACGGCCGCCCGAAGGCGGCCGTCCGTGTGTTCAGCGGGTGCTGCGGACTAGACCTTGGCGCGCGCGGCGTCCTTGTCCTGGTACCACAGGCGGTTGATCTCGACGAACTTCTGCTGGTCCGCCGGGACATCGTCCTCGGCGAAGATCGCGGAGACCGGGCAGGCCGGCTCGCAGGCGCCGCAGTCGATGCACTCATCCGGGTCGATGTAGAGCATCTTGTCGGTGCCCTCTTCGAAGTGGATGCAGTCGACCGGGCACACGTCCACGCAGGACTGGTCGGTCGTGTCGATGCACGGCGCGGTGATGATGTAGGCCATCCCGGGGTCCCTTCCGGTCCACGTACAAGGGGAGGCCCGTCACCGGGCCCGATAGAGGGACTATAGGCCGCGCGCGCGCGTTCGGACAAGTGAACCGGTCACCGGCCTATACGGTTTCCGGGGCGGAGCGTTACTCGCTCCGCCAGACCTGCCACCACTTCTTCTTCGCCTTGCGCTCCGCCTCGGCGGCCTGCTCGGCGGCGTCCACCTCCGCGCGCGCCTGCTCGATGGCCCACGCGAGGCGGTTGCGGAGCATCACCGGGTGCTGCACGAGGTCGAGCGCCACGCCCGGCTCCTCCGCCGTCTCCGGGAAGAGCTCGCGGAGCGTCTCGGCGAATCGCGGCACCATCGTGCGGCCGTTGGCGATGCCGAACTGCTTCAGTTCGTTCGCCACGCCGAGGAGGGCGTCGTTCAGGCGGAGGATCTGCGTCGCGGACGCCTCCACCTCCACGACCGCCTGGTTCAGGCGGGGGAGGATCTCGTCGTAGATGGCCTGCAACCCCTGCCCGCCGGCGTCGGACGCGACGGCGCGCACCTCCGCCCCCGGCCGGCCGAGGTGGTAGATGGTGGCGAGGTAGACGATGCGGGCGTCTTCGTTGCGGAACTGCAGGAGCGTCATGCATCGAGCGTACCCGACCGCCCACCGGGCGGCACGCGCTACCCTGCGCCGGGAGGCTCACCGATGTCGGACGAGGTGTTTGAGGCGCTCTGGCGGGACGCGGACGCGCGCTGGCGGCGGTTCACGGAGGTCCTCGATCGCGCGCCGGAGCATCGCATCCGCGGCGCAGCGACGGACTGGACGGCGCGTGACGAGTACGCGCACTTCGCGCACTGGCTGGAGTTCGCGGGCGGCCACGCCCGCGCCCGCTTCGAAGGCACACCACCGCTGCCGCCGATCGCGGACGAGGACGAGCAGAACGACGCGTGGGCGGCGGGGGACCGCGCGCTCACGCTGGCGCAGGCGAAGGCACGCTGCGAGGCGGCGCGACAGGGCTACATCGACCTGATCCGGGGGCTGCCGGCCGAGCGGCGCACGGAGCGGGTCGCCGCGGTGGTGCGGGGAGGCCTCGTCGGCCACTTCGACACGCACTTCGGCTACATGGTCGAGGGGATGCTGCGGGACGAGTCCGCCGGCTGGGAGCGGTTCACCGCCATCCTCGACGCGCGGCCCGTCGACCTGCTGCACACCGGCGACGATGGCCGTCCGTGGCGCGCTGCGGACATCTACGCGCACGTGGAGCGGTGGATGACCGTGAACCTCCCGCGCGCCGAGGCGGGCCTGGCGACCGGCACCGTGCCGGAACTGGGGGCGTCGCCAGACGCGCTGAACGCACGCTGGCTCGCCGAGGACGCGGGCGTCACATTTGAGGCGGCGCGACGCCGAGCGTTCCTCGCGCGGGACGCGTTCATGGGGCAGGCGCGGGGCATTCCGGTGGAGCAGTGGACCGCGCGGCTGGTCTCGCTGTACGGCGGCAACGCGTGGGGCCACTACCGCGAGCACCTCGAGTACATGGGGTACACAGGCGAGTAGCGGGGTTCCGCGCGCGGACGGCCTCGTGTTGTTCTCGGGTGGCTTCCGGGGTGTGGACCGCGTCCGGCCCGTCGCGGCAGCGACCGGGGCCCAGCCGCGATGGGGTGGAACCCCATCGCATCTCTACCCCTCCCCGCGCCGGGGAGGGGTAGGGGAGGGGCCGCCCAGGTATAGACCCCACCCCCCTCAGAGCAGCGCGAGCAGCGCCCATGTCAGCGCGAGCTGCGCGAGGCCGAGCGGGAGGCCGATGCGCGCGAACTCCCAGAAGGAGACGCGCTCGCCGAAACGTCGCTCCGCGCTGTCGACGATGATCACGTTGGAGGCGGCGCCGATCAGCGTGAGGTTACCGGCGAGCGTGCTGCCGGCGGCCAGCGCCATCAGCGCCTCCTGCCCGCCGCCGGCCTGCTGAATGGCGGGCAGCGCCAGCGCCACCAGCGGCACGTTCGACACGACCTGCGAGACGGCCGCGCTGACGCCGAGGATCCACGGCACCGAGGCGATCCGTCCGCCGAGGCGGCCCACGACCTCCTCCGTGACGCCGGCCTCGTGCACCGCCTCGACCACGATGAACAGCGCCGCGAAGAAGGCGAGCGTGGGCCAGTCGATGCCCCGCGCCAGCGCAACGCGTCGAGGGCTGCCGAGCAGCAGCACGGCGGCCGGGACGAGCGCGATGACGGTCAGGCGGAGGTCGAACGTCGCGCCGGCGGTGACCAGCACCACCCGCGCCGCGATCAGCGCCAGCAGCACGCCCAGCGCCCACATCGAGAGCCGCGCGAGGCGTTCGTCGGCCAGGTGGACGCGGACGTGGACCAGCGCGTCCCCGTGGAACTCGCGGCGGTAGGCGATGCGCAGCGCGAGGTAGGAGAGCAGCAGCGCGCCGAGCGTCGGCAGCGCGAGCCAGCGGGCGAAAGTGACGAAGGGGTTGCCGACCTCGGCGCCCTGGAGCGCGATGAGGAGGTTCTGCGGGTTGCCGATGGGGCTGACCACGCTCCCAGCCGTGACCGCCAGCGCCAGCGCGATCAGCGTCAGCCGCGGGGTGACTCGATGCGCTCGCGCGAGCCCGACCACGACCGGGACGCCGACGATGGCGAGCGTGTCGTTCATCAGCACGGCGGAGCCCAGGCCGGCGCCGAAGAGGATGCAGAGGATGAGCTCGTCCACGCTCCCGGCGCGCGAGAACAGGCGGTAGGAGAGCGCCCCCAGCGCGCCGGACTCCTCCAGCGCACGTCCGAGCACGAACATGCCGAAGAGGAACAGCATCACGTCCACGTCGATGGCGTCGAGGGCGTGCGCCGGTGAGATGGAGCCGATCAGGAGCATCGCGACCGCGCCGAGGCCCATGACCTGCCAGATCTGCAGGCGCACGCCTCCCACCTGCCGCACCGCGATCAACCCCACGACCACGCCGAGGACGATCAGGGGGACGGTCACGGTGCTCCGGTGGAAATGGGCGACGGGGCTTGGAAGATCCTTGCGTGTTTAGGAGGATCGAACTTTACGCCTTGAGCTGGGCCGTCAGATGTCCCTGGAGGGAAGCGAGGAAGACGGCACCGCTGAGCTGGCGGTTAGGCTCTCGGAAGGAATGGTCTGGCTTCGTCAACAGGAACCACGCGGCGTTGTAGAGGCGGTCAACCACGAGGCGCCGACAGAGCTCCTCGATCCGTCCGGCGTACGACGCCCGCTGGTACTCCTCGAAGACCGGGAAGTGCGGTTCCTTGACCTTCAGCTGGTGTGTGGAGCCGCTCCGACCAGCGCGCTCCTCCAACAGAAAGAAGTAGCCGAGCCACGGGTTGCTCTCGGAGCCGAATGCGCCTTCTCGATGTGCGCGGGTCAGGTCATACGCGCTTCCGACCGACTCCTCGACCCGATTGTTCAGGTTGTTACCGAAAGACCCGACCTGTGACTTCAACTCAATCACCGCTAGAAGTCGGCGCTCATGGACGACGAGGAGATCCCACTCCTTCGTAGCGCGGAAGTATCCGGGCAGCTCCTTGCGCCTTGCCCAGAAGACGCTGGCATCCGGAACACCCGCGCCTGCCGCTGCGTTTGCGATGAGCCCCGCGAATCCGTCTAACTGCTTGCCGCCGGTTACGGCACGGCGTCCAGCGTCGCGGCTGGCTGTGTCGGAAGGACGTGCCCCCTGCGCATTCCGCGTCTCCCAGAAGTGGCGCACAGCCTCACTGACCTCACCGGCATTCGTCACATTCGGCCACCGTTCACGGCACGGACGGAGGCTCGCCTGAACAGGTCGGACTCGACCCGGCGGAGCCGCTCCTCGCTCATCGAGAAGTACTCGGGATCAATCTCGAAGCCGATGCTGTTCCTCCCCCAGCGCGCAGCTGCCTCCGCGGTCGTTCCCGTGCCCATGAACGGATCGAGGACTGTGTCGCCAACAAAGGAGAACATCCGAACGAGCCGTTCAGCCAGTTCGAGAGGGTAGGGCGCGGGGTGCTTACGGGTTGATGCGCCGCCCAATCCGGTCCAGACCTGCTGGAACCATACCTGATGATTCTCGGCAGAGATGACGCTGAGCAGGCGCGCGGCGAGGGAAGGAGTTCGATACCCGCCGGCCTTCCTCTGGAAGAGGATGTACTCGATGTCGTTCTTGATGACCGCGTTTGGTTCGTACGGCTTACCGAGGAAGCCGCCCCCTCCCGCCTCGTACTTCGCGTTCCCGATCTTGTTCCAGATGATCGGGGCGAGATTGTCGAAGCCGATTTTCATGCAACGCTCTTGAATCGACGCGTGCAACGGAACGACCGTGTGGCGTCCCCCGTTCTTTCTGCGTGAGAGCAGCACATCACCCACAACGCAGACGACGCGACCCCCCGGAACGAGCACCCTATAACTGTGGCGCCACACTCTGTCGAGCTCGTCCAAGAACGCGGGGTAGTCTGCAACATCGCCCAGTTGTCCCTCGGAGTGGTTGTACTCCTTGAGTGTCCAGTAGGGCGGTGATGTCACCACCAGGTGGACGCTCTCGTCGGCGATCATGCGCATGTCACGAGCGTCGTGGAGGTACAGGTCATGTCTGGTCGGAATGCTGTGCACAGCCTGCTCGATTGCCTGAGTGAGCCTCGAATCGTGTGCGATCGCCGGGATGTCGCTCTGTGCTCCACCCAACTCTCGAAGCTCGACCGGGACATGAGCCTCCAGGCCAGCGGGGTAGACGGGTGATTCCTCGCCGACGTGCAACCGAGTCGGCAGAACTCTGGGCTTTGCCATCTACTTCCTCCCCGCCGCGGCGCGGGTCTGGCGGGCGGCGGCTTTCGCGGCCTTGACCTGCTTCGGGGAGGCCTCGGCGGTCGCGCCGTTCGAGGGCTTCGCGGCGGTGGCGGCCTTCGCGCGCTTCGGCTTCGCGGGGGGGGGGGCGACGGGCGCGTGCTTGTCCAGCACCTCCTGCAGGAAGCGGCCGGTCACGGAGCCCTCGGCGCGGGCGACCTCCTCGGGCGTGCCGGTCGCGACGACCAGGCCGCCTCGGTCGCCGCCGAGCGGGCCGAGGTCGATCACCCAGTCGGCGCCCTTCACCACGTCCAGGTTGTGCTCGATCACGATGACGGTGTTGCCGCCGTCGACGAGCCGCTGGAGCACCTCCAGTAGCGCCTCCACGTCCGAGAAGGAGAGGCCGGTCGTGGGCTCGTCCAGGATGTAGGCGGTGCGGCCGGTGGAGCGGCGCGAGAGTTCGGTCGCCAGTTTGATGCGCTGCGCCTCGCCGCCGGAGAGCGTGGTGGCGGGTTGTCCGAGGCGGATGTAGCCCAGGCCTACGTCCCGCAGCGTCTCCAGTTTCCGGCGCGGCGAGGGGAACGCCTCGAAGTAGTCGAGCGCCTCCGTCACCGTCATCTTCAGGACTTCCGCGATGGTCTTGCCGCGGAACAGGATCTCCAGCGCCTCGCGGTTGTAGCGGTCGCCCTTGCAGACCTCGCACGGCACGGTCACGTCCGGCAGGAACTGCATCTCGATCAGGTTGTAGCCGTCGCCCTTGCAGGCTTCGCAGCGGCCGCCCTTCACGTTGAAGGAGAAGCGGCCGGGCTGATAGCCGCGCGCCTTCGCCTCCGGCACCTGTGCGAACAGGTCGCGGATCAGCGTGAAGAGCCCGGTGTAGGTCGCCGGGTTGGAGCGCGGCGTCCGGCCGATCGGCGACTGGTCGATGATCACGACCTTGTCGAGGTGCTCGATGCCCTCGATCGCCTCGTGCGCGCCGGCCTTCTCGCGCGCTCCGTTCAGGTGGTACGCGAGCGCCTTCGAGAGGATCTGGTTCACCAGCGAGGACTTGCCTGAGCCGGAGACGCCGGTCACCGCGATGAAGGTCCCGAGGGGGAACTCCGCCGTCACCGACTTCAGGTTGTTCTCGCGCGCCCCGCGCACGACGAGCGCGTGGCCGTTCCCGGCGCGGCGCTGCGCCGGGACTGGGATCGCGCGCGCGCCGGAGAGGTACTGGCCGGTGAGGCTGTCCGGGTTGCGCATCACCTCGTCGGGTGCGCCGAAGGCGATCACGCGGCCGCCGCGCTCGCCCGCGCCCGGCCCGATGTCGATGAGGTGGTCCGCCGCGAGCATCATCGCCTCGTCGTGCTCGACGACGAGGACGGTGTTGCCGAGGTCACGGAGGCGGGTGAGCGTGCGGATCAGCCGCTCGTTGTCGATCGGGTGGAGGCCGATGCTCGGCTCGTCGCAGACGTAGAGGACGCCCATCAGTGCGGAGCCGATCTGCGTGGCGAGGCGGATGCGCTGGCCCTCGCCGCCGGAGAGCGTGCCCGCCGAACGGTCCAGCGTCAGGTAGTCCAGGCCCACGTCGCGCAGGAAGGTCAGGCGCGCCTCGATCTCCTGGAGGATCTGGCGGCCGATGGTGAGGTCGCGCTCCGTGAGCGCGCCGGTGGAGGCATCCCGCAGGCGCTCGGTCCACGGCAGCGCCTCTGCGACGGACATGCGGGAAACGTCCACGATCGAGCGGCCGTCCACGAAGATGTGGAGGATCTCGGGCTTCAGCCGGGCACCCTCGCAGGTGGGGCAGGGGACGGCGACCATGTACCGCTCGATGTCGGAGCGCACCCAGTCGGATTCCGTCTCCTTGTAGCGGCGATCCAGGTTGGTCATCACGCCTTCCCAGGTGATCTGGTAGGAACGCACCTTCCCGGAGGACGACCGCATCTCGATCTTGTCCACGGCCATATCGCCGGTGCCGTGCATCAGCGCGCGGTACTGCTCCGCGGTGAGCGAGGCGAGCGGCTGGCGCAGCGTGAAGCCCAGCGCCTGCCCGAGCATCTCCAGCCGCCGGCGCTGCCAGCCGGAGGTGGCTGCCAGCCGCTGGTACGGGACGATCGCGCCCTCGTCGATGCTCAGTTTCTTGTTCGGGGCGACGAGGTCCTCGTCCAGTTGCATCTGGAAGCCGAGGCCGGTGCAGGCCGGGCAGGCGCCGTGCGGGGTGTTGAAGGAGAAGTTGCGCGGTTCGATCTCACCGACCGAGTAGGGCGGGTGCGAGGTGTTGGGGCAGGCGAAGTGCTCCGAGTACGTCTGTTCCTCCGCGACCGTCCCGTCCTCCGCCAGCATTGCGAGCACGGCGATCCCCTCGCCGAGGCGGAGCGCCTGCTCCACGGAGTCGGAGACGCGCGTGCGCGTGGCATCGAACTCCTCGTCGCCGCGGGCGGGGATGACGATGCGGTCGACGACGACATCGATGTCGTGCCACTTGTTCTTGTTGAGGGTGATCGGCTCGTCGATGTTCAGCACCTGGCCGTCGACGCGGACGCGGACGTAGCCGCCGCGCCGGACTGCCTCGAACACCTGGGCGTGCTCGCCCTTTCGGTGCCGGACGACCGGGGCGAGGATCATCGCGCGCCGTCCGGCGTCCAGCGACAGGATGCCGTCCACGATCTGCTGCACGGTCTGGCGGCGGATCACCTGGCCACAGTGCGGGCAGTGAGGCGTGCCGACGCGCGCGAACAGCAGGCGGAGGTAGTCGTAGATCTCCGTCACCGTGGCGACGGTGGAGCGCGGGTTCTTCGAGACGCCCTTCTGGTCGATCGAGATCGCGGGGGAGAGCCCCTCGATGTAGTCGACGTCCGGCTTCTCCATTAGCCCGAGGAACTGGCGGGCGTAGGCCGAGAGTGACTCGACATAACGTCGCTGCCCCTCGGCGTAGATGGTGTCGAAGGCGAGCGATGACTTGCCGGAGCCGGAGACGCCGGTGATGACGACCAGGCGGTCGCGCGGGATCTCCACGGTGACGTTTTTGAGGTTGTGTTCGCGTGCGCCGGTCACCACGATGCGGTCGAGGGGCATCCGGGCACTCTTCTCTTCGGGCGAGGGGAGGGGCGTTGTTCCGAACGCCTATGGTACCGCGCGAGGCGGGCGCCAAGGAAGCCTTACACGGCGGTCGGAGTCACCACCGAGGCCGCGCCTCAGCCGCGCGGGGTGTCCTCGGCGGGGGGCGTGCCCTCGGTGCGGTCGGGGTCGTCGAGCTCCGCCGGGCGGTCCTCGTCGGCGGGCGGGGTGGCGTCGAGCCCGCCGAGGGGCGGGATGATCGGCTCGCCGAAGATCGGCGGTAGTTCCGCGCCGGCGGCGGCGAGCTGCTCCCGCAACTGGCGCTCGAGGTCCTGCAGGTGCTCCTCGGTGATGCCGGCCTGGTGGAGCGTCTCGCGGAAGAGCCGCTGCACCTCCGCCATGTCGCCGCGCACCAGCGCGTCCGCGACCTCCAGCTGGGTCTCGATCGCCCGGAACCGTTCGCGGCGCTCGGTGTCGTTCTCCGTGGAGAGCACGGTGGACATCAGCCGCGTGAAGAGGTTGGTGGTGCGGGCCACCCGGACGCGGTCGTCCGGGTCGGCGGGGAACTCGCCGGTGACCTGGACCTCCAGCCCGGTCCGCGGGTCGGTGGCGACATACTGCTGGGCCATGCCTGCTCCCCTCGAGCGGTGGTGACGCGATCGTATCCCGGCAGGGCGGTGCTGGCCGTCCCGGGACCGAAACGACGAGGCCCCCGACGGTCGTCGGGGGCCTCGAGCGGTTCGCGGAGGCCAGGCGCGCCTAGTGGTGCGCCTGGATGTTGCCGCCGACGAGCTTGCCGGACACCTGCGAGATGATGGTCCCGCTGGCGTTGCGGATCGTCACCGTGATGGTGTCGTTCCGGCCCGGCTCACCCTGGTCCGTGATGGTCAGTTCCACGGTACCCGTCGGCCCGTTGCCGCCGAGGCGGCCCGTGCCCGTGAGCACCATCGTGTCGATGGAGGCGGGGCGCGGCTTCGGGTTGATCGACGGGTTGTCCGAGCACGTCACCGACGTGATCGAGGTCAGGTGGAACTTCACGCCCGTGCTGTGGTCGTTGAACTGGAAGTTGTTCCCCGAGCCGTTGCAGCGGAGCGAGAGACCGAACGTGGCCTTGCTGTTGCCGGCGGTGACGAACCCGCCGCCGGTCATCCGGCCCGTGCCCGTGCCACCGGAGGTGGGCGCGCCCACCGTGATGGTGACCGTGGCCGTGTCCGTCTGGTTCGCCGAGTTCTTCACGGTGTAGGTGAAGGTCACCGTGCCCGTGAAGTTGTTGCGCGGCGTGTACTTCACCTGGCCGCCGACGAGGCTGACCGTGCCCTTGGAGTTGCCCGGGCCCGGCTGCGTCACCGAGACCAGCGTGAGGCCGGTGCCGGAGTCGTTCGCCAGCACGTCCACCGTGATGGCGGAGTTCTTCGGCGTGACCGCCGCATCGTCCACCGCCTCGAACGGAGCCGCGATGGTGACCGTCACCGTCGCCGTGTCGGTGTTCCCGGCGGCGTCCGTCACCGTGTAGGTGAAGGTGGCCGTACCGGAAGCGCCGGCGTTCGGGGTGAAGGTGACCGTCTCACCGTCCGTCGTGACCGTGCCCTTCGTCGACTGCGTGACCGCGGTGACGGTCAGCGGCGCGGCGACGGCCGTGTCGTTGTCCAGGACGTCGACCGTCACGGCGGAGCCGCTGCTGGTCGCCGTGTCGTCCGCTGCGTTGACGGCGCAGGGGATGGACAGCAGCTGGAATACCGCGTCATTGAAGTCCTGATCGCCGCCGCCGTAGATGTCCTCGAAGCCGACCACGTACAGGACGCTGCCGGTGCCCGGGGTCACCTGCGCGTGGACCAGGTTGTCCGGGTTACCGGACGCCGGGCCAGTCACGAAGGTGTAGCCGGTCTGCGAGACCTTGATGGCGAAGACCAGTTCCGTGCCGGCCACGTAGTAGCCGACGGTGACCTGCTGGCCGACGTTCTGGTTGTTGAGGCCGAGCGAGCGCGGCCCGTCCGGACCCATCAGCCAGAAGACATTCTTGTAGGTCGCGGAGTACGGCATCACCTTGAGCGCCACACAGGCGTTCTGGGCGAGGAGGATGCTCTGGGCGCCCTGCACCGTCACGGTCACCGCGAGGGTGGCCGAGCCGCCGTTGCCGTCCGACACCGTCACGTTGAACGTGTCGTTGCCGGTGAAGCCGGACGCCGGGGTGTAGGTGACCGAGCCACCGGACACCGTCGCCGTGCCGTTGGACGGGGTGCTCACGCCGGCGATCGTCAGCGTGTCGCCGTCCGGGTCCGTGACCCCGCCGAGGACATCGATCTCGACCGGGGTGCCGGCCGGGGTCGTCGTCTCGATGTCGTCACCCGCCGGGGCGCCGTTCACCGTCAACGTCACGGTGATGGTGAGCGAGCCACCGTTCTCGTCGGTGATGGTCACCGTGAAGGTGTCCGTGCCGGAGAAGCCAGCGTTGGGCGTGTAGACCACGTTGCCACCGCTGATCGTGACCGAACCGTTGGCGCCCTGCGTAACCGCGCTGATCTCCATCGCGTCGCCGTCGGGGTCGGTGACCCCGCCGAGGATGTCGATGGTGACCGGCGTGTCCTGCTGGGTGGACGCGGAGGCGTCCGAGCCCACCGGGCTGCCGTTGACGGTCACGGCGACCGTGATGGTGACCGTGCCGCCGTTGCCGTCGCCGATGGTGACCTCGAACGAGTCGGTGCCGGAGAAGCCGGGCGCCGGGGTGTAGACGACCTGGCCGTCGACGATGGCGACCGAGCCGTTCGCACCCTGCGTCACCGACTCGACCTCGAGGTCGTCGCCGTTCGGGTCCGAGGCGCCGTCGAGGACATCGATGGCGACCGGCGTGCCGGCCTGCGTCGAAGCCTCGGCGTCGTCAGCGGTCGGGGCGCCGTTGACGGTCACGGTGACCGTGATGACCAGCGTGCCGCCGTTCTCGTCGGTGACGGTCACCGTGAAGGTGTCCGTGCCGGCGAAGCCAGCGTTCGGCGTGTAGACGACCTGGCCACCGACGATGGCGACGGAGCCGTTCGTCCCCTGGGTGACCGAGGTCACCTCGACGTCATCGCCGTCCGGGTCGGTGACCCCGGCGAGGATGTCGATGGAGACCGGCGTGTCCTGCTGGGTGGACGTGGAGACGTCCGCGCCCACCGGGTTGCCGTTCGTGACCTCCACGGTCACGGTCAGGACCAGCGTGCCGCCGTTCTCATCGGTGACGGTCACGGTGAAGGTGTCCGTCCCAGCGAAGCCCGGGTTCGGCGTGTAGATGACGTTGCCGCCGTCGATGGTGACGGTGCCGTTGGCGCCCTGCGTCACCGCAGAGACCTCGACGTCGTCGCCGTTCGGGTCGGTGATCCCACCGAGGATGTCGACCTCGACCGGGGTGCCGGCCGGGGTCGTCGTCTCGATGTCGTCGCCGACGGGGTTGCCGTTGACGGTCACGGTGACCGTGATGACCAGCGTGCCGCCGTTCTCGTCGACCACGGTCACCGTGAAGGTGTCCGTGCCGGCGAAGCCCGAGTTCGGGGTGTAGACGACCTCGCCACCGACGATGGCAACGGAGCCGTTGGCGCCCTGGGTGGCGGCGGTCACCTCGATGTCATCGCCGTCCGGGTCGGTGACCCCGGCGAGGATGTCGAGGGTGACCGGCGTGCCGGCCGGCGTCCACGTCTCGACGTCTGCGCCC
>BTUI01000005.1:0-228525 GCA_045863195.1 Chloroflexota bacterium
GGCGTTTGAGCGCCCCTGGTGTAGCGTTGTGCGTCCCTGACGGCCTGCCGTCAGGGACCAGGCAGGGACGCCGGCGTGGAGCGCGAAGGGGCGGGAGCCGGTGTACGACGACCCATCCGCCCTCTGGCAGGCCGCACTGAAAGTGCTCGCCTCGCAGGTCTCCCGCGCCAACTACGACACCTGGCTGGAGGGCACCGCGGGCGTCCGTCTGGAGGACGACACGCTGGTCGTCGGCACGCGTTCCGAGTTCGTGACGGAGTGGCTGCACAAGCGCCTCCGCCCCTCGATCCTCCGCACGCTCGCCGAACTGCAGGGGCACGAGGTCGCCGTGCGCTTCGAGCCGCTGCGCGGCACGGACGAGGCGGTCGCCGCCCTGCACAGCACCGCCGGCGACACCGCCTCGCGGCCCTCGGTGCCGCGCCCGCGCCTGCGCGAGCGGTACACCTTCGCCAACTACATCGTGGGGCCCGGCAACCGCCTCGCCTTCGCGGCGGCGGAGGGTGTCGCGCGCGACCCAGGTCGCCTCTACAACCCGCTCTTCGTGTACGGCGCCGCGGGCCTGGGCAAGACCCACCTGCTCCACGCCATCGGCCACGAGTTCATCGAACGCGGCATGCAGGTCGTCTACCTGAGCGCGGAGGCCTTCACCAACCAGCTCATCACGGCGATCCAGCAGCGCAAGATGGACGACTTCCGCGCGCGGTACCGCTCGGCGGATGCCCTGCTCGTCGACGACATCCAGTTCATCGCCGGCAAGGAGCAGACGCAGGAGGAGTTCTTCTACACCTTCAACGAGCTGTACGAGGCCGGCCGCCAGATCGTCATCTCCTCCGACAAGAGCCCGGCGCACATCTCCGAACTGGAGGAGCGCCTGCGCACCCGGTTCGAGTGGGGGATGATCGCTGACCTCCAGGCGCCGGACATGGAGACGCGCGTCGCGATCCTCCGCCACAAGGCGCAGGAGCAGAACGTCCGCGTCCGGGACGACGTGCTGCACGCGATCGCCGCGCGCTTCAAGAACAACATCCGCGAACTCGAAGGCTCGCTGACGCGGGTCATCGCCTATTCGCGGCTGACCGGCGAGTCGCTGACGCCGGATCTCGTGCAGTCCGCGCTCGCCTCCCTGCAGACGAACGAGCCGAAGCTTCCGCCGACGCCGGACCTGATCATCGACCTGGTGTGCCGGTACTTCGAGATCGACCGCACGGGCCTGCTCTCCGTGAGCCGGGAGAAGCGGGTGGCCTACCCGCGCCAGATCGCCATGTACCTGATGCGCGAACTGGCGCATCGTTCCCTGGTGGAGATCGGGAACGCCCTCGGCGGGCGCGATCACTCCACCGTCCACCACGGCTGGCGCAAGATGGAGCGCTCGCTGGCGGTGGACCCGGAGGCGCGCCGCGACATCGCCTCCCTGCGCGAGCTCATCGAGCAGTCGCGCCGCTCCGCCTGACGCCTCGGCGCCGGCTCCGGGCAGCGCCTCGCACGCCGATCACGGCGTCCCGACGACCCTCACCTGAATGGCTTATGTGCGCACACCATTACGTGATTGTGGGCATCGATCTGTGGATATCCGGGGCGTCAGCGGTGGATAGGTGCTCCGGTTTGTGATTTCTGTCGCCTCGATGCGCGGGGCGGGGTGTCCACAACGGCGAGAACTCGCATAGTTGTAGACGGTTGTTCGGGAGACCATCCCGGCTTGTCCGCAGGCCCGGTCGGGCGTTTTCCCCTGCTGGCGCAGGGCGTGGTGCGGGCATCCACAGTATCCACGCCACTACGATGACGACGAGAGATCTGTACGTCATCCGCGCGGGTGGTGTGCATCCCACAGACGAACACCCCTGACCCGTTGATGAATGAATCGTGAGCCCGCGCCGTGATCGACCAGGTTGAGATTGAAGTGATCGCCGGAAAGGGCGGAGACGGCGTCGTCTCCTTCCACCGGGAGAAGTTCGTGCCTCGTGGCGGCCCGGATGGCGGTGACGGCGGTCGAGGCGGCGACATCATCATCCGTGCCGACCGACGCCGCTCCACGCTCGATGAGTACGCGGACCGGCGTGTCCAGCGCGCGGAGCCGGGTGTCGATGGCGGCCCGAACCAGATGAAGGGCGCCTCTGCGAAGCCGCTCGTCCTCGCCGTGCCGGTGGGCACGGTCATCTACGACGCGGACACCGAGGAGGTCGTCGCCGACCTGACCGAGGACGGCCTGGCGGCCGTCGTCGCCCGCGGCGGCCGTGCCGGCCGCGGTAACAAGCGGTTCGCGACGTCCACGCGCCAGGCGCCGAAGTTCGCCCAGCGCGGCGCTCCCGGCGAGAGCCGGCGGCTGCGCCTCGACCTGAAGTTGCTCGCGGACGTGGGCCTCGTGGGGCTGCCGAACGCCGGCAAGTCGACGCTGCTGACATCGTGGAGCCGTGCGCGTCCGAAGATCGCGGCCTACCCATTCACCACGCTGGAGCCGGAGCTGGGCGTCGTGTACCTGGGCGGCGACACCTTCGTCGCCGCGGACATGCCCGGCCTGATCGAGGGGGCGAGCGAGGGCGTGGGCCTGGGCCACGAGTTCCTCCGCCACATCGAGCGCACGCGCGTGCTGGTGCACGTCCTCGACATGACCCGCGAGGAGCCGCTGGAGGACTACGCCCTCATCAATGCGGAGCTGGAGGCGTTCGGCCACGGCCTGGCCGACAAGCCAATGATCGTCGCGCTCAACAAGATCGACGATGCAGACGCGCGCGCCCGCGTCGAACTGCTGGCGGACGACCTGGAGGCGCTGGGCGTCCCGTGGCGGGCGATCTCCGCCGCGACCGGCGAGGGGACCCGGGAACTCGCCGGACTGGCCCTCTCGACCCTCCGGCAGGCCCAGGACGCGGAGGCGCGCGCCGAGGCGGAAGTCATCCCCGTGCTGCAGCCCGCGCCGGAGCGGCGTGGTCGCTACGAGTCGTACATCGACGAGGACGGCGTCGCCGTGATTGACGGGCCGACGCCGAACTGGCTGGCGCAGACGCTGGACCTCCACGACCGCGAGCCGCGCGAGGAGTTCTTCTCCCGCCTGCGGCGGATGGGCGTGGCGCGTGCGCTGCGACGCCTGGGCGTGGTGGACGGCGACATGATCCGCGTGGGTGACGTCATGGTGCGGTGGCAGGAATGACCGCGGAGCCGGCGCCGGCGCGACCGAGGCGGACCGGCATCCTGGGCGGGACGTTCGACCCGCCGCACCTCGCCCACCTTGTGCTGGCCGAGGCGGCCCGCGAGGCGTTGCACCTCGACCGGGTGCTGTTTGTCCCGGCCGGCGACCCCTGGCGGAAGGCAGACCGGCGCGTGACCCCGGCGGCCATTCGCCTGGAACTCGTCCGCGTCGCTGTCGCAGCGTTGCCGTGGGCGGAGGTCTCGACCGTGGAGTTCGACCGGGAGGGGCCGTCCTACACGGCCGACACCGTCGAGGCGCTCGTGGTGGCGGGGGAGCCGGACGAGGCGTGGTGGTTCATCCTCGGCGCGGATGCGCTGGCGGACATGGCGTACTGGCACGAGCCGCAGCGCATCGTCGCGCGGGCACGCCTGGCGGTGGCGCAGCGGCCGGGGCGTGAGGGCGAACCGCTCGTGACGGAGGCGCTGCGCGCGGTGCTCCCCGACATCGAAGCACGCATCGACCTGCTACCAATGGCCCTCACCGACCTGTCGGCGACCGCCATCCGCGCTCGGGTGCGCGCCGGCGAGTCGACCGAGGGCATGCTGGCCACACAGGTGCGCGAGGCCGTCGACCGGATCGGGCTGTACCGGGACGCGGACTAGACCGAGCCCTGAAATCCCTCGGGCGGGCGGCCGACGAGGATCGAGGCGCGCGGGATCGGCGGCAGCAGGAACGGCCGCAGGTCCGCGTCGCGCACGAAAGGGAAGCCGGCGTCACGCGCGATGCGCTTCAGCGTGGCCCCGGAGCGCAGGCGGGGGTGGCGCACCCCTCGCGAGATGACCCGCGCGTTCCAGGCGTCCAGCCGAGGGTTCCCGGTGGGGCCGAACTCCCAGATGAGCGCCAGGCCGCCGGGCTCCAGCACGCGCCGGATCTCCAGCATCAATCCCAGCAGGTCGGTGTCGTCCAGGTGCTTCACCAGGTGCCCGCAGAGCACGAGGTTGAACGCCCCGTCCCGGAACGGCAGCGCCGTCGCGGACCCCTGCACCAGCCCCGCCTGACGCATCGGGTTCGTCTCGTCGCGCGTGGCCAGGCGGAGCGCCTGCCGCGAGAAGTCCAGGCCGACCGGCGGCACATCGGACTGCAACTGGTCATCGAGCATCCGCATCACGGCACCCCGGCCGCAGCCGAGGTCGAGCACGCGAGCGGTCGCGTCCAGCTTCAGGTTGGTCTTGAGGCGCACGACGGGCGTATTCGCGAACCACTGGCCGGGCCCCATGAACCACCGGAACCCCCACGAGGAGGGCGACGAACCGGCGAACCAGCGCTCGTACTCGACGAGGCGGGCGGCTTCGGACGACGGTGCGGGCTGCGGGGTGGACATCGAGGGGAATCGTCGCACCCGCCGGGGGGTGGCTCAATCGCCGCCGGTGAGGCCCAGCCGTACGATTCATCCCGGGCGACCGGATGGAGGAGCGCGTGAGCACCACGGATACCATCGGCGCGATCGGGGTGGCGCTGCTGCTGCTCGCCTTCCTGCTGAACCTGCTCGGCTACCTGAAGGCGACCGGGCGGCCGTACCTGTTCCTGAACTTGGTGGGCGCCGGGATGGCCGGCGTGGCCGCCGCGCTCGTGCCGTTCTGGCCGTTCGTGGTCCTCGAGGGGGTGTGGGCGACGGTGGCGGCGGTGGGGCTGTTCCGCCCGCGCGGCGAGGCCGCGCCGGCGGCCGCGGCGAAGAAGTCCTGAGCGCGGGAACCGCCGCCTCAGGCCGCACGTCTCACTGACTGAGGAGCCCACCATGCCCGTCATCCGCCGCGCCCTGCTTGCCCTCTCCCTGTCCCTCGCGCTCGGCCTCGCCGCGTGCACCGAGGAAGACCCCGCGCCGACGGCCACGCCCACCTCCAGCGCCACGCCCGCGGTGACCGCCACCGCGACCGCCTCCCCGACCGCGGAGGCCGGGCCGACAGGGATCGCCGAGGTGGACGAGGTGATCGCGATGGTGGCGGCGAAGGACATCCAGGGTCTCGTCGACCGCGTCGCGTGGATCGAGACGGAGTGCCGCACGGTGGACGGCCTCGGCGGCCCTCCGCGGTGCGAGGAGGGCGAGGCGGAGGGCACCGTGGTGCGCGTGCTCCCGGCCGCGGCGTGCGAGGGCTACTTCGTGCGCGAGGCGGATACGCTCATGGGGTCGTTCGTCCAGCAGGCGCAGCGGCTCCACTCGGTCGTGGAGGCGCCGGAGTACGAGCGCCAGGAGCCGTATTGGCCGGTGGGCGACTACTACATCAACTACGTCGCTGACCTGTTCGGCGAGCAGGTGGGCCACCGCCTGGTGATCGAGGACGGCCGGATCGCGCTGCTGTTCTTCGGCTGCAACCACCCGCCCGCGCTGCTGCTGCAGGACGGCGGTCAGGACCTGCCGGTCGTGTACCTCGCGCCGGAGTGACGGGGGAACTAGCCACCGGCTGCGGGACATGATAAAGACGTCTGGACGTCTTATGAAGAACCTCCCAGGCCGCATTCGGGACTCGGTAATCGACGCTCTTCTGGAGCTCGGTGGCAGTGCGAGTGTTCTCGATGTCCATTCCGAGGTGAATCGCAGGTACGGGCCAGTGCCCAGGTCCTCCGTTCAGTCGTCGCTCCAGCTGCAGGCTCGACCAGGCGGCCCGATCCGACGCCTTTCCCGTGGGGTCTACGCTGTCGGAGAAGCCTCGCCGACGTTCAATGTCCAGCCAATCGCCGAGTGGGATAATGAGCGCGTCTTCCATTGGCGCCAGCAACGTCTCATCCTTGCGGACTGTCTGGAGTGGCTCGCAAGGCAGCCGGCAAACGCCTATCACGCAGTGGTGACCGACCCTCCGTATGGACTGCGTGAGTACGAAGCGGAACAGCAGGAGAAGCTCCGATCCGGGCGCGGCGGGATCTGGAGGCTTCCGCCTGCGTTCGATGGTGCTACTCGAATGCCTCTGCCGCGCTTTACGGTTCTCGACCCCGCCGACCGCCGATCACTGCGGGAATTCTTCTACACCTGGGCCAGCCTGCTGCTCCCCGTAGTTCGTCCTGGAGGATATGTCGTTATAGCCAGTAATCCCCTGCTCTCGCCCCTGGTCGCCGCCGCGATGGAAGGCGCGGGGTTTGAGAGGCGGGGCGAGATCGTGCGGCTGGTCCGCACGTTCCGGGGCGGTGATCGGCCGAAGGGTGCACACGAGGAGTTCCCCGACGTCTCAACGATGCCTCGGAGTTGCTGGGAGCCATGGGGGCTCTACCGAAAACCGATAGACCAGAAGACGGTGTCGGCGAACCTCCGGGTCTGGGGCACAGGTGCGCTCCGTCGGCCGTCCAGAGACACGCCCTTCGCGGACGTGATCGAAAGCGGTGTTACCCCCGCCCGCGAGCGAGCGATTGCCGCGCACCCGAGCCTTAAGCCGCAGGACTTCATGCGCCAACTTGTCCGCGCGGTACTTCCGACAGGTGAAGGTCGAATCCTCGACACCTTTGCTGGCTGCGCCTCGACGCTGGCCGCTTGCCAGGCCTTGGCTATCGAGGGTGTTGGCGTCGAGATAGATGAGCAGTACTGGCTTGCTGCTCAGGCCGCAATCCCGATGCTCGCGGCGCTTGAAACGACAAGCCAAACGCGACTTGACGACCTATCATCACGCGATGAAGGAAGCACCCTACCTTCGAAGGGTCGAGCCGGATCCCGCGGGGATCGTGACTCTTCCAGATGAAAGTCGTCCGTACGGTCTCCCCGTCCGAGCGTTCCATCGCGCCGTGCAGGATGTTCAAGATCTTCTCCACGATCTGAACCTCGTTCTGCATCAGAAGCAGTACTACCAGAGGGTGGAAGACCTGCTAGATGCAGCGAGCTTCTCCGGCCTGATCAGCCGGACATTCGCTGTCCGGGTTGCTGATGCCAGCCAGGGGCGGCTCGTTGTGAACGGCTATCCGAACGGGTATCCGGATCTCTTGGTCAGCGGTCAATACCCGATGGATAAAGCTCAACGGGCAGACCAAGGGGTGGAGTTCAAGGCAAGCCGGTCGGAATCCAGCTGGCAGGCGCATGGGCCCCGTGAAGGGTGGTTTGTCGTAACCCAATTTGCGCTTGATGAACGCCCCGAGGTTGCTCGGCTAGAACGAGAACCGACGGAAATTGTCGCCGTATTCGTAGCCCGCCTGACAGAGACTGATTGGTCGTGGCAGCCAGCTGCGCCGGGCCGGATACGGTCGGGAACCGCGAGCCTTAAGGCCACCGGTCGAGCACGGCTCCGAACTGGCGCGGTGTGGGTAGCACCGACGTACCTGGAACGACACAAGGAGATCACACGCAAGGTCGCGCTCGATGCAGTGCGGGATGCTGCGAAGAGCAGACTCCGGAGTCTGGAGTTCGATGTTCCCGCGACTGTCGCTGAGATAGAGTCGTTTGGTCTTGATCCTGAGTTGGTTCGGGATCGCGTTGGAAAGATCGCGCGATCACTCCGGAAGGTCGGGTCACCCGGAGCGCTAGCGCCGGAGCAGTAGCCCGGCGGGCCCTACATCCCGGCGGGGCGGGGCGTGCGCTGCTCGGTGTTCTCGAGGTCGAAGGAGAGCCGCACGTTCGCCTGGCGGGCGGCGGCCCAGTCGCACATCACGCTCAGTTCGCGCAGCCGCGGGGCGAGGTGCTCGTAGCCGGCGATGAGCGGCGCGAGCGCGGGCCCGGGCTGCTCCCAGCGCTCCGCCACGGTGCGGCAGCAGGCGGCGAGGTCCGCGGCGGGCTGCCATGACCGCTCCAACTCGCGTCGGTCGACCTCGGTCTCGACGTTGCGGTCGGCGTAGCGGAGCAGCGGCTTCAGGTCGACGCCGGAGTGGCGGAGGACCTGCGAGGCCTGCGCGAGTTCGTGCGCGCCGCCGAACTCCGCGCTGTACGCCCAGGAGGCGAAGAACAGCACGATGATCGGGTCGTCCGTGAACGGGAACGGGCAGACCGCGTCCGTATCGAACTCCACGAAGAAGCGCTGCGGCCAGGTCGCGGGCATGGAGGCGTCCCGCCTAGACGTCGAGCGTGGCTTCGAGGGCGTGGGTGGTGATGAACTTCTTGCGCGGCGCCACGTCATCACCCATCAGGGTGTTGAAGAGTTCGTCCGCCAGCTCGGCGTCGTTCACCTCGACCTGCAGCAGGACGCGGTTCGCCGGGTTCATCGTGGTCTCCCACAGTTGCTCGGCGTTCATCTCGCCCAGGCCCTTGTAGCGCTGGATGGAGATGCCCTTGTCGCTGTGCTCCTTGAAGTACTGCTCGCGCGCGCGCTCGTCGAAGAGCCAGGTGACGTTGCGGCCGCGGGTGATTGAGTAGAGCGGCGGCTGGGCGATGTACAGGTAGCCGTCCGCGATGATCTCCGGCATGAAGCGGTAGAAGAACGTGAGCAGCAGCGTGCGGATGTGCGCGCCGTCCACGTCGGCGTCCGTCATGATCACGATCTTGTGGTAGCGGAGCTTCTCCGGGTTGTAGTCGTTCCCGAAGCCGGTCCCCAGCGCGGTGATGATGTTCCGGATCTGCTCGTTCTCGAGCATCTTGTCCAGGCGTGACTTCTCCACGTTAAGGATCTTGCCGCGCAGCGGCAGCACCGCCTGGCTGCGGCGGTCACGCGCCATCTTGGCGGAGCCGCCGGCCGAGTCGCCCTCCACGATGTACAGCTCGCACTTGCTCGGGTCGCTTTCCGAGCAGTCCGCGAGTTTGCCGGGGAGGTTGGAGCCCTCCAGCACGCCCTTGCGCTGCACGAGGTCGCGCGCCTTGCGGGCGGCCTCCCGCGCGCGGGACGCGGTCAGCGCCTTCTCGATGATGCGCCGCGCGACGCCCGGGTTCTCCTCCAGCGTCTGCGAGAGGGCGGTGGCGACCGCGGACTCCACGATGCCCTTGATCTCCGGGTTGCCGAGGCGGGTCTTGGTCTGGCCTTCGAACTGCGGCTCGGACAACTTCACGGAGATGACGGCGGCCAGGCCTTCCCGGACGTCGTCGCCGGTGAGGTTCTGGTCGGTGTCCTTCAGCAACTTCGCCTTGCGGGCGTGCTCGTTGAGGACGCGGGTGAGGGCGGATCGGAAGCCGGTGACGTGCGAGCCGCCGTCCGGCGTCTTGATCGCGTTCGCGAAGGAGTGCAGGACCTCGCCGAACGACTCGTTGTACTGGAAGGCGACCTCCACCATCGCGTTGTCGGATTCCTGCTGCACGTAGATCGGGTCGGGGTGCAGCGGGCCGCGCGTGGAGTTGATCTGGCGGACGAACGCCTCGATGCCGGAGTCGAAGTAGAACGACCGCTCCTGGCCGTCCCCGCGCAGGTCGATGAACTGGATGAAGACGCCGCGCGTCAGGTACGCCATCTCGCGGAAGCGGGTGGCGAGGATGTCGAAGTCGTAGTCCAGCGTCTCGAACATCTCGGCGTCCGCCAGGAACCGGATCATCGTGCCGGTGTCGTCCGCCTTCGTGGAGCCGTCCTTCTTGAGGGGGCCCTGCGCGACGCCGCGAGCGTAGGACTGGCGATGGATGCCGCCGCCCTGGCGTACCTCCACCTGCAGTTCGGAGGAGAGCGCGTTCACCACGGAGGCGCCCACGCCGTGCAGGCCACCGGAGACCTTGTAGCCGCCACCGCCGAACTTGCCGCCGGCGTGCAGGACGGTGAGCACCGTCTCCACCGCGGAGAGGCCGGTCTTGGCGACCTTGCCCACGGGGATGCCTCGGCCGTTGTCCTTCACGGAGACGTGGCCGGTGGGCTCGATGGTGATGATGATGCGGTCGCAGTAGCCGGCCATCGCCTCGTCGATCGAGTTGTCGACAATCTCGTAGACGAGGTGGTGAAGGCCGCGCTGGTCGGTGGAGCCGATGTACATGCCGGGCCGGCGGCGGACCGCCTCCAGCCCCTCCAGCACCTGGATGTTGTCCGCGGTGTAGGTGGAGGAGGCCTTGGTGGCGCGCGATGCGGTCGTGGTCATGGAACCCCGTTCACTCGCGGCCCCGGGCGGGCGCGCCATTGCCGATCGGCTCAGGTCAGACGGGTGCCGCCAGGGAGGTGAGAGGGGCCGATCAGGGGCCGCTCCGGCACCCCCACAGGGTACCACGGATCCCCGGATTCCGGCGAGATTCCGCCACTTTCCGGGATCCGCCGCGCCCACCGAGGGCTGCGCCGCTGCCCCCGCCGTCCAGCGCCGCGGAGCGGCCTAGAATGGCCGTCATGGACGACATCACCATGCGCCCGATCGGCGTCGTGCGGAACGACGAGCGCGACGCCGCGCGGCAGGCGTGGGACCGCGTGCGCTCGCGCATCGACCTCACCGAGGGGCTGGGCGAGGCGCTGCTGGGACTCGCGGATTACTCGCACGTGATCGTGCTGGGCTGGCTCCACGAGATGCCGGCCGAGTTCCGGGAGCGCCGCCAGGCCTACCCCGCGGGCGACCCGCGCTACCCCCTCCAGGGCTCGCTCGCGCTTCGGGGCGGCCGCCCGAACCCGATCAGCGTCACCGTCTGCCGCCTGCTCGCCGTTGAGGGCGATTCGCTCACCGTCGAGGGGCTCGACCTGATCGACGGGACGCCGGTGCTGGACGTGAAGCCGTACATCGCCGCGTACGACGCGGTGCCGAAGGCGAGCCTGCCGAAGTGGGCGCGGTGACCGCGTGACGCCGCCGTCCGGGCGACGCTCCGGCGGCCGCCTACAGGCGGGCCGCACCGGCCTCGAAGGCGCGCACGAGGCGGGCCGTCTCGGCGAGTGGGTGCGCCCGCCGCCGACGCGCGCGCGGGTGCAGCGCGTCTACCGCGCGCTCCTCGATCACTACGGGCCGCAGCAGTGGTGGCCGACGGCCTCCGAGGATCCGGAGCAGCAGCGGTTCGAGATCTGCCTCGGCGCGATCCTCACGCAGAACACCTCCTGGAAGGGCGCGGCCGCGGCGCTCGCGAACCTGCGCGCGGCTGGCGCGACCACGCCCGAAGCGATCCTGGACCTCCCGCATGATGTGCTCGCCGGGCTGGTGCGGCCATCCGGCCACTTCAACGTGAAGGCGCGGAAACTCCAGTCGTTCTGCGAGGCGGTGATGTTCGAGGGCGCGGGGTCGCTCGACGCGCTGCTCGAGGGCGACGCGGACGAGGTGCGGGAGCGGCTGCTCTCGATCTGGGGCGTGGGGCCGGAGACCGCGGACGCCATGACCCTGTACGCGGCGCGGAAGCCCACGTTCGTCGTAGACGCATACGCCTACCGGCTCTTCGAACGCCTCGGCATGCCGCCGGGGCCGAGGCGGTACGACACCTATCGCGAGTTCCTGCTGCGCATCGTGGGGCCGGACGTGTGGGCGCTGAACGAATGGCACGCGCTGATCGTGCGCCACGGACAGCAGACCTGCCGCCGCTCCGCGCCTCGATGCAGCGAGTGTCCGCTGGCGCGCGGATGCGACTTTGCGCGGGCCGCTGTCGGGACGGCCGGATGAGGCCGGCGACGGCGCTCGCGGCCGGCGTGGTGCTCGGGCTCCTCGCGGGGATCGCGATGACGCCGGGACGGGGTCTCCCCGGGTTCTTCACGGGGCTCGCGGCCGGCATCGGCTTCGGCGCGGTGCTGGCGCGCCAGGCGCGCCGGTAAGGCGAGGGCGAACGGCGCGACATTTCTGACGTTCCAGTCAGTGAGCGATCGCGCGCCCAAGGTTGTGCATCCGAGAACGAATACGATCGCGGATAGCGGTACGCTCCGGCGACCAGGGGGCGTCAGTATGCGGCTGCATCCGGCGGCACGAGTTGCGCTGCTCTACCTCGTCATTGCGTTGCCGTGGGTGCTGCTCACTGACGCAGCCCTTCGCGCGATCGCCCCATCGCGCGAGTTCGAGGACGCGGTCGCCTCGGTCAAGGGGGCCGGCTTCGTCTTCGCGACGACGGTGACGCTGTATCTGTCCCTGCGACGTGTGTTCGACCGCCAGCTCAGCGCGCGACGGCAGGCGGAAGCCGGGGAGGCGCGGTTTCGTGGCCTGATCGAGTCGGTCGGCGACGTGGTGTTCACGACGGACCGAGAGGGCCGTTACACCGGCCTCTACGGCCCCCGGGTCCGTCCAGAGCATCAGGCGTACTTCGTGGGGCGGCTGCCCACGGAAATCTTCGGGGCGGACGTGGGGCACAGCCACCTCCGCCTCATCGAGCGCGTGGTGGCGGGCGAATCGGTGCTCTCCGAGTGGTCCATGGAGGAGGAGCCGCCAAACGAGGTCCTTGGCAGCGACGTGACGGCGCTGCGTCTGGCGATGTCGCCACTGCGGGAGGCGGACGGGTCGATCGTCGGGGTCGTGGGCACGGGCCGGGATGTCAGCCACATCTGGGCGCTGGAGAAGGAGCAGCAGGCGCAGCGGCAGCGGCTGGACTGGCTCGCACATCACGACGAGCTGACCGAGTTGCCGAACCGCGCGCTGATGCGCGACCGGATGGAGCAGGCGATGCTCGCTGCCGACCGGGACGGGCACCGGGTCGCGGTCCACTTCATTGACGCGGACGCGTTCAAGGACGTGAACGACGCCTACGGCCACGCCGCCGGCGACGAACTGATCCGTGCCATGGGTGAGCGGTTCCGCCGCGTGGTCCGGAGCGCAGATACCGTCGCGCGGATGGGCGGGGACGAGTTCGTGATCGTCCAGGGGCGCGTCGACAGCCCGGTGCAGGCGGCGCGCCTGGCGGACCGGGTGATCGAGTCGTTCGGCCGGCCGTTCACGGTGATGGGGCAGGAGTTGTTCCTCACCGTCTCGCTCGGCGTGGCGCTCTACCCGGAGGACGGCCGCACCACCGGTGAGTTGATGCAGGCGGCGGACACGGCGCTCTACGCGGCGAAGCAGGCCGGGCGGGAGCGCTTCGAGTTCTTCGCCCCGGGCATGGCGGCGGAGGCGCGGCACCGGCTGGACGGCATGACCGCGCTCCGCCGGGCGGTGCGCAACGGCGAGATCACGGTGGCGTTCCAGCCGATCCTCCGCGTGGAGGATGGCCACGTGGAGGCGGTGGAGGCGCTGGCCCGGTGGGTGGATCCAGAGCGGGGCGCGGTGTCGCCTGCGGAGTTCATCCCGATGGCGGAGGCCGGCGGGTTCGTCCACGAGATCGGCGCCGAGGTGCGCCGCCAGGCGTTCGACTGGCTCTCAATCTGGCGTCGCGCCGGCCTGGATGTCCGGCTTCATTTCAACGTGTCCGAACAGGTGCTGCGCCGCCCGGGGATCGCGGAGCGGCTGCAGACGGAGGCCGGCGTGCGCGGGCTGCCTCTGGACGGCCTGGTGGTGGAGGTGACGGAGAGCGCGTTCATCGGCGAGACGGCCGGCGTGCTCGACCAGATGGAACGGCTGCGGGCCTCCGGGTTCCGGCTGGCCATTGACGACTACGGCACCGGTTACGCCAGCGTGGGGTACCTCCGCCGGCTCCCCTTCAGCATCGTGAAACTCGCGCGCGAGTTTGTGGATGGGGCGCTGGAGAGCGAGCGCGACCGTGAGATCGTCCGCTCCACCATCGCGCTCGGCAGGTTCCTGGGGCTGGAGGTGATCGCGGAGGGCGTGGAGCACGAGCCGGAGGCGGCACTCCTCCGTGCGCTGGGCGCGGACTGCTTCCAGGGCTTCCTCTACGCCCGCCCGATGCCGGGCGAGGAGGTCGAGGCGTGGTGCACCGCCCGCAACCTCCTGGCGGGGAGCCCGCTCGCGTAGCCGGCGCTTGCCGCTCCGGCGGTGCGATCCCAGACTGACACTCATGGATCTCGGCATCATCGGCAAAGCACGGTCGGGCAAGACATCGCTGTTCAACGCGGTCACGCGGGGGACGGCGCAGGTGGGCGCGTACTCGTCCGGCAACGAGCCGAACGTGGGCGTGGTGAAGGTGCCCGACTCGCGCGTGGATGCGCTGTCGGAGGTCTACCACCCGAAGAAGATCACCTACGCCGAGGTCCGCTGGGTGGACTACCCCGTCGCGGGCTTCGGCTCGGACGGGCCGGGCAAGGGCTTCGTCGCCGACCTCGTGAAGATGGACGCGCTGGTGCACGTGGTGCGCGCGTTCGAGGACGCCGCGCTGCCGCACCCGGACGGCTCGGTCGACCCGCACCGCGACGTCGAGGCGCTCGACCTCGAACTCACGTTCGTCGACCTCGCGCTCATCGAGCGCCGCCTCCAGCGCATCGAGACGGAGATGCGCACGATGAAGGCGAGCGACCGTGGCGCGATGGAGGCGCACCGGGCGTTGCTCCAGCGGATGCAGTCGCACCTGGAGGCAGGCAACGGTCTCCGCTCCATGACCTTCACCGCCGAGGAGGAGAAGGAACTCCGCGCGTACCAGTTCATCACCTCGCTCCCGGTCCTCCTCGTGATCAATGTGGGCGAGGACGATGTCTCGCGGATCGCGGAGATCGAGGCGGAGTTCGCCGTGCGGTACGGATCGTCCGGCGTGGCCGTGACCGTGCTGTGCGCGAAGGTGGAGGCGGAACTGGCGCAGATGGAGCCGGACGAGGCGGCGGCGTTCCGCGCCGACCTGGGGCTGCCGGAAGACTCCCCGCGCGACCGCGCGATCATGACCGCCTACGAACTCCTCGGCGTGCACTCCTTCCTCACCGCCGGCGAGGACGAGGTGCGCGCGTGGACGGTGCGCAAGGGCGCGACGGCGCCGGAGGCGGCCGGGAAAATCCACAGTGACCTCGAGAAGGGCTTCATCCGCGCGGAGGTCGCCCCGTGGCAGGACTTCGTCGCGGTGAAGGGCTCCATGGCGGAACTGAAGAAGTCCGGGAGACTTCGCACCGAGGGCAAGCAGTACGTCGTCCGTGACGGCGACGTGATGAACATCCTCTTCAACCTCTAGCGCCGACACGACCGAGCCGGGGGCCCGGGGTGCGACAATCCGCGCCTGGAGGTGCTGCCATGGCCGTCGAGTGTCGCGTTGAGCACCGTCCCCGGTTGGCGATCCTGGGCATCCGCATCCAGATGGCGCCGCAGCCGCAGATGCCGGACGTGGTGGGCGAGGCGTACGGGCGGCTCTTCCACTACATCGGGGAGCGCGGCGTCGCCCCGTCCGGGCACGTCATGATGATCGTCCGCGAGATGGGCACCCCGATGATCCTCGAGGCGGCGATCGGCGTGTCCGCCGACACCCCGGGCGACGGCGACATCCTGGCCTCCGTGCTGCCGGAGGGTGACGCGGTCGTCGCGCTGCACGTGGGGCGCTACGAGGACGTGGGCCCGGTGTACGAGGCGGTGTTCGCGCACGCGGCGCAGACCGGCCGCCAGCCCGGCGGCGCGCCGTACGAGGTGTACCTCACCGACCCGCAGACGGAGCCCGACCCGACGAAGCAGCGCACCGAGGTCGTGCTGCCGCTCGCTTAGGCGGCGGTGGCCGGGCCATGCCGTGGTGGGGGTGGCTCGCGCTGATCGGTGGCCCGCTCCTGCTGGTCGCGCTGGCGGGCCTCCTCGCCGCGCGTGACCCGCGCCTCCGCGCGCTCGTCGAGATCGTGGAGGAGGCCGGCTGGCGTCGCGGGCTGCGGGCGATCTGGGGGCTGGTCCGACACCCCGGCGTCCCGATCTGGGTGCGGCTGGTGCCGGTGCCGCTGCTCCTCTACCTCGTGTTCCCGATCGACCTGATCCCGGACTTCCTCCCGGTGGTGGGGCAACTGGACGACCTGCTCGTGGCGGCCGCGGCGCTCTGGATCGTCGTGCGGTTCACGCCGTGGGGTGTCCTGCGTGAACTGCTGGGCCTGGAGGCCGCCACGTTCGACGAGGTCGAGGACCCCGACTGACCGGCGGCACAGTGACCGCGGCGCGGGCACGCCTATGATCCGGCGCATGGATGCGGACACGCTCGCGCGGATCATGGAGGCCGTGGAGGCGGCGCTCGCCGGCGGCGAGCCGGTCGCCGTCGCGACCGTGACGGCGGAGGGCGACCCGCCGCTCGCGACGGCTGGCGCGAAGATCCTCGTGCGCCCCCCCGGCGGCACGATCGGCTCGCTCGGCGCCGTTGCGTTTGAGGCGGCCGTGGTCTCCGCGGCCGTCGAGGCGCTGGGCGCGCGTCCGCGCGTCGTGCTGGAGACGCTCTACCTCGGGCGGGACGGTCGCACCGTGACGCGCCGCTCCCAGGCGCAGCCCGGCGACGCGCAGGTGATGCTGCAACTGTTCGAGGCGCCGGCGCGGCTGGTGATCGTGGGCGGCGGCCACGTGGGCCTCGCGCTGGCCGAACTGGGCGAGGCACTCGGCTACGGAATCACCGTCATCGACGACCGCGCCGAGTTCGCGAACCGGGAGCGGTTCCCGATGGCGGAGCAGATCGTCGTCGCGGAGCCAGCGGAGGCGTTCGCCTCGGTCGCCCTCGATGCGTCGACGTACGTGGTGCTGGTCTCGCGCGGCCACCGCGTGGACGAGGAGGCGCTGCGGCACTCGGTGGGACGGGGCGCGGCGTACGTGGGCATGATCGGCAGCCGCCGGCGGACGGGGACGGTGCTGCGCCACCTGCTGGAGGAGGGCGCGGACCCGGCGGCCGTGGCGGCGGTCTCCACCCCGGTCGGCCTCGACATCGGCGCGGAAACGCCGGAGGAGATCGCGGTCTCGATCCTCGCGGAGATCACGATGCTGCGGCGCGGCGGCAGCGGCCGGCGGATGCGGGACCTGCGGGAGTAGGCGCTGCTGGTGCCGGGTAGAAATGAACGAGGCCGGTTGCCCGGCCTCGTCCTCCCTCCGGCAGCCCGATGTGGGGAGACCGTCCGAGCAGCGCTACTTTACGTGCGTGTTATGCTCGGGACAGTCGCGGACAGGTACGCTTCGAGCGCGTCCCGACGAGCGGGGCAGCTGTCGCAAGACGGCTCGAATACTTCGCCAGTTCCCTCTGGGGCACGGGGGCCGAGCAATCGGCCCCTGTGCTTTTCTCCCCTGGCTCGGTCCCGGTGACCGGGGCAACCCGTCCGTCAGGCTGCTTACCCGGAGATACGCCCCCGGCGTGCGGTTGGATCTCCCGTGGATGCGTTCGCGCTAAGATTTTCCCGAACCGCAGGAGGTCGCTTCGTGCTGGAACTGGTGCGCGAGATCCGCGAAGCCCAACACCACGGCGAGCCGAGGGTGCTGGCGACCGTGGCGCAGACGCGCGGCTCCACCCCCCGCAAGGCCGGCGCGGCGCTGCTGCTGCGCCCGGACGGCACCTTCGCCGGCACCATTGGTGGCGGCTGCGGGGAGGCGGAGGTCTGGCAGGAGGCGATGGAGACGATGCGGGACGGCCAGCCTCGCACGGTCGTCGTGGACCTCACCGAGCCGGTCGAGGGCGACGAC
The DNA here is from genome assembly GCA_045863195.1 of Chloroflexota bacterium. Taxonomy (GTDB): domain Bacteria; phylum Chloroflexota; class Dehalococcoidia; order UBA2979; family UBA2979; genus W-Chloroflexi-9. Next base: position 17,363 of record BTUI01000005.1, read on the forward strand.
AAGATCTGCGGCGGCGTCATGCACGTCTTCATCGAGCGCGTCTCCGGCTAGCGATCCCCCGCGCCAGGCATCCACGCGGGCCTCGTGTCCGTACTCCACGTAGGCCGGGTGCGGATGGGTTACGCCCGTGCTGTACGGCGCTAGCGGCTCCGATGCGCAGTGGTACGATTGGCCTCGCGGTGACCCTGACGGGTACCGGAAGGGACTGATACATGTTCGGTAGCCTCGGCTGGCAGGAACTGCTGATCATCCTCGCCATCCTCGTCGTCCTGTTCGGCGCCTCGCGCGTCGGTGACCTCGGCGCGGGCCTCGGCCGCGGCATCCGCGAGTTCCGCAAGGAAGCGCGCCTGCCCGACGGCGAGAAGGAAGGCGACGAGGCGAAGTCCTCCGACGAGGGGCCGTCCACCAAGGCCTGATCTCGCCAGACTCTGGCGACACGCACGGGCGCCCCAGGGGGCGCTCGTTGTGTTCCCGGCGGACGCCGCCGGCTGGGGGGACACGCGATGCTGCGCGCGGTCGTCTTTGACCTGTGGGGCACGCTCATGGCGGAGCGCCGCGAGCTGTTCCCGGAGCGCGCCCGCGTCCGGTTCGAGGGCGTCCGTCCCGTCCTCGTGCGCCACGGCATCGTCCTCACGCAGGACGAATTCACGCAGCACCACCTCGCCTCCAACCGCACGCTCTCCCGCCTGCAGGAGCACGGCCGCGACGTCAGCGCGGAGCACCGTGCGCGCCACGTCATCTACCAGATCCGGCCGGGGCTGGCGGACCGCCTGACCGAGGCGGACGTCGCCGAGTTCGTGGAGGCGTACGGCGGCGCGATCCGCGCCTCGATCCCCGCGCTGCTGGAGGGCGCCGCGGAGGCGGTGGAGGAGGCGAAGCGGCGAGGGCTGCGCGTGGGGCTGATCTCCAACACCGGCGTCTCCGGCGGTCGCCACCTGCGGCCCGTCTTCGAGCACCACGGCCTGCTCACGCATTTCGACTCGCTCGTCTTCAGCGACGAACACCGTCGCTCCAAACCGCACCCCGAGGTGTTCGAGGCGGCGCTGCGCGATCTCGGCGTGACGGCGGACGAGGCGGTGTTCGTGGGCGACACGCCTCGGTACGACGTGGGCCCGCCGCGACGGTACGGCTGGTGGGTCGTGCAGGTGGGCGACCGCGACGACGGTGACCCGCCCGCGCATCGACGCGTCCCGGGTGTGGGCCACCTCTTCCCCGCGCTGGACGACCTCGGACTGCTCGCGGGCGGGTAGGGCGGGGTCTGTTATGCTCCGGCGCGGCCTGCGCCGGCAGCGAATGTGTCGCGCCGAAGCACCGTGGCCGCACGCCCCTCGTCACGTCCGTGACGTCCGCGGAGAGGACCCTCGGTGGAGATTGTCCCCGGCCTGTACCAGCTGAAGACGCCGTTCCCGGGCCCCGCGCTGCCGTACATCATCCCGTACGCCTTCCGCGGCGCGGACGGCGTTTCGCTCTTCGACGCCGGTTTCGGGACGCCCGAGGCGATCGAGGCGATGACGCAGCAACTGGCCGCCCTCGGCTACGCGCCGAAGGACATCCGCCGCATCTTCATCTCGCACGCGCACCCGGACCACATCGGCATGGCGGGGTGGATCAAGGAGCAGTCGCCGGACTGCGACGTGATCATGCTCGAGCGCGAGTGGCAGTGGATCCAGGATCGCTGGCTCAACAACGAGGCGTGGACCAAGTTGTCGGACGGCTGGCTCGTCTCGCACGGCGTGCCGCAGGAGGACATCGACGCGGCGCACGCCGCGGGGGCGCTCTCGCCGACCGCGCCGCGGGTGAAGCCGGGCGAGGAACCCGCGGCGAAACCCGCCGGGCAGGGTGAGCGCCGTCCGGGTGGCGGCGCGCCCGCTTCGTTCTTCGAGCCGGACATCAAACTGCAGGACGGCGAACTCGTGGAGTTCGATGGCTGGGCGCTGCGCGCGGTGTGGACGCCGGGCCACACGCCCGGCCACATGTGCATGTACGAGCCGAACCACCGGCTGATGTTCACCGGCGACCACGTGCTGCCGTACATCAGCCCGAACGTGTCGCTGCATGCCGACCAGGAGGGGAGCAGCCCGCTCTCCGATTTCCGCAACTCCCTGCGCAAGGTCGCGGACTTTGATGTCTGGCGCGCGCTGCCGGCGCACGAGTTCACGATCGCCAACCTGCGCGACCGCTGCGAGGTGCTGCTGCACCACCACGACGACCGCCTCGAAGAGGTGTTGCACGCCGTCGGCGACGGTCTCGCCTCCGGCCGCGAGATTTCGCAGCGGGTGAAGTGGAACACCGGCCCGTTCGACGACTTCAACATCTTCATGAAGCGCTCCGCGCTCGGCGAGACGCTGGCGCACCTGCGCTACCTGGAGGATCAGCAGCGCGTCCGCCGCATCGAGGAGGGCGAGCGCGTCTACTGGGAGGTCCTGCGCTAACGCGCCCCTCCCGCGGGCGGATGCGACAATCGAGGGCGTGACCTCCTTCGACGCCCCCCGCCCGCCCTCGCCGCGCGAACGCCTCGCGCTGCTCGCCGGCCGCGCCGCCGGCGAGGCGACGCGCCGCCTGGGCCGCGGCGGCGGTACGGCGCTCCCCGGCCTCGTCGCGCGGACGCTCGCGCCGGGCCTCGTGGAGGCGCTCGGCACGCAGCCGGGCCACGGCGTGGTGACGGTGACCGGGACGAACGGCAAGACCACGACGACGCACCTGATCGCCGCGATCGCGCAGGCGGCGGCGATGACCCCGCTCACCAACCGCACCGGCTCCAACCTGGAGCGCGGCCTGGTGACCGCGCTGATCGATGCCGCCGGGCCCGGTGGGCGGATCCCGGACGCGCGCCACCGCCTCGGCCTGTTCGAGGTGGACGAGGCGGCACTCCCGTCGCTGTTCCCGCGGCTGCGCCCGCGCGTGGCGGTGTTCCTCAACCTGTTCCGCGACCAACTGGACCGGTACGGGGAGATCGACTCCGTGGCCGCCGGGTGGGCGCGCATGCTCGACGCCGTCGATGGTTTGCCGGCGCTCGTGCTGAACGCGGACGACCCCTCGGTGGCCGCGCTCGCGGAGCACGCACGGGGGCGCGTGGTGCATTTCGGCGTGGAGGATCGCTCGGCCGCGCTGCCGGAGGCGGATCACGCCTCGGACGCGCGGTTCTGCGTGTGCGGCGCGCGCGTGCGGCACGATGCGGTGACGATGGGCCACGTCGGCTGGTGGCGCTGCGACGCGTGCGGCCGCGCACGGCCGGTGCCGGAGGTGCTGGCACGGCGGGTGCGCCTCGCCGCGGAGTCGAGCGAGATCGACATCGTTGCGGGGCGCGAGGTGGCGACGCTCATGCTTCCGGCGGCCGGGCTCTACTCCGTCTACAACGCGCTGGCGGCGATCGCGGCCGGGCGCGCCCTCGACGTACCGCTTGAGGTGTGCGTCGCGGCGATCGCGTCCGCCGGGCCGGCGTTTGGGCGGCAGGAGCGGTTCGCGGTGGACGGCCACATCGTCCGCATCTGGCTCGCGAAGAACCCCGCGGGACTGAACGAGATTGTGCGCGCGCTGCTGGCCGCCGGGCGGCCGCTGCACCTGCTCGCGTTCCTGAACGACGGCATCCAGGACGGCCAGGATGTCTCGTGGATCTACGACGCGGACGTGGAACGCCTCGCCGGCCACGTGGCGCGGCTCACGTGTGCCGGCACGCGCGCCGATGACCTGGCGCTGCGCTTCCACCTCGCGGGCCGCACGCCGGAGGCGACGGTCGCGGTCACCGGGCCGGCGCTGGACGCCGCGCTGGCGGCGACGCCCGAGGGCGGCACGCTCGACATCGTCGCGACGTACACGGCGATGATCGACGTGCGCGAGGTGGTGGCGGCGCGCGCCGGGGCGGGCGCGTACTGGGAGCGCGCCTCGTGAGCGCGCTCGGCACGATCCGCGTGGTGTCGCTCTACGACGACGTGATGAACGTGTATGCCGACCGCGGCAACCTGATCGCGCTGCAGCACCGCGCGCGCGTGCTGGGCGCGGAGGTGGAGGTGGCCCGCGTGAGCCTGGGCGACCCGCTTCCGGCGGAGGCAGACCTGGTGCTGATCGGTGGCGGCCAGGATCGCGAGCAGCGGCGCATCGCGGACGAACTCGCGGGACGCGGCGACACCCTACGCGCCTGGGCCGAGGACGACGTGGCGATGCTGGCGATCTGCGGCGGCTTCCAGTTGTTCGGCCACTGGTATCGGGACACGCAGGGCGCGGAACTGCCCGGCGTGGGCCTGTTCGACGTGACGACCGTGGCGCCTGGCCCGGGCGTCGCGCGGTGCATCGGCGACGTGCTCGCCGACCACACCCCGGGGAAGATCGGCGAGCTCGTGGGGTTCGAGAACCACGGCGGTCGGACGTACCTCGGCCCGTCCGCGCGGCCGTTCGCACGCGTGGAGTACGGTTTCGGGAACAACGGTGCGGACGGCACCGAGGGCTGTGTCTACCGCGAGGCGATCGGGACGTACCTGCACGGCTCGGTGCTCCCGAAGAACCTCGGGCTGCTCGACCACCTGATCGAGGCGGCGCTGCGGCACCGCTATGGCCCGGAGGCGCGGATCGAGCGCACGCCGGACGTCCATGCCGCGCGCGCGCACCACGCCGCCGCGGAGGTCGCACGCCGCCGCTCGCGCCGGTTCGAGGGCGTCGCGCGGATGTAGCGGCGCGCGGGCGCGCGGGTCGACCGTCCCGCGCGGCGGACTATGCTGGTTGCGGCGGGGTGGAGACGGAACACCAGATGCGGCCCGGACGCCGTGACTTCCTGCGCCTGCTGGGCGCGACCCCGATCGCCCTCGTGCTGAACGGCTGCCTCGGCGGCAGCGACGACGAGGTCACCGTGCTGGCGGACGGCAGCCCGGTGACGGGCACCCCGACCGCCGTGGTCCCGACCGCGACCGCGATGCCGTTCACGCCGACACCGCCCCCGTCTACCCTCAACCGCGACGACATCGTCGGCCTGGTCATGCCGGTGGAAGGCGCGTGCCTGCCGACGAGCGACCGGCTGATGCCGAACGCGCCTCGGGAGTACCGCAACGGCATCCACGAGGGGGTGGACTTCTACTTCGGCGACGCGTGCGTCGTGATCGCGCGCGGCACGCCGATCGTCGCGGCGGCGGACGGCGTGGTGATCCGCGCCGACCACGACTACGTGGAGCTGACGCTCGCGCAGGTGGTGGAACTGGATGCGAAGACGGCGCAGCAGGGGTTCAGCGACCCGGAGACGCTGGATATCTACCGGGGCCGCCAGGTGTGGATCGACCACGGCAACGAGATCGTGACGCGCTACTGCCACATGGAATCGATCGATGAGGGCGTGGCGGTCGGCATCGCCGTGAAGGCGGGCCAGGTGATCGGTGGCATCGGCGAGTCCGGCACGCCGGAGTCGGTCACGAACCCGAACACGGAACTCCACCTGCACTTCGAGTTGCGCCTCGGCGCGTCCTTCCTCGGTGACGGGCTCCCGCCCGAGGAGGTGCGGGCGCTGTACGAGCGCGCGTTCACGCCGAAGGAGCGTGCCGGGACGTAGCCGGACGCCGGGCGGCGGGCCGCGCTATCGTGGAATGACACCACCCACGTCCCGGAGGCGCGCTTGAGCCCTGATGCCCTGTTCCTGGCCATCGAGATCCCGTGGAGCCCGGACATCGGGAAGATCGGGCCGTTCCTGCTGACCTGGCACGGCCTGTTCACGGCGATCGGCATCCTCGCCGGCGTCCAGATCTCGCTGCGGGTGGCGGAGCGCATCCACTTCAACGTGGACGACGCGTACACGCTGGCGCTGATCGGCGTGCCGAGCGGCATCATCGGCGCGCGGCTGCTCTTCGTCGCGGAGCACTGGGACTTCTACGGCGTGAACCCTGCACAGATCATCCAGCTGACGGAGGGCGGGATCTCGATCTGGGGTGCCGTCCTCGGTGGCGTCGCGGGTCCGCTGGCGTACGCGCTCTGGAAGGGCTGGGACGTCGCGAACGGGCTGGACGCGGCGGCGCCGGGCCTGATCCTGGGCATGGGCATCGGCCGGATCGGCGACCTGATCAACGGCGAACACCTCGCACGCGCGACCGACCTCCCCTGGGGCGTGATCTACACCCACCCGAAGTCGCCCGCGTTCGCGCACTCGGTCGCCGTCGGCGCGCATCACCCGGCGACCACGTACGAGATGATCGGCGACTTCCTCATCCTGGGGATGGTGCTGTGGCTGATCTTCGGCCCGTTCTGGCGCCGGCCGGGCCTCGCGTTCTTCGCCTTCCTCACGACATACGCCGCGATGCGGTACGCGGTGTCCATGCTGCGCCTGGACTCCTCCGGCACCGTGCTGACGGACGTGAGCGTCCCCCAGCTCGTCTCGCTTGTCGTCATTGCGCTGTCGATCCCGGTGATCGCGATGTGGGTGCGGCGCGGCCCCGTGGACCGCGCTCCGCCCGAGGCGACGCCGGTGGGCCGCGTGCAGGTCCGGCGGCGCTAGCGTGGCGGGCGCGCTCCCGGAGGTCGTTCTCTACTCGCGCGCCGGGTGCCACCTCTGCGCCGTCGCGAAGCAGATGCTGTACGCGCTGGCCCGCACGATCCCGTTCGCACTGCGCGAGGTGGACATCGAGTCCGACCCGGACCTCGAGAAGCGGTTCCTGCTGGAGATCCCGGTCGTTGAGGTGGACGGCGAGGTGGTGAGCACCGCCCCGATCGACCTGGAGCGGGTGCGCGCGGCCGTGAACCAGGCGCGGATCCGGCTCGCCCGGGGCTAGGGCGGCCTTCCGGGCACCCCTCGGGTGGCCCTGATTGACAGAACGGACGGCCGCTCCGTAGTCTCGAACCGATACGCGTCGAGCGTGGCCGGTGGCCCCTCGGCGGTTCATCCAGAGCGGTGGAGGGTTCCGGCCCTGTGAAACCGCGGCAACCGGTCACCCTTCGCCGGGGTGAACACGGTGCTCCCTCCGGCCCGACTCCTCGGACGTGTCGAGGACGGGAAAGATGAACGGAAGGCGCGACACGCGATGTCACTCCCGCACCCCCTCAGCACCCTCGCCCCGTCGTCGCTGACGCGCATGGCGATGCGGTAGCCCGATCGCGCGCCACCCGGCGCAGCGGATCGGGCGTCCCCGTCGACACCCCGCCCCCTCGGTCAGTCCAAGGAAATCGCCATGTCTTCGTTCAGCCGTGCCCTGAAGTGTCGCGAGTGTGGCCGCGAGTACGCGATCGCCCCGATCTTCTCCTGCGAGTTCTGCTTCGGCCCCCTGGAGGTCGCGTACGACTACGGCGCGATCCGGGAGGCCGCCACCCGCGACGCCATCGAGGCGGGGCCCAACACCCTCTGGCGGTACGCGCCGTTCCTGCCGTGCGACCCGGCCTACAAGGTGGACCTGGGCACCGGCTTCACGCCGCTGCTCCGCGCCGACCGGCTGGCGAAGGCGGTCGGCCTCGACACCCTGTGGATCAAGAACGACACGGTGAACCCGACGTGGTCGTTCAAGGACCGCGTGGTCTCCGTGGCGATCGCGAAGGCGCGCGAGTTCGGCTTCGACGCGATCGCCTGCGCCTCCACGGGCAACCTCGCGAACTCGGTCGCGGCGCACGCGGCCGGCGCGGGGATGGAGTGCTTCGTCTTCATCCCGGACGACCTGGAGCGCGGCAAGGTGGTGGGCAGCGCGATCTACGACCCGCACCTGGTCACGGTGCGCGGCTCCTACGACGACGTGAACCGGCTCTGTACCGAGCTGTCGATGCAGTTCAACTGGGCGTTCGTGAACATCAACGTCCGCCCGTACTACGCGGAGGGCTCCCGCTCGATCGGCTACGAGGTGGCGGAGCAGCTCGGCTGGCGCGCCCCCGACCACATTGTGGCGCCGATGGCGTCCGGCTCCATGTTCACGAAGATCTGGAAGGGGCTGAAGGAGTTCCACCAGGTCGGTCTGATCGACAAGCCGCACACGCGGATGTCCGGCGCGCAGGCGACCGGCTGCTCGCCGATCTCCACGGCATTCGCCAACGACACGCTGAACTTCGTGCCGCAGAAGCCGAACACCATCGCCCGGTCGCTCGCGATCGGGAACCCGGCGGACGGCTACTACGCGCTGAAGCAGATGGAGGAGACCGGCGGCGGCGCGGAGATGGCGACCGACCCGGAGATCGTGGACGGCATCAAACTGCTCGCCGAGACGGAGGGCATCTTCGCCGAGACTGCCGGCGGCGTGACCATCGCCTGCCTCAAGAAGCTGGTGGCCTCCGGGTTCATCAAGCGCAACGAGGAGACGGTGGCGGTGATCAGCGGCGGCGGCCTGAAGACCGTGGAAGCCGTGGTGGACGAGGTCGCCGAGCCGCTCCACATCCAGCCGAGCGTCGGCGCTTTCATCGAGGCGCGCGAGGCGCGTGAGGCCGGCCTCCGCCAGCCCGTGACGGCGTAAGGGGGAGGCGATGCCCGAGAAGCATGTCCGCCTGACTTTCGGCGCGGAGCAGGTGCGCGAGCCGGTGGTCTACCAGATGGGCCACCTGTTCAAGGTGGTCACCAGCATCCGCATGGCCGCGATCGACCAGAGCATCGGCTGGGTCATCCTGGGCCTGGAGGGTGACGACGACGAAATCCAGCGCGCGCTCGACTGGGCGCGCTCGAAGGGCGTCCGCGTGGACGACGCCACCCTCGGCGACGTCGTCGAGGGATAACCGCCGCGCCGGCCGGATGCCGGCGGACCGATCGAACGCATCCCGAACGCATATCCGAAGGACAGACTGATGGCCGTCACCGTGAAGATCCCGACCCCGCTGCGGGCGCTCACCCAGAACGTGGACACCGCGAAGATCGAGGCGGAAGACCTGCGCTCCGTGGTCACCTCGCTGGAGACGCAGTACCCCGGCATGCGCGAGCGCCTGCTGGACGAGGGCGGCGAGATCCGCCGTTTCGTGAACATCTACGTGAACGGCGAGGACGTGCGCTTCCTCCAGGGCCTCTCGACGGCGCTGAAGGCCGGCGACGAGGTCTCGATCGTCCCCGCCGTGGCCGGCGGTGCGTAGCCAGCGCCCGGTCACCTCGAAGGCTGGATTCGCGGCGGCGGTGCTCTCGGGCGCCGTCGCCGTGCTGTATCTGTCGCTGATCTCCGGCGGCTCCGTCTCGACGGAGGGCAACGAGGTGGCGGTCGGCGCGATCGCCGCCACGTTCATCGCGATCCCGGTGTGCCTGGTGGCGGGGTCGCTGCGCCCGGCGAGCAACGCCGGGATCGCGCTCCTCGCCGCCGGGGCGCTCGGGGCCACCGTGCTCGTGCTCCTGGGACTGGCCTCGATCGGGCTGCCGCTGCTGCTCGCGGCGGTGGCGGCCTGGGGAGCGGTGGTGGGGTCGCTGCGTGGACGTGACCGGTCCGGGTCGTAATCACGACCTGCGCGTGCGGGAATCTCTGGTACAATGTCTACTAAATCACTCGTGAATTGCGGCCGGGCCTCCGCCTGAGCCGGTGAGGCTCCCGGGCGATGTTGCTCAGCACCAAGGGCGACTACGGCGTACGTGCGATGATCGACCTCGCGAAGCACGAGGGCGAAGGCCCCGTGCAGCGCAGCGAGATCGCGAAGCGCCGGCAGATCCCGGAGTCGTACCTCGATCACCTGCTGGCGCAGTTGCGCCGGGCGGGGTTCGTGCGCAGCGTGCGCGGGCCGGGCGGCGGGCACCTGCTGGCGAAGCCGGCGGAGGAGATCTGTCTCCTCCACCTGCTGGAAGCGCTCGAAGGGTCGCTGGCCCCGCTCCAGTGTCTGGACGACCACGAACCGGGCGGCGAGGCGATCTGCGGGCAGGAATGGGTCTGGCAGGAGATTTACGATGACATGCGCAGCAAACTGTCGTCCGTCTCCCTGGCAGCCCTCGTCGAACATGAGCGCGAGCACGAGCGCGTAGCCACGATCAACTACAGCATCTGAGCAGCAAACCCGCCCCCGGGCGCAGCCCGAGGCGACAGGAGCACCCACGGTGGTAGCCCCCGAACACCTGACGACCGGCCAGCCGGCGATCGCCGACTCCGTGCTGGACCTCATCGGCAACACGCCGCTGGTGCGCCTGAGCCACATCGGCGAGCCCGGCGCCGCGGAGATCCTCGGGAAGTTCGAGGTGTTCAACCCGGCCGGCTCCGTGAAGGACCGGATCGCGCGGTCCATGGTGGAGGCGGCGGAGGTGTCCGGGCGGCTGAAGCCGGGCGACACGCTGGTGGAGCCGACCTCCGGCAACACCGGCATCGGCCTGGCGATGGTGTGCGCGACGAAGGGCTACCGGCTGGTCCTGACCATGCCGGAGGACATGTCCCTGGAACGCCGCCGGCTGCTGGAGCGCTTCGGCGTGGAACTGGTGCTGACCCCGGCGATCGAGGGCATGACCGGCGCGGTCCACACCGCGCAGGAACTCGTCGCCGAGAAGAAGTATGTGATGCTCGGGCAGTTCGAGAACCCGGCGAACCCGCAGGTGCACCGCGAGACCACCGGCCCGGAGATCATCCGTGCCACCGGTGGACGGCTGGACGCGTTCGTCGCGGGCGTCGGGACCGGCGGCACGATCACGGGCGTGGGCCAGGCGCTGCGGGAGGCCGGCATCCGGGCGCGCGTGGTGGCGGTGGAGCCGGCACGCGCGCCCGTGCTGCAGGGCGGGCGCGCCGGACTGCACGGCATCCAGGGCATTGGCGCCTCGTTCATCCCGGGCGTCCTCGACCGCGAGATCTACGGCGAGGTGGTGGGCGTCCGCGACGAGGATGCGTACGAGATGGCGAAGCGGCTGACGCGTGAGGAGGGGCTGCTCACGGGCATCTCCTCCGGCGCGAACGTGTGGGCCGCCCTCAAGGTGGCGCGGGAGCTGGGCCCCGGCAAGCGGGTGGTCACGATGCTCTGCGACACCGGCGAGCGATACCTGACGGTGGCGATATAGCCACCGTCCCGAGACACCAACCATGAGTAGAGTGAGCATCAGGCCATGACGGTCAGCGTCTACATCCCCTCCCCGTTCCGGCGGATCACCGCCATGCGGGAGCGTGTCCACGTGGAGGGATCCACCGTGGGCGAGGTGCTGGACGCGGTGGAGGCGCTGTACCCCGGGTTCGCGGATCTGGTGTACGGCGAGGGCCGGCAGGTGCCGACGCACATCAACGTCTACCTGAACAACCAGGAGATTCACGAGCTCGCCGGCGTCGACACTCCGGTGTCGGAAGGCGACCAGGTGGCAGTCATCCCCGCGCTGGCGGGTGGAGCAGGGGGCAACGGCAATGGCTGATGGAACACAGGGCGCGCCCGCCTCGGTGGCGCTGACGCCAGACGAGGTGATGCGGTACTCGCGGCACATCATCATGCCGCAGGTGGGCCCGCAGGGTCAGCGAAAACTGCGCAACGCGAAGGTGCTGGTGGTGGGCGCGGGCGGCCTGGGCGGCCCGGTGGCGCTGTACCTGGCGCTGGCGGGCGTGGGCACCGTGGGCCTGGTGGAGTTCGACACGGTCGACCTCTCCAACCTCCAGCGGCAGGTGCTGCACCAGACCGCGGACGTGGGGCGCCCGAAGATCGTGTCGGCGCAGGAGACGCTGAAGGCGTACAACCCGCACGTCAACGTGGTGCTGCACCACATGCCGATCACCAGCGATAACGCGATGGAGATCATCCCGCAGTACGACATCGTTGTGAACGGCGCGGACAACTTCGCCACGCGGTACCTGGTGAACGACGCGTGCTACCTGACCGGGAAGACGCTGGTGGACGGCGCGATCCTGCTGTTCGATGGCCAGGCGACGGTCTACCAGCCCGGCAAGGGCTGCTACCGCTGCCTCTACCCGGATCCGCCCCCGCCGGGCCTGGTGCCCTCCTGCGCCGAGGCCGGCGTGCTGGGCGCGATCACCGGCATCGTCGGTTCCATCCAGGCGACCGAGGTGTTCAAGCAGATCCTGGGCGTGGGCGAGTCCCTCGTGAACCGGCTGCTGCTCATCGACGCGCTCACCATGGAGTTCCGCACGATGAAGACGCGGCGGGACCCGAACTGCCCGCTCTGCGGCGAGCACCCGACGGTGAAGGAACTGATCGACTACGACCAGTTCTGCGGCTCCGCGCCGCTCTCGATGCCCTCGGCGGTGCACGCCTAGGTGGCGCTGCGCCCCGCGGGATGACTGAGACGCTCTCGGGCGGCACGATGGTGGCCGCGCCGATGGGAAGGACTGACCGATGCCGGTGACCGTGCACGTCACCTCTGTGATCCAGCAGGCGGTGAACGGCCAGCGGGAGTTTGCCTCGGAAGGCAAGACCGTGGGCGAACTGATCGACAACATCGAGCGGGAGTACCCCGGCTTCGCCTCGCGCATCGTGGACGAGCAGGGGGCGCTGCGCCGCTTCGTGAACATCTACCTGAACGACGAGGATGTCCGGTACCTGGGCGGGAAGGACACGCCGATCAACGACGGCGACTCCGTCTCGTTCCTGCCCGCCCTCGCCGGCGGCAACTAGCGACGGGAGCGCTCCGATGAAGTACCGGAGCGTCATCGACATGATCGGCAACACGCCGCTGGTGGACATCTCCGTGATGTCCCCGAACCCGCGCGTGGAGATCTGGGCGAAGCTGGAGGGGAACAACCCTACCGGCTCCGTGAAGGACCGGATCGCGAAGTTCATGGTGGAAGAGGCGGAGCGCAGCGGCCGGCTGAAGCCGGGCGCCACGATCCTCGAGCCGTCGTCCGGCAACACCGGCATCGCACTGGCGATGATCGGGCGGCTGCGCGGCTACCGCGTGAAGATCGTGATGCCGGACGCCGTCTCCATCGAGCGCACGCAACTACTGGAGGCGTTCGGGGCGGAGATCATCCTGTCGCCGGGCGACCTCGGCTCGAACGGCGCCGTGCGGATGGCGACCGAGATCCGGGACGCGAACCCGGACTGGGTGATGCTCTTCCAGTACGAGAACGAAATGAACCCGCGCGCGCACTACGAGACCACGGCGGCGGAGATCATCGCCGACCTGCCGGACCTGGATGTGTTCGTGGGCGGCCTCGGCACCGGCGGCACGCTCACCGGCAACGGTCGGCGGCTGAAGGAGCACAACCCGGCGATCCGGGTGGTGGCGGCGGCGCCGCACCCCGGCGACCTGGTGCAGGGCCTGCGCGCGCTGGAGGACGGCTACATCCCGCCGGTGTTCGACGACACCGTGCTGGACGGGCGCATCGTCGTGGATTCGCGCACCTCGTTCGCGGTCACGAAGGAACTGACGCAGAAGACCGGCGTGTTCGCCGGTGTCTCGTCCGGGTCGGTGGTGCGGGCCGCGCAGCGGACGGCGGAGAAGATGGAGTCCGGCAAGATCGTCTGCCTGCTGGCGGACGGCGGCTGGAAGTACCTCTCCACCGGCCTCTGGGGCGCGGAGTACGACGAGATCCGCGAACGCGTCGCCGAAAAGTTGTGGTGGTAACGACAGGCCTCGACGCTCACGCCGGGGTGGGACAGGGGAGCATGGCATGACCGAGAAGCTGGTCACCGTCGACTGGGTGCAGGAGCACAAGAGCGACCCGAAGGTGCGCCTGGTCGAGGTGGACGTGGACACCGAGGCGTACCGCGAGGGCCACATTGAGGGCGCGATCGCGTGGAACTGGACGACCCAGCTCCAGGACAACATCCGCCGCGACATTCTCACGAAGGCCGACTTCGAGGCGCTGATGGCGCGCTCTGGCATCGCCAACGACACGCACATCGTGCTGTACGGCGACAACAACAACTGGTTCGCGGCGTACGCGCTCTGGCTGTGCGAACTGTACGGCCACGAGCAGGTGTCGCTGATGAACGGCGGCCGCGTGAAGTGGCTCGCCGACAGCCGCCCGACGACGACCGCGGAGCCGAGCGTCGCGCCGGCCTCGTACGCCGCGAAGGAAGCGAACCCGGCGCTGCGCGCGGTGCGCGACGACGTGCTGGAGGCGCTGAAGCAGCCGGTGCAACTGGTGGACGTGCGCAGCCCGGCGGAGTTCTCCGGCGAGGTGATCGCGCCTCCCGGCATGTCCGAGACGGCGCAGCGCGGCGGCCACATCCCCGGCGCGAAGAACATCCCGTGGGCGCGCGCCGTGAACGAGGACGGCACGTTCCGCTCCACCGAGGAACTGCAGGCGCTCTACGGCGCGCAGGGCCTCCAGGCGGGCTCGCCGACGATCGCGTACTGCCGCATCGGCGAGCGCTCCAGCCACACCTGGTTCGTGCTGAAGCACCTGCTGGGCTACCCGGACGTCCGCAACTACGACGGATCGTGGACCGAGTACGGCTCCATGGTCGGCGTGCCGATCGAGAAGTAGCGATGGACGCCGCGAAGGGCCACGTGGCACTGGAGCAGACCCTCCTTCGCCGTGTGCTCGCCTCCGGCGATGGCCGGCGCCTCCACCTCCGGTTCCGGCCGGAGGTGGTGGACCGCTACCGCGGGATGCCCGGCGCGCAGATCATCCGGACGCGCACGGTGGGCCGCGTGGCCTTCGCGAACCGGTGGTCGATCGATGTTGGCATCGCGGCGACCGAAGGCGGCGAGACTGTCCTCCACGCGACGCTCGGCGACCTGCTCGACCGGCTGCCGGAGGAGGAGCGCGACCACTGGATCGCGCACCTCTGGGCGGAGCCGGCGAGCGTGAACTTCCTGCAGATGAAGATGATCGCCGGCGCGTGCATCGACGACGGTGAGACGGAAGCCTGGACCTGACCCGGCCCTGGATCGGATGACCTGATGCCGAGGATTCCGCAGTCGATCATCGACGAGATGGTGGCGCACGCCCGGGAGGACCTCCCGGACGAATGCTGCGGCATGGTGCACGCTCGCGACGGCGTCCCGACCGCCGTGCACCGCGTGAAGAACGACGCCGCGAGCCCCTATCGCTACGAGATGAACCCGCTGCAGATGATGCGGCTGGAGCGCTCGCGCGATGAGTCCGGCGAGTTGCTCTTCGCCATCTACCACTCGCACGTGGGATCCCCGGCGCGGCCCTCGCCGACGGACGTGCGCATGGCGTTCTTCCCGCCCGGCGAGGTCGACCAGGAGCCGATGTTCCCGGGGACGTTCTACATCCTCGTGTCGCTCGCGCAGGAGCCGCCGGACGTGCGCGCGTACCACATCCGCCGCGGCGGGGTGATCGAAGAAGAGCCGATCGAGGTGGTGTGATGCCGCCTCAGCCAGCCCCAATCACCCTCGGCCGCACGAGGTTCGAGTGGGGCCTCCGCACCTACGTCGTCGGCATCATCAACGCGACGCCGGACTCCTTCTCGGGTGACGGCCTGGTCGACCCGCGGGCCGCGGCGCGCCTGGCCGAGGAGATGGTCGCCGCCGGCGCCGACCTCCTGGACATCGGCGCGGAGTCGACGCGGCCGGACTTTGGCCCCGTTGACGCGGACACCGAGTGGGACCGGCTGATGCTCGTCCTCGGCGCGGTGCGCCGCGCGGTGTCCGTCCCGATCACCGTGGACACGAGCAAGGCGGAGGTCGCCCGCCGCGCGCTGGAGTACGGCGCGGACGGCGTGAATGACGTCACCGGGCTCCTCGGTGACCCGGGGATGGCGCGCGTCGTCGCGGCTGCCGGCGTCCCGGTCGTGCTCATGCACAACCAGCGCGGCCGCGAGTTCGGTGGCGACGTCATCGGCGACGTGCGCGCCGGCCTCGAGCGGTGCATCGCGGCGGCCGAGGCGGGCGGGGTGCCACGCGAGCGGCTGATCCTCGACCCCGGCTTCGGGTTCGGGTGGGGGCCGGTGCAGAACTTCGAGTTGCTGCGCCGCCTCGGCGAACTGCGCGACCTCGGGCGTCCGCTGCTGATCGGCACCTCCCGGAAGTCTTCGATCGGCTACGTGATCGACCGCCCGGCACAGGAGCGCCAGTGGGGGACGGCGGCCACGGTCGCTCTCGCGATCCAGCAGGGCGTGGACCTGGTGCGCGTGCACGACGTGGACGAGATGGTGCAGGTGGCGCGGATCGCGGACGCGGTGGTGCGCCAGGCCGTCCCGTGACCGGGCCGCGTCCGCGCCGCGTCTGGCTGGCGCTCGGATCGAACCTCGGCGACCGCGAGGCCCACCTGCGCGCGGCGGTCGCCGGCCTGCGGGCCGGCGGTATCGAGGTCGACCGCGTCTCCTCGCTCTACGAGACGCCGCCGTGGGGCGTGACGCAGCAGCCCGCCTTCCTCAACGCCGCCGTGTCCGGCCTCACCGCCCTCGACGCGCGTGACCTGCTCATCCTCGCGAAGCAACTGGAGGCGACCGCCGGTCGCGACTTCCGTGCGCCGCGCTGGACCGCGCGCCCGCTCGACGTCGACATCGCGCTGATCGAGGGCGAGACGGTCGACCTCGTCGACCTCGTGGTGCCGCACGCGCTGCTCGGGCAGCGGTCGTTCGTGCTGGTGCCGCTGGCGGAGGTGGCGGGCGATGTCATCCACCCGCGGACGGGCCTCCGGATCGCCTCCATGCGCGACCTGCGGCCGGCGGCCGAGCGCGCTGAGGTGGTGCGGGTGCGCGGTCCGGAATGGGCCGAGGGCTAGGCCGACGTTCCGCTACCCCAGCGCGTCCGGGGGCGGGGCGCCTTCGGCGGCGTCGAGGTCGGAGGGCGGGGGCCAGTCCGCCGGGTGGTCCCAGTTCGTCGTCGCCATGGTGTAGCCGACCCAGACACCGACCCCGGCCAGGACGCCGGAGAGGATGCCCGTGGGGATCGCGACGACGAGGTAGGAGCGCCGAACGGCGCCGCCGAGGAAGAACACCAGCTGGGCGAGCGAGAGCGCCATGATCGCGCGGCCGATCACGCGGAGGTGCTCCTGGGTCATGCCGTCCATCAGTGCCCCCCGCTGCGGGTGGCCTCCTGCTCCATCGCCCGGCGCAGGTCCGGCGGAAGCAGGTTCGGGATGCCCTCGGTGATCGGGAACGCCTCGCTGCAGGCGGTGCAGGTGAGGGTGCCTTCGAGCACCTCGGCGGCGTCCTCGCGCGTCACGGCGAGCGTGAGCGGGGCCTTGCAGAGCGGGCAGGCGAGGATGTCGACGAGGTGGCGTTGCATGGGCGGATCGTAGGCGCGTGCGCGGAGCAGCGGCAACCGCGAGGGCGTCTTAGACTCGATCCGAGCGGTGCAGCGGCGGGTGGGGTGCGATGGCTGACGGCGGCGCAAGCACGGAGCGGATCGCGCTCAACCGCTCCTACGCGGTGATCACCCCCGACCAGATCACGATCAAGCCGGCGCGCATGGGCCTGATTGGCCCCGCGATCCAGGCGTTGCTCACCGCCGGGGCGGTCTGGCTGATCTTCAACCACATCAACAGCCTGCCGCTCTGGCTGCTGATGGTGCTGCTGACGTTCATCATCATCTCCGGGCCCACCGCCGTGCTCGGGCTCGTCTACAACGTGCTCGGCTCCGCGTTCCTGATGGAGCGCAAGAAGGGCACCTGCCGCTGGCAGCAGGGCTTCCTCGGCCTTGGCCTCGGCACGCGCGAACTCGTCCCGTTCCCGCGCATCGCGCGGATCGAGGTGACGAGCAACTTCGAGGAAGAACTCGGCTCCGGCGACCTGCAGGACGTGGTGCACTGGCAGGTATGGCTGGTGAAGGACAACGGCCGCACGCTCGCGATCGCCTCGGTGAGCGCGGCGCGGCCGCTCGCAGACCTCGGGCTCGAGCGGGCGAACGTGCTCGCGGAGGCGCTGGCGCGGATGAGCGGCAGCACGGCCGTCCTCGGTGCGATCCCGGAGTGGGCGCTCGTGGACCTCGAGGAGGACGACGAGGACGCCGAGTGGGACGACGACGACCTTGACGCCGATGGGATGGTGGACGAGGACGAGGGTGACGGGCTCGAGGGCGGCCCGGACGGCACCCCAGACGGCAGGGAGCGACGCTGATGGACCGCGCGATGGAGATCATGCGTGACGCGAAGCGGATCGCCGTGGTCGGCGTCTCCTCCCGTCCCGACCGCCCCTCCAACGAGGTGGCGCAGTACCTGATCGAGCATGGATTCGAGGTCTACCTGGTGAACCCGGCGGAGTCCGAGATCTTCGGGCGGCCGGTGTACGCCTCGGTGCGTGACCTGCCGGAGCCGGTGGACATCGTGGACATCTTCCGACGGCCGGGGGACGTGCCGCCGGTGGTGGACGACGCGATCGCGGCCGGGGCGAAGGTGGTCTGGATGCAGCTGGAGATCGTCAACGAGGAGGCCGCCGCTGCCGCGCGGGCGGCCGGGCTCGAGGTCGTGATGGATCGCTGCACGAAGATCGAGCACATGCGCCTGCGCGGCGAAGTCCACCCGTAGGGTGCGTGATACAGTGAAGCCTCAAGGGGCCTCCCTGGCCGTCTGGGGGTAGTCGGTTGCTCGACAACCTCGGTGAGAAGTGCGGGATCTTCGGGGTCTACGGCCCCGGGGAAGACGTGGCGCGGCTCACCTTCTTCGGCCTCCACGCGCTGCAACATCGCGGACAGGAGTCCGCAGGCATCGCGACATCGGACGGCCGTCGCCTGCACCTGTACGCGGAGATGGGCCTGGTCAGCCAGGTCTTCGACGAGGACGCACTCCTCGCGTTGCCGGGGCAGGCCGCCATCGGCCACACCCGCTACTCCACCACCGGTTCCTCCGTCGTCTGCAACGCGCAGCCCTTCCACCTCAAAGGCCCCGCCGGGGAACTGGCGATCGCCCACAACGGCAATGTGGTGAACGCGGACGTGATGCGCACCGACCTGGAGGCGCGCGGCGTCACCTTCGAGACCACCTCCGACACGGAGGTGCTCGGGAAGTTGCTGGTGGAGACGGACGGCGAGGACTGGAACGACCGGTTCGCGCACCTGATGCGGCGCTCGGTCGGTGCGTACTCCCTCGTGATCCTCACGAAGGAGGCGGTGTTCGCGGTGCGTGATCCGCTGGGCATCCGCCCGCTGTGCATCGGCCGGCTGAACGGCAGCGGCTACGTGTTCGCCTCCGAGTCCTGCGCGCTGGACCACCTGGGCGCGGAGTTCATCCGCGAGGTGCAGCCCGGCGAGGTGGTGCGCGCGGACGCGGACGGCCTTGCCTCCTTCTTCCCGGTCGGCGAGCCGCTCCCGATGACGGACGGCCGCCCGCGGCAGACGCTCTGCCTCTTCGAGTTCATCTACTTCGCCCGTCCCGACTCCCGCCTCGGCGGGCAGTTGCTCCACCCGGTGCGGATGCGCATGGGCGCCCGGCTGGCGGAGGAGCACCCGGTGGAGGCGGACGTGGTGATCGGCGTGCCGGACTCCGCCACGGCAGCGGCGATCGGCTACGCGCAGGCCTCCGGCATCCCGTACGCCGAGGGGCTGGTGAAGAACCGGTACGTGGGCCGCACCTTCATCCAGCCCGACCAGCGCCTCCGTGAGCGCGGCGTGCAGCTGAAGTTCAACCCGCTGCGCGAGATCCTGAACGGGAAGCGCGTGGTGGTGGTGGACGACTCGATCGTGCGGGGGACGACCACGCCGCGCGTGGTGAAGATGCTCCGCGACGCCGGCGCCACCGAGGTGCATATGCGGATCACCTCGCCGCCGATCACGCACCCTTGCTTCTACGGCGTGGACATGGCGACGCGGGGCGAACTGATCGCGGCGAACGAGTCCGTGGAGGAGATCCGCGACCACATCAACGCAGACTCCCTGGGCTACCTGTCGCTGCAGGGCACGGTGCTGGCCACCGGGCTGGGCCTGGGGCAGCACTGCACCGCCTGCTTCAGCGGGGAGTACCCCTCCGAGGTCCCTCTCCAGTTCGACAAGTTCGCGCTGGAGGACGAAGCGGCGCGGCCGGACCACGAGATCCCGCTGCCGGCTCCCGAGCCCGCGACGCTGCCGCTGACCGTGCGCGCCTGACCGGGGCTGCGCGCATAGCCCTCCGGGGCGCTAACCTGAGCGCTCCGGCGTCGCCGAACCGCCGGTCCGGCCCCGACTCTCCCCGCCACCGCGAGCCGTCCCCATGAGCGACGAGCCACGCCCCTCCGTCACCTACGCCGGCGCCGGCGTCGACCTCGACGCGCGCGAGGCGATCGCGAAGCGCTTCGGCGGGATCGCGAAGACGACGCACGGGCCGCAGGTGCTGGGCCGCTCCGGTGGCTTCGCCGGGCTGTTTCACCTCGGTGGGCGCTTCCGTGACCCGGTGCTGGTCGCCACCACGGACGGCGTGGGCACGAAGGTGCTGCTGCACGCCGCCGCCGGGACGATCCGCCTCGCTGGCCACGACATCGTGAACAACAACGTGAACGACCTGATCACGGTCGGCGCGGAGCCGTTGTTCTTCCTGGACTACATCGCCACGAACGGCCTGCCGGCCGAGCAGCGCGTCGAACTGGTGGAGGGCATCGCGGAGGCGTGCCGCCAGAACGGGGTCGCGCTGATCGGCGGTGAGACCGCCGATATGCCCGATATCTACCGCCCCGGGGACTTCGATCTGGCAGGATTTGTCGTCGGCGTGGTGGAGCGTGACGGCACGATCGACGGCTCCACAATCGCCCCGGGGGACGCGCTCATCGCGATCCCCTCGAACGGCCCGATGACGAACGGCTACTCGCTGGTGCGGGAGGTCTGGGCGCTGGGCAAGGGGCTGGGCGAGGAGCACGATCGGCGGGTGCTGGCGGAGCCGTACGAGGAACTCGGCGGGACGCTGGGAGAGGCGCTGACGGCGCCCCACCCGCCGTTCTGGCCGCGCATCCAGCCGGTGCTGCCCTACCTGAAGGGCGTGGCGCACATCACGGGCGGCGGCATTCCGGGCAACCTTCCGCGGGTGCTCCCGGACGGTGTGGCCGGGGAGATCGATGCTGGTTCCTGGACGGTGCCGGCGTTGTTCCGGCTGATCCAGCGCACCGGGAACGTGGACGAGGCTGAGATGTTCCGCACGTTCAACATGGGCGTGGGGATGATCCTCGCGGTCGCGGAGGCGGACGCGCAGGCGGTGCTGGACGCGGTCCCCGGATCGTGGCGCATTGGCTCCGTGGTGCCGCGCGGCGACGGCGAGGCGATCCGAGGGCTGCCCCGGCGGGGGTAGCGCAGCAAGGGGGCGGGACGATGACGCGACGGGCGATCCTCGCGGTCTACGACAAGACCGGCATCGTGGAGTTCGCGCGCGGGCTGCATGACATGGGCTGGGAGCTGATCGGCACCGGCGGCACCGCCCGGACGATCGCGGAGGCGGGCCTGCCGATCACGCAGGTCGCGGACCTCACCGGCAGCCCGGAGATGCTCGGCGGGCGCGTGAAGACGCTCCACCCGAAGGTGCACGGCGGCATCCTCTACCGACGCGGCCTGCCCGAGGACGAAGCGGACGTCCAGCGCTACGACATCCCGAACATCGACCTCGTCGCGGGCAACCTCTACCCGTTCATCGAGACGGTGACGTCCGGCTCGCCGACCCTGGCGCAGGCGCTCGAGGAGATCGACATCGGCGGCCCGACGATGATCCGGGCGTCCGCGAAGAACCACCCGTGGGTGCTGCCGGTCATCGACCCGCGCGACTACACCTCGATCCTGGTCTCGCTCCGCTCGGCCGGGGGGGACCCGGTGGGGGTGGACGCGAACACGCGCCGGCGGCTCGCGGCGAAGGCGTTCCAGCACGTGGCGCATTACGACACCGCCATCGCGGAGTACCTGCGGGACGAGGCGGACCTGTTCCCGGAGCAGCTGACCTTCGGCATGACCCGCCGCGAGGTGCTGCGGTACGGGGAGAACCCGCACCAGCAGGGCGCGTTCTACACCTGGGACTCCGTGCGCACGCCGGTGGAGGGCATCGGTGGGCTGGTGCAGCACCACGGCAAGGCGCTGTCGTACGTGAACATCCTGGACGCGGACGCCGCCTTCAACTGCGTGGCGGAGTCCGACCTGCCCTCGATCTCGATCATCAAGCACACCAACCCGGCCTGTTTCGCCGCCGGTGAGGCCTCGCTCGCCTCGCTCTACGAGCGCGCGCTGACCGAGGGCGACTACGTCTCCGCCTACGGCGGCATCGTGGCCGTGAACCGCGTGGTGGACATGGCGCTCGCCGAGGCGCTGCGGGAGGTCCGCAGCCCGTCCGACGGCGAGACGCGGATGTTCTACGAGATCGTGATCGCACCGGGCTACGAGCCGGACGCGCTGGAGCACCTGAAGAAGAAGTCGAAGGACCTCCGCATCCTGGAGGTGCCGGTCGGGTCGCCTCGGCGCGACCGGGTGGAGTTCAAGAGCGTCCGCGGCGGCGTGCTCGTCCAGAACGCGGACGTCTCGTTCGAGGATGTCGAGCGCTTCCAGGTGGTGAGCGAGCGGCAGCCCACGGCGGCGGAGATGGCCGACCTGCGGGTGGCCTGGAACATCTGCAAGCACGTGAAGTCGAACGGCGTGGTGTTCGTGAAGGACGGCGTGCTCATCGGCATGGGCGCCGGGCAGCCGAACCGGGTGGGGAGCGCCCGCCTGTGCAAGGAACAGGCCGGCGAGCGTGCCCGGGGTGCGGTGTGCGCCACGGACGCCTTCCTGCCGTTCCCGGACACGCTGGAGGTGGCCGCGAGCGCCGGCTGTACGCTGGTCGCCCACACCGGCGGATCCATCCGCGACGAGGACTCCGTGGTGGCCGCCAACCGCGAGGGCATCTCGCTCGTGGTGACCGGCGCGCGGCACTTCCGCCACTAGGACGGCCCGAGAGGGAGCGACGCGATGGCCACGGTTGACCTCGTGATCCCCTGCTATAACGAAGAGCATGTCCTCGCCGGGAGCGTGGAGCGCGTGCTCGCGTTCGCGGACGCCCACCCGGAGCACGAGTGGCGGGTCGTGGTGGCGAACAACGCCTCCACGGACGGCACCCTGGCCGTGGCCCAGGGCCTCGAGCAACGCTTCCCGGGCCGGGTGGCCGCGCTCCACATCCCGGTGAAGGGGCGCGGCATCGCGCTCCGCACCGCCTGGCTGACCACGGAGGCGGACGTGATGGCGTACATGGACGTGGACCTGTCCACGGACCTGGCGCACCTTCCCGCCCTCGTCGACCCGATCGCGGCCGGGGAGGTCGACCTCTCCTACGGGACGAGGCTGCACCGGGACTCGCAGACGACGCGTTCGCCGAAGCGGGAGTTCATCAGCCGGTCGTACGTGTTCATCCTCAACCGGGTGGCCGGGCTGCGGGTCACGGACGCCCAGTGCGGTTTCAAGGCGATCAGCCGGGAGGCCGCGCGGGCGCTGGTGCCGCTGGTGCGGGACACGCAGTGGTTCTTCGACACCGAACTGCTGTGGATCGCCCAGGTCAACGGCTACCGGCTGCGGGAAGTCCCCGTCCGCTGGGTGGAAGACCCGGACACGCGCGTGAAGATCGTGAAGACCGCGCGTGAGGACCTCGAGGGGATCTGGCGGCTCAAGCGAGGCGGCGTGCCCCGCGTTCCGGGGCGTGCGTAGTCTCGGGCCACCCGCGGCACGGTGCGGATGGTGGTGGCTTGTGGGTATCTCCGGCGCGTTCCCCCCGCCTCGTGGTTACGGGATGCGTTGACCGTATCCGTTCGCGCTCGCTACATTCGCCCCGGCCCCGCAGCCCGGCTGCGGTGGCGCCTGTGTGCCGGCCGGACGGCCTGGACCCGAGGAGGCAGCAATGCTCGGAATGGGCGAGGGCCTGGAGCTGCTCGCAGTGTTCTTCACCTTCGTGGGTGGACTGGCACTGATGACCGTGCTCGGCAAGTGGTGGGAAGCCTAGTCAGGGCGCGCTCTGCGCGACGGCGGGGTGCCGGCTGACGCCGGCGTAGTGACGAGGATGTGCTGATGGCCGCGACGGAACGACCGCAGGGCCGCTCGATGGGCGACCGGCTCTACGACGCGATCTTCGCGAATCGCCTCTGGCGCTCGATCTTCCGCTCCGGGTACCCGAACACCCCGCGGAACCAGATGCTCGCCGTGGCGACGAACGTGTTCCTGCACCTGCACCCCACGCGTATCCACCGCACCCACGTGAAGATCACCCACACGTTCTGCCTGGGTGGCCTTTCCTTCTTCCTCTTCCTGGGCCTGACCATCAGCGGCGTGCTGCTGATGTTCTACTACGTCCCCTCCGTGGACCGGGCCTATACCGACATCCTGGCGCTGGAGACGGACGTCCGCTTCGGCCAGTTGATGCGCAACATGCACCGGTGGATGGCGCACGGCATGGTGCTGACCGTCCTGATGCACATGATGCGGGTGTTCTACACCGGCGCGTACAAGCCGCCGCGGGAGTTCAACTGGGTCGTGGGCGTGGTGCTCCTGGTCCTGACGCTGCTGCTGTCGTTCACCGGCTACCTGCTGCCGTGGGACCAGCTGGCGCTGTGGGCCATCACCGTCGGCACGAACATGGTGGGTTCCGCCCCGCTGCTGGGTGAGCCGAACCGCTTCGTCCTGGTCGGTGGCTTCCAGGTGGGCCAGGCCGCGCTGACGCGCTTCTACACGCTGCACGTCATTGGTCTGCCGCTGCTGGCGGCGGTGTTCATGATGGTCCACTTCTGGCGCATCCGCCGCGACGGCGGCCTTGCCCGCCCGCTGTAGGTAGAGCCGGAAGGAAGCGACGATGGCTGCCGCACCCCAGGCCCAGGCTCAGCCCGTCTCGCAGGCGGTGAAGGCGCGTCAGCGCCGCGCCCGCGAGGAAGAGCTGCTCGTCTGGCCCGACCTCGTATTCATCGAGTTCATCTGTGCCGTCCTGTTCACCATCCTGACCGTCTTCCTGGCGGTGATGGTGGACTCGATCCTGCTGGACCGGGCGAACCCGGCGGTGACGCCGAACCCGTCCAAGGCCCCGTGGTACTTCCTGAACCTGCAGGAGTTGCTGCTGCACATGCACCCGGCGCTCGCCGGCGTGATCGTGCCCACGGTCGCCCTCATTGCGCTCGGCGCGATCCCGTACTGGGACAACACGCCGGAAGGCCAGGGCGAATGGCTCTCCACGCCGCGTGCGTGGCTGAACCTGAAGGTGGGCGCGGCGATCGGCTCGATCGGCACGCTGATGCTGATCTTCTACGACGAGTCGAAGCACATCTGGGTCTTCGAGAAGATCGTGGGCGAGGACACCTGGCCGGAGCAGTTGAACTTCCTGCGCGGCCTCCGTGGTCTGCAGAACGAGATCAACTGGCCGGAGTGGATGCTGAGCGTCCCGCTGGGCAACGTGCTGCGGCTGGATCTGCTGGGCCTGCCCAGGATCGAGCTGAACTGGAACATCCCCGGCTGGATCGTGGAGCAGTTCATCCCGGTCAACGCCATGGTCGGCCTGCCGATCCTGCTGTCGATCGTGGCTCACAAGATGAAGATCGCGCAGACCAAGCGGGATCACATGATCCTGCAGTTCTCCGGTTTCATCGCGGTGTACGTCACGTTGACGATCGTCGGTACCTACTTCCGCGGCGAGGGCTTGGCCCTGGTGCCGTACACGATCTTCGCCGACCCGTCGCACTAGGCGTCTGACGGACACGGAGGGACACGCACGTGTCGAACGAACCGAACACGCAGTCGCCGACGGACGCCTGGAAGGCGGCGCTGGAGACGCGTAAGACAGAGGTCGCGGACGCGGAGAAGCTGCCGTTGGCGGCGGTCTCCCCGATCGATCGCGATCTGTCCCGCCGCAACTTCATCCGGGCCTCCTTCTGGGGCGGTCTCGGCATCACGCTCCTCGGCAGCGTGGGCCTGCTGCTGGACTACCTCTACCCGCGTAACGTGCGCGGCTTCGGTGGCCCGGTGCCAGCCGGCAACGTGAAGGACTACCCGAAGGGCGGCGACCCGAAGGCGAACTCGGAGGGCCAGTTCTGGATGGCCAACCTGTCGCCGGCGGAGACCCGGCCGGGCGGCACGGACGGCGCGGACGGCCTGCTGGCCCTCTGGCGCAAGTGCCCGCACCTGGGCTGCACCGTCCCGTGGCGCGGCACCTTCAACTACGAGGGTGACGCGGAGGGCTGGTACCGCTGCCCGTGCCACGGTTCCACCTACACCAAGACCGGCATCCGGGTCTTCGGCCCCGCGCCGCGCTCGATGGACACGATGGCCATCGAGATCGACGACGCTGGCAACATCACCGTGCAGACGGGGTCCGTGACCCCCGGTGGTCCGGACAATCCACAGCGCGCCGTGCAGCACCCGTTGCTGCCCGCCTGACCGTTTGACACGCTGAACTGAGTAAGACCGCGGCGCGGAGAGTGATGAGCGCATGAACACGAGCAAACAGGTCAACGTGATGATCGCGCTCCTGTTCCTGGCATTCGCGACCTTCGGCGGGTACATCCTCTACGAGGGCCCGCGCGCGGACGCGGCGGCCGAGAAGCAGGACGAGCTGATCGCCAAGCGCGGCGCTGACCTCTTTGTCGGCAACTGCCGCTCCTGCCACGGCATGGAGGGTCTTGGCCCGGAGGAGGGCGGCGTTGGCCCGGCCCTCAACCGGACGTCCTTCCTGATCATGGAAGAGGGCAACGAGTTCGGCGTCCCCGCTACGCCCGAGGGGGAGGCGCGCGCGCTGCACGACTTCCTCTTCAACTCGATCGCCTGCGGCCGCACCGGCACCGCAATGCCCGTCTGGTCTGAGCACCACGGTGGCCCGCTGTCGGACACGCAGATCAACTACCTCGTGAGCATGATCACGATGGGCCGCTGGGACCTGGTGGCGGAGCTCGGTCACGAGCACGACGTCGAGACCGGCGACACCAAGGAAACCGTGATGGCGGCCAGCGCCGACCCGAGCGGCCTGGCGCTGACCACCCGCAACTGCGGCCAGTACAACGCGCTGACGGCGCGCGAGTTCCACGAGCGCGACCCGTTCGCGGTGCCCGCGGGCGAGGGTGAAGGCACCCCGGCGCCGGGCGGCGGCGGTGAGCCTGAGCCGGCCGGGCCGACCGTGAAGGGGCTCCCGGTGGGCGACTTCTTCCTGGCCTCCTGCGCGGCCTGCCACGGCCAGAAGCGCGAGGGCCTGGTGGGCCCGGCGCTGACGCCGGCCGTGCTCACGCAGCCGGATGACTTCTACTTCGACACCATCGCGAACGGCCGCCCGGGTACGGCGATGCCGGCGTGGAGCGCGCAGGGCCTGACGGACGACGAGATCCACGCGCTGGTGACGTTCATCAAGACGGTGGAGCCGTAACGGACACACGATAGTGCCCCACGCGGGGGGATCCGGCGGCGCGCCGGATCCCACGGGGAAGCGCCCGCGGGGGTCTGGAGGGGGAGAGCATGGCTGCGACGACCGGCAAGCGGTACCGGTGCCCGAGCTGCGGCGCCGAGTTCATCGTCACGAAGGGCGCTGAAGACGCCGAGCTGCGCTGCGGCGACACGCCGCTCGAGCAGCTGTAGGAAGGGGCACGAACCATGGCCGTGGCTCTGGGGAAGCGCTACAAGGACGAGACGACCGGGGTTGAGGTGCTCTGCATCAAGCCCGGCGACTGCAACCTGAACGTGAACGGTCGGGGCATGGAGGAGCTGCAGCCGAAGGTGCTGCCCTCCGCCGACTAGTTCCCGTCCGACAGGACACCGCTTCGACGCGGCCCGCTGTGGCCGCGTCGCTGCGTCCGGCGGGCCTCGCGGTGGGGTGCGCCGCGGCGGTGTGATTGACCTCCACCGCGCGCTGTCCATACGATTGCAAATGCGCGTCCGAGGCAGGGCGTGAGTGCGAGGCAGAATCCGGCGGGCACGATCCCGCCGGCGGGGGTGGTACGAGTGAGCGAAATCTTCGTCGGCGACTCTGAGTCCCTGGAGTCCGCGCTGCGCCGCTTCAACAAGCGCGTGCAGGCTGATGGCATCCTGACGGACGCGCGACGGCACGAGTTCTACGAGAAGCCGTCCGAGCGCCGCAAGAAGAAGGAAGCGGCCCGCCGCCGCAAGATGCGGAAGGCGATCATCCGCCAGGCGCGGCGCTCCGCGGCGTAGCCCTCCGACCTCGCACGCCCCGGCCCGGTGCCGGGGCGCCGTGTCTCCGGCGGGCGCTGCTCTGACCCAGGAGGCCGCATGTCCATCCAGGACACCATCCGCCAGCAGATGACCACCGCGTGGAAGGCCGGCGATACCGGCCGCCGCGATGCGTTGCGGCTGCTCATCGCCGCCATGGAGAACGCCCGCATCGACCTCGGCCGAGCGCTGGAGGACGCGGATGCGATCCGCGTGCTCCAGAAGGAGGCGAAGCAGCGCCGCGACTCGATCGTGGAGTTCCAGAAGGCGAACCGGACCGACCTCGTCGACAAGGAGCAGTCCGAGCTCGACGTGATCGTGGAGTTCCTGCCGAAGCAGCTGGACGACGACGAGATCCGCGAACTGGCGCGCGCCGTCATCGCGGAGACCGGCGCCTCCGGCGCCGGCGACGTCGGCAAGATCATGAAGCCGCTGATCGCAAAGGTGGCCGGCCGCGCGGACGGTGGCCGCATCAACGCGATCGCGCGCGAGTTGCTGGGCGGCTGATCCCGGCGCTCCGCCCGGGCCCTTCCTCATGGCCACCCAGTCCGCCCCGCTCCTCCCCCCGACCGCCGAAGCGCGCGACCGCGCCAGCGGCCGCGCTGCGGTCACGGTGGCGATCTTCACCGCCCTGGCGCTGTTCGCGGTCCTCTTCCCCTGGTATCCCGGCGCGCAGCAGCTCGAGGCGGGGGTGGTGCTGGATCAGCCGGTGACCGCGCCGCGCGACCTGACGTACGAATCCGCCGTCCTCACCACGCAGGTGCGCGACCAGGCGGCGTCCGCGATCCGGGACGTGTTGATCCTCGACCCGGAGATCCGTGACCGGCAGCTGACGGAGCTGGAGCGCGTCCTCGGCGCGATCCAGGCGCAACGGGACGACACCTCGTTGTCCGCGTCCGCGCGGGAGACGCAGATCCGTTCGATCTCCGGCGTGACGCTCGGGCAGACCGCAGCCGGCGTCTTCGCCGCCGCGGACGATGCGCGCTGGGCGACCCTCCAGACCGAGGCGCGCAACGCGCTGTCCCGCACCCTGACCGGCGCGGTGGGGCCGGAAGAGGCCCCCGCGGCCCGCTCACGCGCGATCGGCTTCCTCTCGCCGCTGCTCGAGGTGGACGAAGTGGTCGCGCTCACCGAACTTCTCGACCCGCTGGTGGTGCCCACACTGATCGTGTCGGAGGAACGGACGGACGCCCTGCGCCGGGAGGCGCGTGCGAACACGCCGCCGGTGGTCGTGTCGTACGTGACCGGGCAGGTCGTCATCCCGGCCGGCGCGACGATCGACGAGGCGGGGCTGGAGGCGATCGAGCAGTTCGGTCTGCGGCGGGGTACTGCGACCCGCCCGGCGATCCTCGCGGCCGCCTTGGCCTCGGTGCTCGCGGGCGGCGTCATGGGCGCGCACCTCTTCGTCGCCCGACCGCCGTCCCTGCGGGGCGCGCGACGGCTGGCGCTGTACGGCCTGCTGCTGGTGGTCCCCGCTGCCGCCGCGAAGTTCGCGCTCACCCTCACCGTGCCGGATGTCGACCGCCTGTTCCTCGCGCAGGCGTTGCCCCTCGCCGCCGCGCCGATCGTCGCGGTGGTGCTGCTGGATGTCGGTGCGTCCGTCCTGATCGCCGGGGTGCTGGCGGCGACGGTGGGCTTCACCGCCGCGGCGATCCCGGTGTTCGGCGGCGCCTCCGCTTCGTCGCAACTCGAGACACTGCGGCTGCTGCTGGGCGTGGCCGCGGGCGGCCTCGCCGGTGCGTACACGGTGGCGAGGGTGGAGCGCCTGCAGGGCTACCTCGGCGCCGGGCTGGCCGCGGGAGGCGCCTCGGCGCTCGCGGTGCTCACCGTGCTCCTGCTGGACGCGGACCGCGAGTGGCTGGACGTGGTGTGGGTCGCGGGCATGTCAGCGGTCGGCGGCACGCTGGCGGCGCTCATCGCGGTGGGCGCGTTCATCCTGCTCAGCCGCCCGTTCGGCATCATCACCCGCGTGGAGTTGATGGAACTGGTGCAGTTGAACCACCCGTTGCTGCGGCGGCTGCAGGACGAGGCGCCCGGCACGTTCCAGCACTCGATGCTCGTCGGCAACCTGGCGGAGCGCGCGGCGGACCGGATTGGCGCGGACGCGCTGCTCGTGCGTGTTGGGGCGTACTACCACGATGTCGGGAAGTTGCACTCGCCGTCGTTGTTCGTCGAGAACTACGGCGACGGGCAGAACCCGCACGAGGCGCTGGACCCGCTGCAGTCGTCGCGCGTGATCATGCTGCACGTCACGGCGGGCGTGGAACTGGCGCGGAAGCACCGGCTGCCGGAGGCGGTGGTGCAGTTCATCCCGCAGCACCACGGCACCCGCCTCGTGGCGTTCTTCTACCGCCGCGCCGCGGCGACCGACCCCGAGGTTGACCCGGACCTGTTCCGGTACCCCGGGCCGAAGCCCCAGAGCCGCGAGGCGGCGCTGGTGATGCTCGCCGACTCCTGCGAGGCGACCGTGCGCGCCGCGCCGGACCGCTCCGGCGACAAGATCCGCGAGATCATCGAGGCGATCATCCGGGAGCGGATGGAGGAGGGGCAGTTCGATGAGTGCGACCTGTCGCTCCGTGACCTGCGCGTCGTGGCGGACTCCTTCGCGCTGACGCTCGGCGCGGTCTACCACCCGCGCGTGGAGTACCCGCAGCCGACCCGCCGGGAGATGGAGGCGCGCCGGCCGGCCGGGGCTGCCCCCGTTGAGGGTGGGCGCACGTCTCGCCCCTCGCTCCCGTCGCTGCCCTCGATCCGCCGTCCGGACGACCGGCCGGTCCGTGGCGAGGACGACACCTAGCGAGGCGGCCCGCGCGCGGCGCGTGAGCCTCCCGGCGCGCGCGCCTATACTCGAATTCTCGCCTCCCCCTCGACCGCTGGAGCCGCCGATGCGCGCCGCCGTGCTTGTGTTCCCCGGGACCTGGAGCGACGACGACTGCGTCTGGGCGCTGCAGCAGGTCGGCATTGAGTCGCGCAAGGTGTGGCACCGCGAGACGGAGATCGCGCCGGACGAACTCGTGGTGCTGCCGGGCGGCTTCTCGTACGGCGACTACCTGCGCTGCGGAGCGATTGCGCGGTTCTCGCCGATCATGGCGGCCGTCGGCCGCCACGCGGAGGCGGGCGGGCTGGTGATCGGCATCTGCAACGGCTTCCAGATCCTGTGCGAGGCGGGCCTGCTGCCGGGCGTTCTGATGCGGAACGAGTCGCTGCAGTTCCGCTGCCAGGATGCCTACCTGGTGCCCGCGAACCGCACCTCCCCCTTCACGAGCGGCCTCGATGCGTCGCGCGGCTACCTCATGCCTGTCTCGCACGGTGAGGGCCGCTACGTGGCGGACGAGGCGACGGTGCGGATGCTGGAGGACAGCGACCGCGTGGCGTTCCGCTACGGGACGCGGGACGGCCGCGTGACGCCGGAGGCGAATCCCAACGGCTCGGTGAACGGCATCGCGGGCATCCTCAACGAGCGCGGCAACGTGCTGGGCCTGATGCCGCACCCGGAGCGCGCCTGCGAGGCGCTGCTGGGCAACGACGACGGCAACGCGATCTGGAAGTCGGCGCTGGGGGCGCTCGGCGTCCGGGCGTAGGCGTCCGCGGTATCCTCGAGGGAGCTCCTCGGGAGGTGCACCGTGCAGCAGGTTCGCGAATACACCGTGGTACTCGAACCGGATGATGCTGGTTGGATCGTCGTCGAGGTGCCGGCGCTGCCGGGCTGCGTGACACAGGGCCGAACGCGCGACGAAGCGCTGGCGAACGCGCACGAGGCGATCGGCCTCTACCTCGAGGCGCTCGAGGCAGAGGGGCAGACGCCGCCGCAGGACAAGGTCGAGATCGTCCGGCTCGCGGTGTAATGCCGCCGCTGCCGGTCGTCTCTGGCGACGAGTTCATCAGGGCCGTCGGACTGCTGGGATACCGGGTCACGCGTCAGCGGGGTAGCCACGTGTTTCTCTGGTGCGACGGGCGAACCCCGCTGGTCGTGCCGCGGCACCGAGAACTTGCGACGGGGACCCTCCGCAGCCTCATCCGCCAGGCCGGCCTCGAAGTCGAGGCGTTCCTCGATCTGCTCGCCCGCGCCTGACTCCCGCCTGACCCGGCCCGCTGGTACGCTCGACGCATCTCCTCCCCGTCCGGCCCCGAGGGTGCACCCATGCCCGTCGACGACCACGTCCTCCAGCAGGTCGCGATGTCGCGCGACGAATATGCGCGGCTCATCGACCTCCTCGACCGCGAGCCGACGGACGTGGAACTGGGGATGGCCGGGGCGCTCTGGTCCGAGCACTGTGGCTACAAGCACTCCAAGCCGCTGTTCCACCACTTCCCCTCCACCGGCCCGTACGTCCTGACGAAGGCGGGCGAGGAGAACGCCGGCGCCATTGACCTGGGCGACGGCTGGGTCGCCGTCTTCAAGATGGAGTCCCACAACCACCCGAGCGCGCTCGAACCGTACGAGGGCGCGGCGACCGGTGTGGGCGGCATCCTGCGCGACATCTTCGCGATGGGGATGCGCCCGGTGGCGCTGCTCGACTCGCTCCGCTTCGGGCCGCTGACGGACCGCACCAACCGCCGCCTCTTCCGGGGCGTGGTCGCTGGCATCGGCGGCTACGGCAACTGCATTGGCGTGCCCACCGTGGGCGGCGAGGTGCAGATGCACCCGGCCTACTCCGCGAACCCGCTGGTGAACGCGATGTGCGTGGGCATCGGTCGGCGTGAGCACCTGCTCTCCGCCTCCGCCCGGGGTGTCGGCAACCCGCTGGTGCTGGTCGGCGCGGACACCGGCCGCGACGGCATCCACGGCGCGACGTTCGCCTCCGTCGAACTCGCCGCCGACTCCAGCGAGCGGCGTCCGGCCGTGCAGGTGGGCAACCCGTTCATGGAGAAATTACTGATGGAGGCGTGCTGCGAGCTCGCCGAGCAGCACAAGGACTGGATCGAGGGGCTGCAGGACCTCGGCGCGGCCGGCCTGACCTCGAGCGCGGTGGAGGCGGCGAACCGCGCGGGCACCGGCATCGAGATCGACGTGGCGCGGGTGCCGCGTCGCGCGCAGGGGATGACGGCCTACGAGGTGATGCTGTCCGAGTCGCAGGAGCGGATGCTCGTCATCCCGAAGCGCGAGCACCTGGACGACGTGCTGGCGCACTTCCGCAAGTGGGAACTGCACGCCGACGTCATCGGCGTGGTGACCGACGACCGGATGGCGACGATCAAGGACGG
Organism: Chloroflexota bacterium; assembly: GCA_045863195.1. Taxonomy (GTDB): domain Bacteria; phylum Chloroflexota; class Dehalococcoidia; order UBA2979; family UBA2979; genus W-Chloroflexi-9. The sequence continues at coordinate 50,343 of BTUI01000005.1, forward strand.
CGACCGCGTGGTCGCGCGCATCCCCGTCGCGATCCTCGTCGACCCGCCGCAGTACCCCCCGGTCGGGGTGCGACCTGCCGAACTCGACCGCGTGCAGGCGGAGGACCTCGGCGCGCAGCCGGACGTGACCGACGCGAACGCTGCGCTGTTGCGGCTGATCGGCTCCGAGAACCTCGCGAGCCGGCGGTGGATCTACCGCCAGTACGACCACCAGGTGCAGAACAACACCGTGGTGAAGCCGGGCGGCGACGCGGCCGTGCTGCGGCTGAAGCACTCCCGCCGTGGCATTGCCGTGGCGACCGACTGCAACGGCCGCATGGTCGCGCTCGACCCTCGCGCCGGTGGCGCGATCGCGGTCGCCGAGGCGGCCCGCAACGTGGTCGCCACGGGCGCACGCCCGGCGGCGCTCACCGACTGCCTCAACTTCGGCAACCCGGAGAAGCCGGAGGTCGCGTACCAGTTGGAGGAGGCGATCATCGGCCTGTCGGAGGCGGCGCGCGTGCTGAACGCGCCGGTGATCTCCGGCAACGCCTCGCTCTACAACGAGGCGCCGAGCGGCCAGGTGCTGCCGACGCCCTCGATCGGCATGGTCGGCGTGATCCAGGACGTGACGACGCGCCTGACGATCCGCCCGAACGCGGGCGACACGATCGTGCTGCTCGGCGCGCCGGTCGCGCAGGCGGCGGCGACGCTCGCCGGCTCCGAGTACCAGTGGCTGACCCTCGGCCGTCTCGCGGGCCGCCCGACGATCGACCTGGCGCACGAGGCGCGCGTGCAGGAACTGGTGCTCGCGCTGCACGGCGCGGGCAGCCTCACGGCTGCGCACGACCTCTCGGATGGCGGCCTCGCGGTCGCCCTCGCGGAGATGTGCATCGTGGCCGAGGCGGGCGTGGACGCGTCCAGCGTCGAGGTGGGAACGCGGCGTGACGCAGCGCTGTTCGGCGAGGCGCAGTCGCGCTTCCTCGTCGCGACGGCGCAGCCGGAGGCGGTGGTGGCGCAGGCCGCCGCGGCGGGCGTCCCGGCGACCGTGCTCGGCGTGGTGGGCGGCGACCGCCTCCGCCTCGGGCCGATCGATGTGGCCGTGGTAGACGTCACGCGCACCTGGGACACGGGCCTTGAGGAGGCGGTGGCGAAGATCTAACGCGCGTGCTGCGGATCCCGATCAGGGGATGCGCAGCACCTGGCCGATCCGGATCGCGTGCGCGTTCGTGATCCCATTCGCCGCCTGCAGCGCGATCGTCGTCGTCCCGAAGCGTTCCGCGATCTGGCTGAGCGTGTCGCCCGGCTGCACCTCGTACGTCCCGCCCGAGGGGCGCGCGCCCGTGCCGCCACTCGTCGAGGCAGGCGCGACCCCGCCGATGCGCAACTCCTGGCCGACACGGATCAGGTTCGGGTTCGAGATCCCGTTGTCGCGCGCGATGGCGTCGACGCTCGTGCCGAAGCGCGCGGCGATCGCGCCGAGCGAGTCGCCCGGGGCGACCACGTAGGTCTGCACCGCCGGGCGCGCCGGGTTCTCGCGCAGGAACTCCCAGATCGCCGGGTCAGCGACGCCGTACCGCCACACGGAGACCGCCTCCGCCTTCGCCTCGAACGACCGCTCGAGGAACTCCGGCCACGCCGGGTCGCGGAGCACGGTGCCGTCGCCGATCGGGTGGACTGGGAGGCCGAACGGCTCCAGCCGCTTCATCGCGGACTGGACGACGAACGTGGGCGTGACGCCGTCCGGGCCGGGGGCGTCACCGGCCAGTTCGTATTTCACCTGGTTCGCCCGGTTCGCGAAGAGGCCCCAGTAGAGTTGCGGCGCGATCTCGTCCGAGACCGCGGCGAACTCTGCCAGCGGGATGCGGTCGATCTCCCACGGCCGCGCATCGATGGACACGGACAGCCGCGCCAAAGGCTGCGCGCGCCGGAGCGCCTCCGCGTAGCGGGTCGCATCGTCGCGGGTTCCCACCCAGAAGCCCGCGTGTGCTTCCAGATCCAGGAAGAGCGACCGCGCACCGGAGTCCAGGACGGCCGAGGCGATCTCGACCTCGCGGTCGACGCGGTTGCCCTTCACGACCGCCCAGGCGTGGAAGGGGACGCCGGCGTCCTCGAAGAACCGAGCGTACTCGGCAACGCGGGCGGGGCCGTCGACGGCGGTCGTCGTCGGGTCGTACCGGGACATCCACTCCGCGCCGTCGTGGGTCTTGAGGACCACGCCGAGGCCGTGAGCGGCGAGCGTGTCGCGGATCGCGGCCGGGTCGCCGTCGTGGCGGAACTGCCACACCCAGGCGAGGTGGCGGGCCGTCCCGGTGGTGCGGCCGTGGAGTCTCGGTGGGAGTGCCGGGGTCGGGGCTTCGCGCGCGGCGAGCGCGCCGGGCGTCAGCACGCCGAGGGCGAGGCCGCCGGCGACGCCGAGCAGGCGGCGGCGGGAGAGCGATCCGGGGTCGGGCATGGGGTGCTCCTCGTCGTGGCGGGCAGCGGCGGGTGGCGCCTCGGGGCCGGGGGAGGGAGCGATCACACGATAACACAGATGATCACATCCCGTGCCGTGTGCGATGCTCTCGTCATGCCGTACCGCGCGCTCGCCTTCGCCGCCGTCCTCGCTGCCCTGGTGCTGGCCGCCTGTGGCGGCGACGCGACGCCCGAGGCCGCGCCCCCTTCCGGCGCCGTGCCCGCCGTGCCCGCCGCGTCGTCCTCGGACGGGGCGGGCGTCATCGAGGGGAGCGGTGAGGCGCTCTACGCGGCGAACTGCGCGCGCTGCCACGGCGCGGACCTCAACGGCACGGGCGAGGGGCCGCCGTTCTTGCACCGGGTGTACGAGCCGTCACACCACGCGGACGCCTCGTTCTTCCTCGCGGTGCAGCGCGGGGTGCGGGCGCACCACTGGGACTTCGGAGACATGCCGCCGGTCGAGGGGCTGAGCGAGGCTGAGGTGGCGGCGATCATCGCCTTCGTGCGCGCGCAGCAGCGCGCCGTCGGGATCGAGTAGCGCGGGCTACCGGAACGCGGCGGCGAGACGCCTGGGCGCGGCGAGCAGCCAGGCGTCGCGGATGAACGCCTCCACCTCGTCCCAGTCCGGCTCGTCGAGGTCGAGGCGGATGCCGATCCAGCCGTGCCGGCCGACGAAGGCGGGCACCCAGAAGCGGTCCGGGTCGTCCTCCACCAGCGCCTCCTGGACGCCGGGCGCGGCCTTCAGCGCGAGGCCGCTGCGGCCGTCGTCGCCGAAGTGGTCGTGGAGGAAGTAGCCGAAGCGCTTGCCCGCGACCTCCAGCGACCGGTGCTCGTTCACGTAGCGGTCGGTGGCCGCCGTCTCCGGATAGGCCGCGCAGATCGCCTCCACGCGGTCACGCCGCGCCCACAGCGTCTCCAGCGAGGCGGTCGCCGGCTGCTTCGAGGGGCGGCGGGGTGCGGGCATCGTCCGTCCTCCGGTGTGCAGCCTACTCGAACGTCCAGCGCGCGGCGGTGTTCACGAAGTCGTGTTCGAGCCAGGTGAGCGCGACCGTCGGCCGGAAGCGGTACCAGGTCGCACCGTCCGGCGCCTGGTCATCCGGCTGCGCGTACTTGCGGTTGTACGCGGCGGTGAGGTCCCGCGTCGCGGTGACCACCTCCACGCGGCCCTCCAGGATCACGGTGTCGTCGCCGCTCTCCAGGTGGACCGCGATGCGCGGGTCACGCGCGAGGTTGCGGCCAGTGACAGAGTCGGTGGCGGTGCCGAACCAGAGCGCGCCGTCCTGCCAGAGGCCCCAGACCGGCTTCGCGTGTGGCGCGCCGTCCTTGCGGGTGGTCGCGACCCAGTAGTTCCTCGCGGCGGCCAGTTTCGCCTCGGTCGCCGGCCAGTCGGCGCCCTCCGGGTCGCCGGTGATGCCGTAGGAGAGGTCGAATGCGGGACGGCTCAGGGTTGGGTTCAGGGTCATGGGCGTGCCTCCGAGTGCGGATTGATGGATGGTGAACAGGACGAAGGAGGATAGAACGAAAGTTCTTGACAGGCAAGAACGGGCGTTCTATCTTGTTCGGGTCGCCCTCGATGTCGGGGAGCGACGCCAGGTCCCGGATTGCCCGAGACGTAATAGCGCGGGTACTCTGTCAGGGCGGCGGTTGCGGATGTCGGGCGTGATGCTCGGCCGTTCGTCCACGCCACAGAGGGTCGCTTTGGACAACACCTTGTCCAACTTGGCGAGTCTTCGCACTACGTTTTTGACAAGTCCCGGGCCGGGCGTCGCTGTCTGAACGAAGATGGCGTCAGTCCCGGCTCCGGCACGCCGAGAGGGTCATCCGACGTGAAGGTCGTGTTCCTGGAGACCGTTGAAGGTTCGGGCGCTATGGGCGAGGTCAAAGACGTCGCCCCCGGCTATGCCCGCAACTATCTGTTGCCGCGCGGCCTGGCCGCGCCGGCAACGGCGCAAGTCCTTGCCCGGGCCGAGAGGCTTCGGGAGATCGAGGAGGAGCGTCAGCGGGCCGAGGACGAGCGTGCTCGCGGACTTGTCGGCAAGTTCGAGGGCAACCCGCTCGTTATCGCCGTTCGCGTCGGAGAGCAGGGACGGCTGTACGGTTCTGTCACAAATGCTGACGTCGCCCAGAAGGCTGGGGAGATTCTGGGCGAAGAACTGGACCGCCGTCGCGTACTGCTGCCCGAGGCGATCCGTCGTGTGGGGATCTACTCCGTGGGCCTGCGGCTGAGCCGAAACGTTCAGCCGGAGATCACGGTGGTGGTTGTGGACGCAGACGCGCCGGAAGGCGCGGAAGCGGCCGCGGCCGCGCTGCTCGCCGCCTCGCGAGAGGCGGAGGAGGCGCAGATCGCCGCCGCTGCGGTGCACACCGCAGCACAGATCGCTGCTGGCGAGTCGGAGCCGGGCACTTCCGACGACACCGAGGAGGCGCAGTCCTAGCGCTCCTCTGAGACATGGGAGAACGGGTGGGCCGCCGTGGTACTGGATGGGCGGCCCGCTCCTCTCCGCCAGGACGCCCGGCCTCGCCCGGCCTCCGGCCTTCCGCCGCATGACGTCTCCGCCGAAGAGGCGGTGATTGCGGCCCTCCTGCTCGATGACGACTCCTACGCCCGCGTCCTGCCGATCGTGCGCCCGGAAGACTTCTTCCGTGAGCAGAACGGCTGGATCTACGAGGCGTGTCTGGCCGTTGCCGAGCGCGGCGAGGTCCTCACCATCCCGACCGTCGCCCACGAGCTCGATCGCGCCGGCCGTCTCGATTCCGCTGGCGGCGAGCCGTATCTGGTGGAGATCGCCGGCAAGTACTTCACCGCCGTGGGTGTGGAGGCGCACGCGCGCATCGTCGCGCGGGACGCGCTCTATCGCCGCCTGATCTCCGCGGCCGGCCAGATCGCGCAACTCGCGTACCAGGGCGGGCCGGACGTGAAGTCCGTCCTCAGCCAGTCCGAGACGCTGCTCCTGGGCCTCCGCACCGCGGAGGCGGCGGGCGACTTCAAGCGCCTGCGCGACCTGCTGGACGAGTTCCTGGAGGCGCCCGCGGAGGACGAGGACGGCGAACTCGCCCAGGCGGTCCGCACGGGGTTCATGGACCTGGACCAGATGCTGGGCGGCGGCTACAAGCGCGGCGACCTGGTGATCCTGGCCGCGCGCACCGGCGTCGGGAAGACGAGCCTGATGCTGAACTTCGCGCGCAACTGCGCGGTGGGGCAGCACGGCACCGTGGCGCTGTTCTCGCTGGAGATGGGTGGTGAGCAGCTGGCGATGCGCCTGCTCTCCGCGGAGTCCGGCGTGGAAATGGCGCGGTTGCGCCTCGGCCGGCACACGGAGGCGGAGGAGGCGCGCGTCATGCGGTCGCACGGCCTGCTGGCCGGTGCGCCGCTGTTTATCGACGACTCCGCGGTGCTGAGCGTGCCGGAGATCCGCGCGAAGTGCCGGCGCCTGCAGGCGGACCACGGGCTGGACCTGGTGATCGTGGACTACCTCCAGCTGCTGCACGGCGCGGGCCGCGCCGACACGCGCGCCAACGAGATCAGCCAGATCTCCCGCGCGTTGAAGGAACTGGCGCGCGAGTTGAACGTGCCCGTGATCGCCGCGGCGCAGCTGTCCCGCGCGGTGGAGAACCGCACGCCGCACATCCCGATGCTCTCCGACCTGCGCGAGTCCGGTTCGATCGAGCAGGACGCGGACATCGTGATGTTCATCTACCGCGAGGACATCTATCTGAAGCCGCAGGAGTGGCAGGACCAGCACCCGGATCAGCCGGGGGGCGCACACCCCACCGGCCTCGCGCAGATCATCCTCGCCAAGCACCGCAACGGCCCCACCGGCACCGTGACCGTCCGCTTCGTGGACAAGACCGCGTCCTTCCAGGACCTGTTGCTCCGGCCGGAGCCCGGCTGGGATGCGGCGGGGTACTGATGCCCGCGTCCGGCGCGGCGTTCGAGGGCTTCCTGCCCGCCCAGCGGCTCGCCTCCGTCCCCGCGCAGTTCTTCACCGAGGTGCTGCCGGCGATCGAGGATGCGGACGAACTGCGGGTGACGGCGTACGCGCTGTACGCGATCCCGCGTCCCGGCCAGGTCGCCGCGCGTCGTGCCTCCTCGCTGCTGGCGGAGGCGCCGCTCGCGCGGTGGTTCGCCTCGCACGGGGGGATGGAGGCGGGCCGGCGCGCGCTGGAGGCGGCGGTGGCGCGCGGGGTGCTGCTGGCGCTGCCGCTCGCGGACGGCGACCTGCTGCTCGCGGTGCACTCGGAGGGCGGGCGACGCCTCCTCGACCGGATCGAGGCGGGCACGGAGCCGGTGCCGGACGGCGCGCGGGTGACGGTGCTGCCGGAGCCGGCGGCAGTGAGCCGGCCGGCCGCGGTGTACGAGCAGGAGATCGGGATGCTGACGCCGGCCGTCACGGTCGCCCTCGCGGAGGCGGAGCAGCGGTACCCGGCAGACTGGATCGTGGACGCGCTGCGCGAGGCGGCGAAGCGGAACGCGCGGTCGTGGAACTATGCGGAGGCGATCCTGCGCCGCTGGGCGGCGGAAGGACGGGACGATGAAGGCGCTGAGCGACATCCTGGGGGGCGCGCCCCGAACCCGTACGACGCCGTTGTCCGACGAGGCATCGACGGCTGAGATGGGGGAGCCGTCCTGCCCGCTCTGCGGGGGGGCGCGCTTCATCCGCGTGACGGCTGACCCGGACGACCCGCGCTTCGGCCGGCCGGAGCCGTGTGAGTGCGCGCGCGCCGAGTCCGCCTCAGAACGTCGCGCGCGGCTGCTGCGCTACTCACGCCTCGGCCCGATGCAGCGGCTGACCTTCGACACGCTGGTGCGCGAGGGGCGATCGAGCGACGCCTCCGTGCGCGCGCAGTACGCAGAGGCGGTGGAGGTGGCGCGCCGCTTCGCGGACCGGCCGGAGGGCTGGCTGCTGCTGACCGGGCCGCATGGCGCCGGCAAGACGCACCTGGCGGCGGCGATCGCGAACCGCGTGATTGAGCGCGGCGACCCCGCGCTGTTCATGACCGTGGCGGACTTCTTGGATCACCTGCGATCCGGCTACGCGGACGACGCGGAGCAGGACTACGACGCGCTGCTGGAGCAGGTGCGGAGCGCGCCGCTGCTGGTGCTGGACGACCTGGACGCGTACGCGGAGACGCCGTGGGCGCGCGAGAAGTTCTTCCAGGTGATCTCGTACCGCTTCGGCGCGGCGCTGCCCACGGTGTTCACGATGGCGCGGCCGGTCACGGAGATCGACGCGCGCCTGTCGAGCCGCCTCGCCGACCCGGCGATGTCGCAGGTGGTGGAACTGGCCGGCGCGGAGACCGCGCCGAGGTACACGAACATCGGCGCGATGACGCGGGATCGGCTCGGTGCGTTCACGTTCGCGAAGTTCATCCCGGACGGCATCGGCCTGAAGGGCGAGCAGCGGAAGTCACTGGAGGGCGCGTTCCGTCGCGCAGTGCAGTGGTCGCGCGAGCCGGACGGCTGGATCGTCTTCATCGGCGGGAACGGCTGCGGCAAGACGCACCTGGCGGCGGCGATCGCGAACGAGCGTCTCGCCGCGGGCGACCGCGTCGCCTTCGCGAACGTCGCGGACCTGCTCGACGAGTTGCGCGCGGCGTTCGCCCCCGACTCGCCGAGGCGGTACGAGCAGGTGTTTCGCGCGCTGGTGGAGGCGCCCGTCCTCGTCCTCGACGATCTCGGCGCGCAGAAGTCGAGCCCGTGGGCGGAGGAGAAGCTGTACCAGTTGCTCAACCACCGCCACCTGGCGCGGCTGCACACGGTGGTGACGACGAACAAGAAGCTGTCGGAACTGGAGACGCGCATCGCGTCCCGCCTCGCCGACCGCGAGGTGTCCGAGGTCTACGAGATCACCGCGCCGGACTTCCGCACGCTGAAGGGCTGATCGAGGCGGCGTGGCCTGGGTGCCCCGAGCACCGTGGGAGGAAGAGCCCGCCCACCCGCCCATTCCTGCGGGGCTCCGCCCCGCACCCCGGCGGGCGCTGACGCGCCCGACACTCTGCGGCGCGACCAGGCGCGATCCTCGGTCGTGGCTCATTCCGATAACGGGGGTACCACCGCGATGGGGGCGCAGCCCCCATCGCATCTCATCCCCTCCCCGCGCCGGGGAGGGGCAGGGGAGGGGCCGCCCGACTCGATCAACGAGCCGGGCAGCCCTCGACGGTGACTAGACTTCGCCGACGGTGGGGATGGTCTTCAGGTCGGCGATGATCTCGCGGATCTGCGCCGCCTCGTCCGGGTTCTTCGGCTCACCGGCGGAGAACGTGATCTGCGTATTCACGCCGGCGTACTTCTCGCGCATCTTCGCCGGGAGTTCGTCCCAGGTCCCGATGACGCAGAACTCCTCCATCATGTCGTCCGTGATCAGGCCGACCATGTCGTCCCACTTGCCCTCGACGGACAGGCGGTGCAACTGCGCGGCCTCGTCTGCCCAGCCGTGGGTCTTCATGACGTTCGAATAGGAGCGCGTGGAGGCGTAGAAGGAGATCTGGCGGCGGGATCGCTCCTTCGCCTTCGCAACCTCCTCCTCCGTGCGGCCGGTGACGATGAAGCCGCCGCCGCGGATCTGCAGGTCCTTCGGGTCCTTGCCGGCGCGCCGGGCGCCCTCGTGCACCGCGGGGATCAGCACCTCCTTGATGTACTTGAAGGTGCTGAAGCCGTGGATGGCGATGCCGTCGCAGACCTCACCGGCCAGGCGGGCGTTGAACGGGTTCACGGCGGCGATCACGATCGGGATGTTCGGGTGCTCGATCGGGCCCGGGTTGAAGAACGGGCTGGTCAGTTTGTACTGGTAGTGCTCGCTCTCGAAGTTGGGCTTCGTGCCGTTCTGCCACGAATCCCACACCGCGCGCACCATGTTCACGTAGTCGCGGATGCGCGGGCCGGGCGCCGCCCACGGCACGGAGAAGCGGCGCTCGTTGTGCCCCTTCACCTGCGTGCCGAGGCCGAGGACAAAGCGCCCGCCGGAGAACTTCGCCAGGTCCCACGCCATGTTCGCCGTGACGTACGGCGACCGCGGGAAGGCGATGGCGAGCGTGCTGAAGTGCATCCGCTGCGTGTGCTCGATGCCGAGCATCAACGGCAGGAACGGGTCGTGCTGCGTCTCGCCGTTGCTGGCGATGTCGTAACCGAGATCCTCGAGTCGTTTCGCCTGGGCCGGGATGTTCCAGTAATCGGTGCCCAGCCCCGTCCCCACCGTCATCGGCATGGCATGTCGTCCTTCCCACGCGGGTCCCGTGGAGCCCTTGTGAAGGGCCGAGCGCGCGCGTCGACCCGCCGGGCGCGCATGCGCGCGGATGGTAGTCGTGGGGACGGCGGGCTGCACGGGGGAGGCGGAGCGCGCGATGCGGAACGGCCGCGCCGAGCGGCTCAGGCGGAGGGCTTTGGGGTGACGCCTTCCTGCCAGTGGGAGCCGTCCGGCCCCCACTCCTTCTTCCACACCGGCACCGTCTCCTTCACGCGGTCCACCGCGCGCAGGGCCGCCTCGAACGCGTCCTGCCGGTGGGCGGCGGCGGCGACGACGAGCAGCGAGGTCTCTCCGACCTCCAGCGCGCCGATCCGGTGGTGGATGCCCAGGTCGTAGACCTCGCGCGAGGCGAACTCCGCCAGCACCTCGCGGGAGACGGCTTCCAGTTGCCGGAGCGCCATCTCCTCGTATGCCTCGTACTCCAGCCGCTCCACGGCGCGGCCCTCGTGGTGGTTGCGGACCACGCCCTCGAAGACGACGCAGGCGCCAACAGCGGGCGTCATCACGGCGTCGCGGAGGGCGCGCGGATCGAGCAGCGCGCGGGTGACGAGGAAGCGCGGGGTCTCGTTCGCCTCCGCGCCCCCGGCGATCGGCGGGATCAGGGCGACGGTGTCGCCGTCTTTCAGTTCGCTGCCGGGCTCCAGGATGTACTCCTCGTTGACGGCGATCGCGACGCCGCTGAGGTAGGGACGGAGCGCCGGGTGGGCCGCCTCCAGCCGCGCGCGCAGGCCTTCCACCGTCACGGGGCCGTCCTCGAACGTCTCGTCGAGGCGGTCGGTCCCGGCGACCTCGCGCAGGCCGGCGAAGAGGCGGACGGTGACGCGCACGGGGGCCCTCCGGGTGGGTGACGCGGTACGCCCAGTATAGGCGCGGGCCGTTTCCGCGCCGTTCCTCGGGCCGCGGTCGAGCGGCGCCGTGACGCCTCAGACGAGCGAGCGGAGGGGGCGCTGCGTGATGGCGACGAACACCGTCATCGCGAGGATGGCACAGGCGGCGCCGAGGTAGACGGGCTCGATGCCGGCGAAGACGACGACCACGGCCACGGCGAGCGCCCACAGTTGCATCAGGCCGTTGCCGAGCAGCAGCAGCCCGGTGACGCGGCCGAGCAGCCGGTTCGGGACGATCGTCTGCACGATCGAGAGCGAGGCGATGTTGAGCGCCATGAACGAGCCACCGGCGATCACGTTCATCCCGAACGACAGCAGTGGGTCGCGGCTGAGCGCGAACCCGAGCACGCCGATCCCGAACGAGAAGGACGTGGCGAGGAAGAAGAGCCCCTTGCGCCTCGGCGTCCCCACGAGCGTGAGGTAGACCGAGGTCGTGATCGCACCGACGTTCCAGAACATGCCCATGAGGCCCCACCCGGAGGCGTCCAGCCCGAGGACATCGCTCACCCACGCGGCGACGAGGACGCCCATGACGCTCAGGCCGGCGACGGTGCTGAACCAGGTGAGCAGCACCGTCCACCGCACCACTGGGTCCTGCCGCACCACGCGCACACCGTCGCGGATGTTCTGGAACACCGAGACGCGTCCCGCGTCCGGGTCGGCAGCGTCATCGGACGATCGCATCATCGAGATCAGCGTCAGGACGGCGGCGGGGCCGAGGGCGGCAAGCATGTAGGAGATCGGGATGCCGAGCGTCTCGATCGACCAGCCCGCGAACGGCGCGGCGAAGAGCGCGCCGAAGGAGATCGCCAGTTGGAAGAGCGCGATGCCCCCGGCGAGCAGGTTCTCCGGGAGCGACTCGCGCACCATGGAGGTCCGCGCGGGGAGGTCCTGCGCCATGATCAGCCCGAACGAGGCGAAGAGCAGGATCATCAGCGTGAGCGGGCCGGTGCCGCCGTCCTCGATCGGCGGGAGCATGAGGATGCCGCCGATCACGAGCATGAGCGCCACCGAGAGCCACTGACTCCAGCGCAGCACCGCGCGCCTCGGGAAGCGGTCCGCGACCGCGCCGCCGATCGTGACGTAGGCGAGGAACGCGAGGCCGCGCCCCGCGCCGAGCAGTCCGAGGTAGAGCACCTTCTCGTCCGCGGGCGCGGTCACGTTCACGTACCAGCCCTGCGTGAAGAAGAGCACCGGCTGGGTCAGGCCGACCGCCAGTTGCGTGCCGACGAGCAGGCGATAGTCGCGGTGGCGCAGCGATGCGGCGGCCGCGGCCAGTCGGGAAGGCGTTGGTCCGGGCGCGGGCGTCGCCGCCATCCGTGTGCTGCTCTCTACGAACAGGCCGCAGGGTGAGGCGCGATCTTCGCACCCCCGTCGATGCGCGGGTCACGAGGGTGTTTCCGGGCGACTGCATCGACCGGAAATCTCGCGGCACATCACGGATTCGATAGCCTGCACGCCATGACGCGGGGGATCGACGCGAGCGGGGAGCGACGGTCGCTACCGGCGGCCGTGCTGGAGGCGCTGCTGCCGCAGCGCTGCCTGGCGTGCGGGCGCTTCGGGGCGTCGCTGCACGTCGCCTGCCTCGAGCGTCTGCCGGCGGCCGCCGGTGAGCGCTGCACGCGCTGCTGGCGGCCCGGCGCGGGGACGTGGTGCGAGCGGTGTGCCACCGGCGGCGCACAGGCGCCCGCCTTCGACGGTCTCCGCGCGCCGTTCCGCTTCGAGGGCGACGCGCGGCGCGCGATCCTCGAAGCGAAGTTCCGGGGCGTGACCGCGCACCTGCCGGTGCTGGCGCGCGCCGCCGCCGCCGTGGTGCCGCCGGAGTGGGGGCTGATCGCGGTGACCGGCGTGCCGCTCACCGGGGCCCGGCAGCGGCGGCGCGGCTACAACCAGGCCGCCATTGCCGCACGGGCGGTCGCGGAGGCGCTCGGCGTTCCGTACCGGCCGAGGCTGCTCGACCGGGTGCGGGAGACGCCCCCGCAGGCCTCGCTGACCGCGGAGCGACGCGCGACGAACGTGGACGGCGTCTTCCGCGCGCGGGGCGTGCCGCCCGAGCGCGTGCTGGTGGTGGACGATGTGACGACGACGGGCGCCACGCTCGCCTCCGCGGCGGCGGCGCTGAAGGCGGCGGGCGCCGCGCGGGTGTACGGGCTGGCGCTGGCGCGGGAGGACTGAGCAGGGTGGGTCGCGAGCCGGGCGCGGCGCGGAACCGGCGCAACCCCTAGCATCCGAGTCCCGGTCGAGCCCGCCCCTGAGTCCTCGGAGTTCCCGCCATCGCCACGCTTCCAACCCTCGTGATCATGCTTGGCGGGATGGACGGCGGCCCGGCGGAGCGGACGCTGCGCGCGGCGCTGGAGGCGTGCGCGCTGGACTCCGCGGAGGCGGCGCTGGCCTCCGGCGCGGTGGGACGCGCGCTGCTGCTGGCCGACCGTGCGCCGTCGCTCGCCGTCCCGGCGGGCGTGGAGGTCGAGGTGGACGCGCCTGCCTCGGACGGCGCGTTCGTGTTCGGTGAGCGGCTGGCGGAGGCCGTCCGACGGCACCGGATCACGCGGCTGGTGTACGCCGGCGCCGGGAGCGCGCCGTTGCTGGGCGAGGCGGAGTGGCGCGCCCTCGCCGCTGGCCCCGGCGCGCGTGGCCCGGCGCGCTGCGTCACGAACAACCGGTTCTCGGCGGACCTCTTCGCGCTGCGGCCCGCCTCGGTGCTGGCGGCGCTCGACCCGGCGCCGCGCACCGACAATGCCGTCCCGCGACGGCTCGCCGAGTCCCACGGCGTCGCCGTGTCGGAGTTGCCGCGCACGGTGGAGACGCAGTTCAACCTCGACACCCCGAACGACCTCGTGACGCTGGCGCTGGCCGTGCGCGGCGGGCCACGGCTGCGGCGCGCGCTGAAGCAGGCGCGGCTGGACACCTCGCGGCTGTCGGAGGCGTCCCGGGTGTTCGTCGACCGGACGAAGCAGGTGCTGGTGGCGGGGCGGGTGACCAGCCGCACGTGGCAGTACCTGGAGACCGAGGCCGCCTGCCGCGTGCGCGTGCTGTCCGAGGAGCGCGGCATGCAGTCCGCCGGCACGGACGCGGACGGGACGGCGCGGTCGCTCCTTGGCCAGTGGATCGCGGCGGCGGGGCCGGAACGCGCGTTCACGGAGATGCTGCCGGAACTGTGCGACGCGGCGTTCATCGACCTGCGGCCGGCGCTGGTACAGCTCGGCATCCGGGCCAGCCGGGTGGACCGCTTCGCCGCCGACCTCGGCCTGGCGAGCGCGGTGGAGGATCCAGCGCTGCGCCGGATCGTCGCGGCGGCGGCGGCTTCGCCGGTGCCGGTGGTGCTCGGCGGACACTCGCTGGTGGGCGGCTGCCTGCACCTGCTCAACCAGTGGGCGTGGGACGAGCACGACCGGTTGGCGGGGCGACGCTAGGCGGATGCGCCCCGTTTCCCGCGCGGCCGCCGGGCGGCGAGGGCGCGGAGCGCGGCGTCACGGGCACCCTCGAACCAGCCGCGCAGCGCCTCCGGGTCGTCCAGGGCGTCCTCCGGGGCGGCGCAGAACGACATCACCGTGCGCCGCCCGCCGGTCTCGTAGGTGAACGGCGGCAGGCGCTGCGCCTCGAACGCCGGCCGGTTTGCGTCGTCGGTCTTGAGGTAGAGCGCGCCGTCCGCCACCAGCGCGAACATGACGCCGTCCACGTACAGGCCGTGGCCGCCGAACATGGCGCGGGCGGAGACCGGCGCGAACGCGCCGAACCGCTCCACGAGGTCGGCGACGTAGGCGGCGTCCGGATGTTCGCGCTTCGGGGACATCCGTGCGTGCTTGTCTCCGGCGGGTAACCGGCTCCGGCGATACCATCGGCGTTCCGGCAGCGTCGCCGGGTTGGGTGCCTGGGTGGGGAGCATGCCATGAGCGCACTGGAGCAGGTAGACCCGCAGGTCGCTGAGATCATCCGGTTCGAGGAGCGTCGCCAGCAGCAGGTGCTGGAGATGATCCCGTCCGAGAACTACGCCTCGGCGGCGGTGATCGAAGCGGTGGGCTCCGTCCTCACCAACAAGTACGCCGAAGGCTACCCGGGCGCGCGCTACTACCACGGCAACGCCGAGGTGGACCAGGTGGAAGACCTGGCGCGTGAGCGCGCGAAGGCGATCTTCGGCATGGCGCACGCCAACATGCAGCCGCACTCCGGTGCGCAGGCGAACATGGCCGTCTACCTGGCGCTGCTGAACTTCGGCGACACGGTCATGGGCCTCCAGCTGGACGCCGGCGGCCACCTGACGCACGGCTCGCCGGTGAACGCCAGCGGCAAGCAGTACCACTTCGTCCCTTACGCCGTGGACCGCGAGACGCACCTCGTCGACTACGACGTGATGGAGCGGCTGGCGAAGGAGCACCGCCCGAAGGTGATCGTCACCGGGGCGACCGCCTACCCGCGCCTGTGGGACTTCAAGCGGGCCCGCGAGATCGCGGACGAGGTGGGCGCGATCCTGATCGCGGACATGGCGCACCTGGCCGGCCTGATCGCCGGCGGCGTGCACCCCTCGCCGGCCGGGCACGCGCAGGTGATCACGTCTTCCACGCACAAGACGCTGCGCGGCCCGCGCGGCGGCATGATCCTGTGCGACGCGAACCTGCGCCGGAAGATCGACAGTGGCGTCTTCCCCGGCACGCAGGGCGGCCCGCTCATGCACGTGATCGCCGGCAAGGCGGTCATGTTGAAGGAAGCGGCGACCGAGGAGTTCAAGCAGTACGCGCGGCAGGTCGTCGCGAACGCGAAGACGCTGGCGCAGGTGCTGATCGACGCCGGGTTCACGCTGGTGTCCGGCGGCACGGACAACCATCTGGTGCTGATGGACGTCACGAAGAACGGCCTGACGGGCGTGCAGGCGGCGGACGCGCTGGAGGCGGCGGGGATCGTCGTGAACTTCAACTCGATCCCGTTCGACACCCTCGGCCCGCGCGTGGGTGGCGGCATCCGCTTCGGCACGCCGGCGCTCACCTCGCGCGGGATGGGCGAGCGCGAGATGGTGCAGGTGGGCGAGTGGATGGCGCGCATCCTGCGCGACGTCACCGACACCGCGGAGCAGGCACGGGTGCGCGAGGAGGTGCTGGCGATGACGGCACGCTTCCCGGCGCCCGGTATCCCCGCACGCTAGCGGGACGGGCTGCCTCGCGGGTGACGCCCGCGTTGCGGCGCGTCGATATCATGGAGATTGCCCCGGCGGATCGCCGGGCAGGGGACCGCGCCGGGACCGTGAGGGTCCGGACGTGGTTGGAGGAATACGCAACATGGACTGGAACGACAGCCCGGAGCAGGCGGCTTTCCGCACGACCGTGCAGCAGTTCATCAAGGACAAGCTGCCGAAGCGCTACGCGGGCGGCGAAGAAGAGGCGTTCGAGGGCGGCTGGGCGACTGACCGCCGCAGCGACGACCCGGAGGCCCGCCAGGCCGCCCAGGACTGGGCGAAGGCGCTGGCCTCGAACGGCTGGATCGCCCCTCACTGGCCGAAGGAGTTCGGCGGTGCGGGCCTCTCGCCGATGGAGCAGTTCATCTACAAGATGGAGATGGCCAAGGCCGGCACCCCGAACGTGGGTGGCTCCGGCGTCTCCATGCTCGGCCCCACGCTGATCGTGCACGGCACGGAGGAGCAGAAGGCGCAGCACCTGTCCGGCATCCTGTCCGGCGACGTGCTCTGGGCGCAGGGCTACTCCGAGCCGGGCTCCGGCTCCGACCTCGCCTCGCTGCAGACGCGCGCCGTCCGCGATGGTGACGAGTACGTGGTGAACGGCCAGAAGATCTGGACCTCCGGCGGCCACCTCGCCGACTGGTTCTTCGTCCTCGCCCGGACGGACCCGGACGCGCCGAAGCACCGCGGCATCTCCTTCCTGCTGATGGATGGCCAGACCCCGGGCCTCTCCGTCCGTCCGCTCATCAACATGGGCTGGGCGCACGGCTTCAACGAGACGTTCTTCGAGGACGTCCGGGTGCCGGTCTCCAACCGCGTGGGCGAAGAGAACCGCGGCTGGTACGTGGGCATGACCCTGCTGGACTACGAGCGCTCCAACATCACGGGCGCCGTGTCCGCTCGCCGCGACATCGAGAAGCTCCTCGACTACGCGAAGGGCGAGGGCAAGGCGTTCTCCCGGCTGGACGACTACAACTCGATCCGCCTGGAGGTGGCCGACCGGTTCATTGAGACCGAGGTCATGTACAACTTCTCGTTCCGCATCATCTCGATGCAGGACCGGGGCCTGATCCCGAACTACGAGGCCTCCACCTCCAAGCTGTTCAACTCGGAGCTGGTGCAGCGACTGTCCAACACGGGCATGAAGTCGTTCGGCCTCTACAGCAACGTGTGGGACGCCAAGAGCAAGTACGCCGCCGTGGACGCCTCGTTCACGCAGCGGTACGTGTTCTCCGTCTCCGCGACGATCGCGGCGGGCACGTCCGAGATCCAGCGGAACATCATCGCCACGCGCGGGTTGGGCCTGCCGCGCGGCTAGCGCCGTCATCGCGGCTAGGCCGCCTTCAATCGGTTCGATGCCGGGCCGCCCGCAGGGGCGGCCCGGTTCGTTGTCAGGCGGGTTTGATCGTGCCGGAGGGCGGCTCCTACACTCAGGAGAACCCATTTCACCGCGGATCGGGGCTCCGCCGGCGTTTCGCCGGGCCAGAGCCTCCTTCGACCGTGATCAGCGGAGGCAACGTTGAACGAGTATGAGTTGATGACGGTGGTTCATCCGCGTCTGAACGCGGATGAGACCAGCGCTGCGATCGCGGCCGTGGAGGCCCAGATCGTGGCGAACGGTGGCGAGGTGCTCTCCACCGATGTCTGGGGGCGACGCCGCCTGGCGTACCCCATCAAGGGGTACCTGGAGGGCACCTACACCCTCATGACCCTGAAGATGCCGTCCGCCGGGGCGGCCCCGCTGGAGCGCTGGCTCCGCATCTCCGAGCCTGTCCTGCGGCACTTGCTCATCCGTGGCATCATCCCCTTCGAGCCCCACAGCCGGGGCCGCGACGGCGGTGGCTACGGCGGGCGTGACGACGATCACGACGGCCGGGGCGACGACCGTGGCGATGACCGTGGCCGCGACGGCGATGACGCCGGCGACGACCAGGGCGACGACCCGGCTGAGGAGTAACCTCCTCCTCCCCCGAACCCTCGGAGACCCCTCGTGCTGAACAAGTGCATGATCATCGGCCACCTGGGTGCTGACCCGGAGATGCGGTACACGGCGAACGGCAACGCCGTGACCACGTTCCGCGTGGCCACCAGCCGCTCCTACAGCGACTCCAGCGGTGAGCGCCGGGAGGAGACGGAGTGGTTCCGCGTGGTGACGTGGAACCGCCTGGCGGAGATCTGCGCGCAGTACCTGACCAAGGGGCGCCAGGTGTACGTGGAGGGCCGGCTGCAGACCCGTTCCTGGGACGACCAGCAGGGCCAGAAGCGGTACATGACTGAACTGATCGCGGAGGAAGTGAAGTTCCTCGGCGGTCGTGGCGACTCCGGGCCCGGTGGTGGCGGGGGCTTTGCTCCCGGCTTCGCCGTGGGGCCCGACACTGAAGGCGACATCGACCCGGACGACCTGCCCTTCTAGGGCGTCGCCGGACTGGAGGATTCCGTGAACGAAGACTACTCGGGCGACCGTGGGCCTCGTGGTGGCGGCGGCGGCCGGCCTCGTGGCGGTGGTGGTGGCGGCGGCGGCGGTGGCCGCTTCCGCCGCGTGCGCGGCTGCGAGTTCTGCCGCGCCAAGACGGACGTGGCGGACTACAAGGACGTCGAGATGCTGAAGCGGTACATCACCGACCGAGGCAAGATCGACGCCCGCCGGAAGGTCGGCACCTGCGCGCGGCACCAGCGCGTGGTGGCGGAGGCGGTGAAGCGGGCGCGGCACATCGCGCTGCTGCCGTACACCGGCGAGCACGTCCGGATCTCCGGCATCAACATGGGCCGCCGCTAGCGGCCTGACGGACTGGCCGCGGCCCGCTGACCGATTCGGGAGGCGGGCCGCTCCCCCGGCCACGCTGCCGTCGTCTTCGGGCCTGCGCCCGCTGAGAGGATGCGACCGTGGCCGCCAGCCGGCAGTCGAAGGCGTTCCACCGCCGCGAACAGGAATCGCGCGAGGCGCAGGTCCGCCGCCGGCTGACGTACGCCGTGGCGGGTGTCTTCGGCGCCGTTGCGCTCCTCGTCATCGCGGGCCTGATCTGGGGCGTCTACCTGCCGCCCCGCGCCACCGTGGCCACCGTCGGCGACCGCGAGATCACCGCAGGCGAACTGAAGGACCACGCCGCGTTCATCTACCGCTCCGGCGACACGCGCGTTGCGGAAGACCTCTCGATCGCCCTCACCGACCTCATCCAGCGCGAGATCCTCACGCAGGCCGGCGCGACGGAGGTGGAGCCGGTGACCGCGGAGGACATCCGCGCATCCATGGCCACCCGCCTGGGGCTCGCCGAGGACGCCACGGACGAGCAGTACGGGAAGGCGCTGGGCGACTTCCTGACCGCGGCCAACCTCTCCCGTGCCGAGGTGGAGGAGGCGGTGCGCCTCCAGTTGATCGACCAGCGGCTGCGGGACAAGTTCCGCGAAGGACTCCCGGCCAGCGGCGAGCAGTTGCACATCGTGCGCGCGGCGACGAACGACCGCACCCGTGCCGAGGCGGTGCGCGAGGCGGTCCTGGGCGGGCAGCCGCTCGGCGAGGCGGCCGTGGAGGCCGGCGTCTACACGGAGACGTCCCAGGCCGAGCTCGGCTGGTACACGCCCGACACGCTGCCGGAGCGCCTCCGCGAGACGCTCGTCGCGCTGCAGGCCGGCGACGTGACCGAGGTGCTGGACGATGCGAACCGTGTGGGCTTCGAGGTCTACCAGGTGGATCAGCGCGAGCAGAACCGGACCTACGACGACGCCGTGAAGACCCAGGTCGCGAACCAGATGTTCGAGCAGTTCATCGAGGCGAAGCGCGAAGCACTGGGCGTGGTGGAAGACTTTTCCGATGGCGAGCGCTCCTGGGTGATCAACCAGGTGCGCCGGGCGGTCAGGTAGGGCGCCGTGACGGACAGCATCGGCATCTCGATCCTCGGGCCCGGGAACATCGGTTCGGCCGTCGTCGCGGCGCTGGCGCGCGGGGCGGACCGGTATGCGCTACGCGCAGGGCGGCCGTTGGAACTCCGGCGCGTGCTGGTGCGTGACGCCTCGAAGCCGCGCGATGGCCTGCGCGCCGACCAGATCACGACGCGCATCGAGGATGTGCTGGCGGACAGCGGCACGCAGATCGTGGTGGAGTTGATGGGCGGCGAAGAGCCGGCCCGCACCTACATCGAACAGTCGTTGCGCTCCGGCCGGCACGTGGTGACGGCGAACAAGGAAGTGATGGCGAAGGCCGGCGCGGCGCTGCTGCAGGTCGCGGCCGACCACGGCGTGCGGCTGCTGTACGAGGCCTCCGTGGGCGGCGGCATCCCGGTGATCGCGCCGCTCTCCCGCGACCTGCTCGCGAACGAGGTGACGGCGGTCACGGCGATCATCAACGGCACTACGAACTACATGCTCACCGCGATGACGCAGCAGGGCGCCGACTACGGCGACATCCTGGCGGAGGCGCAGCGCCTCGGCTACGCCGAGCCGGACCCGACCGCGGACGTGGAGGGCTTCGACGCCTCCTACAAGATCGCGGTGCTCTGCGGCCTGGCGTTCAACGTGGACGTGACGCCGGGCGAGGTGACGCGGCAGGGCATCTCCGGCATCACCGCCCGCGACATCGCCTACGCCGGGCAACTCGGCTCCGTGATCAAGTTGCTCGCGCGCGCCCGCCTCATCGATGGCGAGGTCGAGGTGAGCGTCCAGCCCACGCTCATCGGCCGTGGCGAGCCGCTGGCGAAGGTGGACGGCGTGCTGAACGCCGTGCAGCTGGAGGGCGACCTCGTGGGCCGCGTGCTGTTCGAGGGGCCGGGCGCGGGCCAGGGGCCCACGACCTCCTCCGTGCTCGCGGACGTGCTGGACGTCGCGCAGGACATCGTCGCGGAGCGACCGCCGCGCACGGCGGTGCCGCGCCGCCGGGTGCGCGTGCGCCCGCCCGAGGAGCATGAGGCGCGGTACTACCTGCGCATCCGCGTGCTCGACCAGCCCGGCGTGCTCGCGCGCATCGCGCAGGCGCTCGGCGACGCGCAGATCTCGATCGCGTCCGTCATCCAGTTCGACTCGGACGACGTGGCGACGCGCGGGACGGCGGAACTGGTGTTGACCACCCACCGCGCCACCGGCGCGGGGCTGCAGGGCGCCCTCGCCGCGATCCGCCGGATGGACGTGGTGGTCGAGGTCGGCAACGTCCTGCCGATGGAAGGCTAGGCGCCCCGATGCCTGAGCAGACGGCCGATGGCGGGCTGCTGCAGGCGTCCCCGGTGGAGGCGACCGGCTGGCCGGGCGACGAAATCCAGAAGGCCCTGGCACACCTCGCGACGTTGAACCGCGAGGTCCACCACGTTGAGGAGACGCTCCGCATCCAGCGCGAAGAAGTCGCGCGGCTCGCGGAGTCGCTTCAACTCGTGGACGGGCGCACCCAGCGGTACGAGACCACGCAGGAGTCCGCGCGCGAACTGCGCCAGGAGATCGCGGCGCTGGAGGAGCGGCTGCAGCACGAGGTCACGCTGCGGCGCGACCTGACCGCGCAGGTGGAGCGGGCGACGCAGCGCGAGGCGGAGGCGCAGCGCGAACTGCGCCGCGTGCTGGAGATGATCGCCGGCCGCCTCGACCAGTTCGACGGGCGCGAGGCCGCCGTCGCGGAGCGCCAGCGCACGTTCGCGCAGGAGATCGCTGCCGCCGAGACGGAAGACCAGGACCAGGAGGCGCGCATCCAGCGCCTGGAGCGCCAGGTCGCCGCGGAGCGGGAGGCGTCCCGCCACCACGGCACGGAGATCGCGCGCGTCGCGAGCAGCCTCGCGACGATCCTCGGGACGCTCGAGGCGATCGAGTCGCGGGCGCGCACCACGCTCCTCGACCAGCGCCGGCTGGACGACGAGGTCACTGCGCTGCGCACGGTGCGCGACCGGGAGGCGGAACTCCTGGAGGTCGTCGAGCAGCAGCGCGCCACGCGCGCACGGCTGGAGGACCGCGTGAGCCGCGCGGAGGAAGCCGTGGAGGCGCTGCGCCAGGCGATCGCCGCCGAGGCGGAGGAGCGCACGCTCCTCGCGCGCGCGCTCGCAGGCGAGATCGAGCAGCGGCGCGGCCTCGGCGAGCGGATCGAGGCGCAGCGCGACGCCGTAGCGGAGCACTTCCGGCGCGTGGCGCGCGCCGAGGAGGAGAGCCGCCGCCGTCAGATCGAGGAGATCGAGCGCGACATCCGTGTCGCCCGGAGCCTGGCCGTCAGGCTGACCGAGCAGTCCGACGAAGCCGAGCAGGAGCACCCGCTGTGAGCACCGCCGACCGGTTCATCCTCGAACGCTACCGCGACCTCCTGCCGGTGACGGACAAGACGCCGATGGTGACGCTGGGGGAGGGCGGCACGCCGCTGCTGCGCTCCCGCGCGATCGAGGCGGAACTGGGGTTGGCCGGCCTCTACTTCAAACTCGAGTCGATGAACCCGACCGGGTCGTTCAAGGACCGCGGCATGGTGCTCGCCGTCGCGAAGGCGGCGGAAGAGGGCGCACGTGCGGTGATCTGCGCCTCCACCGGGAACACCTCCGCCTCCGCGGCGGCGTACGCGGCGCGCCACGGGCTGAAGGCGTACGTGGTGGTGCCGGACGGCAAGATCGCGATGGGCAAACTCGCGCAGGCGGTGATGCACGGTGCCGAGATCGTGCAGATCGAGGGCTCCTTCGACGACGCGCTGCGGATCGTGCGCGAGATCTCGGAGCGGCACACGGTCGCCCTCGTGAACTCCGTGAACCCGCACCGCATCCAGGGGCAGAAGACGAGCGCGTTCGAGATCGTGGACGACCTTGGCGACGCGCCGGACCTGCTCTGCATCCCGGTCGGCAATGCCGGCAACATCACCGCGTACTGGAGCGGGTTCGAGGAGTACCACCGGCTGGAGCGGACGAGCCGGAAGCCGCGGATGTGGGGCTTCCAGGCGGCCGGTGCCGCGCCGCTCGTCCTCGGCCACCCCGTCGACCAGCCGGAGACGATCGCGACCGCGATCCGCATCGGCAACCCCGCCTCGTGGGACGGCGCGATCAACGCGCGTGACGCCTCCGGCGGCGGCATCTCCGCCGTGACCGACGACGAGATCCTGGAGGCGTACCGCCGCCTGGGCCGTGACGAAGGCGTGTTCTGCGAGCCCGCCTCCGCGGCCTCGTTGGCCGGCCTGATGAAGCGCCACCGCGAGGGGGAGGACCTCTCCGGCCTGACCGCGGTCTGCATCCTCACCGGGCACGGCCTGAAGGACCCGGACACCGCGCTGAAGGTGGAGGTCACGCGCCACTCCGCGCCGGCGGAGGTCGGAGCCGTGGAGCGCGTCCTCGGCTGGTAGCGCGCCGGGGTTGCGGCGGGTGGCGTGCGGGCCGGTGATATCCTCGAACGCGCGGTAGTTTCTACAGCGCACTCGATTCGGGGAGCCCTCCGCGGCGGAGCGTCCCTCCGATCTGGAGAGCCGGATGGCCATGGCACCCACTCAACTCACAGCACCCGCTGACCGCGACGCGCTGCTCCGCATCATCCACGAGATGATCGGGGCGATCGGCCTCGACCCGGATTCGGACGGGCTGCACGACACGCCGCGCCGGATCACGGACATGTACCTCGAGCTGTTCGAGGGGCTGTGGCAGGACCCGCGCGAGGTGCTGACCGTGCAGTTCGCCGAGGATCACGACGAGATGGTGATCCTGCGCGAGATCCCCTTCTACTCGATGTGTGAGCACCACTTCCTGCCCTTCCACGGCCAGGCCGCCGTGGGCTACCTGCCGGACGGCAAGATCGTGGGCCTCTCGAAACTCGCGCGGGCCGTGGAGATCTTCGCCCGCCGCCCGCAGGTGCAGGAGCGCCTGACCGGCCAGATCGCCGACGTGATCGAGGAGGTCGTGGGGGCGAAGGGCGTGGGCGTGGTGATCGAGGCGGAACACCTCTGCATGACCGCGCGCGGGGTGCGGAAGCCCGGCTCCAGCATGGTGACCTCCGCGATGCGCGGGCGGTTCCGCTCCGACCAGAACACCCGCCAGGAGTTCCTGCGCCTGATCGGTCAGTAGGCCCCCGGCAGACCAGCAGAGGATCGCCGTCGTGACGGACGCGCCCCCGCTTCCCCAGCACCCGCGCCGCATCGCCATGCTGTCGATGCACACCTCCCCGCTCGCGCCCCTCGGCGGCCGCGAGACGGGCGGGATGAACGTGTATGTGCAGGAGGTCGCGCGCGAACTCGGCCGCCTCGGCGTGCAGGTGGACGTCTTTACCCGCCGCGCGGACGCCGCCCTCCCGGAGGTGGAGGCGTACGCGCCCGGCGCGCGCGTCATCCAGGTCGTCGCCGGGCCGGTCGATCGCGTCGAGAAGGAAGAGATGACGGCGCTGACCGCCGCCTTCGCCGACGCCGTGGAGGCGTTCCGGGCGCGCGAGGGGGTGACGTACGACGTCATCCACTCCCACTACTGGCTCTCCGCCGCCGCCGGCGAGGTGCTCGCCGCGCGCTGGGGCGTCCCCCACGCCGCGATGTTCCACACGCTGGGCGATGTGAAGTTGCGCGCCCGCGCCTCCGAGCACGAGCGCCCGGACCGCCTGGAGACCGAGCGGCACCTCGTCCATCACCTCGACCGGATCGTGGCGGCGACGGAGCACGAGCGCCGGCTGCTGCAGCAGATCTACCGGGTGCCGCCGGCCCGCGTGGCGGTGATCCCGCTGGGGGTCGACCTCGGCCGGTTCGCGCCGGGCGACCGCGCGGCGGCGCGCGCGCGCCTTGGCATCCCGGCGGAGGAGCGCGTGGTGCTGGCGGTGGGCCGGATCGAGCCGCTGAAGGGGCTGGACATCCTCATCCGCTCGCTCGCGGAGATGAGCGACCGTGACGGCGTGGTGCTCTCCGTCATCGGTGGGGACGATCGCGCGGCGGCGGAGATCGCCCGGCTGCGCGCGGTGGCGGAGCAGGTGGGGGTGGCGGACGCCGTGCGCTTCCTGGGCCCCCGTCCGCACGAGGCACTGGTGGACTACTACGCCGCCGCCGACGTGGTCGCCGTCCCCTCCTTCTACGAGTCGTTCGGCCTCGTGGCGGTGGAGGCGATGGCGAGCGGGGTGCCGGTCGTCGCCTCCCGGGTGGGCGGGCTCGCCTCCACGGTGGTGGACGGGCGGACGGGGTACCTCATCCCGTGGCGCTGCCCGACCCCCTTCGCGGAGAAGATCGAGACGCTGCTCCGCAACGAGGAGCTGCGCCGGGCGCTGGGCGCCGGGGCGCGCGACCGGATGGAGCACGGCTACGCCTGGTCGGCGGTCGCCCGGCAGGTGGCGAGCCTGTACGAGACGCTGATCGCGGAGCGCGCCGCCGCGCCGGCCTCGGCGGCTGCCTCCTGACGGTGCGCGCGTCCGGTGTAGACTCGCCGGCATGACGAGCACCCCCACCATCGACCCTGAGGCCGACCTCATCACGGAGGTCGCGACGAAGTTCGCGAAGCGCGCCCTGTGCGTGTACGCCCACCCAGACGACCTGGAGTTCACCTCCGGCGGCACGGTGGCGAAGTTGTGCGCGGAGGGCTGGGACGTCCACATTGTGGTGACGACCAGCGGGAACAAGGGGACGAAGGACCCGGCGGTCACCCCTCAACAGCTCGCCGGCGAGCGCGAGGAGGAGGCGCGGAACGCCGCCGCCATCCTCGGGGCGCGGGAGCCGGTGTTCTTCGGCTTCCCGGACGGGGGCATTTCGAACGACGACGAGCTGCGCGCGCTGATCGCGCGGCAGGTACGCCTCCACCGGCCGGAGTTGATGCTGACGTGGGACGGGTTCCGCCCGGGGTTCAACCACCGTGACCACCGGTACACCGGTGCCGCCGTCCACGATGCGCTCTACCCGTCCTCGGACGACCACCTCTATTATCCGTTGGATAAAGAAGAGGACCTGGAGCCCCACCGGCCGGCAGCGATGCTCCTGTCCGGTGCGGGGACGCCTGACTACGACGTGGACATCCAGAAGCATCTACGCACGAAAATCCGCGCGATCCTGGCGCATACCTCGCAGATGCGCGGCCGTTCGGAGCGTGAGATGCGGGAGATGTACGAGGAGCGCGCGCGCCAGGCGCAGGCCTCCGGGCAGGTCGGGCCGCTCTACCGGGAGTCCTTCGCGAAGGTGATCTTCCGCCGGTAGGGCGGGGTTCGCGCGTAAGCGGGCGTCCTTCTACTCTCCGATGAGCGTTCCGCCTGTGGCGGGGCGGCGCCCCCATTTGCGGCGGGGACGCCCATGACGCCGGCCTCTCAGGCCCGGTCGCACCTCGTGCACCGCGTTTGACATAGTCGCGTCCGTGCCCCAGACTCATAGGTCGCGCCTCTTGCAGGCGCACGCACTTGCGCGAATTCGGTCGTGTGGCCGGTCGCGGTGAGAACCGGTGGCACCGTGCGGCATCTGCCGCCATCGCCATGGTCAGGCTCACCGCCACGCCATTCGGCCGTTGTTGTTGCCCATTGTTCGGCCCCGGTTGGCCTGGTGCTCTGGGGACAAGTAGGGAGTCGGCGTGCCGACGATCAACCAGCTGGTCCGCACTCCGCGGACCCCGATCCGCAAGAAGACCAAGGCGCCGGCGCTGCGCTTCCGGATGAACACGCTCCGGAACCGCATGACCCGCGAGCAGAAGGGTTCGCCGCAGAAGCGCGGCGTCTGCACGCAGGTCCGGACCGTCACGCCGAAGAAGCCGAACTCGGCGCTCCGCAAGGTGGCGCGTGTCCGGCTCTCGAACGGCATTGAGGTCACGGCGTACATCCCCGGCGAGGGGCACAACCTGCAGGAGCACTCGGTCGTCCTCATCCGCGGCGGCCGTGTGAAGGACCTGCCGGGCGTCCGTTACCACATCGTCCGTGGCGCGCTGGACGCGCAGGGCGTGAAGAACCGCAAGCGCGGCCGCTCCAAGTACGGCACGCGTAAGTCTTAGTCGCCCGAGGGATATCAGATGCGCCGAAACCGCGCCCCGATCCGCCCCACGATCCCCGACCCGCGCTACGGGTCCCGGATCGTGACCAAGCTCGTCAACACGCTGATGTACAGCGGGAAGAAGAGCACCGCCGAGCACATTGTGTACGGCGCGTTTGACCGCATCGAAGAGGTCACCGGCCGCCGCGGCATCGACACGTTCGAGCAGGCGATGCGGAACGCGACCCCGGTGATCGAGGTGAAGCCTCGGCGCGTGGGCGGCGCGACTTACCAGGTGCCGATCGACATCCGCAGCGAGCGCCGGCAGACGCTGGCGCTGCGCTGGATCCGGGACTCCGCCCGGCGACGCTCTGGCCGCTCCATGACGGAGAAGCTGGCCGCTGAACTGCTGGACGCTGCCAACAACCAGGGCAGCGCCGTCCGCCGCAAGGAAGACACCCACCGGATGGCCGAGGCCAACCGGGCGTTCGTCCACTACCGCTGGTAATCCGCGACTGGATGCGGACGCCCCCGATGAGGGGGCGAACCCGTCTCCGCCGCGAAGGAGTTTGAGTCTATGCCGCGTCCGACGCCGCTTGAGAAAACGCGGAACATCGGCATCATCGCGCACATCGACGCGGGTAAGACCACCGTGTCCGAGCGCATCCTGTTCTACACCGGCCGGACCCACAAGATCGGCGAGACCCACGAGGGTACGGCGGTCATGGACTGGATGGAGCAGGAGCGCGAGCGCGGTATCACGATCACGTCCGCGGCGACCACGGCCAAGTGGGGCGACATCACGATCAACCTGATCGACACCCCCGGCCACGTGGACTTCACCGTGGAGGTGGAGCGCTCGCTCCGCGTCCTGGACGGCGGCGTCGTGGTGTTCGACGGCGTGGCCGGCGTGGAGCCGCAGTCGGAGACGGTGTGGCGCCAGGCGGACAAGTACCGCGTGCCGCGCATGTGCTTCGTCAACAAGATGGACCGCACCGGCGCGAACTTCGAGCGCTGTGTGGAGATGATCAAGGACCGCCTGGGCGCGGTCCCCGCCGTCCTCCAGATGCCCTGGGGCACCGAGGACCAGATGAAGGGGATCATCGACGTCCTCAACAAGAAGGCCGTGGCCTTCGAGGGTGACCGCGGTCTTCAGGTGACGGACTACCCGGTCCCGGCCGACTTCGCTGACGCCGTGGAAGCCGCCTACGCCGAACTGGTGGAGACGGTCTCCGAGAACGACGACGAACTCATGGAGGCCTTCCTTGAGGGCAAGGAGATCTCCACCGACGACCTGATCAAGGGCATCCGTCGCGCGACGATCGCGAACAAGATCGCCCCGGTCCTCTGTGGCTCCGCGCTGAAGGACAAGGGCGTGCAGACGCTCCTGGACGCCGTGGTCGCGTACCTCCCCTCCCCGCTGGACATCCCGCCGATCATCGGCCACGAGATGAACGACGAGGAGAAGGAGATCATCCGCCACGCGGACGACGACGAGCCGCTGACGGCGCTCGCGTTCAAGGTGGTGGCGGACCCGTTCGTGGGGCGCCTGGTGTTCTTCCGCGTCTACTCCGGCGTGGTGCACTCCGGCGACCAGATCGTGAACACCACGCGCAACCGTCGTGAGCGCTTCGGCCGCATCGTGAAGATGCACGCGAACTCCCGTGAGGAGGTCGCGGAGGTGTACGCCGGCGACATCGCCGCCGCCATCGGCCTGAAGGACACGTTCACCGGCGACACGCTGTCGGACAAGGACCACCTGGTCCGCCTGGAGTCGATCAACTTCCCGGAGCCGGTGATCTCGATCGCCGTGGAGCCGAAGACGCGCGACGACCAGGCGAAGATGGGCGAGGCGCTGCAGAAGCTGGCCGAAGAAGACCCGACCTTCCGCGTCAAGAACGACGAGGAGACGGGCCAGACGGTCATCCACGGGATGGGCGAACTCCACCTCGAAGTCCTCGTCGACCGCATGCGGCGCGAGTACAAGGTGGAGGCGAACACCGGCAAGCCGCAGGTGTCCTACCGCGAGACGGTGACGCGGAAGGCGAAGGCCGAGGGCCGCTTCGTCCGCCAGACCGGCGGCCGTGGCCAGTACGGCCACTGTGTCCTGGAGATCTCGCCGCGCGAGCCCGGTTCCGGCTTCCTCTTCGAGGACAAGACGGTGGGTGGCTCGATCCCGCGCGAGTACATCGGCGCGGTGCGCCGCGGTGTTGAGGGGGCCATGTCCTCCGGCGTGCGCGCGGGGTATCCCGTGGTGGACGTGGCGGTGGCCGTGATCGACGGGTCGTACCACGAGGTGGACTCGTCCGAAATGGCGTTTGAGACCGCCGGGTCCATGGGTATGCGGGAGGTGCTGGCTGCGGCCGGCGCGGTCCTGCTGGAGCCGGTGATGAAGGTGGAGATCACGACGCCGGAGGATTACTTCGGCGACGTGCTGGGTGACATCAGCAGCCGCCGCGGCCTGGTCCAGGGCTCCGAGATGCGCGCGAACGCGCGCGTCGTCCGGGCCATGGTCCCGCTCGCGGAGCTGTTCGGTTACTCCACGGACCTGCGGTCCATGACCCAGGGCCGGGCGACCTACTCGATGGAGTTTGACCACTACGAGCAGGTCCCGTCGAACATCGTGGAAGACATCAGCAAGCGGAAGGCGTCCTAGCCGCTTTACCGCGGAGGACAGAGGGAACACCAAATGGCCAAGGGTGTATTCGAGCGGACGAAGCCTCACCTGAACGTGGGGACGATCGGCCACGTGGACCACGGGAAGACGTCCCTGACGGCGGCGATCACGAAGGTGCTCGCGCTGAAGGGGTTCGCTGACTACTCGAAGTTCATCGCCTCCGCCGGCGCGACGTCGTTCGTCTACACCTCGAACACCGGGTCGTTCACGGCGGGGTCGATCCCGGCGACCGGCTTCGGGCTGGTGGTGTTCAGCGGCGGGACGACGGCGATGCTCGTGGAGGCGGCGCAGGCGAGCGGGTGCACGGACCTCGACCGGGTCGGGTTCTTCGCGGCAGACGGGAAGGGCGCGTTCGTGAGTTACCTCGCGTCCGCGCCCCCCTTTGTGAACGGCCAGTGGCTGGCGATGTTCCCCGCCTCGATCCCGGCGAACCAGCCGCTGCTCGTGCGCTGCGGCTGACCGCGAGATCCTCGGGGCGCGCTACTTGGTGAGCGCCACCTTCCAGATCTTCTCCGCCTCGTCCTCCTCCACGGTGACGATGCCCTGGCCCACCATCCGCGCGAGGTGCGCGCGCACCTGGCCGGCGGCGGCGCGGCGCAGCCCCTTCTGGATCTCGGGGTAGAGCGCGCGCCGGATCTGGCGGTCGGTCAGGTACCCCTTCTCCATCAGGTTGATGATCTGACGGTCGCGCACGGCGCGGTGGTCGATCAGTTCCTGGATCTTCGCGTCCGTCGCGGTCACGGTCGGACCGTGGCCGGGCGCGAACAACTTCGCCTGCAGCGCGCGCATGCGGAGCAGGCTGTCCAGGTACTGCTGCATGTCGCCGCGCGGCGGCGGCCCGATGGCGCTGGTGCCCACGCCGAGGACGTTGTCCCCGGTGAAGAGCGTCAGGGTCTCCTCCACGAAGTAGCAGTTGTGCCCGGCGGTGTGGCCCGGGGTGTGCACGGCGCGCACCGTGAGCCCGCCCACCTTGAAGGTCTCGCCGTCCTGGAGCGGGCGGTCGATGGGCGTGTTCAACGCCTCTTCCGTCCACTGGGCCACGCGCTCCGCCAGTTCCGGATCGTCCGGCAGGTCCGCATTGCCCTCGGAGGGGGAGGGCGGCGTGTGCAGCAGCACCTCGTCCAGCGGGTTGATCGCGGTCTCCGCGCGAAGCATCTCGCGCAGGCGGCGGCCGCCGGAGGTGTGGTCGGAGTGGTGGTGGGTGAAGGCGATGGTGCGGACGTTGAAGTTGGAGCCGTCGCCCTGGAAGAACTTGCGGCGCTCCTCGATGCAGAGGTCGTCGCCGAAGCCGGAGTCGATCAGCGCCGCCTCGTTGCCGTCGTGGAGCAGCCAGACGTTGGAGGTGGGGAAGGTCTTGGAGAACTGCCGCACCACCACGATGTGCTGGAGCAGGTTGTCGTTGACGACGTTCGTCCGCGTCTCGACCTTCGGCGTGTCGTCGACCGGCGCGGCCTTCGCCTTGCCCTTGCCGGCGGCCGAGGTCTTCGGTGAGGCCTTGGAGGACGCCTTCGCGGCGGCCTTCTTCGGCGCGGGCTTCTTCGCGGACTTCTTCTTCGTCATCCACCACCCCCCAGGTGCGCGCGTCATGGTAGCGCAGGGAGGCGCGCCTGCACCCGCCTTCCACCGGCGCGACGGCGCGATACCCTCGGTGGCGTGCCGCGCACCCCGTCCACACCGCCCGTCCTGCCGGAGATCGCGCCCGCGCGCCTGCGCGCGGTCCGCACCGGCCTGCTCCGCTGGTACGAGGCGCACGAGCAGCCGTTCCCGTGGCGCACCGGTCGCGACCCGTACTCCGCGATGGTCGCAGCCGTCGCCGCCCAGCAGACCCAGATGGCGCGCGTGATCGAGATCCACGCCCGCTGGATGGCGGCGTTCCCCACGCTCGAGGTGCTGGCCGCAGCCGGGCGGGACGAGGTGCTGCGGGTGTGGGGCCGGGCCGGCTACCCGCGTCGCGCAGTCGGGCTGCACGAGACCGCCCGGCTGTGCATGGAACGGCACGGCGGCGCGCTGCCGCGCGACCCCGCGGCGCTCCTGGCGCTGCCGGGGGTGGGGCCGTTCACGGCGGCGATCATCCGCTGCTTCGGCTTCGGGGACGACGCGGCGGCGGTGGACACGAACATCGTGCGGGTGATCGGCCGGGTCGCGTTCGGCGACCTGCAGCCGGCGCGCGAGACGCCGCCCGCCGCGATCACCGCGATGGCGGAGCGGCTGCTCCCGGCGGGCGAGGCGGCGCGCTGGAACCCCGCGCTCATGGACTTCGGCGCGCGCGTCTGCACGCCGCGTCCCCGCTGCGAGGCGTGCCCGATCGCCGCGCACTGCCTCGCGGCGCCGCGCTTCGCCGCCGGCGAGGTCGCGGAGCCGGTGCGCGCGCAGGGCGCCTTCGCCGGCTCCGACCGCGAGGTGCGCGGCGCGCTGATGCAGGCGCTGCGCGACGCCCGTTCCCCACTCACGGTCGAGACGCTGCTGCGCCGCACCGCGCGCGGCCGGGAGGAACGTGCCCGCGCCCGTCGCCTCCTCGGCGCGCTGGTGGCGGAGGGACTGGCGTGGGAGCGGGAGGGGCGCTGCGGGCTCGGCACCGGTCCGGGTGTCCCGGCGGCGACGTGAGCCGGTAGGCTGCGCGGAGCAACGGAGAGAGGAGCCCCGGGATGCCACAGGTCTACGCTGACGCCCAGGTCACCATCGAGGCGTTCACCGGCCTCGGACGGTTCGCGAACAACACCTACGTGCTGCGCCCGGCGCGCGGCGGCGCGGTGACGGTGGTGGACGTGCCGGAGGGGGTGGAGGCGGTGTTCGCCGCGCTCGGCGCCACGCCGGTGGAGCGCCTGGTCGTGACGCACCACCACTTCGACCACTGGGCGGGCTTCGACGTCGCCCGCGGCGCCACCGCTGCGCCGGTCTACGCCGGCGCGGAGGAGACCAACCTGGAGGCCTCCCGCCAGATCCGCCCGCTCGCCCATAACGAGACGTTCCGCGTCGGTGACGCCTCGGTGCGCGTGATCCACACGCCCGGCCACACGCCGGGGTCGATCTGCCTGCTGGTGGGCGGCGCGCTGCTGACCGGCGACACGCTCTTCCCGGGTGGCCCCGGCCGCACGCGCGACCCGCAGGCACTGGCGCAGGAGATCGACTCGATCACCTCGAGGCTACACGTCCTGCCGCCGGAGACGCTGGTGCTGCCCGGCCACGGCGACTCCACGACGATCGGGCGGTCGCGGGAGGAGTACGCCGTTTTCGCCTCGAAGCCGCACCCGGCGGACCTCGCCGGGGACGTGCTGTGGCTCACCTCCTGAGTTCGTGATGGTCGTCACGAGCGATTGACGGCTGCGGGTCGGGGCGTAGCATGGGGTGCCCGCCCCGGCACCCACGGTCCACCCGACCGGACGAAGGACGCCCGTGACCCTGCAGCCGCCTGACCTCGCGCCGCCCGTCACGTACCGCCTGGACAACGGGCTGCGGCTGCTGGTCACGCCGATGCCGTACGCGCGCTCCGTCTCCGCCTCCGTGTACGTGGCGGCGGGTTCCCGCTATGAGCCCTCCGTCGAGGAGGCCGGCCTTTCGCACTTCCTCGAGCACCTCTGCTTCAAGGGCACCACGCGCCGCCCGCGCGCCCTGGACATCTCGATGGAGATCGACGCGATCGGCGGCAACCTGAACGCGGCGACCAACCGCGAACTGACCGTCTACTACGGCAAGGTCACGCCGGAGTACCTCGGGCGCACCGTCGACATCATCGGCGACCTGCTCTCCGACTCGCTGCTGGTCTCGGACGAGATCGAGCGCGAGCGCGGGGTGATCCTGGAAGAACTCGCCGCGGTGGAGGACTCCCCGCCGGAGCAGGTGGGCGTGGTGCTGGACGCCATGCTCTGGCCGGACCAGCCGCACGGCCGCGACATCGCCGGGACGAACGAGTCCGTGGCGGCGATGCCGGCGGAGGCGATCCGGGAGTACTACCGCCGCCAGTACGTGCCGAACGGCACCGTGGTCTCCCTCGCCGGGGCCGTGGAGCCGGAGGAGGTGCACGCGCTGGTCCAGCAGGCGTTCGGCCTCTGGACGCCGGGGGCGCCCTCCGGCTGGGTGGCGGACCGTACCGATGCGCGCGGACCCGCGATGACCGTGGTCGAGAAGGAGACGGAGCAGGCGCACGTCGCCGTGGGACTGCGCGGCATCTCCGCCTTCGACGACGACCGGTACGCGCTCGACCTGCTCTCGATCATCCTCGGCGAGGGGATGTCCTCCCGCCTCTTCGCGCGGCTGCGCGAGGAGCTGGGGCTCTGCTACGACATCCATTCCTACATGGCGACGCTGCTCGACACGGGGATGTTCGGCATCTACGCCGGCGTCGACCCGGAGAACGCGGTGGAGGCGGTGCGGGAGATCGGTCTCGAACTCGGCCGCGCGCTCGCGCCGGTGACCGCGGACGAACTCGCGCGCGCCAAGTCCGTCGCCCGCTCCCGGACGCAGCT
Organism: Chloroflexota bacterium; assembly: GCA_045863195.1. Lineage (GTDB taxonomy): Bacteria > Chloroflexota > Dehalococcoidia > UBA2979 > UBA2979 > W-Chloroflexi-9. Next base: position 84,048 of record BTUI01000005.1, read on the forward strand.
GCGGCTGGAGGACACCCGCGCCGTCTCCGCGCTGTACGGCTCCCAAGCGATCCTCGGCCTGCCGATGCGCACGCCGGAGGAGACGATGGCGCGCTCCGCGGTGGTGACGATCGAGGACATCCAGCGTGTCGCGCATCGCGTGATCGCGCAGGAGCGGCTGCAACTGGCGGTGGTGGGGCCGGTCTCCGCCGCCTCGCTCACGGGCGCGCTCGCCCTCGGCTGCTAACGGCCGCCCCCGATGACCTCGCCCGCGCTGCCCGACCGCGACCCGTACGCCGAGATCGAACGGCTGATGATCGTGCCGCGGCGCGCGGACGGCGCCGTGCTGCTGGTGCGCCGCGCGGAGGGCGCCGCGCCGGGGATGGTCTCCACGGTCGCGCCCGCGCCGCCCGAAACGCTGGACGAGGCGGTGGCGCGCGTGCTCTACACGCACCTCGGCGTGCGCACGCGCGGCGGCGTGACGGTCGCCGCGCCGCGCCACCCCGCGCGCATGCCACACCCGCGCCGCGGCGCGGACGGCGCCGGCTGGCTGCGCGCGCTCGCCGTCACGGTGGAGGGCGACCCGTCGCCCGACCCCACGCTCGCGGCGGTGGAGGCGTTCACGCCGGAGGAGGCGCTGGCCGCGCTCCCGACCGACCTCGAACGCGCCGTGCTCGCGGACGCGCTCGCCCTCTAGGCCCCTCGGGACGCCGGGCACGGAAACGGGCCGCCTTGCGGCGGCCCGTGGGTCCGTGGACTTCTGCCCTCGTTGGAGGGACCGGAGGGAGCCGGCGGGCTAGAAGTCCATCCCCATCCCGCCGTCCTGCGGGATGGTGGCCTTCGGCGGCTCGGGCAGTTCGCCCACGGCCGCTTCGGTCGTCAGCATCAGGCCAGCGACGGAGATGGCGTTCTCCAGCGCCACGCGCGACACCTTCACCGGGTCGATGATGCCCAGCTTGAACATGTCGCCGTAGCGGTCGTCCGCCGCGTCGTAGCCGGTGTTCTTGTCCTTCGCGTCGCGGACCGCCTCGGCGACGACGGCGGGCTCGCCGCCGGCGTTGTCGACGATCTGCTTGAGCGGGGACTCCAGCGCCTGGCGGACCAGCATGACGCCGGTGCGTTCGTCGCCGGTGAGCGTCTCCAGCAGCGGGTCGAGCGCGCGCTGCACGCGGATGAAGGCGACGCCGCCGCCCGGCACCACGCCCTCTTCCACGGCCGCGCGGGTCGCGGAGAGCGCGTCCTCCAGGCGGAACTTCTTCTCGCGGACCTCGATCTCGGTCGCGCCGCCGGCCTTGATGACGGCGATGCCGCCGGCCAGCTTGGCGAGCCGCTCCTGCAGCTTCTCGCGGTCGAAGTCGGAGGTGGCGTCCTGCACCTGGGCGCGGATCTGGCGGATGCGCGCCTGGATCGCCTCGTCCGAGCCGGCGCCCTCGATGATCGTCGTCTCCGAGGAGTCGGCGACCACGCGGTGGGCGTGGCCCAGGTCGGCGAGCTGGGTCTCCTCTAGCTTGCGGCCCATGTCCTTGGTGATGAAGGTGCCGCCGGTGAGGATCGCAATGTCCTCCAGCATCGCCTTGCGGCGGTCGCCGAAGGAGGGGGCGCGCACGAAGAGCGGCGTGAAGGTGCCCCGCATCTTGTTCACCACCATGGTGGAGAGCGCCTCGTCCGTGAGGTCGTCGCAGATCACCATGAAGGACTTGGTGACCTGGAGGACCTTTTCCAGCAGCGGCAGGATCTGCGAGACGGAGGAAATCGTGGCGTCCGTGATCAGGATGTACGGGTCATCCAGCACGGCCTCCATGCGGTCCGGGTTGGTGACGAAGTACGGCGAGAGGTAGCCGTGCGGGATCTGCAGGCCGTCCACGACCTCGATCTCGTCGTCCAGGCCGCGGCCGTCCTCGATGGTGATGACGCCGTCCTTGCCGACCTGCTCCATCACCTCCGCGATCAGCTCGCCGATGCGGCGCTCGTTCGCGGAGATGCCGGCGACCGCGGCGATCGTCTCTTTGTCCTCCACCGGGACGGCGAGGTCGCGGAGCGCGCCGTTCAGCACGCGGCCGGCCTGCTCCATGCCCTTGCGCAGGTACATGGCGTTGGCGCCGGCGGCGATGTTCTTCAGGCCCTCGTGGAAGAGCGCCTGGGCGAGGACGGTGGCGGTGGTGGTGCCGTCACCGGCGATGTCGTTGGTGCGGATCGCGACCTGCTTCACGAGCTGCGCGCCCATGTTGTGGAAGCGGTCCTTGAGGTCGATCTCCTTGGCGACGGTGACGCCGTCCTTGGTGATGACGGCGGGGCCGTAGCTCTTGTCCAGGACGACGTTGCGCCCGCGCGGGCCCAGCGTCACCCGGACGGCGTTCGCGAGAATGTCGACGCCGTGGCGGAGTTCACGCCGGGCGTCGTCGTCGAAGCGAAGCCTCTTCGCGGGCATGGGTCACATCCTCTATCGGCAGCCTGCGGCGATGGCCGGGGTGCGGGCTACTTCTTGCCCTTCTTGGCGGCGGCGGCCTCTTCGTCCAGGCGCGCCAGGACGTCCTGGAAGCGGATCACGATGTACTCCACGGAGTCCACGGTGACTTCCTGGCCGGTGTACTTCTGGTACAGGATGCGGTCGCCGTCCTTGAGGTCGATGACGTCCAGGTCACCCTTCTCGTTCCGCTTGCCGGGGCCCACCGCGACCACGAGGCCGTGCTGGGGGGCTTCCTTCGCGGAGTCCGGGATCACCAGGCCGGAGGTGGTGATCTCCTCCTGCTTCACCGCCTTCAGGATGATGTGGTCGGTCAGCGGGACAACCTTCGTTGCCAAGGCACCAGTCTCCTTCTGAGGTCGGGTTGAGAACCGGGCTGCCGGATTCCGCCGGACGCCCGCCGCGGGCCCCGGTCGGGGACTCGCCCTCTGTTGCTTGCAGGGCGGGATGTTAGCACTCACATCGGGAGAGTGCCAATCCCCCGCGACGCGTTTCTGCCATGCCTCCGCGATGGCGCATGGATACACGGAACCGTGTAGGATTGCCTCCACACTGCTTCACAGGGGAGGTGTGCGTCGCGTGGCCGGAGCAGGGGATCCCGAGCGCGCGCCGGGCGGCGGATGGGACGGTGCCACGGTGCGCCGCCTCCGCGACCACCTGCAGGCGACCCAGGCGGAACTCGCCGACCGGCTGGGGACGCGCCAGCAGACCGTCTCCGAGTGGGAGACCGGCACCAGCACGCCGCGCCGCATGTCCCGCCGTCTCCTCCACCTGGTCGCGGAGGCGTCCGGCTTCTACAACGTCGGTGAGCCGGAAACCGTCCCGCCCGAGGACGCCCCCGCATGAGCACCGCGCTGCGTGAGCCAGCCGGCGCGTACCGCGCCGCCTCCGGGCCAGACAGCGGCCTCGAGGAGGCGGAGGTGACCGCGCTCTGGCTGCTCGGGCGCGTGCCCGCGGCGGCGCTGCCGTGGCCGCTGCTCCGCGCCGGCCGCGCGGGGCGTGGCCCCGGCCCGGACGTGCGCGAGGCGGCGTTCCGCCTCCCGAGCGGCGTGGTGCGCGCCGGGGACGTGGAGGTGCACCTGCGCGCCTCCGACTTCGTGACGCACGGCCACGCCATCGATCCCGCGTACGCCGGGGTGCTGCTGCACCTGGTGTGGGAGGACGACCGCCCGTCCGAGGTGCGCGGCACGCCCACCCCGCTCCCCGGCGGCGGCGCGGCGGTCACCGTCGCGCTGGCGCCGCTGCTCCGGGACGCGGCACGCGTACGCGCGCTCACGGCGCTCGGCCCGAGCGGGAGCGAGCCGTGCGCCCGGGCGGCGGAGGTGCTGGGCGCGGACGCGGTCGCCACGCGCGTGCGGCAGGAGGGGCGGCGGCGGCTGGCGGAACGGACGTGGCGCGCCTGGCGGCTCGCGGACCGCGAGGGCTGGGACGGTGCGTTCCGGCTGCTGCTCGACCGCGCGCTCGCCGGGAGCGCCGGACGGCGGGCGGAGTCCGCGGAGACGCGCGCCGGGCGCATCGCCGCGCTGGAGGCGGCGCTCGGCGCCGCGCCCCTGGCGGTGCTCGCCGCGCTCGCGCGCGATCAGGCGACGCCGGCGGCGGTGCTGCGCGCCCTGGAGCCGCTGGGCCTCGGACGCGGGCGCGCCGTGGAGGCGGGCTGGAACGCCGTGCTGCCGTTGCTCGCGGCGCTCGCCGCGGCCTACGACGACCGGGAGCTCGCGCGCGCGACGGCGCGGCTCGCGGAGGCGTGGCCATCGCCGCGCCCGTACGGACGCACGCGCGCGCTGCAGCGGCTGCTGGCGCTCAGCCCGACGGCGGGCGGCGCGCTGCAGGCGCAGGGGCTGCTCCACCTCCAGGACCTCTGGTGCACGCGCGGCGGCTGCGGGCAGTGTCCGGTCACTCGCCGTGACGAGGTCGCTCGCCGTGACCGGCGGGGGCTGCCGCCGTCGGGCACGGACAGTCGGGCTGAGGCGGTCGGTGACGTGCCCCTCCCCCCGGGGGACGGGTCATCCGGCTGACGGGCGCCCCTCGCGGCGGGCGATCCGGCGGCGCGCGGTCGGGGTGATCTCGAGCGGCGACGAGGCGGGCACCGCCTCGTCCAGGTGGCGGAAGGCGGCGGCGGCGATCATCGCGCCGTTGTCCGTGCACAGCGCCGGCGGCGGCACCACGACCGGCACCGGTGAACGCTCGATCACCCGCTCGCGCAGGCGGCGGTTGGAGGCGACCCCGCCGGCGAGGAGCAGCGAGCGCACGCCCTCGCGGTCCGCGGCGCGCGCCGCCTTCTGCGAGAGGACGTCCACGACTGCCTCCTCGAACGCCCACGCGATCTCGGCGGGCGGCGGCGCGGCCGGCGACTGCACGAGGTGTAGTACCGCCGTCTTCAGGCCGGAGAAGGAGAAGTCGTCCGAACCGCGCAGCCAGGCGCGCGGCAGGCGCGTGCGCCGGTCGGTGGCGGTGGCGGCGAGCCGGGAGACCGGCGGGCCGCCGGGGTACGGGAGGTCGAGCAGGCGCGCGACCTTGTCGAACGCCTCGCCGGCCGCGTCGTCACGCGTGCCGCCGAGCCGCTCGAAGTCGCCGTGCTCGCGCATCAGCAGGAGTTCCGTGTGGCCGCCGGAGACGACGAGGGCGAGCGCCGGGAGTTCCGGCTCGCTGCCCCCGGCGGCGTCCAGCCAGTTCGCGCAGACGTGCCCCTCCAGGTGGTCGGTGGGGATCAGCGGCAGCCCGCGCGCGTATGCGAGGCCGCGCGCCGCGTTCAGCCCGATCACGAGCGCACCCGGAAGGCCTGGGCCGGAGGTGACCGCGACCGCGTCGAGGTCGTCCCAGGTGCACCCGGCGTCCGCGAGCGCGCGCCGCACGACCGGCACCAGCGCGCGCAGGTGGGCGCGCGCGGCGACCTCCGGCACCACGCCGCCGGTCTCGCGGTGGAGGTCGGTCTGGGAGGCGACGACGTTCGAGAGCATCCGCCGTCCGTCCGCGACGACGGCGGCCGCGGTCTCGTCGCATGACGACTCGATGCCGAGGATCTTCATGCCGCCATGCTAGAGGGCGACCGGGCCTGAGGGGACGGCCATGTGCAGGCGCGCACGCCGGGGCGCGACGGGGCGAGGCCGGTCAGTTCGCGGGCGCCGGCGTGGCGGTCGCGGGCGTCGGGGTGGGGCTCGCGGCGGTGCGCGCCTGCACCGGGAACGCATCGATGCCGGCGCCGCTCAGCACGTACACCTGCTGGCCATCCGGCGCCACGGCCATGCCGCGCAGGTCGGTAAAGTCCGCGTGGCGGTACTGGCGCACGAACGCGCCGGCCCGGTCGCCCACGACCACGCGGCGGTTGCCGCGGTCGGCAAGGTAGAAGAGCCCGCGCAGGACGTCCTCCACGAGCGCGACCGCGGACTGCGGCGGCGCGTCCAGCCCGGCGAACATCGGCGCCAGTTCGCGTCCCTGCGAGAAGCGACGGAGCGCCTCGCCGTCGAGCACGAAGATGTCGCCGTCCACCGCCAGCGCCGTCGCGCCATCCAGGTCCTGCCCGCCCAGCGTCCCGGAGCGCTCCGAGTCGAACCCGCTCGCCGCCGGCAGGTAGCGCCAGACCTCCCCCGCGACCGGGTCGAGGAGATACAGGTTGCCGAGGTAGACCGCGATCGCCGCGACGGAGCGCATCTCCGCCGCGTCGCGCAGCGCCAGCGGCTCCGGCGTGCCGCCGGGCTCGTCCGGGATCGCGAAGAGCGAGCGGCCGGCGTCCAGCACCAGTAGCCGCGCCGTCGCCGCATCCCAGGCGATCGCGACGGGGTCGCGCGCCACCGTGCCGCCGTACGACTCGCCCGTGCGGTACACCTCGGACGGCTCGCCCCCGGCAGGGTCGATGCGGATGACCCGCCCGCGCCCGCTCTCCCGCAGCCAGAGCGAGCGCCCGCCGGTCACCAGTTGCTCCGGCGTCACCGGCGAGGTCACCGTCCCCTCGAAGGCGATCACGCGCGTGAGGCTCTCCACCGCGGTCACCGCGTCCAGCACCGCCAGGCGCGCGTTCGCGGCCGCCACGATCTCGTCGATGCGCGGGTCGTCCGGCGCCAGCGCGCGCGCCCGTTCCGCCTCGGTCAGCACCGCCTGCAGGGCGGCGCGCTGGTCCGCCGCGCGCGCCGCGCTCTCCGCGGCGCTCAGCTGCGCCTCCGCGACGGCGATCGCGGCCTCCAGTTCAGCGGCGCGGTCCTCCCGCAGCAGGCCGGGAAGGAACATCCATGCAACGGCGACGAGCAGCACCGCGCCCGCGACGATCGCGCCGACGGTGCGCCAGGGGAGCAGCGCGGGCCCGCCGCGCTGGCCCACGGTGCGGGTGCGACGGATCGAGGGCAGGCCCGTGCGCGGCTCCTGCTCGCCGACCACGCGCCAGCCGCGCGGGCGGCGCGCCGGTGCCGGCGGCGGCGGGCCGGAGTCCACGTCCGCGAACGCGACCTCCCGCCCTTCGACCTCCGCGACCGGCTCGTCCCAGTCGTCCAGCGCGGGCGCGGCCTGCTCCTCGTCGATGTCGAGGTCGGCGACCATGACGGCGGTCATGTCCGGCACCCCGCGCGTGTGGCGGAACAGTTCCGCCAGCGCGCGCTCCGGTCCCGCCTCCAGCGCGTCGCGCACGGTGCGTTCGCCGATCGCCTGCTCCGCGGCGCTCGTCAGCATCAACACCTGCGCGGTGGTGAGGGGGGCGGAGGTGAAGAGCGGCTCGATCTCCTCCTGCGCGCCCAGCGGCGTGGCCGAGGGAAGGCCCTCGGTCACGAGGCGCGTCGCGGTCTGCGTGGTGCGCACGTACACGACCCCGGGGCCGGCCTGCGCGATCGTCGCCTCGCCCTCGCGCACCACCACCGCCGTCACGCCCACGGCGACGCGGTGCTCGCGCAGCGAGCGGCGGTTCCACTCGGCGAGGTTCGTGTTCGCCTGCCGTAGCGCCCGCAGCAGGCCGCCGGTGATCGAGAGCGACTCGCGCGCGAACAGCGCGGCGATCGCCTCCGCCACCTCGTGGCAGAACTCCGCGGAACGGGCGTCCACCGGCTCCACCAGCACGACGAGGCGGAGCGTCTCCTCCTCGCGGTGGCGGACGCGGTCGATCAGCCAGGGGCCGTGCTCGCGCACCTCCCCCCGCACGATCGCGTAGCGGCCGATCCAGGTGGTCACGCGGGCTCCCCCCACGGCGCGCACGCACGACCGCGTGCCGGTCCCGGCGGGGACACGGTGCGATCGCCGTCAGCGGGGCGCGTGCCGCATGCGGGGCGCGCGGGTAGGGTCACCGGCCGTCCTCGAACCACACCCCGCCCGGGGAGCGCCCCCATGGTAGAGGACGCCGCGAGGGCGGGACACCCGGGCGGACGGCGGTGCGTGCGACAGGCGTGGCGGTCAGCCGATGTGCGTGCGCGCCGGGCGCGCGGTGAGGCGGAACGTGCACTCGTGGTCGCCGCGCGCCTGGGAGGTGATGAGTTCCACGTGCATCCCGGAGAGCGCGCCGAGGTAGGCGGTGTCCATCTCGCAGGTCGCCGGCCCGGCGACGCGGTCGTACGGGCAGGTGCGCTCGCAGATCGTGAAGCCGTCGCCATCGCGCTGCCAGTCGACAACGATGTCGTGCGTGCGCAGCAGGTCGCAGACCGCCGCGACACGGTCGGCGGGGTGGCCCAGCGGCGACTGGTGCAGTGCCTCGCGGTGCGAGCGCGCGAGCACCTCCGCCGTCTCCGCCATCACCGCGCGCCGGTCCGCTTCCGACAGGCGCCGCTCGATCGATTCGAGCAGCGCGAGCGCCAGCCGGTCGTACGCCTTCGGGTAGCGCGCCTCGCCCTCCCCGGTCAGCCGGTAGGCGAGCGCCGGCCGGCCCACGCGGCCACGCACCTCGTGGCTCTCGACAAGGCCCTCGCGCTCGAGGATGGTGAGGTGCTGGCGGACGCCGGTGGGGGTGAGGTCCAGGTGCAGGCCCAGGTCGCGCACGCTGGCGGCGCCGCGTTCGCGGAGGAAGTCCAGGATCTGCTGTCGCGTCGCCTGCATGCCTGCCCTCGTCGCGGTGCTCCGTCGTGGACCGCCGCCTTCCTATGATACGGGGGACGCACCCCCGCGTCCGACCGCCCACCGAGAGAGCGAGCCGCACCGATGACCACCGCCGACGACCCGATGACGCAGCGCGCCGTCGCCGACGCGATCGTCCAGCGCGCCGCCGACCAGTTGCGCGACCTGCTGAAGCAGGTCGCCGCACGCATCGACCCGTTCCCCGCGTTCCCCGGCGCAATGTTCGCGTACGGCATCGAGGTGGAGCCGCCTGCCGGCACCGCCGAGGCGGTCGGGTGCGTGGTGCTCGGCGACGACGGGGCGCTGTACGAGTTGCAGATCGGGCTGGACCAGCACGCCCTGGCGCAGGGCGCGGACGCGATGACGACGCGCCACGAGGAACTCGTCCCGCTCGCGCTCCCGCCCGCGGAGTACGTGGGCTACGCGCACCGCGCGGTCATCGCCGCGACCGACTACCTCGAGCAGCAGCGGCGTCAGTCCGCGCGGTAGTCGCCGGAGCGGCCGCCGGACTTCGCCACCAGGCGCACGTCCTCGATGCGCATGCCGCGCTCCACGGCCTTGCACATGTCGTACACGGTGAGCGCGGCGACGGTGACGGCGGTGAGCGCCTCCATCTCCACGCCGGTCTGCCCGGTCACGCGCACGGTCGCCTCGATCTCGACGGCGTCGCCGCCGGCGGACGGGGCGAGGTCCACGGTGACGCCGCTGATCGGCAGCGGATGGCAGAGCGGGATGAGGTCGTGCGTGCGCTTCGCGCCCATGATCCCGGCGATGCGCGCGGTCGCGAACACGTCGCCCTTGGGCGCGCGTCCCTCCACGATCATCGCGAGCGTCGAGGGCTCCATGACCACGCGCGCGCGCGCCGTTGCCTCCCGCGTGGTCACGTCCTTCGCGGAGACGTCGACCATGCGGGCGCGCCCCTGCTCGTCCAGGTGGGAGAGCGACGGCGGGAGCGGCGGCAGGTCGGTCATCGTGCGTCAGTCCTCGCTCGGGCGGGCTACCCGCCGATGTACGACATCTCGACCTTTTTGAGGCCGGGGGTACCGGCGGCGCGGAGTTCGGAGTAGCGGTCCTCCCGCGCCCTCCAGGTGTCGTCAATCAGCGCGCCGATCGCCTCGTCGCTCGCGCCGGAGCGCAGCAGGGCGCGGAAGTCCGTGCCCTCGGCGGCGAACAGGCAGGTATAGAGGCCGCCCTCCGCGGAGAGCCTCGCGCGGGTGCAGTCGCCGCAGAACGGTTGCGTGACGGAGGTGATGAACCCCACCTCCCCCGCGCCGTCCCGGTAGCGGTAGCGGCGCGCGACCTCGCCGGCGTACGCCGCCTCGACGGGATCGAGCGGCCACGTGGCGTCCAGGCGTGCGAGCAGGTCTGCGGCCGGCAGCACCTCGTCCATGCGCCAGCCGTTGGTCGTGCCCACGTCCATGAACTCGATGAAGCGCAGCACGTGCGCCGTGCCGCGGAAGTGCCGGGCGAGGTCGACGAGCGTGTGGTCGTTCACGCCGCGCCGGACGACCGCGTTGATCTTCGCCGGCGGCAGCCCGGCGGCGGTCGCCGCCTCGATCCCCTCGAGGACGAGCGCGACGGGGAAGTCCATGTCGTTCATCGCACGGAAGACGGCGTCATCGAGGGAGTCCAGGCTGACGGTGACGCGGTCGAGGCCGGCGGCGGCGAGCGCGGGAGCCTGCGCCTTCAGCAGCGTGCCGTTGGTGGTCATCGCCACCTCCGCGCCCGGGATCGCCTTCAGCATCCGGATGAGCGCGGGCAGGTCGGCGCGGAGCGTCGGCTCGCCGCCGGTGAGGCGGAACTTGCGTACGCCGCGCGCCGCGAACAGGCGGGCCAGCCGCGCGATCTCCTCGAACGCCAAGATCTCGGTGCGGGGCAGGAAGGCGAAGTCCGGCCCGAACACCTCGCGCGGCATGCAGTAACGGCAGCGGAAGTTGCAGCGGTCGGTGACGGAGATGCGCAGGTCGTGGAGCGGCCGGCCGAGCCGGTCGACGAGCGCCGGCCCCGCGCCGCCGGGGCCGGGATCGAGGCTGTCGAGGTCGGGGTGGCCGCCGAGGGGCGCGCCGCGTGCCTGCTCGTCCATCACGGATCGAGTGTAGACCTGCGGCCACCCGTAGGATCGGCGCATGCCGCCCGCCGTGACGCCTCCGTTACAGCCCACCGAGGCCCACCCGCGCCCTCGCGTGGTCGTGGTCGCGGGCACGCCCGACCTCGCCCCGCGCGTGGCGGAGGCCGCGACGACGCTCGCACTGCCGCTCGCAGAGACCGCTGCCGAGGCCGACCTCGCGCTCGTGCTCGATGCCGGCGGGTGGGCACTCCTCGATCCCGCGCCGGGGGCGCCCGGCGCGGTGCGCTGCGACCTGGCGGGGGGCGCGTTCGGGGCGCGACTGCGGCGCGGCGTCGGGCTCGATGAGCGGCTGGCGAAGGCGATGGGGCTGCGCGCTGGCCGCCCGCGCCCGCGCGTGCTGGATGCGACCGCCGGCCTCGGCCGGGACTCCGTGCTCGCGGCCGCGCTCGGCTGCGAGGTGGTCGCGTGCGAGCGCGACCCGGTCGTCGCGTGGCTCCTGCGCGACGGCCTCGCGCGCGCCGCCGCCGAGCCGGCGCTCGCGCCGATCGTCGCTCGCATCACGCTCCGCGCCGCCGACGCGCGCGATGTGATGGCGGCGCTGCCGGAGGCGGAGCGGCCGGACGTGGTGATCGTCGACCCGATGTTCCCGGAGCGCCGTAAGGCGGCGGCCGTGAAGAAAGAAATGCAGGCGCTTCACCGGCTGCTGGGCACGGAGCCGGACCCCGCGTCACTCCTCGACGCGGCGCTGCGCTGCGCCACCGCCCGCGTGGTCGTGAAGCGCCCGGGACACGCCCCGCCGATCGAGGGGCCGCGCCCCGACCTCGCGATCCCCGGCAAAGCCGTGCGGCTCGACGTGTACCTGCCGCGTCCTTGATGGAGCAAGGACGCGCGTCGCGTACCATCGCGCGACGATGACGCACCCCACCACCGACACCGCGCACGGCTCACCGCTGGAAGTACTGCGCGTTTCTACGCGCCTCGGGCTGACCTCCTTCGGGGGGCCGGTCGCGCACCTGGGCTACTTCCGGGCGGAGTACGTGGAGCGCCGCCGCTGGCTGAGCGAGGCGGCGTACGCGGACCTGGTCGCGCTGTGCCAGTTCCTCCCGGGGCCCGCCAGCAGCCAGGTCGGCATCGGCGTGGGGATGATGCGCGCGGGGCTCCTCGGCGGGCTGATGGCGTGGATCGGCTTCACGCTGCCGAGCGCGATCGCGCTGATCCTGTTCGCGCTCGGGCTCCAGGCGTTCGACCTCGCGGACGCCGGCTGGCTGCACGGCCTGAAGGTGGTCGCCGTGGCCGTGGTCACGCAGGCGGTCTGGGGCATGACGAAGAACCTGGCCCCCGACCGTCCGAGGGCGACGATCGCGATCCTCGCGGCGATCGCGGTGATGACCGCGCAGACCGCGCTGATGCAGATCGCCGTGATCGTCGCCGGTGCGCTGATCGGCTGGCGCCTGCTGCGGGTGCCGGAGGGCGCCGCCGGCGCGGACACGCTGCACGTGCGCGTCCCGCGTGCGCTGGTGGTGACGGCGTGGCTGCTGTTCTTCGGCCTGCTGGTGCTCTTGCCGGTCGGCCGGCAGTTCATCGAGTCGCAGGCGCTCGCGATGGTGGACACCTACACCCGCGTGGGGTCGATCGTGTTCGGCGGGGGGCACGTGGTGCTGCCGTTGATGCAGGCGGAGGTGGTCCCCACCGGCTGGGTGACGCAGGACGAGTTCATCGCCGGCTACGGCGCGGCACAGGCGGTGCCGGGCCCGCTGTTCACGTTCGCCGCCTACCTGGGTGCGGTGCAGGCGCCGGGTCCGAACGGCTGGGCCGGCGGCCTCATCGCCGTGATCGCGATCTTCGCCCCCTCCTTCCTGCTCGTCGCCGGTACGCTGCCGGTCTGGGCGGCGCTGCGCGGGCGCGCCGTCTTCCAGTCCGCGCTCCGAGGCGTGAACGCGGCGGTGGTCGGCATCCTGGGCGCGGCGCTGTACGACCCGGTGTTCACGAGCGCGATCTTCGCGGTGGAGGACGTGGCGCTCGCCCTCGCCGCGTTCGGCGCACTCCAGGTGTGGAAAGCGCCGCCGTGGCTGGTGGTGCTCCTGACCGCGGTCGGCGGGCAGGCACTCGCCACCTGGTAGCCTCTTCACAGGCCGTCACCGACCCGATAGTCTCGTTCGCACATGAGCACTGACTCGTCCGAGCCAGACAAACGTAGCCGCCGGACACCCCGCCGATGATCGTGGCACTCACGGTCATCGCCGTGTTGATCACCCTCAACGCGCTCTACGTTGCCGCCGAGTTTGCCGCCGTGTCCGCCCGTCAGACGCGTGTCCGCCAGGAGGCCGAGGCCGGTAACGGCGCCGCGCGCTGGGTGCTGGGCGTCCTCGGGTCGCCGGCGCAACTCGACCGCTTCGTCGCCTGCTGCCAGGTCGGCATCACGCTCTCCAGCCTGGTGCTGGGCGCCTACGGCCAGGCCACGATCACCCCGATCCTCGCGGACGCCCTCGAGGGGCGCGGCGGCATGGCCGGTGGCGCCGCGCTCGGCACCGCAGCGACGATCACCCTCGTGATCCTCACCGCCTCGCAGGTGGTGGTCGGCGAACTCGTGCCGAAGTCGCTCGCGCTCCAGTTCCCCACCCAGGTCGTGCTGGCCACGGCGCTGCCGATGCGCGCGTCGCTGTGGACGTTCCGCCCGCTGATCGCCTTCCTGAACGGCAGCGGGATCGCCATCCTGCGGCTGCTCCGCGCGCCGGCCGCCGGGCACCGGCACATCCACTCGCCGGAGGAGATCTCCCTGCTGATCGCGGAGAGCCATGACGGCGGCCTGTTCTCGCAGGAGGAGCAGGAGCGGTTCGACCGCGCACTCCGCCTGAGCGTGCTGCCCGTGCGCCGGCTGATGGTGCCCCGCCTGGACATCGTCGGGGTGGACGCCCGCACCACGCTCGCGGAGGTGCAGCGCACGCTCGCCTCCTCCGCGTTCAGCCGTCTCCCGGTCTACGAGGGCACGCTGGACCGGATCGTCGGGGTGCTGCACGCGAAGGACGTCGCCCTCCGCCTCACGGCGGGCGAGGGCCACCTCCGCTCCATCGACCTCATGCGGCCGATCGCCAGCGTCCCCGAGTCGATGCGCGCCGAGCGGCTGGTCGCCGAACTGCGCCGCCAGCACTCGGAGCAGGCGATCGTGGTAGACGAGCACGGCGGCATCGCCGGCCTCGTCACCCTCGAAGACCTGCTCGTGGAGGTGCTGGGCGAGGGCGACACGTCGCCCGGTGGATCAGAGGCGCCGGAGCGTCTGCCGGACGGCCGGCTGCGCATGTCCGGTCGCCTCCGCGTGGACGAGGCGTACGAGTGGATCGGCGTGCAGTGGGACGGCGAGAGCGACACCGTCGGCGGCATCGTCGCGGAGGCGCTCGGCCGCGTGCCGCGGCCGGGTGACCGCGCCGTGATCGACGGCGTGGAGGTGGAGGTCGAGCGGGTGGAGCACCTCGCGGTGGAGAGCCTGCTCGTGCGGCCCGCCGTCACCGAGGAGGTGGACGCCTGATGGACGCGTTCGTCCCCGCCCTCATCGTGCTGGTGCTGATCGCGCTGAACGGCCTCTTCGTCGCCGCGGAGTTCGCGATCGTCGGTGCGCCGCGCGCCACGCTGGAGCGCCGGGCGGCGGACGGCCATCGAGGCGCGCGCACGGTGGTGCGCGTGCTGCACGACCCGCGCAACCAGGACCGCTACATCGCCACGGCGCAGCTGGGCATCACCTTCGCCTCGCTCGGCCTCGGCATGTACGGCGAGCACCAGCTGGCGCACTGGCTGGAGGTGCAACTGGAGGGCTGGACGGGCATTCCCACCTGGCTGGCGGCGCACACGCTCGCCTCGATCATCGCGATCGCGGCGCTCACCTATCTCCACATCGTGATCGGCGAGATGGTGCCGAAGTCGCTCGCGCTCCAGCACGCGGAGGGCACGGCGCTGCGCGTCACCCCGCCGATGTTGCTGATCCGCCGCATCGGGTATCCGCTGGTGCTCACCCTGAACGCGATCGGCAACGGCATCCTGCGCATCTTCCGCATCGACCGGTCGCAGGGCAGCCAGGAGCGGTACTACTCCGCGGAGGAACTCGAGTTCGTGGTGGAGGAGAGCCTGCAGGGCGGCATGATCAGCCGCGGTTCGGGCCGCCTGCTGCAGGAGTTGTTCGACCTCGGCGCGCTCACGGCGGAGGACGTGATGGTGCCGCGCGTGCAGGTGGACGGCATCCGCCTGGGCGCGACCGCGGAGGAGATGCGGCGCGTGCTGGTGGAGCATCCCCATACCCGTTACCCGGTCTACCGCGAGGACCTCGACGAGATCGTGGGCGTGGTGCACGTCCGCGCCATCACCGACCTGATCATCACCGGCGCCACGCTGTCCTCGGAAGCGGTGCGCCCGGTGCCGTTCGTGCCCTCCTCCACCCCGCTGGACGTGGTGATGCGCCGAATGCGGAGCCAGCTGGTGCAATTCGCGGCCGTGCTGGACGAGCACGGCGGCACCGCGGGCATCATCACGCCGGACGATGTCAGCGCCGAAATCCTCGGGCGGGTGGACGAGTCGGGGACGCGCGACGAGGTGTACCAGGACGCCGCCGGACGCCTGCACGTCGCCGGCACGGTGCGGTTGGACGAACTCGGCGAGCGCCTCGAACGCGCCGTCACCCACGAGGACATCGAGACGGTGAGCGGGCTGGTGCTCGCCGTCCTGCAACGCCCGCCGCACATGGGCGACTCGGTCACCTACCAGGGCATCCGGCTGCAGGTGACGCGCGTGGACGGCAAGGGCGTCGCGGAGGCGCTGGTCTCCGTCCTCCCGGCCGAGGACTAGCGCAGCCGCTCGATGACTTCCGCCATCGCGCGGAGGGCACGCCCCCGGTGCGAGATCGCGTGCTTCTCCTCGCCGATCTCGGCGGTGGTGCGACCGTCCGGCAGTTCGAAGACCGGGTCGTAGCCGAAGCCGTCCGTCCCTCGCGGGGCGAGGGCGATGCGGCCCTCCAGCACCCCTTCGCGGACGACCGCGCGGTTACCCGACCGCGCGAAGGCGATGACGGCGCGGAACCGCGCGCCGCGACGGGCGGCGGGGACGCCCTCCATCATCTCCAGCAGCAGCGCCGTGCGCTCCACGTCGCTCTGACAGCGCGGGCCGCCAAAGCGCGCGGAGAGCGGGCCCGGCCGCCCGTCCAGCGCGTCCACCTCGATGCCGGAGTCGTCCGCGAGCGCGGGGAGGCCGGTGGCGCGGGCGATGGCGACCGCCTTCGAGATCGCGTTCTCCGTATAGGAGCGCCCGGTCTCCACGACCGGCGGCACGTTCACGCCCGCCTCGGCCGGGGTCAGCAGTTCCCACCCGCGCCCGCCGAGGATCGCGCGAAACTCGCGCACCTTCCCGGCGTTCCCGGTGGCCATGACGATGCGACGCTCGCGGGCAACGGACATGCGGCCTCCGGGGGCGGTGCGGGCTAGAGGTTCGACCAGCGCGAGGCGAAGCGGGCGGCGGCCGGCGGCAGCGCCGTCACCTCCACCTCGTCCAGCGGGATGCGGTGCGGCGTGAACGGGCCGTGGCGGCGCAGGTAGTCCGTGACCTCCAACGCCTGCCTCCGCGCGCCCTCGAACGAGACGTCCGCGAACAGGTCGCGCGGCTCGCCGAGGCGGCCCTCCGCCACCTGTAACGCGAGCGCGACGACGCGCGGCGGGCCGTCGAAGCGGCCACCCGAGGCGTCGGCGAGGCCCACCGGCATCCACGGCCCGATGTGCGCGCCACGTAGCGACCCGTCCACCAGGTGCGGCGTCGCATACGGCTCGGTCAGTTCGCCGAGGCCGGGGAACGCGCCGTGCGCGCGCACCACCGCGACCGGCGCGGCGGTCGCGGTCGCCGCGGCCACCTCGCCGGTCGTGCGAGAGACGACGCGGCGGACCTCGAAGCGGGCGGAGAGGCCGATGAGCGAGAGGAGGCCGTAGGTCTCCTCGGGCGTGTTGAACATCACCTTGCGGCGCAGCGTGACGTCATGCACCTCGAACGAGAAGCCGGCGTGCAGCGGCTCGGCGAGGACGAGGCCGGGCGTGGTGAACGGGTCGGCGAAGGCGCGCGCCAGCGGCAGGTTGAACGACCCTGCGGCGGCGCCGCTGCCGAGGAAGACGGCGAGCGGCTCGGAGGGGCGCTCCGTCAGTTCGATCTCGGCGACGGCGGGCCCGGCGGCGCGCAGGTCGCCGGTGAAGGCGTCCGGCATCAGGTCGCGGCCAGGGCCGTGCTGGTGCAGGCGGGCGGCGACCTCCGCGGCGGCGGTCAGCGCCTCGAACGCCGCGCGGTGCGCGGGCTCCGCATCCAGGCCGTGCGGGTGCGCGAGTAGCAGCGCGAGGCGGTCACCGACGGCGTACACCTGCGCATCGGAGAGCACGCCGTGCACCACCGCCGTCGCGAGGTGGCCGCGGGCCGCCTCCGCGACCTGCGGATGCACCGCCGTGTGCCCGGCGAAGCCGCCGACGGCGGCCGAGACGACCGAGAGCGTGAGCGGCATCCGTGTCCCTTCGGGCTGATCGAGCGTGATCGAGCGCGTCCCGCACGCTACCGAGGCGCGCGGGATCGGGCAATCCGCGTCAGCGCACGCGCTCCGCGATGTCCAGCGGCACCGGCCCCGCGCCGAGGCCCAGTCGCTCGCGCAGCACGCCCATCACCTGCTCCGCGAGTGGACGGCAGGTCACCTGCAGCCCCCAGTCGAGGTGCTTGGAGCGGCCCATGAACGCCTCCAGCGCGGCGAGCGCGGGGGCGGCGCGGCGCACCGCGTGCGCCTCGTCCAGCGCGCGCATGCCGCGCAGCCGTCGCGCGCCGCGCGCGCCGTCCGAGGCGTGCAGGTCCTGCAGCGCGATCCCGCAGCCGGCGGAGAACATCATCGCGCCCAGCGGGGTCGCCTCCGGCGGCACGCCGGCGTCCAGCGCCAGCGCGGTCTGCTGCAGCGCCTCCGATTCGTACACGGCGACCAGGTGGCCGCCAGCCGGGACGAGGGCGCCGAGCGCCAGCAATATCTGCGCCGCGATCCCCTCGGGCAGGTCGACATCGCCGTCGCGGACAGGGACGCGTGCCTGGAGGTGGGTGACCTCAATGCCGCCGGGCACGCCGCGGCGGTCGGGGTGGTGGACGCCGTGCAGGACGGGCTCGCGCGTGCGGCCCAGGCCCTCGGCGTGGAGCATCACGCGGAAGGCGGTGCCGCCGTCGCGCGTGCGCGGGCCGAGTTCCACGAGCATCTTCACGCCCTGGCCCACCTCCACCATGTCCACGCGCGCGAGCGGGTGCTCCGGCACTTCCGGCGCGGGACACCAGCGGGCGGGGACGGCTGCGGTCACAGTGGCCTCCGGGGGCGTCGAGGGCGTGCGCGGCCTCCGCGCAACGGACGCCCAGATTACACTCCCGCCAGTTGCCCGCACCCGGAAAGCCCCGCCGATGACCGCCGACGCCGACGCCGCCGACCTCCGCGCTTACGGCGACGCCGTGCGCGCGCTGCTGGCGCACGGCGGCTTCGAGCGCACCGGCGACGTCTCGCTCGCGAAGAAGTGGGACATCAACCACGTCGTCGCGTGGCTGGAGGCGCGCGGGCGGCCGGACCGGCGGCGCACCGTCCACGTGGCCGGGTCGAAGGGGAAGGGCTCGGTCGCCACAATCACGGCGGCGATCCTGCACGCCGCCGGCGCGCGCACGCTGCTCATGACCTCGCCCGACCTGCACGCCGCGCGCGAACGGATCGCGATCGACGGCGCGCCGGTCTCGCCCGCCGCGTTCGCACGCGTCGCCCGCGAGGTGCTGGAGGATCCGGCGTGCGCGGGCTGGTCGTACTTCGAACTGCTCACCGCGATGGGCTGGCTCGCCGGGGCGGAAGCCGGGTGCGACTGGCAGGTGGTGGAGGTGGGCCTGGGCGGCCGGCTGGACACGACCAACGCCATGGCCGGCAAGGAGGTCGCGGTGATCACCCCGATCGACCTCGAACACACGGAGATCCTCGGCGACACGCTCCCCCAGATCGCCGGCGAGAAGGCCGGCATCATCACCGGCCCGTGCGAGGTCGTGGTGGAGCCGATGCGCGCGAGCGCGCTCGACGTGATCCGCGCGCGCGCCGCCGAGCAGGGCGCGACGCTGCACGAGGTCACCGCGGAGTGCGCGATGCGCGTCACGTCGATGAACCTCGACGGGCAGAAACTGGACCTGCGCACGCCGCTCCGCACCTACCGGAACCTGGAGACGCCGCTCGCCGGTACCTACCAGTCCGAGAACCTCGCCACCGCCGTGCGCGCCGCCGAACTCGCGTGGGCCGCGGCCGGCCTCGAACTCCCGGAGGCGGCCGTGCGCGACGCCGTGCGACGGCTGCGCCTGCCCGGACGGGTGGAGGTGCTGCGACGCCAGCCGCTGCTCGTGCTGGACGGGCTGCACACGCCCCTCGCCGCGCGACGCTTCGCGGAGGCGCTGCGCGCGCTGCCGGTGCCCGCACGGCGCGTCTGGATCGTGGGCGTGCTCGCGGGCAAGGACATCGCGGGGATGCTCGAACCACTGATCGGCGAGGGCGACGAGGTGATCGTCGCGCCGCCGCCTTCGCCGCGCGCGGCCGACCCGGCTGAGGTGGCGCGGGCCGTGCGCGCCCGGGGCGCCCTCGCGCAGCGCGCCGCGAGCATCGAGGAGGCGCTGGAGCGCGCCGCCGCGCTCGCCGGGGAGCGGGGCGCGGTGATCGTCGTCGGCTCGCTCTACACCGTGGCCGCCGCGCGCGAGCACCTGCTCGGCATCGCGGGCGATCATGCGCTGGGACTGCGCTGACGCGCGGGGCCCTGGGGCTGCGCTGACGCGCGGGCGCGACGGCTTTGCGCCGACGCTATCTGCATCATCCGATAGGATCGGCGGACGGCAGACGCGGAGGCTCGCATGACTGATGGACGCCCCAGGGTGGTGGTGACCGGCATGGGCGTGGTCGCCCCGCTGGGCATTGGCCTCGACCAGTTCTGGACGAACGCGATCGAGGGGCGCTCCGGCGTCGGCCGGATGACGCAGACCGACCCGTCCGCGTACCCGTGCCAGGTCGCCGGCGAGGTCAACGAGTTCGACTACACGCTCTACATGGACCGCAAGGACGGCCGCCGCATGGCGCGGTTCTCCCAGCTGGCCATCGCCGCCTCGAAGATGGCGATCGAACACGCCGGGCTGAACCTCGATGCCGTCGACCGCGAGCGGATCGGCGTGGTGATGGGGAACGGCGGCGGCGGCCTGCCGAACGACCTCGAAGCCGTGCGCACGATCGACTCGCGCGGCGGCATGAAGGTAGACCCGTTCTACGTCTCGAAGCGGCTCTCGAACATGGCCGGCGGCAACGTCGCCATCCAGTTCGGGCTGCTCGGTTACAACACCACCGTCACCACCGCCTGCGCCGCCGGCACCCAGGCGATCGGCGAGGCCGCCGAGGTGATCCGGCGCGGCGCGGCGGACATCGTGCTCGCCGGCGGCGCGGAGTCCGGCATCTGCGAACTCGGCCTCGCCGGGTTCGCCTCCATGCGCGCGCTCTCCAGCGGCTTCAACGACACGCCCGAGCGCGCCAGCCGCCCCTTCGACCGCGACCGTGACGGCTTCGTGCCGGCGGAGGGCTCCGGCATGCTCGTCCTCGAGAGCCTGGAGCACGCGCGGGCGCGCGGCGCGGAGCCGCTGGCGGAGGTCGCCGGCTACGGCTGCACCGCGGACGCCGCCTACCTCGTCGCGCCCGCGGAGAACGGCGCCGGGGCGGCGCGCGCGATGCGCCTGGCCCTGCGCGACGCCGGCCTGGATGCGAGCGCGGTCAACTACATCTCCGCGCACGCCACCTCCACGGACGTGGGCGACCGCGCGGAGACCGAGGCGATCAAGTCCGCGCTCGGCGCGCACGCCTCGCAGGTGCTGGTCTCCGCGATGAAATCGCAGATCGGCCACCTGCTCGGCGCGGCCGGCGGCGTGGAGACGATCGCGACGGTGCAGGCGGTGCGCACCGGCATCGTCCCGCCGACGCTGAACCTGGACCACCCGGACGAGGGCTGCGACCTGGACTACGTCCCCCACACCGCCCGCGAGGCGGACGTGCGCGTCGCGATCAAGAACTCCTTCGGCTTCGGCGGCCAGAACGCCGTCCTCGTCATCCGTCGCTTCGAGGGGTAACCCCGCACGGACGCCAGACACGCAACAGCCCCGCGAGTCGCCTCGCGGGGCTGTCTGATCGCGCGCGTGACCGGGCTACCGCGCGGGCGTCGCCACCAGCGCGCGGATCTGCTCGATGTGCTCCGCCATGTGGTTGCCGTGCGACTCCACCTGCTGGCGCAGGCTGCGGCGCGCGCCGCGGATGCGGCCCGGGCGCCCCCAGGAGGCGTCCGGGGTGTGGGACAGGAACTCCACCGTGCGCGCGATCTCCTGCTCGATCACGTCGATCAGGCCGCGCGGGTCCTTGCCCATCCACTTCCGCGTCTCTTCCTCTTCGTCGAAGGCGAGCCGTTCCGGGTCGGTCATGGTGCCCATCTGGTGGATGAACACGCCGTTGCGCTGCGCGAAGACGGCCATGTGCGCCAGCACGTGGTGCGCCGACCACTGGCCCTCGCCGGGGGCGCGACGCAGGTCGGCGTCACGCTTTCCCTCGACGGTCGCGCGGAGCCGCGTCCCGACGGTCGCGATCGCCTCCACGAGGTGGGCGTACTTCTCCGGCGCGCCGGTCACGAAGTCGATGCGCGACATCAGCGGACCTCCATCACCAGTTCAACCTCCACCGGGGAGTTGGCCGGCAGCATCGCCACCCCGATCGCGGTGCGCGCGCCAATGCCGTCCTGCTCGCCGAACACGTCGCGCAGGAACTCGGACGCGCCGTTCACCACCTGCGGGTGCTGGATGAAGCCGGGCGCGGAGGCGACGAAGCCGGTGGTCTTCACCAGCCGGATGCCCTCCAGCGTGCCGAGGAACGCCTGCACCGCCGCGAGCGCGTTGATCGCGCACTGGCGGGCCGCCTCGTACCCCTGCTCCACGGTCACGTCCTCGCCCAGGCGGCCCGGGTGGAGGACGGTGCCGTCCTTGAGCGGCACCTGGCCGGCGAGGAAGAGCAGGTTGCCGGCGCGCGTCACCGGGCGGTAGACCGCCAGCGGCGTGACCGCCTCCGGCAACGTGACCCCGAGTCCCTTCAGACGGTCGGCGACGCTCACAGCACTCCCTCTCCGAGGATGCGTTCGAGGATCCCCGTGAGTTCCTCGTCGCTGTAGAAATGGATCGTCAGCGCACCGCGTCCCTGCTTGGACCGGCGCAGAGCAACCTTCGTCCCCAGGCTGCGCTGGAGCGCCTCCTGGAACCCGGCGGTGACGGCCTCCGGCCCGCGCGTCTCGGGTTTCTTCACCCGCGCACGCTTCGAGCCGCCGCCCCACTCGCGTACCATGCGCTCGGTCTCGCGGACGTTCAAGCCGTCCTTGACCACGCGCTCCCACGCGGCAATGCGCGACCCGTCGTCCGGGAGGCCCAGCAGCGCGCGGCCGTGGCCCTCCGAGATCTCGCCGCCGGAGATGCTGCCGCGGATCTCCACCGGCAGGTCCATCAGCCGCAGGGTGTTCGCCACCGCCGTCCGCGACTTGCCGACGCGCTCCGCGACCTGCGCCTGCGTCAGCCCGAACTCCTCGGCGAGCCGCTGGTAGGCGGCGGCCTCTTCGAGCGGGTTGAGGTCCGCGCGCTGGACGTTCTCGACGATCGCGATCTCGAGCTGTTCCTGCGTGGTGGTCTGACGGATCGTGACGGGCACGCGCTCCAGCCCCGCCGCCTTCGCGGCGCGGAGGCGGCGCTCTCCGGCGATCAGTTGGTAGACGGTGGAGCCGTCCTGCCCGGTCTCCTGCGTCACCAGCAGCGGCTGGATCACCCCGTACGTGCGGATCGAGTCCGTCAGTTCCGCCAGTTTCTCCGGGTCCATGACCGTCCGAGGCTGGTGCGGGTTGGGCACCACGTCCTCGATCGCCACGTCCGTGACGGGGATGCTCTCGTCGCGCGGCGTCTCCCCCTCCGGGATGAGCGCGGAGAGGCCGCGGCCCAGGCCGCCCTTACGCGCTGCCATGCGCGTCCTCCGTCCCGTTCGAGGTAGTCGCGGGCGCCCCAGCACCGGTCGTCGCCGGCTCCGGCTGCGGCAGGCGGCCGATCGCCGGCACCACCTCGCGCAGCCGCTCCACGAGTTCGTCCGCGAGTTCGTCGTACGCCTTCGCGCCGGCAGACAGTGGGTCGTACGTGCGGATCGGTTCGCCGTGGCTCGGCGCCTCCGCGAGGCGGATCGAGCGCGGGATCACCGTGCGGAAGGTGCTGTCGAAGTGCTTGCGCACCTCCGCCTCCACGTCCCGCGACAGGTTGGTGCGGACATCGAACATCGTCAGGAGCACCCCCCGGATCACCAGGCGCGGGTTCAGGTTCCGCTGCACGAGGTCAATGGTGTGCGCGAGGTGGCCGAGCCCCTCCAGCGCGAAGTATTCGCTCTGCACCGGGATGATCACCTCGTCCACGGCGGCGAAGGCGTTCACCGTCAGCAGGCCGAGCGAGGGCGGGCAGTCGACGAGGATGACGTCGTATCGGTCGCGCAGCGGCTCCAGCGCGCGCTTCATCCGGTACTCGCGCGCCATCACGGACACCAGTTCCACCTCCGCGCCGGCGAGCGCCGGGCTCGTGGGCAGGACATCGAGGTTGGGCGTGGCGGTGGCGACGATCTGCGGCAGGAGCGGCGCCTCATCGACGAGCGCGGCGTAGAGGCCGCCGCCGTCCGCAGAGAGCCGCGCGCCGAGGGCGGAGGTGGCGTTCGCCTGCGGGTCGGCGTCCACCACGAGCACGCGCAGCCCCTTCGCGGCGAGCGCCGCCGCGAGCGAGACGGTGGTGGTGGTCTTCCCGACCCCGCCCTTCTGGTTCGCCAGGGCGATCGCGACGCTCACGCAGGCGGTCCCTCGTCGGGGGCGTCGCCGCCGGGTTCGGGGGCGATCAGCCGTGACTCGATGGCGGCGCGAGCGGGCAGTGGCGCGGGGCCATGCACGGACACAGCGGCGGCGGCCACTGCCGCTGCCAGCCGTCCGGCTGCACGTTCCCCCGCTCGCACGCCGAGTATAAACGCGGTCGCGAATACGTCACCCGCGCCCGTCGGATCGACCGGATCGGCGGGCGATGCGGGCACCTCGATGACCTCGCCGGTCGCGATGACCCGCGCTCCGAGGGCACCCCGCGTGAGGACGACCCGCCGCGCGCCCCGCGCGAGCGCGTCCAGCGCGCCCGGCGACCACGTCCCCGTCTCCTCCTCCGAGAGGAAGATGCTGACGTTCCCTCGCGCCGCCGCGAGCAGCGGGCCGGCGGGGACGCGCAGGTGCGTGACGGTGCGGTCCGCCTCCACCACGCGCTGAAGGCCCTGCGCCAGCAGGGCCACCTCCGCCTCCGGCCAGCGGTCGAGGAACGAGGCGATGTTGATGTCTTCGGGAAGTAACGGTGCGAGAACGAGGACCGACGGCACGCCCCAGGCCGGCGGCACGTCAAACGCCGAGAGGGTGCGGCCGGTCGCCCGCTCCAGCCGCAGCCGGCGGTGGCCGCCCGGGAAGTCGTGTTCGAAAATCAGCGTGCGCGCCGGGATCGCCAGCACCTCGTGCGCGGCGAGCGGTGCCAGGTCGGCGTCCGCGCCGGCGGCCGTGAGCACCCGTGCGCGCAGCCCGAACGCCTCCGCCACCCGCCCGGCGTAGGTGACCCCACCCCCCGGCACGAGCGTCCCGTCCGAGAACCGGTCGAGGGTGACCGGACCGACGATCCAGACCGCCTCGGCAGCCGGGGAAGCATCCACGGTCATCCTCGGCGGCCCTCACTCATCCTCGGTCAGTCGGCGGGCATGACCTCGACCTGGCGGTTGTCCCCCGAGCCCACGCTCTCCGTCTTCACGCCGGGCTCCTCGCGCAGTGTGAGGTGGATGATGCGCCGCTCGTAGGCGGGCATCGGTTCGAGCGTGATCACGTCGCCGGTCTCGCGGACCTCCTGCGCGATCTCGCGCGCCAGGTCCACCAGCATCTGCTCGCGGCGGCGCTTGTAGCCCTCGATGTCGATGCCGAAGACGGGGGCCTTCTGCTGGCCACGCGCGACGATCGTGTTCACCACGTACTGCAGAGCGGCCAGCGTCTCGCCTCGGCGGCCGATCAGCACCCCGAGTTCGTCCGAGGTGTCGTCGTTCGCGCCGAAGATATCGAACACCTGTTCGATGAGGCCCACCCCGTCGCCGTCGGAGTCGGGCTCGCGGGCGGTGATCTCGGTCTCGGTCAGGCCCAGGAGCGTCAGGATGTCGCGGAGCGTGCTCCCGGCGAGGTCCATGTCGTCCGCCGGGTCGGCAATCGGCCGGAGCGGCAGTTCGTCCGGCGTGCCGGGGATCAGCACTTCGTCGTCCGGGTGCACGGAGTGGCCGCGCGGGCGAGGCGCCTGTTCCTCGCGCTCGCGGCGCGGCGCGCGGGCCTCGCCGACACCGTTCCGGCCGCCGGAGCGACCACCACCGCCGCCACGGCCTCCTCGGCCGCCGCGATCACCGCGGTCGTCACGCGCGCGGCCCTCGCCGCGGCCCTCACCACGAGGCGGACGCGGCGCGCGTTCGGTCGCAGGCGCAGCCGCACCGGCCCCGGCCTCGGGTGCCGTCGTCTCCGCCGCACCCTCACCACCGGCGCGGCCACGGCCACGGCCGCCACGACGCCCGCGGCGCGAACGACGGCGCGCCTCGCCGCCCTCGCCACCTTCGCCGCCCTCGGACGCCTCGGCGTCCCGCTCACCCTCGTCGCGGTCGCGTCGCCCGCCCCCGGCGGGAGCGGAGGCGGGTGCGCCCCCCTCGCGAGGGCCGGCGGACATCGGGATCACGTTCTCCTTGGCGGAGACGCGGACCACCGCGTCCTGGGCGCCGACGCCGAAGAAGCCGCTCTTACCCTCGGTGATGACGTCGACGTCGACCTGATCGCGGCGCAGGCCGAGGCGGCTGAGCGCCCGAGAGATCGCCTCTTCGACCGTCTTGCCGCTGGTCTCCTCGGTTCGCATCGGAGTTCCTCGATTCGGACTCGCCGCCCGGTCGGGCGGCGGCAGGCTGTCGGGACGGACGGGGGGCGGGCTGCACGTATGGGCGCATGCCCACGCGCGCGCGGACGGGGTTGGGGATGAGCGAACCCCAGGTGAAGTCACCCGGGCCCACGAACATCCACTGCAGGATGATGCCGATGATGGTGCTGGTGGCCCAGTACAGGCCCAGGCCAGCCGGCGTGATGATGACGAACCACGAGAACATGGCCGGCAGGAACCACTGCATCATCTGGTTCATCTGCCGCTGCTGCTCGGACTGCGTCGCCTGCGTCGCGCGGCTCGTGGAGATGCGCTGCTGGAGCCACATGGAGGCGAAGACCAGCGACAGCAGGATGAAGCCGCCGTTGGAACCCAGGTCCATCCACAGGAACGTCCGGCTCAGCGGCACGGCGTCCTGGATGAACTCCATGTCGTACAGCCGGCCGGAGAGCCCCAGCACCGCCTCCGGCGTGTTGCCGAGGGTGATGCGGATCACCTGGTAGAGCGCGATGAAGATCGGGAACTGGACCAGCTGCGGCCCCAGGCAGCCCAGGGGGTTCACCCCGGCCTCCCGGTACAGCTTCATGATCTCTTCGTTCCGCCGTTTCGGGTCGGAGTACTTCTTCTGGATCTCCTGCATCTGCGGCTGGATTGCCTGCAGCGCCTTCATGGAGTTGAGCATCTTCAGCGTCAGCGGGAAGAGCAGCGCCCGCGTGATGATCGTGAAGATGAGGATCGCCAGACCGTAGGAGCCGAACGCCAGCGCGCTCAGCCCGACCATGATGTTGATCAGCGGCGTTTCGAGGAACGTCTGCCAGGCAGCGCCAATCGGCATGATCCGCGCTCCTTAGTTGATCGCCAGGCGCTCGATGGCGCCGGCGTTGGCGACGTCCACGCGGATCAGGTCCCGCTTGGAAGTCAGGAGGTAGACATCACTGCCGCGGACGGCCGGGTGCGCGTTGAACTGCGCGCCCTCCACCGTCACCCGCCAGCGCGGGAGCCCGGTCGCGGTGTCGAGCGCCGCGATCTTGCCCTTGCGGTCGACGACGACCAGTGCGCCGTCCGCCAGCACCGGGGCGGCGCGGAACTCCGACTCATCGAGCGTCTGCGACCAGCGGGCGGTGCCCGTGGCCGCGTCCAGTGCGTAGACGGTGCCGCGCATGGTCACGGCGTACACCGTGTCGCCCTGCACCAGCGGCGGGGCCATGAACCAGCCATCGCCGATGAAGTCCCAGCGCTCCGCGCCGGTGCCGATCTCCAGCGCGTGGAGCGAACGGTCGAAGGAGGAGACATAGAGCGTGTCGCCCGCGGCGACCAGGTCGGCGGAGGAGGCGCCGACAGCGCCCTGCTCCCACACCGTCTCGCCGGAGACCGGATTCACCGCCATGGTGACGCCTCGGTCGAGGTCGCCGAGGTAGAGCGTGCCGTTCGCGAAGACCGGGCCGCCCCAGACGCGACGCCCCTCGGTGCGGATCGGCTCCGCGAGCGCCTGCGAGGTGACGTTGAGCCGCTCGATGCGGCCGTGTTCGGTCGGGATGTAGAGCGTGTCGCCGTCCAGCACGGGCGTGGCGACGATGCGGTCGTCGATCTGGACCTGCCACGTCTCGACGGGGGCGCCGTTGACCAGGTCCATCCGGCGCACCAGGCCGTCGTAGCCCGCGAGGTAGAAGGTGCTGCCATCCACGATCGGCGTGGCGTACAGGGGGTTCACGCCGTCCTCCTCCGCCGGGAACCGCCAGGCGACGGTGCCGGCGTCCGGATTCACGAGGGCGACCTGCCCGCGCGCGGACTGGACGAGTAGCGCGTCACCGGTGACGACGGGCGGCGCCCAGCCCTCCGGCTGCGCGACGCCCGCACACCCGGCAAGGAAGAGCGCCGCACCGGTGACGACACCGACGAGCGCGCGCCGGAACCGGCGGGCGGGGCGGGCGCGGTCGCCGTCGTCGGTGTGGATGGTGTGGAACGACTGTGGATGTTTCACGTGAAACACGTGGAACGCGTCACCAGATGTCACGCGTGGGGCCTCGCTTCTGCGCGCCGAGACTCGGCCGCGGCCGCGAGGGCCTCCGGCGAACCAGGGACGGGGTCATATCCATTGGAGCCGCCGGGACGGCAGCGGGAGAGTCGACGGGCGGCGAACGCCACGCCGCGCAGCGCCCCGTGGCGCTCGATCGCCTCGTAGGCGTAGTGGGAGCAGGTCGGTTCGAATCGACAGGCGACGCCCATCGAGGGCGACACGCCGTTCTGGTACAGGCGGATCAGGGCGAGTAACGGTCGCTTCATGCGCCCTCGGCGTCTGTCAGGCGCAGGCGCTCCACGCAGGTGCGGAGAGCGCTCGTCAGCTCGTCGTATCGCGCGGAATCGCACCCGGGACGAGCGACAATCACCACGTGGAAGCCCTCGCGCCACGGGAGGTCCCGCAGGATCATCCGCAGCCGTCGCTTCAGCCGGTTGCGCACCACGGCGCCGCCGACCTGCTTGCCCACCGATAGACCAATGCGGGTGACCGGTTCACCGGTCCCGCGCGCCACCACCTGCAGCAGATCGTGTCGCGCTCGACGGCCGGTCCGCATCACCAGCGCAAAGTCCCCGCGACGTCGCAGACGTTCCGGGGGGCAACGGGGCGGATTCGGGTCTGCCACTGCGATCGGCCTCCGGGGCCGCGGCCCCAGCCGCCATCCCCGGGGCGGAACGCCGCCCGGTGCCCCTCGTTGCCCTGTGCCCTGGTGGGGTGTGCTTAGACCGTCAGACGAGCGCGGCCGCGCTGGCGGCGGCGAGCAATGACGTCACGACCACCGGCCGTCGCCATGCGCGCGCGGAAGCCAAGCTTGCGCTGCCGCGAGAGCCGCTTCGGTTGCCAGGTTCGCTTCACCGTTGCTCCCATTCTTCGCGTACGTCGGTCGAGTATACGGACGCCCGGCGGGAGGGGCAATCCACGCCACACACGGCCTTCGAGGGCCTCGCTACGGCAGCGAGGGCGCGGCCGCGCCGGCGTAGATGAACCGGTACATGCCGTAGTTCTCCAGCAGGTGCTCCAGGTAGGCGCGCGTCTCCGTGAACTCCACGCCGTGGATGTAGCCGTCCGCGCCGGGGAACGGCTGCACGTCCAGCCAGTACGCCGCGTTCCCCGGGCCGCCGTTGTACGCCGCCAGCGCCGCCAGCATGTGGCCATCGAAGCCGCGCAACTGCTCGCCGAGGTAGTACGCCCCGTAGCGCAGCGACCGTGCCGGATCCGCCAGCCCCGCGAAGTCCCACGCCTCGCCGAGGTCGGCCGCGATCGACGCCCCCGTCGGCTCGATCACCTGCGTCAGGCCGAACGCGCCCGCGCTCGATCCGGCGCGAGGGTTGAACGCGGACTCCTGGCGCACCAGCGCGAGCAGGAGCAGCGGCGGCACCGCGAACTCCTCCGCCGCCGCCAGCGTCTCCGCCAGGTACGGCGCGGGGTATGCCAGCATCAGCAGGGGCCGCGGCGCCTCCAGCCAGCGCGCCGAGGACAGCGGCGCGAGCACGCGGATCGCGGCGACCATCGCCACGTCGTGCAGCGCGACCTCCTGCGCCGCGAAGGCGAGGTCGAGCAGTTCGTAGGACTGGCCGCGCCGCGCGTTCAATTCGGTGAAGAGCAGCTCGCCCGCCACGCCCGGCTCACCGGCGCGAGCAAGTTCCAGCGCGAGCCGCACCAGCGGCGACTCCAGCGCCGGCACCTCCGGCTGCTGACGTGGCCCGAACGTCGCGAGGAGCCACGCCTCGATCTCCGCGCGCACGCCGGGCGTGATCACGAACGCGCTCGGGCGCTCCGCCAGCGCGGAGGCGGGGAACGGGGCAATGGCGCTCGGCGCGGAGCGCTCGAGGACCGCGGGGTAGGCGATCAGGTCGACCGCGGCGGCGGAGATCGCCGGCACGTCCGTGCGCCCGTCCCGCTCGCGCAGGATGCCGTGCCAGCGGGCGGCCTCCGCCCCCACGCTGCCGCCGTCCGCGGCCAGCGTGGCGAGGCGTGCGAGGGCGTCGTCGGTGTTCCCAGCCAGCCCGGCGGCGACACCGGCGCGCATCCGTGCGTCCGGGACAAAGCGGCTGCCGGGGTAGTCCGCCACCAGCAGGTCGTACTCCACGATCGCGTCGCCGATGCGGCCGAGTTCCTCCGCCACGCGGCCGCGCCAGTAGCGGGCGTCGTCCGCGAGGTCTGAGTCAGGATCCGCGACGAGCGAGTTCCCGTACGCCTCGATCGCCCCTTCGCGGTTGGCGAAGCGCTCCGCGATCGCCCCCAGGTAGAACCAGGCGGCGGCGGCCTCCGCGTCCTCCAGCACGCCGAGGGCGAGGAGGTTACGGAAGCGCTCGTCCGCGGCGGCGTTGCGGAAGCCCCGGTACTCGACGAGCCCGGCGAGCATGCCCGGCGGGACGATCTGCGCCTCCTCCAGCGCATCGAGCGCCGCCCGCGCCTCCAGCGAGTGCGGCGCCGTCTCCATCACGAGGATCGCAAGGTCGTACCAGCCGGCATCGCCGTCGTCACGGAGCAGGAGGGCGCGCTGCCAGCGCGCCTGCGCGAGCGCGCCCGCCGAGGCGCCCGGTACCGATTCGACGGCGAGGAGAGCCGCGCGCGCCGCGTCCAGACGTCCGGTCTCCTGGAACAGCGCGGCGGCGTCCAGCAGCGCGAGTACGTGCAGCGAAACGGGGAGAGCATCCGCCTCGATCACCGCGGCGAAGGCGTCAGCGGCGGCCTCCGTCTCGCCGGCGAGCCCGAGCATTTGCGCGGCGCGCAGCGCGGCGAACGGGGCGAGCGGGGAGTCGCCGTCCGCGAGGCGCTGGAAGCGCTCCGCAGCGAGCGCGTAGTCGCCGGCGTCGCGCGCCTCGACGGCGGCGTGGTAGGCGAGGCGTGCCGCGGCGTGGTCCGCGACCGCGGCGAAGGCAGAGAAGGCGACGCGGACGTCCGGCACGACCACCGCGGGGCCAGCAGGGACGGCCGGGGTGGCGACGGCGGGGTTGGGGGCCGCGGTGGCGTCCGGCGCGAGCACCACGATCCCGGCGTCGCCCTCCGGCTCCCCGGCGCGGCGAACGTCGGCGAGCGCGAGCGTGCCGCCGGTGACCGTGGCAAGGGCGACGAACGCGAGGGCGTGCCGGAGCCGTGGGCGCTGCATCGATCCATCGTAGCCGCCGCTGCCGGTGTGGCCGCCGGATGCTGTCCGTTGGCGTCTCGCGCGCTAGACTCTGGCGCGGAGTGAAGCGCGCGGTGCGCGGGGGAAGGTGACGACGATGATGCGAGCGATGACGGCACGCCTCGGCGCGGCGGCGTTCGGCCTCGGAGCCGCGATCGTCCCGGCGTTCCTCTCCGCGGCCGAGCCAGTGACAGAGGCCGAGGGCACGGCCGAACACACCGGCCCCACCTTCGAGGCGGCGGCCCGCGCGCTGGAGACCGGCGCAGACATGGGCCAGGTGATGTGGGTGACGCTGCTCTCCGTCGGTGGCCTCTTCGTCCTCGCGACGCTCGGCTACGCCTACCGCCAGAAGCGCGCGCTGCACTGGCGATTCCAGCAGCCCGACGCGCCGCACGACGCGCACCACTAGCGCGGGGCGAGCGGAAGCACGAGACGACAACGGCGGCCTTCGGGCCGCCGTTCTGCATTAGTGCGGGGCGGGGCGCTACTTCTTGGCGGGCTTCGCCGCTCGGCGCTCGTCCTCGAGGCTCTTCTTGAGTTCGGCGCGGCGCGTCACGACGCGGTCCATCTTCGCGCGGAGTTCCTCGCGCATCGTCTGCAGGTGCTCCACCTTGTGCTCGACGACATCGAGCTGCTTGGTGAGCGCCAGGATGATCTTCTCGGCGCGCTCCAGGCGCGCGGGGATCTCCCGGTCCGGGCGGTAGGTGTCCCGGATCATCTGGAGCATCTCTTCCGCCTCGACCATCTCCTTGATCTCGGCGAGCGTGAAGCCCAGCAAGCCCTGCAGGCGCTTGATGTATTCGATGCGCGTGACGTCGTCCTCGGAGTAGAGGCGGAAACCACCGTCCATCCGCTCCGGCGGGTCGAGGAGGCCCTTCTCCTCGTAGAAGCGCAGCGTGCGCTGCGTCACACCGGTGCGGTCAGCGACCTCACCGATCTGGTAGCGCGCGACGTGCGGGTCCACGGCCGGGGTAGCGTCTGTCGTCATGCGCGGCATCGTAGGGACGCCGTTTCCGGCGCGTCAACCAAACACGCCCGAAACACGGCGGAGATTCGCACGTTCCGGGGTGGACAGAAGGGCAGCGACTTACTCGTCGTCTTCGTCGTCGTGGTCGTGATCGTGATCGTGCTTCGGCGCGAAGGGCGCACCGAGGGCGACACCACCCTCGCCGGGCGCGGCCTTGCGCGGCGGCGGCACCTGGCGAGCCGCCTCCAGCGTGGCGGCGGTCTGTGCCGCCGGCACCAGCACCACGGGCGCGCCGGCATCCCGCCACGCCTCAAGGACGGCGCCGTCCGGCTGCCCGGTCGCGCGGATGAGCAGCGGCGCGCCGCAGAGCAGCGCCACGCGGCGGAGTTCGATCTGCTCGCGCACGGTGATCACATCCGCGTCCGCCTCCACCAGCACCGCGTCGAGGTCGATCGCGGCGACGGAGCGGAGGCGCTGCTCGTCCTGGTCAGCGCCCAGCAGCAACACGGCGCCCAGTTCCTTCACGGTGAGGGCGGAGGCGTGCGTGCGGGAGTCATCGAAGGCGAAGAAGTCGGCGCCAGCCTCGCGGGCGCGCTCCGCCTCTACCTTCGTCGCGTCCGCGACGCGGAGGCCCACCGGCACCTTCGCGGCGGCGACCGCCTCCGCGAGGTCCGAGATGGGGCCGGTGAAGAGGATGCCGTCCGCGCCGTCCGCAGACGCCGCGCCAGCCTCGGCGGGCGTGGCCGCCTCGGCGAGGACGAGCATGTAGCGAGGGCGCTCCTGCCGGGCGATGGCGGCGAAGCCGAACCCGCCAATGGCGCGACCCACGTCGCGGATGCGCGTGCGGAACCTGCTCATCGCACAGCCCTTCGTCGCGCTGGCCGGGTCGCGTTCAGGAGAACCTGGAGCCGCCGGTGGGACTCGAACCCACGACCTGCTGTTTACGAAACAGCTGCTCTGCCACTGAGCTACAGCGGCCCGGTCGGATCAGTATAGGGGAGTGCGCCCGACGCTCAATCAGGCCGGGATCAGGGCGATCCCGGATCCCGTGCGCCTACAGGTCGCGGTTTCGGAAGATCCAGAAGGAGGCGAAGATCGCCGCCGCGGTGAGCCCGGAGAAGACCACGAGTTCGCGGACGATGTCCCACGCCGGGGTGTGGCCTCGGAAGGTCTGGGGGAGCCGCGCGAGGACGGCGGTGGTGCTCATCCACTCCAGGCCGAGGAACTGCAGGATGACGCCGGAGAGCACCACCAGCAGCAGCAGCGAGAGCACCGCGAGCAGCACGTTGGTCATGAGCGAGGAGAGCGTGAGCCCGAGGGCGCCGAGGAACGACAGGATCAGCGCGACCGTGAGGATGCCGATGACGATGCCGCCGAAGGTGGTGTCCGGCGCGGCGTAGCGCAGGATCAGGTAGGTGAACGGCAGCATCACCGCGAAGTAGATCGCCAGCGCGAAGCCGAGGCGTGCCGCCACCTTCGCCCAGACGAACTCGGTGCGCGTGACGGAGCGCGAGAGGATGCCGTCCGCGATCACGGAGGCCTCGCCGCTAATCGCGCCGGCGGTTAGCACGGCGATCGCCAGGCCGGAGATCGGCATCACCACCGCGGCCACGTACGCACCCATTGTCTCCGACGCAAGCTCCGCCTCGTTCGCCGCGACGACGACGAGGAAGAGCGCGGGGGCGATGAGCAGCGGCAGCCAGATGCGCGTGATCCAGGAGCGGATCAGTTGCCCGAGGTCATACCGGAGGATGGCCAGAAATGCCTGCATCGATCTCCTCGGTGCTTCCCGTGTGCTGTCCACCCTGGTGGGCGACCTCCTGCGCGGCGGCCCAGGCGGCCACGCGCAGGAAGCCGCGCGTGCGGTCGTCCTCCAGCCGGCGGAGGAATGCCTCTTCGATCTCGTCGGAGCCGGTGTCGATGTGGAGGAGTTCCACGCCGGTGCGGTCGATCAACTGCAGCACGCGCTGCAGGTACTCCGTCAGCGGCTCCGTGCCGAGGAAGGTGATCCGGAACTCCGCGCCGAGCCGCTCGTAGCGGACCGACCCGAGTTCATCGAGCGTGTGCAACTGCTGTTCGAAGGCGGTGGTGTTGCCCTCGATCTCCACGGCCACGGTGCCCTGGCGGGCGAGGCGCCGCATCTCCGCCATGGGGCCGGAGTAGATCAGACGGCCCTGCGAGATGATCCCCACGTCCGTACAGACGCGCTCCACGTCCGTGAGGATGTGGGTGGCGATGATGATCGTGCGGTCGCGTCCGGAGAGTTCGCGGATCAACTCGATGGTCTGCTTGCGGCCGGCCGGGTCCAGGCCGGAGGTCGGCTCGTCCAGGATCAGCAGTTCCGGGTCGTTCATCAGCGCGGCGGCGATGCCCAGGCGCGTGAGCATACCGGTGGAGAACCCGGCCACCTTCTGCGATGCGGCGCCAGTGAGGTCCACCGCCTGCAGCAGCCGCGACAACTGGATCTTCGCGCGGTCGCGCGGCATCCCCAGCACGGAGCCCACGAACTCCAGGAAGGAGATCGGCGTCATGTGCTTCGGGAAGGTCGGGTTCGTCGGCAGGTAGCCGATGCGACGGCGCAGGTCGGCGCGGTCGCCGGTCATGGACTCGCCGAAGACCTGCAACTCGCCCGCCGTCGGACGCTGCAGCCCCAGCAGCAGGCGGAAGGTGGTGGACTTGCCGGCGCCGTTGGGGCCGACGAGGC
Source organism: Chloroflexota bacterium (assembly GCA_045863195.1). Taxonomy (GTDB): domain Bacteria; phylum Chloroflexota; class Dehalococcoidia; order UBA2979; family UBA2979; genus W-Chloroflexi-9. The sequence goes on from BTUI01000005.1 coordinate 118,449, forward strand.
CGAACACCTGCCCCTTCTCCACGCGCAGGTTCAGCGCATTGAGGGCGATGTACCGGTCCTCGTAGATCTTGGTGAGGTCGGTCGTGTTGACGACGTGCATAGGGCGCGATCCCCGGGGTGGTCCGTTCAGGGGCGCGCATGCATCCCGCGCCGGCCCGTGCCGGCAGGTCAGGACGCTCCCCCCGCGCGCGGTTGCGATCATAACCGCAGGCGCGGCACGAACGGAAGGCACCCGTTACTTACCTCTATCTGAGGGGTTTCCGGATGATGCATGATTCGTGCCGGAAACATTGGAGGCTTACACTCCGCACCTATGCAGCGCATCCTCGTCGTCTCGCAGGACGTCGCGCACATTCGCGCTGCCGAGGCGGCCGCGCGCGCTGACGGCCGCGTCGTACGCACCGAGGCGAACGCGGAGGGCTGCCTGATCGCCGTCCGCGAATGGCGTCCGGCCCTCGTGATCATCGACCTCGGCATTGGCCTCACGCCCGGCGGGCTCGCCGCGCTGCTGCGCGACGAGGCGATCGAGGAGGGCGTGGCGACGCTGGCGATCGTGGCGCCCTCGCAACTCTCGCTGATGACGGCGAGCGTGCACGTGGACGACTTCATCATGACGCCGGTGGATGAGGACGAGCTGCGGCTGCGGCTCTCCCGTCTGGTGCTGGAGCAGACCGGCGCGGACGACACGAACGTGATCCGCCACGGGCCGCTCGCGATCGACCTCGAGCGGTACAAGGTGACGATCGATGCGGAGGTCGTGGACCTCACCTACAAGGAGTACGAACTCCTGCGGTTCCTGGCGTCCAACCCCGGCAAGCCGTTCACGCGCGAGGCGCTGCTGAACCAGGTGTGGGGGTACGACTACTACGGCGGCTCCCGCACCGTGGATGTCCATGTCCGGCGCATCCGATCGAAGATCGAGTCGCGCGAGATGTTCATCGACACGGTGCGGAACGTGGGTTACCGCTTCGTCGAGACCTATCAGTCCGCGAGAAGGGGCGCCAGCCGGTAGCCGACCCTCGTGACCGTGTCGATGATGTCGGCGGCCTCGCCGAGCTTCGACCGGATGCGAGAGATGATCACGGCGAGGCGGCGTCGAGCGTGGGGGACGGGCGTGCCCCAGAGCGCCTGCGCGAGCGCGTCATAGGTCACCACCCGGCCTGACTGCTCCACGATGTACCAGAGTGCGTTGAACTCCATGAACGTGAGGCGTACCGGCCGTCCGTGGACGGTCACCAGGTACCGATCTCGGTCAATCAGGAGGTCGCCGGCTCGGATCATGTCACGCTCACTCGCACGGGCCGCGGTGGGAGGGCTGGATGGTCCGCCCCCGACGCCCGGGAGGGTGGGCGTCGGGGGCGGTGGGGTCGGCTGTTCGGCCGTCCCGGCGCTTAGAGCGCCGAGTCGTCCTGTTCGCCGGTGCGGATGCGGATCGCCCGGGCGACGGGGGTGACGAAGATCTTCCCGTCACCCACCTCGCCCGTGCGGGCGGCTTCCACGATCCGCTGGATCACGGGGTCGACATCGGCGTCCTTGACGACCATCTCGACCTTGATCTTGGTGAGGTACTCCACCGCGAAGGTGCGCCCTCGCCACTGCTCGGTCACGCCGCGCTGGACGCCGTGGCCGCGCACCTCCGTGAGGGTCATGCCGCCGTGGGCCAGGTCCTCCAGGGCGGCCTTCACCACCTGGAGCTTGTCCGGACGGATGATCGCTTCGACTTTCTGCATCTCTCGTTCCTCCTGGTCGCTGCCGACCTAGCGCTGGCTGCCGGTCAGCGTGACGAAGGGGTCGCGACCGCCGGTGAACTCGGGGTAGGCCTCCATGCCGTGTTCGTAGACGTCCAGGCCCGCCTCTTCCTCCGCCTCGGAGACGCGCAGGCCAATGGTGGCCTTGATGACGCCGAAGAGGATGGCGGAGGCGAGGACGGTCCAGCCGGCGACGGCCAGGATGCCCACGACCTGCGTCATGAAGAGATCGGTGCCGCCGCCCAGCAGCAGGCCCCAGGTGGACGTGACGCCGTATGCGTTCTCCATGAGCGCCTCGCTGGAGAAGAGGCCCACCGCGAGCGTGCCCCAGACACCGTTCATCAGGTGCACCGGGACCGCGCCCACCGGGTCGTCGATCTTCAGCGTGTCCAGCAGGGCGACGCCGTAGACGATGATGAAGCCGGCGACGACACCCGCGACGATCGCGGCCCACGGCTCCAGCGTGGCCGTACCGGCCGTGATGGCGACGAGGCCGCCGAGGATGCCGTTCAGCGTGAGCGACAGGTCGCTCTTGCCGTGCTGCACCCAGGACAGGACCATCGCCGTGGCGCCACCCGCGGTGGCGGCCAGGGTCGTGGTGACGGCAACGCGCGCCGCGATCTCGTAGAAGCCACCGGTCATGCCCAGCGTGGAACCGGCATTGAAGCCGTACCAGCCGACCCAGAGGATGAACACGCCCAGCACGCCGAGCGGGAGGGAGTGGCCGGGGAAGGCGTTGACCTGCCCGTTCACGAATCGGCCCTTGCGCGCGCCGACCATGATCGCGCCGACGAGGGCGGCCCAGCCGCCGACGGAGTGGACCACCGTGGAGCCGGCGAAGTCCACCATGCCCACGCCGTTCATCGGGTCGTCCGTGAACGCGGTCAGGAACCCGTTCCCGTCCCAGATCCAGTGCGTGACGATGGGGTAGATCAGGCCGGTGATGAACGTGGTGTAGACGATGTAGGCGGAGAACTTGGTGCGCTCCGCCATGGCGCCGGACACGATCGTCGCGGCGGTGGCCGCAAAGACGAACTGGAAGAAGAACGTGGCGTAGTCCGTGTTGCCCTTCAGGAAGAAGGAACCGGCGCCGTAGAAGCCGTTGGCTGCTTCGCCCGCGCCGTAGGCGAGCCCGAAGCCGACGGCGAAGTAGACCATCGCCCCGAAACATGCGTCCAGGACGTTCTTCATGAGGATGTTGGTGACGTTCTTGGAGCGGACGAATCCCGCCTCCACGAGCGCGAAGCCGGCCTGCATGAACAGGACCAGGGTCGCGGCCACCAGCAGCCACATGGTGTCTACGGCTGCAATCAGGTCATCCAGGCCTGTCTGCAGCTCCTCCGGGGTCTGCGCAGCAGCGACGCTCAGGCCGCTGACCAACGCCACCCCACCTCCGAACAGTGCGCCGAGTGCGAGCGAACGTGCTTTCTTCAACGGTGGTTACCTCCTTCGCACGGTGGAGCCAGTCTCTGTGCGGCGCGTTTCCCTCCGTTGTCAGCGATGTGAAACGTCCGTGTCGCCGCGGTTTCTTCGGTGTTTCGGCGCACCTGCGGCCGGGCCGAGCGGGCGTAGAAACACCTCTGAAACGTGTGGCGCGCTAACATCGAGCGCATGTACGAACGACCGGCCGACTCCGACCCGCGCCAGCACGTCCTGCAGGCGTGCCGCGACCATGACGTGAAGTTCATCCGCCTCTGGTTCACCGACATCCTGGGGATGCTCAAGTCGGTGGCGATCACCATGGAGGAACTCGAGCACGCCCTGGACGACGGCATCACCTTCGACGGGACGGCGATCGACGGGTTCGCCCGCCACGGCGAGGCGGACATGATCGCCACGGTCGACCCGGCCACCTTCCAGTTGCTGCCGTGGCGGCCGAGGCCGCAGGCGGTGGCGCGGATGTTCTGCGACATCACCCGCACCAACGGAGAGCCGTTCGCCGCCGACCCCCGGCGGGTGCTGAAGCGCGTGCTCGCCCGCGCGGCGGAGCGCGGCTTCACCTTCTACGTGTCGCCGGAGATCGAGTTCTTCTACTTCAAGGACTCGAAGCAGACGGAGCCGCTGGACCAGGGTGGATACTTCGACCTGACCCCCATGGACAGCGGGTCAGACCTGCGGCGCGAGACGGTCCTGATGCTGGAGGACATGGGCATCGGCGTGGCGTTGAGCCACCACGAGGTCGCCCCCAGCCAGCACGAGATGGATCTGCGCTACACGGATGCGCTGACCATGGCGGACGCGGTGATGACGTTCCGGCTGGTGGTGAAGGAAGTGGCCATGCGCCACGGCGTGTACGCCTCCTTCATGCCGAAGCCGATGCAGGGCGAGAACGGCTCCGCCATGCACCTGCAGCTCTCCCTCTTCCGGGGCGAGGAGAACGTCTTTTACGACAGCGCCTCCACGGGCGAGGTGTCGGAGGACGGCCGCCGCTTCATGGCCGGCCTGCTGCGCCACGCGCCGGAGATCACGCTGGTGACGAACCAGTGGGTGAACTCCTACAAGCGCCTGGTGCCCGGCTACGAGGCGCCCACGTACACCTCCTGGTCGTTCCACAACAACTCGGACCTCGTCCGGGTGCCCGCGCACCGGCCCGGGCAGGAGGCGTCCGCGCGCGTGGAGTACCGGTCGCCCGACTCCTCCTGCAACCCGTACCTCGCCTTCGCCGCCGTCCTGGCGGCCGGCATGGCCGGGATCGAGGGCGGCTACGACCTCCCCGCCGCGAGCGACCGCCCCGTCTCCGAGATGTCGGACGCGGAGCGCGCCGCCCGCGGCATCGAGGCGCTCCCCGCCTCCCTCGGCGAGGCGATCGCCCGCTTCGAGCAGTCCGCGCTGATGCGCGAGACGCTGGGCGACCGGGTGTTCGAGGCGCTGGTGCAGAACAAGAAGCTCGAGTGGGCCGAATACAGCCAGCAGGTCTCCCAGTTCGAGTTGAACCGGTACCTGCCGCTCCTCTAGGCCGCCGCCCCGACCGCTACCCCCGTCCGCTCGCCCGAGACTGACGCGCGGTGCCGGGTGCGGTATGCTCCCGCCGCGATTCTGGGAACCGTCCGCGCGCACGGACCGCCCTCGGGCGGCAGGGACGCGGCGGGGGAAGACGGTAGAAGAGGAGGCGGTCTTGGCTGAGGTCATGGAACTGACGCCAGAAATGAAGGCGGCCGTCGGCAAGCCCGGCGAGCCGACGCTGTACGAGGTGACGTCGCTGGGCATCCGGACGTTCGCCCGGGCCGTGGGCTACAAGAACCCGGTCTACTTCGACGACGAAGCCGCGAAGGCCAAGGGCTTCCCGGCGATCCAGGCGCCTCCGGGCTACCTGGGCATGCCCGTGTGGAACCCGAACCGGCCGGCGGCCCGCCAGGCCCAGTTCGAGAGCCCGTTCAAGCGGAACCTCAACGGCGGCACCGCCGTGGAGCCGCTGGAGCGCGTGTTCGCGGGCGACGTGCTGGAGGCGGTGACCACGCTGACCAGCCTGGAGATCGTGCCGAGTGCCGCGTTCGGCCAGATGATGATCCGCGTGTCCGAAACGGTCTACACGCGGAAGTCGGACGGCAAGGTCGTGGCCAAGACCCGGGGCACCGGGCTCTCGTACTAGGGAGGGAAGACCATGCCCGCACCGCAGTACTGGGACGACGTGAAGGAAGGCCAGGAGTTCGAGATGGAGGAGGCGACTGACTCCCAGCGCCTCGTCATCTGGGCTGCCGCCTCCGGCGACTTCTACCAGATTCACTACGATGACAACTTCGCGAAGAACAACAAGCTGCCCGACATCATTGTCCACGGCGCCCTGAAGGGCATGTGGGTCGGCAAGCTGCTGGACGAGATCGCCGGCGACAACGGCTGGGTGAAGCAGTGGGACGTGTCCTACCGCGGCATGGACATTGCCCGCGAGCCGGTCACGATCTTCGGCAAGGTCACCAAGAAGTACGAGCAGGGCGGTGAAGCCCTGGTCGACCTGGAGGTCGGCGTCCGCCGCAAGGACGGCTCCGTCTCCACGCCGGGCACCGGCACGGTCCGCCTCGCCAAGAAGTAGTCACCGAGGGGGCCTGCCCCGACGCGACGACGAGACGACACGAAGAAGCCCGGCCGCGAGGCCGGGCTTCTTTGTGTGTTCGTGTCCCCGGCCTCGGATGGCCGGGCCGCCCTCGATCAGCCGGCGGCGAAGAGCGCCAGCGCCGCCTCGTGCGAGACGCGGTAGAGGGGCGTGCCCCAGAAACCGAGCAGCACGACGGTGCCGAGGAGCAGGCCGGTGGTGATGTAGCCGGTCGCGGAGATCCGCCAGCGGGAAGCGTCGCCCTCCGGCTCGTAGAGGTACATCTGCTTGATGACCATCAGGTAGTAGTAGAGCGAGACCGTGCTGGCCACGACACCGATGACCACCAGCCAGAGCAGGTCCGCCTCCACCACCGCCTGGAAGAGGATGAACTTGGTGAAGAAGCCCACCAGCAGCGGCATGCCGGCGAGGGAGAAGAGGCCCGCGGTCAGCACCAGCGCCAGATAGGGGTTGGTCTCCGCCAGGCCCTTCAGGTCGGCGATGCCTTCCTTACCGGTGCGGTTGTAGAAGTGGATGATCGCGGTGAACACGACGAGGTTCGTGGCGAGGTAGCCGCCGAGGTGGACGAGCAGCGCGGAGGCCGTCTCGTTCGACATGCCGGCGACCGCCATCAGCATGTAGCCGACCTGGGCGATCGAGGAGTACGCGAGCAGGCGCTTCAGGTTGCTCTGCTGCAGTGCGACCAGGTTACCGACGACCATGGTCAGCACGGCGAGCGTGGAGACGATCCACTGCCAGTGCTCCTGCACCGGGAGCAGCGGGCCGGCGAACCAGCGCATGATCAGCGCGAACGTGGCCGCCTTGGAGGTGGCGGAGAGGTAGGCCGTCACCGGGATCGGGGCGCCCTCGTACGCGTCCGGGGTCCACATGTGGAACGGGACGGCGGAGGCCTTGAATCCGAGGCCGCCGAGGATGAGCACCAGGCCCAGCACCAGCGCCATGTCCATGCTGCCGTCCGAGGCGGACAGTGCGGCGGAGATCTCCGCGTACTGCGTGGAGCCGGAGACGCCGTAGATGAGGCTCAGGCCGTACAGCAGCATCGCGGAGGCGACGCCACCCAGGAGGACGTACTTCAGCGTCGCCTCGCCGGAGCGGGCGTCGTTGCGGGCGAGCGAGACGGCGACGTACAGCGAGAACGACAGCACCTCGACGGCCAGGTAGGCGGTGAGGAGGTCGCGGGCGGCCGCCATGTAGATCGCGCCGACGGTGGAGAGCAGCAGCAGGGCGTAGAACTCGCCGTGGTGGTTGACGTGCTTCTCGATGTACTCGTGCGAGCCGACGATGACCACGATGGTGGTGGCGATGAAGAGCACGCGGAAGAACGTGGTGAAGTTGTCCACCTGGATCAGGCGGGAGAACTCGTCTGTCTGGCCGGCGAAGGCGATGCTCGCGCCGAGGGCGCCGGCGAGGCCGGCGACGGCGAGGAGCGGCAGCGCCCGGTAGCCGACCTTGAACTCGGCCTTGAAGGCGTCCAGGAACAGGATCGCCACCGCCGTCAGGGCGATCACGATCTCCGGGAGCAGTAGCTCATATCGGAAGTTCAGCGCGTTGCCGAGCACGTCCGTCACTGGTGGGTTCCTCCGGCTCTCTCGTCCGTCCGCGCGCTACAGGTAGACGCCGGCGATCTGGCTGATGGACGGGGCGATGCGGTCGATCCACGGCGACGGCCAGAGGCCGAGCGCGAGGATGGCCAGCGCCAGCACGGTGGCGCCGGCGCGCTCCGCCCAGGTGATCTCCTTCAGGCCGGTCCACTTCGGGTTCATCTCCCCGAAGAAGGACTGAGCGAGCATCCGCAGCAGGTAGGTGGCGGTGATGCCGGCGGTCAGCACGGCCAGGCCACCGATAATCGGGTACGCGCGGAAGGCGCCGATGAAGATGTGGACCTCGGCGACGAACCCGGAGAGGCCCGGCAGGCCGAGCGAGGCCATGGAGGCCAGGATGAAGAAGATGCTCCAGATCGGCATCTGCTTGGCCATGCCGGAGAAGTTCGGGATGTCGCGGTTGTGCGACTGGTCGTACATGCCACCGATGAGCAGGAAGAAGAGGGCCGTCATCAGGCCGTGGGCGGTCATCTGCAGGACCGCGCCGCTCCAGCCAATCACGTTCACGGTGCCCAGGCCCAGGAAGACGTAGCCCATATGCGAGACGGAGGAGAAGCCCATCATCAGCTTCATGTCCGTCTGCTTCAGTGCCGAGGTCGCGCCGTACAGCGCGGCGACGATGCCGAGGACCACCAGCGCCGGGGCCCAGAACGCGCCGCCCTCCGGCATCATCTGGAAGCCCAGGCGCAGCACACCGAACGCGCCGACCTTCATCAGCACGCCCGCGTGGAGCATGGAGACCGCCGTGGGCGCGGAGGCGTGGCCGTCCGGCGACCAGGAGTGGAACGGGAACATGGCACCGAGCGCGCCACACCCGATGACGACGAGCGGGAAGAAGATCTTCTGGAACGTCTCGTCCTTGGAGGCGGCCATCAGCACTTCCATGTCGAAGGTGCCGGCGCCCACGTGGGTGTAGAGGGCGAAGATCGCCGCGAAGATGAAGATGGAGCCCGCCATCAGCATCATCATCAGCTTCATCGCGCCGTATTCCTTGCGCGTGGAGCCCCAGATGGCGATGAGCTGGTACATCGGCAGCAGCGCGACCTCGTAGAAGAAGAACCAGAAGAAGAGGTCGAGCAGGACGAACACGCCGAACACGCCGGCCGTCACCAGGTACAGGAGGATGAAAAAGTCCTTCGTCCGGTACTGGACCTTCCAGGAGACCCACGTGCCGGGGACGATCACGATGCCGGTGAGGAGGACGAGGGAGGCGGTGATGCCGTCAATGCCGACCTTGATCTGGATGCCATCGGCGCCCAGGACGCCCATGTTCTCCATCCACGTGAAGGCCAGGACGCCCTGGAACTGCTGCCCCTCCGCGAAGGAGTAGGACGCGAACGTGTAGAGCGAGAGCGCGAACATCGCGAACGAGGAGAGGCCGGTGAGGCCCACGATCACCGCGCGCTCACGCGAGGGAACCAACAGCAGCAGTGCCGCCGTGCCCATGGGCACCAGCATCAATGCCAGCAGGACGTAGCCGTCAGATTCGGTCATCGGTCCCTCACGTCCCCATCTGTCTTCACGCCCGCCAGCGGCGCGCCCCCGAAGGAGGACGCGCCGAGGCGTCAGTCACCCAATTGCCCTCGCCGGCTGCGGGGTTAGCCGCGGCCGACGGCGACCACAGCCAGCACCACCACGCCCACGGCCATGCCGAGCGCGTAGTTGGGGATGCGGCCGGTCTGCAGGAACTTCAGCCGATACCCGAGGTAGGAGACGGTCTGAGCGCCGCCGTCCACGCCGGTCTCGTTGACGATCCGCTTGTCGAACCAGGCAACCACGGAACCGGCGCCCAGGATGACGCGGTTGATGATGGCCTGGTACAGGTCGTCCATGTAGTAGCGGTTGACCAGCAGCGCGTGCAGGTCCGGCGCCCACGCGCGCGCCTGCACGGCCCGCTTCGCGTCGCCCTTCCAGTACGCCACGCCGATGCCGATGCCGGCGAGCGCGGTCAGCGTGGCCACGCCGGCGAAGGCGTAGTCCAGCTCCGTGAAGTGGTGCGGGTGGTCGATGTACACGAGCGCGCCGATGCCGCCCGCGAAGCCCAGCGCCTCGCCCACCTGGTCGTACACGAAGAAGCCTGCCACCGTCGCCAGCCCGGCGAGGATGATGAGCGGCGCGGCCATGGCCGGGCCGGACTCGTGCGCGTGGTCGTACGCGTGGTGGTCCTTCGGCTCGCCGAAGAAGGTGAGCAGCACCAGGCGCGTGGAGTAAATCGCGGTCAGCAGGGCGGTGCCGGCGAGCAGCACGTACGGGATCACCCCGCCGTCCGCCTTCACGTAGTGCAGGATCTCGTCCTTCGAGAAGAAGCCCGCGAAGACCGGGATCCCGGCGAGCGCGAGGCTGCCGATGATGAACGTCACCGTGGTGATCGGGAGCTTCTTGCGGAGGCCACCCAGGCCGCTGACCTCCTGCTGGTGGGTCGCGTGGATCACGGACCCGGAGCCCAGGAAGAGGAGCGCCTTGAAGAAGGCGTGCGTGAACAGGTGGAACATCGCCGCGCCCACGGCGCCCACACCCAGCGCGACGAACATGAAGCCGAGCTGCGACACCGTGGAGTACGCCAGCACGCGCTTGATGTCGGTCGCCACGAGGCCCATGGAGGCCGCCATGATGGCGGTGATCAGGCCGGTGTAGAGGATGACGTCACGGGCGACCAGGATCTCCGCGTAGACCGGGGAGAAGCGGGCGACCAGGTAGACGCCGGCCACGACCATCGTCGCGGCGTGGATCAGGGCGGAGACCGGGGTCGGGCCCTCCATGGCGTCCGGCAGCCAGACGTGCAGCGGGAACTGCGCCGACTTGCCGACCGCGCCGCCGAAGAGGAACAGCATGGCGATGGTCAGGTACTGCTCGCCGATCTGGCCGGAGGTGGCCGCGGCGATGATCTCCTGGATGTCGAACGAACCGGTCGCCCGCCAGAGCAGGATGATGCCGATGAGGAGGCCCACGTCACCGACGCGGGTGGTGATGAACGCCTTCTTGGCGGCCTCGGCGGCGGACTGGCGCTCCCAGTAGAAGCCGATGAGGAGGTAGGAGGCGAGGCCCACGCCCTCCCACGCGAGGTAGAGCTGGATGAGGTTGCCGGAGACGACCAGCGTGAGCATGGCCGCAACGAACAGGGAGAGGACCGCGAAGTACCAGCCGTAGCGGACCTCGCCGTGCATGTAGCCGGTGGAGTAGACCATCACCATGAGGGCGACGATGGTCACGACCGGGAGCATGACCATGGTGATCGCGTCCACGTAGGTGGAGAACTCGATCACGAAGAAGCCCTGGCCGATGTTGATCCAGTCGAACGCGAACACGTTCGAGCCCTGCGGGTCGAAGTGGCCGTCGTGGAAGGCGCCCTGGAAGTCCACCAGGATGACGAACACGAGCCCGACCACCGCGGCCATGCCGAGGATCGCGAGGAAGTCGCCCCGTGGTGGCATCAGCGCGTTGAAGAGCGCGATCACGACAAAGAGGACGGCCGGAATGGCCGGCAGTACCCAGGCCTGCTCCATGCCCATGCGGGCCTACCTCCCCCTGCAGCCAGCCGAGGCGCGGCGAACCTGCCGCGCGGCCACTACCACTTGAGGCTGTTCGCCTCGTCGACGTTGGCGGTGCGGCGCTCGCGGAAGAGCCGGAGCACCACACCCAGCGCCAGGCCCACCTCGGCCGCGGCGACGGTGATCACGAACAGTGCAAAGACCAGACCGCTGAAGGCGTCGTGGTCCATGTAGGTGGCGAAGGCGATGAAGTTGATCGCCACGCCGGCCAGCATGAGTTCCACGGACATCAGGATCAGGATGGCGCTGCGGCGCGCGAGCACACCGTAGAAGCCAATGGCGAACAACAGCGCGGACAGGATCAGGAAGTTCTCCAGCGGGATCACGCGCGGCCCTCCTGGCTCTCCGCCTCGGCGCGCCGGGCGTTCACAAAGGCACCGGTGAGGGCGATGTCCAGCAGGATCGCCACGATGATCACCGGGACGCTGAAGTCACGGAAGATGCGCGCGCCGAAGTCCACGAAGGGGACCACGTTCGCCGTGGGGTCGCCCCACTGGGCGTCCAGCAGCGCGGCGATGAAGACGCCGCCGATGAGCGCGGCGACACCGAAGGCGAACGGCTTCTGGGAGCCGTCCGTCACGATCGGGTCGTCCGCCGCGTTAGTCATCATGAGCGCGAAGAGCAGCAGGATGATCACGCCGCCGCCGTACACCAGCACCTGCACGAGGGCGATGAACTCGCTGAGCAGGAGCAGGTAGATCGCGGCGACACCCAGCAGGGTGGCGATGAGCGAGAGCGCGGCGTGGACGATGTTCCGCATCAGCACGGCGCCCAGCGCGCCGGCCACAATGACCGCGGAGGCCATGTAGAAGGTCATCTCCGCGGCGGAAATGGTGCCCGCGAAGGTGAGGACGATGAGCACCAGCGCCACCGGTGCCGCGCCGAGCGCGAACACGGTGCCGCCAGCGACGATGGTGCGGTCGAACTGCGACGGGAGCGGAAGTCGGTCGAACACGCGCTGATCCTCGATCGGTCAGCCGGGACGGGCGGATGCCCGCACGCCGGCTGCGTCCTGGTTACTCGTTCGTCTGTCCAATAACCGGCACCCATTCCTTGATGGCGCCGGAGCGGGACTGAGACAGCAGCATCTGGAGGTCCATGACGAGGTCCTTGCGGTCATGCACGGAGGTCTCGTGGCCGGTCCAGGTGTTGTTCATGGCGATCGCGTCGAAGTTGCAGACCTCGACGCAGATGTTGCAGCGCATGCAGCGCGCGTAGTCGATCCAGAACTTGTCGATGATCTTGCGGCGCGAGGACGTGCCGCCCAGCGACTTGTGGTTCGGGTTGTCCTTCATCAGGACGGTCATGCACTCGACGGGGCAGGCGCGCTCACAGGCGTGGCAGCCCGTGCAGAACGGCTCGTCGATGTCCTTGTCCCAGAGCAGCAGCGGGAACGCGCGGTCGCGCTCCGGCAGCGGCTTGTGGACGTTCGGGTAGTCGCGGGTGACCGGCTTCCGGCTGAACGTCGAAAGCGTGGTCATCAGGCTCTTGGCGATGCCCTTCATCAGGCGGCCTTACCTTCCAGGACCACCGGGCGCGCCGGGATGGAGCGCGGGCGGTTCGCGGCGCGGCCCGTGATCGTCACCAGCGCCACGACCCCGAAGAGGCCGACCACGCCGAGGATGACCTCTGACCAGCCGTACACGAGCACGAGCCCGTTCACGAGGATCTGCGCCAGCACCAGCGGGAGCAGGATCTTCCAGGAGTAGCCCATCAGCTGGTCGATGCGGAGACGCGGCAGCGAGGCGCGAATCCAGAAGACCACGAAGATGAGGAGGCCGGCCTTCGCGCTGACCAGCACCAGCTGCCAGCCGAGGCCCAGCTCTTCGCCGAGCGGCCACGCGTAGCCGCCGAGGAACACCGCGGAGCCCAGCAGCGCCATGATGAACAGGCCGGCGTACTCCGCCAGCATGAACATGGACCAGCGCATGCCGGAGTACTCCACGAACGGGCCACCGACGACCTCGGACTCACCGACCGGGATGTCGAAGGGGGCGCGGTTGAGTTCCGCGAGGGCGGCGATGAAGAAGATGGCGAAGGCCATCGGCTGCCAGACGATGTAGGGGACGGAGCCCTGCTGGCGGACGATCTCGTCCACGTTCAGCGTGCCCGCGAGCATCGCGACCGACAGGAGCGAGAGGACGAGCGGGAGCTCGTAGGAGATCGACTGGGCGGCGGCGCGGAGGCCACCGATCATCGCGTAGCGGTTGTCGGAGCCCCAGCCGGCCATCACCCAGCCGACGATGTTCACGGAGGAGATGGCGACGAAGTAGAGGAGACCGAGTTCGAGGATCTTGATGTTCCAGCCGGCCAGGAACGGCACGGCGATGAACCCCATGAAGATGGGGATGAAGACCAGGAACGGGGCGAGCTCGAACGTCCACGGGTCGGCGTTCTTCGGCCGGAGGTCTTCCTTGCCGATCAGTTTGACCGCGTCCGCGACGGACTGCAGGAGGCCGAACGGGCCCGTCTTCTGAGGGCCGATGCGCTGCTGGAAGCGGCCGAGCAGGCGGCGCTCCGCCCAGATCAGCCCCATCACGACCACCGTCATGACCAGGACGATGATCTGGAGCCGGATCGCGGCATCCGCCCAGACGTTGATCTCGAGGCCGAACAGGTCAGTGTTCACTAGCGGTCGACCTCACTCAGCACGATGTCGATCGAGCCCAGCACCAGGATCGCGTCTGCGACGTACTGGCCCACGGACATCTGCTTCAGGGCCTGGAGGTTGGACAGGCAGGCGCTGCGGACCTTCAGGCGGTACGGGCGGTTGCCACCGTTGCTCACCAGGTAGACGCCGTACTCGCCGCGCGGCGCCTCGGTGCGGACGTAGACCTCGCCGGGGGGCGTGCGGAGCATGCGCGGCATCTTCTCCGGCATGATCGGGCCGGTGTCCGGCATCTTGGCGAGGCACTGCTCGATGATCTTCACGGACTCGCGCATCTCCTGCAGACGGCAGAAGTAGCGCTCGAACACGTCGCCGTGCTGGCCGACGATCACCTTGAAGTCGATCTCGTTGTACTTCAGGTACGGCTCGTCCTTGCGGACGTCCAGCGCCACGCCGGAGGCGCGGAGCGACGGGCCGCTCATGCCGTAGTCGATCGCGTCCTCAGCGGAGATGTAGCCGACGCCCTTGGTGCGGGCGACGAAGATCTCGTTCTCCGTGAAGAGGCCGTCGAAGTCCTTGATGCCCTGCTCCACCGACTTCAGGACCTCGCGCACGCGCGCCTTGAAGTTCGTGGTCACGTCCCAGGCGAGGCCGCCGGGGCGGAAGTAGGCGTACATCATGCGGTCGCCGGAGATCTCCTCGAAGAGGTCGATGATCCCCTCGCGCTCGCGCCAGCCGTAGATGAACGGGGTGCCCATGACGCCGGTGTCCACACCGAAGGCGCCCATGAACATGAAGTGGCTGGAGAGACGGTTGAGTTCGCAGAGGATCATGCGGATCCACTGCGCGCGCTCCGGCACCTCGAGGCCGGCGAGGGCCTCGACCGCCATGACGTAGGAGAGCTCGGCGTTGAAGGCGGCCAGGTACTCCGTGCGGTCCATGAAGCCGATGCCCTGGCGGTAGTCCATCGTCTCGCACAGCTTCTCGGCCCCGCGGTGCAGGTAGCCGATGTACGGGACGACGTCCTTCACCAGTTCGCCATCGATCTCCAGCACCATGCGGAAGACGCCGTGCGTGGAGGGGTGCTGCGGACCCACGTTGATGAGCAGGTCCTGCGTGTCGAATTCGCGAGCGCGCTCGACGACCATTACGCGCCCTCCTCCGGGTAGCCCATGCCCTCGCCCTGCAGGACCTCGATCTCCGCGAGCGGGTGAGACTTCAGCAGCGGGTGGACGTCCGTCATGTCTTCCGGCATGAGCAGCGTGCGCGGGTCCGGGTGGCCGGTGAAGGTCACGCCGAACATCTCCGCGGTCTCGCGCTCCAGCCAGTTCGCGGCACGCCAGACGGTGGTGGCCGTGGCCACCTTCAGGTCGTCCAGCGGCAGCGTGGTCTTCACGGTCAGGTTGTGCTTCTTCTCCGTGGAGAAGAGGTGGTAGACGACCTCGATGCCGTCCGCCTCACGGTCGATAGCGGTGAGGCTGCGGAGGTAGTCAAAGCGCAGCGCGGCGTCCGCCTTCAGGCGGCCGAGCGCGCGGACGACCTCGTCGCGCGGGATGTGGACGATGAGGTCGAGCAGGCCGCGCTCCGGGCGCACGGTGACGCCGGAGAGGGCACGGTCAACCTCGGCCCAGATGGTGCCGGAGAGGTCGTTCGCAGCGGGCTGCGTGGCTTCTTCGGTGGTCATCGGCCGGCGCTCCCACGCTCTTCCATGATCATGTCCTGGAGCGAGAGCAGGGAGTCGATGAGCGCTTCCGGGCGCGGCGGGCAGCCCGGGACATACACGTCCACCGGGATGATCTTGTCCACGCCCTGCAGCACGCGGTCGTAGCGGGTGTAGGGGCCACCGTTGGTGGCGCAGGCACCCATGGAGATGACCCACTTGGGGTTCGGCATCTGCTCGTAGAGCAGCTTCACGGCCGGGGCCATCTTCTTGGTCACGGTGCCGGCCACGATCATCACGTCCGACTGACGCGGAGACGGCCACGGCACGATGCCGAAGCGGTCCAGGTCGTAGTGCGACATGAACGTGGCGATCATTTCGATGGCGCAGCACGCCAGGCCGAACGTCATCGGCCAGAGCGAGGACTTGCGACCGGCGGCCAGCAACAGATCCAGCGGGGCCTGCATGACGCCGGGGAGCACCTGCTTGTAGAGCGCCTTGCCGGGGCGGAGCTCCACCGGGACCAGGCGTGGGGCCTCGTTCGGGTGCTCGCCCGGGATGACCGGGAGCGGGATCTCCGCCGGCTCCGGCGTGACGGCCGGGGCGGTGGTGGGAGCGTCCGGGGTGGTGACCAGTCCGGGGGTTACCGCCACTGCAGGGCTCCCTTCTTCCAGGCGTAGCCGAGGCCGAGCGCCAGGATGGCGATGAAGATCACCATGAGCCAGTAAGCGAAGGCGCCGACGCCGATGAAGGAGAGCGCCCACGGGAAGATGAACACCGCCTCCACGTCAAAGATGACGAAGAGGATCGCGTACAGATAGAAGCGCATGCCCACGTTGGTGGACGCCCGCCGGAGCGGCAGCATGCCACACTCGTAGGTCGTCCCCTTGGACGGCTCGCTGGAGAACGGGGCCAGCAACCGCGTCACAACCAGGGCCGTGATGACGAGGATGAAGCCGACCACCGTGGCGAGCAGAACGGGAACATAATTCGTCAGGAGAAGGTCGGCTGCAGCCACCGGGACTCCCGATCCAGCGCGCCAGTCATGGGCGCGCGAACGCCTCGCAAGGCGATCTGCCTCGTCGGTGAGGGAACGTAACAGTGGCCCTAGTGAGTGTCAACGAACGCCGTATCACGCAGACACGGCTAACCAACACATCCTGCACGCGAGTTACGTCGCGAGGTCGCTCGCTTCGATCACAAGCGTGCTGAACGCGGCGTGCAGCGCCGCGCCGGCGGCGACCCACGTCCCCGCAGCCGCGCCCGTGGCCGCTTCCAGCGGCGCGGCCAGCCCGCCCGCCTCCCGCACGATGAGCGCGCCCGCGGCGACGTCCCACGGCTGCACGCCGCGCTCGAAGTAGGCGTCTAGCCGCCCGCAGGCGACCCAGCAGAGGTCGAGCGCCGCGGAACCGCCCCGACGGATGTCGCGGACGCGCGGCACGACCCGCGCGACGATCGCGCCCTGGCGCTCGCGCACGGCGGTCTCGTAGCCGAACCCGGTGCCCACGAGCGCCCTCGCCGGGTCGGCCTCAGTGCCCGGGTGGATGGGGCGGCCGTTGAGCGTGGCGCCGTGGCCGAGGGCGGCAGCGAACGTCTCGCCGCGCGAGGGGTCGAAGACGCATCCCGCCACGGCGACGCCCTCCACCTCCGCCGCCACCGAGACGGCGAAGGCGGGGATGCGGTAGAGGTAGTTGACGGTGCCATCCAGCGGGTCGACGACCCAGCGGACGCCGCTGGCGCCCGCCCGGCTCGTCCCCTCCTCGCCGAGGATGCCGTCGTCCGGCCGCTCGCCGAGGAGCCGCGCGAGGAGCAGCGCCTCCGAGGCGTGGTCGACCTCCGTCACCACGTCCGTGGCGCTGGACTTCGTCGTCACCTCCCGCTCGTGGGCGAGGCGGTCGAGCAGGAGCGCGCCCGCCTCCTGCGCCGCGCGGACGGCCAGGTCACGCAGCGCCAGCGGGTCGGGCGCGGTCATGCGGGCTACCCGATCTCGGCGAGGGAGGCGCGCAGGCCCTCCAACCGCGTGCGGGCGATGGCGAGGCGCTCCTCTTCCTTCGCGACCACGTCTGCGGGCGCCTTCGAGCGGAACGCTTCGTTGGCGAGCTTCGCCGACTGGCGGCCGACTTCGCCCTCCGCCTCCGCGATCTGCTTCTCGAGGCGCGCGCGCTCCGCGGCCACATCGAACAGCCCGGCCATCGGCAGCACCACGGCGCCGGTGGCGAGCACGGACGTCACGACGCCCTCGGAGGGGGCGGCGGAGGCGTCCGTGACGACGTGGAGCGGGCGCACGCGCGCGAGGTTCTCCACGGCCTCACGCAGGCCCTCCACGGCCGGGGCGGCCTCCGCGGCGACGATGTAGCCCTCCACCCAGCGGCCGGCGTCCACGCGCTTTTCGGCGCGGATGTTGCGGATGCCGCGGATGAAGTCCTGCACCGCGCCAAACTGCCGCTCCGCCTCTTCGTCGCGGCGTGCGGCATCGGCCACGGGGTACCGCGCGACGATCAGCGCAGGCGCGCCGTCCGCGTCCGGGCTCAGCGTGACCAGGCGCTGCCAGATCTCCTCCGTGACGTACGGCATGATCGGGTGCAGCAGGCGCAGGATCGCGTCCAGCACGTGGACGAGCACCGGCAGCGCGCTGCGGTCGCCCGCGCGCACGCGCACCTTCGCGACCTCGATGTACCAGTCCGCGAACTCGTCCCAGAAGAAGTCGCGCACCTGGCGCAACGCCTCGGAGAGTTCGAAGCGCTCCATCAGGCGCGTGCTGTCCTCCGTCACCGTGGCGAGACGGCTCAGGATCCAGCGGTCCTCCAGCGCGCCGGCGCCGGGCGCGGGCAGCGCGAGGTCATCGGACGGCTCGACCATCTGGAGGACGAAGCGCGAGGCGTTCCACAGCTTGTTGGAGAAGTTGCGGCCCGCCTCCAGCCGGTCGTCCGTGATGCGCTGGTCGTTGCCGGGGCTGGTGCCGGAGACGAGCGCGTAGCGCAGGCCGTCCGTGCCGACCTTCGCGATCACCTCCAGCGGGTCGACCACGTTGCCGCGCGACTTGGACATCTTCGCGCCGTCCGGCGCGCGCACGAGGCCGTGGAGGTAGACCGTCTCGAACGGCACCACGCCGTCCATGTTGTAGAGCGAGAGCATCACCATCCGGGCGACCCAGAAGAAGATGATGTCGTACCCGGTCTCCATGACCTGCGTGGGGTAGAAGCGCTTCAGGTCGTCCGTGTCATCCGGCCAGCCGAGCGTGGAGTGCGGCCAGAGGCCGGACGAGAACCACGTGTCGAGGGTGTCCTCGTCCTGGCGGATCGCCTCCGAGTGGCACGCCTCGCAGCGGATCGGGGTCTCGATGGCGACCGTGAGGTGGTTGCAGGCATCGCAGTACCAGACGGGGATGCGGTGGCCCCACCAGATCTGGCGGCTGATGCACCAGTCGCGGATGTTCTCCATCCAGTGCAGGTAGATGCGTTCGAAGCGGTCCGGGACGAACCTGATGCGGCCGCTCGTCACCGCCTCGATCGCGGGCTGTGCCAGCGTCTTCGCGTCCACCCACCACTGCATCGAGATCAGCGGCTCAACGATGGTGCGGCTGCGCTGGCAGTGGCCGATGGCGTGCGTGTACGGCTCGGTCTTCTCCAGGCGGCCGTTCGCTTCCAGGTCGGCGACCAGCGCCTTGCGCGCGGCGAAGCGCTCCATGCCGCGGTACTGGCCGGCGTGCTCGTTGAGCGTGCCGTCCGGGTTCATGATCGAGATGATCTCGAGGCCGTGGCGCTCGCCGATCTCGAAGTCCACCGGGTCGTGCCCGGGCGTCACCTTCAGCGCGCCTGAGCCGGACTCCATGCTCACGGCGGTGTCGCCGATGATCGGCACCAGCCGTCCGTTCGTCGGCACCACGGCGCGCTTGCCGATCAGGCCGGCATACCTCGGGTCCTCCGGGTGCACGGCGATCGCGGTGTCGGCGGGGATCGTCTCCGGGCGCGTGGTCGCGATCACGATGTCGCGCCCGAGGGGCGTGCCGTCCGCCTCCGCGATCGCGTAGCGGACGTGCCAGAACGCGCCCGGCTCGTCCTCGTACTCCACTTCGATGTCGGAGATCGCGGAGCCGCAGTCCACGCACCAGTTGATCAGGCGCTCGGCGCGGTAGATCAGCCCGTCGTTGTAGAGGTGCTTGAAGGTGGTGCGGACGGACTTCTCGCGCTGCTCGTCCATCGTGAACGCCTCGCGGCTCCAGTCCGCGGAGGCGCCCAGGCGGCGGTGCTGCGTGGAGATGCGGTCGCGCGAGCGACGCACGAAGTCCCACGTGCGGTTCAGGAATTCCTCGCGGCCGATGTCATGGCGGGAGATGCCCTCACGCGCGAGGTCGCGCTCGATGATCGCGTTCACGGCGATGGCGGCGTGGTCCACGCCGGGCAGCCAGAGGGTGTCGTCGCCGAGCATGCGGTGCCAGCGGACGAGCGCGTCCTCGACTGTGTTGGTGAGGGCGTGGCCCATGTGCAACTCACCGGTGAGGTTCGGCGGCGGCATGATCACCGTGAACGAACGCGCGCCGGGCCGGTTCGGCTTGAAGTAGCCGCTGCGCTCCCACCACTCGTAGAGCGGCTGCTCCACCGCGGCGGCGTCATAGGACGTCGCCATCTCCTTCGGGTCGAGGTTGGGCGCAGCGGTCATGTGGGGGTCCCCTCGGGTGATCGGGCAACGAAAACGCCCCGCGCGGGCGGGGCGTACGGCGGCGTGCGGAGCGCTGAGGGCGCTACGCGCGTCGCCGGGTGGGTACTACTACGACTACGGACGGGTGCGTCTGCATCAGGCGGGGATCGTACTACGCGCCCGCGGTCCGGGGTTGACGGGCATCGAGCCACGACGTATAACCAAACCGTTCTAGAACTGATTGGTTATGCGATGTCTCCTGTTGCTGCACCAGACACCGTCCCGGACGACACCCTCGACGCCACGTTCGCGGCGCTCGCCGACCCGACGCGACGCGCGATCCTCGCGCGGCTCGCGCACGGGGAGGCGTCCGTGAACGAACTGGCCGAGCCGTTCGCGATGAGCCAGCCGGCGATCTCCAAGCACCTGCGCGTGCTGGAACGCGCCGGCCTCATCACCCGCCACCGGGACGGCAAGCGACGCCCGTGCCGCCTCAGCGCGACCCCGCTCGCCATCGCGGACGAGTGGATCGAGGCGTACCGGCAGCACTGGGAGCAGCAGTTCCAGCGCCTGGACGCACTGCTCGATGAACTCCAGCCGGCCCCGGCGTCGAAACGCCGCAAGCGATAGGACTCCCCATGCCCGTCATCCAACCGGCGCGCGTCGCCGCGCTCGGCGACCTCGAGATCGAGGTGGCCCGCACGTTCAACGCACCACGCGCCCTGGTCGCCCGCGCATTCACGGAGCCCGCGCTGCTGCAGCGCTGGCTCGGGGTCTTCGGCGACTGGTCGTGGGCGTCCTGCGAGATCGATGTGCGGCCCGGCGGCTCGTATCGGTGGGAGTGGCGTCAGCCGAACGGTGCGGTGCTCGTCCTCAGCGGCGACTACCGCGAGGTGACGCCGGAGGTGCGCTACGTCATGACCCAGCGGTACGAGGGACTCCCCGAGTTCCCGAACGAGATGCTGGTGACGATGACGCTGGAGGAAGAGGCGGGACGCACCACGGTGGTGCAGGTCTCCCGCTACGCGACGCGCGAGGAGCGCGACCGCGACCTGCAGTACATGCCGAACGGCATCGAGCCGTCCTACGCGACGCTGGACGGGGTGCTCGCCGCCGCCGCATAGCGGCAGCCCGCGCGCGGGATCGTGGGGAACGCGGCGCGGCGGTACCATGCCGCGGCGGTCGCCGGAAGTCGGCGGTGCGGCGAGGCATCCCGAAAGGCGACACCATGCTCCAGGCGCAGGGCGTGAACTATCCGGCGATCATCGTCCGGAACATGGAGGACTCGGTCCGCTTCTACCAGCGGCTGGGCCTGCAGCCGCTCTACGTGGAGCCCAACCGGGACGACCCGGAGTCGATCGTCGCGGTGCTCAGCGCCGGCGGCAGCGACTCGTTCGTCATGCTTGTGGGCCCCATGAAGCCGGGCAGCGTGCGCCTCGCGGACGCGCAGCCGGGCATCGGCTCCATGCAGTACCTGTCCTTCCACGTCACGCTGGACCAGATGAACAGCATGTGGGACGAGATGTCCCGTTCCGGCGTGCAGGGCTCAGAGCAGATCAAGCGCGGCTACGAACGCCTCGTGTTCCTGGAGGACCCGAACGGCGTGCTGATCACGCTCGTCGCGTGGGGCGTGGAGCCGCCGCGCGGCATGCCGAAGACGCTGGTCCTGCAGGTCGCCGCGATGCTCCGCGAGCGCGCCGGCGCGATGTACATCGAGGACGAGCACATCGAGGGCGCGATCCGCGAGATCGAGGCGGCGACGCGCGAGGAGCGCGGCGGCTAGTGAGCCGCCACTAGTCGACGTCGATGCTCGATGCGCCGCTGGTCTCCACCAGCACGCGCGTCGCGTCCTTCGACACCGTCACGCGCGACGCGCCGCTCGCGTCGCCGCGCACCTCCACCGCACCGCGCACCTCCGCGCGGCTGGCGCCGGAGACGTCCACCACCGCTTTCGCGATCACGACCCCATCGAGGTCGACGCGCGAGGCACCGCTCACGGACAGGTCGGCGTCGGCGACATCACCGTCGCGCAGGGTCACGGTAGAGGCGCCGCTGGCGGCGATGTCGAGCAGCGTCGTGCGCACGTCCGGCGCCTCGATGCGGCTGGCGCCGCTCACCTTCAGCCGCACCGCGTCGCCCTCCAGCGAGCCGGCGACGATGACGGAGGACGCGCCGCTCGCCGTGATCTCATCGAGCGCGGCGACGCGCACGACGATCTTCGCGCCGTCCGAGGGGCGCATGTTGCGGTCGGCGTCCAGCACCAGCACGCCGCCGTCCACGCTGACCTCGATGCCGTCGATCAGGTTGTCGTCGTAGATGACCTCGACGGAAGGCTCGCCCGCCGCGACGGTCACTTCCACCCGGATCGCGCGGGAGACATCGATCGCGGTGAACTCGCCGACCTCGCGCGTCTCGGTGACGAGGTCGCCCGACCCGCCCTCCCCGACGATGCCGGAGCAGCCGGTGAGGAGCAGGGTGAACGCGAATGCAGCGAGGGCCAGGGGACGGCGCATGGGGGTACCTCCATCGGATCGTGACGCATGATGCTCCGCGCGCGCCGCACATGCGAGGGCGAAACGGACGGCCCCGGCAATGCCGGGGCCGTTGGCGTTACACGCGTGGAGCCGACTGGCGGAGGGTCAGCCGCGCGGCAGGCCGAGCCCGCGCTGGGCGATGATGTTGCGCTGCACCTCGGACGTGCCGGCGGCGATCGTCGCGGAGACGGCTTCAAGGTATGCCTGCGAGAACGCACCGCCGAGGCGGGCGTACGGCGAGCCGGGCGCGAGCTGCGAGGCGGGGCCGAGCAGGTGCATGCCGGTGGTGGCGACACGCTGGGTCAGTTCGGAGCCGTACAGCTTCGAGACGCTCGCTTCGTGGTTCGGGATCAGGCCCTGCTCCTGCAGTTGCGGGACGCGGTAGGCCACGTTGTAGCCCACCTGCAGTTCGATCCAGCGATCCGCGAGTTCGTACCGCGCGGACGGGTTGTTCTTGATGAGCGACGACTCGTCTTTCGCGGCGGTGACGAGGCGCTCGATGTTGCGCTTCGCGTGCGAGTACGCGGAGACGCCGGAACGCTCGAGGTCGAGCGTGGTCATCACCTGGTACCAGCCGCGGTTCTCCTGCCCGACGAGGTTCTCCGTGGAGACGCGGACGTTCTCGAAGAACACCTCGTTCAGGTTGCGGCCGCCGTCCATGCTCTCCATCGGTCGGATGGAGATGCCGGGGGCGTCCATCGGCACGATCAGGTTGGAGATGCCTCGGTGCTTCGGCGCGTGCGGGTCGGTGCGCGCGGCGAGCCAGCCCATGGAGGCGTCCTGCGCGCCCGCGGCGAAGATCTTCACGCCGTTGATCACGTACTCGTCGCCATCGCGGACGGCGCGCGTCTGGATGCTGGCGAGGTCTGAGCCGGAGCCCGGCTCGGTGTAGAGGGCGGACCAGGTGTCCTCACCCTGTGCGATGCGGGGGAGATAGAGGCGCCGCTGCGCCTCGTTGCCGAACTGCATGAGGGCGGGGCCGACCCAGGAGACGCCGGTGCCGCCGCCGCCTGGCATGCGTGTGTAGGAGGTCTCGTCCGTGAAGATCGCCTGCGTGATCTGCGGGGTGTCCAGGCCGCCGTATTCCTTCGGCCAGGACATCGCCAGCCAGTTCTTGTCGGCCAGCGCCTTGTTCATGAAGCGCGCCATCTCCGCGCGCTCTTCCGGGCGGACATCGCCCAGGAACTCTCGGTCCGCCCATCCCTCCGGCAGCTGGCCGGCGAGGAACGCGCGCAGCTCCGCGCGGAAGCGCTCTTCCTCCGGGGTGAACGAGAAGTCCATGCACGAACCTCCAGGGGCCGGGGTGCCCGGAAGTGCCAGGCGGGCCGGGACGCGTGGCCGCCGAGGCTGCTCGGTCGGCCCGGGTGCGCCTCGTACATAACGGGCGCGCATCGATTGTACCAACGCCACCGGCGCGCGCGAATGGCGGCCTCCGGTGGCCACCGCGGGTGTTGGGGGCAGGTTGAGGCGGCTGCCCGGAGGCGGGTGTTACCATCGAGACTCTGGCCCCGCGAAGTCCGTGGACGCCCCGAATGACACGCCCCGCACCTGCTCGGAGGCCGCTCGTGTTCCGTGAAATCGCCGTGTTCACGGGGAACTCGCACCCCGCACTGGCGGCGGCCGTCTGCAAGCACCTGGAAATCCCGCTGGGCCAGGCGGAGGTTTTCCAGTTCTCCAACGAAGAGGTGTTCGTCCGCTACATGGAGAATATCCGTGAGCGGGACGTCTTCCTGATCCAGCCGGTGGTGTCGCCCGTGAACACCCGGCTGATGGAACTGCTGATCATGATCGACGCGGCGAAGCGCGCCTCCGCGGGCCGCATCACCGCCGTGGTCCCCTATTACGCCTACGGCCGCTCCGACAAGAAGGACCAGCCGCGCGTCCCGGTGACCGCCCGCCTCGTCGCGAACTTCATCGAGGTGGCCGGCGCGGACCGCGTCCTGAGCCTGGACATGCACGCCGGGCAGATCCAGGGCTTCTTCAACATCCCGCTGGACGAGATGACGGCGTTCCCGCTGGTGGCGGAATACTTCAAGGGGCTGAACCTGCCCTCGCCGGTGGTGGTGGCGCCGGACGTCGGGCGCGCGAAGCTCGCGCGCGACATCGCCGGCCGCATCGATGGCGAGATCGCGATCGTGGACAAGCGCCGCACGGGGAACAACGACTCCGCGGAGGCGCTCACGGTCATCGGCGACGTCCACGACAAGGACTGCCTGATCATGGACGACGAGATCCTGACGGGCGGCACGGTGGCATCCGCGGTGAAGTTGCTGCGGTCGCGCGGGGCGCGCTCCGTGCGCGTGGCGTGCGTCCACCCGGTGATGGCGCCGAAGGCGTTCCAGGTCCTGGACACGAAGGACGTGGACGAACTGATTTTCACGGACACGCTGCCCCTGGTGCATGGGGAGTACCGCACCGTCCCCACCACGGTGCTCTCCGTCGCGCCGCTGATCGGCGACGCGATCCACCGCATCCACACGGGCGGTTCCGTCGGCGCGCTCTTCCACTAGGACGCGCGGCGTCGCCGGCCGGAACGCGGCCGGCAGGAGGCCTGTTCCGCAATGGTTGGAATATTCCGCAAGATCCTCGGGGGCGACTCCAACGACCGCGTCATCCGAGAGATGGCGCCGCTGGTCGCGCGCATCAACTCCTTCGACGAGTCGATGCGCGCGATGTCGGAGGCCGACCTGCGCGCGCAGACGGACCGCCTCCGCGCGAGGCTGGACGCGGGCGAGTCGCTGGACGACCTGCTCCCCGAGGCCTTCGCGACGATCCGCGAGGCGATCGACCGCACGATGCACCAGCGCGCTTTCGACGTGCAGTTGATGGGCGCGATCACGCTGCACCGCGGCCAGGTCGCAGAGATGAAGACCGGTGAAGGCAAGACGCTGGTCGCGACGATCGCGATCTACCTCAACGCCCTCGAGGGCCGCGGCATCCACTCGGTCACGGTGAACGACTACCTGGCCCGGCGTGACGCGCAGTGGTACGCGCCGGCGTTGCACTCGCTGGGCATCACCATCGGCGTGATCCAGAACAACGGCTCGTTCCTGTACGTGCCGAACGCCAGCGAGGCGCCGTCCTTCGAGCACCTCGTCCCCGCCAGCCGGCAGGAGGTGTACCGCTCCGACGTGGTGTACGGGACGAACAACGAGTTCGGCTTCGACTACCTGCGCGACAACCTGGCGACGACGATGGCCGCGCGCGTGCAGCGCAGCCGCCATTACGCGATCGTGGACGAGGCGGACTCCGTCCTCATCGACGAGGCGCGCACGCCGCTCATCATCAGCGGCGCCTCCCAGGACGACGTGTCGCTCTACCCGCGGTTCGCGCGCATCGTGCCGCTGCTGAACGAAGGCCAGCACTACAACGTGGACCTGCGCCACCGCACCGTCGCCCTCACCGAGGACGGCGTAGAGGCGCTGGAGCGCGCGCTGGGCGTCACCAACATCTACTCGCTGGAGAACTTCCGCCTCACCCGCTACATGGAGGCGGCGCTGCGCGCGGAGATCCTCTACCAGCGCGACCGCGACTACGTGGTGCGCGATGGCGAAGTGATCATCGTGGACGACTTCACCGGCCGCCTGATGGAGGGCCGCCGCTGGTCGGACGGCCTGCACCAGGCGGTGGAGGCGAAAGAGGGCGTGAAGATCCAGCAGGAGTCGGTGACCTACGCCACCATCACCCTGCAGAACTACTTCCGCCTCTACGAGAAGCTCGCCGGCATGACCGGTACCGCCGCCACGGAGGCGGAAGAGATCGCGGAGATCTACAAGGTCGACGTGACCGTGATCCCCACGCACCGCCCCGTCGCGCGCGAGGACCACCCGGACCTGGTCTACAAGACGCAGTCCGGCAAGTGGAAGGCCGTGGTCGAAGACATCACGGAGAAGCACCGCGCCGGCCGCCCCGTGCTCGTCGGCACCGTGGCGATCGAGACGTCCGAACTGCTGGCGGACCGGCTGAAGCGCGCGGGCATCCCGCACGAGGTGCTGAACGCGAAGCAGCACCAACGCGAGGCGCAGATCATCGAGCGCGCGGGCCAGCCGGGCGCCGTGACGATCGCGACGAACATGGCCGGCCGCGGCACGGACATCAAACTCGGCGAGGGCGTGGCCGCCGCGGGCGGTCTGCACGTCATCGGCACGGAGCGCCACGAGTCCCGCCGCATCGACAACCAGTTGCGCGGCCGCTCCGGCCGCCAGGGCGACCCCGGCTCCACGCGCTTCTTCGTGTCGTTCGAGGACGACCTGATGCGCCGGTTCGCGCCGGACTGGCTCCCGGGCATGATGGACCGCCTGGGCATGGAGGAAGACACGCCGCTGGAGTCCAAGATGGTCTCAAAGGCCATCGAGCAGGCGCAGCAGCGCGTGGAAGCCTACAACTTCGACATCCGCAAGCGCGTCGTCGAGTACGACGACGTGATGAACACGCAGCGCAACGTGATCTACGCGGAGCGCGAGAAGGTGTTGAGCGGCGAGAGCATGCGCGACACCGTCCTCGACCTGGTCGAGGCGGAGGTGGACGCGCTCGCGCAGCAGTACCTCGGCGAGGCGCAGGAGCCGGAGGCGTTCCGCGCGACGATCGAGACGATCGTCGGCGAACTCGCGCCGGACGACCTGCCGCTGGAATCGTTGACTCGCGCGGATGTCGCGGCGGACGCGGCGCTCGACCTCTTCGAGCGGCGCTACGAGGCGATGGAGGCGGAAGCGGGCGAGGAGATCCAGCGGCTGGTGGAGCGGCTGGTGCTGCTCCGCACGATCGACTCGCTGTGGGTGGAGCACCTGACCGCGGTGGACGACATGCGCCAGGGCATTGGCCTGCGCGCCTACGCGCAGCAGGACCCCCTGGTCGCCTACAAGCGCGAGGCCCATGACATGTGGGACCAGTTCCGCGAGCGCATCCGCATGCTGGTGACGCGCCAGATCCTCCGCGCCCGCATCGCGCCGCAGGTGGCGCAGCAGGCGATCGCGCAGGAGCGCGCACCGCAGCGCGTCCAGACGAGCGGTCCGGCCGAGGGCGAGAGCACGGTCGGCGGCGGCGAGGCCGCGCCTTCCGGCGCACGCGCCGCAACGGCGCAGCGCGTGGTGGCGAAGGTGGGGCGCAACGCCCCGTGCCCCTGCGGCAGCGGCAAGAAGTACAAGCACTGCCACGGCGCCCCGGGCGCGGGCGCGCTGTAGCCCGTGTTCTTCCGCCCGCCCGACATCTGGCTGATCACCGGCCTCCCCGGCGCGGGGAAGACCACCACCGCGCTCGCGCTGGCGGGACGCTTCGAGCGTGCCGCGCACCTGGAGGGCGAGGCGCTGTGGCGTCAGGTGGTCAGCGGCCGCGAGATGCCGGACGCGAACCTGGAGGGCGAGGCGGAGCGCCAGTACGAACTGGTGATCCGCAACCAGAGCCTGCTCGCACGGTCGTACGCGGAGGCCGGGTTCACGCCGGTCATCGACCTCGTCGTCGTCACCCGCTACCACCTCGATGCGTACCGGAACTACCTGATGGGCGGGCGCCTCCACCTCGCCGTGCTCGCGCCACCGGTGGAGGTGGCCCGGCAGCGTGCCGCCGCCCGCGGCGACGATGCTGGTGACCGCTTCGCCCACCTGGACGCCGGCATGCGCGAGGAACTGGCGGGGTTCGGGCTGTGGCTGGACAACGCGGCGCTCACACCGGAGCAGACCGCGGACGCGCTGATCGAGCGCGCGCGGGAGGCGCTCCTCCCCGACCCCGGCGTCAGCCAGTACGCGCGCCGCTGATCCTCGTCCGGCACATCCCACGCCGAGCGTTACGCCGGTGACTCGCCCGCTCCGGCGCGCGGCCTAGAATGGGCGCATGTCCACTCCCCGGACCGACCCCGAGCTCGACGCGTTCGACGTCCTCGACGACCCCGACCTGCCGGGCGACGGCCCGCTGTCGCCGGAGCAGGGGACCGAGGCGTTCCGCGCGGCGGTGGAGTCCGGCCTCGACTGGTACGACGCGCTGCTCCACGTCATCTCCCGCTGGGTTGCGCCGGAAGAGGTGGTGGACGGCACGCTGCTGCGCTACCTGATCGCGGGCGAGGCGTTCGACTGGCTGCTGCTCGCGCAACGCCTCGTCACGGCGGCGGAGGACCTGCTCCCGCGCGACGAGGTGGAGCGGCTGATCGTCCACGGCATCCCGCCGCACATCCAGGACGAAGAGCACTTCGAGGCGGCGATCGGCCCCGCGAAGTACCGCGCCCACCTGAACTTCCAGTACGGCGTGGTGGTGGAGGAACTGCTGCTCCTGTCCGCGGAGATGGAGATCTCCAAGACCGGCCCCCTCTCTCGCCACGGACTGCCCACCCCGGACATCGAGGCGTACGAGCGCGTGTACGGGAAGCCGCTGGACGAGCTGCGGGTGATCTACAACTCGGAGCACGGCTACATCGGCGACGAGATGACGCAGTCCGAACTGCGCGAGTTCATCTACTGGCTGTCGAAGTACCGCATCCGCGTGGCAGAGCCGGCACGCATCGCCTCCGACACGCGGAAGGCGATGACGATGCTCGCGCGCCTCGAGTCGTCCCGTGCACGCGCGGCGCGGATGCGCGTCGCCGAGGAGCGCCGCGCCGACCCGACGATCGACGTCCGCTAGGGACGACGCGGCGTGCGCCCTCGGGCGCGGCTACTGCAGGTTGCGCAGCCGCGGCACGAAGATCAGCGTCCCGAACGCCAGCACCACCAGCGCGAGCGACGTGCCGCCGAGGGCGGCACGCGGGCCGAGCCATGCCGCGAGCATGCCGGTGATGAACGCGGCGAAGGAGGAGAGCGAGAACTGGAGCATGTAGACGCTCATCACGCGGCCCCGGAACGCCTCCTCCACGTACTCCTGCACGAGCACGTTGGAGAGGCCCTGGCGCGCGGCCTGGCCCACGCCCATCACGAGCATGATCGCGGAGAGCATGAACACCGAGTTCGAGATCGTGAACGCCAGGAAGAGCATGATCCCCTGGAACCCGGAGCCGATCAGGAACCACGCGCCGCGACGCTTCGCCGCCATGGAGGCGACCCACAGCGCGCCAGCGAGCGACCCGATGCCGCTGATGCTGGTGATCGCGCCCAGGGCGCCCGCGTCCGCGTTCAGGACGTCCTGCACGAACCCGGCCAGCAGGAACATGTACGGCATCGCCGTGATCACCACGAACACGTTGACCAGCAGCAGCGGGCCGATCACGGGGTCGCGTTTGATGTAGACGAACCCCTCCCACATGTTGCGCATGCCGAGTTTGAACTCGCCCCACGCGCCGCCCTCGGCGCGCTGGATCTGCTTCGGCGTCTCGGGGACCTTCAGCACGAACACGCAGGCGAGCAGGTACAGGCTCGCCATGAAGAAGTAGACCGTGGCCCCGCCCGCGTACGCGAGCAGGAACCCGCCCACGGCCGGTGCGAACAGGCGCATCGAGTTCATCCCGGCCGCGTTCAGCGCCACGGCGTTCATGCGCATGGGCCCCGGCACGAGCGACGGGATCATCGACTGGCGGGAGGGCATCATGAGCGCCATGGTGATGCCCTGGACGATCGCCGCGATCAGTAGGTGGTTGATGCTCAGCATCCCGAAGAGCAGCAGCAGTCCGACGACCAGCGTGTTGAGGCCGTTCGAGATCTGGCCGATGAGCATCACCGTCTTGCGCTTCGACACCGCGTCCGCGATCGCGCCGCCCACCATCGAGAGCGCGAGGCCGGGGACGGCGTTTGCGAGGGCGATCGTGCCGAGCGCCGCGTACGAACCGGTGAGTTCAAACGCGAGGTATGCCCGCACGACCATCTGCATGTTCTGCGAGGCCATCTGGCTGACCATCGCCAGGAAGAAGTCGCGGAACCCGGGGTAGCGGAGCGCGTGGAAGGTCCTGATCCGGGTCAGCCAGTTCGGCTGCGGCTCCACGCCCGTATCGCCCTCATACGCGCGAACGTGAGGCGGCACGGTGTCCGGCGGATAGGACGGGGCAGCCTCGGCAGTGGCCACCCCGCGCGGGCGCTTCTCGCGCCCGGTGCTGATGATGCTCAAGAGTCCCCCTCGGACGTCCGCGCGGATGGGTCGTGCTGACGTCGTGACTCGTCGGTCCGGCGCGCAGAATACCGGTGGGGCGGTCCCCTGTCACCCACCGTGACGGGCGAGGGGCGGCCGGCCGCTATTCGAACAGCGGCTGGCAGCCGACGCAGTAGTTCGTCTCGGAGCCGCCGGACACCTGGCCCTTGATCTCGCGGCCGCAGCGAGGGCAGGGCGTGCCGGCGCGACGGTGCACCTTCAGGTGTTGCCGCCACTCCTCCTTCTTCCCGAGACCTTCGCCCTGCACCGTCTCGTCCACGATCCGGATCGACTCCTCGAGGACGGAGCGGACGGCGCGGTAGAGGCGTCGCCAGTCATCCTCGGCGAGCGTGGCGCCTCGACGGTGGGGGTGGATGCCGGCCTCCCACAGGATCTCGTCCGAGTAGGCATTGCCGATGCCGGCCATGACCTCCTGGCTGGTGAGCGTGTTCTTCACCTGGCCGCGCCGCTTCTTCATCAGCGCGACGAACGCGTCCTCGTCCAGCGTGAGCACGTCCGGGCCGAGCTTCTCCATCTGCGGCACGGTCGCGATCGCCTCGGCGCTGTCGACGAGGTACCAGCGGCCCATCCGGCGCATGTCGGAGTAGCGGAGTTCGTGGCCGTCATCGAAGGCGATGACCACGCCCAGCATGCCCGGCTTCTTCGCGCCGGCCTCCACCCAGTGGAAGCGGCCCGTGAGCATGGGGTTCACGACGAGGATGCGCCCGTCGTCCACGAAGAAGAGTAGGAACTTGCCGAGGCGGTGGATCTCCCCGAAGCGGTGCCCCACGAGACCGTCGAGGCCGCCCGCGCCGCTGCGCACGAGCCACGGGATCGGCGCGGCGGTGGAGGTGACGGTGAGGCCGTCCAGGCGCGGCATCAGGTAGTGGCGGACCGCCTCCAGGTCCGGGATCTCCGGCACGGCGCGCCTCCCTTCCTCGGATGTCGCGCGGGCGTCAGGCCCGGGACTGCCACCGAGGATACGACCCCAGCACCCGCAGCCAGTGGGTGACGGCGGCAGCCTCCGCCAGCGCCTCCGCCATTGGCGGGTCGTCCGCGTGGCCCTGCAGGTCCACGAAGAAGACGTACGTGCCCAGTTGCCGGCGCGTGGGGCGGGACTCGATGCGCGTCATGTTGATGCCGCGCCGCGCGAACATCCCGAGTACCTCGACCAGCGACCCCGGGCGGTCGTGTTGCGTGGTGAACGCGAGCGACGTCTTGTCGTCGCCGGTGCGAGGCGCGGCGGCGCGGCCGAGGGCGACGAAGCGGGTCTCGTTGCCGGGCTCGTCTCCGATGTCGCGCGCGTAGATCGTCGCGCCGTACAGGTGCGCCGAGCGTTCGTTGCCGATCGCGAGCGAGCCGGGCTCGTTGATCGCGCCCTCGATCGCGCCGGAGGTGGAGAGCGCGGCGACCGGCTTCGCGTTCGGCGCGAGGCGGGCGAGCGTCTTGCGGCACTGGAGCAGCGCCGAGGGGTGCGAGTAGACGCGCTCCACGGTCGCGAGGTCCAGCCCGGCCGCACCGACGAGCATGTGCTGGATCGGCACCACCGCCTCGCCGCAGATGCGCAGCGGGAAGTCCGGGCGGATGAGCAGGTCGAGCGTCTCGATGGAGGCGGTGCCCTCGATCGAGTTCTCCATCGCGCAGACCGCCTCGTCCGCGTCGCCCGCGGTCACCGCCTCGATCGCGGCGGTGACGGAGGGCAGCGGCAGGGACTCCGCATCCGGGTGCAGGCGGAAGGCGGCTTCCTCCGTGTACGTGCCGCGCGGGCCGAGGTGGGCGATGCGCACGCTACGGCCGGCCGTCGTCTGGCACGGCGCCGGTCACCATCGCGCGGAGCGTCTCGTCCGCCTCGCGCGGGATGACGGCGATGATCTCGTCCCCCTGGTGGAGCACGGTGGAGCCGTCCGGCGCCACGGCGCCGTCCGCGCCGATGACGATGGTGATCAGTACACCGGCCGGGAACGTGAGATCGCGCAACGCCCGGCCTTCCACGGCGGAACCCGCCTGCACGCGCATGGATACCACGCGCAGCCCCGCGCTCTCCAGCGCCATCAGCGGCACCAGCGTGTGCTCCGGCATGGTCGCCTCGATCTGCGCCATCACCGCGCCCGAGGCAGAGACGATGGAGTCCACGCCGAGTTTCTGGAAGAGCGCCTCGTTGCGCGGGTCGTTCACGCGGGTGATCACGCGCGGGATCTTGAACCAGTGGCGCGCCACCTGCGCCGTCACCAGGTTCGCGCCGTCGTCCGCGGTCACGGCGATCAGCAGGTCCGCGCGGCGCGCGCCGACGCCCTCGAGGAATGCGATCTCGGAGCCGTCGCCGTGCACCACCATCTCGCCGAGTTCGTCGCGCAGCGTGTTGGCGCGCGAGCCGCTCAGTTCGACGATCGTGACCTCGTAGTCCGGGAGTCGCTGGAGTTCCAGCGCGAGGCCGTACCCGACGTTCCCGCCGCCCACCACGATGATGTACACGCGGCTACCGCCCGTCCGCGGCGAACAGCGCGCCGTGCGCCAGTTCGATGCCGACCTTGGTGGGGCTGAACGTCCGGAGCCCCAGGCGGTTGAACAACTCGGCGCGCAGCGGGTCGCGCACGCGCGTCACCACCACCTTCACGCCGTAGATCTCCTTCGCCTTCTGGGAGGCGAGGATATTGCGGTTATCGCCGGAGGCCAGCGCCACGAACATGTCCGCCTGCTCAATCCCCGCCTGGATCAACGCCCGGTCGTCCGTACCGGAGCCCACGAGCCGGCGACCATCGAACTCCGGCAGCAGGCGACGGAACGCGAACGCGTCCGTGTCCAGCACCGTGACGTGGTGCCCCTCGCCGGCGAGGCGCGTGGCGAGGCCCGCGCCCACGCGTCCGCAGCCCATGATCACGACGCGCATACGTCCTCCCGGGCGGCGTTACCGACGCCGCGCCTCCGGTGCGGGGTAGCGGATGAGCCACACCTGCGCCGGCGAATGCTCCAGCACGTACTGGGGCAGCCGCCCCAGTTCGAAGCGCCCGAACGGGCGGTGGTAGTCGATGCCCAGCACGATCGCGTCCACGCCCCGCTCGATCCCCTCGTCCACCACGGCGTGGCCGGCCTGGCGCGCCTGCACCAGGTCGCCCTCCACGGCCATGCCGTGCTCGGAGGCGATCGCCTCCGCGCGCTCCAGGTAGCCCTCGCCGCGCTGGATCTCGCCTTCGAGCGGCGCGTCGAGGGGGACGGAGCGGGGGACCTCGATCACGTAGATGAGGTGGAGCGTCGCCTTCGCCTTCTTCGCCGTTTCCGCGGCGACGGCGACGGCGCGGTACGCCGCCTCGCTCCCGTCCACGGGGACGAGGATCGAGCGGATGCCCTCGTACGAGGTGGGCACGGCTACGGCCTCCGCGCCAGCGCGAAGCGGACGGCGGCGTAGGCGATGAGGACGACGCCGAGGGCGCCGAGTGGGCTGACGATCTGGTCAGAGGAGACCGCGCCAGCCAGGGAGGCCGCCGCCACCAGCAGGGAGAGCACCGCGATCACGACGCCACCGGGCCGCATGGGGACCTCCCGGCGCCGAAACACAATGCTCCGGCGCACGGGAGGAAACGCTATGCCTGCCCCTCCGGGGTGTCAACGCGGGCGCGCTTCCGGAGCGCGCGGCGGGCGAACCAACCGGCCACGAGCAGCACGGGGACCAGCCACCAGGAGAAGACCAGCACCACCAGCACGCCGCGGGCGATCGACTCCAGCGTCTCCAGGGAGGCCTCCCACGCCTCGCGGGCGGAGTCCAGCAGACCGTCCGCCGGCTCCTCCACCACGTCGTCCATGACGGGCGTGAGGTAGACGGAGATGGTGGAGAGCGTGGTCAGGTGGTCCAGCAGGTTGATGCGCCCCTGCACCTGCTCGATCTGCAGGCGCACCTGGTTCAGCCGGTCCTGCACCTGCAGCACCTCGCCGATGCTCTCGGCGCGGCCGAGGAGTTCCAGGTACTGGCCCTCCACCGCGGTCAGGTTGCGGAGCGTCGCCTGCAGGTCGGCGTACTCCTCGGTCACGTCCTGCGCGCTGGTGGAGAGCGTGTCGACCTCGACGCCCAGCGCCTGCAGGTCCGCCATCACCTGGCCGAAGCGCTCGGAGGGGACGCGCAGCGTGAGGGAGGCGGAGCCGTCCTTCCCGCCGCCGCCGTAGATGGTGGAGTCGGCAACGAAGCCGCCGTTCGCCTCCGCCAACTGGCGGACGCGCTCGAACGCGTCGGAGACAGACTCGACCTGGAGTTGCACCTGGCCCGTGCGGATCACGGTGCGGCCAAGGACGCTCGGGATGGTGAGTTCGCCGGAACCGCCGGCCGCCTCGCCGGAGGACTGGACCTTGCCCTCGACCGGCATCGCGAAGCCGCCGTCCATCGAGGGTGCCGGAGCGGAGGAGGCGACGCCGATGTCGGCGCCCATCGAACCGGTCGTGCCGCCGCCGAACCCGCCGAGGAAGGAGGCATCCTCGTCGTCGCCTCGGCCGGGCGACCCGGCGGCGACCCAGGCCCCCCAGAGGAGGCCAGCCAGCAGCAGGATGGCGGTGATCCACAGCAGACGCTGGTTCACGGCCCGAAGCGCGGTCATGACTGAGGACATTCGGCACCCCCTCGGCTCATTACGGATGAGACGCCGGTGGTGGCCGAACGGTTCCGAGCGTGCCCGGCGCGAGTGGCCCTAGTGCAACTGCTCGATCCAGGCCTCCACGCGGCCGCCCCGGATGTCCAGGAAGCCCACGGTGCCCAGCTGGGTGCTCAGGTTGCGCGGGTACGTCGGCGAGCCGGAGTTGACAATGAGGGTGCCCCGCCAGGTCTTCACCAGCGGGACGTGGGTGTCGCCCGCGACCACCACGTGCACCGGGCCGCCGAAGTGGCGGTCCATGCGCTCCGCGAGCGTGGCGGCGCCGTTGATGTCGCGGTCGGGGAAGTCATGCGTCATCCCCACCTTGAAGCCGCCGATGTGCAGCAACTGGTTGTAGGGGAGGCGCGGGTCGTTCGGGGCGATGGTGCGCCCGCTGGAGCCGTCGTCGCCGTTCCCGCAGACGCCCAGCACGGGCTTCCCGCAGCGCTGCTCCAGCCAGTCCAGCACGACGATGTCGTGCATGTCGCCGCCGTGGAGGATCAGGTCGACATCCTGGAAGGCCGCGTAGACCTCCTCGAAGAGCTCGCGCCGCGCTTCCGGGATGTGCGAATCGGTGACCAGGCCAATGAGCATGTCGCCGTCGAAGACGTGCTCGTCCAGCCAGCGTCGGTCGGGGACACCCTTGGAGACCATGGGCGGGAGGATACGGGCGGACGGGACGGGCGGGAAGCCTGCCCGAAACACGCTATCAACCTGCGGGCGTACAATGAGGGCTGATTATTCATTCCTGATCGGGAGCATTATGGCCAGTCCAGTCCGTGGTAAGTCCGTCCCTGCTGCAGCCGCCCCGCGCCGCCGAGCCGTGAAGGCCGACGCCCAGAACGGCACCGCGCACCAGGCGCAGGGCACCACGGCTACGTGGACGGTGAAGGCGGGCCTGGCCCAGATGCTCAAGGGTGGCGTCATCATGGACGTCACCGACGCGCAGCAGGCGGAAATCGCCATGGAAGCCGGCGCCTGCGCCGTCATGGCGCTGGAGCGCGTCCCCTCCGACATCCGCAAGGAGGGCGGCGTGGCGCGCATGAGCCACGTCAAGAAGATCCGCGAGATCCAGAAGGCCGTCTCCATCCCGGTCATGGCGAAGGCCCGCATTGGCCACTTCGTCGAGGCACAGGTCCTGGAGGCCCTCGGCATCGACTACATCGACGAGTCCGAGGTGCTGACGATGGCGGACGACGTCCACCACATCGACAAGCACCCGTTCCGCGTCCCCTTCGTCTGCGGCGCGCGCAATCTCGGCGAGGCGCTCCGGCGCATCTCGGAGGGCGCGGCGATGATCCGCACGAAGGGCGAGGCGGGCACCGGCGACATCGTGGAGGCCGTGCGCCACATGCGCTCGATCCAGGGTGAGATCCGCCGCGTCCAGTCGCTGCGCGACGACGAGATCTTCGCCGCGGCGAAGGAGATGCAGGTGCCCGCCGACCTGCTGCGCGAGGTGAAGCGCCTGGGCAAGTTGCCGGTGGTGAACTTCTCCGCCGGCGGCGTGGCCACCCCCGCAGACGCTGCGCTGATGATGCAACTGGGCGCCGAGGGCGTCTTCGTGGGATCCGGCATCTTCAAGTCTGGCATGAACGAGCGCACCGAGGCCGCGCGCCGCAAGGTGCAGGGCCGGATGGCCGCCGCGATCGTGAAGGCGGTGACGCACTTCAACGACCCGCAGATCATCGCGGAGGTCTCCGCGGAGATCCCGGACGAGGCGATGCGCGGCATCTCCACCGCGCAGATGAAGCCGGAGGAGCTGCTGGCCGGGCGGGGCAACTAGCCGCCACGATGCCGACCAGCAGCATCACCACCCGCCGGCCACCACGGGGCGCCTCACCGTTGCGGATCGGCGTGCTCGCGCTGCAGGGCGACTTCGCGGAACACATCGCCATGCTCGCCGAATGCGGCGTGGAGGGTGTGGAGGTCCGCACCGAGGCGCAACTGGACGCAGTGGACGGGCTGATCCTGCCGGGCGGCGAGAGCACCACCATCGCGCGGCTGCTCATCGCCTTCGGGCTGGTGGAGCCGCTGCGGAAGCGCATCGCCGCCGGGATGCCGGCGTGGGGTACGTGCGCGGGGGCGATCCTGCTGGCGAAGGACGTGCCGAACCTGGACCGGCCGCCGCTGGCCGTGATGGACATCTCCGTGGAGCGCAACGCGTTCGGCCGGCAGATCGACTCCTTCGAGGCGGACCTGACGATCACCGGCGTGCCGGGCGCGCCGCTTCGGGCGATCTTCATCCGCGCCCCCATCATCACCGGCATCGGGCCAGGGGTGGAGGTGCTGGCGGCACTCCCGGACGGCGAGGTGGTCGCCGCGCGCGAGGGCAACCTGATCGCCACGTCCTTCCACCCGGAACTGACGCGCGATGCACGGTTGCACGAACTGTTCATACGAGTGGTGGAGGCCGCAAGACGTTCCGCCACGGGATAGCATGACGACGATGACCGACACCCGCGCGCCCCGGCCGACCGACCTGGTCGCCCTGGTCACCTTCGATGGTGAGGTGCGTGAGAACCTTGCGGTCACGCGCGCGCATCTGACCCAACCGGCGACGCCGGCGCACCCACTCTCCGCCGCGATCGCCCAGTGGCTCCACCCCGGCCGTCGCACCTGGATCTCCCTCACCGGGCGCGAGATCCGAGGCATCGCCACCGCCCGCGACCTGTCGTCGCGCTCCGCCTGGCACCTGGACACCCTGATCGCGACCGGCGCGGACGAGGGCGACGCCGGTGTGGTGCGCGACCTGCTCCACCAGGCCTCCGTCGCGGCTGCCGAAGCGGAGGTGACGCACCTCGTGCTGCGCACCCCGGAGGGGTCGCCAGCGCAGGACGCCGCCCCGCGCGAGGGCTTCCAGGCGGTGACGCTGGAGACGCTCTGGACGGGACGCCTCGCTCCCGTCGCGCCGCCCGCCGAGGTCCACGTGCGCGAAGCGACACCGGCGGACGCGCACGGCATGTTCCAGGTCTACTCTCGGACGTGGCCCGTCGCGGCACGGCAGGCGCTGGCGATGACGCTCGACGAGTGGATGGCCGTCCAGGAGCAGCGCTGGCTGGAGCGCGGCGTGACGTTCGTCGCGGAGCAGGACGGGCACCTGTGCGGCACCGCGCGCGTGTCCCGCACCGGCCAGTTCACGCTCACCGTGACGCCAGGCGCACCGGCCGCCGCGGACGCGCTCCTGGCCGCGGTCGCCACGAGGCTCGCGGACGCGGAACGTCACATCACGCTCGTCGCCGCCTGCGGCAGCGAGGAAGCGGCGGCGCTGCGGCGCGCCGGCCTGGAACCGGAGCGCTCGTTCGCGCTCCTCTGCAAGCGCATCGCCCGGCCCGTACGCGACGAGGCGTACGCCAGGGCCGGGGTGCCCATCACCGGCTAGGAGCCGGAACGGAGGTCGAGTCGACCGCATGAGAGAGACCGTTCGCCCCTTCGGCGCCCCGCGCCTGGACAACTTCGCCGACGACCTCGACGAGGAGTCCGCTGCGCCCCACGACCCGCTCGATGCGGGCGCGGACGACCCGCCCCGCGAGATGACGGAGGAGGAGCGCCGCGAGATCGACCTGCTCGTCGGCATCATGCCGTCCCGGATCAGCGAGGCGGTGAGCGAGCACGGCTACGACGGGCTGATCGAGATCGTCCTGGACCTCGGCCGGCGGCCCACCGCACGCTATCGCGGCGCGGAGGTGGTGCTGAGCGAGGTGGAGGTCGCCGACACGGAGATCTCCCACGTGGTCGCGCAGGTCTCCGAGTTCGGCGACGACAACCGCGCCGGCATCCCTCGCACGCTCCACCGCATCTCCGGCATCCGGAACCGCCGAGGCCACATCGTGGGCCTCACCTGCCGCATCGGCCGGTCGGTGTCCGGGTCCGGCGAGATGATGCGCGACATCATCGAGTCCGGCCGCAGCGTGCTGCTGCTGGGCCCGCCGGGCGTGGGCAAGACCACGATGCTGCGCGATATCGCGCGGATGCTCGCGGACGACCTCGACAAGCGCGTGGTCATCGTCGACACCTCGAACGAGATCGGCGGCGATGGCGACATCCCGCACCACGGCATCGGCCGGGCGCGGCGGATGCAGGTGCCGCGCGTGGCAATGCAGCACGAGGTGATGATCGAGGCGGTGGAGAACCACACGCCCGAGGTGGTGGTGATCGACGAGATCGGCACCGGCGCGGAGGCCGAAGCGGCGCGCACGATCGCCGAACGCGGCGTGCAGCTGATCGCCACGGCGCACGGCACCACGCTCTCCAACCTGATGCAGAACCCCACGCTCTCCGACCTCATCGGCGGCATCGAGTCCGTCACGATCTCGGACGAGGAGGCGCGCCGCCGCGGCACGCAGAAGACGGTGCTGGAGCGCCGCAACCCGCCCACCTTCGAGGTGCTGGTGGAGATCCAGGGCTTCCGTCGCCTCGCGATCCACGAGGACGTAGCGCAGACGGTGGACTCGCTCCTCCGCGGCTACGAGGTGGAGGCGGAGATCCGCGTCGGCGGCGCGGAGGGCGAGGTCGAGCACGTGGAGCGCGTGCCGATGCGCACCACGCCGGACGAGCCGCTGCGCGCCCGCCAGCAGGTGGAGCGTTCGCGGCCGCTGCCGGCCGCGCCGGGCGGCCCGGAGAAGCGGCTGCTCCCCTTCGGCATCAGCCGGGGACGCCTGGAACAGGCGATCTCCGACACCCGCTCCGCGGCCCGCATCGTGGATTCCGTGAAGGAGGCGGACGCCGTCTTCACGCTGCGCCCGTACTACCGCCGCCGCAGCGGCCCGCTGAAGCAGGCGGAGGAGCGCGGCATCCCGGTCTACGTCCTGCGCAACAACACCGGCCCGCAGATCGAGCGCCAGTTGCTCGCCCTCCGTGGCGAGGGCGCCGCGGACGACCCGACCACCGCCGCGCTGCGCGAGGCGGAGAGCGGCGTCGCCGAGATCACGTTCCGGGGCGCCTCCTCCGTGGAACTCGCGCCGCAGAGCGCCTACCTGCGGCGTCGCCAGCACGAACTGGTGAACCGCGCCGGGCTGCGCTCCGTCTCCAAGGGCCGCGAGCCGTTCCGGCGCGTCACGATCCTCGCGGAGGCCGTGACGCCCGG
This sequence comes from Chloroflexota bacterium, assembly GCA_045863195.1. Classification (GTDB taxonomy): domain Bacteria; phylum Chloroflexota; class Dehalococcoidia; order UBA2979; family UBA2979; genus W-Chloroflexi-9. The sequence goes on from BTUI01000005.1 coordinate 158,570, forward strand.
CACCGACTCCTGGGACGACGAGGAGTGACGGACGCCACGCCCCGCCGCGGGGTGTTCGTCACGCTCGAGGGCGGGGAGGGCGCCGGGAAGTCGACGCAGATCGACGGCCTGCGCCGCCTCCTGGAACGCGAGGGGTGGCGCGTGGTCACGTGCCGCGAGCCGGGCGGCACCGCGCTCGGCGAGCGGCTGCGCGAGGCGCTCTTCGCCACCACGGACGACGAGGCGGCGCCCTCGCCGGAGAGCGAATTGCTGATCTTCAACGCCGCGCGCGCCCAGCTGGTGCGCGAGGTGATCGAGCCGGCGCTCGCCTCCGGCGCAGCCGTGATCTGCGACCGCTTCACCGGCTCCACGGTCGCCTACCAGCACTTCGGCCGTGGACTCCCGCGCGAGGTGGTGGACGCGGTGAACGAGGCGGCGACGGGCGGCCTGCACCCCGACCTGGTGGTGCTGCTGGACCTGGAGCCGGAGCAGGGCTTCGCCCGCACCGGCAAGGGACGCGACTACCTCGAACGCGCCGGGATCGACTTCCACCGCCGGGTGCGGCGCGGCTTCCTGGAGCAGGCGGCGGCCGAGCCGGAGCGGTGGCTGGTGCTGGACGCGACGAAACCGGCGATGCAGGTGACGCACGCGATCTGGCAGCGCCTCGAACGCCTCGCCCGCGCCGAGGGGTGACGCTTGCCCGGCTGCGTGCACGCTCGTAGGCTGACGCCCACGGCGATGGGGTCCTGCCGTTAACCGCTCCGTGGGGCGCTGCCGCGCGGATGCTGATGACTCCTACGGTTCCGTAGGAAGCCACGCCCGATGACCCTCCCCGCCGTCTCCGCCTTCTCCGAGCAGATCGCCGTCACCCGCTACCTCCTGCGGTGGATGGTGATCCTCACGCCCGTCGCCGCCGCCGTCGGCAGCGTCTCCGCGCTCTTCCTCTGGTCGCTCGAACGTGCGACCGAGACGCGCTGGGAGTACGGGTGGCTGCTCTATCTGCTGCCGCTGGCCGGCCTCGTCAGCGCGCTCCTCTACCACCGCTTCGGGCGGGCGGTGGAGGGCGGCAACAACCTCATCGTCGACGAGATCCACGAGCCGGGCGCCGGCGTCCCGGCCCGCATCGCACCGCTGATCTTCGTGACCACGGTGATCGCGCACCTCTTCGGCGCCTCCGTGGGGCGCGAGGGGACGGCGGTGCAGATGGGCGGCGGCATCGCCAGTGCGTTCAACCGCTGGCTGAGGATGGAGCGCGATGACCTGCGCACGCTGCTCCAGGCCGGCGTTGCCGCCGGCTTCGGCGCGGTCTTCGGCACGCCGATCGCCGGGGCGATCTTCGCGATGGAGGTGCTGTCGGTCGGACGCCTCGAGTACCGCTCGCTGATCCCGGTGCTGTACGCGGCACTGCTCGCGGACTTCACCGGGGCGCTCTGGAACGCGCACCACACCACCTACCACATTGCCATCATCCCGACGGACGGCGACCTGCCGTTCGACCCGCTCCTCATGGCGAAGGCGGCGCTCGCGGGCGTCGCCTTCGGCCTCATCGCGATCGTCTTCGCCGAACTGACGCACGGCCTCGGGCGGCTGTTCCGCGCCACCATCGCCAGCCCGCTGCTGCGCCCGATGGTGGGCGGGGCGCTGATCATCGGCCTCGTCTTCCTCGTCGGGTCGCGCGACTACCTCGGCCTGGGCGTGACCTCGGACGACCCCGGCGCGACGTCGATCGTGTCGTCGTTCGAGGAGGGCGGCGCGTCGCCGTTCTCGTGGTGGTGGAAGGTCGCGTTCACGGCGCTCGCGCTCGGCAGCGGCTTCAAGGGCGGCGAGGTGACCCCGCTCTTCTACATCGGCGCGTCACTGGGCAACCGGCTCGCGGGGCTACTGCGCGCGCCGGTGGACCTGTTCGGCGGCCTCGGCTTCGTCGGCGTGTTCGCCGCGGCTGCGAACACGCCGCTCGCCTGCACCGTGATGGGCGTCGAGTTGTTCGGCGCGGACGCGCTGCCGTACCTGGCCGTCGCCTGCTTCGTCGCCTACGTGGTCAGCGGCCACACCGGCATCTATCTCTCCCAGCGCGTCGCGACGCCGAAGGTCGGCACGCTGCCGGAGGACGCCTCGCTCCGGTCACTCCGCGAGGCGCGCCCGCCCCTCGGCGTCCCGCTGCCGGGCCGCCTCCGCCGCCCCGCCGAGGCCTCCCCGGAGCCGCCGCAGGACCCGAGCGACCCGCCGGCGTAGGGGCGGGGCGGCGAAGGTTGCTCTTCTGGGGTACGCTGCGCGTACCCCAGAAATTCAGATCGGGATTGACACCGAACACACCAACAGCGGAAGATTGCTTTACAAATGGATAGCCGGATCGGCTATCGGCGCCCCGCTCCCATGGAGTGGGGCGCTTCGTTATATCCGCTCCATGCATTCATTCCGGTGAGATTCGATCGGGCTGCGAATGTCGGAGTCCGGAAACACTTTGACCCCGAACTTGCCCCGCCCGCCATCCCCACGTTTGTAGATCCTCGAGCTGAAGAAGGCCCATCGTTTGGGCTGCGTAACACACCCATCCCGCGCCCATTCGAACAAGTCTCGGACAAACATATCGGCGATTTCGGTGGGGCCTGAGCGACCTTTGATGTCGAACTCGACCCCGGGTGCGAGCCATTGACTGAAGGCTCGATGCGGTATCCATTGAGTACCGAAGCGCAATAGTCTCGTGTACTCATACTGGCGCTCCACGTCCTCTGCGGGGCCAATACTCTCGAAGCGTACCCGCCCTATGGACGGCTCAGCACGGGCCCAGAGGCAGTCAACGACGCGCTCCATAAGCATCTCAATCGCGACCGCATATGGCCGGGTAGGCAGGTAGGGATCCAACCCCGCCTCCACGAAACGGCGATGCGGCCCCTTACGCACCACAGCACCAAACACGGTGAATTCAACGCCTGCTAGAAGCGCATCGACCTCTCGATCGAAGCGGTCACGCTTTCCCACATCTCCGGCGAAGTGGTAGAGGGGGCCCGCGCCGGTGCGCATGTCAGGCTCATGGAATGAGAAGTCGGTCCGTCCGAAGAAGCGGAGTTTCAGAGCATCCGCTTGCTCGATGTACGAATCACGCTCTTGAGCGGAGATGAGAACACCACCCAGCGCGAAGATGCCTTGGTTGCCGATCGCCCCTGTACCGCTCTCGTCGATGAAGAGGTATGCATCAGGGCGATTCGCCAGTAGCGGATGGCTCACACCTCCACTGAAACGTCGGCGTCCTTCTAGATTCCCATACCCCCTTAGAAGCGCGGTGTTCTCGGCAGCTGCAAGGCTCTCGATGACTCGGTGGAACGTCGGATCGTCAAAGGATGTGTCGCGTAACAGAGATCGAGCAGCGCCGATTAGGCGACCAGCCTCGCCCAGAAGTGACGCATGGACGCGGGCAATCCGTCGTCCCTCGGGATCGCCGCGGTAGATGTGGTCATCGCTCATCGTCCGCATCCTAACCACAAAGTAGATGGAGCGATCCGCCCCCTCACCCCCGTCTCCCCCTAACCCCGCCCCGGCCGTACACTCGATCCACGCCGCCCCTCGGGCGGCGTCGCTATCACCGGGCCCGCGTCCGAGGGTGACGCGGCCGCATCGAGGAGTCTGATCGTGGAGCCGACCGTAGCCGTCATCGGGGCGACGGGCGCCGTGGGGGACGTGTTCCTCCGGGTCGCCGCTGAGCGCGAGTTCCCGATGAAGCGCCTGAAGCTCCTCGCCTCCTCCCGCTCCGCCGGGAGCACGCTGCACTACCGCGGCCAGCCGATCACCGTGGAAGAGACGACCGAGGCCTCCCTGGCGGACGCCGACCTGGTCTTCTGTTCCGCCTCCTCCGCCGTCTCCAAGCAGTGGGGCCCGTGGCTCCGCGAGCGCGGCAAGGTGATGATCGACGACGGCTCCGCGTTCCGCATGGACCCCACGGTGCCCCTCGTGATCCCCGAGGTGAACGGGGACGACCTGGAGTGGCACCAGGGGATCATCTCGATCCCGAACTGCACCACCACGCCGCTGGCGATGGCGCTGAACGCGATGCGCCAGGTGGCGCCGCTGCACCGCGTGACCGCGGCGACCTACCAGGCCGTCTCCGGCACCGGTGCCGCCGCCGTGCGCGAACTGAACGCACAGGTCGGCGCCATTGGCCGCGGCGAGGCCGTCCCCACGCCCGAGGTGTACCCCGTCCAGATCGCGATGAACGTCCTCCCGCAGGTGGATGACTTCGACGAGGACGACTACACCAAAGAAGAACTGAAGATGCGGAACGAGACCCGCAAGATCCTGCACGAGCCGGATCTGCGGTTCGCCGCCACCTGTGTGCGCGTGCCCGTGGCGATTACCCACGCGGAGGTCGTGCACGTGGAATTCACGCGCGAGGCCCCCATGGCCCAGCTGGTCGAGGCGCTGAAGTCTCACCCGGGCGTGGTCCTCGTCGAAGACCCGAAGCAGTACGTGACCCCGCTGCAGGTGGCCGGCGACGACCGCACGTACGTGTGCCGGCTGCGCCCGGACCGCACGGTGGACCACGGCGTCACGTTCTGGTGCCTGACGGACAACCTCCGCAAGGGCGCCGCGACCAACGCGATCCAGATCGCGGAGGAGTTGCTCAAGCGCGGCAAGATCTAGGGGACGCGCCCGCCGGTCCGTTCGAGATTGGCGGGCTCGCCCCCTACACTGCCACCGAGCACTCCCGGCCGCGCGGCACACCTGACGCGGCCCCGCCCGAAGGACCGCTCCCATGCCCGCCGAGTTCGGCCGCGTCCTGACCGCCATGGTCACGCCCATGTCCGCAGATGGACGCGTGGACCTGGTCGCCACCCAGTTGCTCGCGCGTGCCCTCGTCGCCTCCGGCACCCAGGGGATCGTCGCGACCGGCTCCACGGGGGAAGCGCCCACGCTCTCCGAGGAGGAGACGGTGGCGGTGTGGCGCGCGGTGAAGGACGCCGTGGGGCCCTCGGTCGCCGTGATCGCCGGCGCCACGAACAACGACACCCGGAAGTCCGTGCGCATGACGGAGGCGGCGGAGGCGGCCGGGATGGACGGGGTGCTGCTCACCACCCCCGCGTACAACAAGCCCCCGCAGGCCGGCCTGATCCAGCACTTCACGACGATCGCGAACGCGACCTCGCTGCCGTGCGTGCTCTACAACATCCCCGGCCGCAGCGCCGTGAACATGACCGCAGCAACCATGCTCGCGCTGGCGCAGGTGCCGAACATCGTCGGCGTGAAGGAGTCCAGCGAGGACTTCGGCCAGATCGGCGAGGTGATCGCGCACGCGCCGGAGGGCTTCCGTGTCTGGTCCGGCAACGACACGGACACGCTGATGGTGATGGCGCTCGGCGGCTACGGCGTGGTCTCCGTCGCCTCGCACCTCGTCGGCGGCCAGATCCGGCGGATGGTGGACGCGTACCTCGGCGGGCGGACGGAAGAGGCGGCGGCGATCCACCACCGGCTCGCACCGCTGGTGGACGTGCTGTTCATCGAGTCCAACCCGATCCCCGTGAAGTACGCCGTGAACCGCGCCGGCCTCGCCGTCGGCTCGTGCCGCCTCCCGCTCATCCCGCCGTCCGAGGCCGCTCGCGCCCGCATCGACGCCGAGCTCGCGCGCCACGACCTGGACCTGCGCGCCGCCCTCGCCACGCTGTAGGCGGCAGGCCTAGCCGTACACCTCGGTGAGCAGTTCTTCTGAGTACCAGGTACTTGGACGAGTCCCCGGGATTCGACGCAGGACGCCCAATCCCTCGAGTGCCGCGATCGCAGCCTTCGCCGTGTTGTATTTGCAGTTCGCGTATCGCTGGACCTCGGGGATCGTGACGAACGCCTGAGACACGATGAGATCGATGGCGGCGAGTGCCGCCTGCGAGCGCGTTTCGCTTCGCACACGCGCCTGGTAGCTGTCTCGGAGTCCCAGGATCTTCACGATCATGTCTCGCGAGCTCGTTGCCTGTGCGGCCACAGCTTCAAGGAAGAAGACAGTCCATCCAGTCCAGTCACCGTGGGTGCTGACTCGCTTCAGTCGCTCGTAGTACTCGTCGCTATGCGCCTCCAGGTACGCACTGAGATACAGGATCGGTCGTGGGATGGATCCGGCTGCGAGAAGGTACAGGGGGATGAGCAGCCGTCCGATGCGGCCGTTCCCATCCTCAAACGGATGGATGGTCTCGAACTGATAGTGGGCCATGGCGCAGATCATGAGAGGCGGGAGGTCGATGTCCGCCGTCAGGAAGCGCTCTAGGTCATCCATCAGAGGCGGGACACGGTCGTACGGGGGAGGCACGAATCGCGCGCGAGCGGGGGTGCGACCGCCGATCGCGACCTGGACTTGCCGATATTGCCCGCGCGAGGCCGTTGCTCCTCGCCCTTCACGAAGCAACTCGGCGTGGAGTGCTCGAATGAGGGCCTGGTTCAGTCGACCGCCGTTCGAGAGCCAGACCTCCCCGAGCCGCAACGCGTCGCGGTACAGGAGTACCTCCTGGTTGCGGTCAGCCTGCTGGGGATCCGTGGGCGGCCCTGCGGCGTGCTGCCTAAGGACGTCCGCGATGACGGTGTGAGTCCCTTCGATCCGATTGCTCTCAACTGCCTCGATCGTGAGCAGTGGAGTGGTGACGAGGAAGTCGTTGGGGATCAATCGTGCGTGCCCGACGAACTCGCCCAGGGCGCCGCGGGCTCGGTCGAACGCCATGAATGCCGCAGGTTCAATGTCGATGCGACGCGGGAGGTCATCGGGCAGGAACGCATAGCCTCCGTCGATGCGGACGAGTGCCCCAGGGGCGAGGTCACTGAACTCGGATGGCTCCATGAGTGCAGGATACGCTGTTTCGCAGCACTTTCGTTTCACGAAAGTGCTGAAAACATCCTATTTCGGCATATCGAATCTGAGTACACTGGTGCGCTAATCCAACTGCCGTAGATCGGCGGTTACCGCACCCCATCCCCCTGACAATGCCGCTTGGAACCCATTCGCGCACGTAACAGGCCCCCGGCGGGTGCCGGGGGCCTGTCCGTCTGTCGACGGGCGGACGCCTTCGAGGGCTACTCGACGGCGATCTGGCCGACCATGCCGAGCGCGAAGTGCGGCGCGCCCTCCGCGTTGGCGAAGAAGCAGAGCAGGCCGTAGTTGCCGGCGGCGAGGTCCATCACGGCGGTCTGCGTCACCCCGGACGGGATGCCCTGAACGCCGCCGACGAACACGCCCGGCGGCGGGCCGGCTGGCGTCTCGGCGCTGATCGCGGCGAGGTAGTCCTGCACCGTGGCGCCCTCCGCCAGCTGCACGATCGCGACCTCGTGCGGCTCACCGCCGTCGTTCGTGAACGCGAGCGTGACCTTGCCGGCCTTCGCCCGCTCGGGGGCCTCGAAGAGGTAGTCCCCGCCGCTGACCTTCACGTTGGCGGCCGGCGCCTTCGCCTCGTTCACCGGCTCGGCGGCCACGTCGAACGAGGTGACCATGCCCTTCTCGACGTGCGGCACACCATCCGAGAAGTCCGGGATGAAGCAGAGCAGGACGTGCGTGCCCGCCTCCAGCGAGGCAGAGACGACCGCCGTCTGGCCCGGGTCGACGGCGCTGGGGCCGCCGGCGAAGTGGGCCCATTCCGGCAGTTGCTCGCCGCCCACGGCGAGCGCGGCGCCGAGATCGGCGAGCGTCTTGCCCTCGTCCAGGCGGATGAGCTGGCCGTGGTGGGTCTGCGCACCGTCATTCTTGAGCGTGATCTCGTTCGTGCCGGCGACGAACGTGCCGGTCACTGCGAAGGCGAAGTCCGTGGCCGACAGACTGACGGCGTTCGGCTCGACCTTCTTCACGGAGCCGCAGGCGACGCTCACCGCCGCGGCAATGGTGGCAACGGCGAGTCCAAGGAGGACACGCCGCGGCCGGGATACGGACAGGGACATGTGGTGGGAGCCCTTCACTAGCGCCGGGCAACCCTCCGCCCGGCGGCGGGAGTGTCGCCCCTGCACTGGAAAAAAGAAAGCACCCCGCCGACGCCGAGGATGGCTAGGCGACGCCCTCCTTCGGGGCGGGGGCATCACGCTCCACGAGCCAGCGCTCCCATGCGGCCACCGTCTGGCGTCGTGCCCGCTCGAAGCCGATGCGGTCGCCGTAGTACCCGCCGAGGACGCCCGCGAGCACGCGCCCTCCCACGAGGAGGATGAGGCCGTACGCGATCGTCGCGTAGATGAGCCGGTCCTTGAAGAACGGCACCGCCAGCACCAGCGCGATGCCGCCGACCATGGCGATCAGCAGTCCGAGGTAGGCGAAGCCGTTCACCCAGCGCGCCTCGATCTTGCGCTGGCGGAACAGCGCTTCCGCGATCGGCGCGGGGACCGCCTCCACCGGCTTGCGACCGCTGCGCGCGTCCACGCCGCAGTGTGAACAGACGGCGGTGTCGCGCGAGACGGGGGTGTAGCAGTGGCCGCAGAACTGGCCGCGGTTCGGCGCCTGTCCCTTGTAGACGGCGACCAGGTGCGCCTCCAGCCGTTCGCTGAAGAGCGGGCAGTCGTCCTGCGGCTTGAACCGCACGTCGTTTGGGTCGTCGAAACTCACGCCGCGCCTCGTTCCCGCTCGTCCCGCCCGAGGTGCGCCGCGAGCGCGGCGAGCACCGCATCGATCTCCACGTGGTAGGCGGCGGCGCGCCCGGACGGGGAGGGCATCACCCACACGCTTGCGCCCTCCAGCGGCGGCACGTCCTGCCGCCCCCACTGCCGCGCACGCCAGGCCCCCGGGTACACCGCGGCGAACGAGCGCGTGGAGGTGAAGCAGACCGCGCGAGGCGAGGCGGCGGCGATGCGCGCGCGGAAGCCCTCGACCGCGGCGCGCAGTTCGGCGTCCGTCACCTGCGTGCTGTCGGTGACCACGCGCTTCACCACGTCGGTGAAGCCAATGCCCGCGGCGAGCAGCGTCGCGTCATCCTCGCAGGTCACGGGGCGGTGGACGAGCGGTGAGCGCGAGAGGACACGCCAGAAGGCGTTGCCGGGGTGGCCGTAGTAGTGGCCGCGCTCCGCGGAGCGCTCCCCGGGGTTGATGCCGACGATCACGAGGTCGAGTCCGGGGCGCAGCAGGTCCGGCAGCGTCTCGAGCGACCTCGCGGCGTCCCTATCCGACGGAGACATACGAGTACTCGTGGTGCCCGAGCGTCACGCCCAGCCACATCACGCCGAGCGAGGTGAGCAGGATGAGCAGCGAGAAGAGCAGCGACTTCATGCGCGCCGTGTGCAGGGCACCGGCGGCGTCCGTGTTCCCGGCAAGGACCGCATCGGACAGCACGCGGATGCGCTTCGAGAAGACGAACATGTGGGTGAACACCAGCGCGAGCAGCACCGTGAACAGAGTCATCTTCGTCGTGAAGATCTGGCCGTACCGGTAGCCCATGATGTCGTCCTGGATGTGCTGCGGCGTCACCGTGTAGAACTGGTTCAGCCCGGTCGCCAGCAGCACCACGATCGACACCATCGAGAGCAGCCCGAAGCGACGGGCGACCACGCCCAGGATGTCGCGCTTCAGCCGCTCGCCATCGATCAGCCAGGTGGACGGCACCACCGCGTAGAACATGAGCACCTGCGGGCCCACCAGCACCGCCGCGGCGGTGACGTGGATCATCAGCGAGATCATGTCCATGCGGGCTCCCTGTCCCCGGCCTCCCCCCGCCTTACGGCTGGATGGACGCCCCGAAGATGTCGCGGGTCACGATCGCCTGGTGGCGTTCCGGGCCGACCGAGATCATGTCGACCGGCTGGCCCATCAACTGTTCGATGCGGCGGACGTACTGGCGCGCCTCCGCCGGTAGGTCGGCGAGGTGCCGGACGTGCGTCACGTCCTGCATCCACCCCGGCAGTTCCTCGAACACCGGCTTGGCGCGCGCGGCGTCCGTGAGCGTGGCCGGGAGCGTGGTCACGCGCTGGTCGCCGATGTCGTACGCCACGCAGATCTTGATGCGCTCGAACGCGGACAGCGAGTCGAGCCGCGTGAGGGCGATGGAGGTGACGCCGTTGATGCGCGCCGTGTACCGCGCGAGCACGCTGTCGAACCACCCGACGCGGCGCGCCCGGCCCGTCGTGGTGCCGTACTCGGCCGTGCCGGCGGCGCCGCCGAGGCCCTCGCGCAGCATCTCCATGTCGCCACCGGAGGTGATCTCCGTGGGCATGGGGCCGTTGCCCACGCGCGTCTGGTAGGACTTGTAGACGCCGACCACGCGCTTGATCGACGTGGGCCCGATGCCGATGCCGATCGCCCCGCCCGCCGCCACCGAGGCGGGGACGGAGGAGGTGACGTACGGGTAGGTGCCGCTGTCGAGGTCCAGCAGTGAGCCCTGGGCGCCCTCCAGCAGGATCATCTCGCCGCGGGCGTCCGCCTCCTGGACGTAGGTGAGGGTGTCGGTGACGTAGGGGCGCAGGCGCTCGCCATAGGCGAGGTAGCGCTCCAGGATCGGCTCGAACTCCAGGGGCGGCTGGTCGTACAGGCTGGTGAGGACCTTGTTCTTGTAGTCCAGCGTCTGGCGCAGCTTCCAGCGGAAGCCGTCCACGTCCAGCAGGTCCGCCATGCGGATGCCGATGCGCGCGACCTTGTCGTGGAACGCCGGCCCGGTGCCCGTGCCGGTGGTGCCGATGGCGAGGTCGCCCTTCAGCGCCTCCTCCGCGCGGTCAATGATCGGGTGCCACGGCATGATGACGTGCGCGTGCTGGCTGATCATCAGGTTCGCCGTGCTCACCTGGCGGGAGGTGAGCATGTCGATCTCGTCGAGCAACTTCGCGGGGTCAATGACCACGCCGTTGCCGATGACGCAGGCCTTCTCCGGGCGAAAGATGCCGGCCGGCACGAGGTGGAGCGCGAACTTTCCGCGCTCGTTGATGATGGTGTGACCGGCGTTGTTGCCGGCGGAGTACCGCGCGATCACGGAGCAGTACTGGGAGTGGAAGTCGACGACGCGGCCCTTGCCTTCGTCGCCCCACTGGCCACCGATCACGACGGTTGCGGGCATGCGGAACTCCAGGTCGAGTGGGGACGTTGAAGGGGAGCAGGGGGAGGGCGATCCGCGCCGTCCCGAGGGATGATACCCCGGGTGCCCGGCAGGCGGCACCCACCGGAGGTCACGCCGTGATCACAGCCCGCGTCCGCGCCACCCTCCTCGCCGCCCTCACGGCGGTGTTCCTCGCCGCCTGCGGTGAGTCCGACCCGCCCCCCACGAGCCCGCTCGCCGAGGATCCGCGCGTCGGCGACGCCCCGACCACCGTGGTCGGCGTCCCGTCCGTCCTGCCCACCTTCCCGGCGTCCGGCGCGCCCGGCGGGGCCCCGAGCGGGGACGCCGAACACCTCGCCGGCCTCGCGATCGAGGCGCTGGCGGAGTGGCTGGCCGTGCCGGCGACCACGTTCACTGAGGTGGCGGTGGAGCGCGTGGAATGGCCGAACGCCTGCCTGGGCGTGGACCGGCCCGGCTTCGCCTGCGCCGAGGTGATCACCCCGGGCGCGCGCATCACGCTCGGCACCTTCGGCGGCGCGGCGACCTACACGGTCCACGCCGACCTCGACGGGCGGCTGGCGTGGGCGCCGCTGATGGACGCCGAGCGCGTGGTCGCGGAGGTGTTCGCGGACGCGGGCCGGATCGTGCTGGAACCCGCGGCCGGCTCGGACGAGATCGGGAACGTGCTCGCCGTCGTGCCGGGGTCGAGGTTGGACATCGCCCTCGCCGACCTGCGGCCGGGCGACCGCGTCCACATCGCCGTGGCGCCCTCACTCCAGCCGGACGCCGGGCTCGCACCGCTGGTGTGGCTGGTCGTGCTGCGCGACTGACGGCTAGCGGGCCGCCTCGCGCGCCTCGATCGCGGCGACCTGGTCGAGGAGTGCGCGGGCGCGTCGCACGGAGCGGCGGTCCACGCCGCGGTCGGTGACGGGCGACTCCAGCACCTCGCCCGCGACCACGCCGGCCCACTCGCCGCGCGCACGCACTGCCTCCCACTCCACGAGGATCGCGCGGGCGAGCGCGACCTCCGTCGGGTCCGGGGTGAACAGCGAGTTCATGCCGCGCGCGGCGGCCTCCTGCTGCACGGTGACGCCGGCAGCGCCGAAGTCATGGGCGCGCGCCGGCATCTGCGCCAGTTCGGGGCGGTGGTGCTCCACGTTCAGCAGCCAGGGCAACCGCGCCGTGTGCGCAGCGATCGCCACGTCCGCCATCGCGTGGTCGTACAGCGCGGTCGCGCGCGGACCGAGCCGCAGGTCCTGGCGCAGCCGGTCGAGGCCGAGCGCGACCGCGCCGAAGCGGTCGACCGCGCGCAGGATGCCGGGCAGGGCGGCAAGCGCCTCGGCGGACTCGATCTCGGGGACGAGGCGGACGCCGCCGGGAGCGAGGCGCTGGCGCATCTCCCGCTTGCGGATCTGCACGTCCGCGTCGCGCGCGTCCTGCGGCTGCTCCGTGTCGGCGAGGACGACCGCGGCGAGCCAGCCGCCGACCGTGGCGTCCAGGTCCGCCTCCATCTCCCCGGTGACGGTGGAGGAGACCCGCACGAACACCGGGCGTCCCGCCTTCGCGATCGCCGCCGCCGCTCGACGCGCGTTCGCACGCGCCTCCGCGCGGCGGCCGTGCGTGCTCGGCCGCGCGAGGTCGATGAGGACGGCGTCCGCGGCCGTGGTGCGCGCCGCCGCGAGCGCGGGCGCATCGAGCGCGTCGACGAGGAGGGTGCTGCGCAGCGCGAGCATGGAGGTGTCCCGTCTGTTCCGAGGGTCGCAGCCTAGACGATCTCGTCCTCGCCGAGGGGAGCGCCGGCGTCCACGTCCCGGAGGAAGCGGAGCACCTGGTCGTTCCAGTCGCGCGGACGCTGGCTGCTGGTGCCGTGGAAGCAGCCGTCGAGGCGCACGGTGCGCGCGCGAGGCAGCCCGTCCAGCCGGCGCAAGCCGGGCAGGATCATCTCGTCCAGCGTGCCGACGATCACGAGCGTCGGGACGTGGAGGTCCTTGATCGCCTCGGTGAGGTCGGGGCGCGTCTGCATCGCGTGGCGGCAGCCCTCCAGCCCCGGGTCGCCGGCCCAGTCCCAGACGTCACCGGTGCGAGGCTGCACAGGCGCCTCCGGCCCGCGCGTGGTGCTGTCGCTGATGATGAGCGCGTGCACGTCCGCAGGGTGGTCCACGGCGTACTGCAGCGCGATCTGCCCGCCGAAGGACATGCCGCCGATGATCGCGCCGTCCACCGCGCCCAGCGCCTCCAGCAGCCCGCGCAGGTCGCCGGCCAGCGCGGGCATCGTGTAGTCCTCCACCCTGCCGGGCGCGGAGGAGCCGCCGTGGCCGCGCGCATCCCACGTGATCAGCCGGTAGTCCTGCGCCAGCACGTGCATCTGCGGGTACCACATCTCGAGGCCGACCGAGAAGCCGTGCGCCAGCACCAGCGGGCGCGCGTCGCTCGGCCCGCGCTCGTCGTAGCGGATGCGGATGCCAGTCGGCAGTTCAACGTGGGGCATCAGGCGTCGCTCCTTCGTGCGGTCGCGAGCGGGAGCGTAGCGCGCAGCACCTCCAGCGCGTGGCGCAGCCGCACCTCGTCACCTGCCCGCGAGGACTTCTCCACCTTCTGCAGCGCGAGCACAACCGCGACCTGGTGCGCCTCCACCAGCCGGATCTCGCGCAGGATGCGGTTCGTCGCGTACCCCTCGATCAGCGCATCCGTCAGCGGCCAGCCGAGGAAGTAGGCGAAGGAGGCAATGTCGAACGCGGGCGGGAGGATCGCGGCGTCACCGAAGTCGATGAGGCCGGACAGCCGCCCGTCCTGCATGAGCAGGTGGGTGGCGTTCAGATCGGTGTGGCAGACCGCCACCGCCGCCGGCGGCTCGGCGTAGCGCAGCAGCGGCTCGCGGAGCGTCGAGAGCGGCGCGATCAGGTCGGGCGCGAGGCGCGCGACCGGGTGCGCGAGCAGCGGGCGGCCGTCGAACGGCCAGAGGCCGGCCGGGTACCGCCCGAGCAGCCCCGCCAGGCGGTCGCCGGACTGGCCGCGCACGCCATCCACGGTGTCATCGAGCAGCCCATACCCCTCGAGGGGAACCGCGTGCAGGCGTGCGAGCAGCGCGCCGAGGTCACGCGCGACGTCCGGCGTGACGGCCTCGGTGGTCGCGGCCTCGCCCGGCAGGAACGAGGTGACCTGCCACGCCCAGCGGCCACCGAGCGGGTCAGGCTGCGCCGGGTCGACCGAGGTAGCGATGGCGCGGGGGACGAGCGACGTCTCGCCCTCCAGCGCGGCGAGGACCGCGTGACGCGCGCCGAACTGCGGCGGCTGGTCGCGGCCCTGCGCCGCCTGCACCTCGCGCGGGAGGCCAATCAGCACGCAGTACGGGCCGCCTCGGGCGTCCACGCGCCAGCCGGCGGCGGTCACACCCTGGCCGAGGGGGCGCAGGTCGTCCGGCGACTCGCCGGTCACCACCGTCACGAGGCGCGCGACCGTCGCCGCGTCTGGCATCGAGGTCAGGCCGGGCATGTCGGACGCCCTCGCGCGGCGCTACGCGCCGTGGAGGATCGCGTCGAGCCGGTCCGAGGAGGCGGACGGGCCGACGACGGCGAGCGAGTAGCGCGCGTCCTTGAAGAGGCGCGCAGCGACGCGCTGGATGTCCTCCGCCGTCACGGCGCGTAGCCGCTCCACGGTCACGTCCGCCGGCTCGATCTCGCCCTCGTTCAGCAGTTGCCCGCCGTGGCGCTGCGCGAACGACATGGGCGTCTCCAGCGACAGCCGGAAGGAGCCGCAGGCGTAGTCCTTCGTGCGCAGGAGTTCCTCGGCAGGCATCGGCTCGTCCACCAGCCGGTTCAGTTCGGCGAGGATCACCTGCAGCGCCTCCTCCTGGTGCTCCCGCGTCACGCCCGCGCTCACGGAGACGTTGCCGATGTCGCCGTAGCGCGTGGAGCCGGAGCCCACGGAGTACGCCAGCCCTCGGCGCTCCCGTACTTCCTTGAACAGGCGGGAGGACATGCCGCGCCCCAGGGCCGTGTTCATCAGGTCGGCGGCGTAGCGGTCCGGGTCACGCCGGCCGAAGCCGAGCACGGAGAGCGTCATGTTGGTCTGCTCGATGCCGCGCTCCTCGATCTGGATGTAGTTGCCGGGGCGCTCCGCCACCGCGCCGGGCCGCGCCGGGCGCGCGCCGGACGGGAGCGAGTCGAACTCGCGCGCGGCGACCTCCACCACCCGGTCGGGGTCCAGGTTGCCCGCCACGGAGAGGATCGAGTTCTCCGCGGTGTAGAAGGTCTGCATGTGCGCGATGAAATCGTCGCGCTGCATCGCCCCCACCGTCTCCAGCGACCCGGCGATCGGCCAGCCCACCGGCTGGTCGCCGTACGTGGCGAGCGAGGCGAGTTCGCCCACGTACGAGCCCGGCGAGTCGTGCGAGCGGCGGATCTCCTGCTGCACCACGGTGCGCTCGCGCTCGATCTCCGCGGGATCGAGGAGCGAGCGCTGGATCATGTCCGCGACCACCTCGATGCCCGTCTCGGCGCGCTCGAAGGGGAGGTTGTTCCAGTAGCAGGTCACCTCCTTCGTCGTGAACGCGTTGAGGCCGCCGCCGGCGCCCTCGATCGCCTCGGAGATCTCGGGGGCGGTGGGGCGGCGGGTGGTGCCCTTGAACAGCATGTGTTCGATGTAGTGCGAGAGGCCGTTGGTGCTCGGCGTCTCGTCGCGGGAGCCGACCTGCGTCCAGAAGGAGACGGCGGCTGCCTGGGCGGTGGGGACGGTGGTGACCACCACGCGCAGGCCATTCGGCAACGTGGTGATCCGCGGCTCGCCCGCCATCTCCGCCTCCATCCGTGCTCGTCCGTGGCCCTCCAGCGTACCGCGCGCCGGGCGGTGCGAGGCGTGCGCCGGCGTGCTACACCTGATGCGATCAGTAACGAGATCGAACGGGGCCAGCGACATGTCCGACCGCGCCTTCAACGGCCGCATCCTGAACGTGAACCTCACCACCGGCGAGATCGCCACCGAGGAACTGCCGGAGCGGATGTACCGGGACCTGCTCGGCGGGTACGGGCTCGGCGCGCGGCTCCTCTTCGACCGCATCCCGGCGGGGGCGGACCCGCTGGGGCCGGACAACATCCTCGGCTTCTTCCCGGGGCTCCTCACGGGCACGCCGCTGTTCGGGCAGCGCTTCCAGGTGGTCTGCAAGTCGCCGAAGAACGGCGGCTGGGGCGACGCGAACTGCGGCGGGGATTTCGGCCCGATGCTGAAGTTCGCCGGCTACGACGGCATCCTCTTCTCCGGCCAGGCCGCCCGCCCCACCTACCTCTACATCGAGGACGACCTGGTCGAGCTGCGCGACGCGACCCCGTACTGGGGCGGCCTGGCGATCGACACGGAGGACCGGCTGAAGGAGGAACTGGGCAAGAAGATCAGCGTGGCGCTGATCGGGCCGGGTGGGGAGCACCTGAACGTCACCGCCGGCATCGCCAACGAGCGGGGCCGCCTCGCGGCTCGCTCCGGTGTGGGCGCGGTCATGGGCTCGAAGCGGCTGAAGGCCGTGGTGGTGAAGCCGGCGCGCAAGATCATGGCGCAGAACAAAGAGGTGCTGCAGACGGTGAAGTCCAGCCTGGAGGGCTTCAACGCCGCCTCGAAGCAGTTCTTCACCACGTTCGGCACCACCGGCATCACCGCCAACTCCGCGATCAACGGCGACGCGCCCGTCCTCAACTGGGGCGGCGTCGGCGTCGTCGACCTCGTCGACGAGCGGTCGATGGCCGGGATGAACGGCCCGACGATCAACGAGTCGATGGAGAAGAAGTACGCCTGCTGGCACTGCCCGGTGGCGTGCGGTGCGGAGTCCGTGGACGGCTCCGACCGCGGTGAGTTCGCCTTCCCGAAGCACACGCACCGCCCTGAGTACGAGACGATGGGCGCCTTCGGCGTGATGAACGGCGTCAACAACACCGACGCGATGATCGCCATGAACCACTGGTGCAACCAGTACGGCCTGGACACCATCTCCACCGGCGCCACCATCTCCTTTGCCATCGAGTGCTTCGAGAACGGCCTCCTGACGAAGGAGGATACGGACGGAATTGACCTGCGCTGGGGCAACGCCTCCGCGGTGCTGCAGGCGCTGCACGCGATCGGCCGGCGCGAGGGCCACCTCGGCGAGTTGCTGGCGGACGGCACGCGCGTCGCCGCGGAGAAGATCGGCCCGCGCGCGCTGGAGTACCTCACGAGCATCGACGGCGAGGAGCCGCCGATGCACGACCCCAAGCTGGACGTGGGCTTCGCCGCCTCGTACGCGCTCGACCCCACGCCGGCGCGGCACACGCTCTGGTCGCCGGGCAAGTCCAGCAAGTTCCCGACGATGCCGGCTGGCCCCAAGGACCGGAAGCAGACGGCGGAGAAAGGCCCGCAGTTGAAGGCGGCGCACGAGCAGGCGCACGTCATGAACTCCGCGGGCATGTGCTACTTCATCTACACCATGTCCCCCACCGCCCGGATCCCGGAGTGGGTGAACCTGGTCACCGGCTGGGACACCACCCACGAGGAACTCGACCGCGTCGGCGAGCGCATCGCCAACCTGCGGATGGCGTTCGCCGTGAAGCACGGCAACAACCCCGCGGGCCGCGAGGTCCCCGGCCGCCTGCTCGGCGACCCGCCCCAGACCACCGGCCCGCACGAGGGCTTCACGGTGGACCTGGAGACCATGAAGCAGGACTGGTTCGGCCTCGCCGGGTGGGACACCCGCACGAGCATGCCCAGCCGCGAGCGCCTCGAATCGCTCGGCCTGGCGGACGTCGCAGAGGCGCTGGGGGTCTGAGCGCCCGTCGAGCGACCTCGGTCTGACCTGCGGCCCGCCGCGCGGCGGGCCGCTTCACGCCGGGCGTACGATCCCGCCTCCACCGCGCGCCCTGCTCACGGGAGCATCCCCATGTCGTTCGACCAGATCACCGATCCCCTCGCCGCGGCGCAGGGGCTGAGCGCACGCATCCGCGCCGCCGGCGACGAGATCGAGGCGGGGCGACGCCTGCCCCCGGCGCTCGTCGAAGAGATGCGCGCCGCCGGGATGTTCCACCTGGCCGTCCCGCGCTCCTACGGCGGGGTGGAGGCCAGCCCGGTCACCGCCTCGCGCGTGGTGGAGGAGGCGGCGGCCGCGGACGGCTCCGCGGGCTGGTGCGTGATGCTCGCGGCACAGGCCGGGCTGTACGGCGGGTTCGTGTCGCCCGAGACGGGCCAGCGCCTGTTCGGCCAGGGCGGCGTGATGTGCGGCGTGGCGAGGCCGATCGGGCGCGCGGTGCCGGCCTCGGACGGTGGGTACACCGTGAGCGGCCGCTGGCCGTTCGCCTCCGGCTCCTCGCACGCCGACTGGTTCACGGCCGAGGCGCTGATCTACGAGGACGGCGGCAGCACGCCCGCGAAGAACGAGGACGGCACGGACCGCGTGCTGGCGTTCGTGGTGCCTCGGTCGGACGTGGTGGTGCACGACACGTGGGACACCACCGGCCTACGCGGCACCGCCAGCAACGACTTCGAAATCCGCGAGGCCCGAGTCCCCGCCTCCCAGGTCTTCGACTTCGGCAACGCCCGGCACGACTGGGCGCTCTACCGCTGCGGCGGCCTCATCTTCATGAATCACGGCGCGCACGCCCTCGGCCTGGCGCGGGCGGCGCTCGAGGCGGCGCGCGAGGTGTTCACGACCAAGCGCGGCTGGGGCGGGGTGCCGCTGCAGGAGGTCGGCCGGGTGCAGGAGGCCTTCGCGATCGCGCAGGCGCGCTTCGATGCGGCGAAGGCGTACTACTACACCTCCGCGGAGGCGCTATGGGCGGACGTGCAGGCCTCGGGCGGTGAGGGCGACCTGACGCTCCGCGCCACGGTGCGGCTGGCGGCGAGCCACGCGGCTACGGAGAGCCTCGGGGTGGTCGACCTGCTCCACCGCGCGTGCGCGACCACGGCGATCCAGCGCACGAACCCGCTCGACCGGATCTTCCGCGACATCCACACCGCGGGGGCGCACGTCATGATCGGCCCGCTGGTGTACGAGGCCGCCGGCCGCGTCCTCCTCGGCCGCCCCGCCGACTTCCCGCTGTTCTAGGGGGACGGCGCGAGGGCCAGGGGGCGCCTACTCATCCGCTGACGTCACTCCTCCTAGCGGCCGGTGAACTCGGGCGGGCGCTTCTCGGCGAACGCCCGAGGGCCCTCCTTCGCGTCTTCGGTCTGGCCGATCGCCCAGCGCATCGCGCCACCCCAGCGGAGCGCCTGCGGGAGCGGCATCTCCAACCCCTGCATCACGACCTCGCGCAGGCCGCGGACGGCGAGCGGGGCGTGCGAGGCGATCCGGGTCGCGACGCGCTGCGCCTCGGGCAGGAGTTCCTCGGGCTGGAGGACGCGGTTCACCAGTCCGTACTCGCGCGCCGACTGCGCGTCGATCCGGTCGCCGGTCAGCAGGATCTCCATCGCCGCGCCGAGGGGGATGGCGCGCGGGAGGCGGAGCGGCGCGCCACCGCCGGGGAAGAAGCCGAGCGTGATCTCCGGCATCCCGAACGTCGCCAGCGTGGAGGCGAGCCGGAAGTCACACGTCAGCGCCAGTTCCAGGCCGGCGCCCAGGCAGTGGCCGTTCACCGCCGCGATCATCGGCTTCTGCGTGTCGAACGAGTGGTAGAGCGGCGGCGGCGTCACCGGGAACGGCGTCGGCCCGCGCCCCTCGGACTGGTTCGCCGCCCGACGCCGGAGGTCGGCGCCGGCGCAGAACGCGCGACCCGCGCCGGTGATGACGGCGCAGCGGATCGCCTCGTCGTCGCGGACGCGCTCCAGCGCCGCCATCAGGCGGGCCGTCAGGTCCTGGTCCATCGCGTTGAGCGCGTCCGGGCGGTTGAGGGTGATCGTCGCCACCCCGTCGCGGACCTCGACGAGCACGCTCGCGGCCGCATCCTGCAGGCTCGGGTCGGGCATCGGGGTGCCTCCTCGCCGCTCACGGTGGCGAAGGCGCCCGCGCCCGTCAACGGCGGGTGGGGCGCTAGCGGGGTTCCGGCTCCGAGGCGGTCTCCGGCGTGACGAACCCGGAGTCGAAGGCGAAGATCGCGGCCTGCGTGCGGTCGCGCACGTCCAACTTCGCCAGGATGCGCTTCACGTGCGTCTTCACGGTGCCCTCGCTCACCACGAACGCCTCCGCGATCTCGGCGTTCGCGTAGCCGCGCGCGATGAGGAGCAACACCTCCCGCTCGCGCGGGGTGAGAGCGGCGATCAACCCGCTCACCTCTGGCACGATGACGGGCGGCCCGTCCTCGATCGTGGCGGGCGGCGGCGGGATGTCGCGCGCACGGCTGCCCAGCATCAGGCGCGCCCAGCGGGCGTGCAGGCAGGCAAAGCCGTTGGCGAGATGCACCGTGGCGAGGGCGACCAGCAGCCCGACCGGCACCAGCGCCCACGCTTCCTCCCGCGTATCAATGACCCAGCGGCCGATGTTGTAGTCAGCACTGCCATTGATCTCGAACCCGGCCCACCCACCGAGGATCGCGGGGGCCGCGGTGAAGACGAATGCGATCGCCCCCGCGGCCATGAGGCCCGTGAAGGCAACGATGCCGGTCACCAGGTGCGTGAGCAGATAGATCAGGCCGGTCCACGTGGACGGGTCGGTGAGCACCTGCCGCGCCTGCTCCCGCAACGGGACGTCCCGCTCGTACCAGGTAGGGGGCCGCCGGATCTCGACGCCCACGAGCCGCCTCGCGAGCCAGACCTCCAGGTCGCCTCCCCAGCGCGACCCCGCCACCACGCCAAGCAGGATCGCAACGCCGGGGATCGTCCAGATCAGCGACCCGCCGACACTCAGGCCCACCACCAGCGCGACGAAGTAGCCGAGCCCCAGCGGGAAGGTCAGCCCGAGGTAGAGGAGCCGCGTATAGGTCCATCGGCTGAAGAACGGCGACAACCACCGCCAGACGAGCGGCGTACGCGCGGGATAGATCGGTACGGATGTCATGGGAGCCCCCTTCGGATGCCCGTACCATCGCCCCGGCACGCCTCGATCGCGTCCCCCTGGAGAGGGATTCTCGACGATCCGGGCGAGTGAGGGGCCTGCGCAGGCGTGGAGAGGCACCGCAGTTCGACACCCCTGCCGGTGCGCCCGTAAGATGGGGGAAACCCGGCTCTCCCCGCCGCGAGTGTGCTCCCAACCATGGCCAGGTACGTCTTCGTCACCGGTGGTGTGGTCTCTTCCGTGGGGAAGGGCATCGTCGCCGCCTCGCTCGGCCGCATCCTGAAGGCGCGAGGCCTCTCCGTCTCCGTCCTCAAGCTCGACCCCTACATCAACGTGGACCCCGGCACCATGTCCCCCTACCAGCACGGCGAGGTCTTCGTGACCGACGACGGCGCCGAGACGGACCTGGACCTGGGCCATTACGAGCGCTTCGTCGACATCGACCTGCAGCGCATCAACTCCTCCTCCTCCGGCCAGATCTACGAGGAGGTCATCCGCAAGGAGCGCCGAGGCGATTACCTGGGCGGCACCATCCAGGCGATCCCGCACGTCACGAACGAGATCAAACGCCGCATCCGCCTCGCCGGCACCGCCCAGAAGGCGGACGTGGTGATCGTGGAGGTCGGCGGCACCGTCGGCGACATCGAGGGCCAGGTGTTCCTGGAGGCGATCTCGCAGATGCGCTACGCCGCGCCGGGCGAGTCGCTGTTCATCCACGTCACGCTGCTGCCGTACATCGGCTCCACGCACGAACTGAAGACCAAGCCCACGCAGCACTCCGTGCGCGAGCTGCGCGCCTTCGGCATCCAGCCGGACGTGATCGTGGCGCGCTCCGACTTCCCGGTGCCGGAGGCGCTGCGCGAGAAGATCGCGCTGTTCTGCTCCGTGCAGCGCGAGGCGGTGATCCCCCTCCAGACCGCGGACTCGATCTACGAGGTGCCGCTGATCCTCGAAGGTTCCGGGCTCGGCCAGATCGTGGCGAAGGGGCTGGGGCTGGGCGAGGCGAAGCCAGACCTGGAGGAGTGGGCGCAGTTCGTGGAGCGCCTGCACGCCCCGAAGCGGCGTGCCCGCATCGCCATCGTCGGCAAGTACGTGGAACTGCACGACGCTTACCTCTCGATCAAGGAGGCGCTGGTGCACGCCGGCGTCCACCACGAGGGCGCCCTGGACTTCGACTGGGTGCACTCCGAGGACCTCGAGAGCGAGCCCGCCGAGCGCGTGATCGGCGACGTGGACGGCATCCTGCTCTGCCCCGGCTTCGGTGACCGCGGCCTGGAGGGAAAGATCGCCGCTGTCCGCTACGCGCGGGAGCGGCGCATCCCCTACCTGGGCGACTGCCTCGGCATGCAGATGCTGGTGGTGGAGTTCGCCCGCCACGTGGCGGGGATGCCCGGCGCGAACACGACCGAGGTGGACCCGAAGTCGCCCTTCCCGGTGATCTCCTTGCTCTCCGAGCAGCAGGAGGTACACGAGATGGGCGGCACCATGCGTCTCGGCGGGTACGACTGCCGGCTGGTGCCGGGGACGAAGTCGGCCGCCGCCTACGGCGCACCGACCGCACGCGAGCGGCACCGCCACCGGTACGAGGTGAACAACCACCTGCTCCCGCAACTGGAGCAGGCCGGCTTGATCGTCGCCGGTCGGGACGCAGAGACCGGGCTCGTGGAGATCGTGGAGCTGCCGGACCACCCGTTCATGGTGGGCGCGCAGTTCCACCCGGAGTTCACCAGCCGCCCGAACCAGCCCAACCCGCTCTTCCGTGACTTCGTCGGCGCCGCCTTCCGGCACGCCGCCGCCCGCCCGGCCGCCTCCGCGCAGGCCGCCGAGGCCTCCTCGGGCGTCGCATGACGACGTGGCGGTTCATCCACACGCTGTCGCTGTTCTGGATGATGGTCGGGATCGGCGCCGTGGTGGTGCCGATCTGGAAGGCGTGGGCGGCACAGCAGATCGAGGAGAAGGCGCTGCTCTTCCAGGAGGCGCAGCGGAACGAGACCTATTTCCTGCTGCCGGGCTTCATCGCCACGCTCTTCTCCGGCTACGCCTGGGCGGCGGCGGCGGAACTGAACGTCATCACCACCGGCTGGCTGATGGCGCTGCAGACGCTCACCCTGGTCGACCTGTTCATCTTCGTGCCGCTGCTGGGCGTGGGGCTGCGCCGGGTGCGCATCCTGGCGCTCTCCGCGAAGAAGCACGGCGAGATCACGCCGGAGTTGCGTGACGCGCTGGCCGACAACGTGCCGCTGGTCTTTGGCACCGTGATCGTCCTCACCGTGCCGGTCATGGTCTGGCTGGCCGTCTTCAAGCCGTTCTAACGGCGCGCCGCACCACCCGCGTCGCGCCCGTCCTCAGCAGCCTTCGAGGGGGACCGACCGATGCAGATCTTCCTGGACACCGCGAACATCGATGACATCCGCCGCGGCGCCGCGCTGGGCGTGGTGGACGGCGTGACCACGAACCCCACGCTCGTCGCGCGGGAGGGCGTGGACTACCGGCAGCGCGTGCTGGAGATCTGCGAGACGGTGGACGGCCCCATCTCCGCCGAGTGCATCTCCATGGAACTCGAGCCGCTCATCGAGGAGGCCCGCCGCGTCGCCGCGTGGCACCGCAACGTGGTCGTGAAGATCCCGATGAGCGAGGTGGGCCTGCAGGCGACGAAGCGGCTGGCGGCGGAGGGCATCCGCATCAACACCACGCTGGTCTTCTCCGCGAACCAGGCGCTCCTCGCCGCGAAGGCGGGGACGACGTTCGTCTCGCCGTTCATCGGCCGGCTCAACGACGCCGGGCACGACGGCATGGAGGTGATCCGGGAGATCGTCGCCGTGTACGACGCGCATGGCCTGGACGCCCAGGTGCTGGCCGCGAGCATCCGGGGGCCTCGCGACGTGACGGAGGCCGCGCTGGCGGGCGCGCACGTGGCAACGATCCCGCCGGCGGTGCTCTTCCAGATGGTGCAGCACCCGCTCACGGACCGGGGCATCGAGATCTTCCTGAAGGACGCGCAGAAGTACGCGCCCGTCTAGACGCCGTCGGGACGCATACCGGCTGCATGCAAGGAGTCGCCGATCAGTAGACACCCTGACTTGTCGAATCCGCGTGGCGTCCTCTAGCATGAGGGGGACACCACGGTCGTGGTCGTCCTCCCAACCGTTCCCGTGCCACCCAAGCGCGCACCGGAACCTCTCTCAGATCAGGCCCCACATATGACTTCATCTCCTCGTGGACGCGAGATCGCGTCTTCGGATGTTCCGAGGACACGGCGCCGCTCTCGGCGCGGCAGTGGCAGCGGGACCGGCATGGGCATGGGGACGGGTGGCCGCACCGGCCGCGTCCCGCAGGCAGACCCCTCGCTGGAGCCGATGCCGGATATCGATCCGGAGATTCCGGCACTCAGCATCGCGGACCTCGAGACCCGCACCCGCGACGAACTGATCTCCCTGGGTAACGAGCTCGAGGTTGAGAACAGCGCCGGCCTCCCCAAGAACGAACTGATCTTCCGCATCCTGGAGATGCAGGCCGAGCGGCGCGGGACGATCTTCTCCGGCGGCGTGCTCCAGATCGTGGACGACGGCTTCGGCTTCCTCCGCGGCGACCGCCTGCTCCCCGGCGCGAACGACGTGTACGTCTCCCAGTCGCAGGTGCGCCGCTTCGGCCTCCGCTCCGGCGACTACGTGACGGGACAGGTCCGCCAGCCGAAGTCCTCCGAGAAGTACTACGGCCTGCTGCGCGTGGACGCCGTGAACGGCGTGGACCCGGAGGTCGCGAAGCGCCGCCCGGACTACGACGGGCTGACGCCGATCTTCCCGAACCGGATGCTGAAGCTGGAGACGAACCAGCACGAGGTCTCCCAGCGCATGGTGGACCTCTTTGCCCCCATCGGCCGCGGCCAGCGCGGCCTCATCGTCTCCCCGCCGAAGGCCGGCAAGACGATGCTCCTGAAGTCCATCGCCCACGGCATCGCCGCCAACCACCCGGACTGCCACCTGATGGTGCTGCTCATCGGTGAGCGCCCGGAGGAAGTCACGGACATGCGGCGCTCCGTGCGCGGCGAGGTCATCGCCAGCACGTTCGACGAGCCGGTGGAGGACCACACCCGCGTGGCGGAGGTCGCCCTGGAGCGCGCGAAGCGCCTCGTCGAGGGCGGCACGGACGTGGTGATCCTGATGGACTCCATCACCCGCCTCGCCCGCGCCTACAACACGGCGATGCCCACCTCCGGCCGCACCCTCTCCGGCGGTATGGACCCGATCGCGCTCTACCCGCCCAAGCGGTTCTTCGGCGCAGCGCGCAACACGGAAGAAGGCGGGTCGCTCACGATCATCGCCACCTGCCTCGTGGAGACCGGGTCGCGCATGGACGACGTGATCTTCGAGGAGTTCAAGGGCACCGGTAACCTGGAGCTGCGCCTCACCCGCCGCCTGGCGGAGAAGCGTGTCTTCCCCGCGATCGACGTCCTCGGATCCTCCACCCGGCGCGAGGACCTGCTCTTCCCGGAGGAGGACCTGCGCTCGATCTGGCTGCTCCGCCGCATGGCCGCGATGATCGAAGAGGACAGCAACGACGCGGCCGAGCGCGTCATCGAGCGGCTGTCGAAGACGAAGTCCAACAAGGAGTTCCTGGCGACGCTCAAGGGCGACAACATCTAGGGACTCGCTTCGCCCACGCATCGGTCGCAGCGCCCGCCCTTCGGCGGGCGTTGTGCTTCTTGAACGACGCTCCAGCGGACTCGGACACGCCTCGCACGATTGTGCGATATTGGCAGTCGCAGATGGTCGATCTGCGTTGTTTGTGCTCCCCGGCACTAGTTAACCTTTCAGGTGTCCAGTCGGGTGGGGAACCCAACAGCCGCGTTTGCTCCGGCAGAGGCGGCGGGCTGAAGTGCTAGGATTCGCGAGCGGCGTTGCGTGCCGTCGCCCATCCCGGCCCGTGTGCGTGTCGAGCGGCGACACGAGCACCTCAGGAGCCGTCCATCAACGGGACCATCCAGCCGCCCAGGCCTCCTCGTCGCAGTCGGACGCTGCAGCGTGCGCGCGCGCGTCAGATGGTGACGATCCCCCGCTGGCGGCCGGCGGCGCACTTCGGCGTCATCGCCACCGTCTTCATGCTCATCGTCGGCATGGGCGCGCTGCCCGTCCCCTCCACCGAGGCGGCGAGCACGCCGGTACTCCGCGCCGACCGCTTCACGCTCCCCGGCCTCGCGGCCGCCGTACCGACCGCCGGGGCGACCTCGCTCAGCGCGGGCCCGGTCCCGCTGACCGTGGTGGTGCCGCCGGTGGCGGCAGACGCGGTGCTGGCGGCACAGAACGGCGCGCTGGACGCCCGAGCGCAGATCGCCGCCCTCCAGGAGAACTCCTCGCAGGTCGCCGGCTCCGTGGACAACGGCACCAGCACGGAGCGCATCCCGATCTTCTTCGAGTACCAGGTGCAGGCCGGCGACACGATCTCCGGCATCGCCTCCCGCTTCGGCGTCTCCTCCTCCTCCATCACCTGGAACAACGTGGACGTCCTGAGCGACAACGACCTGTTGCTGCTGGGGATGAAACTCCAGATCCCGAGCGTGGACGGCATCATCCACTCCGTCCGCGTCGGCGAGACCGTGACGGCGATCGCCGCCCGCTACGACGCCGACTGGCGCGACGTGGTGGCCTTCCGCGCCAACGGCCTGGCGGGCGACCCGAACAACATCCGCGAGGGCTCGCTGATCCTGGTCCCGGGCGGGCGGAAGGTGCCGCTGGCGCCGCCGCCGTCCGTGCCGGTGGAGACCCCGGGCGGTGCCGGCAGCGGTGGCAGCGGCTGGGTCTGGCCGGCCGGCGGCCTGCTGACGTCCGCCTTCGGCCCGTCGCACCCGCTCGGCATCGACCTCGCGATGGGGAGCGGCAGCGCCGTCGCATCCGCCCGAGCCGGCCAGGTGACGTTCGCCGGCGGCAACCCGTGTTGTTCGTACGGCTACCACATCATCATCGACCACGGCGACGGCTATGAGACGGTGTACGCGCACCTCTCCGACTTCGCCGTCGGCAACGGCCAGTTCGTGAACGCCGGCGACATCATCGGCTTCTCCGGCAACTCCGGCCGCTCCAGTGGCCCGCACCTCCACTTCGAGGTCAGGCGGAACGGCGCCTATCTCGATCCGCTCAACTTCCTGCCGTAGCGGCCAGCCCCACAGCACAAGCAACGAGGCGCCCCGCGGGGCGCCTCGTCCGTTCCGGCGACCGGGGACCGAGGGCTAGGCGCGTGCCTCCAGCAGGACGATGCGACGCTTCTCGCCATCGAACGATCGCGAGTTGATGGTGAAGCGCCCCACCGGCTCCTCCGGCGTGCCGCCCAGCGCGCGGACGAACGCCTTCAGCGGCGCCTCGTCCGAGGCCTCGTAGCCGACGGGGATGACGATCGAGGGCTCCATCGCGCGGACGGCCTTCGCCGCCTCGTCGGCCGGGAGCGTGTCGGCCAGCGCGATCGGCACGATCACGATGTCCGCGCGGCTCAGCACGTCCAGCTGCGCCGGGATCAGCGCGCTCCCGAGCCCGCCGAGGTGCGCGACGCGCATCTGCTCCGCCTCGAACAGCCAGAGGGTGCTGGCGCGCTTCGCCGGCTCGCCATCGCCAGCCAGCCAGCCGCGCACCCCCTCCACGTGCACGCCGCGGATCTCGTACTCACCGGGGCCCACGAGGACCATCGGGTCGCCGTCCGCCGGAGCGACGCCTGAGACGCCGTTCCGCATGGTGTCGTCGTGGCTGATGGTCACGATGTGCGCGTCCGGGCGGCCCATGGTGCCGCCGACGCTCTTGTCGTACGGGTCCATGACCACGGCCGCGGTGCGCGTGCGTATGCGCGTGGCGGCGTATCCGAGCCAGGTCAGATCCATACGGCCTCCGGTGTGTTGGGGATGCGTCCGATCCTACCGAGGCCCCCGGACTGGGGCCACCCGCGGACCGGGGCCGCCCGCCGACTGAGGGCGTCTACGGCACCTCGGTGCCCGCGGGTGGCGGGACAAGTGCGTCGGCATCGTCAGCCACCTCGGGGAGCGGGCGCATCGCGTCGCGGTGGCAGATCGCGAGGACGGCATTGTGCGCCCAGCCGGAGGCGCTGACCATCGCGACGCGCAGGTTGTCCGGGCGCGGGCCTCGGGGGTTCGCGTCCAGGTCGACCTCCGGGTCCTCGCGCTCCAGGTTGCGCGTCCACGGGATCACCTGCCGGTGCATCGCCTCCAGCAGCACGGCCAGCGCCATGGGGCCGGAGGCGGCGAGCAGGTGGCCGAGGTGGGACTTCACGGCCGGGGTGTAGAGGTGGTGGCGGGCGGCCGCGCCGAAGATGCGCCGCACGCCGAGCGCCTCCTGCCGGTCGCCGGTGACGGTGCCGGCGGCGTGGAGCATCACCACGTCCACCTCCGACTGGATGCGCCCGCTGGTGGCGAGGGCGCGCTGGAAGGCGTGGCCGATCTGCACTGGGTCGGTGCCCGGCACGCCGTCCGCCCCCGGCGAGAAGGTCATCGCCTCGCCCTCGATCTCCGCAAGGATGCGCGCGCCCCGTGCGACGGCGACCTCGAGCAGTTCGAGGACGACGACCGCCGCCCCTTCGGCGAGGACGAACCCGTCCCGGTCGAGGTCGAGGGGGCGAGAGGCGGCGGCAGGATTGTCGTTCCGCGCGGACATGGCGCCGGTGCCCTCGAACGCGGCGAGGGTGAGCGGCGTGATCGGGGCCTCCGCCCCGCCGGCGATCGCGACGAGGGCATCCCCGCGACGGATGACCGCCGCCGCCTCGATGATCGCGGCCAGGCCACCGGCGGCGCGGTTCTCGATCTGCAGCACGGGGCCGGTCACGCCGAGCATCGCGGCCACGCGCTCGGCGGGAGCGTGCGGCCGGGCGTGCGCGGCGAGGACGGAAGCGGCCGCCGCGAGGTCACGGTCGAGCAGTCGCGCCCCCTCCAGCAGCGCCTCCTCCTCGGGCCGCTCGGACGCCATCGCCACGGCGACATGCCCTCGGTTCTGCGGGGTGAGCGAGAGCCCGGCGCCCTGCACCGCGCTGAGGGCGGCGCTCACCGCGAAGCGGGAGCGTCGGTCGAGGGTGTCCCAGTACGCCGGGGCGAAGCGGGGGTCGGGCGCGTCCGCGTCCGGCACCTCGCCGGCAATGCGCGTGCGAAACCGGGAGGCATCGAAACGGGTGATGGGGCCGATGCCGGAGCGTCCGGCGAGCATCGCGTCCCAGATCTCGCCGATGGAGCGTCCGAGGGCGGAGACAACGCCGACGCCGGTGATGACGACGCGGGGCCGGGGCGCCTCGTCGGTCACACGCTGGCGGAGCGGGCGGCGGAGGCGGCGAGCGTGCGCCGCGAGCCGACGCCGGCCCACTCGATCACCATCGCGCCCCAGGAGAGGCCGCCACCGAAGGAGGCGAAGAGGACACGGTCGCCGGGCTGCAGGCGGCCCTCCGCCTCCGCCTCGGCGAGCGCGATCGGGATGGTGGCGCTGGAGGTGTTCCCGTAGCGCTGGACGTTCACGTACACGCGCTCCGCCGGGACGCCCAGGCGGTCCGACATGGCGGTGATGATGCGCAGGTTCGCCTGGTGCGGGACGACGAGCGCGATGTCCTCCACGCCGAGGCCGGCCTGCGCCAGCACCTCGGTCGCGGAGTCGCACATCATCGTCACCGCCTGGCGGAAGATCGCGCGGCCGTCCATCACGATCTTCGCCTCGCGCGTCAGTCCCTCGACAACGGTGGAGCAGGGGCCGTCCGAGTAGAGCAGCCCGGCCTGGCTGCCGTCCGAGCGGAGGCGGAGCGAGTGCACGGCGCCCGGCTCACCCTCCACGGCACGCTCCAGTACCACCGCCCCGGCGCCGTCGCCGAAGAGGACGCAGGTGCCGCGGTCCGTCCAGTCCACGATGCGGGAGAGCGTCTCCGCGCCCACGACCAGCACGCGGTTGGCGGTGCCGGTCGCGATGAACTGGGAGGCCGCCGAGAAGGCGGAGAGGAAGCCCATGCACGCCGCGTTCACATCGAACGCACCGGCGCGGGTGGCGCCGATCGCGTTCTGGATGCGGCTGGCCGTGGCCGGGAACAGCCCGTCCGGGGTGCAGGTGCCGGTGATGACGAGGTCGAGCGTGTCCGCCTCGATGCCCGCGGAGGCGAGGGCTCGACGCGCGGCCTCCGTGCCCATGGTGCTGGTGGTCTCGTGGTCGGCGGCGATGCGGCGCTCGTAGATGCCGGTGCGCTCCACGATCCAGTCGCTGGACGTGTCCACCATCGCTTCGAGTTCCTGGTTGGTGAGGACGCGCTCCGGCACGTAGCGACCGACGCCCGAGATCCGTGCCGACAACGTCATCTGCGACCCCTGTCGCCGTCACGGATATCGCCGTCTTCGGCGAGGTCCGCGAGGAGCGCGTGCAACTCCCGGAGTGTGCGGTGGTGCAACGCCTTCACCGCGCCCTCCGTCCGGCCCATCATACGTCCGATCTCGGCGTTCGTTCGCCCGTCCACGTACTTCAGGGCGATCAGTTCCTGCCGCTCCGCGGAGAGCGAAGAGATCGCCGCACGCACCTGCGCGATCACCTCGTTCTGCTCCAGGGAGGACTCCGGGCCGGGGACCTCGGACGCCACGTCCGCGGCGGCATCCAGCGCCGCGATCGCCGGCCGCCGGCCGCGGTCGCGGTACCAGTTCACGAGGAGGTTGTGGGCGATGCTCATGAGCCAGGACGAGAACCCCGCCCCGCGCCCCCGGTACTGCTCCAGCCCGGCGAGGGCGTTCAGAAACACGCGCGAGGTCAGTTCCTCCGCCTCCGCCGGGTCGGAGGTGCGGGCGAGCAGGTAGCGGTACACGCGGGGGGCATGGGCCTCGTACAGCGCGGAGAAGGCGGAGCGATCCTCCAGCGCGCGCTCCGCCAGCCGCTCGACCTGCTCGTCGCGGTCGCGCGGAGGCCGGGCCGCGGCCCGGGGGCGTCGGGGGGCAGGTTGTGCCGTCGGAGGCCTCCATCGTCGCGTCGACCGCCCCTCGGGGAAGGGCCGGGGGCCACCCGCGACCGCCAGTATAGGCAGAGGCGGGCTCAGGATTGACCCCCGGACGGGAGGCTGAATACAATCGACAGGTGGATTAGCACTCTCAGGCCGAGAGTGCTAACGGAGGGCTGAGGTGCTCACCGACCGGCAATCCCAGATCCTGGGCATGGTGGTGGACGAGTACATCGAGACCGCCGAACCGGTCTCATCGCGCGCGCTTGTCGACCGACACCGGCTCGCGCTCTCTTCCGCCACCATCCGCAACGAAATGGCGCGCCTGGAGCGGGAGGGATACATCACCCACCCGTACACCTCCGCGGGCCGGATCCCGTCCGACATGGGGTACCGCTTCTACGTCGAAGCGCTCATGGCGGAGGATCCGGTCGCGCTGGACGAGCGCCGCACCGTGGAGCACCAGCTCCACCAGGTGGCCGGCGGCCTGGACGAGTGGCTGAGCCTGACCGCGACGATCCTTTCCTCCCTGGTGGGGAACGTGGCGGTCGTCACGCGCCCGCGCACCTCCACCGCCCGTCTGCGGCACGCGCAGCTGGTGGAACTCTCCCGCGACACGGCGCTGCTGGTGTCCGTGATGGATGACGGCCGCGTGCGGCAGCGCATCCTGCAGATGCGGCAGCCGGTGACGCAGGACCAGTTGAACACCCGGGCGGCGCGGCTGAACGCGCTGCTGGCCGGCGCTGACGCGGGCGACGTGCGCGACCGCCTCGTGGGCCTCGAAGACCCGGACGAGGTCGCGACGGCGCGGGCGGTAGCCGAATCGATCGAGGAACTGCGGATCGCGGAAGAGACGTTCCTGGACGGCCTCAACAACGCGCTCCGCCAGCCGGAATTCTCGGACGTGGACCGGATGCTGGAGGCGGTGACACAACTCCAGGCGTACCGGCTCCGCGGCCTGCTGGAGACGGCCGTGGATGACCGGGTGGGCACCACCCGCGTGATCATCGGCCAGGAGAACCCGGACACGGGGCTGCAGGACTGGAGCGTGGTGGTGTCGCGCTATGGCGACACGGACGCGGCGGGGGTGGTGGCCGTGATCGGCCCCACGCGCATGGCCTACCAGCGCACGATCCCGCGCGTCCGCTACATCGCCTCGCTCATGAGCCAGCTGCTCCGCGACGTCCGCCAGTAACACCAACCCCGCGCCGCGCGACTCGCTCGCCGGGGCGGCGCGAGGGAGTGTGGTGAGGAACACAATGACCGACCAGACCACCGAACCGGCTGCGGCCGACTCTCTACCCACCATCGACCTGGGCGGCAACGCCGCCCCCGAGGGCGGCGCGGACGACCTTGAGGCGCTGCGCGCCGCGCTGGACGAAGCGCGGGCGCGGGAGGCGCGCGCGCTGGCGGACTACCAGAACCTGCTCCGCCGCGCCCGTGAAGAGCGCGCGGAGATCGGCCGCATCGCCGTCGCGGACGCCGTCGCCGGGCTGCTGCCGGTGCTCGATGACCTCGAGCGGGCGGTGGATTCCGCCCCGGAGGACGTGCGCGACCACGCCTTCGCGGAGGGCGTGCGGCTGGTGCTGCAGGGCTTCCGACGGGCGCTGGAGCAGCGGGGCGTGGAGGAGATCCACGCGCTGCACCAGCCGTTCGACCCGAACAAGCACGAGGCCGTGGGCCAGGCCCCCGGGCCGGAGAACCAGGTGGTGCACCTGGTCCGCCGCGGCTACGCGGTGAACGACCGGGTGATCCGCCCGGCGATGGTGATGGTGGGCAGCGGCGAGGGTGCGACCACGTAAGGCGCGGCACTCGCACACCCGAGACGAACACAACCGCGGACGCGGGGGAAAGAGGACAGCATGGGCAAGGTGATCGGCATCGACCTCGGCACGACGAACTCGTGCGTGGCGGTGATGGAAGGCGGCGAGCCCCGCGTCATTGAGAACGCGGAGGGCGGCCGCACGACGCCTTCGATGGTGGCGATCGCGAAGAACGGCGAGCGCCTGGTGGGCACGGTGGCGAAGCGCCAGGCCGTGACCAACGCGGACAACACGGTCTACTCCGTGAAGCGCCTCATGGGCCGCAAGTTCGGCGACGAGGAGGTGACGCGGCTGAAGAGCATCGCCGGCTTCAACGTGATCCGGCGCGACAACGGCGACGCCGGGGTGGAGATGGGCGGCAAGCCGTACTCACCGCCCGAGATCAGCGCCATGATCCTCCAGAAGTTGAAGGCGGACGCGGAGGCGTACCTCGGCGAGACCGTGACGGAGGCGGTGATTACCGTCCCCGCCTACTTCAACGACGCCCAGCGGCAGGCCACCCGCGACGCGGGCCGCATCGCGGGCCTTGAGGTGCTGCGCATCATCAACGAGCCAACCGCTGCTGCGCTGGCGTACGGCCTGGACAAGAAGAGCGACGAACTGATCGCCGTGTACGACCTCGGCGGCGGCACGTTCGACATCTCGATCCTCGAGATCGGCGACGGCACCTTCCAGGTGAAGGCGACCAACGGCGACACGTTCCTCGGTGGTGACGACTTCGACAACGTGCTGATCCAGCACCTGGTGTCGGAGTTCAAGAAGGACCAGGGCATCGACCTGTCGCAGGACCGGATGGCGCTGCAGCGCCTGAAGGAGGCGGCGGAGAAGGCGAAGATCGAACTCTCGTCCGCCCAGTCCACGGAGATCAACCTGCCGTTCATCACGGCGGACGCCAGCGGGCCGAAGCACCTGGTGCTCACGCTCACCCGTTCCCAGTTCGAGCAGCTGGTGATGTCGCTCGTGGAGCGCACGCTCGTCCCCGTGAAGCAGGCGATGACCGACGCCGGCGTCACCGCCTCGCAGATCGACGAGGTCGTGCTGGTGGGCGGCATGACGCGCATGCCCCTCGTGCAGAAGCGCGTGGAGGAGTTCTTCGGCAAGGAGCCGCACCGCGGCGTGAACCCGGACGAGGTCGTCGCCATTGGCGCCGGCATCCAGGCCGGCGTGCTGAAGGGCGAGGTGAAGGACGTCCTGCTGCTGGACGTGACGCCGCTCACGCTCGGCATCGAGACGCTCGGCGGCGTGATGACGCCGATCATCGAGCGCAACACGACGATCCCGACCAGCGCCTCGCAGGTGTTCTCCACGGCCAGCGACAACCAGCCCTCGGTGGAGATCCACGTCCTGCAGGGCGAGCGCACCATGGCCGGCGACAACAAGTCGCTGGCGCGCTTCATCCTGGACGGCATCCTGCCGGCGCCGCGTGGCGTCCCGCAGGTCGAGGTGACGTTCGACATCGATGCGAACGGCATGGTGAAGGTCTCCGCCGCCGACAAGGCGACCGGCAAGCAGCAGCACGTCACCATCCAGCCCTCCAGCGGCCTCTCCGACGAGGAGGTGCAGCGCCTGAAGCGGGACGCGGAGGCGCACGCCGGCGAGGACGCGAAGAAGCGCGCGCTGGCGGAGGCCCGCAACCAGGCCGACTCCATGGCGTACGCTGCCGAGAAGATGCTGCGCGACAACGCGGAGATCGTCTCCGTCGAGCAGAAGCAGCAGGTGGAGGCGGCGGTCGCCGAGGTCCGCGGCGCGCTCACCGGCGACGGCGCGGACGCGATCAACGAGAAGGTGGAGGCGCTCTCCGCCGCCATGCAGGCAGTCGGCAACGCCATCTACTCGAAGCAGCAGGCACAGAACGCCCCCGGCGCGGGCGGCGACGCCCCCGGTGCGGCGGAGGACGCCAGCACGATCGAGGGCGAGTTCCGGGAGGTCTAACCCCCCGCACGCACGCACCCCTCGGACGCCCCGCTGAGGTATACCGTCGGCGGGGCGTCCGGCCGTCCGGCCCGACGCCGGAGAGGCGCACCGATGGACCGTCACTTCGACTTCGAGCAGGTCTTCAACTTCCGCGACCTGGGCGGCTACGACACCGCGGACGGCCGCACCGTGCGCTGGCGGCGGCTCTTCCGATCCGGCGAGCACCAGCGCATGCGCCCGCACGAGGTGAAGCGGCTGCGCGCTGAGATCACGATCCGCACGGTGATCGACTTCCGAAGCGAGACGGAAGCGGGCGACCCGCGGGGCCCGGGCGCCCTCGTCGCGCCGGGCGTCGAGCGCCACCACCTGCCGATGGGCAACGCGGACGCGAAGTTCGCCGCGCGGTCGGAGGGGGCGTGGGACCCGGACTACGTGGGGATGCTGCGGCGGCAGGGCCCGGCCTGGGCGCAGGCGTTCAGCATCCTCGGGCGGGACGAGGCGTACCCGGCCGTCTTCCACTGCGTGACCGGGAAGGACCGCACCGGCGTCTTCGCGGCGCTGCTGCTGGACGCGCTGGGCGTGCCGGAGCCGGTGATCCTTGACGACTTCGCGCTGTCGCAGCGGGCGATGGACACGCTGGTCGAGCGCCTGCGCGCCCGCGGCGTGATGCGGCCGGACGAGACGCCGAACCCGGCGCTCGGCGTCCCGCGCGAGGCGATGGCGGAGATGCTGGCGGTGCTGCGCGGCGAGCACGGCAGCGCTCGCGCCTACCTGCGCGCCCACGGCGTCTCCGACGCTACGTTCAACGCGGTGGAGGTGCACCTGCTGGAGCCGCGCCGGTGATTCGCGCCGCCCTCCTGCCGCCGCTAGCCGCCTCCGGCGATACGATGGATGTTCGATGACCACGAACTCCGCCGGCAACGCCAACCTGTACGAGACGCTGGGTGTCCCGCGCGACGCGAGCGCGGACGACATCAAGAAGGCGTTCCGACGCCTGGCGATGCAATACCACCCCGACCGGAACAAGGCCGCGGACGCCGAGGCGAAGTTCAAGGAAGTGAACGCCGCCTACGAGGTGCTGTCCGACCCGGACAAGCGCGCCCGGTACGACCGCTTTGGCGCGGCCGGCATCAACGGCGGCGCGCAGGGGTTCCAGGGCCACGAGGGCTTCGGCGGCTTCGGCGACATCTTCGATGCGTTCTTCCGCGGCACCGGCAGCCGCCGCGCCGGCCCGCAGGCCGGCTCCGACCTCCACGCGACGCTCACGATCAGCCTCGAAGAGGTCGTGAGCGGCGCGGACCACGAACTGTCGTTCGAGCGCGTGGAGCGCTGCACGGAATGCCGCGCGACCGGCCAGGCGGAGGGCAAGGAGCGCCCGCAGTGCCCGGAGTGCCAGGGCGCGGGCGAGATCCGGCGCGTGCAGCAGTCGCTCTTCGGCCAGTTCGTGAACGTGGCCATGTGCACGCGCTGCCGCGGCGAAGGGAGCATCGTCAGCGACCCGTGCAAGACCTGCCGCGGGCAGGGACTGAAGCGCGTCCCCGTGTCGCGCACCGTGAAGATCCCCGCGGGCGTGGACACCGGCTCGCAACTGCGCATCTCTGGCGAGGGCGACCACGGGCCGCGCGGCGGCCCGGCCGGCCACCTCTACATCGAGATCAACGTCGCGCCGCACGAGACGTTCAAGCGCGCCGACGACGACCTGATCTACGACCTCCCGCTCAACATCGCGCAGGCCGCCCTCGGCACGGAGGTGCAGGTGCCGACGATCGAGGGCGACACGGTGGACCTGTCGCTGAAGGCCGGCGTGCAGCACGGCGAGGTGCACGTGATCCGCGGACGCGGCGTGCCGCATCTGCGCGGCAGCGGCCGTGGCGACCTGCTGGTGCGGATGCACGTGGTGACACCGACGAAACTGTCCGGCGACCAGAAGGAACTGCTGCGCCGCCTCGCGGACTCCCTCGGCACGCCGGACGTGCCGGCCGACCCGTCCGTGTTCGACCGCATCAAGAGCGCGTTCTCCTAGCGCATGACCACCCCCCAGGACCGCTGGTTCGAGGTCGTCGCGCGGTGCCACCCGGACGACACGGAAGCGGTCGCGGACGTGCTGCGCGAAGCAGGGGCCGCCGGCGTCAGCATTGAGCCGGCCCTGCACATCTCCGATTCCGCCGAGTTCGCCTACGAGGAGCTGCGTGACCGCCCGTGGGTGGTGCGCGCGACCTTCCCCGGGGTGATGGCTCCGCGGGAGCGTCGCGAGCTGCGCAAGCGCATCGACCGCCGCCTGCGCGGGCCCATGGGCCGCCTCCGCTTCGCGGAGATCGAGCCGGTCGACTGGTCGCAGGAGTGGAAGCAGTTCTACCGCATCCAGCACATCGGCCGCCGGCTCGTCGTGCGGCCCTCGTGGGAGCCGTACACGCCCGCCCTGCACGAGGTGGTGATCGACCTCGATCCCGGCGCGGCGTTCGGCACCGGCGAGCATGAGACGACACGCCTCTGCCTGGGCGCGCTGGACGAGGTGATGCGTCCCGGCCTGGACGTGCTGGACGTGGGCGCCGGCTCCGGCATCCTCGCGATTGCCGCCGCGCGGCTGGACGCGGGGCGCGTGCGCGCGGTCGACCTGGACGAGACCACCGTGGCGGTCGCGGAGGAGAACGCGGAACGCAACGGCCTCACGGCCCGCATCGAGTTCGGCGCGGGCACGCTCGGCGAGCGCTGGCCGTGGCCGGCCGACCCCGCGGAGGGCTCCGCGGACGTGGTGCTCGCGAACATCTCCTCGCTCGTCCTCAGCGCGATGATGCCGCTGCTCGCCGCCTCGCTCCGTCCCGGGGGGACGCTGATCGCGAGCGGCTTCCTGGTGCGTGACGCGCACGAGGTGCGTGACGCGGCGGAGCGCGCGGGCCTGCGCGTGCACACCGAACTCTCGGAGGCGGAGTGGGGCGCCCTCGTCGCGTCGCGCTGACGTCGAGGCCCGTGACGGGCTATTCCGGCAGGAACGACCGCCGGGTCCAGGTGTCCGGGTCCACGTTCACACCGTAGATCGTCATCTCCCAGTGCAAGTGCGGGCCGGTCGACAGGCCGGTTGAGCCCATCAGCGCGATCACCTCGCCCGCCTCGACGCGGGTGCCCACGGGGACGCGCGCCTCCAGCAGGTGGTGGTAGCCGGTCACCACGCCGGCGCCGTGGTCCAGGAGCACGGTCACGCCGCGGATCGGCATCGGGCCCGCCCACACCACGCGGCCCGGCGCCGGCGCGACGATCGGCGTGCCCTCCGCGTTCGCGATGTCGAGGCCGCTGTGGAAGCCGCCCACCGGCCCGCCATTGATCGAGCGGCCCTGGCCGAACTCGGTCGTCACGATGCCGTCCGCCGGGCGGATGAAGAGGCCGTCCCACGCGGGCGCGCCATCGAACGCGTTGAACTGCTCGTACGTGCGGAGCCGTGCCTCGGTCGCTGCCGCCTCCGGCGTCAGCACCGCGCCCTGCTCCTCGGTCAGTTCGAGGTAGTCGACAGGCCGGTCGACGAGGCCCACCGAGAACGGTGCGTCCGCCGTGCCGAGCACGGCGCCGGACTCATCGCGCGTGGTGACGGTGAGCGTCGTCGCGCCGGTGGGCGTGGCTAGCCCCGCGCCAAAGACGGCCCACAGCACCTCGCCGCTGCGCCGGAGCGGGTAGTGCTTCCCGAACACGAGGAGCGAGCCTGAGGCGGCGCCCGGCTGGCGCACGATGACGAGCGCGGACTCGCCCTGACCGACCTCGGGCGGATCAATCGCGACCTGCGCGGGGGCCACCGCAACAGCAGCGTCCGCGGCGATGCCCGCCTCCGGCGAGGCGGTGGGGACGGCGGACGCTGAGGCCTCGGGTGTCGCGGTCGCATCCACCACGCTGGCGCCGTCGCCCGCATCGTCGCGGACGAGCGGCCAGGCGAGCAGCACGAGGACAGCCAACGCGAGGAGCGCCGCCACGCCGACCAGCAGGCGGCGCGCGGGCAGCATCGTCCGGGGCGGTCTGGCCTCGGACGGCGGGTCTGTGGGCGATCCGCTCAACGCCGGCTCCGTGCTGGTGGGGTTTGACGAGATCGTAACGTGGCGCGCCCGGTGGGGCTTTGAGCAATCGATATACTCGAACCGACAGGGGCCAGCGGCCGGCTGCCTGTCGGCCCCCACCACTGCACCACGGTCACACAGACCCGGCGCGCGCCCCACGGCGTTCCGGGTGGTCATTCCACCGGAGGCGTCATGGAGGATCCCAGGGTTGTGGCCGAGCGCGTGCTCCAGAACGTGGAGCGCGTGATCATCGGCAAGTCGGAGGAGGCGCGGCTCGCCCTCGTCACGCTCCTCTGCCGCGGCCACCTGCTGATCGAGGATGTCCCCGGCGTGGGCAAGACGATGCTGGCGCGCGCGCTGGCCGTCTCCACCGGCTGTCGCTTCGCGCGCATCCAGTTCACACCCGACCTGCTGCCCACGGACGTGACCGGCGTCTCCGTCTACCAGCAGGCCACCGGCGAGTTCACCTTCCGCCCCGGCCCGATCATGGCGGAGGTTGTCCTGGCGGACGAGGTGAACCGCGCCACCCCGAAGACCCAGTCCGCGCTCCTGGAGGCGATGGAGGAGCACCAGGTCACGGTGGATGGCATCACCCACCGCCTCCCCGCGCCGCACATGGTGATGGCGACGCAGAACCCGATCGAGTACGAGGGCACCTTCCCGCTGCCGGAGGCGCAACTGGACCGCTTCCTGATGCGCATCCGCCTGGGCTACCCGTCCGCCACGGACGAGGTGTTGATCATGGACGCACAGCAGTCGCAGCACCCGATCGAGTCGCTCGGCACCGTGATCACGCCGCGGGAGGTCGTGGAACTGCAGGACGCGGTCGGCCGCATCTACGTGGACCCGCTGATCAAGCAGTACATCGTGACGCTGGTGAACGCGACGCGTGACCATCCCGCTGCATACCTCGGCGCGTCGCCGCGCGGGTCGCTCGCGCTCATGCGCGCGACGCAGGCGCACGCCATGCTCGATGGCCGCGACTTCGTGACGCCGGACGACGTGAAGTCGCTCGCCCACGCCACCCTCGGCCACCGCGTGATCGTGAGCCCGAGCGCGCGCGTGCGCGAGGTGGACAGCGCGCAGATCGTGGACGAGGCGCTGGAGCGCGTGGCCGTGCCGGGCGTGCGCGCCCGAGGCGGCGTGTAGGCGCCTCGTGACCTCCTCCGCCCCTTCCACGGGCCGGGTACAGCGCAGCCACCACGTGACGGTTGTCGCGCTGGTGGCGGTGGTGTGCGTGGCGGTGGGCTTCGCCACCGGCTTCTGGCTGCTGTTCCGCCTCGCATACGTCGTCGCCGTTGCGCTGCCGCTCGCGTACTTCTGGACGCGGTCGATGGCGGACGGGC
The DNA here is from genome assembly GCA_045863195.1 of Chloroflexota bacterium. Taxonomy (GTDB): domain Bacteria; phylum Chloroflexota; class Dehalococcoidia; order UBA2979; family UBA2979; genus W-Chloroflexi-9. Next base: position 198,503 of record BTUI01000005.1, read on the forward strand.
TGGAGGTAGAGGTGCAGCGCACCTCCCAGCGCGTGACGCAGGGCCAGCCGCTGGAGGGCCAGATCGTCGTGCGGTCGCGCTCGCCGTGGCCGAAGGTCTGGCTGGAGGTGGAGGACCCGTCCTCGATCCCCGGGCACGAGACGAGGCGCGTGCTGACGCTCGGCTGGAAGGGCGTCAGCGCCTGGTCCTACCGCACGAGGACGCGCGTGCGCGGCGTCTACACCCTGGGCCCGCTGCGCGTCACCGCCGGCGACCCGTTCGGCTTCTTCCGCATCACCCGCACCTTCGGCGACCCGACCACGATCCTCGTCTACCCGAACGCGCCCGACCTGCCGAACTTCTACATCCCGCCGGCGAACCTGCCGGGCGAGGGCCGCATCCGCCGCCGCACGCACAACGTGACGCCGAACGTGGCCGGCCTGCGCGAGTACGCGCCCGGGGACTCCTACAACCGCATCCACTGGCCCACCACGGCACGCCTCGGCAAGCCCGTGGTGAAGCAGTTCGAGCTCGACCCGGCCTCCGACATCTGGATCGTGCTGGACCTGGAGGCGCGCCACCACACGGGCAGCGGCGAGGACTCCACGGAGGAGTGGGCGGTCGCCGTCTGCGCCTCCGTCGCGCGGTACTTCATCAACCAGCACCGCTCGGTGGGCCTCATCTCCTTCGGCGACGACCTGCGCGTGGACGATCCGGACCGCGGCCAGAACCACTACACGCGCATCCTGGAGTCGCTGGCGCTGGCGCGCGCGCGCGGCGACGCGCCGCTCACGAACCTGTTGCTGGAGGAGAGCCGGCGCTTCGGGCGGCACACCACCGTGGTGGTCGTCACCCCCTCCACCGACCCCGAGTGGGCGTTCACGCTCGTCGCCCTCGCCGGGCGCGGCGTGAAGGTCGCCGCCGTCCTCCTCGAAGCCGACACGTTCGGCGACGCCCCCAGCCCGATCGAGGCGTACGGCACGCTCGCCGCGGGCGGCGTCTACACCTACACCGTGAAGCACCAGGACGACCTGGGGCGCGTGCTCTCGATCGGCGCCGACCCGGAGCGCGGCGAGGCCGCGCGCGCCACGCGGATGGAGGGCTAGCCGGTGGCCGCCCGTCCGTTCGACGAGGTGTTCGTGACACCGCCGTCCTCCACTGCACCGGTGGAGGAGCGCACGCCGTGGTGGGCGTCCTGGGAGCACTGGCTCACGCTCTCGCTGGTCGCCTTCGTCCAGTTGCCGGTGGTCGGATCGCTGCAGTCCTCCAACTGGGTGCGGGAGATGCCCTCGCTGATGGGGCCCGCGCTGATCGGCCTGCTCGCGGCGTGGCTGCTCGGCCACTCGCGGCTGCCGGGCGCGATCGCGGCGGTGCTGGCGGCCGTGACCGGCGCCGTCAGCACGGTGCTGCTCGTGATGCAGACGATGGTGCTGGCCGACCCGCTCGCCGGCACCGGCCCGAGCGCGTACTGGAGCGAGTTCTGGCTGCGCCTGAAGGACTGGACCGCCGCGCTCCTCGATGGCGGCATCTCCACCGACCCGCTGCCGTTCGTGGTGATGCTGGTGGCGCTGGTGTTCGCGGTGGCGTTCATCTCCACGTGGGCGGCGGTGCGGTGGCTCAACCCGTGGGTGGCGCTGGTGCCGGGCGGGTTCGTGCTGCTCACGAACATCTCCTATCTGCCGGGGCAGCCCTCGCTCTCGTTCATCTTCTTCGTGATCGCGGCGGTGCTGCTCGTTTCGCGCATCCAGCACCTGAAGGCGCGCGAGCGCTGGCGCGCCGGCGGCTACGAGCCGCCCGACTTCATGTCGGTGGAGGTGATCACGGCCGGCGCGGTGGTCGCGTTCATCCTCGTGGTCGCCGCGTGGACGGTGCCCACGGCGAACCACCTGGGGCCGGTGGCGGACGCGTGGGGGCGCGCCTTCGCGCCCGTGTCGGAGCGCATCGACCGCGTCGGCCAGCTGTTCATCGGCATCGGGTCGAAGAAGGAGCAGCCGGTCCACGGGCTGGGCGCGACGCTGCCGATCCAGGGCAAGATCACGCTCGACAGCGTGCCGCTGTTGCAGGTCACCAGCCCCCGCGCGCTGAACCTCCGCGGCGCGGTCTACGACGAGTACACCGGCGCCGGCTGGCGCGTCTCCACCGCCGCCCCGTTGCAGGAGCCGCCCACGACGATCGAGGCGGCCGAACTCGGCACGCCGGAGACCCGCCAGTTGCTGCGTGAGCCGGTGAAGGTGGGCATCACCGTCACCGCCGAGGGCGTCCCGGACGGGCGTCTGCTCGCCGCAGGCGACCCGATCGCCGCGGATGTCCCCGCCGAGATCCTCATCGATACGTCGGGCGACCCGCTGGCGCTCGTCCCCGCCGCGCGCACGCGCCCGTCCGACGCGTACACGACGGTGGGGGCGGTCTCCGTCGCCTCCGTCACCACGCTGCAGGCTTCCGGCACGATCTACCCGGCGCGGCTCTTCGAGCGGTACACGCAGTTGCCGCCCGACCTGCCCGCGGAGGTCGCCGAACTCGCGCGGTCGCTCACCGCCTCCGCCCAGACGCCGTACGAGGCGGCCCGGTTGATCGAGGCGCATCTGCGCTCCGAGTACACGTTCTCGCTGGAGATCGACGCACCGTCTCCGCGTTCGGACGCGGTCGCGGACTTCCTGTTCAACCAGCGCACGGGTTACTTCGACCAGTTCTCCACGGCGATGGCGGTGATGCTCCGCACGATCGGCGTCCCCACGCGCATGGCGGCGGGGTTCGTGCTGGACCCGTCCTCCTATGACTCCGAGGCGAAGGCGTACCTGCTCTCCGAGCAGGACTCCTGGTCATGGCCGGAGGTCTACTTCCCGGGCCTGGGCTGGGTGGAGTTCAACCCCACCCCCAGCCGCGCGCTCGTCCCGCGGCCGGGCGACGACAGCGCCGCGCTCGCCGAGCGTGACGCGCTGCTCGGCCTCGACGACGGGTTCGTCGACGACTTCTTCCTGTCGGACGCCGAACTCGGGCTGTTCGATGACTTCGCGATGCTCGACACGCTCGGTGACGCCGCGGTGGCGGAGGAGAACGTGACCGCGCAGGCGATCGCGCGCATCCTCGGGTGGGCGCTGGTCGCGATCACCGGCGCGGCGATCCTGATGCTGCTGGTGCGGTTCGCGTGGGAACGCTCGTTCCGTGGTCTCGCCCCCGCGGAGCGGCGCTGGGCGAAGGTGCAGCGCCTCTCGTCGTGGGCGGGGATCGCGCCGCCCGACGACCGCACGCCGGTCGAGGCGGCACGGGCCGTCGCGACCTACACGGGGGAAGCGCCCGCGCTCGTCGCGCTCGCCCGCTCGTTCACGGCGACACGCTACAGCCCGGAGGCCGCCCCGGAGCCGGACGAGACCGCGAAGACGCTGGACGCGGAGTACCGGCTGGCCGGGCGGCGGCTCTGGCGGCTGGTCGGACGGCGGGTCGTGCGCCTCGGGCGGTCGCCCGAGCCCCGGCGCGTGCTGCCGCCGCTAGCGGGCGGGCACCCCGCCACCGGGGCGGCCCGGTAGCGGCGCCAGTTCGTTCGCCCGGCGCGCCAGTTCCAGGATCCGCAGCGCCTCTTCCCGCGTGACCTCCGGCCCGAGGCTGCCCAGCGCCTCCGCCAGCGCAGCCTGCGCCTCCTCGAAGGTCTGCGCCCCGCCCTGCTGGCCCTCGCTGCCGTCCTCGCCGGAGGGACCGGGGGGCGAGTCGGAGCCGGGCTGACCGGGCTGGCCTTCGCCGGGGGGCGGGGTGCCCTCACCCGGCGGCGCGCCGGGCGACGGCGTGCCTTCACCCGGCTGCGGCTGCTGGCCGGGCTGTTCGCCGTCCTCGCCACCCTCGTCCGGCGAGGGCGTGTCGCCATCCTCGCCGTCCTCACCGTCCTGCGGCGGTGGGGGCGGGGCTTCGAGGTACCAGAGCAGCAGTTCCAGGTTCGCCTTCGCGTCCGCGTCCGTCGGATCCAGGCGAAGCGTGGCGATGTAGCGGTCGCGCGCCGCCTCGATCTGCCCGTCCATGAAGGCGTGGTTGCCGAGCGCGTACTCGATCTTCGCGCGCAGCGTGGCGTTGTCCGTGGTGGCGTCCAGCGCGCTCCGGCTCACCTCTGACGCCTCCCGCAGCCGGCCGAGCATGTGCCACGTATTGCCGAGGTTGTAGAGGACGGCGGGATCCTCCGGCGCACCCTCCAGCGCACGCTGGTAGGCGACGAGCGCGTCCTCGTACCGGCCCTCCGCGTACGCGTCGTTGCCCTCTTCGACCGCGCGGTAGAGCGCCGTGCCCGCGCAGCCACCGAGGAGCAACGCGGCGATCGACGCGGTCACGAGGCCGCCGCGCAGGCGCGGACGGCGGAGGCGAGACGCCTCGCCGACCACGAGGTCGATCGCGAGCAGCCCGAGCCCGCCCGCCAGGAACCACGTAAAGCGGTCGATCGGCTGGCGCTCCGTGTCTTCGTCGAAGGTGGTCTGCTGCAGGCGCCGCAGGTCCACCGCGAGCCCGGCGATCGACTGCACGTCGCGCGTTTCGCCGCCGGTCATGCTGGCGATCTGGTCGAGGATCGTGCGGTCGCCGGTCGTCACGTCGGTGCCGCCGCTGGCTTCCGGCAGGGCGGTGGGCGTGTTCGTCGCCGCGAAGACGGTGTCGATGCGGATGCCGGCGGCGATGGCGCGCTGCGCGGTCGCGAGGACGTCGCCGGACACCTCTTCGCCGTCGGTCACCAGCAGGATCGCCTGTCCACGCGCGGCGCCCTGCGTCTCCAGCGCGTCCAGCGCCGCATCGAGCGCCGCCGCGAGGTCCGAGCCCGGCTGCACCAGCGGCGCCTCCTGCTGCGCGCGCGCGATGAGCGAGGCGAGCGCGTCCAGGTCCAGCGTGAGCGGCGAGCGCTCGAACGCGGAGCCCGCGAACGTGACCAGGCCGGCGCGGTTGCCGGTGAGGTGGACGAGCATCTCCTGCAGTCCCGCTGCGGCGGCCGCGGCGCGGGACGGCGCGATGTCCTCCGCCAGCATCGAGCGCGACACGTCCAGCACGATCACGAGGTCGATGCCGCGCTGCACGACCTCTGCGTCCTCGTATCCCCACTGCGGGCGCGCCGCACCGAGCACGAGCAGCAGCGCCGCACCCGCAACCAGCGCACCGCGCACCAGCCGGCGGCCGTGGCTCGCGCCGCGGCGGAGCGCCGCCGGGAGCGCCGTCAGCGCCGCCGCGTCACGTCGCCGGCGCTCCGCGTACCACGTCGCGGCGACGATCAGCAGCGGCGCGAGGAGCGCGTACAGCGCGACCGGCTCGGCGAAGCGGAAGCCCTCGATCATGGCTGCCTCCGCAACCACGTCGAACGCAGCGCGCCCTCGACGAGCAGCAGCGCGACGACGCCGAGGGCCAGCCAGGGGGCGTACTCGCGGAACGTGACGAAGCGGCGCTCGCCGATGCGTGACCGTTCGAGCGCGCCGATCGTCTCGTACGCCTCGGCCAGTTCCTCCGGCGTGCGCGCGTCGAAGTACTCGCCGCCCGTCGTCTCCGCGAGGCGGGTGAGCGCGGCAGCGTCCGCGCCGCGCGCGAAGCCGATCGTGTAGACGCGGACATCGAGCGCTTCCGCCACGCGCGCGGCGGAGAACGGGTCGACCTCGCCCGAGTTGTTCTCCCCGTCCGTCATCAGCACCACCACGCGGCTGCGTGCCGTGCTCGACTCCAGCAGCGTCAGCGCCTCCGAGATGCCGAGGCCGATCGCGGTACCGTCCTGCACCAGCCCGGATTCGAGCCGCTCCGCGCGGGCGCGTATCGCCGCCAGGTCGCCGGTGAGCGGCGAGAGCGTGAGGGCGCGCGCCTGGAACGCGACGAGGCCCATGCGGTCGCCCTCCAGCGTGCCGGCGAACTCCGCGAGCACCCGGCGCGCCGCGTCCAGCCGCGTCTCGCCGCCGCCGGCGGACGCCATCATCGACGAGGAGACATCGACCGCCGCGACGATGTCGATCCCCTCCTCCGGCAGCGTGGTCACCGCCAGCCCCTCGCGCGGTCGCGAGAGCGCGAGGATGGCGACGATGATCGCGAGCAGGCGCAGCAGGTCGGGCAGGCGGCGCAGGCGCGTGCGCCACGTCCGGCGCGCGGAGGCCTCCACGAGGTCGAGCGCGGCGACGGCGAGCACGGGCGGACGCCGCAGCACGGCGGCGAGCCAGAGGAGGCCCAGCGGGAGCAGCAGCACCAGCGCCCACGGCGCGGCGAGCGTCATGCCGGCACCCCCGCCACGGCCGGGGCCACCTCGGGCGGTCGCCCGAGTTCGATGATCTCGTACGCCACGGTCAGGTCGTGGTCCGCGGAGGTCGCCTCCGGGTAGCGCCGGGCGTATACGGCGGCGTCGCAGCGCTCGAGCAGCCCGGCGACGAGGCGCGCCTGCCAGCGGTCGACGCCGTGACGTGTCATGCGGCGTTCGAGTTCCGGCGTGGTCAGCGCGACGGCGTTGAACCGGAAGCGCTCGCCGAGGTAGGAACGGACGGCGAGCGCGATCGTGCCGTAGTACGTCTGGAACGCCTCCTCGGAGTCCAACGCGAGGCCGCGCAGCCCATCCACCAGCGCCCGCGCCCGCTCCTCCGGCCCGTCGACGCGCGGCGGCACAGGCGCCTCGCGGCGACGCAGGCGGCTCCACGCGAGCAACGCGGCGACCGTCAGCAAGGCGGCGACCGCCGCGCCAATCGTCGCGGGGCGCACCAGCGCAGGGGGCGCGCCGGGCACCGTCTCCTGCGGCTTCAGCGGCCGCAGTTGTTCATCGTCCAGCGCGCGCGTGGGCGTGATCGGCAGCGCGACCGGCGCGCCCTCCACGATGCCGCCGCTGCCGTCCGAGCGGAGCCAGCGCACGGGGATCGGGCCGGAGTCCAGCGTGCGCAGCGTGAACGGCTGCAGCGTCCACGTCACGGTGGTCAGCACGGTGCCGTCCAACTGCGGCGACTCCACGGGCGGCGTCTGACTGACCACCTCCGTGGCGGGGAACACCGGTCGGGGCACGCTCACCAGCACGTCCGCCGGGTGCGTCACGCGCACCTCGAGGATCACGCGGTCGCCGACCGTCGCCGCGGAGGGCAGGAACGACGCCTCGACGCGGACAGGCGGCGCCTCCTGCGCGTGTGCGCGTGGCGCGACGCCGAGGAGGACCGCGAGCGCCGCGATGAGCGCGCCGAGGCGTCGGGCGGTCATCCGCTCACCGCCCGCGCGCGACGGCGGAAGTACGCGGCGACCGGCTCGACGACGTCCTGCTCCAGGCGGATCGCGATCTCATCCACCCCCGCGCGCGCGAACGTTTCCTCGCGCCGCAGCCGTCGCGATCGCGCGCGTTCCTGGTACGCCTCGCGCGTGCGCGCGTCCGAGGTGTCCACGACGAGCCGCCCGCCTCGTTCGATGTCCTCGAGATCGATCAGGCCGACGTCCGGCAACGCCTCGTCAAGCGGGTCGATCAGCGTGAGCGCGATCACCTCGTGGCGGCGCGCGAGCGTCTGCAACGCGGACTCATAGCCGCTGTCCAGGAAGTCGGAGAGCAGGAACACCACCGAGCGGCGACGCAACACGCGCCCGAGGTACTCGAGCGCCGGCGCCATCGCCGTGCCACGGCCGGACGCCAGGTCGGCGTGCAGCACATCGCGGATCTGCCGTACCACGTGGCGCGCGCCCCGCTTCGGCGGGACGAACGCCTCGATGCGGTCGCTGAACGTGAGCAGCGCGGTGCGGTCATGGTTGTAGGCGGCGGCGAAGCCCAGCAACGCCACGAGTTCGGCGGCGGCGCGGATGCGGCCGCCCGCGCCGTGCGCCGCGAGCATGGAGGCGGACCGGTCCACGGCGCAGACCACGGTCAGGTCGCGCTCCTCCACGTACTCCTTCACCCACGGCACGCCCATCCGCGCCGTCACGTTCCAGTCGATGCGCCGGATGTCGTCGCCCGGCACGTACTCGCGCGCCTCCGCGAACTCGATCCCCGCGCCGCGGAACACGGACCGGTACGAACCCGAGACGTCCGAGGCGGCGAGCCGGCGCGTGCGGATCTCGATGCTGCGGACGCGCCCCATCAGCCCGGTCGCGATGTCCAGCGCGATGTCGGTCGGGGGTGACTCGGCGGGAGGTGTCCGGGTGGCCATGACGCCCACCTAGGGGATGCCGACACCTTCGAGGATGCGTTCGACGACCGCATCGGCGGTGACGCCTCGCGCCTCTGCCTCGTAGGAGAGCACCAGGCGGTGACGCAGCACGTCCGGCGCGATCGCCTTCACGTCCTGCGGCGTCACGTAGTCGCGGCCGTCGATGAACGCGTAGGCCTGCGCACCGCGTGCGAGGAAGACGCCGGCGCGCGGGCTCGCGCCGTATTCGATCAGCGGGGCCAGGTCGCCCATCTGGTAGCGCGCGGGGTCACGTGTCGCCTCCACCAGGCGGATGACGTACTCGCGCAGCCGTTCGTTCACGTCCACGGCTCGCACCGCCGCGCGCAACTGCGCGATGTCGGCCGTGCTCACCACCGCCTGCGGCTGCACCTGGTCGCCCTCCAGCGCGCGGGCGAGGATCTCGCGCTCCTCCGTGCGTTCCGGGTAGTCGACGACGATCTTCAGCATGAACCGGTCGAGTTGGGCCTCGGGCAGCGGGTAGGTGCCCTCCTGCTCGATCGGGTTCTGCGTCGCCAGCACCAGGAAGGGGTCAGGGAGGGTGAGCGACTGCCCGCCGATGGAGACGGTGCGCTCCTGCATCGCCTCCAGGAGGGCGGACTGCACCTTCGCCGGGGCGCGGTTCACCTCGTCCGCCAGCACCACGTTCACGAAGATCGGGCCGCGTCGGACGGAGAAGTCACCCTCCTGCGGGTTGAAGACCAGCGTGCCGGTGATGTCCGCCGGCAGCAGGTCCGGCGTGAACTGGATGCGCGCGAACGAGCATTCGAGCGCGCCCGCGAGCGTGGAGACGGTGAGCGTCTTCGCGAGCCCGGGGACGCCCTCGATCAGCGCGTGGTTGTTCGTGAGCAGCGCCACGAGCAGCCGGTCGACCAGCGCCTGCTGCCCGACGATGACGCGGGCGACCTCGGCGCGGATCGCCGCGACCTGTTGATGCTGACGGACGGTCGTGGGGGAGACCCCGGACGGATCGGCTGCCATGGGCCCTCATCGCGGCGCGGGTGGGTCGTTCGAGTGTACCCGTCCGCCGAAGGCCCCGTGTGAAGGAGTGCGCGGCTTACGCGCCGACCGCGGCCAGGTCCGCCGTCAGGTCCGGCGCGGCCGCTTCCGCCTCCGCGCTGCCCGCCTCGCGTGCGTCACCGAGGACGCCGAGCAGCGCCTTCAGCCGCGGCACGAGCCGTTCGAGGTCGGCCGCGGCCACCGCGCCACGCTCCAGGCGCACGACCGTGCCGTTGCGGCGCTTGATGCGGAGTTCCACCGGCAGGTCGCCCGGCACCTCGTCCAGCGTGGCGCAGATGCGCCGGATGCGCCGGATGTCCGCCGGCTCGTCCGTGGTCTCCTCGAGTTCCACGAGGAGACGGCGCGGGCCCGCCTCCGCCGCGGCGCGTGGCGTGACGGGCGCTGGCTCCGACTCCGCACCGGCCGGCGGCACGATCCGCAGGTCCGGACGCCGAGGCGTCTCCGCGGGCGTCGAGGTCGAGCGCGGGCCGGGGCCCCCGGGACCAGGGTTGTATGGCGGCGGCGCGCCCTCGCGCACGGCGTAGCCGGAACGACCGCCGGCGCGCAGCTGGAATTTCGAGGGCGTGAACCCGGCGGCCAGGCGGCCGGCGTCCGGGTCGTACGCACACACCTCCAGCACGCCGATCGACACGCGGTCGCCGCGAGGCCGCACGGACGCCTTCACCAGCAGGATGTTGCCCTCGAAGAGCACACCGGCCTGCTTGTACTTCTCGTAGGCGTCCGACCAGATGGTGACCTCCACCTGGCCGCTCAGGTCCTCCAGCGTGACGGCGGCGAACGCCTTGCCCTGGCGCGTGGCGAGGGCGCGCACGTTCGTCACCATGCCGGCGATGACCGTGTCCTGCCCGGCGAGTTCGGCGGTGACCTCCGCCGCCTGGTGCGTGATGTACGGAGCGAGGTGGCGCGCGGCCAGCGCGAACGGGTGCTCCGAGATGTACGTGCCGAGGAGTTCCTTCTCCCACGCCAGCAGTTGCTGCTGTGGGATCGCGGTCGCCTCCAGTTCGAGCGCCGGCAGCGGCGTGTCCACCTGCGCACCGAACATGTCGAACATGGAGGTCTGGCCGGTCTCGCGCAGCTTCTGCTCCTGCTGCGCCAGCGCCATCAGCCGGTCGACACCGTTGATGATCGACCCGCGGTCGCCGAGCGAGTCGAACGCGCCGGCCTTCGCCAGCGACTCCAGCACGCGCTTGTTCACGTCGCGCGCGTTCACGCGGCGGGCAAAGTCCTCGATGTTCGCGAAGTCGCCCTTCGCCTCGCGTTCCGCGATCAGCGTCTCCACGCCGCCCGCGCCCACGTTCTTCACCTGGGCCAGGCCGTACCGGATCGCCTCGCTGCCGTTGGGGAGCGTCTCGATCGTGAAGTTGGCGGCGCTGCGATTCACGTCCGGCGCCAGCACGGGGATGCCGAGGCGGTGACACTCCGCGATCGCCTGCGCGATGCGGTCGTGGTTGCCGTTGGCGGCCTGCAGCACCGCGGCCATGTACTCCGCGGTGTAGTGCGCCTTCAGGAACGCGGTCTGGTAGGCGATGGTGCCGTAGCAGACGGCGTGCGCCTTGTTGAAGGCGTAGCCGGCGAACGGCTCGATCAGGTCGAACAGTTCGTGGCCCAGCCGCTCCTCGTACCCCTGCGCGACGAGGCCCGCGAGGAAGCGCTCGCGCTCCTCCAGCATGACGGAGGCGATCTTCTTGCCCATCGCCTTGCGCATGACGTCCGCCTGGCCCAGCGAGTAGCCGGCAAACGTGCGCGCGATCTGGAGCACCTGCTCCTGGTAGGTGATGACGCCGTACGTCTCTTCCAGGATCGGCCGGAGCCCGTCGTGCGGGTAGTACGCCTCCAGGCGTCCATGCTTCACGTCGATGTAGCGCGGGATGTGCTCCAGCGGGCCGGGGCGGAAGAGCGCCACCATGGCGGAGAGTTCGCGCACGTCCTTGGGCTTCAGTTCCATGACGTAGCGGCGCATGCCCGCCGACTCCATCTGGAACACGCCGAACGTCTCGCCCGCGGCGAAGATCTCCATCGTCTGCTCGTCGCCGTCCGGCAGCGCCAGCAGGTCCACGCGCTCGCCGCGGCGCTCCTCGATCATCTCGATCGCGCGGCCGAGGATCGTGAGGTTCGTCAGGCCGAGGTAGTCGATCTTCAGCAGACCGATCTTCTCGATGTCGCCCATCGGGTACTGCGTCGTCGGCACGGCGGTGTCGGCGTCGGCATCCTTGCCGGTGGCGCGCTGCAGCGGCACCACGTCCGTCAGCGGTTGGCTCGAAATCACCACGCCCGCCGCGTGCGTCGAGGAGTGCCGCGCGACGCCCTCCAGCGCCTGCGCCGTGTCGATCAGTTCGCGGACGTCCGGTTCCGCCTCGTACGCCTGCTGCAGTTCGGTGGACTGCTTCAGCGCCTCGCCGAGCGAGATGTTCAGCACCTCCGGGACCAGCCGCGCGATGCGGTCGGCGGCGGCGAAGTCCATGCCCAGCGCGCGGCCCGAGTCGCGGATGGCGGCCTTCGCGCCCAGCGTGCCGAACGTGCAGATCTGCGCCACGTGGTCGCGGCCGTACTTCTCCACCGTGTAGCGGATCACCGCCTCGCGCTGGTCGTCCGCGAAGTCGAAGTCCACGTCCGGCATACTCAGGCGCTCGGGGTTCAGGAACCGCTCGAACACCAGGCCGAAGGCGAGCGGGTCGATGTCCGTCACGTCCAGCGTGTACAGGATGATCGAGGAGGCCGCGGAGCCGCGGACGCCCATGCGGATGCCGTTCCGCTTCGCGAAGTGCGCGATGTCGCGGACGATCAGCATGTACTCGTCGAAGCCGGTCAGGCTCACGACGTGGAGTTCGTAGTCCAGCCGCTCTCGCATCTCGTCCGTGACGTTGGAGTAGCGGCGGTACAGGCCTTCCTCGCACAGTTCGCGGAGCCACTGGCGCGCGGTCTTGCCGGCCGGCACGCCGGGGTCGGGCAGTTGCGTGCGCCCGAAGGTGATGTCGATGTTGACGCGCTCCGCGATCTCCGCGGTGTGGTCGGCGGCCTCCGGGTGGTCCGGGAAGAGCGAGCGCATCTCCTGCTCGCTGCGGAGGTAGAACGTCTCGCCGTCCAGCTTGAAGCGCTTCTCGTCATGGATCGTGCTGTTGGAGCCGATGCAGAGCAGCACCTCGTGCGCGTGGTGATCCTCGGGCGACGTGTAGTGCGAGTCGTTCGTCACCACCGTGGGGAGGTTCATCGACTTTGCGAGGCGGAAGACATCCGGCATCAGCGCGGAGAACTGCTGGATGCCGTGCTCCATGGTCTCCAGGTAGTAGCGGCCCTTGAAGACGTCCGCGTACCAGCCGGCGACCTCGCGCGCCTTCGCCTCGTTGTCCTCGCGCAGCGCGGACATGAACTCGCCGGACGGGCAGCCGGAGAGCGCGATCAGCCCCTCGCTGTGCGCGGCCAGCAACTCCTTGTCCATGCGCGGGCGGTAGTAGAACCCCTCGAGGTGCGCGATGGAGGAGAGTTTCAGCAGGTTGCGGTAGCCGGCCTCGTTCTCCGCGAGGAGGGTGAGGTGGTGGGGCCAGCGGTTCTTCGGGTCCTTGTCATGCCGGGATCCCGGCGCGACGTACGCCTCGATGCCGATGATCGGCTTCACGCCGTGCTTCTTGGCGGTCTGGTAGAACTCGATCGCGCCGTACATCGCGCCGTGGTCGGTGATCGCCAGCGCGTCCTGGCCCAGCGCCTTCGCCCGCTTCACCAGCGGCTCGATCTTCGACAGGCCGTCGAGGAGCGAGTACTCCGTGTGCGTGTGGAGGTGGGTGAACATGGCGACAGAACCGTTGAGATGACTACGCAATTGCGCGAACGGGCGTTCGGCGCGCGGTGCTCCGGCATGGTACCACCGGTGGCGAGCGGGACGGAGAGGCCCCCGGCGTCCGCCGGGGGCCTCTCTCGATCATGCGTGCGGCCTGCCGAGGGCTAGCCCTGGCGGTCCAGCTCGAAGGCGTTGTGCAGCGCCACCACCGCGTCCGCGACGCGGTCCGCGGAGACGACACAGGTGATGCGGATGTCGCTGGTGCTGATCATGTCGATGTTGATGCCCTGGTCGAACAGCGTCCGGAACATCCGCGCCGCGTAGCCCGGCGCGCTCGCCATGCCGGTGCCGATGATCGACACGGTGCCGAGGTCGTCCGCGGAGACGATCTCCTGCGCGCCCAGGTCGCGGTTCAGCCGCTCGACCACCTCGAGCGCGCGCTCGCGGTCGCCGGTCGCAACGGTGAAGGTCAGGTCGGTCAGCCGCTCGACGCTCGCGTTCTGGACGATGGTGTCCACGGAGACGCCGGCCTCCGCCAGCGGCTCGAAGATCATCGCGGCGATGCCCGGACGGTCCGGCACGGCGCGCAGCGTCACCTTCGCGACGCGGCTCTCGTGGGCGATGCCGCGGACCTTGTTCCCCTGCTCCATCGTGGTCTCCTTGCGGATGATCGTCCCCGGCGCCGTGGGGTCGAATGTGCTCTTCACGTAGATCTCGACGCCGTAGAGCGCGCCGACCTCCACCGCGCGGGCGTGCATCACGCGCGCGCCGGTGCTCGCCATCTCCAGCATCTCCTCGTAGCCGATGTCGCGGAGCGGCCGTGCGGACGGGCAGATGCGCGGGTCGGCCGTGAAGATGCCGGCGACGTCCGTGTAGATCTCGCACCCGTCCGCGTTGATGCCGGCCGCCAGCGCCACCGCCGTGGTGTCGCTGCCGCCGCGCCCGAGCGTGGTGACGTCCGAGTCCTCCGAGATGCCCTGGAAGCCAGCGACGATGACGACGCGCCCGGCCTCGAGCTCACGCTCGATGCGGTCGCCCTGGATGCCCGCGATGCGGGCGCGCGCGTACGTAGCGTCCGTGCGGATGCCGGCCTGCGCGCCGGTCAGGCTGATGGCGTCCACGCCGTCCGCCTGCAGCGCCATCGCCAGCAGCGACGACGAGACGATCTCGCCCGTGGAGAGCAGCACGTCCATCTCCCGCGCCGAGGGGCGCGGGTTGATCTGCTTCGAGAGGTCGATCAGGTCGTCCGTGGTGTCGCCCATGGCGGACACCACCACCACCATCTGCTCGCCGGCGCGGTGGCGGTCACCCACCAGCTTCGCGACGCGCTTGATGTGGTCCGCCGTGGCGACCGAGGAACCGCCGTACTTCTGGACTGTGCGTGTCATCGCTCGATCACTTCCGTGCCGGTGCTGCTCATCGCCACCACCTTCGTCACCGACTCCACGCCGTGCGCCGCCGCGGCCTCACGCATCGTGTTCGCCACGTGCTCGCCGAGGTCCGGCGAGACGAAGGCGGCGATCGCGGAGCCGCCACCGGAGAGATAGGCGCCGTACGCGCCCGCGGCCCGCGCCGCCTCGAAGATCGGGAACATCGCCGGGAAGAGCGTGCCGCGTGCCGGCTGGTGCAGGATGTCCTCCACCGCCGTCCGCAGCACGTCGTACCGGCCCTGCGTCAGCGCCGCGACGATCATCGCCGCGCGGCCGATGTTGTGGACCGCCTGGTTGCGCGTCAGGCTCGTCGGCAGCAGGCGGCGCGATTCCTCGGTGGGCATGCTGAACTCCGGCACGAGGAGCGCGAGCCGCAGGTCACCCGGCGGCGCGATCTGCACGTGCACCGGCACGCCTTCGTCCTCCACCACCACCTGCACGCCGCCGAACAGCGCCGGGATGATGTTGTCGCCGTGGCCCTCGAGGCGCACCGCGAGCGGGAGGAGTTCCTCCACGCTCAGCCGGTCACCGAGCAGCGCGTTCGCGGCGACCACGCCGCCGGCGCGCGCCGCCGCGGACATACCCAGGCCGCGTCCCACCGGCATGTCGCCCTCGTACGTCGCGACCAGGCCGCGCGGCGACTCGCCCGCCTGGTCCAGCAGCGCGAGCGCGGCGCTCGCGGCCATGCGCTCCATCGGACCGGTGGGCGCGGGCTGCGGCGTGTCGGTCACGCGGATCGTGATCTGCCCCGTCCAGTCGAGCGCGACGCCCAGCGCATCAAACCCCGGGCCGAGGTTCGCGGAGGTCGCAGGGACACGGACGGTGACGGCGCGGTCGGGCATGGCGGGGGCTCCGGGGGCGCCCTGTGATGGAGGGCGGACGGCTGCGCTGGGGCGGCAGACGGGTGAGCCTCGATCCTACCGGGGGGCCCGCGAGAGGTCGAATCGCGGAGGTGTCGGCTGGGTTGACAGGGGGGCGCCGGGCTGTCATATTTCACCAGTCGGTTAGATAACCTATCGGTTGAATACCGGCGCGAGGCGAGCAGGTGACCCTCATGCCCGTTGAAGCACCCACCCGCGAGGCCCCGGACGCGCTGAGCATGACGCTCGCCGCGCTGGCCGACCCCACGCGTCGCGCGATCCTCGCGCGGCTGTCGGAGGGGGAGGCGTCCGTGACCGAACTGGCGGAGCCGTTCGAGATGACGCTGCCGGCGGTGTCGAAGCACCTGAAGGTGCTGGAGCGCGCCGGCCTGATCACGCGCGGACGGCACGCCCAGTGGCGGCCGTGCCGCCTCCGGCCGGAGCCGTTGAAGGACGTCTCCACCTGGCTGGACCGGTACCGCCAGCTCTGGGAGGACCGCTTCGACCGGCTGGAGGAATACCTGCGCGACCTGCAGGAAGAGGAGGCGGCGACCAACGCCGCGGAGACGGAGACGAACGATGCCTGACCCCAGCCCGGCCATCGCAGCCCTGAGCAACACGCTCCAGGTGGAGATGGCGTCCGACCGCGAGATCCTGATGACGCGCCGCTTCGCCGCGCCGCGCCAGCGCGTGTGGGACGCGTTCACCCGCGCCGAGCATCTGCAGCACTGGTGGGGGCCGCGCGGGTTCTCGCTGGACCCGAACCGCATGGACTTCCGCGTCGGCGGGACCTGGCACTACGCGATGGTCTCGTCTTTCATGCCGCCGTCCTGGGGCAAGATGACCTACCACGAGATCGACGCCCCCCGCCGCTTCGTCGCCGTCGACGCCTTCTCGAACGAGGCTGGCGACACCATCCCGCCCGAGTCGCGCGGCACGTACGAGTTCGAAGAGATCGAGGGCGGCACGCTGGCCCGCATGCGCGCGGGATACGCGGACGCGGACAGCCTGCGCACCGTGATCGAGATGGGCATGGTCGAGGGCATGGGCAGCACGCTCGATCGCCTCGACGACCTGTTCGCGGGGCGACCGGACACGCTGATCGGCCGCAACGGGATCACGATGCTGTTCCCCAGCGACACCGAACTGGTGATCGGCCGCACGTTCAACGCACCGGCGGCGCTGGTGTGGCAGGCGATCACCCAGCCAGAACACGTCCGGCGGTGGTGGGGCCCGGCGTTCCTCGACCTCGTCGAGTGCACCATGGACCTGCGCGTGGGCGGGCTGTGGCGGTACGTGCAGCGCGACCCGAACACGGGCGACCTGCACGCGTTCTCCGGCGAGTACCGGGAGATCGTGCCGGGCGAGCGCATCGTCCAGACCGAGCGGTACGAGCCGATCCCCGGCGCCGACTCGGTGGTGACGATGACGCTGGAGGCGCGAGGCGACCAGGCGACGCGCCTCACCAGCCGCACCGTCTACCCCTCGCGCGAGATGCGCGACGGCCACGTCAACGCCGGCATGGAGTCCGGCATGCGCGAGACGTACGAGCGCCTCGACGCGCTGCTCGCGAGCCTGTAGCCCGCACACCCGAAGGAGGCGCCCCGATGTCTACCGACCTGGCCCCCACGCGTTCCGTCACGCACGGCACGTTCACCGTCGAGCGCACCATCAAGGCGCCGCCCGCCCGCGTCTTCCGCGCGTTCGCCGACCTCGAACAGAAGAAGCGCTGGTTCAACGGCCCGCCGGAGTGGGACCCGGACGTCCACGAAGCGTTCGAGTTCCGCCCGGGCGGCCGCGAGTCGAGTCACGGCGGCCCGAAGGGCGGCACCGTCCACCGCTTCGAGGCCCGCTACCACGACATCATCGAGAACGAGCGGATCGTGTACACGTACGAGATGTACCTGGACGCGGCGCGCATCTCCGTCTCCGCCGTCTCCATCGAGTTCCGGCCCCACCCAGCCGGCACGCACCTCGTGTGCACCGAGCACGGCATCCACCTCGATGGCCACGACACGGTCGAGGGCCGCGAGGAGGGCACCCGCTGGATCTTCGACAACATGGCGCAGGTCGTGGAAGCCGGGGACTGAGGCTGGACGGACACCCTCGCCCGGGCGTGGGCGCCCCATGCCCGGGCCGCGCGGGCGTACAATGTCACCACGAGAGTGATGCCAGGCCGCCGGCGGCAGGTTTCGACCTGCCTCGGGCGCCGGTATACACTGACGCCCAGACGGCAGGTGGCCGCCGCCCGGCGGACCAATCGGGGGGAACCCATGGAAGACATCGTCATTCTCGGTGGCGTCCGCACGCCCATCGGCTCGTTCGGCGGCACGCTCAGCGAGACGCCTGCCTCCGACCTCGCCGCCCACGTCATCCGCGAAGCGGTGAAGCGCTCGGGCCTCACCCCGGAGCAGGTCGACCAGGTCATCCTGGGCTGCGTCGGCCAGGTCGCGGAGGACGGCTACATCGCCCGTCACGCCTCCGTAAAGGCGGGCATGCCGATCGGCACCCCGGCGTACACGGTCAACCGCATCTGCGGCTCCGGCCTCGAAGCGATCAACACGGCCGCGCGCTGGCTCCAGACCGGCGACGCCGAGGTGGTCGTGGCCGGCGGCGCGGAGAACATGAGCCTCATGCCGTACTACGTCCGCAAGGGCCGCTACGGCTACCGCTACGGCGACGGCAAGCTCGAGGACGGCACCCAGGACCTGGTGACCGACCCGTTCGAGGATGTCCCGATGGGCATCACCGCGGAGAACCTGGCCGCCCAGTTCGAGGTCTCCCGCCAGGTGCAGGACGAGTACGCCGTCCGCTCCCAGGAGCGCGCGCTGAAGGCGATTGAGGCCGGCTACTTCGTCGACCAGATCGCCCCGATCGAGGTCAAGAAGGGCCGCGACACGATCGTCTTCGACAAGGACGAGTACCCGCGCGCGACCTCCATGGAGGTGCTCGGCAAGCTGCGCCCGGCCTTCAAGCCGGACGGCTCCGTGACCGCCGGCAACGCCTCCGGCATCAATGACGGCGCCGCTGCCGTGGTCGTGACCACCGCCTCCAAGGCGAAGGAACTCGGCATCAAGCCGCGCATGCGCCTGGTCGCCCGCGCGGAGGCCGGCGTGGAGCCGCGGATCATGGGCTCCGGCCCGATCCCCGCGATCAAGAAGGCGCTGGAGAAGGCCAACCTCACCGTCGACGACATCGACGTGATCGAACTGAACGAGGCGTTCGCGGCCGTGGCCGCGGCCTGCTCCGTGGCGCTGGACCTGCCGCAGGACAAGACCAACCCGAACGGCGGCGCGGTCGCCCTCGGCCACCCGGTCGGCGCGACGGGCGCGATCCTGACGGTGAAGGTGATGCACGAACTCGAGCGCACCGGCGGCCGCTACGGCCTGGTCTCGCTCTGCATCGGCGGTGGCCAGGGCATCGCCACCATCTTCGAGCGCGTCTCCTAGCGCCCCTCGAAGCGTCCGCAACCACGAAGCCCCCGCCGGATGGCGGGGGCTTCTGCGTGTCGGGGCGTGCGGGACGGTCGAGGCGAGCGCGCTAGGGCTGCAGCCCCACCAGCGCATCGAGGCCCACGACCAGGTGGTCGCGCTTCATCACCTCGCGGATGGCGAGCATGACGCCGGGCATGAAGGAGTCCCGGCCGGTGGAGTCGTGCCGCAGCGTCAGGATCTGGCCGGTGCCGCCGAAGATGATCTCCTGCGACGCGACGAAGCCGGACAGGCGCACGGAGTGGAGCGGGATGCCGCCCCATGAAGCGCCGCGCGCCCCCTCGAGGTGTTCGAGGCTGGGCGTGTTCATGACGAAGTCGGAGCCGCGCGCATCACGCATGTGGCGGGCGGTGGTGAGCGCGGTGCCGGAGGGCGAGTCCACCTTCCGGTCGTGGTGGAGCTCGATGATCTCCGCGCTGTCGAAGTAGCGCGCGGCGATCGTCGCCATGTACATCTGCAGCACGGACCCGATGGCAAAGTTCGCCGCGTAGACGGAGCCGCGGCCGGCGGCCGCACAGCCCTCGCGCAGCCGCTCGATGACCGAGGCGTCCACGCCGGAGGTGCCGATCACCAGGCGCACGTTGTGCCGCAGAGCAGCCTCCACGAGCGCGGGCGTGAAGGCGGCGTTCGTGAAGTCCACCACCACGTCGGGCCGGGCCACCTCGAACAGCGTCCCCGGGTCGGAGTGGATGCCGAGGACGGTGCCGCTCGTCAGGCGGTGCTCCGGGTCGGCGGCGCCCATCGGCTCCAGCACGCCCACCGGCTGCATGTCCGGCTGCGCCTCCACGGTGTCCAGCACCATGCGCCCCATCTGCCCGGCGCCACTGACCGCTACCCGGATCATCATTCGCCTCCGTACCGCGACCGCTCCATGAAGAGCGTGTAGTAGAGCGTACGCGCCTCCGCCATGACGTCATCCACGTCCGTGCCGGCGGGCCGGCCGCGCAGCGCGTTGAACGCGCGGTCGAGCACCCCGAACGCCTCCGGCACCGGGTCCCAGTCCGCCGTGTCACGCAGGTAACCCTTCATCGCCTTCGTCAGCGCGTACAGGCCGTGCGTGAACTCGTACTCCTCCGTCATCGCCGGCACCTCCGGCCGCCCGTCGGAGGCCACGCCGGGACGGTCGAGGTGGAGCGTGGCCGGCGACGTCGCCAGCCGCGCCGCGAACGCCTCCGGCGACAGGTAGGCGAGGTCCACCGAGTGGAACACGGACTCGCCCAGGAGCCAGTGGCGCCCGGACGGCGCCGGGAGGTCGTGGAACACGCCATGCCAACGCAGCGGGATCGCCTGCCGCAGCGCGGCCGCAGCCTGCCACGCGCCGTCCGTGCCGTGCACCTCGCACACCACGTCGACGTCCGACCAGCCGTCGTGCGCCTCGCCGGCGAGCGAGCCGAAGAGTGCGACGCGTGACACGGCCGAGCACGCGGCCAGCGCATCGATCACGTCGAGCGCGACCCGGCGGGGCGTGGTGCGGTAGGGGAAGAGCGGGTCTTCGTTCACGGGCGGAGGATAGCCCTCGGGCCGGTTGGGACGAAGGTGGCGGACGAACAGGACGGCCCGGCGATTGCCGGGCCGTCTCATGTTCAGCGTTGCGCTGCGGGTGTCGCTACCAGCGACGCCCACCACCATCGCCCTGCGGGCGCGGGGGCCGGTCGCCGCCCTCGGAACGCCCCTCGGAGCGGGGGGCGCCACCGCCGCCGCCATAGCCACCGCCGGAACCGAAGCGGTCGCCGCCGCGGTCACCACCGCCGCCACCATCGCGGCGCGGGCCACGGTCGCCACCACGGCCACCGCCACCACCGCGCGGGCCACCGCGGTCGCCGCCACGGCCACCGCCGTAGCCACCACCACCGCCACGCGAACCACGGTCACCGCCGCCGCGGCGCTCGCCGCCGCCCTCGCCGGTGAAGCCCACGGGGCCGTCGCCGTCCGCCTGGCGGATCGACAGGTTCACGCGGCCCAGGTTGTCCACCTCGATCACGCGCACCTTCACGACGTCGCCGATGTTCACGACATCCTCGACGCGCTCGACACGGTCCTCGGACAGTTCGGAGATGTGCACCATGCCGTCCTTGTTCGGGAGGATCTCCACGAACGCGCCGAAGGACATGATGCGCGTGACCGGGCCTTCGAAGACATCGCCGACCTGGATCTCACGGGTGAGGCCCTCGATCTGGCGGACGGCGCCCTCCACGGACTTGGAGTCCGTGCCGCCCACGAACACGGTGCCGTCCTCCTGGATGTCGATGGAGGCGCCGGTCGCGGCGATGATCGCGTTGATCACCTTGCCGCCGGGGCCAATCACCGCGCCGATCTTGCCCTGGTCGATGTGGATGACGGTGATCTTCGGGGCGTACGTCCCGACCTCGTCACGCGGCGCGTTGATCGCGTCGAGCATGACCTCGAGCACCTTGAGGCGCGCGGTGCGGGCCTTGGCGAAAACCTCGCGCAGGAAGTTCGGGGGGAGCCGCTTCAGCTTGATGTCCAGCTGCACGGCGGTCACGCCGCTCTCCGAGCCGGCCACCTTGAAGTCCATGTCACCGAGGGCGTCCTCGATGCCGGCGATGTCCGTGAGCAGTTCCCACTTCGTCGCCATCTCGTCGCTGGTGACCAGGCCCATCGCGATGCCGGCGACCGGCGCGTGGATCGGGACACCGGCGTCCATCAGGGCCAGCGTGGATCCACAGACCGCGCCCTGCGAGGTGGAGCCGTTGGAGGACAGCACGTCGGAGACCAGGCGGATGACGTACGGGAACTCCTCGAACGTCGGCAGGACCGCCTCGATCGCCTTCTCGGCGAGCATGCCGTGGCCGATCTCACGGCGGCCGGCGGCGCGCATCGGGCGCGCCTCACCCACGGAGAACGGCGGGAAGTTGTAGTGGTGCATGAACATCTTCCACTCGCCCGGCGCAATGGCGTCGATGCGAGCGCGGTCACGCAGCGTGCCGAGCGTGGCGACGGTGAGGACCTGCGTCTCACCGCGCTGGAAGAGGCCGGAACCGTGGACGCGGGGCAGCACCCCCACGTCCGAGCGCAGCGGGCGGATGTCGTCCGGCGTGCGGCCGTCCGCGCGCGTGCGGGTGTTCAGGATGTGGTTGCGGACGGTGGACTTGATCACCGCCTCCGTCAGGTTCACCACGTCGCGGTGCTCGAACTCCGTGAAGCCCTGCGCCGCGAACTGCTCCTCCACGTACTTCGCCACGATCTCGAAGCCGCGGAAGCCCTCGCCCATGACGGACTTGAAGATCATCGCCTGCTGGTCAGCCAGCACGGACTCGATGCGGGAGCGAAGGTCGGTGTTCTCCACCGGCTTCTCCCAGTCCATCTTCGGCACGCCGAGTTCGGCGATCACCTCGCGCTGGAGCGCGTTGAGTTCGCGGCAGATGCCCTCCGCGTACTCGATCGCCTCGATCAGCTCCGCTTCCGGGATCTGCTTCGCGCCCGCCTCGATCATGACGACGGAGTCGTCCGTGGCGGCGACGGTGAGTTCGAGGTCGGAGGCCTCCAGTTCCGCGTAGGTCGGGAAGGCCTTGAAGCGGCCGTCCACGCGCGCCACGCGCACGGAGGAGACGGGGCCCTCGAAGGGCAGCGGGGAGATGTTGATGACCGTGGAGGCGCCCACGGTGGCCAGGGCGTCCGCCGGGTTCTGGCGGTCGGAGGCCAGCAGCGTGGCCACCACGTGGACCTCGCGCTTGAAGCCCTTCGGGAAGAGCGGGCGGATCGGGCGGTCGGTCATGCGGGCGGCCAGTGTGGCCTCCGTGCCCGGGCGGCCCTCACGGCGGAAGAACGAGCCCGGGATCTTGCCGATCGCGTACATGCGCTCTTCGAAGTCGACGGTGAGGGGGAAGAAGTCGATGCCGGGGCGGGGGTCGCCATCGCTCAGCGTCACCAGGAGGACGGTGTCGCCGTAGCGGATCGTGCAGGCGGAAAGGGCGTTGGGGGCCAGCCGGCCCAGGCCAATCTCGAAGGTGTTGCCCTCGATCTCGCGGGTGAAGACGCGCGTCTGTGCGCCAGTGTTCATCAGGATTCCTCTTGGTCTATCTCTTGTGCTTGCTACCACAGTAACGCGAACGGCCCGGGGCGAGTGCCGGGCGGAGCGGTTCGAGGGGCGGGCGGGCTGATCGCGGGTCGCGCCGGGACGGCGGGAGTTGCGGTGGGCCGCTCAGCGGATCGAATCGTCCGCGGCGTGCTCAGGACGCGCTCGTACGGTCCCGCGCCGGGGGCACGCGCCCCCGGACACGGAACGGGCTGCGCCAAGCGGCGCAGCCCGAGCGACTGGATCAGGGTGTGGTACCGGCCAACATCCTTCTTGGCCAGGTACCGGAGAAGCCGGCGGCGCTGGCCGACGAGACGAAGCAGGCCGCGACGGGTCGCGAAGTCGTGCTTGTGCTCGCGCAGGTGCTGCGTCAGGTGGGTGATGCGGTCGGTCAGCAGCGCCACCTGGACCTCGGGTGAACCGGTGTCGCCCTCGGCGCGCTGGTACTGCTGGATGATCGTGGACTTCTCGGCCGTCGGCATACGCGGTTCGGTATCCGTCTCTGACTCAACGTCTCTACACTCGGGGAGGAGCGGCGCCCCCGGCCGGGGAGCATGCCGCAACGGACGCGCCAGACGGCGCACTCCGTGCCTTGAACGCTAACACAGCCCCCGGACACGTGCTACGGCCCTGCGAGGAGCCCCGGATGCCCCCGATCGTCTCGCCCGACACCGCCGTGGTCGTGGACGCCGACCTGTGCCTGCCGCCCGCGCTGGCCGCCGCGGCCGGCATCCGCGTCGCCCCGCCGGACGCCCCCCTGCTCCTGGAGCGGGAGAACATTCCGCGCTTGAAGGTGGAGGCCGCCGCCGGCCTCGACGTCGCCCCCCTCGTCGAGGCGTGCCGCGCCGCCGCCGCGACCGGCGCCCGCACCATCATCTATGTGCCCGCGCAGGACGGGTTCGGCTCCCCGGACGGCGCCTCGGCGGCAGCCGCTGAGGCACTGGCGCCCCTGGGCGTGCGGTTCGAGGTGTTCGAGACGGGCGAGGCGCTCATGGCCGCCGGGTGGCGCGCCGTCATCCTCGCGGAGTCGTTGCGCGGGGGTGCCGACCCGGAAGCGGCGATGGCGCACGCCCGTGCGGCATCCATCAGCCTGCTCGCGCTCGTCGAGCATCCCGAACTCGCGGCGATCTCCGGGCCGGACGGCAGCACCACGCAGCGACTCGTCGCGCGGCTGCACGGTGCGGAGTTCCGGCTCGTCGGCGCGCCCGCGAAGCGCGACGACGGCCTCCGCTCCGTCCGCGACGGCTTCGCCCGCGCCACCTCTGACGTGGCGGGGCACCTGCGCGTCGCCGTGCTGCACGCGGGCGTGGTGCCGGCGGGCGAGGCGATGGCGACGTGGATCCGCCGCGAGCGCCCGACCGCCGAGGTGTACGAGGGCGCGGTCACGCGCCACCAGGCGACCCGGCTCGGGCCGGGCTTCGTCGGCATCTGCTGGGCGGAGGTCGGGGCAGAGGGCTAGAGGACGGGCCCGCCTCGGATGCGACGCGCCTCCAGGCGCGCGGCGCGCGTGCCGACCCAGTGGCGGAAGCCGGGATACGCCGCGGACTGCAGCCAGAGCGCGACCAGCAGCGCCAGCATCGACACGACCAGGCCGACTCCAGCGTCGAAGAGATAGTGGTTCGCCGTCGCGACCACCGCGATCACCTGCGCCACCATCACGAAGAGCACGCCCGCGCGCGCGAGCCGGTTCTCCGTCGCCATGAAGATGACGATGGCGAGCAGCACCGCCCACCCCACGTGGAGCGAGGGCACGGCCGCGAACGGGTTCACGAACGGCTTCATCGATTGCGCCTGGTAGGAGAGGTTCGCGTACGTCTCGAGCGTGTCGACGAAGCCCCACTCCGGCAGATAACGCGGCGGCGCGACCGGGAACGACCAGTAGAGCACCAGCGCGAACGCGCCGGAGATGAGCAGCGAGTCGCGCAGCACCGTGTAGTGGAACCGTGACTTCCAGAACATGAACAGGCCCACGCCGATGATCAGCGGAAAGTCCAGCCAGAAGTAGACGAAGTTGAAGAAGCGGACCCGCCACGGCTCGGCGAGCGTCCAGTCGTTGATCGCGGGCTCAATGAACAGCCCCGCCGACTTCTGCAGGTTGATGATCCAGCGCGCGTTCTCCAGCGCCTCGCCCGTCCGGTCCACCACCCCGCCGCGCACGAGGAAGTACGCGAGGAAGCCGACGACCACGAGGCCGATCTCGATGGTGTCGAACCACGACAGCGACCGGCGCGTCGGCGCGGTCGCCTGGTGGAGGTAGCGGTAGATCCGTACACGCATGGGTCAGTCATCCGGTCCTTCCCGCCGGCACCCGGCCGGGAAGTCCACCCGCGGATCATACCCCGTGGGGAGCGCGGCGATGTCAGACACTCAACGGCGGCCCGATCTCTCCGGTATGCTCCCGCCACATCGATTTCCGACGCCCGCTACCGCGGGCACAGCCCCAGGAGCCACCTTCATGGAGATCACGGTCGCCGCCGGGCCGATCACCAACCTCGCCGCAGACACGTACGTGCTGCCGCTCGCGCATGGCGCGCGCACCCTGACCGGTGACCTGGCCGCGGTGGACGCGCTCATGGGCGGCACCATCGCCGGGATGCTGAAGGACGGACTGATCGCCGGGAAGGGCGGCGAGGTTACCGTCCTGCCGGCCGGACGGCGCCTGAAGGCGAAGCGGGTGGTCATCGCCGGGGTCGGCGAGCGCGACAAGATGACGCTGGACGGCCTCCGCGACCGCGCCGCGAACCTGGGGCGCCGGCTGCGCGACCTGAACGGCGGCACCGTCGCCTTCGGCGTGCAGGAGGAGTCCGGGCGCCTGGACGCCGCGGACGTCGGGCGCGTCACCGCCGAGGGCCTGGTGCTGGGCCTCTACCGCTTCGACCGCCACCACACGAAGGCCTCCGACAAGCCCGCCTACACGCTCGGCAACATCACGATCGTGGAGTCCTCCACCCGCAAGGCGGCGCAGAGCCGCGGCGGGGCGGCGGAGGGCGTAGTCCTGGCGGAGGCGACGAACTTCGCCCGCGACCTGGGCAACGAGCCCTCCAACCTCATGACCCCCACCATCGTGGCCAGCCGCGCGCAGCAGCTGGCGACGGAGATCGGCCTGGAGTGCCGCATCATCGAGCGCGCCGAGGCGGAGCGGCTGAAGATGGGCTCCTACCTCTCGGTCGCGAACGGCTCCGTGCAGCCGCCGAAGTTCATCGTCCTCACCTACACCGGCCTGCGCCGGCGCGGCGGGTACATCGGCCTCGTCGGGAAGGGCATCACCTTCGACACCGGCGGCATCTCGCTGAAGCCGGCCGAGGGCATGGAGGCGATGAAGGGCGACATGACCGGCGCGGCCACCGTGATCGGCGCGATCGCGGCGATCGCCCGCCTCAAGTTGCCGGTGAACGTGATGGCGATCGCCCCGTGCACGGAGAACATGCCCAGCGGCTCCGCCACCAAGCCCGGCGACGTGGTCTACGCCATGGACGGGCAGTCGATCGAGGTGTTGAACACGGACGCGGAGGGCCGCCTGGTCCTCGCGGACGGCATCGCCTTCGCGAAGCAGAACGGCTGCACCACGCTCGTGGACGTGGCCACGCTCACCGGCGCCATGTCGGTCGCCCTCGGCAACGTGCGCACCGGCGTCTTCTGCAACAACGACCGCCTGTACGCGGAACTGGAGAAGGCCTCCGCCGCCAGCGGCGAGAAGATCTGGCGCTTCCCGCTGGACGCCGAGTACTTCGAGTCGATCAAGTCGGACGTGGCGGACATCAAGAACACGGGCGGCCGCCTGGCCGGCTCGATCACCGCCGCCAAGTTCATCGAGTGCTTCGCCGGCGACACGCCGTGGGCGCACCTGGACATCGCCGGCGTGATGGCCGCGACCGGCGACCGAGGCTGGAAGGTGAAGGGCAACAACGGCACCCCCGTCCGCACCCTGGTCCAGTTCGTGAAGGGCCGCGCCCGCGCATGAGCGTCGCGGACGCCCTCGGCGGGCTGACCAGCATCTCGCTCTGGACCTCCGCCGAGGCCTACCCGACCATGCGCGCGTTCTACGTGGAGACGCTGGGGCTGCGCCCGGACACGGACCGTGCCGGGCGCGTCCGCTTCTCCTTCGGCACCCCGCCACAGGAGGTGCGCCTCATCCTCTCCGTCCACGACGGCGTGCGCGGGCGCTCCACGGAGCCGGAACGGGTGATGTTCAACTTCCTGGTCCCGGACATCCAGGCGACGGTCGCCCGGCTCACCGCCGCGGGTGTCGCCTTCCGGCGGCTCCCGGCGCAGGAGGAGTGGGGCGGCTGGGTCGCCACGTTCCAGGACCCGGACGGGAACACGCTGCAGTTGATGCAGGCGGCGGAAGGCTAGCCCTCGTGCGCATCGGCCTCGATTTCGACGACACGCTGGCGGACTTCAGCGCGCTGCTCGTGGAACTCGTGCAGGACCGCTTCGGCTTCGACCTGCGCGTGACGCACGCGGAGGGGAGGCCGGGCCGCCCACTCGCCGGCGCGGAACGCTGGGACGCGATGATCCTCGAGATGCTGGAGACGGATCTGACGCTCGCGATGCCGCCGAAGCCGGACGCGCTGGAGGTCTCACGGCGGCTGGCGGAGCGCCACGAACTCGTGGTGCTGACCTCCCGCTATGACCGCGAGATGCCGTTCCTCCACGCCTGGCTCGAACAGCACGAGGTGCCCGTGAGCACCGTGCTCTGGACGAACCGTGGCTCCAAGGCGCCGCCGTCGCAGGAGCACGGGCTGGCGGTGCTCTTCGACGACACCGCGCGCAACTTCGACGACTTCGTCGCGCACCCCACGGTGCCGGCGCTCTTCCTCGGCGCGGCGATGAGCCCGCGCGCGCAGGAGTACGGCGACCACGTGCGGCCCGTCTCCCACTGGCAGGAGTTCGAGGTGCTGGTGCGCCGCCTGGAGTCCGACCGCCCCTAGGGGCGCCCCTCGGGCAACGGGTTCTGCAGGTACGGGCGCAGGCGGTCGAGGATCGCGTGGCCCACGGCGTACTTCGTCATGAGCGGCAGATCCTCGCGCACGCCCTCGTCGTTCAGGATCGTGACGCGGTTGTCGTCCACGCCGAACCCGGCGTCGGTGGCGGAGACGTCGTTGGCGACGATCATCCGCGCGCCCTTCTTCTTCAACTTCGACACCGCGTTTGCGATCAGGTCGTCCGTCTCCGCGGCGAACGCCACCTTCACCATCGTCCCTCGCGAGGAGGTCGTCGGCGTGGAGGCGATGATGTCCGCGTTCTCGACGAGCGGGATCACGATGTCCCCGGCCGCCTCGCGCTTGATCTTGTGGTCGGCAGCGGTGGCCGGGCGGTAGTCGGCCACGGCGCCGGCCATGACCAGCGCATCCGCCTCGGCGCACTCGCGCATGACGGCGTCCATCATCTGGCGGTGTGACTCGACGGCGACGACGCGCGCCCCGGCAGGCACCGGCAGCGAGACGGTGGAGATGATCACCACCTCCGCGCCGCGGTCCCTCGCCGCCTCCGCGATCGCGTAGCCCATCTTCCCGCTCGAGCGGTTGCCGATGTACCGGACCGGGTCGATCGCCTCGCGGTTGCCGCCGGCGGTCACGACGATGCGCCGCCCGGCGAGGTCGCCGCGCACGGCGGCGAGGCGGGCGCGCACCGCGTCCACGATCGCGTCCGGCTCCATCAGCCGGCCCATCCCCATGCGCCCGGAGGCGAGACGCCCGGCGAGGGGCCCGAGGAACTGCACGCCGCGCTCACGCAGCGTCGCCACGTTCGCGGCGGTGGCCGGGTGCTCCCACATCTGCGCGTCCATCGCCGGGGCGACGAGGAGCGGCGCCGTGGTGGCGAGCGCCGTCAGGGAGACGAAGTCGTCCGCGAGGCCGTGCGCGATGCGCGCCAGCGTGGAGGCGGTCGCCGGGGCGATCACCATCACGTCCGCGCGCCGCGCCAGCTCCACGTGCGCCTCGCCGAACTCGCCGTGCGGGTGCCACATGTCCAGGTACGGCTCGCGCGCGGTGATCGAGCGGAACGTCAGCGGGGTCACGAACTCCGCCGCGTGCCGGGTGAGCGCCACGTCCACGTGCGCCCCCGCCTGGACGAGGCGCGAGGCGATCTCCACGGCCTTGTAGCAGGAGATCGAGCCGCTCACGCCCAGCACCACGCGGGCGCCACGCAGCGGGTCGCCCTCGCGGCCCGGGAGGTCCGGCAGCCCGGCGGTCACTGGTTCGCCTCGTAGACCAGGCGGAGACCCGTCAGGTTCAGGTCCGCCTCGATCACGTCGAAGCAGCCGGCCTCCTCCGCGATCATGTTCACGTAGCCACCGGTGCCGATCACGAGGGCCTCCTCGCCGATCTCGGCCTTGAAGCGCCGCACCATGCCCCGGACCATCTCCACGTAGCCGAAGAAGATCCCGGACTGCATCGAGTTCACGGTGTTGCGCCCGATCGGGCTGCCGGGGCGCTCGATGGAGACGCGATGCAGCATCGCCGCGCGGTTGAACAGCGCCTGCGACGCCAGGCCGATGCCCGGCGCGATCGCCCCGCCCAGGTAGTCGCCGTCCCGCGACACCGCGTCGAACACGCAGGCGGTGCCGAGGTCCACGATGATCATCGGCGGGTCGTAGACATCGAGCGCCGCGACGGCGTGGAGGATGCGGTCCGGGCCCACCTCGCGCGGGTTGTCGTACAGGACGCGCACGCCCGTGCGCACGCCGGGCCCGACGACGAGCGCCTCCACGCCGAAGTGCGTGCGACAGACGTGCTGGAACGTCGCGACGAGCGGCGGCACGGTGCTGGAGAGCACGGCGGCGTGGATGCGCGAGCGGTCGATCCCCTTCGTGCCGAGCAGGCCCAGCACGAGCATGGCGTACTCGTCAGGAAAGTTCTCCTGGTCGGTCGCGATGCGGAAGGTGGCAAGTAGGTCTTCGCCATCGAACAGGCCGATGGCCACACTGGTGTTGCCGATGTCGATCGCGAGGAGGAGCGGGGTGGATTCGGAACCGTCAGGCATATGGGACGTCTCCCGGAGGATGCGCTGCCGAGGAGTCCGGTCAGCGCTCAGTCGAGCCCAGGGAGCCGCAGTATACGCGGGTGCGGGTCGCGCTGATGCGGCGATACGTCAATGTCGTGAAGTCCCGGTGAATTCGTGCTTCCAGTCAACGTAAGTGCCTTGATCGGCCTGATCAGCCGGTGCTAGAGTCACCCACGTTCGGTTGCGGGCCTTCTGGTTGCGGCAAGTCACAGGCCCCACGGACGCGGAGAACGAAGAACGTTTCGGTAGCCCTTGCACCCCCGCTTCTACCAGCGGTTGTCCCAGAGTCGATACGGCTGAGGATGGCCGGGGC